>NZ_CALRYJ010000012.1:0-141731 GCF_943372375.1 Fluviicola taffensis DSM 16823 | reverse complement strand
CGTGAATGCTACATACCAACAGCAATGAGTTTTCGTCCAAAGCGCCAGTGGAAATTGACCTTTTATTTCAGCAACCCTCCCTTTATCCCAAGCAAAATGAAAGCCCAATTGCAGCTGATTTCTATGGCGAAAAGTGGAAAGTCGGATCTTGTGTACTGTCATCATTCATGTATTCAGGCAGTTGAATTTAAGAAAAAAGAACACCTCCCACAAGACCAAATCACAGAAGTTTAGAGTTTTTTTTGTGCCCTTATCCGGCTATCCGTTATAGTCCCTCCCGCTGGTCGGGCGCTGCCACGACTATCCGGGGTCGGCATTTACGCATTATCAAAATTCCTGACAAAACAAGAAAATAAACATCGCCCACCCACACTCAAACTGTCTTTTCACTCTCAAACTCAAACTCAAACTCAGTTCTAAAAAAAGCTCTGAAAACAGAGTGAGAGTGAGTACTGAGGGCAAAAAGAAAAAACATCTTTGAAAAAGCAGGACAAAATGAGAAACAGAACGGGAATGAGGAAAAAAGAAAAGCATCACTTTCGCAATGCTTTTCTTTTTGTTGTGACCTCTTGCGGGGAAACTTCTAACTTTTTGTGGGAGGATTTGGAAAGGGTTTTACGACTTGAAACGATTGAAAAACATGGTGTATAGCTTATTATGTTCAAGAGTCGCCCCCAAACTTTATCTTCATTATTTTTTGAACTTTTAATCGATTAGATGGTATAACAAATCATGATTAGTAAATTTTTCATCATTCTTTTCATTGGAGTTTTGCCCCCTTTAGTTTCTCATTCTCAGATTAAAGAATCAGAAGAGGTTGATTCCACCATAATTAAAATACAACAACAATTAAATGAACAAACTGTTGATTCATTGTATGAAAGCTATTCTGTCGCTGACTCTGTTCTTGAAATGTTCCTGAAAGTACACCCTGAATTTAATAACCTATTTAATCAAGAAGATTCATTAACAATTCCGTTCGTAACATTCAAAATGTTAGACACTTCAGTAGTTAGAATTAAATTTTCATGGAATTATATGAAGAGTGAGAGTTATTACTTAATTAATGAATGCTTGGTAAAAACAGAATCGAATTATCAAAAGTATATTGGACCTACTGCAATGAGTACATGCTCTGGTTTGTATAAATCAAGTTATATTACTTATTATCAGAATAATGTATCGATCAAAACTTTCAGTTCAGAAGATCCATGTTTTATGAATGGTAACATCGACCTTGTCGGATTCTATTATTCACCTGAACCGTTGAAAAGAATGTTAGATTTTATACACACACTCCAAATATATATTTTGATTTGATAGAAAGTAAAAAATAATTAATAGTACACCTTCAACTCTGCTTAGGCGATATCTGATCTATACATCTCTCGAATGTGACACGCCTAAAGCTTAACTATCTATAACGCCCGTAGACTTTACGTTCTGGCAGTATTCAGGAGCAAAAATCAAACATTTCTCATAAATCGTCAAATGGACTTCTGATTTGTTGAAGACTTTTATTACTCACCCCATTCTCCGCTCTCATTCTCGATTCTCGTTCTGAAAGAAAAAGACGTCAGAGTGAGTGTGAAAGCGAGAGAAGAGTGCAAAAAGAAAAAGACCATTTAACTTTCGTTAAACAGTCTTTTTCTTTTTGTGACCTCGTCAGGATTAAAGATCCTTCATCGGTACGTGCAGTGGATAAAATGCTCGGTTTGTTTCACAAACCCGGTCATTTTGCCTTTCCATCGATTACGAATTAAAAAATTCGCATCGCCTGAAATGCAAAATGCCCACCCAAAGGGTGAGCATTTTATCAGAGTGACCTCGTCAGGATTCAAACCTGAAACCTCTACAGCCGTAATGTAGTGCTCTATTCAGTTGAGCTACGAAGCCTTGTCTTTAGACGGGTGCAAAGATACGTGCTTTTTTCGTTTATGCAAATAATCTTTGTGCTTTTTTTCTTGTTACAATGAATTATTACTGGATTTCAGCACTTATTCCTCTTTCTAACAGCGCAGTACACATCGGTTCCAATTTTTCGTAATCTCCGCGTTTTACCTGACATCTTCCATTAAAATGGATGATCCAGGTACATTGCTCTGCCTGTTCTACTTCGTGTTTACATACTTTAATCAAAGATTCAATCACGTGGTCGAATGTATTGTAATCGTCATTGAATACAACCAGATCCTTCTGTTCGGTGAGTAATTCTAAGACCTCTGTTTCGTTCTGTTCAAGCGTTTGCATCGAGTTATTTTGTTTTACAAAGTTAGTACTTTTCGGGCTACCTTCCGCCCTGACGACTTGAATTATTCCGTTTTGATTCGTGCTCCTTGTGCTATGAAAAGTGCTTCGACCTGCTTGCGTTGCTCTTCCCCACTCACATTCATCGAAAGTTCGATGGTCGAGGAATTGGTTTTCACTTCGTATGGAAGTGTTACCCGCAACAACCAGTTTGCCCATGAACCCGGAATTTCCTTAAAGTCCCATATTCCTACAACCAACTTCCGATTTAGTTCATTCGATTCCGATCCTTTAACAGGTGTCTGAACCAACGTATCGAACAAAACCGTGTTGTTCACTAAACGAGGTAACTCTTCACCCGCCTGTGTTTTAATGCGGAAATCGGTTTGATCAAAATAGAAATCTCCCTGGACACGCAACTGGTTCATGATCTTTCTCGGATATTCCGGATAGGTATCTTTCGAAACAAGCGCAACCTGATTCAGGATCGGTTTCTCAATCACCGGATTCTGTTTCGCATATTCTTTTGCCACCTGGTCACTGACCGGTGTTTCCAATACTTTTGGTAAGTCTTGCTCCTTGAACAAGATTCCTTCTCCTTGCTCTGTCAACATCTTTTTGGCTTCTTGCAAGGAAATGCGTTCCCCATTAAAATAAGCTGTAATGAACGCATCTGAAACACCTTTTTCAACAGCTTCCGCTTTCTTTGGTCGTGCCTCATCTACCGAACGAAAGGTTCCGGTCGAATAGCGGATCTGTCCGTTCTCCAAACGACGTGTCACCAACGGATTGATGTCGTGCAATTGCTCTTTAGTTGCCGGGCGATTGTAAACACCGACCTGAACGGTATAGAACAATCCTTTGATTTCCTCACTTGCAATGGCCGCAACAGCTCCCGGAGCCTTATTATAGTCGGATATTTTCGGTTCTGTCTTGTATTTTGCAATCGTGTCCAAAGGAAGTTGTGCAATGGCATTTTGGATTACCTCCATCACAATGGAATCCTGAGTCATCGGCTTGCAAAGCCCTTGGTCTTCCAATTGACGTGCTTCTGCCAAACTGATCCGTTTTCCGTCGCAATAAGCCACCACAAAAGCATCCTTGTAACCCAATGCGCGAATATCCTGTTGTGCATCCAATACTTTCTGACGGTTTCCGAAATAACCTGCTAAATAACGTGTGATTCCATTATCCAGTTTCTCTCCCGTAACCGGCGTGAATTCCCTGAACAGGTCTTCCGGAATCGGTTTTGCAAATGCTCCGACCTGCACACGGTAAACCAATCCTGTAGGTGCTTTCACTCCAAGAGGAATTGCTTTTTTAATAACACGTGTTTCTGTAGGATTTTCCTTCTTGATCTCAAATCCGTTTCCAACTTCAGGAGCAAGTACATCTGCAATACTGGTTGAAACGCTTGATTTAGGCTGAACTTCACGTGTCAATACATTCTTCCAAGCTTCCTTATCACCCTCCACTCCATTCAAAGCCAGATTCAAGGCACTTTCTTTCTGAGTAATTTCCCCAACTTTCGCATTCAATTCATTGGATAACTGTTGAATTTCTGCTTGAATCTCAGCTCTATCTGCCGGATCAGTTGTCTCAACGTATTCTTTGCGTTTTTCTTCCAGTTGGATCTTTGTCCGGTTCACGGCTTCTTTCAAGCGATTGATCTCCTGCTGTTGTTCGCGCAATTTCGGATATTCCTTGTTCGAAGCAATCGCTTGTTCCTCGGAAACCGAAACCGTTTTCGTCAATGCAGGATCCTTGATCAGGTCGTATGTTTTCTCTTGCCCGATTGCCGTTATTTGCTGATCGATCTTCGCAATCGCATCTTCGAGTGTTTTCTTTTGATCGGTTAATTCTTCAGCTCGTTTCGGTTCCAAACCGGCTTTTTGAAGTTCACTTTCAATTTCCCCGATCTCGATTGAAAAACGTCTTTTCTGCTCTTTTAAAGCCGTTTCTGTCTGAACGGTCTGTTTGGTTTCTTCGAAGATTTTCTGACTATTCAGGTATTCGGTCGTTGCTTCCAATAAGGTTGCCTGACTCGTTTTTTCGAGAACAGGATCCTTGGAATTGCTTGGCTGAGAAACGCGATTCAGAACGACATTCTTAACCGGATCTGAAGTTGAAACAGCTTCCAGAGCTTGTTTCTTCTCGGCGGTCGTATTTCCCAAAGCAAGCACTGTTTTTTCCTGAATAACGGTTTCCATCTTCTGCTGTGCTTCCTTATTCGCTGCCAGTTTCTTCTCAATTTCTGTCTTTTCCTTAGCTGAAGCTGTTGTGAGTTGATTCTTCAATTGACTCTCTTCCGCTTTCAACTTTGCCAGATCAGCTGTCGGGTTTTCCGGAACAACTGTTTTGATCGCAACCGGTTCAGGCGTTTCTGCCAGCACCACTTCTTTTCTTTTCCGGATCTCTTCCAATTGCTTCTCCAACTGTCCGATCTTCTTTGGATCAGGTGATTCGGAACGCTTCTCCTCATCGAGTTTGGATTCGATACTTTCCGCCAATTCATTTAAGATCTGTAATTGCTTCAATCCTTCTTCCTTCGTAGTTGGCTTTTGCGTCATCGCAAAGGAATATTCGTTGCCCAATAAGGTTTCCAGACTTGCCATATCCGAAGTCGGATTCTTAACAGGTGTTTCAGCTTCAACAATCCCTTTTCGGATGCGAATGTCCTCCAATTGCTTTTCCAATTGCCCGATTTTCTTCTGATCAGGAGTATCTTTCCTTTTCTCTTCTTCTATTTCAGATCCGATCTTTTTCGATAAGTCACTTAGAATCTCCAATTGCTTCCCGGCTTCTTCCTTGCTGCTAGGTTTTTGAGTCATTGCAAAAGCATATTCACTGCCCAACACGGTCTCTAAACTCGCCACATCCTTATTGACCGTTTCGACAGGTGTTTTGTTTGCTGAAGCTTTCAGTTCCTCTTCCGTTTCTTTGGATTGCTGCAACAATTCAGTCAACACCTGATTTTCAGCAACCTTATCTGCCGAGAACCCTTTTTCCAATGCTTTGGTATTTACCTGAATCTGCTTTTCGATCGCACCTTGCAATTTCTTTTCTTCGTCTAACTTTTCTAAAGCCTGGTCTTTGCTTAAGTTCTGAATTTCATCCGTGCTTAAAGTCTGATAGGTCGGAAGGACTTCCTGTCTAACCTGCTCATCCTTCAATTTGGCTTTCGCTTGAGAAATTGCGGTCTGTTTCTGTTCTTCCAGTTTCGAATCGTGAATGGTTTCCAGTTTGTTCAGATCGTTCAGTTTATTGATGGCAACGGAATCCGTCGGGGTCTTCCCGATCACTTTCCGAACCTTCTCCTGTTCGTCCTTGATTGCTTCCAACAGCTTCACTTCCTCTGCAATGATCAGCTTGTTTTTTTCCTCCGGAGTCGAAGCACCTGCTTCAATTTTAGCTACATTCTCTTCGTAGTTCGGTTGAATCTCCTTCACCAAATTCGGTTTATCCGTATTCTTCGGATCAACAACTGCAGTTGCTGTCATTGTTTTGATTTCTTCCGTTCTGGATGCAATGTTCTCTTCAAACTGCTTTTTCAGATCCTGCAACACTTCCTTGCGTTTGGTACTGACCGCATCTGTTTTTGAATTCAGATTGACCAGTTCAGCTTCAATGAACCCGATGGTTTTAGTCTCCAATTGATTCAAAGCCTTTAGTTCCGCCAACCCGTTTTTATCGCCAATTGCTTTCTTTTCCTCTTCGTAATACGGAGCAATCTGTGTCAACTCCTTTTCAATCGTGACTGCTGCAACCAACTCATTCTGTTTCGATTCCAGTTCATCCAATTTATCCTGACGTTCCCTGACAACCGACTCCTTGTCTTTCTTTAAGCTAGTCAGTGCTTCTTTTTTATCCTGCAACTTCTGATTCAAGGGATCTTTCGTCAGGGCTTCATACACTAGGTCTAATTCTTTATCTACCTGATCCAACAGATTTTCATCCACTTGATTCTGGGCTTTCAAACGCTCTTCCGTATTCGAATTATTCCCGGCAGTTTTGAGTTCCGTATCGTAATTCGGCATGAGTGCTGTCAATTCCTTTTCAGGAGTAGTCGACGTGTTGACAGGAAGTTGAGATTCCGAAAGAATGGTTTCCTTCTTTTTCGCATTTTCCGTCTTAGCCGCAAGGACTTTTGTTTTCTGGTCGATCAGTTTCGTATCACTTGGATTCTTAGCCAATCCTTCCTCAATTTTTGCCAACTCCTGAACCAATTTTTTCTCTAATTGCTCATTGTTCTGCACTTTCAGAGCCACTTTTTCTTCGTGCGTCAAATCAGTCTGCTTATCCACCGCCTCTTGTGCCATGGAATAATCTTTTTCGAATCCATCCACACGTGTTTTCGATTCCTGAGCAAGCACATCGTTCGTTCGTGCAGTAACCTGAGTGGTATCAATCGCCTTCACCTGATCTTTTACATAAGATTCCAACGAGCGCGCATTGTTTGATTGGATCGCCTCGACTTTTGCATCTGCTTCTGCTTGTGTTGCCGACCGATTTTCGTTTGTATGCTGTAGATTATTGATGAAAGTAATCTGCTTGGTATTTGCTACTTCTTTCTTTTGCAGATCCACCATTTTACCATCCAAACGTTTCACCTCGTCAGAAACCAATTGGTTTTCAGATTCTTTGGAGTCAATTTTGGATTGGATCGCTGGTTGGTCTTTCGCCTTCGCATCAGCCAATTCAGTCTTAAGAGCCGTTATTTCCTTATTCAATTGCGAACTGCTCTCTTTGTATGAATTCAACTGTTTCTTCAATTGCTCGGATTGCTTTCCGATCCCTTCATTTTGAGCAAGCAAATGATCTACCGGATGTGATTCCTTTTCATTCTCGATGCTCTTCACCAAATCCGCTTTCGCGATAACCGCATCCTTGAGTTGATCGTATTTCTCATCAATCACGGATTTACTTACTGCTTCCTTGAGTTCAGTAATGGATTTCAGTTTTTCCTGTTCCTTCGGGATGAGTTTCGAAATGCTATCTACAAATACATCTATTCGCTGAATTTCCTCTTTTAACTCCTGAATTTTGGTCACCTTATCATTAGCTGCCAATAAAATGGCATTCTTTTCTTCCGCTGTGCCGGCAGCATTCGCTTTCGCAACGTCTTTCTTCACTTCTGCCTGAAAAGCCTCAACTTGCGTGGCTTTGTCAACAATGGCAACCAGGGAACCGGTTTCCAAACGGGTCAATCCATCCACCTTTTCCTCTTGCTTTTGCTGAATTTTCTCAAACTTGGAGATGATCTCTGAATTCGAAGCACCTTCCAAACCGATATCAGCCAGTACTTTCTTGTTCTCTTTCTGGGAATCCAGTGCATTGATATCGAAACTTCCCGCATTCACATTCAATTCTGCCCGTGCACGGATGACTTCTGCCAAAATTCCTTGTGCATCATCCACTTCTTCATTGAACTGGTCGACCACCCGAACCACATCTTCCTTATCGAGCAATTCTTCCTGAATCTTTTGCTTCAAGGGTTTGAATTCCTTCAAGAACGGAATACTCACCTGCGATTTATGGACACTGGTGCTTCCATCAACCGTGATTTCATAGGTATATTTTCCTCCTTTCGGGAAGGTGATCAGGTAACTTCCCTTGTCGTTCGATTTGAAAACCCCGATTTCATTTCCGGAAGCCAATTCCACTACTTTGATCGAGATCTTTTTATTGTCGGGATTGATGGACGAAAGGAACTGACCTTTCACGATCGCTAATTGCAAGGGAACACGATCCACGCGCACTTTGTATACGTGAATCTTTCCATTCTCACTTTGGCGGGCAGAAGCGAAATAGGCATTCTTCTCCAAGGAGTCAACTACATAAAACAAATCATTATCCGGAGAAGAAATCGCAAAATCCATGTTCTCCGGCTGACCGAAGGAATTGTTATCCGGATCGAACCTGGAACGGAAAACATCAAATCCACCCATGGAATTATGTCCTTTGGAACAGAAATACAAGTATTCTCCGTTCGGACTTAAATACGGAAAGTCTTCATCAAATTTCGTATTTACATTTCCGGGAACCAAAGCCGGCAATCCCCATTTTCCATCGGGTAACCTTTTCCGGCAATAAATATCCTTGCTTCCTTTATCCGAATCTCCGTAAGAAGAATAATAAACGGTTTGGGCCTTATCCGGGAAATGGATCAGCGGTGTGTGGTTCTTCTTCTTATCTATTTTCGATTGATACTCTGCTGTGATCAGAATGACTCCTCCAATATTCGAAAGATTATACAATCGGAAGAAAGAAGCGTATTCAATTTCCTTTTTTTCCAAAACCACCAGATCCGAAATCGTGGTGAGTAATTTTTTTCCATTCTGACACATTTCAATCTGACGATCGGTATCAAAAACAGGATTGGGTTTTCCTCCGCTCTTCTGAATATAAACGTTGTAATTCTTAATTGCTTCGTTGAACTGAAAATTCAGGTGATACGCTTTTCCCAGATAGAAATAAGCTTCCGGAGCAATGGATGGATCGGTAATACTGAAATTCAGGTATTTGAATGCGTCTTGTTTTTTAAGTGAATTAAACAACAGACAAGTCCCGTATTTATAGTTGTATTCTGTGGATCTCGGGTTGAGCGCAATGAGATGGGAAAAAAGTGGGGTTGCCTCGACGAATTGTTCCGAATGGAAGAGTTTATCGGCATTCAGCTTTAGATCGGCTTCGGTTTCTTGAGCAAAGGAGCAGTGAGCTGTTTGAATAAACAGAAATAGTAGTAACCAACCATTTACACCTTTAAATGACTTCAAGCTCAACTTATTGTTTTAGAGGCAATACGATTATTTCTTAAAAAGGTTCATTTTGCTTTCTGTCCCATCCAATAATCGTTTGATATTTTTACGATGGGCAAAAATCACAATGAACGCCAACACTGATCCAAAGATAGGTAAAGCGAGCGTATTTATTGGAAATAACCACAAACAACCTGAAAATACAATTGCCGCACAGATCGATCCCAATGAGACATATTGTGTTGTAATGAAGACAATTAAAAACACCACGAGACAAATTGCTGCTGCCAATGGTTGCAGTCCGACGATTACACCCAATGAAGTTGCCACACCTTTCCCTCCTTTAAACCCTGCAAAAATGGGAAAAACGTGTCCTAAAACCGCCATGAAGGAAGCCACCAATTGAATGTGTGTTAAATGAGCAGAAGAAAAAGGAATGGGCAGTACAAAATACGGTAATAGTACTGCCAGCATTCCTTTTAAAATATCTATCGTTAATACAACTCTACCTGCTTTTTTTCCAAGTACACGAAAAGTGTTTGTTGCTCCCGCATTTTTACTCCCGTGTTCTCTTACATCTAAATCATATTTTGCACGACCTACCCAAACCGCTGTTGGTATTGATCCTAAAAAATATGCAGGTATAGCCCATAAAAAATCAGTCCAGTTCATCATTCAAAAATAGCATTTAGTTTGCCTAAATACACGCTATTTGTTGAGATTTGATATAAGAATCCTTTTGTTTTACGTTTATCTTCCTTGATTGCATTGATCGCATTTGCGAGTTCTGCATCACTCGTAATGATATTCAATGTCCCATCTCTTTTCAACATGGTATAATTCAACAAATAATCCGGTCCTCCCGGAACCTGCATCATCATCGTGAAATTGTCACCGTTTGAAGAGTAGATCTGTTCAAAAGCAGCGCGGAACACGACTTGTCTCATCACCGGTTTTCCATATAGGTTCACGATCGCAGCACCTTCCAGACTGGACATCAATCCACGGATATCTTTCGTAAGTGGAATGTTTTTCAAATGAACTCCGGTAATCACGATCGATTTTTCCATTTCTTCCGGTAAACGCTTCACTTTCTTATCTTCGGAAAGTGTATAATCGGATTTGATCTTATCTGCAGTCTTGCGGTCGCCCCACATCAAAAGAGCCTGCTCGATGTTTGTCGTTTCGAACGAAAGCGGTTTTGAACCTTCGTAATCCACAATTCGCTGACCCATACTTTCAAAAACGCCTTTATCCATTGGGAAATTTAATTTCAAGGTCGCATTCACATCTGTTTGTCCGCTTTGTTGATTATAGGAAACGATTCCGATAGCATCTACGGTTACATCTCCGTAATCCATTCCCATGTTGATCTTCCCTTCCGCGTTCATGGAACAGCTTTCCGTATGCAATGAAATGAAGTTTCCGGGTTCATTGCGGTTCAGCAATTTCTCTTTTGCTCCGATCTGGAATTCTTTCGAGGAGAAATCATACTGCAACACTCCGGAAGCCGTAATGAAAATCGGGTCATTCGGATCTTCCAGGGAAGAAAGGAATGTCGGATACAAACGAATGGAGTCCTTCTGACGGGAATCTCTCCAGATAATACCTGCAGCAATCGCCTGTCCATCCAATGTCTTCATATTCGGTGTAACCGGAATCTGAATGTTCTTAGGATCAATCTCTGCCGAGAACGACATCCAGCTCTTCGCAAATTTCTCACAATTGTGATTGATACGCGTTGCTCCTGAGAAGTTGATCAGCGGATTTGCCGCCTTCACATTCATGGCTCCGTAGTAATCGAAGTACTTGTTTAGCTTGAACCCTGCTTCACTTTTCACGGTTCCATTCGCAAATGTCTGGTATGTTGAATCGACACCGATCTTATCCATGTGAATCAGTGTTCGGGTCGAATCCGCATCGTAATAGGGATAATCCCCTTGCGAGTTGTATTTTCTTCTTGCCAAAATCGTTGTTGTCGAATTCAGGAACGTATGGTATTTCGTGACATAATTGGCAACGATCTTCGAATTCACCAATGGATCCATGACAGCATTCTTATGAATCGTCACTTTCGCACTATCCGGGTAAATCCGCGCGTCCGCGACATCAATAAATGTGGTATTGCTACAATACAACACCTTGTTTTTCATGGAGAATTTCACTTTCGGAGCTGCAAATTGCAGGGAATCCTGATCCGGGTGAATCGAGAACATATTCGGTGAAGCCAGGTTCAGATCTGTATTGATATTGATATCACCGGAACCACTGCCTCCTCCTTTTTTAGACAACTCCATTTCATCCTGGTCCATCAACCAAGTGAAGATATCCACTTTTGCAGCATACTTGATCACCGGGAAGATTTTCAACTCTTCTCCGTCATTCGATTTGAAATCACCTTTTCGGTCTTTGAATGAAATGTGCGCATTGACATTGTAGGATGAGAAAGCGAGTGGACTTTCCCCCTCTTCCGGATACGGATTCTTGAGATTGAAGACGGAGGTATCTGAGAAAATATCGTAGCGTTTGAATTTAAAGGCATCTGAACCCAAATTCGCTTTTTGCATGGACATGATTCCATAACCAGTCATTCCGGTTGGTTGAATAATTGCCGTTCCCTTCATTTTAGCTTCGCCATTGAAGAAGGTCAATTCGTTTTCCATGGTGGAAGATGCTTTCAATACGTTTTGTCTTGGAACGTATGTGATAAAAGCATCGGGAGATTTCACATCCGGGAATTGCACACCTACTTCAACCGGTTTGTTTTCAAACTTGGCATATCCCAAAGTTGAATCCGGTAAGAAGGTAAAGGCTTTCGAATCCGATGTGGATTGAATGAAGTTGATGATTCCAGCTCCTTGCAATCCGTTGTTTGACAACACAATTTTGTTCTTGTAAACCGCTTTTGTTCCGTAGAAAACATGTCCTTCGGGTGGCGCCACCGTACTGAATCCAAGCGAGTAATCCGGCATGATTTTCAGATCTTCTTTGATTACAGGGAAAATTCCGGCAGAAACCAATTCTCCTTTTAAACGGAATGATTTCTCTGAGAAATTATCCAAACTATCCATTTCAAATGGAATACAGGTATAATAAAAACGGGCAGAATCGTAAGCTCCTTTAAACAGATCTTCCTGATTGTAGTATACTTTAGAAGGTTTTGTAGATTTCAAAATAGGAAACTTCGAAAAAGCAGCATCTTTCTTCATTCCTGACCGGTTTGCAGGGTCGTCCACAATAATTTCTCCTACAATTCCATTTAACGGAGAACCCAAAGCAATGGATCTGTTTCCGTCTGCCTGCGAAAGTGGTTTTGCACGGAAGTAACTTTTATCTGTTTTGATCAGGTTGATCTTGTTTGCTTCATAAGCATAATTTGCCTCCAAAGTGTGGATCTCAAATTTACCGGAAGAAGCCCAACCTGTGAATTTGAAATCGCGGTTCTTACTAATCTTTACCTGTGCTCTGTCCGGAAGAACAAATGAACCCTGTGCATCTGAAATCGTGACACGATCAACCGCTTCCAAAGCAATTTCCATGGTTGCCAAATCCATTTTTCCGTAATTCGGCATGGTTCTTCTCTTAATGGCCAAAAGCGAATCCTGTGTCGCCACTTTCTGAAGAGCCGGATTGTCTTTCAATTGTTCGGGAGAGAATTTCGATTTAGGACGCATATCGGAAACAAAGATCAGGTTATCATAATCCCGTTTTCCGGCTCTGGCTTCGATAAACACCTTTGTTTTTTGGTTTATTTTGACAATTTTATTCTCCGTATCGTAGCTGATAAATCCGTAAGACGCCAAAGTTAACAACTGAGTTTTCACCTGTTCAACCGTTTTTCCAAGTGCCGTTGCTGCTTTTCCTTCTGTTAATGTAAATTCATCGAATTTGTAAGCGTAATTGTAAAGTGCAGCCAGAGGATGAACTTGTTCCATTCCCTGCAGTTTGTCGTATAATCTTCCATCGTAGAAGTTCATGGATTCAAAACTGGCTATTCGCTGTTCCTGACTCGTTCCAAACTCATAGGTAAAAGCCAAATCATTTCCTGTTCTTTTCCAGGTCACTTTTTGAACATACCATTCCAATTGGTGGTAGGAATCTGTAAATGGTGATTGCAAAACTCCGGATTTCCCTCTATTCAGTTCAACCGTATTCGAATCCTTCATGTAAGTAAAACCAACACCCGGATGCGTAATTGAATCTTTTTCCCCGACATACAAAGTGGTTTGAGTGAGATTCGAAACGATCTTAGTTGGTTCAATGGCAATGTATTGCGTTTTCGCTACCAGGAATTTCTTTCCGTTTCTTTTGATGGTCAATTGAGCCAATTCCGTGGCGTTACCAATTCCGACAACACTTGCACCTTGCAATGAAAAACCTCCGACATAATCCATGTCAGGAAGTACATTCACGATGGAAAGCTTTCTTTCAAATGAAATGAATTGTGGGTAATTGCGATCTGCCTCACGAATAACACGGAAAGCGCGTTCATTCAGCGTTCCTTTGATTTTCTTTCCGGGAAAGAATGGACTTGTTAACGAAACCGTATCTGCCTTGATGAAATTCGACTTCATGGAAGCATCGTAATTCCCAAGCTCAGCAAATGTTTCATTTTCTTTCAAACCAACTTTCACCCAGTTTATTTTTCCTCCCTGACCAATCCATTTTTTTAATACCGGGTCATACGTACCGCTGGTATTATAAACAACTAAGGAATCCAGGAAACGAGCTTCACCTCGTTTTGCACCTTTGTTTGGGAATCCGCAAACCAAGCGTCCATTTGTAAATTTGATAATGGGTTTATCCGTGAATTCAAAAAGGTAAGAACCGTAATAATACCATTCTTCATTCGAAGAGTTTGCAAGCATTCCTTTGGAGAAAAAGCCCGCTGACATTTCAATGAAATCCTTGAATTTATTGATATTCTTGGCATCCAACAACTTATCTACCGAACTGTGCCATGCTGAAAATGAAGATTCAGGCTGTTTGTTTTTAACGAACGAATAAACGGAAAAAACGTAATTGTAAATTTCCGGATACGCCTTCAAACGCTTACTTTCCATCACATTACAAGTGGCAACCATCTTGGAAAAATACTTGTCGGGAAAATCAGTCGATTTCAATAAGGTTACCGAAAATTCATCTTTCAAAAAGTCCTTCTGATCTTTATCCAAATAATCACTTGTCAGCGAAACAATTGCTTTTACAAACTTCTCTCTGTCTTCAGGATAAGACTGTGAAAATGCATTTGTAACACTCCAAATTGCAATTAGAATGAATCCCCATTTTTTCATAGTTCTACTTTTTTAAGTTTCATGGACGCCCATGTTTCTTTATCTCTTACTTCTACCAATTCAAAACCGACTTTTTTCGCAGCTTCTTCCAATTCCGAAACATCCGAAGTGAAAAAACCGCTTAGAAAAAGTAATCCGTTATCAGAACACAGTTTTGCGTAATCCGGTAAATGTCTTTTCAGCACATTTTTGTTGATGTTAGCAAGTATCACGCCGAAATCCTTTTCTTGAATGAGATCAATGTCGCCTAACAATCCCCGGATCTTTGTGCAACCATTGCGGGCAGCATTTTCCAACGAATTTTCGACTGACCACGATTCGATGTCCACTGCTAAAATATCCTGTGCCCCTTTTTTCTCTGCTAAAATGGCTAACACTCCTGTTCCTGATCCCATATCCAGTACTCTTTCAGGAAGTAAGTGTAAGTCAAGCACAAATTGTGACATCAGGTACGTAGTTTGGTGATGTCCCGTACCAAAAGACATTTGTGGTTGAATGACAATCAGTTCCCTATTGGGAAAATCAGCTGCATCATGGAACGGTGCAATGATAGCAAGCCGCGAATCCACCAAAACCGGGTCGAATGATTCTTCCCATGTTGCATTCCAATTCTGATGCGGGATTTCTTCCAATTTCCAATCCACCCGGATTTCCGGATTTTCATGAATACACGTTTCTTTCAAAATGGTTGAAACATCCCCAATTTGAATCGGTGCATACGCCTGGATTCCCAAATCGGTCTCTACAAAACTTTCAAAGCCGAATTCGGCAAGTTCCGCAACGAGAATATCTGACCAAGGATCTCTTGGCTCGATATTAACTGTTAATTCAAAATAGTCCATGTTCCTTCAGCTACTAAAACGGAAAAATCTGCCGCTTTCAAAGAAGCACCTCCGATCAATCCTCCATCTACATTTTCGCAAGCGAATAACGCTTGTGCATTACTTGGGTTACAACTTCCACCATATAAAATGGATGTTTTTTCCGCAGTTTCCTTTCCATACTTCTCCCCGACCCAAGACCGGATTGCTGCATGCATTTCTTCAGCTTGCTCTGTGCTTGCCGTTTGTCCTGTTCCAATCGCCCAAATAGGTTCGTATGCCAGGACTACTTTTTCAAATTCAGCTGCTGAAAGATGAAATACACTTTCTTCCAATTGGTTCTTCACGTAACTCAAAAAAGAATTATCCTGTCTGATTTCCAATGGTTCCCCACAACAGAAGAAAGGTCTGATTCCGTGAGCAAGGGCGCTATCCAGTTTCTGTTTCAATAATGCATTGTCTTCCTGAAAATATTCTCTTCGTTCCGAATGTCCGATCAATACGGAATCCATTCCGGCTTCTTTTAGTTGCCACATACTCACCTCACCGGTAAAAGCGCCTTGATCTTTCGGATACGCATTCTGCGCTCCCACTTTAACCCTGGTTGAAATCGCTTTGCAATCACTTGCATACAACATCGGAGGAAAAATATAGACTTCTATTTCCGAACCGATGTTCAACTTATTTACTTCTTTGCATAATGCTTTTGCCTCGGTTTGAGACAAGTTCATTTTCCAGTTTCCTGCTACAATTTTTGAGCGCATGCTATTTTGCTAATAAATGTGATTGAATCCAATTAAACGTCGGTAACGAATTACCGGTATATTTTCCTTTCACACGACCGTATCTCAAGACCACCAAAGCCGGATTTGCTCGTGAAATTACTTTCAACTCGATTCCATCATTGATAAAGATCGGTACATGTAAGTTGTGCTTCTTTTTGAATGCAGCAATTTCGTCATCTCCTGATCCGACAACCAGTACGAACGGAATCCCTGCTTTTTTCGCTTTCGCAGCTACCGATTTGATCTCATCCAGGTGATCCAGATCAAATTCTTTTAGGTTCTTGGAGAAAACGACGATGACTTTAGGCGCTGTAAACAAGAACTTCCGGATACTTACATCTGACAATTCCGGATTTTCAACTAGTATCGTATCAAGAATTGTATAGGTATCCACCGGATAAGATTCCACATTGTATTCCACCTCTGCAATATCCACTTTTTCCTTCGTCACCTTGTCCATCAATCGCAAACCGGTAATTTTTCGGTTTTTGAGTTGTTTTTTGACTGCGTCTAATTGCAACTCATCTTCTGACAGGTATCTGATACTGCGTGAAGGATTGAATTGAGCCGTATCGATGGAAGGCAATCTCATTGGAATGATCTCCTTGTTCACCATGGTTTCGTATTTCCATTCTTTGGTTTTTTCCCAAATCTTAGAATTCATGAATTCCTTGCTTGAACCGTCGTATTCTTTTTTAGCCCCTGTTTGTAAGTTTTTATAGACCAGCAAGCTCTGGTATTTTCCGGGATCACCGTTTTTGGTTAAATCAGGCAGGTAATTTCCAACTGCATAAGGACGATAATCCCTTAACGGATCGTATTTCAAGACATAAACAATGAAAACACCGCACAAAAGTGCAACAACCAGCGCTGAACCAACATGATTCCCTATGAACCTATTTCGGATTCGATAGGTCCACAAAGCTGCAAAAATGGCAATTAACGAGAAGATAATTGGGAAATACCAATCAAAAACCCACGACAAGCCGGCAATCAACAACATGGAAATTGGAACATAGATCCAATTCTGACGCACATTATTCGGTTTAATGATTCCTTGAGCAGCAAAAATCCAGATTGCCAGATAAAGCAATACGATATCTTTCCAAAGTGATTCTTTCGGAGTCAACGATCTTCCTACAGAACCTTTCATTGCATCACCGAAACATCCGCAATCTGTTACGCATTGTGGAGATTTCATTTCTTCCACCACCACTTCTTTGGAGGTTTTCGAAATGATCTTGACATCCTTATTGGTTTTCGCCTCTTCCATCTTATTATCTGCCAGTTGCGCTTCTTTCGCATCAACCAGGGAATAGGTATCTCTGTCTACAAATTTTTGTTTCGCATCGCAAGTAGAAGTATGCCAAGTCAGGAAAGTAAAAAACAACATGGTGATTACCAGCAACCAGCTCACGAAGCGCATTTTTCCTCCAACGATCACCAGAACTCCCAATACGATCTCAACGATACAGATGATGACCGAAAGCACCAATGCATGTTGGATGAAATATTCCAATGAAAAACCGGGAGCTCCAAAAAGTTCCTTGATCCGGTAAGCCAGCGCGCCATCTTCAAAGTATTCTTCCAATTTATAGGAAAATCCCAAAGGATCGTTCGCTTTTATCAAGCCCGAAACAATGAACAAACTTCCTACGATAACGCGTGAAACGGTCGCAATCATCAATCTTCCCTTAAAGAAAATCAACGCTACAGCTGAAAACAGCATCAAAACCAAACCGATACTTACGAAAAGTAGTTTGTTAGCTTCAAACGAATCATGAAAGCCAATGGTGGTAAGTGTTAGCCCGGCAAGGTTTAAAATGACAAACAGAACATTGAGTGGGAAGGAATGTCCTGCAATTGTTCGCATAGTTTTCATGGGACCAGTATTTTAAAGGGTAAGGTGTATCAATGCAAAAATCGAGTAGTTCAAAATATCAAAATAATTCGATTCGATTCCTTCCGAAGCTATGGTTTTTCCTCCATTGTCCTCGATTTGTTTTATTCGTAGCAACTTCATCAAGATCATATCGGTTAATGAACTAACCCGCATGTCTCTCCAAGCCTCTCCGTAATCGTGATTTTTCTTTTCCATCAATTCAAAAGCTTCCAAAGCAACTTCATTATAGAGTGCCAATGCCTGATCCGGATTTAATTCAAGACCCAATCCATCTATTGAGCGTGATTGAATGATCGCCATGATACAATAATTCACCATTGCACCGAATTCCCCTTCTATACTTTCACCAACTTTATTCTCCTGGGTTTCCTGAATGGTTCGAATGCGATTTGCTTTGATGAAGATCTGATCCGTCAAACTACTTGCCCGGGCAATTCTCCAGGAAGTTCCGTAATCTTTAGTCTTTTTCAGGAAAATTTCTCTACAACCCTGTACGATGTGTTGATATTGTTCCGATGTTTGTATCATCTATGTAAGTATGGAATTTTTAAGGTCTGAAAATACACATTTTTCGCGAGAATGGGAGCTAAACATCCGTGGTAAGTTATTCACTATTTCTACTCCGCAGGTGATGGGAATTGTCAATTGCACTCCCGATTCTTTCTATGCAAGCAGTCAAAGTTCGACTATTGAAAAGCAACAAGATCTAATCGATCTGCATGTCAAAAACGGTGCAACATGGTTAGATATAGGAGGTTACTCAAGTCGACCCGGTGCAGAGCACATTTCCGAAAAAGCAGAAATAGAACGTATTAAGCCCGCTGTTTCTTACGCTTTGGAACGTTATCCCGAAATCAAAATCAGTGTTGATACTTTTCAATCCGAAGTTGCCAATTACGTGTTGGAACAAGGAGTTCATCTGATCAATGACATCAGCGGCGGACTAATCAATTCCGAGATCTTTTCCATCGTTGCTAAACATCAGGTTCCTTATGTATTGATGCATATGCGGGGAACTCCTCAAACCATGGCTCAGTTGAATACTTACGACAACTTACTAAAAGAGGTCATGGTTGAACTGGGAACCCAGCTTGAAAAAGCGCGAACTGCAGGAGTGAAAGACCTGATTATCGATCCTGGATTCGGTTTTGCAAAAAACAGTACCCAAAATTTAGACCTGTTTTCCTATCTGGAAGCTTTTCAATTGTTCGACTGCCCTATTCTGGTTGGAATCTCACGAAAATCATTGATTTACAAAACACTTGGAATTGATGCGGAAGATTCATTGAATGGGACCAGCGTATTGAATACACTTGCATTGGATAAGGGAGCGAATATCCTTAGGGTGCATGATGTAAAAGAGGCTGTTGAAGTTGTAAAACTCCGGGAGAAAATCAAAGGAAGGAATTATCAATTTTAAATTAGCAAGAGGAATTCCTTTCTTGATAATTAAATCATTGATAATTTCTCAGAAAACCTTCTCGCTGATCTTTGAAACCGGGTATGCATTCATCGTTGCGGAAGCCGTAGCTACTAATTCTCCTTTTTGATTGGTTACTTTCCCCTCCACAAACAAAATGCGCTTTCCTGACTTCGTAACGCGGGCATCTGCTGTTAAAACATCATCCTTGTGAGCCGGATTGAGAAATGAAATCGTCAGATTAACTGTCGAAACCACTTTCATTTCTTCACAGACTTCCGTCAGACAAGCTACGCCAAGGGCAGCGTCGATCAATGCAGCAACTGAACCACCGTGTGCAGCAAAAGGTGTTGCCAGGTGCTCCTTATTGATCATCATTGTATACAAAACATGCCCCTTCTTTTCCACTTTGAAATCCATGCCTAGCAAATCACCAAAGCGATTCCAAATGATGTACTGTTGAATAATGGGATGTTGTTTTAAGTCTATCATGGTTTTGCTTGCTGCATTTGTACGATGTGTTCCTGAGGTGAAGTTAAATTTAATCCTTCTTTGGCAAACTCTTCGTAAATTCTTCTATTCAACTCATAGTAGACTGGCCAGAAATCATTGGTTTTAGCCCATGCTCTCACCGTAATCATGACAGAAGCCCCCAATTCTCCCAATGCCACAAAGGGCGCTGGATCCTTTTTCACTTTCTTGTCTTCGGATAAATATTTTAAGATCAATTGATGTGCTTTCACATAATCGTCTCCATAAGAGATCGGAATACTCCAATCAACTCTCCGAACATTTGCCTTCGTGAAGTTTGTCAAAGGTCCGTTTGCGATTGGTCCATTTGGAATTACAATCACTTTGTTATCCGATGTATGCAAATAGGTGTAGAAAATTTGGATTTCTTTCACCGTACCCTGTAAAGTTTGAGTCAAAATCGTATCTCCAACCTTGAATGGTTTAAAGAGCAAGATCATCACTCCACCTGCAAAATTGGAAAGTGTTCCGGAGAAAGCCATACCGATTGCCAAACCGGCAGCACCGAGAATAGCGACAAATGAAGTCATTTCAATCCCCAATTGGGTAATTGCTGTGACCACAACCAGTATTTTGAGGATTATCGTCGTTAAGCTGGATAAAAAAGTGATCAGCCCCACATCCACTTTTCCACGAGTCAAAATGCGGACAACCAAACGACCTATCCATTTTGAAATCCAGAATCCGACAAAAAGAATGATAGCAGCAAAAATCAAGTTTGTTCCTGATTTCACCACCCATTGTTTACCTTCTGTTAAACTGAATCCGAAAATGCGCTGAAAATCAGCTTCAATATCTAAAAGAGCCATTTTATTAATTACGAATTACAGTGCCTTCGACTGCGCTACACTTATGCTGAAGCTTAGCGGAGTCGAAGTGACCTTTTCAATTTTCAATTATGTTTACGGGAACTTAGGGAATTGTTGGAAATTCGGCTCACGTTTCTCCAAAAAGGCACGTTTTCCTTCCTGAGCTTCCTCCATCAGATAATACATCAATGTGGCATCTCCGGCAAATTCCATCAAACCGCGTTGTCCATCCAATTCTGCGTTCAATCCCCGCTTGATCATACGAAGAGCTAATGGAGAACGTTTCATCATGGTTTGGCACCATTGAACGGTTGTATCTTCTAAATCCTTCAAAGGAACCACTTTGTTCACCATTCCCATTTTCTCTGCTTCATCCGCAGTATATTGCTCACACAGAAACCAAATCTCGCGTGCTTTTTTCTGCCCCACATGACTTGCAAGGAAAGACGAACCAAATCCTGCATCAAAACTTCCCACTTTTGGTCCGGTTTGACCGAAGCGCGCATTTTCAGAAGCAATTGTAATATCACAAACTACGTGAAGTACATGTCCACCGCCGATCGCATACCCATTCACCATGGCAATAACCGGTTTAGGCAAAGCTCGTATTGCTTTATGTACATCCAAAACATTCAAACGAGGAACACCGTCTTCAGAAATATATCCCCCTACTCCTTTTACATTCTGATCTCCACCGGAACAAAATGCCTTGTCTCCTTCACCTGTCAAAACAACCACACCGATGTCTTGTCTTTCGCGGCAAATTTCCAACGCATCCAACATTTCCATGTTTGTTTCCGGACGGAAAGCATTGTACACTTTTGGTCTGTTGATGGTGATCTTTCCGATTCCATCAAAGAATTCGAATTTGATATCCGTATAGGACTTGATTGTAGTCCAGTTTCTATTTGACATGTTCTGTTTTTTTAGATTTTACAAAAATAGCAATGCTTGCATAAAATATCCTATTCTTTGTGTTCTCATTTTCTTTGCGGTAATAAAACCAACTATCTATTAACCGCTAAGAAGCAAAGATCGCAAAGCATTTGAACAACTCTTATTTCTTTTATTTCTCTCCTGTTGGCGTATACATTGTAACACCATTTGCAGTATATTCTTCAATCATGACTTCCAGCATTTTAGAAGCATCAAAAACCAACGTTTTTGCTTTCCCTATAGTGGAATACTTCATGACTCCTTTTGTTTCGAATAGTGGCAGTAACTCGTCGCATTTGCGTTTGGCAGATTGTTCCGGGTTGTGCACTTTCACAGAAACAGGGACAACTGTTCCATCTATCCGCTTCACCGAAACAGAAAACACTTCGGGGTAATAGACCGGAAATTTGAAATCAGTAACAGCATCTTCCAAAACGTGCAATGAAGTCCCCGCATTATCGAGTGTCACTCCAATATAGAGAATCTTTCCATTCGCCTCTGCAAGTCGCGCAAAAGGACTGCTTTTAGTGTAAGGTGTCAATTCCCCCAAATGACCATTGGTGAACCAATCCGCTTTCGGACCGAAACAACAAACGGGTTCTGTAGGACTTTCCGAACGTTTTACACCTGGAAGGGTTCTGAAATATTCCGTGATTGCTCCCATTTTTGACGCATCGTTTTGAACATCGAATTGGGTCAGATTTCGGATGTAATCCAGCTGATAACCTGCATTGGGAGAACTCGGCATCAATAAATTTCCGGTTGTTCCGATAACAGTCAATAATGCATCTACCAACGTTTTCGGTCCACCTTCCACATATCCGATCTTTGAAAAACTGCTGTGAACCAAAACAGAATCCCCTTCCTTTATTTCACAATTCCTAAGCTCCCGGATTAGTTTATCCAAAGTAAGACCTTCGCCTTTTTCGGCTTGTTCCCGGATTGATTTCCGTTGTTTATTCTTCTTTCTTTCCCGATAAATATTCAGCAAGCTACCTGGAACAATCGAGCGAATAAAGTTCTTTAATGCAGACATGATTAATTCAGGATCGGTTTGATCAGTTTGTTCTCAGGAACATAGAAATAATGTAATTCAGTTCCTTTCGTAAGGATATAAAAGTCGTCCTGAACTTTCCGGATTTGGACATATTCCATTGGAACAACCAATTTCCCCTTGTTGGTATAAATACCATAAAAAGCACCCAATGAAACCAAAAAATGAGAATCATCCAATGCCTTGATCGTAGTATGCTCAACCGGAATAACTGTTTCTCCTTTTGCATTGATCGCACCTTTCAAAGTCAACAACTGAACAACGCCTAGCCCCGACTTGAAGCTTTCTGCCGTTTCATACATTGGAGGAACAACCACTTGATTTTGCAAATTAATGTATCCCCACTTAGAAGCTTTTTCAAAAGCAATCAAGGAAGAAACTCCTCCTAATTTGGAATAAGAGAAAGGAATGATGGGTTTTCCGAATCGATCGATAATCCCAAATTTATTTGCTTTGGAAACTTTTGCATACATTCCCACAAACTCTCCTTCCGTCTTGGCGTTAGTGAAATAATCAAATGTTGCAGGAATGGCTACTTCTCCCTTTTTATTCAGATAACCGATCTTATCATTTGAAATAATTAGAGCTCTGTCTAAAACAAGTGTTCCGATCTCTTCAATTGGAGGAGTTTTGAGTTCATCCCCCTGAAAATTTGCCAACTTCGCCGTTTCATCGCCTTCAACAACGATTGCAGAATCACCAAACAAATTGATGGACTCATACAAAGGTTTCACTTTAAAGGAACCGAATGCGTCAATATATCCTTCCAAACCTTTGAAAGTAACCTTCGCCATTCCTCCGGAAAAGGAGAATGCTTCTTCGTATTGTTCCGGAATCCGGGGATATCCTAATCCATCAAAATAACCGTACAGACTATCTTTAATCGCATAAATCAAGCCTTCGGAAAACTGTCCGATGTCCTTGTATTGCGGTTCAACAATGTAGGCACCTGACCGGTCAATGATCCCAAATAAGGTATCCACCTGTACAATTGCCCTTCCTTTATCGAAATCATTCGCACTGGAAAATTTGAAAGGAACAACCACTTCATTGGCCTTATTCACGAATCCGTATTTGCCGCTTTTTTCAGCCCATGCCAAACCCTCCTTAAAGAAACCAACCGTACTGTACTGGGCAGTAATAACGATATTCCCATTCAGGTCCATCCAGCCAAACTGACCTCCGTTTTTATACGGAATAATCTGCTGCGAGCTCAACTTCTTATCTTTCGTAATTTCATCCTTGTAAGGATAGTTGGGGTATTCCGTTTGAAATTTCTCCAAACGTTCCAATGAATAATCGGACATGTAGAGCTGGTAGAGTTTTCTCCAGGCATTTTCTACATTTCGGTTCTTCGAATATGTTTTGATAAAGAGTTCATAATCTTTCACCTGATTGCGGGCTGTGCTCAAATTATAAACCTGGTCTTGCGCATCAGTGACATAAGGATTGGAAGGGAATTGTTTTTCAAATCCCAGAAAAGAGGAAATCGTTTTCCCATCCGTGTTTTCCTTGTACTGCAAACGGTAAAAATTATTCAGTGCTTCCTTTTTAAATTCGGATTCCGGGTATTTCTTCAGGAACAGGTCAAAAGCAGCTGAAGTATTTGCTGATTTCGATTTCAAATAAGCAATTGAATCACGGGAATAGATCGCCCGAGTATGTTCAGCTGCCCAGGTATTGTTTTTCTGAAATTGGTCGTATGCCTCTTCGGAAGGATTTTTCAAAACAATCCGAAAAAGACCGGTTGAAATCTCTTTCCTCAAATTTTCAATTGCGAGGTAATCAAAATTGTATTTTTTGAGCGCTTCCTTCTGCTTGTCCTTCATCAGGCCATAACTCTTTTCCGAGCGGACGATTTTGGCATACGCTGAATCCAACTGATGAAAAGGATTATCCGAACGGGAGTAAATCACTGCCAATCCATAATTCGCTGCGGATTCATTTGATTTGATCGACTTTTCAAATTGTTTCTTTGCTTCAAAGTAATTGAATTGATTCAAAGCCTTGAATGCATCGTCGATCGAACCTGCTTGTACGCTATTAAAAGCACAAAGAATAAATAGAACTAAAATTTTAATATGCAGTGAACTCATGATACAAATATAACCAACTCCAAATTAAAGGCAGTCCAAAAGAGAGCCAAAAGCTCAAAAAAAATCAAAAAAAAACCCTGATGAAGCTAAGCTTATCAGGGTTGTTATTTCGAGGTAGAAATTACTTTTTGTATTTTCCGTAACGATTGTTGAATTTATCGATACGACCTGCAGTATCCACGAACTGTACAATACCTGTAAAGAACGGGTGAGACTTGTGAGAGATATCTAATTTTACCAATGGATAATCATTTCCATCCTCCCAAGTAATTGTTTCTGAAGTATTAGCAGAAGAATGACATAAAAATGCATACTCATTTGTCATGTCTTTAAACACTACTAATCTATAATCTTCCGGGTGAATACCTGCTTTCATATGTTTGTTATTCTTAATTTTGTTCTTATTCGAAAATTGGTTTGCAAAGATAATCAAACTTTTTAATTCACAACAAAAAAAATAAAATGGATTACATTTCGTTACTTTTGTCATGATGAAAATAGTAAATCTTATTTTTGGAGTCGCAATTTTAGCCTCTCTTACATTAACGAATTCCGCTTGTAAAAAGAAGAATCTGTTCGGGGACGGTAATTTAAGCTTCTCAACCGATACCCTGGTGTTCGATACTGTTTTTACCACAATCGGCTCAACGACAAAGTATTTCAAGATTTACAACCCGCAAAGCAAGGCGCTGAAAATTAGTCAGGTTGAACTGATGGGTGGTTCCGCATCCAAATTCAAATTGAACCTCGACGGACTGCAAGGAACCAGTTTTTCCGACCTTGAAATTCCATCCGGTGACAGTTTATTTTGCTTCGTGGAAGTGAAATTAAGTGTGAATGGTCAAAATTTACCCGTCATTGTAGAGGATTCAGTCCGATTTACGACCAATGGAGAAGATCAATATGTGAAATTGGCTGCTTGGGGACAAGATATGTATTACCATTATTCCAATATAGGAGCCGGCATCTTTGACTTAAATGAGGGAACCTGGCCGAATGACAAACCGCATGTCATCTATAATTCAGCATTCGTGGATTCAGCTAAAACACTCAATATTATTGGAGGAACACACATTTACTTGCACAAAGGCGCTATTCTTTGGAATTACAAGGGAACTTTAAATATTGACGGAGATTACAATAATAAAGTAACGATTCAGGGAGATCGACTGGAAGCTGCTTATAAAGATGTTCCCGGTCAGTATTACGGAATCTATTTGCAAGAAGCAAGACCTTCCTTGATTGACAATGTCGTGATTAAAAATGCCATTGCAGGAATTCATGTCGATTCACGGGATCCCGCTTTCTCTCAAAATACACTCACTATTTCCAATACCGAAATCCTTAATGCGGCAAGCTATGGGTTATTCCTGTTTGACGGACCGAAAGTCTACGGTGAAAATGTGTTGGTTCACAGTACCGGCGTACATTCCTTATTGGTTATCCAAGGAGCGGATTTCACATTCAATCAATGCGATTTTTTAGGATATGGAACGGGAGAAGGCACCACGCCTGCAGTTGGAATTTCGAATTACTACACCAATTCACAAGGAACAACGGTAGCTCAAATCCCAAACGCCAATTTCAATAATTGCGTCATTTACGGAAGCAACGGTGAACATTTAGCCATCGATACGATCCAAACCGGGGGATTAACCTTGAATTTTCATTTTAGAAATTCAGTGATTCTGAAG
Source organism: Fluviicola taffensis DSM 16823 (assembly GCF_943372375.1). Taxonomy (GTDB): domain Bacteria; phylum Bacteroidota; class Bacteroidia; order Flavobacteriales_D; family Crocinitomicaceae; genus Fluviicola; species Fluviicola taffensis_A. The sequence continues at coordinate 115,383 of NZ_CALRYJ010000012.1, read as the reverse complement.
TCAAATCTTGGGAATCCGATGTTTACATCCTGTTCCAATTCAAATCCAGCATTCGTTAATCCGAATGGTGATGACTTTAAGTTTTACTCCACTTCCAGTTTGAGTAACAATGCTAATCCGACTTACTCAACGGCACAGGATATACGTGGATTTGGAAGAAATTCACCTCCTGATATTGGTGTTTATGATCTCCCTTAATCTTTCGATTCGGCAGTTTTAAATCTCCATTTCTCACTTTTTCCGACGATATTCAGGTATTCTCCGTAACAAAGATTCAGACTGAGCTTTAGTGAAATGCTATGTAGTGAGGAATCATACGACTGACGCACATCCGTTCGAAAATAATAGCCGTAATTCAGAGATAATACACCGAATAAGGTAATCCCTACTTCAGGAAGTAAAAAAGTAGATTTCCGGGCAAACAACACCGAGCTTTGCACATTGAAACCGATTGGATCTTTCAAGCGCTGATAAATCCCGCGTATGGAAATACCATCACGCCTTTCATCAACTAGGGTAATCCACTTATAAGTGCTTTCAATCCCATAATAATTAATAACATCGTTGGTAAGTCGTCCGCGGGTGGCAAATACATTCGCTCCCAATTCAAAAGACTTCAGATCTACGAAATTCTTTTCTATGCTGATTCCAGGTTTATAGTGCAATTTAACAACTCCAACCCTGTCCTGACCAAAAAGGATCAAAGGAAATTGAAAGATTAGTAGTAAAAAAAGAAATTTGGTCTGCATGGGTTGATTCTTTAAACATGTAAGCCGATTCAAGGTAAGAATTTCTTCATGAAAATGGACATTTTGAGTAAAAAACGTAGTTCGCCTTTCATTCTAACAACTGATTGGCTTATCAAGTATCCGGACTTTTTCATTTCCAATCTAAACGTGGAAATGATTATTATTGTGCAGAACATCAAATTACTACACATTGCTTATGAAATTCAATACATTCATTTTCGCACTTGTTTGTTGCGTTTTTTCTTTTTCCTTAAACGCCCAGATTGTTATCAATGAAGGCAGCAACCGGAATTATTCAACCATTGCAGATGAGGATGGTGAATTCCCGGATTGGATCGAATTGCACAATACCACTTCGGACACGGTTTCTCTCTTCAATTACTCATTGAGTGACAATCCATCGCAACCTCAAAAATGGACATTCCCTGCAATCAATTTGCTCCCGAACGAATACAAGACCGTTTTTTGCAGCGGAAAAGACCGGAAGCCCATTTCAGGTTTCACACATGTGCTTACTGCATCCAATTACACACCAACAACAGGTTGGAATACGCATACATTGACAACTCCTTTCTATTGGGATGGTGTTTCAAATATTCTGGTCAACACCTGTTCGTACAGCGGAGCCGGTTATACACTCAATTCCATTTTCAATCAAAGTACGACCCCTTTTGCTTCCACCGCTTTTGCCTTTCAAGACAACAGCGATGCCGCTTGTGGCTTCTCTTCCGGAAATACGGCAAATCAGCGACCAAACATGAGATTCAATGGATTTTCTGTTGGAAGCGGAACCATTCAAAATTCGGGAACCGACTACCCTGCCCCCTATGGAAACTGGTATTGGGGAGCGAAACACCAATTGCTCATATTAGCATCCGAATTGAGTGCAGCGGGATTAACTGCCGGTTACATCAACTCCTTTGGATTCGATGTAGTGAGCACAGATCCGGGCATGGTTTACGATTACATCGAATTTGACATGATGCTGGTTTCATACGCTTCATTATCGTCCAATTTTGAGATGGTCAACCCTAACCAGTATCAACATACCAATTTTTCCATTTCAGGCTCCGGCGAAACTATCGGTCTATACACTCCTTCACAAACCCTTTTAAATAGTTTATGGGTTAATTGTCAGAATTTGGATGAAAGCCGCGGATTACTTCCGGATGCGAGCAGTAATTTCGTGACATTCGGATCGCCAACACCTGAATCAACCAACAACGGTTCTCAAGGATATAACGGATACTTTCTTCCACCTGTTTTCTCCGCTCAATCGGGTGTCTACGGTACAACTGTTCTCGTAACAATTGCCAATACAAATGGTTCGGGCTCCCAGGTCTACTATACCACTGATGGAAGTACACCAACTACCTCTTCCACTTTATATACAGGAAATCCTGTTCCTGTTCTTTATTCCAGCGTTTTACGTGCACGTGTTTTTGGCACCGGTTTTTTACCCAGCAGTATCACCCAAGCTTCCTATTTACTGGGAATCAACCATGAAACACCAATAATCTCTCTCATCACTGACAACCAAAACCTATATGGACCAGATGGTATCTTTGATAATTGGCAACAGGATTGGCAGCGCGCTGCACACATCGATTATTTTTCAGAAACCGAGCAGTTATTATTCTCCAGGAATACAGGTATGCAGATCGATGGAGGTTATGGAGGAAGTCGTTCCCACCCTCAGCATTCGTTCCGCTTGGAATTGGACAATGGAACTTTAGGTGAAGGTCCAGTCAATTATCCGGTAATTCCAAACCGTCCAAACAGAACAAAATACAGCAATTTTTACATCCGGAACGGAAGCAATCAATGGCTCCAATTTCCTTATAAAGATGCCTGTCAGGAAGAAGCGATGTCTGCAACGACAAACAACTATTATTCTGCCTGGCGTCCTGTGACAGTTTACATCAATGGATCTTATTTCGGTTTGTATGAATTGCGTGAAAAAATCGACGATGAGTTTTTCAAATTGGCGGATGATGCACACAAGGATTCTTTAGACATTTTGTCTTTGAGTGCATGGAACAATTCTGTTTTGCGTTCAGTGACAGGAGCTCCGGTAGATACATTCAATACGGTTTATGCTGCTTTCAACAACTTAAATCCTGCTTCCGTATCCTATTGGGACCAGGCGGATCAGTATTTCGACCAAACTTATTACACGGATTACATCATTGCGGAATCATGGATGGGGAATACCGATTGGCCTCAAAACAACATCAAGATCTACCGTTCAAATAAAACCGATTTCCGTTACCGGTTTTGCACCATTGACATGGAACTTGCGCTGGCACCATTTTCCTGGTCTGATTGCTACGATGACCACATTGCCTATATGATGGGACAAAGCACAGGCAATCCATTCATTAATATTTGGTTAAAAGGAATTCAGAACAATCGATTCAAGGATTACTTCATCAACCGCTATGCGGATCTAATGAATACCGAATACCTTCCAAGCCGCTTAATCCCATTGGAAGATGGTTTTTTCAATCAAATTGCCGTGGAAATGCAAAAGGAATATGCGCGTTGGGGAGACCCGAACAACATTCCTCAACAAATGACCGATTTGTACAACAGTCATCTCACATTCCAGGATCAACTCACCGAACGAAGCAATCAGGTTAGAGATCACATCGAAAACAACTTCAGTCTACCCAATCAAGTGAACCTGGTTTTGGACGTACATCCTGCCGGAGCCGGGAAGATTCATATCAGTACGATTGAACCGGGAACCTATCCGTGGAATGGGATTTACTTCAACGGGGTACCGATTAAAATTGAGGCGATTGCCAATCCCGGATTCACTTTTAGTAATTGGGGAAACAACGGAATCATTGCGAATGTCCTTTCACCTGTATATTTAGACACATTGGATGTCACAGCGATTCAATTTGACGCTTATTTCACTGGGAGTGGTTTAGGTTTAGCTGAAAATAGTCAACCTAACGGATTCAATCTATATCCGAATCCTGCACAAGAACAAGCTATTATAGTGAATCTTCAGCAAACAGCAAATGAATCTTTGAAGTACCAATTGGTCGATTTATCCGGTCGCATTTTGGAGTCTCATGCACTTTCTGTTACCCAAGCGGAAACACCTATAAATCTATCGGGGTATCCCAATGCAATCTATCTAATCCGCATCGTTTCAGGTACGGAAATGGTGCAGCAAATGCGATTAGTTAAAATGGGGAAATAATTGAACTTAAGACAGAGTAAAAGATATCTATCATTATAAGACAAAAAAAACCGGTGCAACCAAAGCTGCACCGGTTAAATATAAAGTGATACTTACTTAGTATTTAAGGTCTCCGTTTATCTCTCTTACAGCATCTGCTGCTTCAGCAAACTTCGCTTTCTCATCTGCAGTAAGTGTGATATCTACGATCTTTTCCACTCCGTTTTTCCCGATAATTGCAGGAACTCCCAAACAGATGTCACTTTGTCCATATTCACCGTCAAGCATCAAAGAACAAGGAATCATTTTCTTTTGGTCACAAGCGATTGCCTGAACCATTACGGAAACAGCTGCACCCGGTGCATACCAAGCTGAAGTTCCCAAAAGTTTCGTCAGGGTAGCCCCTCCTACTTTCGTTTCTTCAACTACATATTTTTGCTGCTCATCACTTAGAAATTCCGTTACTGGAACACCATTTCTTGTTGCTTTGCTTAATAATGGAAGCATTCCTGAATCACTGTGCGCAGCGATCACCATACCATCCACATCAGAGATCGGGCTTCCCAATGCTTCTGCCATTCTATATTTGAATCTCGCAGAATCAAGTGCACCACCCATTCCGATAATCTTGTGTTTAGGAAGACCTGAGGTTTTGTGTACCAAATAAGCCATGGTATCCATTGGATTGGAAACAACAATAATGATCACTTCCGGAGAATGCTTCACTAGGTTTTGCGTAACATCTTTCACGATACCTGCATTGATTCCAATCAATTCTTCTCTGGTCATTCCTGGTTTTCTAGGAATACCCGAAGTGATTACGGCTACATGAGATCCTGCAGTTTTACTGTAATCCCCTGTTGTTCCAGTAATTTTCGTGTCGAATCCGTTAAGTGATGCTGTTTGCATTAGATCCATTGCCTTACCTTCGGCAAATCCTTCTTTAATATCTACTAACACCACTTCTGAACAGAAGTTTTTCATTGCGATATACTCTGCACAGCTTGCTCCTACAGCTCCTGCACCTACTACCGTTACTTTCATTGCTATCTAATTAAAATGATACTTAATTTCTATAAATCGCAACGAATTTAAGAATAAAACTTTGCTCCTGCTGTAAATTTTGTATAGAAATAACGTTATTTGTAATTCAAAATTAAAAATGCAAAATTCAAAATAATTACAAGTCTGGAATTGTAAGCAAATAGTTCTATTTGCTTTTGCATTTTAAATTTTACATTTTGAATTTCTTTAAAGAGGCAACCCTATTGACAATCCTTCGTTATTGAGTAGAGACAGTGAAACAGAATTGGGAATTAGAAGATATAATTGAAGGCTGTAAGTCATCCGACAGGAGGGCACAGGAGCAATTATTCAAGAAGTTTTATGGTAAAATGCTTGTTGTTTGTCAACGGTATATTCGCGATAAGGATTCTGCCCAGGAAGTTTTACAAGAAGGTTTCATTAAGGTCTTTGAACATGTTAAGGGTTACGACAAGAAAGGATCTTTTGAAGGTTGGATGAGAAGAATTATTGTGAATTGCGCAATTGATTCAATCAGAAAATCTAAAAAGGATTGGGTGCTTAGCGATAACGACAATGATTTCAAATACATCCCTGAAGAAGATCAACTCGGGGAAGATTGGGAAATCACGACGTTAAAAGCTGAAGTTGCAATGGAAGCTATCAATAAGCTTTCTCCAGCTTACAAAGCCGTTTTCAACTTGTATGTGATGGAGGAATTTACGCACAAAGAAATTGCGGAGATACTTGAAATCAGTGAAGGAACGTCGAAATCCAACTTAGCAAAAGCCAAAATGAACCTACAGAATTATTTGAAACAGAAATTTACAAAAATTGCTCAATGAAGAACATTGACCAGATTATAAAAAAGTCCCTTGAGAACCATGAGTTGCCTTACAACGAGGCTGCATGGGAATCCATGTCTAAAAGATTAGACGGGACAACTCCTTCTCCATTCTACCGTAAATGGTGGGTTGCCGCTTCAATTGGTACCATACTAGTTGGTTCTGCCATCTTTTTCTCCTTGAACTCCAAATCGGAGTCATCGAAAGCTATTGAACCAAATACGCAAATAGCAAACGAATCAAATACCACAGTTCAAACGAATAAACCAACTGAAAATCGTTTGAATTCACATGATACTCCTCAAACAAACACATTAAGCGAACAACAAAATGCAAGCAATTCAACTGAAAAAGTTGAAGAAAGCACGAATCCTCATCGTATTTCCAATGAAATCCCTGAGGTTACTCCATCAAACAATAGCAATCCTCCAATCATCAATTCTCAAAAAAGTGAGAATGGTAATCATGGAACTCCGTCTGAGCAAAAAACTTACTTACCGGTTTTGATCACTCAAACGAATCTATGTATTGGAGACGAGATTGAAATTACGAATCCGAATGATGGGTTAGCGATTTCAGTTGTTCAAAACAACCGCACGCAAATTATCAAGGCAGGAAGTAAAAAAGTCATTACCGCTACTAATGAAGGCGTAATTGAAGTGGTGTCCGGTAAAACGGTACAGACAATTACTGTCAACAAACCAACCGATAAATTGTACATCAGCGCTGATCCAACAATCCTTTATGACAATGGTATTCCTTCGATTGAGTTCAATGTTGCAGGGAATGAATCCGGAGTTCAATGGAGTGTTGAAAAACACCATGGTGAAATTCGAAATGGCAATTTTATTGTTCATCCTTATACCGGAAAAGACATTACCGTAAAAGTCACCGGTAAAGATTTAAATGGATGTACTGTTAGCGAAACAAAAAACATAACGTTAAAAGAAGAATACAATCTACAGGCTGTTAACACATTTAATATCAATTCAAACGATCCTAGAAATACGAGATTCATGCCATATGCATTGATTGAGAGAAATGTTGCATTTGAATTATTTATTTACGATGCTAAATCAGGTCGCGTAATTTATAAAACGAACGATACTTCAAGTGGTTGGGATGGTACGGATATGAATACCGGATCTGTTGTTCAGCTAAATTCAATTTATGGCTGGAAAGTAATTATGAAAAATCCATTACCGGGAGAACCAAAGGAATATAAAGGAACAATTTTAGTAAATAATTAAAGATAGTTCTACCAGACTACTACTGGGTATTGGGAAAGGAAACTTTCCCTTTTTTGTTTCAGATTAGTTTGATATTCTGCTGCTTTCTTTGATTCGGGATAAAGTAACCGATGTTCTTCCATTTTACGAATTTTCATCAATTCTTCAATAATCTCATTCGTTCTATCCAAAAAAAGCTCCTGTTTCAGGAAATCCCAAACAAATTGGGTTGCCTGGTCCGTTGGATGAACTCCATCTGTTTCGAAATAACGGTAATCTCTCAATATATCATTTACCAGTTCATAGGCAGGAAAATAATGGATTTGATCGCCACTGAGTAAAGAAACCAAACGGAATAACTCCGATTTTGATCGGGAATCCGCTATCAGACCATCTCGCACATAGCGGACAGGACTCACTGTAAATATCACTTGAAGTGATGGATTCGCTTTCCGTAACTCATTCAATGCAAGGTGCCAGATGGGAAGCATTTTCCCGGCATCACTTAATTCCTTATCAAAAGTTGATTGAGCTTGTTGATGGCAATTCGCAACGATATTCCCGGATGATTTTAATCGGTAACCATGAGCAGAACCGAATGTGACTATCAGAATAGAAGCCTTCTCCAGAGATTCTTTCAGCTCTTTCAACTGATGGTTCATTAATCGCTCCAATTCTGGAGCATTCATTGCATACAGGGTGCTACTTGCATCATAACTCAAACTCACATCTTCTTTTTGGACAAATTCACTCCATTCTGTTTTACCGAAAGCCATTAAGATCTGCTTTGCTAAAGGAACCGGGTGAAAAATTACTCCCAAGGGATTATCAAGCACCTTAAAACCTGCTTTGCGAAACCAAGCCGACATATTGGTGGAGAAACATGAACCGAGCTGAACAATTGAATCACCGTGTTGAATTTTTGGAAGGGATTCCTTTTGACTTAAACTTGCTGTTGAAAGATTCATTTTAATTGTTCTAATGTGTGGTCAAACACTTTTTTCCATCCTTTCCACTTCCCGGCTTCAGCAATTGTTTCATTGTGCCAGATAAAACAAAAAACACCACCGTATCTCTTCACTTCAGCTACCAACTGGTCAATGACTGCCAGACTTTTCTCAATGCTCAGCTTTTTGTATTCCAGCAATGTTCCATCCATATAAGCAAAAGGAACAATCCGATAATGGGGAAATGCCTCATTCGTCAATAGATCAAAAAAGGCATGTTCATGCGCAGTTCCAGCACGAAAACCGTAATCATCCGCATATCCCATTGTAAAGTCTTTTTCGAATCCCTGGTCCATCATACGACGATAGGTTTTGGGCAGATTGAGTTTCAGAAAGTGCTGCCGAGATTCTCCAATTGGCTTGGAAGTGATGGTTTTAATGCGCACAACTTCCTGATTTAACTTCTCATCGGAATAATTGCTGGAATAGCTCGGATGCAATCCTAAATATCCGATGGAGCTCATTTCCAAAATCAACTGCTGATGCCTTTGATCATTCCAGGCAATATTCGTATCGTATTTGGCATAATTTCCTAAGTGCCAAAAAACGCGTGTCTCAGGATAATTTTTATAGATGGAACGAATCAATTCAAAAGCATCAAAGGGGTCTTCCAATTCTCCCTTTTGAACCAATTTTCGTATTTTAAGTCGTTCTTGGTTGTTTTTCACCAAATCTTTTCCATTAGACAACCAGGAACGCCAACCTTCCTTCCATTTAAAAGCGAAGGTATTATCGATGTCAAACGAAGGAATGATTTGAACACTTCTACCCAATTCCAATTGCTTTAAATACTTAGGAGAATGAATCCGGAAGAATGCTTCTATCCAATGCTCCACAATTTGAATATGCAACCAACCCAATTTGCTTTGGATACTTTCCTTTGAAGTAAACCGTCCATGTTCATCAGGAAATTTGACATGATATTCTTCATATCGGGTCAACACGTAGAAAATGGATGAAAGAGGATCCGAAACACTATCAAACTTCAAGCAATCAACTCCATGCCAGCTTCCCTTTTCTACTACAATGGATTCCCGGAATGTTTCTTCAAACAATAAGCTTGCCGGATTCAAACAAGGTGTATTCCCGAATTCGAAATCGGAATAGGAGATTTTAGTTCCTTCAAAAGATTCAAAAATAGGCTTGTCGTTGGTCAATTGGTATGCTAAACCATGCTCATTGAATACAAAATCCAAAGTGTAAATTAAGCGAACTGAAATTTCATCAACGTAAAACAGCATTTTCAAAGAAGTTCTTGATCTGAGAAGCTAAAATAGCCATTATCTGTGATAATGAGGTGATCAAGAACAGGCATTTCGATGAGTTCTCCGAATTGCTTGATTTGTTTGGTGATTTTCTTATCTGATTCGCTCGGTTTGCGATTTCCGCTCGGATGGTTGTGAGCCAAAATAACAGCTGAAGCATCCATATCAATTCCGTACTTAAATATGATTTTGGGATCAACATAGGTTCCTGAGACTCCTCCAATAGATAATTGCTTAACACGAATCAGTTCGTTTGCCCGGTTTAGGTACATCACGAAAAACTCTTCGTGACTCAAGTCTGTGAAATAAGGTCTAAGCTCCTTAAAAGCCCTTTCAGAACTATCCATTTTCGGACGTTTCTTAGTTCGGATTTCTTTCCTCCTGCGCCCCAACTCCAAAGCCGCTAAAATAGAAACTGCCTTCGATTTGCCAATCCCTTTGACTTCACAAAACTGCGACAATCTCAATTTCCCAAATTCATATAAATCACCTTTTGACAACAAGAGTAACTCCCTTGCCAAATCGACGGCTGATTTACTTCCGCTACCAGTTCCAATTAGTATTGCAATTAGTTCTGCATCCGAAAGCGAGTTTCTTCCTTTAAGCATCATTTTCTCACGTGGTCTGTCCTCTTCAGACCAATGACGGATAGTCATTTTTCGCACCTGCATTTTACTTTTCTTTTCCATGAAGTTACGAAAATAGTTTGGGTCAAAAAAGCATTTAACACACGTTTTTCCATTTTTATCAACATTTTAATCTTAATTTTTAATCAAAAAAAAGGAAATTGGTCCCGAATTTGAATTTAACCTTACTTTTATACGTATGGATTCTTTGACACAAATCGTACTGGGTGCCGCGGTTGCTGAAGCGGTTGCAGGCAGAAAAATGGGAGCTAAAGCAGCTTTATTGGGAGCAATTGGTGGAACCATTCCTGATTTGGATGTATTCCTGCGTTTCTTTTACGACCCTTTGGACGCAGCACTAGTTCATCGCGGATTTTCACATTCCTTATTATTTGCTCTTTTGGCTGGAACATTACTCACTTTTGTTTCGGATAAACTTACCAAACAACGTTACGCAAAAAGAATGTGGTTCTTGCTATGGTTTCTATCTATCGTCACTCACCCGCTACTGGATATTTTCACCAATTATGGAACACAGTTCTTCTGGCCATTTTCCTGGCGTTTGACCTTCAATTCTGTTTTCGTGATCGATCCGCTTTATACCATTCCATTCATATTCCTGCTTATTGGCGCACTTTTTATGAAAAGGGAATCTAAAAGAAGACGCATTTGGAATTGGTCCGGAATTATTTATTCTTCAGTGTATTTATTGTGGGGAGTCGTCATCAAACTGATCGTTTATAGCAATACCACTTCTTATTTTGAGCAAGCAGATATTCACCCAAAAAGAACCATGGTGACTCCTATGCCCCTGACTTCTTTCTATTGGGACTTGATAGTGGAAGACGATTCGAATTATTATGTGGGATACAAATCACTGTTTGCGCCATTTGACCCCAAAGACATAGAGGTCATTCCAAAAAATCACGAACTCTTGCAAAATATCAACTGGGAAGGAAATTCACGGATTGAAGAAATCGAATACATTACAAATGGTTTTTACGCCGTTGATTCGCGGTCGGATAGTTTGTTTATTTATGACTTGCGTTTTGGAACAACCGCTGCAATCACCAATGGAAAGATTAAAACCCCTTTGTTCGGTTATGGCTTCACTACAAAGGGACAAAAAATAGAAACACTCTTCTCACATAGAGCACGAGATTTCAGTAAAATTGACTTTAAGGTTTATTGGGATAAAGTTTTTGGAGAATAAGCCTACTTTGTTTTAATTTCTCAGGAGTTAAAACTATTTATTCATGAGAACTTCTAAGATTAAGGCACAAAAGCAGAAAAAGCCGGGTATGGAATCCAAAATGGTTCCCAAACCTGAGTACATCCGTAAGGGATACAAATCAAGTGGTAAACTCCTGAATAAAATTGCATTGATTACGGGAGGTGACAGCGGAATCGGAAGAAGTGTCGCGTTGCATTACGCCTATGAAGGAGCTCATGTTGCCATCGTCTATCTTTCTGAAAAAAAGGATGCAAAAGAGACCAAAGAACTTATTGAAGCTCAAAACAGAAAATGCCTGCTGATAAAAGGCGACCTTTCTGATGAAAAATTCTGTAAAAAGTGCATTGATGCCACTTTGAAAGAATTCGGGGGAATTAATATCGTGGTCAACAATGCCGGAACTCATTTTTCAGAGCGGGATGCAACGAAAATTACTACCGAACATCTGAAAAAGACATTCGAGACCAACATTTACCCGATGTTCTATCTATTAAAAGCGTTACTCCCCTATCTATCAAAAGGCGATTGTATTATCAATACTTCATCCGTAACTGCTTATCGTGGAAGCGACCATTTACTAGATTATTCAAGCACAAAAGGAGCTATTTCAACTTTCACCAAATCACTTTCCACCATGTTGGCAAAAAAAGGGATTCGTGTAAATGGTGTTGCACCTGGTCCGATCTGGACTCCCTTAGTTGTTTCCAGTTTTGATAAATTGGACGATTTCGGGAAGAATACACCCCTTGGTCGCCCCGGACAACCATCTGAAGTTGGTCCGGCTTATGTGTTTCTCGCCTCGCAGGACAGCAGTTATATCACTGGACAAGTTATCCATGTAAATGGTGGAGAAATAGTAGGAAGTTAGCCAACAGTAATCAATCACAAAACACAAGTAGTATGAAACAGAAAAAATCCGGCAAGCAATTTTTTGAAAGATTTGCGTCAAAAGCATCCAAAGCAGTAGGAAGTTCATATGCTTTTATCAGTGCATTGACAATTGTAATACTTTGGGCTGTCAGCGGTCCGTTTTTCGATTTTTCAGAGACCTGGCAGTTGGTCATCAACACAGGAACAACCATTATTACTTTCCTGATGGTTTTCCTCATCCAGAAATCCCAAAATAAGGATTCTTTGGCCATACAACTCAAGTTGAATGAGTTGGTCGCTTCCAATAGTGATTCGAGTAACCGACTGGTCGATATTGAAAGCATGACTGAGGAAGAAATGTTGATCGTCCAAAAATATTATCAGAAACTCAGTGAGTTGTCCAATAAGCATGAGCCTATAAAAACTTCCCATTCCATTGAGGAAGCACATCAGGACCACCAAGAAAAATATGCTTCAGCCTCAAAAAAACCGACCGCACGCAAAGCAACAACCAAACCTCCGACCTCCGGAACAGCAAAATCAAAATGAAGTTCTTTCACTTAAAAATGAGGGAATTCACTGTCGAATTGTTTATAAGTGAGATGGCAAAAAGCAATCGTAAGAAACTTTCGGCTTACATTTGCAGCAACTATGATAAAAATAGAAATGAAACATTGGATTACAATTTGTGCATGTTCCGTCTTATTACTTCAGGCTTGTGGACAAAATGCAGAAGGCACTAAAGCAGAACCTCAAAAAGAAGAACGAAAAGTTCCTCAGCTTCCGAAGATAAAACACACCTTCAAATTGACGGATTACTTAAGCGACAATGCAGATTTGGATAAGGATGTGGAAGATTTGTTCCAAACTTTGGATGATACCGCTATTGTAGCTCAATTGATCATGCCGGCAGTCGGAAGACTTGGAAATACTCCTCAATCCATTAAAGCTTTGATTGGAAAGCGTGCTATTGGTGGTGTTTTAATGTTGAATGGAACCAAAACGGAATTCACATCCTGGATCAAGGAATTCAATCAATTGAATGCAGCAAATGGAAATCCCGGATTTCTATACAGTGCGGATGCCGAACCAAGTTTGTTTAATCGGAAAATATCCGGTTCTTCAGTCGTTAAGAAAGCAAATGAGATCACCTCGCTGGCTGAAGTGAATCAATGTGCGGATACGATCGCAGCTACTTTAAAAGCCATTGGAATCAATTACAACTTCGCTCCTGTTGTCGATTTGGCGAAAAACGGAACAGTTGGATACCGCGGTTTTGCAAAAGTGGAAGCAAACAATGTTCCTTGGTCGAATGCCTTTATTGCACGGATGCAAGAACAAGGAATAATCGCTACCGCAAAACATTTCCCTGGACACGGATTGGTTTCAGGTGACACACATAAATCCCTTCAGGCAATCGACGGTGAGTTGAAAGAAGTTGCAACTTACCCCGGTTTGATCGAAAAAGGAGTATTGAGTATCATGATCGGACATTTAGCGGTGGTAAACAATTCGAAATACAATACAAACGGACTTCCTGCTACTTGCTCGAAAGTGATCATCACTGACTTGCTTCGCAAGGAACTTAGGTTTAAAGGATTGGTAGTGACGGATGCCATGAACATGGGCGGTGTTACAGCTGTAAAAGGAAATAGTGTGAAAGCGATTGAAGCTGGAGTCGATATCTTGTTAATGCCATTGGATTGTATGAAATCTCACGGTGAAATCCTGGCAAAATACCGTTCGGATGCAGCTTTCAAAGCAATTGTAGATGCCGCAGCAAAACGCGTACTTCGCATGAAATTATGCGCTGGAGCAATTAAATAACCTGGCAATTTTAACATTTGAGGTCGATTTTGAAATGAATCGGCCTTTTTTTTGCTCAATTGATTTTTGGCATTACTTTTATGGTGCTACTAAAAACTTAAAACTTATATGAAAACGATTGTTACGCTTATTGCATTAGTGGCTTGTCAGGTCATTTACGGACAAATCTTACACCAAACGCTTCGTGAAGATAAAACTCACGAATATTGGTTTTCCCTTGATCAGTATCAAAAACCGTTGAATTATGCTGTTGAAATTGCTCATTTGGGTGGAAATATCAATCGATTAACAGGAAAGATAAGCGGCAACAAGAAGAATGGAGCAATTGCAATCACAGATATCAAAGGCAAAGTACTATTCGAAAAGATATTGGGTCCGGAACTGAATTTTGAATTTGCTACCGATCAAAAGGAAATCGTGATCGAGTTTTCAGTCGACGGATTTGTCACCTACTCGAAAAAGATCAATGCGGAAACACTTTCTGTCCTCGTATTGAAATTACAACCGGAATCACAGGAGGAAGTTTACCAGATCAATGCTCAAAAGGAATTATCCACAAACGAATTGGACACCATCATGCAATGCGTGAACAATTGTGTTCAGTACACTGTCAATAAAGACGTCACATCTTGTGGAAAAAAGGGTGAATTCACCATCAGTGTTCAGCTTTAGCTTAGCTCAATTAGTGCAAATCCAACGAGAGATCAAATAGAATAAACTACCTTCGCATTCTTAATTCGCCTTTTTAATAAAGAGTCATGCAGGAATCGGTCAGATTAAACAAATTCATCAGCGATAGTGGTTACTGTTCACGCAGGGAAGCCGACAAATATATTGAGCAAGGATCTGTATTTATCAACGGTACACGCGCAATAATCGGCACGCAGGTAAAACCGAGGGATACGGTCGTGGTGAATGGACATACCATTCAACGAAAAGATCAGGAAGACGAACTATACATTGCCTTGAACAAACCCAAAGGAATCACTTCCACCACAGAAAAAGGAGTTGAAGATAACATCGTGGACTACATCGGTCACCCCAGACGCATTTTTCCGATTGGAAGACTGGATAAAGATTCGCAAGGATTGATTTTTCTGACAACCAATGGCGACATCGTAAACAAGATTCTACGAGCTGGAAATCAGCATCAAAAAGAATATATCGTCACCGTTGATAAACCCATCACTGCTGATTTTGTGGAGCGAATGGCTGCCGGAGTTCCCATTCTGGGTGTGGTCACCAAAAAATGTGTGGTCGAGCAGCTTTCATCCAATGTTTTCAAGATTATCCTAGTTCAAGGATTGAATCGCCAAATTCGAAGAATGTGTGAGTATTTTGGCTACAATGTGACCAAACTGGAGCGGACACGCATCATGAATATTGAACTGAAAGGGATTCCGTTGGGTGAATGGCGCGAATTGACGGATGCAGAAATGCGAATCATGAATGACTTGCTGAAAGATTCTACCGGAGAAGCTGATAAACCCAAAAGCAAACCCAATCCTGCCAAGAAAAAAGCACCGGTTCAGCAAAAGAAAAATTCACCCGAAAAGCCACGTACTTTTGGAAACAAACCTGGAGGAAGTAGCAGAGGTGGTGGAAAATCAACGAATTTCAAAGGAAAAAAGTCTGCACCAAGAGGACGAAAGTAAAACTCAATCTTTTCACCGCAAAGAACGCTGAGGACGCAAAGAAGTCGAAGCCATCCCTTTGCTCCTTCGCTGACCGCATGTAACCAAAGCTTTAGCGGCGGCACAAGCTATGGAGTCAAGCGTTCACTCTTTGTGATTCAATTAACCGCGAATTCCAAAGTTATTGAGGTCGATTTAAATAAAAAAACGGGACACTCTTTCGAATGCCCCGTTCAATCTATTTATTGATCTATTAATTCGTTGTCCGCAACCAATAATCAAACTTATTTTTGGAAGTTCCGTTTGGCTCTATCTTGAATGAAGGTCGTTCATATAGGGTCATTTCTACTGTCAGTTCCAACAACACATCATCTCTGGAAACTAGTAAAGTACACTTCTCGCCTTCTCCCAAACTTCCCACATAGCTTTCAACTCCGCTGTTATCTACACGCATGTTATCCGCTGCGATAATCTCATCCCCAACACTCAATCCTGCCGTTTCTGCAGCACTACCCGCTCTGATGGCTTTCACCATGCAATTTCCACCTTCCTGAGAAAGCGAGGCTCCAAAAGAAGTAACCGGTTTTCCAGCATAAGTCACATCCAATCCAATCTTACCGAATACTTCCTTGTAATTTGGAATTTCTGTCCCGTTCACGTACTTGTCAAAGAAGAAGTCCATATCCTGCCCCAGGAATTTCTCCAGGGATTCCTGAAATTCGATTTCGGTAAACCCGCGATTCTTCTTGATGTAAAACTCTTCATACAAATAGTGCATGAAATGATCCAACGACTTTGTTCCATTGAATTTATCGATAATCATTGCATCCAGGTAAGCACCCAAAATTGCACCTCTGGAATAGTAAGTCATCGTTGTGTTCGCACTATTCTCATTCGGACGATATCCTTTGATCCACGCATCATAACTCGAATGAGCAACCGGTTGAACACGCGAACCAACTGATCCTTCCACATAATTCAATGTTCCCAATAACTTTCTCAAGTATTCCTCTTTTGTATAATATCCAGCTCTTACCAATAACAATTCATCGTAATAAGAAGTGAATCCTTCCATCACCCAAAGCAATGAGGTATAATTTTCTTCATCGTAGTTAAACGGTCCCAATTGAATCGGACGAATGCGTTTCACATTCCATAAATGAAAATACTCATGTGCAACCAAGGATAAAAAGTCCTTGTAAGCTCCTCCGTATGTCCAGCGATTGACACTTAGAACACATGAATTGGCATGTTCCAATCCTCCTTGTCCATTTACCACATTGTGAATGATGAACGTATAATTCTTATTGGGGTTTTTCCCTGCGAATACTTCATTCTCCGATTTGACAATGCGAGCCATATCCACTTTCAATTCATCGATATCATAATTCCCGGCTCCGTAAATCGCCACCTTGTGTTTGGTTTCACCAACTGTAAAGTCAAATACTTCCTGGTTTCCGATTTCAAAAGGAGAATCCACCAACACATCATAATTTGGGAACTGAAAGGTTTGCCCCCCCTCTCCCGATTTTTGCTCGGATGATTTTTCCAGAGGCGTCGTAATGACTTTAAAATCTTTGTAAGGATAAACGGTTACTTCTCCTGCTTTGTCTTTATGTCCATCCAGATAGCAGAAAACTCCTGAATTTGAAACAAAGCCGTGTGTCAAATCCAAAAAGCTGGTCCGAACAGATAATTCGAATGCATAGACTTCGTATTGGACGCGGACCTTTTTTGATTTTCCGGTAACAATCTTCCATGCATTTTTGGAAGTCTTTCCAACTTTCAATTCTGCACCTTTTTCATCAAAGGCACGAACCAAATTTACATTTTTCGAAAACTCTCTTACTAAATACGATCCCGGAGCCCAAACCGGAATTTTAACCGTCAGATCACCCGCTTTGAATTCGGAAATTTCCATTTCAACCTCAAAATAATGATTTTGTGGTTTTGTCATACGCAATGCATAATGGATTTTCTGGGCGTTGATAATTCCTGCCAATCCAAGTGATAATAAAAGTAATACTGATTTCATTGCTTTATTTTAGTTTACCCAAATATACTTCTTTCCAAATAAATTCATCATTTTCTAATCCTTGTTAACAGCAATTTGACATGCGATTTACATTGTAGCAAAAAGAAGAGATGAATTTTGTACCATGAAAAAATCGTTGGTGGTAGTCCTTGGTGGATTTGGTTTGGTGTTGTTGATTTTCGCTTCTTTATCTTGGTATTTTAATCAAAAAATGCATGAAAAACAGGCTTTGCTTGTTAAATTGGACGACCTCTCCACTCAGGTTCAAGATCATAAAGACTGGATGGAACACATTACCAATCAGAAGATATGGTACGATTCCATTGCTAAAAACGAAATCGAATACCGAAGAAAAAATAGCTTCAGTCATGAATTGATTCGTCAGAATGTGACGGAGGTATTCTCTTCTAACAAAGAGGTGGAAAGAGAATTATTGTCGATGCTAGACGATTTATTACTCACTGAAGACCGTATTCTGAATGATATTTCAAAAATTGGGTTCAAGGAATTTGGTTACATTGGAAAAATGCGTGAAGTGATTCACCAGGTGGAAGAAACATTCCCTGAGTTTGATCAACAGATTTTGAGCCTCCGCAGGCATGAGAAAGATTACATCATGCGGAATGATGATAATTATGCAGAATCCCTTCACAAGGAAATTGAGAATTGGCAGGCTCGTGGAAATTGCCCTCCGGAGCTCATCCAATACCTTCAGTATTTTGATTCCGTGAGAAGTCGCATGCAAATCCTATTTGCAATCCCAAATCGAAACCATTATTCGAATTGGTCACTAAACGTTGCGAGTGTGCAGTCTAATCTGCGCCGTTTCAGAGGGGAATTTATCCGCGAGTCCTATTCCTTGTCCAATGATTCACTCACCATGCAATACATCATATCCGGAATCGCATTCCTGGCATTGATCATTGGAAGTGTTTATATCATAAAAAACATCACCATTCAAGTCAGCAGATTACAGCGCAGCATGAACGAGTTCATTTCTTCCAACTACCAGGATTTTGAAAGCATCTCCCCTCAACTACCTAAAAATGAAATTGGTCAAATCAGTATTCAATTCCTGAAAATGGCCCGGAAAATCAAATGGGATGTTCATTTACTGGAAGATCGTGTATCCAGACGAACCAATGCCTTACATGAAAAGAATCTCCAATTGGAAAAACAGCATACTGAAATGATGGATAGTTTGCGCTATGCTCAAAAATTGCAAGAATCATTATTGGTATCCAGAAAGCAACTGGTGCAGCATTTCGATCAAGTTCATGTGCATTACACCCCTAAAAATCTAGTCGGAGGAGATTTCTACTGGATGAAAAATTTCCGTGAAAACGGCGCTGAGAAAATTCTTTTTGCATTGGCAGATTGTACGGGACATGGAGTTCCCGGCGCTTTATTGAGCGTTTTAGGCATGAATACATTGGATGAATTGTTTGCCGATGGAATCCGGAAACCCAATGAATTGCTGGATTCCTTGCGTAAAACCATTCTCCGTCGGATCAGTTCGGAAGAAGAACAACGCATGGATGGAATGGACATAGCCATCTTTTGCTTGGACAAACGAAGTCGCGAGTTGCATTTCTCAGGAGCTCAAATGCCTCTATGGATCGTGCGGAACGCTGAAGTCATTGAATTGAATGGCGAGCGGGTTCCAATTGGCTTCACCTATATGAACCATCTCGAGTTCAAGTCGCAGCACCTCATTCTGGAGGAAGGGGACAAATTGGTTGTTTTTACAGATGGCATTGTGGATCAGTTCGGAATGGAATCAAATAAGAAATTTGGGAAGAAACAACTACGTCACCTCTTATCCCGCTCTTCCGACCAAAACGGAAGTGTTTTGTATAACCGTCTGATGAATCAGTTTTCCTTCTGGAAAGGCGAAGGGGAACAAACGGATGATTGTACGTTCATGATTTTGGAACCTAAGTTTGTGAGAACAAGAAATTTGAAGATTGAGACACCTATTGCAAACGAAAAAGTGGAAGTCTAATGAGTCAAATTGAGAATCCAAAAATTTGAAACTGGGATTAGATTGATATCAGCTCGGAATCGAAATGAAATGAGAATGCTTTCGTATCAACCGGATTTTCAAACAAATCAGGATAATACTTCTGCATCTCCTGATGCATCAACTCAAAAGGCACGTCCCCGAATTCGCCATAAAAATGCAGGTACTCCATAAATTGGGTATTCTCCACGTAAGCCTGGAAAAGAGAATCTTCCCTTCCATCCCATTCCAACAATGGTACTCCACTCAATTTACAAATTCGCGGATCAAAAGCCGGTGTACATTTACTCCATTTTCCTTCAATCCAAACTTCCACGTAGCCATGGAATACAATCTCATCCCGCTTTAAATAGGTTTTCAATTTCTCGACGCCGATGTGATTTTTAACAATTCCAAAACCCAACCTGGCAGGAAAACCAAAAGCCCGAAAACAAGCGCACGCCAAAAGTGCCTTTTCAACACACCACGCCCGATTTTTAGAAACGATCACGCTGGCTTTCAAAAAATCCGGACGTAAATCCAGGTGGTACGGATCATACAAAAAGGAATCGCGAACCGTTTCATAAATGGCCACAACTTGTTGAACAGAATCAGAATAAACCGGAATCGTTTGAATAAACTGCCTTACTTCCGGAGTTAAAAAATCCATCTGTGGGGTTTCCAAAAGGAATTCTCCCCAATTTACCTTCTGATTTTGCGTATTCATTGTACGAAATTAGTTAAATTCGTTGAGTGACGGATTCTGATAAAAAACATTCATTTCGCGAGGAGTTTGAGGCTCATCTTGAAAGCCCCATTCCTATTTTGACCCGGTTGCGCAACGTAATTTTCGGGAAGGAATCGCCCGACACCTATACTCAAATCAGTTTTTACCTGGGAGTGATCATTTGGACGATCTTTTTAGTCTGGACTATTTTAGGGCATATGGTACTCACCAGCACAGATTGGATTGAACAGGAAAAAGGACTGGACGTCCATTCGCTTATTGAACAACGTGGTGAAGCACTCGGATTTGTTGGAACGGACTTTCAGAACAGTCTGATCACTTTTTACAATGTTGCATTGGTTGCGTGGACCGGAATCTTTATCGGTTTGGTGCTTCAATGGCGAAAAAATGTGTATTTCATTTATTTCATTTGGGTAGCTGCGGCAACTTATTTACTAGCCATGTGGTTCTTATTGGGATTTTCCTATTGGTACAATGACACAACCACTTTTGACAAGATAGCTTTCTTCCTGCTCGTCGGACATTCCAGCCTTTACTATTATTTCCTGAATCGGGAAGCCCGCGGTGATAAAACCAATTTCTTCGGAATTGACGAGGATCCTGAATAACTAATAAATCAGTTTATTTAATTCCTTTATCAACTTTTCAACTAACTCAATAGGTGAATTTCGCTCATTCGGCATGATCAGTTTTGCCTGCTTGTAGAAATGCACTCGCTTACTCAACAATTCTTCCACAAAAGGATGGAATTCGGAATCACTCAGCTCCTTCAATAATGGTCTCAATTGCTTCTCATCCTTCAGGCGTTTGATCAAAGTCAACAAGCTTGTATTCAAATAAATAACCAATCCCAACTCATGCATTAATTCAAGAGCGCCTTCCACTATCGGGAGACCTCCTCCAACTGCAATCACAGCAGGTTCTGTTGATCTTAACTGATTCAGGAAGTTCATTTCCATTTCACGGAAGGCAGCTTCGCCATCTGTTGAAAAAATGTCTGTAATGCTCCTTCCTTCGATCTTTTCAATCGCTTTATCCGAATCAATAAACGGAAGGTTTAATCGTTCTGCGAGTAATTCTCCGACAGTGGATTTACCGCTTCCCATGAAACCAATCAGGAAAATAGGTTGTTTGTTCATATCACCAATGTATGTTCACCGCAAAGTCTCAGAGAGCGCTAACTCTTTGAATTTCCTTTGCGGTTAATTAAAAAATTAGTTTTCTTTCTTTTAAGTCCGTAAGCGCTCTTTCCAGTCTGATCAAATCTTCTTCTGAATTGAATGCATTGATAGAAAACCGAACGTATGCCTGCCCGTTTTGAACCATTACCGGAATCTCGATCTTATATTCAGAATAAAGGATATTTTTCAATTCCATAGGGTTTTCACAACGAACAGGAATACTTCCCAATTGACCGATAAATTCATCCCTTACAGGAGCTAATGGCTTTGAACCAACCAGATCACACAATCTTGGAAGCCAACTATGGACCAATTTCCGACAATCTTCAGCTACTCCCCACCAATCATTCCATTTCATGAAATCAATTGCTTTTGGAATAGTCAGGTAAGCCGAAAAATCACGTGTTCCATTAAATTGGTGGTAATCCAAAAACTGTGAATTACTTGGGAAATCCGCTTTATATCCCCAACTGACAACCAAGGGATTTAATCCTTGCTGATGCGCTCGTTTGACATACAGGAAACTGGAACCTTTTGGCGTAAGCATCCATTTGTGGCAGGCACCTGTGTAAAAATCCGGATCCAACTCCGTTATATTCAAGGGAATTTGCCCCGGAACATGTGCCCCGTCGATAAAAACCAATACTCCTCGTCTCTTAGCTTCGATACAAATCTCTTTTACGGGTAAAATAAGCCCCGTAGCTGAAGTAATTTGTGAAATAAAGACCAATCTAGTTTTGTCACTGAAACCTTTCCAGAAATCGGCTAAAAACGCTTCTTTCGAAGTCAAAGGTAATGAAATGGGTTGTTTGATGTATTTTACCCCTTTCTCCTCACAATGGAAATCCCAGGTTCTATCGCAAGCTCCGTATTCCATGTCCGTACTTAAAACCTCATCTCCGGATTTCAAATCCAGAGATCTTGCAACAATATTGACTGCATAGGTCGGATTCGGCACATAAACCAGATCATCTGAATGACACCTCAGGTATTCACCCAAACAGATTCGGCTTTCTTTCAGGTAAGCAGGACCTTTATTCACAATAAACTGAACCGGTTCGTATTCCAATTCTCGCTGAAAACGCTGGTATTCATCAAAAATCGGTTTCGGACAAGCCCCAAAAGAACCGAAATTCAAGAATGCAATATCTTCCCGAAGCAAAAACGCTTCCTTTAAATCGTTGTAAACAATATTTTCAGTCATGTCGTCTTTTGAATTTTGCATTTTGCCTTTTGAATTGACTAATGTTTTTCCCAAATCTGAACCAACTCCACCAAGGTGTCTACTGCTTTCTGCATATCTTGAATACTGACGTACTCATGTCGGCTGTGGATAGCCATTTCGCCAGTGAAAATATTCGGACAAGGCAGCCCCATGAATGACATGCGCGAACCGTCCGTTCCACCACGAATAATGGTCGGTTTCGGAGTGATCCCCGCATTTTTCATTGCTTCGATCGCATAATCCGTCACAAAAGGAACATCCTTGATAATCTCTTTCATGTTTCGATATTGCTCCGTAACCTTTGAAGTATAGGCTGCACCCGGAAATTGAGCAATCGTATCTTTCAATATTCCTTCCAAACGTGTTTCATATTCAGCCAATTTAGCCGTGATATGATCCCGGATAATGAAACTCACGGTCACTTCTTCCAATCCACCGGAAATAGCTGTCGGATGAACAAAACCTTCGCGGTCTTTGGTACTTTCAGGCGACCATTCGTCTTTGGGCAAAGCATCAATAAATGCACTGGCAACTTTCATTGCGTGAACCATCTTTCCTTTTGCATACCCCGGATGCGCACTGACTCCTGTAATTACAAAGGTCATCGCGTCAGCTGAAAAAGATTCATCTTCAATAGCACCCAATTCTGCAGAATCCAGTGTATATCCATAATCAGCTCCAAGCTTTTCCATATTGAGCTGTTCTACTCCTCTTCCCACTTCCTCATCCGGTGTGAAAAGAATACGAATCTTTCCATGAGGAATCTCCTTCTTTTTCATCAATTGTGCTGCCAGATCCATGATAATGGCAACACCTGCTTTATCATCAGCTCCCAATAAGGTCAATCCTGAAGCGGTAATCAGGTCATCTCCGATTTTTTCTTTCAAATACGGATGTTTCTCTGCTGTGATTACTTGTGTCGGATCATCCGGAAGTGTAATCGGAGCTCCGGTATACTTGCGGTGAATGATCGGTTTGACATTCGTTCCGGAACAATCCGGTGCGGTATCCATGTGCGAACAGAAACAGATTGTTGGAATATTTGCTTTCCCGGAAGTGGCAGGAATGGTTGCATAAACATATCCCCACTGATCAGCTTCCGCATCTTCAATTCCCAATGCTTTCAATTCTTTCACCAATAAATGGGAAAGGTCCTTTTGTTTTTCACTGGAAGGAAAAGAAGTGGAATTCGGGTCTGCTGTGGTATCAATCTGCACGTAGCGAACAAAGCGCTCTTCTACTGAATATGGGGCATTTTTCATCTGAATACAATTTTTTCTAAAATTAGAAGATTTTTAAGACTAAAGACCTAAGAACAGAGACGAAAGACAGCCCCATGTCTTAAGTTTTCAGTCTATCGTATTTTGTCTCATAGTAATTTCATCATTCTTAGTGATTTTAGAAAAACGAATGGTCTATAAGCTGCAAAGTGTGTCCTACGAAAGTTGAACGATATGAAAGAAGATTAGGTCGCTTTACTAGCGATGTCCGCCGGCAAGTTGGATCAATTCTTCCTTTTTGACAATGAAGATCTTGCGGGTTTGCGTATCGATCAGACCTTCTTCCTTGAGCTCTTTGAGCAATCGGATCAATGTTTCTGTTGCTGTTCCAACAAAATTGGCTAAATCCTCTCTGGATAGATTGATGGGTTCATCATCGTAAATATCTGCCAGTATCATCAGGGAATAAGCCAAGCGTTCACGCACTGTTTTTTGAGCCAGGTTGGTTATGAAAATGGCGCGCTCACCCAATTCTTTCGACAATTCCTTGATGAGGGAATTCCTCAAACTGGCATGGGTATCCAGCATGTTTAAAAAGTCGTCCTTAGCAACAAAGCAAATATTGGAATCCTCCAATGTGGAAGCAGATAATTTATAAGGATCTCCGCTTAACATCGCACGGAAACCGATTACTTCCCCGGCCTTCGCAATATGCACGATCTGTTCCTTTCCTTCATCACCTAAGGCATAAATCTTCACTTTGCCATGATTCACACAATAAACTCCTCTTGGAAAGCTTCCTTCTACGAAAATGGTCTGGTTCTTTTTGTAAAACTGACACGATTTATGGTGATCCAAGTCTTTGACATCGAGCTCACTCAAATGTGCAAACATGCTATTCGATCGGACTGCACACGCTTCACAATTCACATGCTTATGAGACTTTTCTACCATCAGATTAGTTTTCGCCTTATTACTGAGTAGTAAAAGTACTCTTTTTCATCGATTCCCCGAAAGGTGATGCACATCATTTTTTCAAGAAAATCAGCTATCTACCTTTGTCAAAATTGAAGAATGGAATGAATGCTAATGGCTTGATTCAAAAATACAACCAACCAGGACCAAGATATACTTCCTATCCACCGGTTCCGTTTTGGAAAATCGCTCATTGGGAAACCTCCGATTGGATTGAAACAATCCGAAAAGGACAGCAATTACCGGAAGGAAAGGCCATTTCCATTTATGTCCACCTGCCCTATTGCGAATCCCTCTGTACTTTCTGTGGTTGTCACAAATACATTACAACCAATCATTCGGTTGAACATGCGTACATTGATACTGTCCTGAAAGAGTGGGAATTCATCGCGAGTCATCTTGCAGAAAACACGACTATAGCAGAAATTCATTTAGGTGGTGGAACTCCCACTTTCTTTGCTCCGAAAGAGCTAAAGCGACTTATCGATGGACTGACAAGTCACTTCTCTGTTTCCCCCGATGCAGAAATGGGTTTTGAAGCACATCCCAATTCGACTTCAACAGATCATTTGGCGGTGTTGCATCAATCCGGATTTCGACGGGTAAGTTTCGGGATTCAGGATTACGACCCACAAGTTCAGCAAGCAATTCACCGCATTCAATCCCATGAACAAGTTTCAAAATGCCATTACGAAGCCAAGCAATTAGGGTATACGAGCATTTCACATGATCTGGTGTTTGGACTGCCTAAACAAACAGTGCAAGGTTTTGAAAAAACAGTCAGACAAACCATTGAATTCAAACCTGACAGGCTTTCACTTTACTCCTACGCCCATGTTCCTTGGGTGAAAGGAACCGGTCAGCGGGGATACGATGAAAATGACTTACCCACTCCGGAAGAAAAGCGAGCGCTTTATGAGCTTGCAAAAGCACTTTTTCTGGAAGCAGGTTATCTGGAGATTGCCATGGACCATTTTGCTCTTCCGGAAGATGAATTGGCAAAAGCTTACTCTTCAGAAACATTGCATCGAAATTTCATGGGATATACGACCAATAATACCAAGGTATTAATCGGATTAGGCATGTCTGCAATTTCGGACAGCTGGTTCGGTTATGCTCAAAATGAAAAAGATTTGAAAAGCTATCAGAAACGCATTGAAGAGACGAATCATGCATGGGAAAAAGGGCATTCATTATCAATTCAGGATCTTGAAACACGAAAACATATCAATCAACTGATGTGTCAGTTTGAAACTGAAATTGCCCCGGACAGCTGCATGGAGTTCGAAGAAATTGCGGATCAACTGATTCCACTCATCGATGATGGACTCGTTGAAATAAGCGGACGAAAAATAAGTGTGACAAAAAAGGGAAAACCCTTTGTCCGAAATGTCTGTATGGCATTTGACCCTTATCTGAAAACTCCGATTTCAAAACCAACCTTTAGCATGACTATTTAAGTTCAAGGATATGACCTCCCAAGAAACAAGTGAATTAATCTGTTTTCACTGCCATGAACCTGCAGCAAATGAGCTTATCCGATACGATGATCACCTTTTCTGCTGCAATGCTTGCAAACAAGTCTATCAATTACTTTCCACGCATGCCCTCGGAGAATATTATAATCAAGATGTCAATGCCGGAATCAGACCAAACAACATAGCAAAAGAAGCATTCTCAGTCTTAGATGATTTGGAATTAAGAAAAAAATACATCGAGTTTGAAGAAGGAAACACGGTGAAATTAACCCTGCACTTGCCTCAAATTCACTGTGCAAGCTGTATCTATTTACTGGAGCATTTACACCGACTACACGAAGGAATTATTCGGGTTACAGTTCATTTCCCAAAAAAAACGGCTACAATTACTGTTAATACGGAGTTGATCAAACTATCTGAACTAGCAATCCTGCTTACAAAAATAGGATATGAGCCTAATTTTAAGGCAATTGACAAATCCAGTTCCACGTTCGATAAACGTCTCTTATTCCAATTGGGAATAGCCGGTTTTGCTTTTGGAAGTATTATGCTTTGGAGTTTCCCGGAATACTTAGGCATTGATCAAACCTACTCCGGAATCCGCAATTTCAGTTCCTATCTCTCATTTGCAGTATCGATTCCCGTTCTGTTATTCTCTGCACAAGACTATTTCAAATCAGCAATAGCAGGAATTCGGATACGAAGTCTTAATCTGGATATTCCAATAGCCATTGGGATTCTCGCATTGTATATCAGAAGCTGTGTCGCCATTTTTAGTCAGGAAGGACCCGGATATATGGATTCTTTTGCTGCATTCATTTTCTTCCTCCTGATTGGTAAATGGTTTCAAGGAAAAACCTATCAGTGGTTATCTTTTGAGCGAGATTTCAGGTCTTATTTTCCTGTTGCGGTAATCAAGAAAAAAGGCGATGACACATCGTTATGTCCGATTGACGAATTGCAAATCGGTGATCAAATTTTTATTCGGAACGAAGAAATTATTCCTTGCGATTGTATTCTACTCAGTGATAAAGCAACCGTCGATTATAGTTTTGTGAGTGGTGAAGCTGATTGGATTGAAAAGAAAGAAGGAGATTTCCTTTATGCGGGTGGAAAGAATTTCGGAGAAACGATTCAATTAGTTGTTTCCAAAACCACTGAACGAAGTTCCTTAACACAACTCTGGAATGATCATCATACCAAACGAACCGAATTGGCTTTTCAAACCCGACAAGACCGCATTTCGAAATATTTTATTGCGGTGGTGCTTGGACTTGCTCTTATTTCTTCAGCGGTTTGGTTCTGGATTGATCCAACACAAATCCCTGAAATTGTTACTGCAATCTTGATTGTTGCCTGCCCGTGTGCTCTGGCTTTATCCGTTCCCTTTGTTTATGGAAACATGTTGCGTGTTTTGGGTAAAAATGGATTTTATCTTCGAAATACTGCAATCATCGAACGCATTCAACAATGCAACTACCTCGTTTTTGATAAAACAGGAACTTTGACAGAACAAGATCACAAACAAATTCAATACGAAGGTAGGACGCTTACCGAATTTGAAAATCTCGCACTTTATCAAATGACAAAGCATGCAGTGCATCCTTACGCAAAAGCAATTCACGAGATGCTTTCTGTTTCATTAACAGACTCTCATTCTAACACTAAAGCCATTGAGATCCCCGGAAAAGGAATTTCACTTGGTCATTTTAAACTGGGTTCCGCAGCATTTATTGGTCTCAAAGACTCACAAAGTGATGAATCGCAGGTCTATTTTGCCGCTGAAGGAAAATTATTGGGAACCTTTACTTTTCAATCCAAATTGCGAACTCAGCTAAAAGAACTCATCCAACTCTTAGCCACAAATTACCAATTAGCGGTAGTTTCAGGAGACAAACCCAAAGATTTAGCTTTGCTTCGAAGTATTTTTCCAACTGAAACGAGCTTTCATTTTGAACAACGACCGCTTCAAAAAAAGGAATTTATTCAAGATTTGCAGGCGAAAGGAAATTACGTTCTAATGATAGGCGACGGATTAAACGATGCCGGAGCATTAAATGAAGCATTTGTAGGAATCGCATTGTCTGAAGATCTGGTACGCTTCACTCCCGCTTCAGATGCAATTTTGAAAGCAGATAACCTAAAAAAATTGGGGAATTATTTCAAATTCATCCGAGACGGGAAAAATTTTCTCCGCATTTGTTTCGCTTTTTCACTTTGTTATAACCTCACCGGAATTGGTTTTGCGGTAACCGGACAATTAACTCCATTCGTCGCAACCATTCTCATGCCATTGAGCTCCATTACTGTTGTATCATTAGCAACGTTTTTGACTATTCGGAAAAAGTTTGATTAGAATTTAGAGCTGAATAAAATCAACATGCAACAAATCCTGAATATAGCGCAATTTCTTGCGTTCCACTGCTTCAACCAAGCTTAAAGAAATTCCTCTTTTCCCGGCTCTGGCAGTTCTCCCGCTTCGATGTGTGTAATAATCCGGGTCATCCGGTAATTGGTAATGAACTACAAATGCCAGATCCGGGAAGTCCATTCCACGTGCGGCAATATCGGAAGCCACCAAATATTGAGTCTGCTCCTGCGAAAACATCCGCATGGCCTTTTCCCGCTCCTTTGGAAACATTTCCCCATAGATCTCCGTCACTTTCTTTTCATGCGTTCTCAGAAAACGTGCAACATGTTCCACATCGCCTTTGGTTCTGCAAAAGATGATCCCACGTCCTTTTTTCATGCTTCCGAGAAATTCCAGCAACATCATCGGTTTGTCTTCTTTCTGACATTCGATGTATTGATGCTCGATCATCGGATTCATCACTTTTTTGGTTGCAATGATTGCCTGTGGAGCATCCATATGAAGTGTCTGCTTGATCCATTTGGTCAATTCACCATGAATCGTTGCCGAAAACAGCCATTTTTTATGAAAATCATTGGTTTCACCTAAAATCTTATCGATCTCCTTCATGAAACCTTTCGCGTACAATTCATCCGCTTCATCCAAAACGATTGTTTTCATCCGTCTCAAGGAAACAGCTTTCATCCGAACCAATTCCAATAATCTTCCCGGAGTTGCCACCAAAACCTGAGTCGGGCGTTGTAAATTTCGCTTTTGCTCTTCAATATCATCTCCCTTTACAATGGATTGAATGAAGAATTTATCGAGATTCTTAGAAAGTTTGAACAAGGTTTTAGTGGTTTGAACAACCAATTCACGGGTAGGAACCAAAACAACAGCCTGCACATCCTTGTCCTTTGCATCAATGCGTTGAAGCAATGGAACACCGTATGCAATGGTCTTTCCGGACCCTGTATGAGCCTGACCAACATAATCCTGATGCTTTTCAATCAGATACTTCCAGGCATGTTCTTGAATCGGAGTCGGTTTTAAAAAACCCAGTTCCTCCAGACGACTTAAGATTTTTGGATTAATCGGTGAATTTGTCTTCATAGTACAAAGGTAGTTAGAACAATTGAAATGAATGATTTCTCCTATAAGAGCTACTTTCCAAAACATGATAAAAATCACCTTTTTGAGTTACTTAAATCATGTTTTTTTTTTCAACTAGTGGTGTTCTTTGCCCTATGGGAATGATCTACATAATGCTAATCGTAAGTCTCTGTCTGGCAGTGTTTTTCTTAGTCATTTTTCTTTGGGCTACAAAGACAGGTCAGTATGACGACGACTATTCTCCGAGTGTCCGAATTCTTTATGAGGATGAATCAACTAAAAATGAAACAAATCAAAACAACGATGGAAATACAAACAATTAAGTACGACAATCGAATTGTCAAATATTTTGCATTCGCCACCATCCTCTGGGCGGTCATTGGAATGCTGGTCGGATTAATAGCAGCCTTGCAATTAGCTTTCCCTGAATTTTTCAACGATTACCTCGGGTTTCGTTACATCTCATTTGGAAGAATCCGCCCTCTGCATACGAATGCAGTAATTTTCGCCTTTGTAGGAAACGGTATTTTCATGGGGATCTATTATTCCTTGCAGCGTTTATTAAAGGTTAGGATGTGGAGTGATAAGTTGAGTTACCTCAATTTCTGGGGTTGGCAGTTCATCATTGTATGTGCTGTTCTAACCTTGCCATTCGGAATCACTACCAGTAAAGAATATGCAGAACTGGAATGGTGGATTGATATCCTTATCGCTTTAATCTGGGTTGTCTTCGGATGGAACATGTTTGCAACCATTCTTAACCGGAATGTAAAACACCTATACGTTGCCATTTGGTTCTACATTGCCACATTTGTAACCGTTGCCATCTTACACATTTTCAATTCATTTGAGCTACCGGTTTCTTTCTTTAAAAGTTATTCCTGGTATGCAGGTGTTCAGGATGCACTTGTTCAGTGGTGGTACGGACATAATGCCGTGGCTTTCTTTCTAACCACTCCTTACCTCGGTTTGATGTACTACTTTGTTCCAAAAGCAGCCAATCGACCGGTTTATTCTTATCGATTATCCATCATTCACTTCTGGGCACTCATTTTTATCTATATCTGGGCAGGACCTCACCATTTGTTATACACTTCCCTTCCGGACTGGGCACAAAGTTTAGGAGTGGTATTCTCCATCATGCTGATCGCACCATCTTGGGGAGGAATGTTAAATGGTCTTCTGACACTTCGCGGAGCCTGGGATAGAGTGCGTGATGATGTCATGCTCAAATTCATGGTTGTTGCGTTAACATGTTATGGTATGGCCACATTTGAAGGTCCACTCCTATCCCTGAAATCTGTAAACATGATCTCTCATTTCACAGACTGGACAATCGCCCATGTACACGTTGGAGGATTAGGTTGGAACGGAATGATGACATTTGGAATGATCTACTGGTTGATACCAAGAATGTTCAAAACCACATTGTATTCCAGAAAATTGGCAAACCAGCATTTTTGGATCGCCACATTAGGAATCATCCTTTATGCTGTGCCAATGTATATTGCAGGATTCATGCAAGGTTTGAGATGGCAAGACTTCAATCCGGACGGAACCTTGGTGAATAAAGATTTCTTAGAGATCGTAATCGATATGAAGCCTTACTACATCCTTAGATCCATTGGTGGTTTACTTTACATTATCGGAGCTTTAATGTTGGTTTACAATATTTTCAAAACTGTAAAAGCTGGTTCATTTGAAGCAAACGAGGAAGTAGAAGTTGCCGTAGAAAAAGCACATCCGTCTAAAGGAAAAGAATACTGGCACCGCAGTATTGAAGGGAAACCGGTTCGTTTCATGCTAATAAGTATCATCGTAGTAGCAATCGGTGGTTTGGCAGAAATCATCCCGACCATTGCCGTGAAATCCAATATTCCGACAATCAGCAGTGTAAAACCTTATTCTCCACTTGAATTGGAAGGTCGTGATATCTATATCCGGGAAGGTTGTAATAACTGCCATTCCCAGATGATCCGACCATTGCGTTTCGAAACAGCCCGTTATGCTCCAACACCGGAAAGCGGAGGTTACACTAAAGCTGGCGAACATGTATATGACCATCCATTCCTTTGGGGTTCCAAACGAACAGGTCCCGATTTGGCAAGAGAAGGCGGATTGCGTGGAAACTTGTGGCATTACAAGCACATGATCGATCCGAAAGCACTTTCTTATGGAACAATCATGCCAGCCTACACTTGGTTGAGAGATGACAATTTGAACACGGACTTACTGACGAAAAAAATCGAAGCGATGCAAACGATGGGCGTTCCTTATCCAAAAGGATATGCAAGCAAAGCAAAAGCAGATTTGGATGAGCAAGCCTTAAAAATTGCAACCGACATTGTAGAAAACACACCAAAAATTGCCTTGAACGGTCAGGATAAAAATGCAAAAATCAATGAATTGAAACAAAAAGAAATCATTGCATTGATTGCATATCTGCAACGCCTAGGCACAGACATCAAAGTAAAACAATCTAAATAAGGAGTGATATGTTACGATTTATTAAACATCATTTAGCAACAGAGTCGGGAGTGGAATTTTACGGAATCTTCTCACTCATGATCTTCGTACTCTTTTTCCTCGTGGTTCTGATTCGCATCTCCCGAATGAAAAAATCGACTATTGAAGAGCTAAGCAACATTCCTTTAGGAACTGAAGAATCAACTATTGAAAATAAAATACCATGAGAATCGGACAACTACTTACACTAGCTGCATTGTTCTTAGCAATAATGGCTAACAGTCAAGGAGAAGCTTTATTCAAGGCGAAATGCAATACCTGTCACGCAGTGGACAAAAATTCCACAGGTCCTTGGTTAAAAGGAGTAAAGGCAAAATGGGCAGATGCCGGTGAAGGCGAATTACTTTACGATTGGGTTCGAAACTCCAATAGTCTGATCGCCGGTGGAAAAAGTAAAATGGCGCTGGCAATAAAGGATTTTTCCGCATCGGAAATGCCACCACAACAGGCAAGTAACGAGGAAGTGGATCAGATATTGGATTACGTCGATAATTACGCTCCTCCAGTGAAAACAGCTGAAGTACCCGGTGATCCAACTCAGACAGAAGTGGAACTCCTCCCCGATTACAAAGGGAATTTGAACATCTTCTATGCACTTGGTACTTTGATGATTATTCTATTGCTTGCAATTATTCTCATGAGTAGCTCTATTCTTTCATTCGTGAAATCGGATCTGTTCAAAAAGAAATTGAGAGATCAGGAGAATCTAACCAAGTTCCTAATTATAATCATTTCGCTTGGAGCGGCGTTCGTACCGGGTTATTCTTATGGGATGGGAATTCCTGACCCGACAAACCCGGCTGAAGTCTCTTATCCGTGGCTCCTGGTTGAAAAGGTCGATTTATACATTCTAGTTGGAATCAACTTGGTTCTGTTACTGGTTGTGCTTTATCTGAGAGGGCTTTTCAATAATTTCTATTACATGGTTTATCCACGTAAAGTAAAAGCTGCAAAACAGAAACAAAAGCGTGTGGCGAAGATTTTGGTCGATGCAGTTCCGCTTGAGGAAGAAAGCAGCATCCTGATGGATCATGAATACGATGGAATTCGTGAGTTGGATAACAACCTTCCTCCATGGTGGGTTTGGGGATTCTATTTGACCATCGTGTTTGCCTTTGTTTACCTTCTATACTATCATGTATTTGATGGAAACACACAGAAAAAGGAATACGACATCTCCATCATGAAAGCACAAAAGGAAATTGATGCCTATCTGAAAGAAGCAGCTATGAATGTTGACGAGAGCAATGTGACGCTATTGAATGACCAAACAGCGCTTAACTCCGGAAAACAAATCTTCGAAGCCAATTGCAAGGTTTGTCACAAGGACGGAAGCGGAGATATCGGTCCGAACTTAACAGATAAATTCTGGTTGTATGGAAACGATATCAAAACCGTGTTCGGAACCATTAAAAACGGAACATCGAACGGAATGCCTGAACATGCTTCTAAGCTGAACCCGATTCAACTTCAAGAGGTAGCTTCTTATGTCTTAAGTCTGAAATACATACCTGGAAAAGAACCGCAAGGAAAAGAGTTTCCTGCAAAATAACAAAGAAATGCCTGCCCGAATGGGTGGGCATTCTTTTCATCTAAACAAAAATGGAAGAAGAATTCAGAGATCATATCGCCACTGTCAACGAACATGGAAAACGCGTCTGGGTGTATCCTAAAAAACCGAAAGGAAAGTTCACCAACCGCAGAAAATGGGTCAGTTACTCCCTATTGATTTTCTTGTTAACAGCTCCGTTTATCAAAATAAATGGGGATCAACTCATCGAAATAAATATCCTGGAACGCAAATTCTCGCTGTTCGGAGCAACATTTTGGCCCCAAGACCTCTACCTGTTCGCCATCATGCTGATCATCTTCATTGTTTGTGTCATCTTGTTCACCATTATTTACGGGCGATTATTTTGTGGCTGGTTCTGTCCGCAGACCATCTTCATGGAATTCGTCTTCCGCAAGATCGAATATTGGATCGATGGGGATTGGACACAGCAAAAAGCACTGGATAAGCAACCCTGGAATGCTCAGAAATGGGGAAAACGCATTTTGAAACACACTCTTTTTTGGCTGGTATCATTCGTTATTGCAAACATATTCCTCGCTTACATCATAGGAAGTGATTCGTTGCTCAAGATCATGATGGAACCCATTCAACTGCACATCGGAGGATTGATCTCAATCGGAATCTTCACCACCTTGTTTTACTTTGTGTTCTCCCGTTTGCGTGAACAAGTCTGCACCACCATTTGTCCCTACGGACGTTTGCAAGGAGTATTGCTTGATCAGAACTCGATGGTGGTCGCTTACGACTATGTTCGAGGGGAAGAGCGCGCCAAATTCAGAAAAGGAGAAGACAGACCGACAGCGAAAAAAGGAGATTGTATCGATTGCGCGCAATGTGTTCATGTGTGCCCCACAGGAATTGATATCCGCAACGGGACACAATTGGAATGTGTAAACTGCACAGCGTGTATCGATGCGTGTGATTCGATGATGGAAGGTGTAGGATTGGAGAAAGGATTGATCCGCTTCGTTTCCGAAAACGGGATAAAGAACCGCACGCGTTTCCAGTGGACCAGAAGAGTTATTTCCTATACTGTTTTGTTGATCGTTTTGGTTGGAATATGGACCACCATGTTAATCATGCGGGAAGATTTCTCCACCACCATTATGCGCCAACGCGGATCGACCTATCAAGTCACGCAAGATAAAGGTATCAGCAATATTTTTGAAATCGACCTGACAAACAAGACGAAGGATCATTTCCATGTCAAATTGATCTCAGCGAATCCTGCTGTGAAATTGGAATTGGCTAGTGATTCTTTGGAATTACCCGGACAAAAACACATCCGTGAGCGATTCTTGGCGCGTTTCCCCTATTCTTTCATTGCGAAAGGAACACAGAAAATTGACATCATTATTCTGGGGAACGGGAAAGAGATCGATCGGGTACATATCAAGGTCATCGGACCGAGCTATTAAGTGAATTCAAAAGTAAAAATGTAATCCCGATAGCTATCGGGATCAAAAATGAGATGCATTTCGAATTAATAATTAGAACATATGAATTGGGGAAAAGGAATAATTATCGGGATGGTGCTCTTCATGGGCTTCATCCTGACCATGGTGGTGACCATGATGCGCCAGAAAATTGATCTGGTGGAAGAAGATTACTACAAACGCGAACTGAATTATGAAGATCAGTTGGCTGCACAAAAAATGTATGTCACATCTGTCGAAAAAATCGCTGTAACAAGCGAAAAGAACAACCTACATGTTTATTTTCCTGTTGAATTTCAGAAGAATGATGTAACCATTACCTTACGACGTCCAAATGACAAAAGCAAGGACCTGGTGCTCACCATAAGACCTATTAGTGAAGTAACCATTCCAACAACTGATTTTCCAAAAGGACTATTTACCGTTACAATTAACGGATCCATTCAAGGTAAACCCTATGAAATGTCTGAGCAAGTAACTATCAAGTAATGATTTTTCTGATCAATTCATTTGTTTTGGGACTTGCAGGTTCGTTTCACTGCATCGGGATGTGCGGGCCAATTGCGCTCGCACTTCCGCTAAACAGAAAATCGGTTGCAAGTATGCTGATTGGAATTCTTGCAGCAAACAGCGGGCGCATCATTACCTATACCCTTCTGGGGTTCCTTATCGGGAGTATCGGTTTTTCATTACATCTGTTCCGACTCTTCCAAGTGCTAAGCATCCTCTTTGGAGTGAGTCTGATTGTTATCGCATGGCGCAAACAAGTTCTTAAGCGATTTGAATTTCGTGTTCCGGGATTTCAGAATTGGGTTTCAAAAAAAATGGCGCTTCTACTCAAACAGAATGGGACACTCAAATTATTCGGCATCGGCTTTCTGAATGGTCTGCTTCCTTGCGGAATGATCTTTCTGGCTCTTGCAAATGCGCTTTTGGCTGAAAATCCGATTGGAAGTGCAGCAGCAATGGCAGCTTTCGGACTTGGAACATTTCCTGCACTTTTGGCGGTGGGATTTTTTGCACAAAACATCAATCAAGTATTTCGAAACAAACTCTCTACAGCCTTTCCCTACCTTTTATCGGTGATTGGGTTACTGGTTATTTTGCGGGGTGCAAACTTGGGAATTCCATACATTAGTCCGAAAATGGAACAACAAACCGGTATTGGAAATCAAAAAACAGTCCGGATCGATTGCCACACTCCCAACCACTGAAATCACTTCTTCAATTTATCGCGTTCTTGTCCAAGTTTCAAAATGCGGTATTGGGTGTACTTGATGTATTTTTTCTTCGCGTGATTCTCAATTAGATTCTGTTGAATCTGCTGATATAGATAAATGGCATTCTCATAATCCACTTTCAACAAAAGCTGTTTCCGTTTCGTTTTCTTATCCAACACCTTATTGATACGAACTTCCAGGAGTTTCAAACTTGCACCTTTCACCTTTTTATTGAATAGTTGAGCTGCAAAAGCTTCATCCAATAATTGTTCCTTCCAATCTTTCTCCAGTCGTTGATTGAGAATACTATCTCCTAAAGGAGTTTCATTTGTATTGGAGATACGCCACAAAAAACGGTGATATCGGAAATCTTTATATGAACGTTCGCGATTAACCAACTGAAAAGCGGGATCTGCCGGAAGATGAAGGATTCCAAATTTCACCGGATCAGTAAACAAAAAATTACAATCGATCCGCTCCTTGTCAAACTTCTTTTTGGTAAAATGCTGCATACCAAAAGTCACATCCAAAACGTACCATCTTCCATCAACACGAACCACATTCCACGCATGATTGTAGTAATTTTTCCTTACCGGATGAAACAGATTAAAACTCCGGGAGTAACCCGAAACGCGAAAACATCCTATATCCAAACTATCACATAAGGTGACAAATAAATTGGCAAAATCACCACAAACACCTTTTTTCTTTTTGATGACTTCAGACAGATACAATTCACGTTTGATTTCTCTTTTATAAATGAGTTTCAATCGATTCAAATCGTATTTATAAGAACCTGCAATGTAGGAGTAAATAGTATAAACGCGTTCCAATTCCGTTTTGCACGAATCTCCAATAAGATGGGACACTTTGTTCCAGGACCGATCTTCTTTGGAGGCCAATTGAGCAATTTCATTCAAACGGGTGGTATCCAATTCTTTTCCAAGGAAAATTCCTGTTTGATTTTGTCCAAACGCAGAAACTCTACAAAAAAGCAATAAGATGATTGAGAGGTTCTTCAAGGCACAAACGCATTTTAGGATCAGTAAAATTAAGATATTCCAGCCATGTTCTATACTTATAGGAATCTATTTCAACATCGGATGAACATCTTCGTCACAGTACTGCACCTCACTACCCGAACGTTTCGGGATATAAAGCACTTTCTGATCTTTTCGTCTGGTCTTGTTCCTGGAGGATTGGATACTGCTTGTCACCACTATCTTATCGTAAATCAACGGGATGAAGATATTTCCCTTTCGATCCACAAAACCGAATTTGGACTCGTCCATCACCAAGGCATAACCGCAATACAGATCATTGAAATGTCCAATGCTGTCGTATTGTAATTCCCACGCAACTACGCCAAGTGAAGCGTTTTTACTGCCGGAGCCTGTGTTTTCTTCCGTCTTTCTCTCAACCACTTTTCCATTTAGCCGGTCATTCGTATATCCAAGTACTTTTGTCGGAACTTTGCCGGACAAGGAAACGGTATCCAATTGTAGTCTATTGCGATCGTTTTTCAAATCTACCGCAGTCAGAACTTCTTTTCCATTCTTATTCACTGCAAATATTGGCTGATTGACCTTATTTTTTGCTTTGGCAGAAGCTGGAGAAACAGTTGTTCGGGTTGATCCCTCATCTACCGCTTTCCAATCAGAAGATTGAATAAGAGAACTTTTGTCTCCTGTTTGGGCTGGTTGATTGATGAGTGTATCTCCTGAAGGAATGGATTTCTCCTGAACTTCTTGTTTGTTTTGCGCTACAGATTCCTGTTTTGGTTGAGTGGGTTCCACCTGCTTCTTACTTTGCACCCAATAAATGATCCCTACAGTAGTTGCAGCTGTAACCACCACGCCGATGGTGAATTGCTTGATCCGCAGGTTACGTAAATAAGCCTGACCTGTTTGTTTGATGACCATTCGCTGGGAAGCACGTTTGGCGGCAGACTGAATGAGTTGGTGCATTTCCAGTTCTTCCCGGAGTTCGGGATTCAGCTGGAGTTCTTGTTCAAAAGCTGCCCTTCCCTCTTCCGAAAGTTCATTCTGCAGGTATAATTCTATGAGTTGATTCCAATTTGTTTCCATGTCTTATGCTTTGATCGGTTCAACTCTGATTTCCTGTTCCTGAATCAATTCCTTCGCTTTTTGCAAGCAACGGTATTTCTGGGCTTTTGCAACTTTGTCATTCCGCAAGCCTATTTTTTTGGCAATATCCACCATGTTCCATCCTAATCCGTAAAACAATTGCAGCAATTCCTGGCATTGAGCACCCAATTTCTCCAAGGTCGATTCTACTTCGCGAATCTTCATTTCTTTTTCAAACCAGGCATCTTCCGTTGCTTCCATATTCTCCGATAATTCAGTCGAAATGTGCTTCTGTTCCTTCCGTGCCTGATTGTACCACAACAACTTACAAGTATTGCGCACATAGAAAAACGGTTCAACCGTGAGCTCAAACCCGGATGATTCACGTTTACGGACATAAATAAGTAGCGCTTCCTGAAAAACATCCTCAGCGCTCACCGAATCGCAGCCCAAAGTCTTCAGATAACGGCGGATATCCGGCCATTTCCGATAGAGCTGTTTTAATTCTTGTTGCATATCTGCTGGTCCAATCATGGAGGTATTTTCAATCTAATGTCGGGAAAGTGAAAAGGTAAACATTAATTCAAAATTATGAATTCAATCCCGATAATTATCGGGATCAAAAGGGAAAGATAGATTCAGCCAATAAATACTAAAAGCCGGTTCTACTAGTGTGTGATTCTTAATTTAGGGTCAGGCACTAACAAATAAATTCGCTGATTATGAAAGAAGTAGTTGTATTGACATCCGCAGTATTGATCGTTATTATAAACGGAATCATCGGACATTATTACCCAACGAGCGGAATTATGGGAACACCCATTATTCTTGGAATCACTTCAGTGATCATCGTTATGGGACTGGGGAGAAAATCCGGAAGTATTCTGAAAAGTATCTTTTTGATCGTCTGCGCACTTTTGAATGATTTCCTGATCCGGAATTATTCCGGCGGAATCCTTGACCGCGAAGGTGCTTACCTGATAACGCTATACCT
Organism: Fluviicola taffensis DSM 16823; assembly: GCF_943372375.1. Lineage (GTDB taxonomy): Bacteria > Bacteroidota > Bacteroidia > Flavobacteriales_D > Crocinitomicaceae > Fluviicola > Fluviicola taffensis_A. The sequence continues at coordinate 75,715 of NZ_CALRYJ010000012.1, read as the reverse complement.
GTTCTACGGATCCATTGTCAGCTACCTTGTTTTAATCCTGGGAACTTTCAACAGCAACGACAAAACGAGGAAGAAAATTAGTGCGTTGGTACTTTTCCCGCTTGTAATGGGTTTGTATCTTGGGATGATGTAGTTGATTTACACTTTTGAGAAAACCTATCAAAGATTCATTGCGTGACTTCCCGCCGTTTCAGACTCAGTCTGCGAGTCCTATTTCTAATAAAAGTACCCGAAAATCAGTAAAACCGCATGTTAAATACTTAACCTTTTAATACTCTATCTATGCTTTATCTATGCTCTATCCATGGTTGATCTATGCTTGAAGGTCGGGAGAAGAAAAATGGAGGTAATTTGGATGATTTGCAGTCAAAATAATTAGTTACACTAGTGAGAAATGCGGCGATTTTTATTTTCCCCACGGACGGGCATAGAAGAACACAGAAGTTTTTTGCAAGTCCTGATGTCTTAATATCCTGACATCCTAATATCTTTAAAAAACATTCATTCTCACTCCACATTTATCCCGTATCTTTGATTTTTAGGTATCTTTTTCAAAAAAACAAACTACATGGATGACGTTGACAATGTCGAACTGACGTATTTAAGCATAACGGATTACGAAGCTCTGAAGGAAGCCATGGTGGAATCTTACACCGGATTAGCGAATCCCTATTGGACAAGAAAGCAGGTTGAAACACTGATCAATCAATTTCCGGACGGACAGGTTGTCATCAAGGTAAACGGTCAGATTGCCGGTGTGGCGCTGTCTATTATTGTGGATTCTTCCAAATACGAGCATTTACATACTTACAAACAAATTACCGGAAATTATACTTTCAAAACGCATCGCCCCAGCGGGAATGTCCTGTACGGAATCGATGTATTTATCAAAAGAGAGTTTCGCGGGTTGCGACTTGGAAGACGTCTTTACGATTACCGCAAGGAATTGTGCGAGAAACTGAACCTGAAAGGGATTGCTTTCGGTGGACGGATTCCAAATTACCACCAGTATGCGAAGCAAATGTCGCCCAAGGAATATATTGAAAAGGTAAAACGCAAAGAGATTCACGATCCGGTATTGGATTTTCAGATGTCGAATGATTTTCACCCTTCCAAGATCCTAAAAAACTATTTGGAAGGCGACGCCTATTCGAAGGATTACGCGGTTTTGCTGGAATGGGATAATTTGTACTACGAAGTAAAAAGCGAAGCTCCGAGTTCCATTAAGACCGTTGTTCGTTTGGGATTGATTCAGTGGCAGATGCGCCCCTACTCCAACCTGGATGATCTGATGCAACAAGCAGAATATTTCGTGGACGCCGTTTCGGGTTACCGTTCGGATTTCGCCTTGTTCCCTGAGTTCTTCAATGCTCCTTTGATGGCGGAAAACAACCATTTATCGGAACCACAAGCGATTCGTGAGTTGGCGCAATACACCCATGATATTGTTCAGCAATTTTCCAAACTGGCTATCAGCTACAACATCAATATCATTACGGGAAGTATGCCCGAAATCCAACACGATCGCTTGTTTAATGTCGGCTATTTGTGTCACCGGGACGGAAGAATCGAGCGCTTTGAAAAGATCCATGTAACACCTGACGAAGCTAAAGTTTGGGGAATGGAAGGTGGTAATTACCTGCATGTCTTCGATACGGATTGTGGGAAGGTCGGGATCTTGATTTGCTACGATGTCGAGTTCCCGGAATTAAGCCGCTTGCTTGCAAATGAAGGCATGGATATCCTATTCGTTCCTTTCCTGACGGATACGCAAAACGGGTATTCGCGTGTACGCAATTGTGCACAGGCGCGCGCCATCGAAAACGAATGTTATGTGGCGATTGCCGGAAGTGTAGGAAACTTACCGAACGTGCACAACATGGATATTCAGTACGCTCAATCAATTGTGTTCACTCCGTGTGACTTTGCCTTTCCGTCCAACGGGATCAAAGCGGAAGCAACTCCAAATACGGAAATGATCCTGATCGCGGATGTCGATATCACTTTATTGCGCGAGTTGAATCAATTCGGATCCGTCCGAAACCTGAGAGACCGAAGAACGGATATTTATGATTTGAAGAAGAAGAAAAAGAAGGAGTGACTTCGACTACGCTACGCTTATGCTGAAGCTTTAGCGCAAGCATTCAGTCACCTTTCAATTTACATCATGTAATTCATAACGAAGGTGGTTGATCGCAGTCAAAACCCCAAAGTGTTGATTTATTCCCTAAATGAATTATTCCGAATTTAAAAAATGGTATTATAATTGTAAAAACCGAATAAAAAATTGAAACTATGAAAAACCTATTTACATTACTAGTACTCTTTTTAGCTTCCAATGGTGTGAATGCACAACAAGTTTATTCTGTCGATTACGAATCACAGGCAGATGTGAAAGTATTTGTTGTGGGTTACGAATCCCAAGCAGATTTGAAAGTTTACAAAGTGAAATATTCCTCTCAGGCCGGAGATAACGACGGAAAATGGTTCTTTGTCGATTACCAGAGTCAGGCTAAAAAATCGATCTATTTCGTGAAATATGAAAGTCAGGCCGATTTGAAGATCTTTTTTGTGGATTACGAAAGTCAGGCGGGATGGAAAAACAGCAGTAAGAAGCAGTTGATGTATTAATTTAGAGGCAAGACTATAAGACAAAAGAGTCAAGACTTTGCATATATTCAAAGTCTTGACTCTTAATTCTTGACTCTATAAGTCTAAAAAATCAGCTAACTTCGCATCCATGTGGCTAAAGAATCTGGTTAAATATTATTTCAGCAAACGCATACATCGCGACAAACTGCATCCTTCCGTTGGAATTCAGCAACGTGCTTTGATGCATCAGTATCAAATAGCGCAAGCAACTAAACAAGTTCCGGCTTTCAACACCACCGGTTTTAAGGTTTTCTCGCAGTTCGAGGAAGACGGGTTGTTGCTCTTCCTGTTTTCTCTTATCGGAGAAGGAAGTAAGACTTTCATTGAAATCGGTTCGAACGATGGAATCAATAGCAATTGCAGCAATTTAGCCATTCACTTTGGCTGGTCCGGTTTGTTTTTTGAAGGTGATCCGAGGTTGATCCGTCGTGGGGAAAAGTTCTATTCCAAGATTCCCACTCCCTATCACCCGAAACCGACATACGTTCAGGCAATTATCAAACGAGAGAATATCAATCAGTTGGTTGAAAAAGCTGGTTTATCCGGTGAAATTGAACTCCTTTCCATTGATATAGACGGAAACGACTATTGGGTTTGGGATGCACTTACAATCGTTCAACCGAAAGTGGTTGTTATTGAAACACATACGGAGTTCGGATTGGAGAACATCGTAGTGCCTTACGATCCAAATTATATGTATCCCGGAAAACATCCGATTTATCATGGAGCCAGCGTCATTGCTATGAATAAGCTGGCAGAAAAGAAAGGGTATCGCCTGGTTGGTGCAAATGATTTGGGAATGAACCAGATTTATATCCGGAAAGATTTACTCTTAGAAGAAGTTCCTACCGTTTCACCCGAATCGACTTTGTGGCATCCGAAAGCAAAAGCGGATTACTCGAAGTTTAGTGAGATCAAGGATTGGGAATACATTAAAGGTTAGATTATGATAATGAAAACACTTTTTTCGAAACAGGCTTTGGACAAGAGCATTGATCGAATCAATCAATTACAGGCAGATATGCAACCGCTTTGGGGTAAGATGAACGTCACCCAGATGTTGGATCATTGCAGTGAAACCATGAAAGTGGCTCGAGGAGAAAAGGAGTTGAAACGGATCTTTCTGAGTTACGTGATGGGAAGTCTGATGAAGAAATCGTTCTACAACGACAAACCTATTCCGAAGAATGGTCCGACTCATAAAGATTTCATTATCACCAACACTTCTGATTTTGAGAAGGCAAAACAGGAACTGATAGACCATTTGACTGCTTTCCAGGAAGGCGGCATGGATCAATGCACATCAGCGCCTCATTCTTTCTTTGGAAACATCACCAAAGAGCAATGGGGATTGGGCATGTATAAGCACCTGGATCATCATTTACAACAATTCGGAGTATAAAATGGAATTTATTGATCAGGCACTGGATGATTACTGTGGTGCTCATACCACGGCAGAATCTGCCTTATTGGCAAAATTGAATCGCGATACCCACGTGAATATCCTGCAACCGCGCATGTTGAGCGGGCATTTTCAAGGGCGTCTGTTGAGTCTGCTTTCTAAAATGATCCGTCCGGAGCGCATTTTGGAAATCGGAACTTATACGGGTTATTCTGCGCTTTGCATGGCTGAAGGATTGACAGAAACGGGAAAGATCATCACATTGGATATCAATGCGCAATTGGAAGATTTTGTTCGCTCGTATATTTCAGAAAGTGAATACGCATCCAAAGTGGATTACCGCATTTGCAATGCCATGGAAGAAATTCCGCAACTCAACGAGCAGTTCGACCTAGTTTTCATTGATGCGGATAAACTAAACTACATCAATTACTACAACCTGGTTTTCGACCTGGTGAAGCCGGGTGGATACATCTTCTCCGACAACGTTTTGTGGTCCGGAAAAGTCGTTCAGACAGAAGGAAAGATCGACAAGGACACGCGGTTATTGAAAGAATTCAACCAATTGATTCAGAATGATCCGCGAGTGGAAAACATCTTGCTTCCGATACGGGATGGGATTATGATCGCAAGAAAAAAGTAATTCAAAAGGGATTTCGACTCCGCTCAATCACCTTTTGAATTCGCATGAAGGACACTGAGCGCAGTCGAAGTGACCTCATTCAAATTCCCTTTAAGAATTTCTTCACTTCTTTAGACTTGGCATAATCAACCGGCAATTTATCGTAGGCATCTTTTTTCCTGGAATCGGCTCCTTTATTGATTTTATTGAGTACGGATAACCGCTTTCTCTTTTTCCAACTCCACGTCGGTCAATTTGCTCTTTGAAACGAATCGTCCCTCCTTGAATTCATAGGTCAACAAATCGTATCCATCGTAAGTGTTTGTAGTTCCTGCGTTTTTAAAAGGAAGTGCGATTTTCAGAACCCCTGTAAATTCTTTCCCGTTCAGGAATAATTCGTGAGACTCCAAGTTATTCAAAAACTTGCTGTACTCTAAGAAAACTTCATCTGTTTCGGTCGTTTTTCGATTAGAAACATAATAATGAACCACTTTGAAGGTATTCTTACCATCTATTTTCTTTGGAATCCCTTGGGTCGTCAGGAAGAGTTTCTTCTTTTCCGTGACGATGTTTTTCGAACAAATAGTGAAATAGCTTCTTCCTACTTTTTGCTCCTTACAATCTGTTTGGGCATTTCCATTAGTTGGAACAAAAGAACTAAGCACTAAAAGGCTAAGGCTAAAAAGGAGAAATCTGGTTTTCATCGGTTTCAAATTTGATTCACTAAAAATATGCATTTTCAGGACGAATAGTGAGAAAAAATTATGCCAACATTTCATAATTTCGAATTCCGAATTATTGAAACAAACCGGGGTTTCGACTCCGCTCAACCACCTATGTTTCGTTCGTAGCCATTTCAAAAAAGATGACTGCCTCGCCGTCGACTAGCCTTTGGCGGCCGATGGAGCTTAGTCGAAGGCACTTTTTGAATTTTCTCAGCAGTAAATTATAAAAAACAGTAACCTTTTCGCTGAAAATACGATATAGTTAATTGGGCATCATTATTGCCTGATCGAACTGTATTTTAGTGCATATGTGGAAGAACTACTTATTAATCGCAGGAATTTCTCTTGCTTTCATCAACTCATTTTACGCGCAGGAAGAAGATCCTTCTTGTTTGGCGCCTTCAAAAAAGACTCAAAAGCTAATTGATGCTGGAAAAAATGCTGCTGACGGGAAGACTGCATCCGAAAATTTTGCCAAAGCAATCGAAGCGGAACCGGAAAATGCGGGACCTTATTATGAATTCGGGGTGTATGCCTACCTTGCCGGTATGAAATACTACGAAACAGTTGCCAACCCTGCAACGGGCGACAGAAGCTTTCTGAAAGCGGAAGAATTGTTTGAAAAGGCGGCTGAATTGTGTCCGGATTACCATTCGAACATCTATTACTACCTCGGAGTTATCAACTATACACAGGAACAAAAAGAAATTGCGATCAAGTGGTTCGAAAAATTCGTCGCATTCAAGAATAACGATAACTCTCGCTACGGTGAAGAATATACCAAGCAACTTGCCGACGTGAAAAAATTGTTGGCTTCCCAAAAGGAAGAAACCGAGATGCTTAGCAAACAGGTTCCCTTCAATCCGAAGAAAGTTCCGAATGTAAGCACCGGAAATGACGAGTATTTCCCGATGATCTCTCCCGATAACTTATTGATGTTCTTTACCCGCAAACAGGATATGAAAAACCTGGGAGATATCGTATCAAACGTTCAGGAGGTCTACACCTACTCTATCCGCACCGATGAAGGAATTTCATTCGACGGCGGAAAAGCGTTCCCAAAACCGTTCAATAACGGGACTTTCCAAAGCTATGGTGCCGCAACCATGTCGGTTGATAACAAGGAAATGATCATTTGTGCCTGTAAGAAAACGGAAGTGAACGGACAACCCTATATGAATTGTGATTTGTATTCCACGACGTATCAAAAAACGGGACCGAATCCTTCGGATTATCAATGGTCTGAATTGGTCAATCTGGGACCGAAGATCAATTCGGCGGATGGTTGGGAAGGTCAGCCTTCCATGTCTGCAGACGGAAACACTTTGTTTTATACTGCCAACAGAGCCACTACAAAGGATAACGATGTCTTTATCGTCAGACGAAATGCAGATGGAACCTGGGGAGCCCCAAAACCATTTGATGAAATCAATACGGCAGGAAAGGATAAAAGTCCGTTCCTACATCAGGACAGTGAAACACTTTATTTTGTTTCCACCGTTTCAGACGACCGTAAAGGAGCCGGAGGATTGGATATTTTCTACATGCGCGAAGAAAATGGCGTTTGGAGCAAACCCAAAAATATCGGTTATCCGATCAACTCCAAGGAAGATGAATTGGGAATTTTCGTTTCTACCGATGGAAAATTGGCTTACTTCTCTTCCAAGCAACAAGGAAACTGGGATATCTATGGTTTTGAATTGTATGAGGAAGCACGACCGAAAGCTGTGACGATCATCAAGGGAGACCTGAAAGACCCAACCGGAAAACCGATCGAGAATGCAACCATTGAAGTTGCCTATGAAAATTCAGATAAAGTGGAACAAGTTCGTGTAAACGGAAATGACGGGAAGTTTGCCGTTGTTGTGAAAACAGATAAGCCACAAGATATCATGGTCTCCGTGAAGAAGGAAGGTGCTGCATTCGATTCCAAGCTGATCACCAAAGAGGAAATTGTAAAGAAAGAGAATCGCGTGAACAACAAATTGGAAGTGAAAGAGTTGAAAGTCGGTGAAGCCTATACAATCAACGACATTCTATACGATTACAACTCCGATGTGCTTTCTACCAAATCCCGTTTCATTCTTCGCGAGTTTGCCCGCTTCCTGAAATCAAATCCGACGATCAAGATTATGATTCAGGGACATACCGATAGCGATGGTGATGATGCGAAAAACCTGGATCTTTCCGACCGACGTGCAAAAGGAGTGAAAACCTACCTTGTTTCACTTGGAATCGAGGACGACCGATTGGAAGCAAAGGGATTGGGTGAAACCAAACCAAAAGTGGCGAATGATACACCTGAAAATAAGGCGAAGAATCGTAGAACGGAGTTTTTGATTGAGGGAATGTGATTTTCTAATTGAGAATGATGAATGCAAAATTCAAAAGACGTATAATAGAAATTTCAAAAGGTTGGGGAACCCCGACTTTTTTATTGAACTTTATCTTGCGGCAAAGCACACGAGGATTGTTCTTAAACTGACATTAGACAATATATGAAAAGCCTTTTAGTTCTTATTCTGTTATCAATGACGCTTGCGTGTAACCAGAAAACCACGAATGGAAAAACCTTAGTGGTGGATGTTCGAAGTGAACTGGAATGGAAACAAGGCCATGGTCGCGGAGTCAATATTCCTTTAACTGAATTGGAAAAGCACAAACAGGAACTATTGAACTACGACACAATCATCTTCGTTTGTGAAAAAGGGGGACGATCCCAAAATGCCATTTCCTATATGAATGCGCAAAAGGAACACCAAACTGTTTTCAAGAATGGGGTTTCGTGGACGAACTACCAATAGTGTCCAAAAACAAAAAAGGCGCTTCGACTACGCTCAGCGACCTTTTCAATATTTCTAGTTTCTCAATTCGGTAACTGAGCGTAGTCGAAGTTACTGGTTGATTACCCTAAACGAAGTTCTTCTGTTCTTTTGATGCAATACTTCTCGTTCGGCTTTCACCTTGAAGGTATTGATGTACGATTCGATTAACATTACCGGCTTTCCTTCCGCATCCAAAACCGGTTTCTTATCCGGTCCGTATAATTGATTCGGTTGCGTTTCACCGTATCCTTTCGGGATCAGACGCTCCGGAGCAATTCCTTTCGAAACCAGGTAATCCACACACGATTTCGCTCTGCGCTGAGATAAATCCAAGTTATAAATGTCCTTCCCACGTGCATCCGTATGCGAATTGATCTCAACCGAAATGTTGTTGTTCAATTCCAGGAAATCAAATAACTTATCCAGGATAGCCTGAGAAGCAGGTCTTAATTTATCCGAGTTAAAATCGTATTCGATACCATCGATCTCAATCTCTTCCTGTGGAATTGGTTTCAGGTAAAAATCACGTGTAATGCTTGTCGTTTGTGTGATTGAATTGGTATTCACACTTGTTGCATCTGCAAAGTAATTGATTTTCTGACCTTTGATAAATAACTCCACTCCGTAAGAAAGTTCTTTTTCATAGTATCCATTCGAATCTGTTACGATGACATAAGGAGGGAAAACACCGCGAACGTCCTTGAAAGCCAACTTTACATTCGGTAAGATCTCTTCGGTATCCTTGTTATAGGAATATCCGCTCAAATAGATATGAATCGGCTCATTCACCACTTCATAGATGTCGTAACAACTTCCTCCGGTACAAGGTTCCCTGTCACTGGAGAAAAATCCATTCGACAGGTGAGAATCCCACATCATGTAAGCATCATCCCTACTTGAGTTGATCGGCATTCCCAAGTTTGCAGGCACACTAAAAAATTCTGTTTCCCGGTCATAATGCGATTTGAAAATATCCAAACCACCCATGCTTCCGTGCCCGTTCGAAGAAAAGAACAAGGTGGAAGAAACTTCATGGAAGAACGGAGTCACTTCATCCTGGTCCGAATTGATCAAAGCCCCCAGGTTTTCAGCATGGCCATGCGTATTTCCGGCAGAATCAATTGCAATCTTCCAGAGATCCATTCCTCCAAGCCCACCCGGACGATTAGAGGAAAAATACAAGGTTCTGCCATCCATGGAAACATAGGGCTGAATACTCTTGTAACCCGGATAATTGACAGACGAATCCAATCGATAAGCTTCGAAAAATTTCATATTCATCATTCGAGCCAGGTAAATGTTCTGTTCGGTTTTCTTTTCTTCACTCCAACGCGTATAGAAAATCACGTTGTTGTTATTGAAAGATCCTGCTCCATCGTTTTGGGCACTGTTCAGAGGTCTACCAAAGTTCGTTGGTGCAGACCACGTGCTGTCTTCATTCCGAGAAACCCAGTATAAATCGCACAGATACTCCGATTGTTGTTTTTCATTCAGGATAACACCACCGGCTCTTGCTGAAGTGAACATCAGTTTTTGATCCTTGTCAAAATACATGGTTGCAAAACTTGCTGTTCCTCTGTTGAAAACAGCAGTGTCTGCCATTTTAACACTTATCTCGCGCGTTTTCTCGATTTCCTCCTTCGCCAGGTAACAACCCGTCATGGCTACCTGAGCAGCATGCAATAATTCATCATCTGCCTGTGGCGAACGGATATAATCTTCAAATTGAGTGATCGCCTCATCGTACTTGTTATTATTCATCAAGCTCTGAGCCAGATAATAACTATCGTGAGGATACGCTTTTTCGGCTACCGTGCTCTTCAGATGTTTTTCCGCATTCGGGTAATCATGCAAACGATAATAGCACCAAGCAACATGATGATGCAAGTATTGCTCCATCGTAACTTGTAAAGTACTATCAACAACAACTTTCGATTTGGAGAGCTTCTGATTGGTTACCTGAACTTCATAAGGGTAAGTCATGGAAGACATTGCCACAGAATCCGAAAGGGCTAATTTATATTGTTCGACGGCATTTACGTAATCCAGTTTAGAGAAATACTCATTGCCCAAATAGATGTACATTTTTTTTGATTGCGCCAGTGATATTCCAGACATCACTAAAAACAACAAGCATATGATCTTAGATTTCATAATTGAGAATGCTATTAAAGTCGTGGACAGACTTTGTAATCGGTTGGTTTCTTCTTTTTGTGCACGTAAGTAAAGGACAATTCAAATCCTCCTCTACTTTTGGATGACGTGGTAAGTGATGATATGTTGAAGTCATAAGCCAATTTGAGGGTATATCCATCTTTTTTAGCTCCAATCGTTGCAATCATCGCATCCTTCGCACGGAAGATTACGCCACCAAGAATATACGCTCCACTTCCTTTCAGGAAATACCCTGCTTCCAAAGCATAGGTCTGTTCATGAAACTTCTTTTGGTTCATGATCAATACCTTTGGGATTACATAAAACAACTCCGTGATATTGATACGCGTCCCCAAGTGCGTATACATACGCAAAGGCAGTTTACTTTCTCTTCCAAAGAACGATTCATTCGGCTGAGTCAGATTGAAGAGCGAAACACCAATGAAGGGGTTCAAACGTGATTGTGATTTTGAATAGTAATACAAGGCACTAGCATTCAACATGGGAATGAACTTGGATTGTGCCCCGTAGTTTTCATTCGAAACCAGGGTCTGATCAAATTCACCTCCGTTATTCAACGTGTATTGATTGTTGAAAGACAATAGCTCGAATTCCAATGATTTCTGTGTAACTCCGCCTTGAAGACCGAAATTCACTATGTGCGTCTTATTCTTATTCAAAGGAACATAATACGCTGCAGAAAGCAATCCTTGCAAAACATTGAAGTTACCTGCTCCTGCTCTGAAGTTATTGATCTGAATACCGAATCCCCATTTTTTGATCGGCATGTCAAAACTGATCAACGCCGAGGTATATGGTTTATAATTTACGGATTTCCATTGAGTCCGATATTGACCATGCACCCTGAAATCTCCTTCTACCACACCCGTCAAGGCAGGATTTAAAAATAAAGGGGCGGCATCATACATAGATAAATGCCCATCTTGTCCGTAAGACAATCCATTCATGAAAATGGCTAAAAATACAATTCTGAATTTCATGACTTATCTAATTAAAGTTACGTCGCCAGATTCCTTGACAATAAAATCACTTCCCATATCCACAACAAAAGTCCAGGTATAAACACCCAGAGGAACCGGTTCACCCTTATAAGTTCCATCCCATCCCACATTGGCGTCATCTGATTCGAAAATCACTTGTCCCCAGTTATTATAAACTTTAAAATCAACATTTCTGAATGGTCCGCCACGAATGATAAATACATCGTTTTCTCCGTCACCATTCGGAGTGAATCCACTTGGAAGAACCGGTAATAAAGCGATCGAGATCTGTTTCGAAATCGTATCACTACAACCGATATCATCTACAATTGTCAAAGTAACGGTGTATACGCCTCCTCCATCATAGCTGTGATTCGTAATCTGGGTATTATCCCCTTCTCCGTCTCCAAAGTTCCATTGCCAGGAAATGATATTTCCACCCGTCACATCTGTGAAGGTAATATCTTGCTCCACTAGTGCCGGATTAGGATTCGCGGTAAACTCTGCCGTTGGAATGGCATGAACATCGATCTGTTGAATCACTGTATTGACACAACCAAAATTGGAAGTCGCTGTCAAACTGACATTGTAAATTCCACTGGTAGGAAATACAAACGAGGTGTTTGCTTGATTACTTGAACCAATCCCATTGAAATCGTAGGAATAATTATCAATTGTTCCTGACGGAATAAAGGAAGTGTTTGTAAAATTGGTAGGATACGATTCACAGGCTATCGAAGCATTGAATGATGGAGCCGGTAACGGATAAACAGTTACAGGTTTGATGACCGTGTCCACACATCCATTGGAGGAAGTAACGATCATCTGCACATTGAAATTTCCGAAGCCTGCATAAGCATGTTGCGGATTTTGTGCAATGGAGTTCGTATTATCTCCAAAAGACCAAGACCAGGAAGAAAGTGAGCCTGCATTTGCAACTGATGCATCTACAAAATTCATATTACTTGCCTGACAAACATTTGTAAATGTGAAATCAGCTGTTGGAATCTTATTAAATGTGATTACAATCGTATCCTTATCCGGTGGACAACCGAAATTCGATGTGGAAGTCAGGATCAAACTGATCGGACCTCCTGAGACGTCTCCGACAGAAGGATCATACAATCCGCTTAAATAAGATGGACCGGGAATGAAGGCCCCCGTTCCCAATGTGGACCAAGTTCCTGTTGTATCCGCTCCAACGATATTTCCGTTCAATTGAACCAACTGATTCTGGCAATAGGTCTGATCCGTTCCTGCATTCACCTGCGGCGGAGAAACAAAGGTCACACGTATTGAATCATGTGCAATCGGACAAATTCCGGTAGTGGACAAAATGACATCAATAAACCCGTTGGTGATATCAACCGGAGAGATGGAATAAATCGTCGATAAATTCGAAGGATTTGAAATAGTCCCGAATCCGGAAGTGGTCCATAGTGTAGAAAACCCTGAAGTCACTGTTCCGGTAAGGTTCAGTGTCGGATTATTCGAACAGATGGAATCCATGGACGTGATAGTCACAGTTGGAAAATCAATGATCTGAATTTCCATACTATCCGTAACTGCCAAACAGTTTCCATTATTGGTTGATTCCAGATACAGGGTAACCAAACCATTGGTAATATCTGTAGTTGACAACACATAACTACCATTCAAGGTTGTCTGGGACGGAGAAAAACCTCCGGTTCCATTTGTAGACCAGATTCCTGTTGTTGTAATTCCACTGATAACCGGATTCAAAGCAACATCTGTTGTATTTGAACAAACCAATTGATCTCCACCTGCATCAATGAAAGGAGCATCCGTAAAGAAAATGACAACCGTATCCTGTTTATTCGGACAAGAGAAAAAGCTTCCTGTAGTTGTATAGAAAAGAACCACGCTGTCCGCAGTCAAATCTGCCGGAGATGGTGTATAGGTTGTGGAAGGAGAACCGATATTACCAAATGCGCCTCCGTTTCCACCGCTCCATGTTGCTGCCGCAGAATAAGCGAATGCTCCGGTAATTGGAACTGCTCCAACATTGTTCTTACAATAAGAATCATCTGTTCCGGCATTTGCTTCCGGAGATTGGATAAAATTCACCACCATCGTATCTCTTACCGGATCACAGTTTCCTGTGGAAGAAAGGACGAAAGTCAAGGTTCCTTGTGTATAATCCGAAGCAGAAGGTACGTAAGAAGTGGATAAATCAATATCATTAACAAAGGTTCCGGCTCCGTTAACCACAGTCCATTGACCGGTAGTTGAACCACCTTCAACAGAACCATTCAATAAAACAGCAGGATCACCGTTACAAAGTGTGGTATCATTTCCAGCTTTGGTATAAACCTTTCTGTTAAACGCAGACATGTAGTGGTAATAACATCCGGTACCTGCTCCACCGTTGATTACCCCCATTCCGAAATATTCGCTTGAATTGGTAATCAGGTTGGAAGAACCAGCCGGAATATCCGTCGTATTAAATGTGATCTGAGCTCCGCTCCAAAAACCAGCAGTTCCCGGTACAGGATTGAATGCTGAACCCGGAACAAGCGTCGCACTGCCATTTAATAAGAAGTCATTAATTGCAGAGGTCGGACACAAAATATTTAAAATAAATGTCTGAGCATTTGTTCGTGTAAAACTTACCTGACTGGATCCCGCACAGTTGATCGGAGGAAGCAATGCTTCTCCAACTTCACATCCAAAACCACTTGCCTGCAATACGTATACGTTTTTATCCGCATCAACATACGCCAACGTTTCCGTGGCGGTTAGCACATATTTCCAGGTATCACCCTGATTCAGTAGTTGTGAAAAAGTACCCAAAGTCGTTGTAACTGAAACGGAAGTAAAGTTTTGAGTTGCAACGATGAAAATCCCTTCCTGAGAGTTCGCAAACATATTTCCTCTGTTCACGATGTAATTCGTTCCTACAACATCGACAGGAACAATCTGGTCTCCCATTAAATCGCGACACCCACCACCGGAGTTTGTTACCGAATCATCGGAAACAGTTACAGCAATAGGCTTATCGGACACGACAATGGTTCCTCCCAAGTTATTCCCCGGAGTATTTGTTGCCTGTGAGGTGTTTTCCACCGTATATGTCTGACCTTTATTGAGCATGATAGAGTAAGTAACTCCAATGGGATGCCCCACAACAGTTGCTTTCGGTGTGATCCAAATAGTCGTGTTATCTTCCGTAGCGACGATACAGATCATCGATTTCGGTTGAATCGGAGCATAGTTCCCATTCACCCAGGTATTTTGAAAAGGACAAACAAACTCCGTTCCGAGCGCATTTTGACCTTTCAAAGAATAGGTTTCCGGGTTATTACCGGATGTAACTACCTCATAAACAATAGTCACCAAAGTATCCGCTTCTATCTTTATTCCGTAATTCAGCACATTATCCGCTGGTTTTGATTCCAAAGTATTCACGATTGAAGTCAAAAAATGAGAATTCAGCGAGTTTGCAGGAACCACAAAAGTGGAATCGTATGTTCCAGCTGGTTGATACACCCGAACTGTTGTCGGTGTATTGAATGTGGAGATTCGCAATGCCAAAGGAGTATTCCCGGCGTGACTAGGAGTTACCCATGGTGCAGCGAACCAAAAGACTGAGTCAATCTGACCTTTACTTTCGAATGAACCGAAAGTAAATATCAAAGCTAGTAGCAGTATTATTCGACGTAATTTCATAAGCTCTAAATTCATCCTACTATTTATTCTTATCGATTTCCTTTTGGATATCTTCCAGAATACTATTATTCAATTTATCATCTTCCTCCTCTAACGAAGGTCTGTTTTTCGTAATAATGAATGAGATTCCGATTTCATGGGAACCAGCACTGTATTTTCTCAACTTGGTGTAGCTGTAGTCGTAACCGTAAGTAATCGCCAACCGATTTTTCAGTCTGACACCCACAAAAATTCCCATTGCATCCTTGGTTCTAAAATTCAAACCACCAAAGAACTTATCCTTATAAGTCAATTGAGCCAGAATAGAAAACTGCGATGGAACCGGTTTCGTGTATCTAAAGAGGATTGCAGGTCTTAATTCCCAGTTTTTCTTAAACACAAACTTATACGAACTCATGAATGTGTAATGGAACTGTAGATTCTGATTGTATGAATTGAAATTCAATCCTTTTCCTATCAAATGGTCAATTGTACCACTGAATTCAAACTTGTCACTGTACAATCTGAAACCGGCATTTACATCAAATGCATTTCCTGAATAGGTATTTCCGTTGAAAATCGGATCTCCCTCATCAGCAATCACTGCATCATACAAACGAACCCGGTACTGAACAAACCCCGGACGGACACCTAAGCCCATTTTCCATTTTTTGCTCATCTTGATCTGATACCCGTAATTCAAATAAAACCCGGTCTTACTCAACAAACCTGTCTGTTCCGAAAGCAATTGCAATCCGTAACCGTGTTTCGCCTTATTCTTGAATGACCCGTGAAAATTCAAATAGAAGTTTTTGGGAGCATCTTTAAATCCGACCCATTGAGTTCTATTAAAAAAGCTCACTTCATGATAATTCGTACTTCCAACATACGCGGGAGAGTAGTGCAATGGATTTGCGAGCACATTTGTAAATAAACTTTGTTGCTGTCCGTATGAAACAAAGAACAGAATAACAAATAAGCTTGTAATGAAATTCTTCTTGCTCATCTTAATCTCGTTTTCTTAACACCATTAATACTCCTTTGTAGATATCCGGTTCAGCATTGGCATTCAACTGAATCACAAACATATAATTCCCATCCGGAACAGGTTCTCCTTTATAAGTTCCATCCCAAGGGGTATCATATCCATCCGAGGTGAAGATGGTTTGCCCCCATTCGTTGTAAATCTCCACATGGGCATTCGGATAACCCAATTTTAAGAATTCCAGTTTCCAGACATCATTCGAACTATCCCCATTTGGAGAGATGATAGTTGGAATCAAGGTGTTGATTTCTGTTGTAACCGTATTGATCGCTACAAATCGAATGGCACTGTCTATACAACCTAATGCATTGGTGATTTGAAGGACGATGTAGTAATTTCCATTTCCATAATAGGTATGGCTCGGATTCATTGTATTGGAAGTAGACCCATCTCCGAAATTCCAGGAATAGCTTACCGCATAATCTGAAGTGTCAATGAAATTGAATACTGCACCGATATTCATCCCGCCATTGGAATTATAGAAGAATCCTGCATCCGGCAGCGGATCAATGACTACAGGAATAACAATCGTATCGGAACAGCCATTCACCGTAGAAACAATATGTGTAATGGTATAAGTTCCTCCGCTTGCAAATTGCTGACTTACATTAGCCAATGCAGCAGAACCTTGTCCGCCAAAATCGTAAAACCAATAATTGAGCGTCTCCGAACTGGTGGAAGCATCCGTAAATGCAACCGTAACCTGATTATTCGGACAGGAATTTGCTGAAGTGAAATCTGCAACCGGCTTATCATAAAGGGAAACAGAAATGGAAACTGTGTCCTTACATCCATTTGAATTGGTTACGATCAATTCCACAGGATAAGTTCCAGGAAGTGAATAAGTATGTGACGGGTTTTGAGTAGTTGAGGTCTGTCCGGTCTGGAATCTCCAAGCCCAATTTGTCAAGGTTCCCGAACCAGGAAGTGAAAAGTCGGTAAATACGGTAGGAAGCCCTTCACAGACGTTTGTCCCGCTAAAGTTTGCAAATGGTGGAGCAACAAAATTGATTTGAATCGCATCTGAGACTACATTACATGTTCCGTTATTGGTAGAAGTCAAGGTCAGTACAACACTTCCATTTGAAATTTCAGTGGCAGTCGGGGTATAAATCGCATTCAAAGCATTAACAGAAGGAGTATACGTTCCAAATCCACCGCTCCAAACAGCTCCGAATCCAACTCCTGTCACACTACCATTCAACTGAACCTGCACCGCATTGGAACATTTCAATTGATTCGGTCCCGCATCGACTCTTGGTCCATCACTAATGGAAACATAAATACTGTCTTGAACCGGAAGACAATTCCCATTGGAAGTGGATTCCAAATAAATCCATACAAAACCTGCAGTTGTATCTGCAACACTTGGAATGTAAGTAGTATTCAAAGAACTATTGTTCGGTGAGAAAATTCCCGACCCGCTTGTCGACCATAAGCCCGTATTCGTTTGTCCGCTAACTGTTCCTGACAAACTCACATTGGCATTATTTGCACAAACGATTAATGTATCAGGACCAGCCTCGACAACTGCTGCAGCGGTAAAAACCACATTCATGGTATCCGTTACAGCGGCACACGAAGCGGCATTGGTAGATGTCAATATAAACTGGATAGCTCCGGAAGTAATATCTGATGCTGAAGGAACGTAATCTGCATTCAATGTATTTGCATTCGGCAGGAACATTCCGGATCCATTGGAAGACCACGTACCTGTTGCGGCACCTCCACCAACAATTCCATTCAATTGAATTACCGCGTTGTTTTCACATATCGATTGGTCCACATTTGCATTTACAAGCGGAGCCGGAGTAATTTCCAGATACATTGTATCTTTTGCAACCGGACAAAAACCTGTAGTGGAAAGTATGATACGGATCGGGCTTATCAAGGTATCCAATGGACTTGGAACATACACATTCGGAACGGAAGTCAATCCGTTCTGGAAAGATCCGTACCCATTACTCGACCAAGCACCTGTCACTGCGCCACCTCCGACACCTCCATACAAGGTGTAACTTACGTTTGCACAAACAGTATCATCCAATCCTGCATTTGAATATGCCGTTGCATAAAAATCCGTGTTGAAAGCATAGGAAGCTCCAGAAGTTGTGCCGCCTCCGGTGATTGTCGCCATGGTAAAAATGTCCGACAAGTTCACAATCATATTGTGACTGTTAACAGGAATTTCAGCTGTACTGAAGAAAATCCGGGCAGCCGTATATTGTCCCATTGTACCAGGAACAGGTTGGAACATTCCGGGAGTAATGATACCCGAACTTCCATTCAAATAGAAATTTCCTTCGAAACCGGCGCGTGTTATTAAAACCACACCCAAACTATCGGCACTTGATCTCGAAAATGCCATGTTGTTATTTCCCTTACAGTTGATACTTGGAACAACAGCCGCACTTAATTCACAACCAAATCCGGAAACATGATACACATATACCGGTTTACTGGATTTGATGTATAGGATATCTTCCGTCATTGGAATCTCCAATGTTTCCGAAGAATTAATCAATGTCGTACTAGTGCCTACCCCCGTAACTTCAATCGTAGAAGCATTTTGAGTTGCCAGCACATAGATTCTGTCATGTGTCGAAGTTCCTTTGTAGATGGTATAATCCGTTCCAATCGATGGAGTCGGAATCAACTGGTCACCGATCATATCCGAACATGTGGATTGAATGAGTTGACCGTCAAACAGTGTTATTGCAATCGGTTTATTTGATGAGACAATGGATCCGGCAAGACTTGTCGCAGCAGAAACATCCACATCTCTGGCGCTGTAGGTTTGTCCGGCATTCAAGACAACTGAAAAACTCGCATTCGCCAAATGACCTGTAATGTCGGTACGTGGCGTGATCAAAACCGTTGTATTGTTCATCGAAGCAACAATCTCTATTCCGGAATAGGTTGCAGGAGTTGTCGCTGAATTATTCCAAAACTTTTGAAACGGAG
Source organism: Fluviicola taffensis DSM 16823 (assembly GCF_943372375.1). GTDB lineage: Bacteria > Bacteroidota > Bacteroidia > Flavobacteriales_D > Crocinitomicaceae > Fluviicola > Fluviicola taffensis_A. Next base: position 56,656 of record NZ_CALRYJ010000012.1, on the reverse strand, counting down.
TGTAGAAATTTGTTCCCAAGGCCTTACTTCCTTTGAGACTGAAGCTCTCTTTGTTATTGGGAGCATTCACTTCATAAGCTGCGTTAATCAGTCCTGTTGATGAAATCTTAATTCCATTATTTGAAACGGCATTTCCTGCAGGGCTCTCAATTTGAGCAATCAATGAACTCAAATTCAAGCTATCACTTGAAAATGTGGACATCGTCAGGGTCAATGGAACAAAAGCACCATTTGCAGGCTGTGAAACAGTAATGGTCGCGGGCTGGGCATACGTTTGGAAACGCAGCATCACAGGGGTCTGTCCTACTCCACTTGAAACATCAGGAGCAGCAAACCAAAAAACGGTATCCCTCTGAGCGTATGAACCCACAGCAGTAGTAAGCGAAAACGCAATTAGGAAAAGTTGTATAAATCTGAACATATTAGAGCTATCTCAGTTTAGAGTTTGCAAAGATAGGTTAACATGAACTATTTTTAACTAAAATTAAAAAAGTGAAACATGCCATTCACACAACCAAAGCTGAATTTTAAAAATAAAAACCAGTTAGTTACGAATTTAACACCTATTTGGTGTAACCAAAAAAAAACAACCTATTTAGCTAGTTCAAACTAAGATTTTACCGATGATTCGGAGGAAGATCCGGGTTCAATTTTGCCGCCCGATCATACATAACGATACTACCTGTTACGGCAACATTTAAAGATGAATTACCCGGAAGTTTGATCACTTTTCTGCATTTCGCCAAAACAGAGTCAGGAAGCCCTTGATCTTCTGATCCCAGCAGGTAAATTGCACGCTTCGGATGTTCGAAATCATGCAGGAATTCTGCATCGTCCGTTAATTCAATGGCAATCAGGTGGCAATCATACGGAATGTTTTCACACAAATCCTCCAGGGAATCGTAATGAAAATAAGGAATTCTCGCCCATGTGCGGAGCACATCAGACGATTGCTTCTTATAGCGCTTTCCTACTGTAAAAATATAGGCCGCTCCTAAAATATAGGCAGACCTCCAAAGCGTACCGATATTATGATCGGTTTTTGCATTAAATATACCGATTGCGCAGTACCCCTGAACATTTGAAGTTTTCATGATGCTGAAGCTGTGTTTTTATCCGGAACAAGTGCATTTCCGATGTGGAAAATCGCATCTCCCTTATTTACCAAAGGAGCTTCGTTGGTGCAGATAATGTAACCTTTCGAATTCGATTTGATCTTGCGCTCTGAAGAACCATAAGGATCACTTACAAACCCCAGGAGATCTCCCTTTTCAACATATTGTCCGTTTTTCACTTCCGAATGAAAAACTCCGGATTGGGGAGCTCTCAGCCATTTGGAAGATTTAATGATGATCGATTCATTTTCAGGTGGTTCCAGTTTGAAGTTTTTCATGTTAAAATGATTCAAAATACGCTGAATACCAAGCAATCCTTCTTCTACGATGGTTTCATCAATGGAGTTTGTTTTTCCACCTTCAAACAGGAGGATCTTCTTTCCCATCTTATTCAAAGCTTCCCGAACCGATTTCGAGATGTAACCTGAATGGACGATGAATGGCGGATTAAAAACAGTTGCCAGTTCCATACTGATCGGATCGGATACCAAACAGCGAACCTGTGCAATATTCGAACGCTGTGCAGAACCGGTATGAAAGTCAATGACAATATCCACATTCGGCGCAATCTGGTTCATGAATTGGTAGGCAAACTGACTTGCCAAGGAACCGTTCTTCGACCCCGGAAAACTGCGATTCAGGTCTCTTCCATCCGGCAACTCGCGTTTCAAGTTCAGGTATCCGAAAATATTGAAAACAGGCAGACAAATGATTGTTCCTGCAATTGGTTTATTCCATTTTTTGCGAATCACCCGGCGAATGATTTCCATTCCATTGATCTCGTCCCCATGCATTCCTGCCATCAGAAGGACAATTGGTCCATCCTTCAATGATCTTTCAACAAATACGGGAACCTGAACAGGTGTATGTGTGTGCAACTTCGCAACATCCATGCTTAGTTCAACACTCTGACCAGGCAGAATTTCCTTTCCTAGTATGTAGAACCTTGCCATTTTTTATCTTTTTACATTCTTTTCAATAAACGCAATAATCTTTCCGGCAATATCCACACCTGTAGCACGTTCAATCCCTTCCAATCCGGGAGATGAATTCACTTCCAACACCAAAGGTCCGCGGGAAGACTGTAACAAGTCAACTCCGGCAACTCCCAAGCCAACCGCATCTGCAGCCTTGATTGCCGTCATTTTTTCTTCTTCGGTCAATTCCAGGATGGTTGCCGTTCCACCCCGATGCAAATTGGAGCGGAATTCCCCCTCTTTTCCCTGGCGTTTCATCGCGCCAACCACTTCGCCGTCCACTACAAATGCGCGAATATCGGCACCTCCGGCCTCCTTAATGAATTCCTGAACGATCACACGTGCTTTCAAACCGTTAAACGCCTCCAAAACAGATTGGGCAGCATTCTGGTTTTCAGCCAAAACAACCCCTAACCCTTGCGTTCCCTCCAATAACTTCAATACAACGGGAGCTCCACCGGCAGATGAAACCACGTGTTCCACATTGCGGGAATAGTTGGTAAACACCGTTTTCGGAAGTCCGATCCCTTCTTTGGACAAAACCTGCAGACAACGCAGTTTATCCCTTGAATGGACAATTCCTCTGGAGCTGTTTACCGAAAAGACATTCATCATTTCAAACTGACGAACCACAGCGGTACCGTAGAAAGTGACCGATGCTCCTACACGGGGAATGACCGCGTCAAAACCCTCCAGGTATTCCGACCCGTAAAATAAGGAAGGTCCTTTTTGTTCAATTTCAATATTGCAACGCAAATGATCCACAATATGTGCTTCGTGTCCATGCTTTTCAGCTGCTTCAACCAACCGTCTGGTGGAATACAATTGTGGATTGCGTGATAAAATGGCAATTTTCATTCTTTTTCATGAAAGGCTCATCCCTTTCCTTCGATATAAACTATAGTTACTTATTCTCGTATTTGTAGGAACAATTTGTTTTGGACGTATCAATCAGGAAACGTCTGTTCAGCAATCTGCGGCCTAATAATATAGGATTTCTCAACCCTGTTCTTTCAGTTAGCGAAAATACGGTTTCATACGATTCTCCGAACAACTGAACAGTTCCTTTAACAAAAAAACGTTCTTGTGCCATTCCGTTGGAACTCTTGACGATTTTCTTTTTAAAATTACTAAAAATCACCTCCTTACCAGTGTAACCGGAAATTGCATTATCCAGGAAAACTACCCGAAGCTGCTCCTGATCATCGAATTCGATGATTTCAATGGATTGGCAATGCATCGAACTGGAATAGGCTCCCGAATCAATTTTTACGGGAACATTTTTCAATTCAAAACTGGGAAAGGAAACCAGATCTTTCCTTCCGATTATTCGCTTATTCGTCGATTCCATATTTCTCGTTATCTTTGTACAGAAGTTGTTATTCGCTAATCGAAATTAGAAAAAAAGCGATTGAGAAGAGAAAAATGGCTTCAAATAAAAAAAAGTTAGGGGAATAAATAATAAATTGAAAAATTATTCCTAATATTGCACCCCCAATTATGGGATAGTGAAAGAAAATTAGAGTCATGGATTTTATCAGAGAGCTTCAAAAAGAACTAGTAGAATTGAAAGAATTCCCAGCATTTGGCGCTGGAGATACAGTAACAGTATCATACAAAATTAAAGAGGGAAACAAAGAGCGTATTCAGCAGTTTCAAGGTGTTGTTTTACAACGTCGTGGACAAGGTACAACTGAAACGTTTACAGTTCGCAAAATGTCAGGAAACGTAGGAGTTGAGCGTATCTTCCCTATTTCTTCTCCTTTCATTGATACTATTACAGTTAACAAACGTGGAGCTGTACGTCGTGCACGTATCTTCTACTTCCGTGGTCTTACTGGTAAAGCAGCACGTATCAAGGAAAAAAGAAGCTTCTCTCACTCATAAGCCGAAGATTAAATCTCAATATATCGTCCCGACGCTCGCTCTGCGAAGTCGGGATTTTTTTATGCCCTATTCTCTGGCATTAACTTTGCTAAACCGGAATCATGAAAATAATTCCATTCATCTTACCTCTTCTTATCATTCAGGCTTGCGCGGGACAAACAGAATCCAACAAGGAACCTGTTAGAGACGCACACCAACCAAAAGCTGAACCCAATCCGATTCAGGAACTTTACGATCAATACGCGGAAAATAACGAACCAAGTGTTTCCAGCGGCACTGTGAGCAACGGTAGTCTGAAGAACGGAAAACTGTTTCCCTTTAAAGGTCCGAACTTCATTTATTTTGATTCCACAAGCTATTTGAGCAAACACGCTTTTACAAACGAAAAAGTTCATCGAACTGTTTTGTCGACATACAAGGAGTTTGAAACCATTCTCCCCCATTTTGAATTCGGACTCATGGAATGTTCCAATGAACACGGTGGTAAAATCTGGCCTCACAGAACGCATCAGAATGGATTGAGCGTTGATTTCATGTCTCCACTTCTTAAAAACGGGAGTTCTTCCATGGATTTCAACACGATCGGACTCCCGCATTACCTGATGGATTTTGATGAGAATGGAGTTTATACAGAAGACACCACCTATTCCATTGATTTCAATCTCCTGGCTAAACATCTCCTGGAATTAAATACTCAAGCGAAAAAGAACGGATTGAAAATTGAAAAAGTAATTCTGAAAATTGCCTTGAAAGACAACTTATTCGCTACTGAATACGGAAAGAAACTGAAGGCAAGTGGAATTTACTTCGCAACCAAGCTGAGTGATTTAATTGATTCGTTGCATGATGATCATTATCATGTGGACTTTACATTCGTAAACTAATTCCGAATGCCGAATTTGTAGATCAGAAGTAAAGCTTAAACCAATCACTCAATAAAACCCCAGCTTCAAGTTATTTTAGCTTCTCCTCCCATTAAACATTTTATCTTGTTGGGTGTACTTGCATCAACTCATTCAAACCCAATATGAAAATTATTCCTTTCCTTGTCCTTTTTCTTTTCGGAACCAGCTCTTACGGTCAGTCAGATACTGTCCGTATCAAAGACCTATTGACCGTGCTTACCAAAACTCCTAAACCGCGTAATCATCAGAACATTGACCAATTGAACCTGTGTGCGAAATTTATTTCCACCAATTTCAAGGAATATGCAGACACGGTTTTCTATCAAAACTATCAGATTGGCAGTCTGACGTACAAAAACGTCGTTGCACGTTTCAATCCGCAAGCGTCACAAAAGATGGTCATAGGTGCTCATTACGATGTTTGCGGCAATCAGGAAGGTGCAGACGATAATGCTTCCGGAATTGTTGGTCTACTGGAACTGGCAAGGCTTTTGAAAGGGCAACAACTCGATAAATGCATCGAATTGGTTGCATACACTTTGGAAGAACCGCCCTTTTTCAGAACGGAATACATGGGAAGTTTCATTCATGCCAAATCACTCAAAGATTCCCATGCGGATGTTGTTGGAATGATTTCTCTGGAAATGATCGGTTACTTCAATGAGGCCAAACATACCCAGGATTATCCCATTGGATTCCTGAAACTGTTTTATGGTTCCCGGGGGAATTACATCACGGTCGTCAATAAATTTGGCAAAGGAAAAGGAGCAAGGAAATTCACCAAACAAATGGACCGATTTGCCCAACTTCCCGTAAAGAAATTCAACGGTCCCAAATCCCTGACCGGTATTGATTTTTCCGACCACCTGAACTATTGGAAAATGGGCTTCAGCGCCTGTATGGTCACAGACACAGCATTTTACAGAAACAAGAATTACCATCAGAAAACAGATGAGATGGGAACCTTGAATATTTCCAAGATGGCACAAGTGATCGACGGAGTATTTTTGAGTATCTTAGCTTAAATTCATTGATTATGAAACTACTGATATTCACTTCCATTTTAGCAATGGGAACTGCTAAAAGTTGTACCAAAGAAGATTGTACTGAAAAAATCAAGGAAGATTGTATCTGCACGATGCAATACGATCCCGTTTGCGGATGCAATCAAAAAACCTATTCCAATGCTTGCACCGCTGAATGTCATGGCATTACAAAGTATGTGAAGGGGGAATGCCCAAACTAATTCAAAATGCAAAATTTTGAATTCAAAAAGAGTTAGTTGATCCAAATCACACTTCTGCTTTGTAATTTTGCATTTTTAATTTTGAATTATAAAAATGACTTCTCTAGAAACTGTTAAAGCTTATTATGACGCATTCAATTCCAGAAACTGGTCTGAGATGCTGTCCTTGGTGGACGAACACGTTATCCACGAACCTAATCAGGGGAAACCGCGCATTGGAAAAGCATTGTTTACGGATTTCATGCAAAACATGGATGCAAGTTATGCGGAAACCTTAAAGGATATCGTACTTTTTTCTTCTACTACAGAAGGACGAATTGCTGCGGAATTTGTGGTTCACGGAACGTATAAAAAAGCAGAGGAAGGTTTACCTCCTGCTCACGGACAAACATATATTCTTCCTGCAGCCGCTTTCCTGGAAGTGCAAGGGGGAAAAATAACCCGCGTTACCACTTATTATAACCTGGAATTGTGGATTGAATTAGTTTCTCAATAAAGCATGAATCAGCTGTCTCACAAATTAGCCCTTGGAGCTGAAATTGATGAATTGATCCCACAATTGGGTCAACTGCGCATTGCAGTTTTTCATGATTTCCCCTATTTATACGAAGGTTCTTTGGAATACGAACAGGATTACTTGTATGGCTACACCCAAAATCCACTGAGTATTGCTTTTGGTATTTTTGATGGTGCAAAACTCGTTGGTGCAACGATGGGAATACCCTTAAACTCGGTAGCCAAAACAACTCAACAACCTTTCATTGACAGAGGATTAAATACCGATGAGATTTTCTATTTCGGAGAAAGTATTCTTTTACCTGCCTACCGAGGTCAAGGATTAGGCCATTTGTTCTTCGATGTTCGTGAAAAACATGCATTGGAAAACGGATTCAAAGTCACGGCATTCTGTTCCGTTGTCCGACCGGAAGATCATCCTTTACACCCCGCAGATTACAGACCGAATACTGATTTTTGGAAGAAACGCGGTTATATCGAACAGAATTATTGCTGCAAGATGTCTTGGCTAGACCGAAACGAAACAGAAGAAACAGAAAAGGAACTCCTATTTTGGACCAAGGAATGGAAGTAACAATCGCCCTTGCCCAATATCCGATCACTTATCACAACTCGTTAGCAGATTGGAAAAATCACACGGAAAAGTGGATTTCCGATGCATGTAGTCAAGGCGCTCAGATTTTGACTTTTCCGGAATACGGCAGCATGGAATTGACTTCTTTGTTTTCGGAAGCTATTCAATCCGATTTGAAATTGCAGATTGTGCACCTGCAGGAACTTCTCCCCTTTTTTCTGGAAACTTTTCAGGAATTTGCACGGAAATACAGTTGTGTAATCGTTGCTCCGAGCTTTCCGGTGGCTTTAGAAGATCGAACTGTAAATCGATGTTTTGTCTTCACTGAAATGAGGCATTCGTACCAAGACAAGCATTTCATGACCCGTTTTGAAGATGAATCCTGGGGAATTTCCAGTTCGGATGGTGCTTTGCGTGTGTTCGAAACCTCTTTTGGGAAATTTGGAATACAAATCTGTTTCGATATAGAGTTTCCAATTGGCGGACATTTATTGGCCGAAGCCGGTACTGAATTCATTTTGGTTCCCTCTTGCACGGAAACACTCAAAGGCGCAACTCGGGTTCATATTGGAGCGCGCGCAAGAGCCATGGAACAACAAATCTACACAGGTGTTGCTCAAACCATTGGAGAAGCGCTTTGGTCGCCCGCAGTGGATATCAATTACGGTTACACTGCGTTCTACTCTTCTCCCGATGGCGAGTTCAACGACGAAGGAATTCTCTCAAAAGCAGAAGCACAACAAGCGGGTTGGCTCATTCAGACCTTGAATCTTACTGAAAACCAAGCAATCCGCGAAAACGGACAAGTGCTGAATTACAAACACAGTCAGCGTTTGGAGATCCGGGATGGAAATATTCATATTGAAAAAGTTAATTTGAAAGAACAAATTTTAGCTTCATTTTATCTGAAAAACGACCTAATCTAAGATGCTAGAAAATCAGGTAATTATCACGAAAAATGCTAGAAAGCAATTCTTACTTCTTTTGGGGAGTACTCTATTTGTAATTGTTTCTGTCTATATGATCAATGGGAATATTGAAAGCTCCCGTTATTCACCTGAATTCCTCTATATCATTGGAATAATCGGATTCCTGTTTTTCGGGTTAGCCGGAATTTCAATTCTTTTCAGCCTTGCAAAATTCAGTCCGGCATTAATTATTAATGAACAAGGAATCAAAAATCATTCTTCTGCCGGAAGCAGTTATTTCATTACTTGGGATAATATAAAATCTTTAAGAATCATTGCTATTAGCGGTAAGAAATTGATTGCAATCAAATTAAAAGATGATCAAAAAGTATTTGAGCAAGTAAATCTCATTACCCGTTTCTTAATGAAACTGAACAATCGTTTCTATGGTTCTCCAGCATATATCACCACTGCTATGATTGACATAAAAATCGAAACTGTATTAAAAACGATTCGAGATCAAAAACCTCGAAAGTCAGCTACTAAAAACGAGATACCATCTGATTGATCATGAAAGAACTCTTGATATCTTTTAAAACCGCTTAAATTCAGCTTAATCGATTAGTGCATGACAAAAATCCCCTACCTCCTTTTCCTATTTATCCTTTTCTCCTGCAGTTCCCCAAACAAAGAATTGACAATCACTTTTGAAAACGCTTCCGGAATAGTTGAAGGAGATCCTGTTGTATTGAATAATCAACCGATTGGAAAGGTAACCAAGGTCTCATTGGATGAACATTACAAAGTACTTGTCCATATTTACCTGAACAAAATCGACCATTTACCTCAAGATTCCAAATTTACCATTGGCGCTAAAGATCTCTTGGTACGTGCAATTGTGGTAACTCCGGGAAAATCCAAAAACCGGTTAACAAGCAGTGACCGGATTATAGGGATTCCACCCGCAAAGAACCAAATAGATTCATCGGGAACTGATTTTTTTGAGCAGTTCTTCGAGTCTAAACCTTCCGAAAATCAAGATACCATTCTGAAGGAATTGAAAGAGCTAAAACAAGAATTACGGGATCTCAAGAAACAAACCGGAATGCAGTGATTGAAACCATCTTTCTAAAAATGATTGATAATTAAGGAATTTTCCTTCAAACAGATTCCAACTTTCTCAATTTTCCATTAACTTACTCCCATGAAAGAAATCCTGGAGAAACAACGTGCATTTTTCAATTCCAACCAAACAAAGGATCTGAATTTTCGAATTGACCAGTTGCAGCGATTGAAGACGCTGTTATTGTCGAACCAGAACCGCTTGAATGAAGCTATTTATGCTGACTTCGGCAAATCTCCTTTCGAGACTTTTACCAACGAATTCGGTTTGGTTTACCTGGACATCGATGAAGCTTGCAGCAAATTGAAAAAGTGGGCAAAATGGAAGCGAGTGCGGACGAATTGGGTAAATTTTCCTGCCAAAAGCTACATCATCCCGGAACCATTGGGAGTTTCACTGGTAATTGGGGCATGGAATTATCCGTATCAGTTAGCATTGGCTCCTGTTGTTGCCGCAATCGCTGCCGGAAACACGGTCATTCTGAAACCGAGCGAACTGCCTTCCAATACGAGTAAGACGATGGCAGAACTCATCAATAACTTCTTCGATCCGGCTTTTTTTCATGTCGTAGAGGGAGGAATTGATGAAACAACGGCTTTATTGGAACAGCGTTTCGACAAGATTTTCTTTACCGGAAGTCCGAATGTAGGTCGTGTTGTCTATCAAGCCGCAGCAAAACACCTTACTCCTGTTACATTGGAACTGGGAGGGAAAAGTCCGGCGATATTCACAGAAGGTGCGAACCTGAAAATGGGAATCAAGCGTTTGATCTGGGCGAAGTTCCTAAATTCCGGTCAAACCTGTATCGCTCCCGATTATGTACTTCTTCCAAAGTCACTAAAAGCGGAATTTTTGCGTCTGGCTAAGGAAGAAATCGATGCAGCTTCCTATTCGCCTGAGAATGGAAATTACATCCGGATCATCAACGACCGGAATGTTCAGCGTCTGGCTCGTTTACTGGATCAGAACAAAGTTTATAGCGGAGGAAAGATTGATGAAGAAAGCCGGATCATTGAACCAACCCTGATACAGGATGTAACTTTTGATGATGCCATCATGCAGGAAGAGATCTTCGGTCCCTTGCTTCCGGTTCTCACCTATGATTCCATTGATGAAGCAATCCGGGAAATCAAGAAGCGGGAGAAACCTCTATCTTGCTATCTATTCACCAACGATTCGGTGCTCAAAAACAAACTTCTGAATGAACTTTCATTTGGCGGAGGCGCCGTGAATGAGTCACTCATGCACATTTCCAATAGCCGCTTGCCATTTGGCGGTGTTGGGAACAGTGGAATGGGTTCCTATCATGGTGAAGCAGGTTTCAGGGCCTTTTCACATTACAAAAGCATTATGGAGAAAAGCTCCTGGTTCGAAACTAAACTCAAATATTCGCCTTATTCCGAAGGGAAACTGAAGTGGATCAAACGGTTGATGGGAATGAAGTGAATTCAAAATTCAAAATTCAAAATAATGAATTCAAAATGGTCAAATCCGTAAATCATATAACAAATACGTCATTTCCCATAGTGCTTTTTGTTTGAATTTATGGTACCTTTCTAGGAGTGAGTCGATCAATTAAAAACGAACAGACATGAGCAAGGAAAAACCCAAAAAAACAAGCACGGAAACGGCAGAATCATTTCCCGGATACCCGGTTTATCCGGCTGGTGAAGACATTTACCGAACAGACAAGGAGGAAACGGATTTGGACCCGGAAGATCTCACTAAAAAGAAATCTTCAACCAATCCTTCGCTCGACAAGAACCTGGATGTTCCGGGCTCTGAATTGGATGATGAGATGGAAGACAACGGAAATGAAGATGAAGAGAACAATTATTACAGCTTAGGTGGTGACGATCACAATGATCTGGATGAGGACAACCAGTGAATTCAAAATGATGAATTCAAAAACTCTTAACTTTTGAATTTTGCATTCATCCTTTTGAATTTAATTAAATCATGTCCAATTCACATCTCTTGAATTTCAACTGCTTGTAAAAAGATGGGGAGAATCCAGTGATCTTTTTAAACTGATTGGATAAATGCGCTACACTACTGTAATTCATCTTATAGGAAATCTCCGTCAAATTCAGTTCATCGTATAACAGGAACTCTTTGACTCTCTCCACTCTATTCATGATGATGAATTGCTGAATGGTCATTCCTTTTTCCTTGGAGAATACATTGGACAGGTAGGTATAATCATAATTCAGTTTCTCACTGATATAATCCGAATAATTCATCTTGGGAGCTTCATCCGAATAATGAACCAGTTCAATCACCGCACCTATGATTTGTTCTATGAGGATACTTGTCCTATCTTCCAAAAGCTCCAAGCCGCAACTTGACAGATCGTTTTTCAACTTCTCACGGACATCTTCAGAAATGTTCTCACGAATCTCCACCATTCCCAACTCTATCTTTGTTGGGCGCAAGCCTAAGCCTGCCACTACCTCTTTCACGACCATCTTACACCGAAGACTTACCATGTGTTTTACAAATAACTTCAAACCCCTAAATTTTAATTAAACAATCTACTTACGCTATCGTTAAATCTTATTCCGGTTTCAAACAGTTTTTGGTAACTTATTTTTCTAAATGTATTTGCTATAAACTATGTACGCTAATGAATTAGATGTAAGATAAAGCGAATTATCCTCCCCTCAAAACTCTTTAGTTATATTTTATACTTATTTCACACTTTTCAAATTACCTATTAAAATACCGTTTAAACACAAAAAAAAAGACCATTCAACAGGGTAAACTGTCAAATGGTCTTAGCTGTAACTCGCTTATTTATTCGGAACGAATGGTTTATTCCTCGTTCCATTTATCCCCTTCTACCGGGAATAAATTGAAGGACAAGTGCTATTAATGCAATCACTAATATCAAATGAAATAAACCTCCCGTGTGGTAACCAAAGTATCCGATGGCCCAACCCAACCTATAATAACAACAATTGCTATCGTGCTTAATATTGCTCTCATGATTTCTCTTTATTACGGGTAAATACTAATTGATGATGTGTTCGTTGATCCGACATTTGATTTTTATTCCGCTTTAGTAAAAAAAGGAGTGCGCCTCGGCGGACTCCTCCAAAACCAATTTTTTAGAATAATCTATTCCAATCAATTGTCTATTGTCTATTGTCTATTTGTATTATTTCACATTGTCTTTTCCGATATCACGGAATGCCTGTCCGAGTTCACTCATATCGTTCTTGAACTCCCGTTTGAATTCCTGCCAGTTTTCCTTGTTCGTATTTTTCATCTCTTGCATACGGGCTTCCATTTCATTGTTGCGTTTTTCAAGCTCTGCGATCCGTTCATTTCTTGCACGAATGACATCTGCCCGCGCATCTATTTTTTCAGCCCGCATTTCTGCAATCTTCGCCTTATTGTCGTTGATGGTTTCCTGAATCGACTCGCGGTAACTATTGAGCTCTTCTCTATATTCCCGCTCTGCCTGATCCAGGTCTTTCTGTGCATCCTGAACATCTTCCTTGGCATTGTCCACTTTTTCTGATTTTGTTTCAGTACAGCTGGCAAGAGCGACTACTAAAACGGATAAAATCAAACGGGCTATTCTCTTTTTCATAACTATCTAGATTAACGAATGGATTTGTTTCCACTTATCACAAATATGCATGAACAGGACATATAATATCTTACATGATTTATCGAAATTGTTACATAAATCACTCAAAAAAAAACTTAACTGGAAAACTGTTATTCGGGAACAGTGGGATTCGGTTCGAGAAAAAGAGCGTCCGTTTGTAGCGAACGCTCTTCTCTTGATAGAATCTAACAGTTACTATTAATCTTGTTAACAGTAGCTATTCTGCAATCTAAACAGGAACTTTTTAAACTTCGAATCTGTTGATGATGTCAATGACCTCATCGCGCGATTTGTTCAATTTCGTTCCAATTTTGTCCAGTAATTCGTTCTCCTTACCTGGTTCGAATTTCAAATCAGTGTCGGTCAATTCCGGATGTTGTTGTTTCAATTGAGTGGATTGCTTTCCCCAATTACCCGTAATTTCGAACGGCTTCCCTTCTCTATTGGAATTGGAATCGGCGTTTGAATTTGTGTTTGAATTCATACCCGGAGTCTGATTGGAATTCGATTCGGAGTTCTGATTGCGATTTTGATCCTGATTTTGATTCGCTTCCCGATTTTCATTCGGGTTTGTGTTTTTTTCTGTTGCTGACATGACTTCTCTATTTTAATGATGATTACTCATTTGTTTCTATCACAAATGTCACCCATTAAAAGTCAAAAGGCTTTACAAAAAAACGAACGTTTTTTACACAAATCTCACCTTCAATCCGTTCAAAACAAGTAGGTTATTTTGAAAACTGAGCTTTCACATATTCCAGATAATCTGCTTGTGAAGGTAAATCGGGAACGTTGCATTTTTGAAGGTAAGGGAATACCTCCACAACCATTTTCTCCATGATTGCGAAATCATTCGCGATCTTAGCTTCCTGATAAGTTGTCATGAAATAATCATTGATCTTTCCTAAATAAGCATCCTGATTTTTCACATTTTCATCATCGCTGAGGAATTGTTTGCTCAAAGGTGATTTGTAATCATGAACCGCACTTTTAAACACCTCCAATTCCACCGGATCCTTTAAATTGAGGTTGGGGTATTTCTGATAATATTCAGCAGCGTATTTCTCCAATGAATCGTGTTCGTTTTCCTGCAAAACTTTCACGTAAGCCTTCAGGTCTTCCTGTTTCTTTTTAGATTTTTGGTAGGTCTTATTTGCTGCGAACACAGGATTCGATTCCGGATTCACAACGTCCTTTCCTTTGGATAGCAATTGTTTTGCCTGCTGACCTCCAACAACCTTTGCTACCAACTCCCCATTCGAATTAAAATACAATAAGGTCGGATATGCGCTGATGCCATATTTCCGCATCACTCCGGGACCATCATTCTTTTCTCCATCCAACTTCAGGGAAATGAAATTTGCATTGTAGTATTTAGTCACTTCCGGGTCTACGAAAGCAGTTGCAGCCATTTGTTTACAAGGTCCGCACCAAGTTGCATATACATCTACGAACAATGGCTTTTTAGCTTGTTTTGCTTTTGCCAATGCTTCTTCCAAGGTTCCGTGTTCAAAAGTGATTTGCCCGAATGAGTAAGTACTAATTAGCGCTATTATGGCAAGGAATGTCAGTTTCATCTTCTAGATTTTTTGTTGAAGTTACGAAAAGACAAATATCAAGCCAAAGAAATTTAAAATAAAGATGAAAGACCAGATACATAAGACGAAAGACCGAATCTGTCTTTCGTCTGCTGTCTTTCGTCTTAAAATTATCCCAACAAATGAACTTCCAGATCAACCAGGCGAGGTAACAGCACTTCATCTTCCAGAATTGCATGAATTGCCAAATCCTTTTCAAAGTGCTCTAATTGAGTCAAGAAAATCCGGAACGCTAAAGGTGTTTTCAATCCTTTGATGTTCTCCGTAATCTTGTTTCGAACCTTGTTCAAGTCTTCTTCCAAATTGGAATGATTCTCGAAAAACTGTTTCAAAGTGAAATTTCCGAAACGCTCCCGGTCGATGGGTTTTCCTGTTTTTTGAAATTCAAGCACCGATTCAATGTAAGGGAACAGAAATACTTCCTCGTACTGAATATGCGCAACCAGCTTCTTTTGGTAAGAAATGAAAAAGCCGCACAACATCAGCAACACATTATCCGAATTGGTTTGTTTACTGTACAAGTTATAAATGGATTGCTCGATCTCCGGAAGTTTGCTATTCAGATAAACACCGTGGGAAGTTTTGAGAGCCTGCAACAAATCCTGAATTGCTACCTGATGCAACAAGTCCTTCGGGAAATCAGTCACCCCTTCTTTTGCCAGATCAATCAACCCCTTCAACACGTCTTCTGAAGAGTTGAAAACAGGCATGTTATTCAACCGTTCTTCTAACAAACGGTCTGTCAAACTAGCTCCTGATTTCGTATTTTGCTCTTCTTTCATATCCCTTGTGAATTGTGATATTCCACTGAAACAAAAGTACAAACATGAATCGGCTGTATCAATACCGTAAATGTGGTAAAGCTCTTTTCGAATGTTAAATTTTCACTATCAGAAGTTGTATCTTAGCACTCAGTTTTTGCACAAATGAAAATCAGTATCCTTGTTCTCTTCTTTCTTCATTCTCACTGGTTATTTTCTCAGGGAAGGAATCAGCATGTGCGGGAAATGAATCACGTGGTGGAGTTGATGAATGTCTTCAGTCGCTGCAACCAAACCTGGTATTACGATGCGGTACAATTACAACATGCGCTTCATGTCAGTACTGAAAAGATCAATGAGAATTACTTTTATTGCAGTAAAACCCAACACAACGGAACGCTTTATTATTCCGGAATTGAAGTGGCTTTTCGGTTTAAAGAAATCACTCCCGATGCAAAAAATCAAATTCCAGCTTATCAATCGGATTACCTTCCCTGGCTGGAGGCAAAAGAACGGGTGCTGAATAAACTGCATCAATCCAAAAGCAGTTATGCTCCAATTGGATCCGTATTAACCAAGTACATTGCCTCTACAGATAGCTTATTCGCCACCCATACGGATTTGAACGAGTACGTTTCAGACAAGAAATTCCACTCCGACGATCAATTTCAGGAAGCAAAACGAATTTTAAGAAGCCACGACCGTTGGTTCAAGCAATGCTATCTGAACTCGCAACAACTTGATAGCGCCTTAGTGGATTATTGCAATGCCCATTATCCTCCTTTCCAAACGCATAAGGAACTGCAGCAAGGATTGCAGGAATTGAATCTCACCATGAATCTATTAACCAAGTGGGAAAGGGAATTATACCAGGAGAATCTTTCAAACAACCTGAAATATGACGCCCAACTCCGGATCTTAACTACTGAGGGACTAAAAAACGATTCGCTTTATCTTTACAAAACACGAGGATATGGTAGACCTAACAGCGGTTTCTGGTTGCATACCCGCTATCGGACATTTTACACTTCCATGCAAAGCACCATCTTTTGGTTCGCCTCCTCCAAACATGCTACCGAATCCTTTTTGAAGAAATCACAGCAAGCTTATAATGACTTTGTCAACAGTTATAATTCAATTGTGGAGGATTACAATGATTACATTGAAATTGCTGATGGATTGACTTTCAAAGAAACTTCCTCTTGCTGCCTTTCCCCTTCCGAAATAGATACCAATCAGAATGTGTTATTGATGGCTCCAAACCTACTTTGTAAATTTGAGTATGTGGAACAGGTAATTAAATCAACAGCTGCAGATTCAATGGTTTCTGACCTGAGTCCGGATGCACTTTTGATCAGTAAGGCAAAACCTCATCATCTGATCTATCTATTGGATGCTTCCTCTTCCATGAACGAATCCGGAAAATTGGCACATCTGAAGAAAAACGCCACAGATCTGGTGCAGATTCAGCGGGAATCAGACCGCATTTCCATTGTCACTTTTTCAGGTAAATCAGATGTCTTACTGCAATCCGTTTCCTGTAATCAGAAAAAGCACATTGAAGAAAAAATCGAGCGGATCCATGCTTTCGGACAGACCAACATTCAAAACGGATTTGAAACAGTAAAAACAGTTTTGGCATCCAATAAATTGGAAAAAGGAGTGAATTCGGTGTTGCTTTTGACGGACGGTGAGTTTCCTTTAAGCGATGAAACGAAAACAGTTATCAAGGAATTGAAAGCAAACGAAATCGGTATCTGCTTTGTTTACCTTGGAAAGGTATTGAACAAGAAGAACGCGAAATCAATGGAACGCATGTATGCTGAATTGGGAATCCTTTTTTACGATACAAACAAGATTGATTTGAAAGAAGCGCTGTTGAAGATAGCTACTGAATAAACCTAGACCTTATTTTTTACCGCTAAGAATGAAAAAGCGCAAAGATGTCGGTTAAACTTTTCACTCTCTGCGGTTATTATTCAACGCAAAGAAGCAACGCTTGCGCTAAAAGCTTTCGCAAAGAAGCAGAGAACGCAAAGTATTTAACTACTTCGTTTCCTTTTTCTTTTCCTTGAAGATACTATCGCTTAACCCTGTATTCACCGCATAATCCGTCAAAGTAATGGTAATCGTTCCTTTGGTTTTCGGTTTGGATTTGGTCTTTTTCTTGTCAGTAGATGTTTTATTGATATCAGCAGCAACGCTTTTGGGCATTTTGAACTTTTTCACATCAATTTCAAATTTCAACTCACTCGGCAAACCATAACTCAATTGATTTCCATACTTGAAATCCGTTTTAACGGTTCCATTGCTCTGTGTCGTAACTTGAGAACGCATAATGACCGAATTTTTCTGATCCACCCATATTTTTGCCAGGATGATCTCACCTGAACTCGAATTCGGAATGATGTTGATCAATCGGGTATCTACATCCCGAATCTTTAATGAATCTCCGAAAACTGCCGTATACTTGGATTTTTCCGATAGAAAAAGATTCAATTCGGTAAATCCTTGTTTGGGCAGAATGTTGATTCCTTTGGATTCGATCTTGAATTTATCCTTTTGCTTGAAATAGATCTTCGCCTTGGAAGGCATGATCTGGATCATCGGAATATCTGCATCGATGTATGCATTGACCGTGTAATCCTTTGCACTCGCAATTTTCGCATTGATTTTCTCGATGAGATCTTCCGGCTTTTGTCCAAAAGTGGCAAAACTCAGAGAAAACAGACTGAAAAGAAGTATTTTTTTCATTAGGATGTAATGTCTTTCTTATTAAACTTGATAATCGTAATCCCTACTAAAAGCACAATGTGAGTGAGCAGGATCACAACCGAATTCATGATCTGGTCAAAAGGAACGGGTTGTTCGAAGAAACTGCGCCAGGAAGCCATGTGGGTCGTAAACAAATACGGTTTGATGGAATCAAAAACAGATACATCCAAACTCCCGATAATCGTAAAGATGATAATGATAGCCATCGTTGCAACAATGGGTCCGATGGAATTTTCAGCAAAGGCAGACAAACAGATCGAAAGCGTTGCAACTGTCAATAAGGATAAAAAAGCTACACAGAAAGCCAATCCGAATCGCCATAGTATATCCGATTCAGGTAAAATGACCAATCCATCACTATTCAACACCATCAAATCTCCTGTTCCAAAGACCCAATGCGAAACCAATACAGATAAAATTCCAAGCCAGATGGTAATGACGAATGTATAGATTGCCCCGGCAAAGAATTTCGAAAGCACGATGTTAGTTCTTGAAATAGGTTTACTCGCCAACATGCGAATGGTTCCCATTGCCGCTTCTCCTGAAATCAAATCACCCGTCACCAACGCAATCAATAATGGAATGTGCACCACCAACATTTGCAGAATGATGAAGGCTATCAGGTTTCCGTTGACCAATTTTCCATTGAATGAAAGCGTTTGTTCAAAAGAGGCAGTCACAAAGGAAACGATGGATTCACCATCTGCTTTCATGGCAAAGATGATGATTCCAATTAAGATCGTTAAGGCTCCCAATCCCAAATAACTTCTTGGTTTCGAAAGAATTTTGATCAGCTCGTTGTATGTATTTTTTAAAAGCATCAGGACTGAATGGTTTTGATGAAATAATCTTCCAACTTCCGTTTCGGCTCAATGGAATGAAGTGCAAATCCGGCCAACACCAATTCTTTGGTCAGTTCCGGAACACGATTTTTCGATATGAATACTTCCAATTCCCTGGAAGAGATCTGGGTTATTTCCTGCGGATTAAATTTCGCCTGAAGCAATCGAACAGCTGATTCCGCTTCATCCACCTCAATCCGGACAAGTGTTTCTTCACTGTTCAGTAGTTCAGCTACCGTTCCTTCAACGATTGCTTTTCCCTGATTGATAATGACCATCCTGTTGGCAATCAATTCGATTTCGGACAATTGATGTGAAGACAACAAGATCGTCTTGTTCTGTTCATTCTTCAAGCGGAGGATCAGATTTCGTATTTCGATGATTCCTTGCGGGTCCAATCCGGTAGTAGGTTCATCCAGGATAATCAGTTCCGGATTATGCAAAAGCGTCTGTGCTATTCCCAAGCGTTGTTTCATTCCATGGGAGAATCCTTTTACCTTGTGTTTCGCCCGATCACCCAATCCAACGAAATCCAGCATTTCTAAAATCTCTTTCCTGGATACTTTCGCACCTGAAATCCGTGCAAATATCTCCAGGTTCTTTTGGGCGGAAAGGTATTTGTAGAAATCGGGTTTCTCGATGATACTTCCCACATTGGAAAGAATTTCCGATCGGTTTTTATTCAATGACTTCCCGAATAGCTCGATTTCTCCGCTATCCGGACTGATCAGTGATAACAAGCAACGGATGGTGGTACTTTTCCCTGCTCCGTTCGGTCCTAAAAACCCGAATACATCCCCTTTATTAACAGTGAAAGAGACATTTTTGACTGCTTCGAAGGAACCGAATTTCTTAGATAAATTCCGAACTTTGATAACGGTTTGTTGTTCCATAAACCTTAAACAGATTAGCTTCTTTTTCGTTCAGATCCTTACTTGAAAAAGACGTTTTAAAATTACGCATTATCCCGATTCAGAGAACAGCTATTGGTGAAAATTCGGTGAACGGTACCTTTGAAATTTCACTACTAAGGATTAACCCTTGTTTACTACCTAGGGTTACCCCCTGATCTATCCTTTCCCGCTATTTGCGCCCTTCAAAGACCTAGCTTTGTACAAAATCTAAATATGAGAAAAAATTACTTTATTTTCAGTTTGCTCGCAAGCATGCTGATCACATTCAACGGTTATTCCCAAACCTATTCGAGTTATGGAAGTACGCCATCAAATGATGACTATAACCCTATAGACTACTCCAACGACACGATGTATTACACCTTCAACTCCCTTATCAATGGAGCATACGAAGATGCAACACTGACTATTGATGGTAGCGGTTATTTTTATCAGGGGAGTTCGTACAAGGTTTTCGGTCCGGGATCTGTTTTACTTGGTACTTTTACTAATCCGAATAATTCCAATTGTAATCCATTCACATCTAGCATCACCATCCCAATGGCGGATATTAATTCGTACACCGGAAGTGTAGTCTATAAATTTGTGAAGCAAGGAACTGTATATCCTTATTGCAATGAGAATAGATTACGTGCTAAACTTCAATACAACTACTGTACGACAGGTATCCCTGCTCAACATGCCAATTTCTCATTTACAGACAATGTGTTTTGTCAATCACAAACGCCAATGAACTTGGTTGGTTCACCAACAGGAGGAGTTTTTTCAGGTAGTGGTGTAACAGGTGGTGTGCTTGATCCATCCACCCTATCTTATGGAATCTACTATATTACATACACACTTACCGAGGCAAACGGATGTTATACTCAAGACAGTGCAAGCTTTACCATTTTTGAAAACCCTGCCGACGAATCCATGATTACCTGTCAGAATATGGGTACAACAATCAATACGGGGAACATTTCAACCGTATACGCAAACGATTTAAGTCTATCCAATATGATTGGAATCGGAACAAATGTGACCTTGAATCCGTTTACATCCAGCCCAACGGATGTATACAGTGCTGTGGTATCTAACCCGTTCTATTATGTGATCAATTCATTTGACACAACGAATCATCAGGTGGTAGATCACGATTTAATCAGTGGTGATGACCGCGGAGGAATTGCCGTTACAGCAAACTACGTTTACATTGTCGGAGATAATGCAACTGCCCGATTTGATCTGGATTTGCAAGATGGTATCGACTTACCTAAACGCGATGGAATCTTTACTGACCTGGCACAATTGAAAATCTACACCCTTTACAATACAATGGCTCCACATACGCCTAACAGTGACAACCTAGATGGATTCACGATGAATTCCTTACGTGCATTGAACGAAGATTTATCATTAGGTACTGAAATTATCATGTTATCACAACCTGTTACAGTTGGAGTTCAGGATCAAGCTGTTATACTTGCCGGATACAATGAATTGATTGTTGGAACTGCTTATGGAAATTACGACTTTTACCACATCTCTATTTTGAACGGATTGGTTACACCACTGGGACAAGATAGTTTAAGCGTGAGTGGCTCTGAGAATTGGGCTGATTGGGGTATGTCAGGTTTTGACGGTACTGATCGTCATGCATATTACAGAGATGATAACGATTCCATTGTTGATTATAATTTCACTACTGATACTGCAATAACCATCTTTGGAATTTCAGATTTTTCAGATATGGCTAGTTTTATCACTCACCCGGTAAACCACCGTTTTTACGGACATTATGAAGGTGGAACTACTACTTTTGGTGGAGATGAGGAAACCTTATTTTACTTCCAAATTTCGGACTCAGCAGCACGATTAGCTGCAACCCCGACAAACTATGCTTGTCCGAATAAAATCACTTTTACATTCAACACACTTGATTTAGGAGCAGATACAACGGTTTGTTCCGGAGATGGATTGTATATCATTCCGGGAGGTTTTGGTTATAGTTCATATACCTGGAATGGTGTAAACAACAATTTCAATTCCTATGCAGTACAAAGTTCCGGTGAAGTTGTACTATCAGTAGTAGACAATGCAAATTGTACGCTTACGGATAGTGTGAACGTAACTATTGCACCGTGTACGACAGGATTGGATGAATTGGATGCTACTTCCATGATGATCTACCCGGTTCCGAATAACGGAACGTTCCAAATTTCATTTGGTACATTAAGCAGTGAAGCGCAAATCACGATTGTGGATGCTCAAGGAAAACAAATTGCAGCAAGAACAGTTGCTCAAGGAGAAACAACTGTTGACATGAACCTGGAGGTTCAACCTGGAATTTACTTCGTTCGTTTGGTTTCTGAAAACGGAACTTCTCAGCGCGCAGTAAGTATCCAATAAAAATATATATTTCCAAAAAAGGCTGGTTTGAATCTTCAAACCAGCCTTTTTTTTGCTTATCCAAGTGTCAATTGCTCCCTTGATTGATCACTTGGTGATATATAGTGTTTCGCGCTTGGTACCACACAGGAAATAATAGGTTCCTGCAGGCCACGATTCTGTTTCAATCAATTGGGTTCCGAGGATGGATCCTGAATAGACTTCTTCTCCTTGAGTATTGACCAATTGAAATGGCATTACCCTGGAGGCACCCAGAATCTCCACCATCAGGTAATTCGAATTTGCATTATTATAGAGATGCATGGTAACTGCACTTTCCCGATCTGCTTCAGCTGTTCTGAGAAGTCCTTCATCTTCGTAAACGAACGGAGTAACCAATCCTGTTTCCTGAACCAACATCCGCATCGGAATGAGCCCGTATTTTTGAGCGAAAATAAACGTGTTACTGATTATTAAGACCAAACTGATTGAAATAAAACGTGCCATACTACTTGATTTTAAATGATGAACTATTCCAGCTTCGGTATTTCGGATAGACAACAACTATACCATGCCAAAAGAAGTTTCATTTTGGAGATGGGAGATCACTACTAAATCCGTTTTTTATTCCTCCGCCCCCTTACAATGGAATAAGTGAAAACCTTGTATTTGTTACACTTATGGATTCCAAAAACACTTTTTTGATCATTCATGCAGCTCAAGGAAAAGGCGCTTGATTGAACCGGATAATTGGTGAGAGACACCAAATAACATTCAAAATGAAATCCATTCTTTTCAATTTGAAAATATCATCACAAAAAAAGCCCAACCATTCGATTGGACTTCCTTTTTTTACTAATGATTTTTTTTATTCCACCCCATTCATCATCGCCCATTTGAGCAAGACGTTCTTTTCTTTCGGTAATCCTAATTTTTCGATGATATTGGTCCGATGACCCTCGATGGTTTTTTCGGATAAAAACAGCATTTCAGCAATCTGCTTACTCGTTTTTTGCTGAGCAATCAATTCGATGATCTTACGCTCGGAAAAGGTCAATTTATCCAATTCACTTGTTCCTGTTTCACGCACAGTGATCAAATCATTCAATAAGGAATCGCTTACATATTGGTTTCCTTTTGCCACTTCAGCCAGACAGTTTTTCAGTTCAACCTGTGCGTGTTCTTTCAAAATGTAGCCATACACTCCGTATTCTTTGGATTTGTTGTAAATGGTCATTTCGTTGTGCATTGTCAGGAGAATAACCTTTGTTTTCAACTTCAATTCCTGCACTTTTTTAGCAACATCCAATCCATCCAATGCGGGCATATTGATGTCCAAAACTGCGATATCCGGCAAACGAAGCTGGATGATATTCAAAGCAGAAACCCCATTCGCGCAGGTTGCTATTACCTTATAACCATAAGATTCAACGAAACTTTGGGTTCCCTGAAGCGTAAAAGGGTGATCGTCTGCAATTACAATAGTCATTTTGTTTTCTTTATGTCAATAGTGATAATGGTTCCATTCTTGTCGGAATGAATCTTTGCCAAGCCTCCGATAGCTTTGCTTCTTTCGATGATATTATATAACCCGAAGGCATCCTTTCCGGATAGTATCTCACTCACGTTAAAACCTTGTCCGTTGTCTTTGATCTGGATCATCAAACCTTCTGCATTCTCCCGGATGATGATTTTCGCGGCTACGGCTTTTGCATATTTGATGATATTCGAAAGGGCTTCCTGTATGATCCGATAAACCTGCAATTCATCTGAAACAGATAAGCCCCCGTTATAATCGATATCGGAAGTCACCATCAATTGATTGACGGATTGCGCCCGATCCAGGAGTTGGTTAACACTCGCTGACAATCCCACTTTTTCAAACATTACCGGATGCAGGTTTCTGCTGATACTGCGGATATCCTTGATAATCGAATCGATCTTCTCTCCAGCGGAAATCGGGTTTCCACTCATCGAATGTTTCAGGTTCAATAATTCATGACTCACACTGTCGTGCAAATCACTGGCAATACGTCTGCGCTCTTCTTCCGTTTTATCTAGTAATTGCTTGGTATACCGACGTGCGCGTTTACTTTCCGACCTTGCTTTTTTCTGTTTTTGTCTTGAAAAAACAATAAACAGGACCAAAATAAATCCCATTAAGAGAGCCATCAACAGGGCAATGGTTATTCTTCCATTTGAAATCGTTTCTTTCTGAAGAGCAATTTGTTGTTCCTTGCGTTTTGTTTCATAAAGTTTATTCAACTCCATGGTTTTTGTAATTATCTTCTGATCGCTGATCTTATTTTCAGCGCGTTTCAGTTTTTCCGAAAACAGATATGCTTTTTGGTAATCCTTACTCATCACCGCATTATCTTTCAATACCTGAGCAAAGGCTATCTGATTTTGATAATCTTCCTGTTCTTCAACTGCATAAAATGCTTTTTCAATCAACCCGATATCCTTGATCCCTTCTCCTGCTTTAATCTCGTAATTTGCCAAAGCAATGTTGTAATCGGCATCTGAAGCAACGGAATTCAAGGTATCCACAAGCTGCTTCATATCAAAAAGAACTGCTTTTGCTTCCGAATTACGGCCTTCATGCACTAATAAATCGACATAAAAAGAGGAAAGTCCTACTTCAAGCGATTCATCCGGAACCTTACTTTTAATAAACAAATGATAGGTCGAATCGATCAGGTCATATTGTTTGGGATGATTCATTTCCTGATAAAGGATGATCTTATTGTGCAATGAGATCATCATATTTCCTGTATCCTTTGCGTGTTTGTAATCCGACATTGCTTTGTCAAAATACCCCTCCGCTTCCGTGTAATTTTTAGAGTACAGGCTCACCAAAGCCATGTTGTCGTAGATTCCACCCCGACCGGTATAATTATCTGTCTGATTGAACAATGCCAATGCTTTCGAATTGTATCGAAGAGCTTGTTCATGCTCCCCCATTGCAAAATAGCAAAAAGCCATATCGCCATATCCGTGGGCAACTTCCACACAGGTATTGTAATCAAATGGCTTGTATGCAACTAATTTCCGGAAGTATTGAATGGCCTTCCGGTAGTTCGTTTGATTGATATAATAATTCCCTATGTAGGATTCAACAAACAAGGTTTTATCCCAGGGAAGTTTTTGTTCATAGCGTTTTTGAAAGGAGTGAATGGTATCCAATGTACTTTTCTGAAAAAAGGAGAAATACATTTCAAGTTCCGTCAATTCTCCGAGTGCTATTGCCGCTTTGTCATAGCGTTTGAGCTTTAATTGTTCGGCATAATAATTTTGGAAGGTTGGATAGTACTTTTTGTCGTGGAAGTGTGTTCTTTCCAAAAGCCATGCACATTTCTCATCCAATTTTTCAGTAGAAGGTTTATGATAAACAATCTTAGTGGTCAGTTTCTTGCAGGCTCCAACTAGAAACGCAAACAGAAACAATCCAGTAAAAAGCTTTATCAACCGATTATTCATTCAATGAGAATTTGAACTATAAAAATACCTGTTTGAAATGGATCATTAACTGTTTCTACAAAAAAACGAGGGTTTCCCCTTAGAGATTAAAATCGTCGAATAACAGACATTTGTGATTCGAATTCGCAGTATTGAAAAATGACACTAAGAAATTCGTAATAATTTGATTTACAAAGAAATAAACTGATAACCCAAATAACTACTCTACTACTTTTAGCGTAAGAGAAAAACCTCCGTCGGCCGACGGAGGTTTTTTTATTTCTGGAAAAAATGGGTGTCCTAAAAAATCCCCTATCTGATGATAGGGGATTCATTTTGCTTTACACACATCCTTTATTGTAGAACTATTTTTTCTGATGGATGCACTCTTACGCTAGAGAAAGCAAAATATTCTAATTTCTTCGAGTCTTAAAAAAGCAGAGGCCGCTACTGCCTCTGCTCTGTCAAGTTACGATTAGGCGCTGTTTCAGTGTTTGTTTCAGTGAATAGAGGTATTTGTGTATAGTGGGGAATTTTCACATTGTGGCTTTTTCATTATTTATTTCAAGTTGTAACATGTTAATAGCACTTTTCAACTGGTGGATATATGTTCTGCTGGGGAATAAATCTATAATGGATTCCGGAAAATCCGCAGGTATGTCCATCCCATTGGCGTAGTGTAAATACAATACGTAATAGTTCTTTAAATATTCATTTTGAATCGCGATACACGTATTTATCGTATTCATCCGGTTCGCTATTTCAGTCATCAGCAACTGTTTATATGACCTATCCGGAAACTGATCCAAATGCTTTTGCGGAAAATCGAACCGCAATATTTCTCCTTGTGAAAAATGCCAGTACAACTCAAAATAACAACCCAAAACACGAATTTCAGAAAGAACCATTTTGGATTCCGGAATTGGTGAAAGGCTTATATCTGCGAATTTTTCCATCTTTTCTTCCTTTTAGTCAGCATCAATTAACAACCCTGCTGTTGACTTATACAAGTATAGGGGTCTTGACTAAAGGATTTCGACCGAATGTTATGAAATCCGGTTTTGATGTCATGAAAAAGTAAAAATGAAGCATGAGATAACATTTCAACAATTAAAGCACATTCCTATTTACCACAAACCCCTACGAATTCTTGTCCGGACAAGTGCGCATATGTGGGAAAGCAGAAAGTATTCTATCGTAAGAATAACTTAGATGCAGAGAATGGAACTACTTATTTGATAATCTTGAATTGGTTCAGAACGTCCTTGTAATGGTCGCTGATAGGAACGATTGATTTATTACTCATGACCAATAATCCATCCGAAGGCTGGATCTCTTCGATCTCATGGGCATTTACGATGTGATTCCGGTGTACACGATGAAACCTGGATGAATCCAGCAGGTTGGTGATCTTGGCCAATGAAATTTGAATGACAAACTTTTCAGGGCCTGCAAAAATGGAGCAATAGCGCTCTTCCACTTCAATATGGATGATATCTGAGACTGCAACTTTCTTCAGTGCATCCTTTTTCTTGATGAACAGGAAATCCGAACTGATCACCGTGTCCTCCTCGTCGCCTTGAAAAATATCCGGTTGGTCGTAGAATTTCTCAATGGCCATTTCCAAGGCATAGAGCACTTCCAAAGGATTGAAAGGTTTCAATAAAAAACTATACGGTTTGGTCAGTCTTGCCCGCTCGAAGATGGTTCTATCCGTGGAACTGGTCAGAAACACAAAAGGTCTGGCAGATTCCGGAACGTTGTTCAGGGTTTCGGCAAAGGTTATTCCTTCCGGGATTCCATTCAGGAAAATATCAATGACCACGATATCCACTTTGTTTGCATAAAACAGTTGCAATGCTTCCTGATGAGACCGGGCAACACCAACCACTTCGAATTGACTGGAGGTTAATGTACCGATCAATTTATCACTTTCAGCAACTGTATCTTCAACAATGAGTATCTTAATTTTTTCCATCACCAACTTTCTTCAGGGTGACAATCATTCTTGTCCCTTCCTCTTTCCGACTCCAAATATCCAACTTCCCATCGTTTTTTGCTAACATTGACTTGCATAAATTCATTCCCAATCCGGATCCAATCTCCTTTTCGTGGTCTTTTTTGGTTAATTGAGGTGAATCACTTAGCAACTTGAGTCGTGTTTCTTCGGACATTCCTTTCCCGTTATCCTCCCAATTGAAACAAACCGATTGCTCATCCTCCTTTTCCAGGCTTGCGGTGATCTTTGATCCGGGATTTGAAAACTTGATGCTGTTATCCATGAAATTCCGCAGTACGATCTTGAGTGATTCCGCATCCACAAATACTTTTACCGATCTGGGAACCGTGTTTTCAAATGTCATCTCTTTCTGATTCAAGACTCCTTTAAAATTGTACGCCACCTGATCGATCAACATACTCAAGCGGTGTTCTTCCGGTTTGAAATAGCCCCCTTCTGTTTGTAACAAAGCCCAATTCAACAAATTGTCGAGCATGTTGTAGGTATTGGTTGCAATCACGCTATTTTCTTCCAATTGCATTTCCAAACTTCCATATTCCTGCTTTTCAACACTGTCTTTCAACTTGTTATTACTCGCGCTCAATGCATGAACAGAAGACCTCAAATCATGACTGACAATCGAGAACAACTGATCCTTCGTTGCATTTAACAGATCCAGTTCCTGTTTTTGATGCAGGATCACGCGTGAACGCAGCACATTTTGGCGGTAAAAGTAAATTCCAAAAATCAAGATCACACCAAGCAAGATTGCTGCTATGAGATAGGTCGTTACCTTTGCTTGTTCCAGTTTGTTTTCGGTTTCCAATAAATCTACCTGTTGCTGTTTATTTGCAACTGCAAGTCTTTTTTCAATCTGCGCAACTTCGTAGATTTTGTTTTGGTCGCTCAATGAGTCGTTCCAACTTTCGTATTCCTTCCGATAGGCTAATGCTACATCAAACCGTTTTCTATTTTCTTCAATCACAGCCATATTTTGCGCGGTGAGAAGTTTTAAATCATAGGAACCGAATTTCTTCGAAAGAAGGTACGCTTTCTCGTAGTAGGCAATTGCTTTTTCGTCCTGGTATTGCTCGTAATAAACACTCCCCAAATCCATGTAAGAACCAATAAGTCCGACGCTGTCTTTTCTTTCAGTAATCTTTTTAACAGCATTGATAAGGTACTTTTCAGCATTCAGATAATTCCCTAAATGCAAATAGCAAACCCCCGTATTATGCACTAAAGCATCGAGTCGGATCATTCGAATGTTTTTCTGATTGGTTGTATCAATGCTCTTAAACAAGGATAGCGACTGCTCGTATTTTTCATTTGAGAGCATGATTCCACCTTTATTGAACCGAACCATCGTATAAAACTCAAAGTCTTTTCGAACCCGATCAAATTCTTTTAATGCATATTTGAGAATTCCCTTTTTATGGAATGCTTCTGCCCGGTAATAATGAACATAATCGAGCAGTGGCTGTTTCTTTAGCTGTTGCAACAATTTCCCGGTATTCACCAAAACAGAATCCCATTTTTCCTTCCGAACAAACTGAACGGTTCTTTCAAAAGATTCCGAATCAAAGGCTTTCGCTAAGCGCTCTGCTTTGGAGTCGAGTAATTCATTGCTTTTATCTCTTAATGCAAATACGTTCGAAGCAATCAAAAAAAGTGTCCCGAATAGAGACACTTTTTTCAGGTTTATAACTATTTTTAAAATGTTCATTCGTTCAAACCTCACGACCCTGTTACTCTAACACTATTCAATGTTCCTCGTGAAGTTTTCGGACCAGCTGTATTAACCACCATGGTCATTACATTTAAAATCGCTCCTAATTCGATCGGGGTACCACTGGCATCCGTCGCACACGCTTTAAACTTAGCATTCACTTGTTTTGTCTGACTGCTGGACTCGGAACTATAAACTGCATAAAACTGCAACTCATATGGTTCATGATCATCAAAGTACTGCTTGATGGATACCTGACTAGCAGTTAAATCTGCCGGAATCATGAATGACATTAACACGGTTAATTGCGTTGTAGACGCTGAATAAGCCGCATCAACATTGAATGTATCTGCCAAATACGGTCCTGAAGCAGGAAGAATCGGTAGCATAACAGGTTGAACTGTGTAATTCTGGATTGCTCCTAGTGAATTTTCAGCTTCTTTCGTTTCTTTGGTTTCCTTCGGTTCTTTCGCATCCATAAAAAGTTGTATTTAGTTTAAACAAAGAGTTAGTTCCTCAAATATCCTTTTTTTTAAGCAAAGAAGAAAGAAGTTCTTTTGAAAAGATGGAATATTTAAATTTCTGTTCATTTGAAACAAAAGCTTTCTAAATAGCTAAATATATTTCGTTAAGTCATTGACACCTGAATTTATCCTATTCACTCAAATTTCAGTATCGTTAAACACTTTTTGTTACCATGGAGGATTAAAAGTAGGTAATTTAGCAGCCTCGAAAGGGTTTATAGCGTTAACAGACTCCTTCTAGATTACAACTTATCCAAACAAATTCTTGTTCGGTTAAAGCAAAAAGTCACGATTCCCCATCGAATTGTGGCTTTTTCTTTTTGACAGTGCTTCCAAAAAATGAATCTTCCTGATGTAAAAACTATTTTCTCAGAATCGTGAAATCGAATACCAATTTTCACTATTTTCAAGGTCTGATTCCCATCAAGATTGACAGAAACCATCAAACCAACTTTGCAACATGAACCCGATTCCCTTTTTAATCCTTTTCTTGTTTTCTTTCACCCTTCATGCTCAGCCTGAGTTTTCGAAGAAGGCCTTGGATTCTTATTGGAAAGACGCGTATCCGGAAGCGATCAAATTGGCTACGCAGGCTATCGAATTAAACAAAAACGATTGTGAGGCTTTTTTTGTACGGGGCGCTTCCTACAAGGAATTGGATGACCTTGCTTTGGCGATGAACGATTTACTCGTTGCCGTGAAGTGCGATTCAAGCAATTACAAAGGGGTTTCTGCCCTTGCAGAAGTATACGCTCTCTATGGTGATTTGGAGATGGCGATCCGAACTTACTCCAAGTCAATCGAACTGAACAAGAGCTATTATGTCAATTACCTCGATCGGGCGCTTTGCAAAAAGGAATCGGGTAAATACGATGAAGCTGCGCAGGATCTGCGAATAGCTCTGAGTCTCGATTCAACGGACCAGGAAGTGTTTGGTCTGATGGGAGAAGTTCATGTGCTCCTGAAAAAGTATGAGGAAGCGGTGATCTATTTGAAAAAATCGGTCGAATTGTCTCCAAACAGCATCAATAATTCGATGTTGGGGATCGCCCAGGCAAATTTCGGCAAGTACACGGATGCAATTGATTCGTTTACAAGAGCGCTCGAATTCAAGGAAGCGAATAAGGCCGGACTTCATGTGTATATCGGTCAGATGTACATGTATTTAGAAAAAAAGACGGAAGCATGTCAGGAATTTGAGACAGGATTTAAGCTGGGAGATATGGAAGGCTTGGAATTTCAGAAGAAGTATTGTAAGTGACGAATAACAGGCACATGCGAATACTCACGACAGCTGCGGAAAAATAGACTAATGCTAAAAAACAGTAATCAATAAAAAAATATGTCTTCAATAGCAAAAAGTATTTTACTGATCTTAATGACATTGTTAGTTTCATGTTGGCAACAAAAGGAACAGAAAGAACAAAAATTTAACAAAGAAATTTGGAACGAGATAGATGGAAGCTATAACATTAGAGAGCCAATGGTGAATGATGTCATGGAAAATCACCTTTACATTGGAATGAAATATGCTGATGTTATAAACTTGCTGGGAGATTCAACTACGAAAATGGACAAAAATCACAAAATTTATTACGAGGTGTATTATGACTTCCATACTGAATTGAATAAAGGTTTAAGTATTCAATTTACAAAGGACTCCTTGGTGAAATCATTTAAAAAAGTGGAATGGACTAATTAAGGGTGCTGTCTCAATTTCAATGATCCCTCTCTAAAAGAATCGGGACAAGCACTGGCGCTAACTTTGTTGAATATCCAATTAAAGCAGCAAAAAATTGATCTTAAAAAGTGAACGATTGATAACCATGGAGACAGAAAAAAAAGAGCTAAAGGAAAAACTTCCGGTTAAAAGGAAAAGGTTCACTTATTTGGGTATCCTGATAGTGCTTTCATTTTTGTCTATTCGGATTAGCGGATATAATGTTAGTTCTTCAGACTCCCTATTCTTCTTAGTAGCTCAAACAATTAAGAATTCAATCGTGAATAAGGAATTTTTTTTAATAGAGATTGCACTACTGATTCTATTCGAAATACTTGTTTTTGTTTTATTGATCCTAAAAAAAAGGAGGGGATTTGCTTTAATAACGATTCTATTACTCTGGGCTTATATTTACATTCATTTCAACTGGGTGTTCGACAATCAGTTGTTTCTATTAAGTTCATTACCTTTTCTTTTGTTTTCGTTGGCTTTTTTAGTTTTGGTGTTGCATACTATCTGGCAACAGTCGCGCTAGCTGTGTGAGGAATAACCGGCATGAGCTTTAAGCAGGCTTCAGCTTTGGGGATCTAGTATTCAGAGGGTGTCTTATTAAAAGCCACACCAACTGTTCATATTCAATATCGGTAGGATTGAAAACAGTGTGAGTTTGGGCGCGAGTATTGAGAAGAAAAACTCCTCTTCCCTACCAATTCCTCCAATTGAATTACCTTTGTCCCAATACAAAATTCATCCGATATGACTCCGGAAAACTTATTGAAACAGATCGATTTCATCAAAGAAATTGACAAGCTCAAATACATTCAGCGAAAAACAAAACTGTTCAATAGCGACCGGAATGAAAACGATGCGGAACACAGCTGGCACCTGGCCTTGATGGCAATTGTACTGACGGAACATTCCAATAAATCCATCGACCTGTTGAAAGTGATCAAAATGGTGCTGATCCACGACATCGTGGAAATTGACGCCGGAGACACCTTTATCTACGATACTCAAAAGAACCATTCCAACACGGATGAGGAACGCCTGGCTGCAAAGCGTATTTTCGGCTTACTTCCAACTGCCCAGGCAGAAGAGTTGATCGCAATCTGGGAGGAATTCGAAGCCGGAGAAACGGACGAAGCGAAATTCGCCAAAGCCATGGACCGATTGGAACCCTTGCTTCAAAACACCTCGAACGAAGGTGGTACCTGGACCGAATTTGATGTCAGCTATGAAAAAGTCCATCAAAAAAAGAGTGTCATTAAAGAAGGCTCCGCACAAATCTGGGATTTTGCCGAACAACTGATCAATGAAAGTGTGGAGAACGGGATTTTGAAGAAATAATAATCAGCTGCCAGCATAAAAAAAGAGGCTACCTAAATTAGACAGCCTCTTCAAGAAATTATTGGGATTCTTAGTCTTGTATAAAGACTAGCGTCCGGTAGATCGTTGTTCAATTAATACCGAAGGTGAGTAACCGTATTGCTTTTTAAATGCAAAAGAGAAGTGGGACAGATTTTCAAAACCAACTTCAAAATAAACATCAACAGGTTTCTTTTTCTTCTCAACAAATTGATAATATGCAAGCTCCAATCGTTTTTCCGTAAGCCACTTCTGAGGGGTGAGATTAAAAGCTTTCTGGAAATCACGCTTGAAGGTTGTTAAACTCCTGCCTGTCAAATAAGCAAACTTTTCCAATGGCATGTTGAACATGTAGTTTTTTTCCATGAAAGTACCAAGGTCAATCTTGCCAGGCTCTTCAAAGTTTGCCAATAGGCCATCTACACTTTTGTCAATCACTCTAAGAATGCTAATTGCTTCAGTGATTTTCAAAGACGCAATATCTTCCGGAAATGTTCCCTCCAAATCAAAATATGGGATGAGGGAAGTAAGACAACTTTCGAGCAAGGGATGATTGTTGAAGCGAAGAATTTTCCTGATTGAAACACCTTTTTGGTCAACATTCAGATCGGAATAAAAATTCTTTAATCTACTCGTTGACAGGTGCATTGCTACCGATTTATGGGGCAACCCATCCTTTGGATCCAGAATGATTGTTGCCATCTGATTCCTGGGGATTAAAAAAATGTCTCCCGGATTAAACAAATAGGTCGCCTCCGCTTTTACAATTTTTGTTTCCCCTGATATAAACCAAATCAACATGTGATGATCAAACAGGACCTCGGTTGTGCAGAGCTTTTCGCTATAAGAGGATAATTTAATCTCAGGTGTAATATATTTTGTTTGAAAGCCCATTCTGTATATGTTTAATAAAAATACTAATTAACCTTGAATGTAACACCTGTCATTTTCTCACTCAACTCCCATAATTTTTTTGCATTGCTCTGCTCCAATGAATAGGATAAAACACCGTTGTAAGATTCGGAATCCTCAAGTAAATTCAGCGTCGCAATATCTGCATCTTCGCAGTAAACTCCCCCAAGGTCATTCAGTTTAGGACTAGTAGCACACCAAACGGTAGTAGCTGCGCCTTGTGAAATGGTTTTGAGCGTTGCCTCCACTTCCGGACGAATAGAATTATCTTCTCCCAAGATTCCCATTTGTTTAAATAGCTCTTGGGAAGCCTCCCTTGCCAAATCAGTACCTCCAACCGAACCAGGATGAACAGAATACGAGCGAACATGAAACTCCTTTGAAAGGTTGTCCAATTCCACAGTAAATAAATTAATAGCTGTTTTTGATTGACCATAACCAAGCAGTGTTTCATATTCACGATGATTAAAGTTCGGATCCTCGAAATGAAAAGCTGAATAGTGGTGACCGTAAGAAGATACATTTATAATGCGTGCACCCTTCGCCACTTTTAAAGCAGGCCAGAGACGCGCCGTTAATTGAAAATGCCCTAGGTAATTGGTTGCTAATTGCGACTCAAAACCGCGATCATCCTTCCTGTAAGGCACCCACATGATGCCCGCATTGTTAATCAGAAAATGCAGTGGATTCCCTGTTGAAATGAATTTTTCCGCAAACGAGTCAATAGATATCGGATCCATAAGGTCCATTTGATCAATTTGTACGTTTTCAATACCATTCAGGCTCTTCCGTGCTTTTTCTATGTCTCTTGCAAGTACGATAACAGTTGCACCCGCCTTTGCCAATACTCTGGTGGTTTCCAAACCGACACCGGAGTTCCCTCCGGTTATGATAGCAATCTTACCTGTCAGATCGATTCCTTTGATTACTTCACTCGCAGTAGATTTTCCATTAAATCCTGAACCTATTGGTTTCTGCAATGCACCCTGATAGTTATTTGTTTCCATTTATTTATTTTTTTAAAAGAATTTTTAGTTGATATCAGATAATGACTGTACCACCGATAACCGGTATCCATACTTCGTATTTGGACCTTTTCCATAATCTTTATAGAAATAACATCAATAGTACAGTCATCGAATTATTTTGAGTAAATGTATCTGTCGACATGCTCTCGATACGAGTTCAATAGGAATGACCAAGCCTCTTTGCTAATCTCCAACTTAGGAAAGACTACATCAAAGGCATGGAAGCATCCTTTAAAAAGTCTAAATGTGACAGGAATATTAGCCTTATTTAGATTGTCAACATATTGAATTGTTTCATCCCTGAAAGGTTCCAGATCCCCGACAAACGTAATTGTTGGCGGTAAATGTGAAAAGTCTTTTGCTCTCGCTGGTGAAGCATAGGGAGGAATAACCGCACGTTGTTTGATTAAATCACTTAGATATGCGGACCATCCCAAATTGTTTGATTTTGAGCTCCAACCGGGAGAGTCATTGTCCCTGGCTGATTCGGTATTTTGACGATCATCTAACATGGGATAAATGGGCATT
Source organism: Fluviicola taffensis DSM 16823 (assembly GCF_943372375.1). Taxonomy (GTDB): domain Bacteria; phylum Bacteroidota; class Bacteroidia; order Flavobacteriales_D; family Crocinitomicaceae; genus Fluviicola; species Fluviicola taffensis_A. Next base: position 21,262 of record NZ_CALRYJ010000012.1, on the reverse strand, counting down.
TGAAACGCAATTTTCACCTCATTGGTATCAGTGGCTTTTAAACTCACGGCAGCGGCTAAACCACCTCCTGCACTGTGACCGGCAACAATCAGTTTGTCTGGAACAATCCCCAACTCTTTCACATTCTCATTCATCCACAACAGGCTATCATAACAATCATTAAAAGCTGCCGGGTACGGTGCTGAAAGGGCTTTTCTGTAGTCTGGCGCTACAATAACACAAGGTTTTGCATCAATGAAATTTTTAATAATTGCTAAGTAATCTTCGGGATTTCCCATCAACATCCCACCTCCATGTATATAAAGCATTCCCGGTAAATTTTCAACGGAATTTAAAGGTTTGAATATCCGGACCCTGATATCCGGACCGCCATTTCCACTTTGGATAAATTTTTCTTCACAGTGCAAACCATCGATCTTTTTCCCTCTTGATCTGGCACTATTCGAATTGAGCAATCGCACTCCTGTTTTATTCATTAGTAATCTTGCCGAAAACTTCAACATCCAATAGCTTGGTTGAAGTTCTTTGTTTAACATATCTTTTCTTACTTGCATGATTTCTGTTATTTAGAGCTTATTAAATCTGATAATCCATTTGGAAAAAATGCTTGTACAAATGGTATTGTATTTAGGAACTCTTTATGGCAAAGTATTTTCCCGTCTCTGGAAGTCAGATGTCCCATGTAATGTTGTTTGTAGGCTCTCTCATTTACTAAAATTGCTTCGCTTTCGTACTCTGCTACAACTTCTGTTGGGGTTTCTAAAACCACCTTGATATTGGTAAAATGAAAGTTTGGTGCATTTTGAATAAGGTTAGCCATGGTAGCTTCTATTGCTGATTTACCTACAATTTTTGAAGACATACCAAATGACTCCACATACGGTGCATCGATATATCCATTCTCTTCAAAAAATGAAGCCGTGACTTTTGGATCGCCCGCACTTACGCTGCTTAAATACTCTTTTAATAAGATCGACGCTGTTTTTGTATTTTCAATTGTTGTTTCCATTTTGATTTGTTTTAACTGATAATTAATTAAAATTGTTTTAGTTGATTCCGGTAATCTTCTGAGACAAAGGTAAAGGGCAAAAATCCGTTTAACTTTGTTTTAAAGTCCGAATTTGCTTTGTTCAAAAGACCAAATACATTCAGTGAAAAACAAAATTGTTTAACAGCAACCGGAATGAAAACGATGCGGAACACAGCTGGCATATGGCTTTGATGTCAGCTATGAAAAAGTCCATCAAAAAAAGAGCATTATTAAAGAAGGCTCCGCACAAATCTGGGATTTTGCCGAACAACTGATCAATGAAAGTGTGGAGAACGGGATTTTGAAGAAAGAGTGATTGTAACAAATTGTCGTTTCGTAGTATTATAGTTCAATCCATTGCTCCCACTGCTTCACAAAGACAAACGCTGGAAGAAATACGTAAAGATATTGGATGAAAACACGAAAAAAGGATGGGAATAAGGTGAGAAATCAAACATATCCTGAACTTCTATCAAATGAACGGATCAATGACAAATTTTAGTTTTTAATACTCCTTCCTCATAGGTTTCTGTACAGGTTACATTCCCGGAAGTATCATAATACACCCATTTTCCGTCTTTTTTACCATTAATCCAAGATTCAACTCGTTTCTTCCTGAAATTGTTTCCACTCACACACTGATTCTTTATCTCATCAATGGTGTAATAGTAGGTTGCAAACTTAAATTCACCCAGACTATCATACAACTCAGCGGCAGTGCCAAAATATTCCATATCCTGATCATGACTTGGATCAATGATCACTAAACCATTTCTTTCGACATATAGTGTGTCACTTCTCTGACTGTTTTCCTTTTTTCTATAATACTTGTCCATGCACGAACGAAAAAGTGTGTTTGCCAAAACCTGATCTTTGTTATCAGCCAGACTTTTATGATAAACATCCATGCATTCATCCGGAAATTCTGCTACGAACCAACTTAATTCCGTGCTATCATCGCAGCTGAGAAGTATCATTTGTCGTTTACGATCGAGCACATATTCTTCTTTGAAAAGACACTCTTTTGCAGAAAGAGTCATGGCAGGTCTTATGAAGGATTCCCTTTTTGCTACTGAATCGATAATGCCACGCCTTAAGATTTGTGTAAATCCTACAGTGCCTGTAAATGCAAAATAAAGAAAAATCAGGGTTTTCATAATTGGTTCTAACTATCCGTCTATCAATAAGGATTTCTCTCAAATGTAGCATTTTCCGTCAGACATGAAATTCGATTGGTTGAATTCAAGCTAGTTGCTAAAAAAAAGAGGCTGCCTAAATTAGACAGCCTCTTCAAGAAATTATTGGGATTCTTAGTTCGCTACGGATACATTGATCGCGTTCAAACCATTTCTTCCGTTTTCTGTGTCGTAAGTTACGTTGTCATTTTCACGGATATCTTCATTCAAACCTGTAGCATGTACAAAAATGTCCTGATCGTTTTCTCCTTTGATAAATCCGAAGCCTTTTGCGTCGTTGAAGAATTTTACTGTTCCTTTATTCATATTCTTAGTCTTGTGTCCCTTATTAATTTGGAACTATTTATTATAATCAATTCTGATCCGCACGTACTTCGTTCGGATTTTTTTAAGGAAAACGTTTAAATTAATTGGAGTGTAAAAATGACTTTACAGTCTGATTGAGATAACAATCTTCTATTGAATTACGTGCAAGGTACAACTAATTTCCTTTGTTTCAGCAATTTATTTTATTTATTATGGATTCTCCACCAATAAAAGCAGTTTAGGAGCTTGCCTCCACCCCGTAGCAAATTGCGGCTTCAAGTACATCCAGGTTGATATCACTCATCTTTTTGAATTTGATGCAGTATCCGGTTACACTCGCCTTCCCTATTTCCTTTCCATACGTTTCAGCCAGGTATTTCTTATCCTCGATCCCCAAAATATAAACCGAGATTCCGGTAGTATTTGCGCTCAACCCAATCTGATAAAATTCCCTGGTCTTGCCGTCCGAATAAGTGATCGTTTGAAGTCCGTATCCGATATTGGGATTGGAAACCACTTTCCCACTGCTGTCCTTGCCATCCATAAACCAGGTCTTACATCCCGGCATCACTCCCAGAATGAAACGGTGCAATGTTTCCATGTCAGTCCGTTTCTGTTCCGATTGACTGTTGATATAGTCTGTGATCTGTTCTTCTACGTTCATATAGCGAATGTTGTTATCTATAGTATCAAACCGGAAGTTCATTCCATTCGACAGGCTGAACTAAATTATAAAAATTCAGTAAGAAATCGCAATCCGCTCACCCTGCTTATTCAATAGCTTGATCTTCGGATCGGCGGCAGCATTTGTAATCTGATCCCGTGGACCAATGTGGTAAATTGCAAACATCTTACTGATCCCTCCCAGGTTGATTTTCTTTTCCATTGCATCCACCAACAACCAAACGGGAACAAAGGCCCAATCAAGATCTTTTTGTGTTGCTATTGTATCCGAAGTTTCAGTATCTCCTGAAATAAAGATCTTCTTGTTGTGCCAAGTAATCAGGTAAGAGTAATGATTAAATGAAAAATGGTGCTTCGTATGAATGGGTTCAATAGTAAAATCTTTTAATTCCTTGTTGAGATTTTTCAGCTTTTCAGCATTCCTCGGAGTAAAGATCTGACCATCCAACTTTTTCGATAATTTCCGTACCAATCTTCCTGAAAAATGATCTGAATGCCGGTGCGTATAGATGAAAACAGGGTGATTCTTTACACTGTCCAACTCAGATAAATTGTATTCCGAATAATGGTGTGCTCCCGATTTATACGGGAAATCAAAGTAGATATTTGAAGTTCCATCCGTCATATAGAGACCACAGTTTCCGATAAACCGAACGGTTATGTTATTGGTTTGGCCATAACCGAAATTCAAGAATAAAATCAGTGCGAAATTCAGAACGACGAATTTCAATTTGTTGTTGTTTTGCATATATCTAGTGCTTTAAATGAGGTTTCAAAATAAATGCTAAATCCGGCGTCATTCAATTAAAAGTGATGAAATGCATCCTTTTTTTGACCACTCGATAAGCTACTACCACCCGATTCTGATTCTACAACTGAACCAACCTGTTTTTTATCTGCTTGTAATATGTTTTGGATAGCGGAATCGTCTTTTCACCATGGATAAAAGAGATTTTCGCACTTTGTGAATTCCCGATGATTTCCTTAACGGAAGTCATGTTGACCAAGTAGGATCGGTGGCATTTCTCCAAAAAAGGAATTTGCTGGTAAACATTGGAAAGCGTCTGACGGAATGTCCTGGAAACAACTTGGTCCTGCTCATCCAAAAAATGAATCTCGACATAGTTCTCGAACGCTTTGATGAATAGCAGGTTCCCTTTTTCCAAACTCAGAACTTCATTCTTATTTTCTCCTGTCAGAAGAACCGAATTGATGGGAAGTGGAACGATGCGCTCGCCAAATTGCTGTCTCAGATAAAGCATCACAGGAGCAAAAACCGGAATCATCAGTAGTACGATGTTCTTCAAATAAAGCAAATGAGATGTGATGGAATAGGTTCCTTGATTGATCATTAGTCCGTTGTATAGGTAAAGAACCGATCCTGCAACGATGAAAAATAAAATGGTAGAAGCGATTTCATGAGAAACCAACCAAACTTTCCGGACCTTGAGATACCACAGGTTTTCAAAGCTGCTAAAAATGACAAAAACAAAGAAGATCAGGATCCCGAAACCGGAAAGTACCAGTATTTTATGATCCGAATGGTATTGATCGGTATCGAAAGGCTCCACAAAAATAATGACGAAGGACAAAAAAAGGAATAAGATAAACCCAACCAGCACTTTCCGTTTCGGAGCTGCCGTGAAATGTATTTGTCGGTTTAAAAATGTCACTCTGCTTGGAGTTTGCGGTGGCAAAAATAATCATTTTCTCTTCTATCGAAGATTGTTCAAGTGATTCTTTGTGAAAAACGCCATGGCTTGCACAAGATTGGAGTGATTTACCCCTTCTGAGGTATTCTGACACTCATATTAAAGAAAAAGAGCATTCAACTTGCGTCAAATACTCTTTTCCTTTTTTGGACCTACCACCATAAAACTCGAACCAATTCGAAGGGACAAAATCAATTAGTCAACCTACATCTTAAAATAATTGTAACAAATTTCAATCCTATCTAAAAACGGTTTTATTCGAGCAGATCCTTATTTACTCGGTCACTTCTACGTATAATGTGTCTGAATTCAATCCGGTAAAAATTCCATAGCCATTGATTATACTGGTGGAAGGATTCGATAAATTCTGAGAACTTGTACTATTGCTGTCGTATAATGTGGCATAGTCAGGGAGCACATGATAAAGGATAATGCGATGCGTTCCGTAATACTGAAATTCCATTGCCCTGATTTCCTCCACGCCCAGTTTTGTAGGGGATTTACGGAATAGGTTTCCCGGCGGATCATTGTCTCCGAAATCTCGGATCGGATCAAGAACTGATTCAATATTTTCGACCAGAATGAGATAATAAGATCCATCGGTATTCGACCAATTGATCTGGATCGGATCGGGTTGTGAACCTTGTGAGGGAGGACCTGATGTGGTGTCCAACTTCGCAATGGCGATTTCCGTAGCAGATTGAGTCATGTTCTGTGGCTTTGAAGGAATGTAGGTGTAAGCAGAAACGAATTTCGAATTGAAATGGAACGAAACACTGTAATTTTCTCCTTCGTTAACAATAATCGAACTATCGATATATACCCCATTTCCCAATGCAGTAAGCAGATGGGTACCTCCGTTATAGCTAACGGTCAGAATCAGATTATTAATATCATCCGCTGAATATTGGACATTTCCGGCAAACGGAATCTGTCTTTTAACCTTTACCGTAAGGTAATCACCCGGTTCAAGATATGCTTCTATGATTGGAGTATCGGTAAATTCGGATACTTCCGACTTTTCACAGGAAACCTGAGACAGAAGTGCCAGGCAAGAGAAAATAACAAAAAACAGTTTTTTCATTAGCGAAGTTTTAGTGAAAGCGTAACATTTGGAGTAAATCCGAGGTAATTGACATTGGTTTCAATGACCTCCCCGTCTTCTATGGAGTATTGTTTGTACCAGGTATTTATCCGGTTATAAAGATTGAAAACTGAAAAACCAACGTACCCGATCTCTCTTCGTTTCTTATCCCCTTTTGTACCACCCAATAATTTGTAATTGACCGCAATATCACAACGATGGTAATCGGGAAGACGCAAACCGTTTTTGGAAGTAACCGTAAAGAAATCCTGTGTCGACCCATCCAGCAGCGAAACGGTGTAGGCTCCTGATGGCGCAGTATAAGGTCTTCCTGTGGCATAGATCCAGGTGACCGAAAAATCCCATCGTTTGTATTTGTACAGAAGCACGGCTTTAAACTCATGGGTCACATCCTGATTTGCCGAATAATACGAGTCTGAATAGACATCAAACTTATTCCGGGCTTGTCCTAGTGTATAACTAACCCAACCGTTTAATTTTCCTGATTTCTTTTGCACCAGGAATTCCATTCCCTTTGAATATCCGCTCCCCGTGAAAAAATTCTCATCATAACTCACCCCACCCGGACTGGCATTGAATCGAAGGGAGTATTCCGTGATGTCGCTGATCTGCTTGTAGTAAGCTTCCGTGCTGAAAAGGTAATTGGGCGTTTCATAAGACAACCCTCCGATGTAGTGGATTGCGGAACTTACCGGAACTGTATTTCCATCCGACAACAACCAGAAATCCTTACTTCCGGAAAGAATATCCTCACGCGTTACCCGGTTGGCAAACTGGTAGTATTTCCCGGTTGCTCCTTTGAGTGTCAACTTATCCGTAAGACTGACAGTAATTGTAGCCCGTGGCTCATAGTAGAATTGTTTGGTCGTTTCAAAATAGCTCGCACGGATTCCGGGAACAAACTGGATGCGCTCCTTCCAAAATTTGAACTTGTTCTGAAGATAAGTACCGCCTAAAAAAGCCTTATTGTGTTTATCCAATACCGTTGTCGTGTCGTTTTCCGCATAAGTGTAATCGATATCGAAATACGTTCCGAATACACCAAATTGTAGTTGACTGAAATTAAACAAGTTCCATTCATAATCTGATTTGAAGCTATAATCCTTCAGATCGTTATTTTCGAAAATCCCACTGCTGGTAGTTGTTTCCTCACCACTTGAATTCGTCGTAGTTCGTTCCTGGGATCTGTCTCTGTCGCTGTAATAATTGGAATAACTCACAACCGTATTGCCATAAAGTTTCTCACTCCATTTTCTTGACCACTTCAAACTGCTTCCGATATTTCCATATTTGGTAAGATCCGTGGAACTCATACTGAAATTGGAGTTACTACTCCCAAAAGAAGGAGCATCAAAAGAAGAACTGTTATCCAATTTATCAGTCCCATTGAAAATACTCAGGGAAATAATGTCCTTAGTAGTCGGTTTATAGGTGAATTTTCCGTTCAGATCGTAAAAAAAGGAAGTAACTTTTGTTTCCTGCATGCGATTCCCTCCTGGTCCTCCTCCTGTGGCGGATTGTTCACTCGAAGAACTGCTTGAGCTTTTATTGAATTTTTCAAAGATTTTATCGTAAATCGGACCTTTGTAAGATCTTCGGAACGCAATCACCGATGAGAATTTAGTACCCACCGGAATTTCTACAAACACATTCATGCTCAACAAACTGAAATCTCCTCCCAGGTTGAACTTTTTCTGATTCCCCTCCTTTCCTGTGATTTCTGTTACACTGGATAATCTTCCACCAAAACGGGATTCAAACCCGCCTTTAAATAATTGCACATCTTTTAATGCATTGGAGTTGAAAGCACTGAAGAAACCGTATAAATGATCTACGTGATAAACGGTGAACCCATCATAAAGCACCAGATTCTGGTCCGGAGTTCCGCCACGCACATATAAACCCGAAGAAGATTCGTTGGAAGCGCTGACACCGGGCATCAACTGAAAGGAGCGCATCACATCCCGCTCTCCGAGATTAGGAAGTTGCTCCAGTTTTTTAGGAGTCATCTTGATAACACTTACATCTTCTTTATTAGAGAGCACCACATCTTGTCTAACCCCGGTAATGGTCACATTTTGCAACTCCTGAGTAGTTGGCAGAAGCTCAATAACGAAATGCTTTTTGTCGATTACAGGTGACAGAAACAGTTCTGTTTTCTCATATCCGACATAAGTGACAATCAATGTAGACGTATCTGTTGGAATCTGTCGAATGGTAAAGTATCCATCCGCATTGGATGACCCACCGCGTGATGTATTTTTAATTTGAATTGTCGCAAAAGGGAGTGCTTCACCGGTAGAACGGTCTTTGATAATTCCTGAAAGTGTGAAATCAGTTTCACTTGGAGGTCCGAAATAAGTCTTTTTAGCTTTTTGCAAGATTACCATCTCGTCCTTTTTCTCTTCTTCGACATAGAATGTACCATATTTATCTCCTTCATCTGTTTTTACAACTCCGTATGCTTCCTTATCTTCTGTAAAGTTTTCTGTGATTTCGGCATTCGGTGAGAGCGTATTGGTCCGCTCAAAAAGTTGAACGCTTTTGAAGGTTGTGTTTAATCCCAGAGCATCAATATCTGCTTGCCTGATCGCAGGGTCCTGAACCCGCAGGAAAACATTGGAATGACCGTAGGTAAAACCAAAAGTGATCAGGCTTCCAAGTGATTCGAGACATTTCAGCTTATCAAAGCTGTTGCCATCGCGATTCGGCACATATACAAACAGGTAATTGTAGAACTGTGGCAGATCTTTTATACTGTCAACCACAAATAAATCCTGAGGATCTTCGTATTCATCTCCAAGTAAGAAAATGAAAGGACGTCTTACATTCGTGTAGTTATTGTTCGGTGCATAACAAACATAGTTGAAATGGCAGGCATTCCCATCTGAATTAAATGTAAACTCCCGTTGAGCAACCAAAGGTGTTGATCCCACTAAAAGAAAGAATAACAATAAGTGTTTTTTGAGAGTCTGTGCCTGCATTCCTGAATGAGCGTTATTTCAATGAAGGCTCAAAAGTATGATCAAGCTGTTCTTTATCGGTTCAAGAATAGATGTTGAAGTGGAATGTATCGAAGAACCGGCTTAAAATGCCGTCCGGTTTTTGTAAGAACGATCAACTCACCGATTTCCCATTGATAAATTCCTGGAATTTCGCCTTGTATTGCTCTGCGATCGTAATATAAACTCCATTACTCATCAAAACAGCACCTCGTTCTACAGCCCGGATATTCTCTAATGAGACGGTAAAGGATCGATGTACGCGCATGAACAATTTCGGATCAAGTTCGGATTCCAGTAATTTAAGACTTAACAAGGTGAGTATCGGTTTGCGTTCATCTTTGACCCAGATCTTGATATAATCTTTCAATCCTTCAAAATAGATGATGTCTTTCAAGTCAATCCGCAATTGTTTGTATTCCGATTTCACAAATATGAAGCCGTCATTCTTGTTTGAACCGGCATCTGCATGCATTTCAAACCATTCTTTAGCTTTGAGTGCTGCAGAATAAAATTCATTGTAGCTAAAAGGCTTGAGCAAATAGTCAAGTGCATTCACCTTATAGCCTTCCAGCGCATATTTGTCAAACGCGGTCGTAAAGATGATACGTGTTTCCTTCGGTGTATTCTTTGAAAACTCCAATCCCGACAATTCCGGCATCTGAATATCCAGGAAGAGCAGATCAACCTTGTTTTTATTCATAAACACCAATGCTTCAATAGCATTATTGCATACTCCCACACATTCAAGAAAAGGTGTGTTTTGAACGTATCTCCCGATCAGCTCTTGCGCCAAGGGCTCATCATCGATTATAAGACAGCTAATGATCATAATCCTTTTAAGTCAATGCGTAAACGTACCCAGAACAAATCGTTTTCAAAACCTTCAATCTCTTTGTTTTCAAACGGATCCATCATTTTGTTTTCGGTCATAATAGTGAGTTTGTGATGTCCCGGATACGATAACTCCAATCTTTTTCGAAGATTGTCCAAGCCGATCCCGGAACCACTGATATCAGATTCGTTTTTGGGAAAGTTCGTATTCCCACTGATAAATAACAAATGATCCTCCATTAGCTCAAGGCTGAAATAGATTTTAGAAGGACGTGTGGCCGATACTCCATGCTTGTAAGCATTTTCAATCATCGATATAAACAGAAGCGGGGCAATAAAGTACCTTTTTTCTTCTACTTCAGGGAAAGAGAAGGTCGTGATTGTTTTATCCGACTGACGAATCTCCATCAGTTTGATATAATTTATCAAAAATGAAATTTCATGAGCAAGATCGACTTCTTTGTGATTGGTCTCATAAAGCAGGTAACGCATTAACTTGCTTAATCCAAGTACGGTATCTTGTGCTTTCTCCGGCGAGATTTCAATGAGCGAATAGATATTATTGAGCGAATTGAAAAAGAAATGCGGCTGCAATTGATAGCGTAGATGTTCCAATTCCGATTCCAGGGTTTTATTCTCGATTTCCTTTTTTTCACCCTCTGTTCTGATCCAGCGTTCCGTAGCTCTGAGTGCTATTGCGAAGATAATCGGGATGAAAAATGAAAAGAGATCCTTGATTACAAAAAAAAGGCTGGGATGCATCTGTTCATCGGAAAATAGCTTCCTGACATTTTCCAACCCCGGTAGTTTTGGTCTGAACCAGTAATGCATTACCCAATTGACACCTAGAAAAAAAAGAATCAGACCCAGGTTGATCAGGCAATATAAAACAAACCGTCTTTCAAACAATAGTTTATCAGTCAGGACGATGTAATTACTGTAGAAAATAATCGCATAACAGATCAATGGAATAAGGTGACTCAATCCCGGCTGGAATTCATTGCCTATTCGTGGAAACATCATATAAGGAAGAAAAAACAACAGGAACCAGATCAGAATATGAATTCCTGTCCGGATCGATTTGCTTCTCGGATTTAGCCACATTTCACAAAGGTTGAATTTTAATTTCAAACTTTCGGGAAGAAATAGAAGATTGCGTTTTTTTTATAGATGAACAGTCTTATTTTCCTTTGAATGTCCATTCCTAAAAAAAAGCACGCAACTCCGTGAGGTTTTATCAAAGCATTTAGATCTCAGTTTAGAGGTGGTTGCTATCAAACCGTCATGGATAAATTTCAAACAGGAAATCACACATTTTTCCGAATAAAATTGATTAGTTACCTGCTTTTAACAGCAATACATTCTATTTCAAGCAGGGCATTTTTGGGTAAGGCAACTACTACAATAGTACTTCGGGCTGGAAATTGGTGGTAAAAATAACTGCTATAGATGTCGTTAACTTGTTCAAAATGGTTGATATCAGTAAGAAAAATGGTTGTTTTAATGATGTTATCTACATCGGAATCATTGTTTTTAAGAATCACTTTTAAATTTTCAAAAATCTGCTTCGTTTGTTCTTCAACTCCCTTTTTTAAAGTCTCTGTAAGTGGATCTATTCCAATTTGACCTGAGAGAAAAATTAAATCCCCATCGTTTCTGGCGTAGCTGTATGGTCCTATGGGTTTCGGCAAATTAGCTTGGCGGTTACTTGCTAACATATCAGTGCTTTTGCAAGAAAACAGTAAGCCAAGACTAAGTATCGCTATTCTATATATCATATGCTTGGTATTAAAAACCGAAAAGGCTGATTAAAAATCAGCCTTTTCGGTTCATGTTATCACTATTTAATAAAATTCAATAATTCAGTATTAAATTTTCCCAGCTCTTCAATAAACAAGGCATGACCGCTTTTTTCAAAAGGCACTAATTTTGAGTTTTTAATACCTAGGTGCATTTGTTCAGCCAATTCGTATGAACAAATTTTGTCTAATTTACCGTGAAGTATCAGTGTTGGGATTGTAATTTTCTTCAAATCTTCACGCAAATCACTATCTCTTAGCGTTTTTAAGCACTCGCCCATTGCATAAGGGGAAGCTTGAGCTTGAATTGTTCCTAACCAAGCCCCGTGACCAGCTGAAACACTTGTTTCATTGGCAGGAAAGATCGCTCCAAAAGTTGCAAACAACTGAGGTCTGTTGGTATTGTTTAGTCCTATTAAGCCGTCAACATCTTCTTTTGTCCAAAAGCCATAGTTAAAGTCGGCTCTTTTTGTCCAAATAGGCGCAGCTGCACCAAATAATGCCATTTTAGAAACGTGTGCTGCATGATACTTTGCCACATAATGAATTACCGTTGCACCGCCCATTGAAAATCCGCCAATAGTTGCATTTTCTATTTTAAGTTTGTCTAAAATCACCTTAATGTCGTCTGCAAAAACATCGTAATTGTAACTTCCTCCTGGTTTGTCAGATAAGCCGAAACCTCTTAATGTAATGCCAATTACCCGGTAACCTTTTTCTACGAAATAAGCGTACTGATACTCATACATGGCATCGCTCAATGGCCAGCCGTGGATCAAAACAACGGGGGCTCCTTCCCCAAGGTCGGTTACATGAAGTTTTACATTTTTTTCAACTTCTATATATTCTTCTCTACCTAAAGAGCCTGCTTTTCTATTGTTTTGTGCCAAAAGGCTATTAGTAAATAGAGAAACTAAAATTGCGATTGCTACTAGTGACTTTTTCATGTTATTTGATTTTTAAGAATTTGAAATATGGATGAATTATTGATTGATGAATTTTAAAATATCGTTATTGATAGTTGCTGCTTCTGTGGTAGGCATACCGTGTGGGAAACCCGGGTATAAAATAAGTGAGCTATTTTGCAGCAATTCGTGTGCTTTTACGGCTGTGGTAGCGTAAGGTACAATCTGGTCGTCTTCGCCGTGCAATACCAGCACCGGAATGGTTACGGTTTTTAAATCTTCGGTAAAATCGGTTTCAGAAAACACTTTCACACAATCATACTGAGCTTTAATACCACCCATCATGCCTTGTCTGTACCAATTGTCTTGTATTCCTTTTTTTACATCGGCACCTTCCCGGTTATATCCAAAAAACGGAATGGTAATATCTTGGTAGAACTGAGCTCTATTGTGTTGTGTATTGTGACGAATGTCGTCAAAAACTGCTAATGGTACACCGTTTGGATTTCTGTCATCGGCAATCATATAAGGTGTGATGGCACTAATCAAAACCACTTTGGCTACTCTGTCTTTGCCATATTTTGCAGCATATCTGATGGCTTCCCCACCGCCTGTTGAGTGTCCAACGTGTATCGCATTTTTGAGGTCGAGATGAGCGGTAAGTTCGGCTACGTCTGCTGCATAAGTATCCATGTCATTGCCTTGGTAAGTTTGGGTTGAGCGACCATGTCCGCGGCGGTCGTGTGCTATTACTCTGAATCCTTTTTCGAGAAAAAACATCATTTGAGCATCCCAATCGTCAGATGATAGCGGCCATCCGTGGTGGAAGAAAATGGGTTGGCCCTGGCCTAAATCTTTGTAATAGATTTCTGTTCCGTCTTTTACTGTTAACTTGTTCATTTTTCTTTTATTTAAATTGTTTATAATTAATTTGATAGGACAAAGTTGAGGCTATTTTTCGTGGGCAACAATGGACGCTTTTCGCTTTGAATTGCACTTTTTCCCCCGACTGATTTATTTCAAAAGTGTTCTTAAAATCCAAGCCGTCTTTTCATGGTCTTGCAGAAGGCTTGTGATAAGATCACTGCTGCCAAAGTCACCATACGCATCAGCAAAAAGGCTGATGTTATTTCGTAATTGAATGATGACCGTTTCGTGGGCTGATAATAAATCATTGATAAATTCGACACTCTTATTCGAGGTGAGGTCTGTTTCTTGCAAACTTGTCAATTCAAGAAATGCCTTTAAACTCGCAGGTGCAGTGAAACCCAAGGTTCTGATTCTTTCGGCAATACGGTCAATTGTTGAAGCCAATTGATTGGCCTGACTGTCAAATAATTGATGCTTGTCGTAAAAGTCAAGCCCTGCTACATTCCAATGAGCGTTTTTAGTTTTTGTAAAAAGTACATACTCATTGGCGAGTAATGTTGATAGCTCATCGGCTAGTTTCTTGCGATTGATTTCTGATATTCCGATATTCATTTTCATTTTGATTAATTTGTTGATGCAAACTTCCGCCAAATGGAGAAGGAACTCAATGGACGTATTTCGCCATGAATTGCACTTTTTGCTCTAATCTTTAAAAATGAAGCTACAGGAATAAAAAAAGCATGAATTTGGGTTCATGCTTGCAGAATAATTACAGTAAAAAATCAGAATAGTTTTCGAAATGAAGTTGGAGATGTGCCGGTATTTTTTGTAAAGAAACGGACAAAATAAGCATCATCATCATAGTTCAAACTGTACGCAATTTCTTTCACCGAAAGTGTTGTATGAGCCAATAGACGTTTGCTTTCTAAGATGATCCGATTTTTAATGATATCATTTGGAGTATCCTTGCTGAGTAAGCCTATTTTTTTACTCAGACTTTTGGGAGTGATCGCAAGCATATCTGCGTAATCGGCTACCGCATGGTGTGTTTTGTAATTTTCTTCCACCAATTTGCTGAACTTTCTTAAAAACTGAACATCCGAATATTGTTCATTTTCAGCCAGATGGTGTTGCTCTTTCCAAATCCGTGTGGACTTGAGAATTATTAGTTTCAACAAAATCCGGAGCATTTCCTCGGTACTGGCATCTTGCGACTCCATTTCAGATTTTATATCCGTAATGATTTTTTGAATATCCGCAGACTGGTTTTCATCCAATTCAATAAAGGGTACTTCAAAAACATTATTATACAAAATACCATCGCAAGCTACTTCCTGGTCGTGGATTTCGATACAATAAAAATCTCGGTTGAAATGGATTAGTTCAGCACCTGATAGGTCCTTGTCTAATGGCTGCACTACCACTTTGGGATTTACAAACAATAAAGCGTCGTGTGGCAAGATAAACTCCTGAAAGTCAATCTTTATCCCATAATGCTGCGGAATAAAGATGATTTTTATGTGATCTTCTATGGTATTTGTTGACTTGGTGGTATTGTTGTAAAAGGCCAAGTCGATGTTCCCAAATTGCTTGTAATTGAATTGCTTAATCATGTTTCATACCAATCAGCAACGAAGCTATGAAAAATAAAATTCTCAAAGATTATAAAAAGAATAAGAAATTCATGAAACAAAAAAAGGGAACTATTTCTGTTTACCTTTTGGAGTTAATATCAGCTATTTCGAACTAGTTGATTGCACAACCCTTGTTACCAGTTGGCATTATTTGTTCAACGCTTTTTCAATTTGTCCGGAAAAATCTTCGGAAAATCCGTCAAATTTTTGGACTAAATTTCCGTTGGAATTGAACAAATAAAAAGTAGGTGTTCCAAACACTTTATATTTGGCATAAGTATCACTCAACCTGCCTTCTTTATCCCAAAGAACATTCCAGTTTTCGCTGTGTTTTTCTGATAATCCGTCAAAACCTTTTTGGCTTTCATCCACATAAAATGTGATGATTTCCAATTTATCGTTTTGCATTTTTTTGATTTTCTCGAGTTCAGGTATTGCTTGTTGACAAAATCCACAAAACAAAGTTGAGAAATCCAACAAAACGTATTTCCCGTCAAAATAATCGGAAAAATTCACTTTTTTATTTTTTGAATTTAAAGCTGAAAAATCATAGAATCTGTCGCCGATTTTCAAATCCGGATTTTTAATATGCGTATTGATTGATTTTGCATAAACCGTTTTTTTGAAATCCGGTTTTAGTTGAGAAATTAGATTGGAAAGTTCGGTTTCAGAATATTGAGTTTTTGACATTTCCAAAAGACAAAGACCGTAGTAAGAATTTAAATTTTCCACAATAAAGTCTTTTTGAATTTTGTCTAATTTTTGATCAATAATTGTGATTTTTCCAAAAGGCTCAGATTTTCCCCAATATTCCCTTTGCAAACTGTCATTCCATTTTTTTTGGTCTCGAAGCGTAAACATTTCTTTTAAATACTTACTCCTTTCAATATTTAAATCTTTTCCAACGCTTACAAATTTGTATCTCAAATCATCATATTTTGAACCTTTGGTTTTTACGCTATGTGGAAAATCCTCGATTTTCGCATCGATTGTAATGTTTTCATTTCCAATAAAAAAAGAACTGTAAATCCAATCTTTTCCGTTTTCAATAAACAAATAAACAGAAGAAGGCGATTGCTCAAAATTTCCCTTGAGTTCAAATTTCCCGTTTTTTAGACGACAACTGTCCAAAGTAATATTTTCTCTGTCAATTTTCACAAGAGAATTTTCTTCAAACCCACTTAAATTACCCGAAATTTTGAAGTTGTTTTGTGCATTTGCCAGAAAGCAAAAAAGCGTCAGTGCTAAAGTTAGTATTTTGTTTATGTTCATTTTTTTCTGCGTTTTATTTATGCTTGCTGGTAAGCTAAGTCTAGAATACATTACTCTCCAATTTTCCAAATATAGTTAATTGAATCTGTTCTCAATAGTCGTTATTTGTCCATCCAGGCTTTAAATTTGGTGGCGCCTTCCCTACTCACAAAAACAGGTTTATCAAATTCCGGAATCAGCCGTAATTTTAGTTTCCCCTTGAACCACAACGAAATTTTAGATATGGCATCTATACTAACAATCAGTTGACGATTGATTCTGTAGAATTGAGCGGGGTCTAATACATGAATGAGCTCATCTAACGTGAATTTGACAGCATAGCGATCGCCATTTTTTAATACGATGTAAGTTTCGCTATCCTTAAAGAAATAAGAGATATTTGCGGTTGAAACGATTAATAATTCATCTGCTTTGTTGACCAAAAAGCGCTCTTTATAGGATGGATTGATCGAAACGGACTTTAAATCCTGAATGAAGCTATTGTAAGATTTAGGAAGACGATTTATACTCGACTTGTACTTCGTAATTGACTTTTCGATACTGTTCCTTGAGATGGGCTTTAGAATATAATCGATACTGTTTAATTCGAAAGCTTTGATCGCATATTCATCGAAAGCAGTTGTAAATACAATTGGTGAGGTGACTTCTACCGTTTCAAAGATTTTAAAGCTCACATCGTCGCTCAATTGAATGTCTAAAAAGATGAGATCAGGAGAATCATTTGTTTTAAACCAATGAATGGATTGCTCAACACTCTGCAACCATGAAATGATCTGAATCGTTGGATCAATTTCCAATAAGATGCGTTTCAGGTTCTCAAAAGCGCTTTCTTCATCTTCTATGATTAATACATTCATCCTATTATTTTCAGTAAAGGTAATTTAACCGAGAACAAGTTGTTTTCTTCGCGGATCTCGATGGTTTTGTTTGTAAGAAAGGTGTATTGTTCGGTTAATAGCTGCAGTCCTTTTTTTGTAGAATCCACGTTGTTCTTTAGGCTGATTGTATTCTCAACAACCAATGCATTGTCCTTTTGTTTAATCGTAAAGTGCATCGGACATTCGGCATCAATCCGATTGTGTTTGACAATATTCTCTAACAATAAATGCAGGGAAATTGGTGGAAGGACATAATCGAAATCGGTAACTTCTATAGAGTAGTTGAAGTTTTTACCGAAGCGTTTTTTTAGCAAGCGGGTGTAGCTTTCGGCAAATTGTACCTCTTCCATCAATGGAACAACCTCCGTTTCAGTTGTTTTTAAAATATAGCGATACATGTCTGACATTTCTTTTAAAAACTCAGTTGCAATCGCCGGATCCTGTCGGATTAATCCGGACAATGTATTCAGATTATTGAATAGGAAATGTGGATTTAGTTGACTTTTTAATGCTCTATTCTGAAGCTCCAATTCGTTTCGTTTTAATCGTTCATTTTCTTCGCTTTCAAGCCTCCATCGTTTGAAAAAATGGAGACTGAACAAAATACTCATAACGATCATTCCTTTTAACAGACCATCAAGTGAGATAATTGTAAGCAACGCCCAATTGAACAATGAAAATTCCGGATACCTGATTGAAACGTAAATACTCCTTAATGTAAAGAAGATACAATCGTTTAACAGGACAATTGCTATCACACCAAAGAGGAACAATTGAATATTCATCCGCCATCCTCTTTTCAGCAGTTTATTTAGTGTAAATTGGGTGAGCCACCAAATAACCCCAAATTGAGTTGAAATGATGAGTGCCGCGATCCAATCGAAACCGTAATCAGCATCTCGCCCCATAGTCATCATGAAAAGTGTAGTGTAGTAAATCAACCCAAATAATGGGATGAATACCCAAGGGTAAATGCGAAAGCTGTTATTTTGGGTTGTGTTTGTCATTTAATGAGCGGAGCAGTAAAGATAAATTTTGTTTCTTTCCTACTTGCAGATTTTTTTGAATAGCCCTTTTTTACTGGCACTCCTCACAAGCAAGAATACACAAATCCCAATGAATGGACGTGTAACATCCATAATCCATGTTGGGAGATCATAAAATTCAATTCGGACCAATGCTCCCAATTTCCAATTTTCGCCAGCAAAGGAAAAACCAAACCAATTGATGCCGGTATGAACTCCTATAGCCAACCAAATGGAACCGGAATAATAGTAAACCCCTGACAAGGCATAGGAGGTTATAAACAAGCTTATCGCATAAGAGATGCTGAAATCGCGAACAACAAAATGAGCGAGTGTAAAAAGAACTCCCATTAGAATGAAAATGATGTGAGGATTAAGGTGTTTCCGAAGTGCTTCAATAGGATAAGCCCGACAGCCCAGTTCCTCAATGAGCGAGTTCCAAATTAACACCCCGAAGAAGAAATAGCTATAATAACCAATATACGCAGGTATGGAAATCTTGTTGGGAATTACAGATACAAATTTGACCTCACCTGCACTTATTCCCAGTACCAGGTATTCCAATCCAAACATAAACACGCCTACCATAAAACCAATGAAGAAATCCGCCGTGGTGGATAAACCGTTGGTTCTAAAGCCGAGATCAGCGAGTGTTCTTTTGTGCAGATATTTCTGTGCAAGGCCAATAATTGCAATCGAGCAAGCGCCAAAAAGAAAGAAGAAAAAGACGTTACCAAATTCAACCTTCATTCGAACATCATGTTCTTTCATCAGATCTACTCCAAACAGCAGAGCGAGCTGAACGATGGGAATCAGTATAGCTAATGAAGACAAAACAACCAGAAAAACCGTTATTAGTTTAAGGTAGAGTTTCCCTTCGCAAAGTGTTCTGAATTTTTCCAGCATATTGTTGAATTTGATCCAACAATGCTAATGCAATCTTCCGGTTTGACAGAGATAAAAGCAGCTTAAGCCGCAGGATTTTAATGTGAAGCAGGATTAAATGCCACTGAAAGAATGATGTATTGCGCTTTACAGTTTTGGGGACATCCATCTATGCGCAACCCAACAAAGGGAAGAGATAAATTGAAGCTTTAATTGAAGTCATTCAGTAACATCTTTGGCAACACCTTGCTAGCTATTCGACCGTGTTCTTATTCTACCAGTGATTCTAAATAATAGGAATGAACCAAATTATTTACTTTCAAATAAATTGTATTATTCCCAAAATCCATAAATAAATGAAATCTCTTTAAAAAGTTATTTCCAATAATATCATTGTTTTCAACTGAACTTTCGGTAGTTGCCAAATCAATTGGAATTCTATAGAACCGATAGTTTTTTATTCTTAGCTCATCCAACAGCACCAAATCATTCTCTATCAAATTGTTATCAGAACCTCTGGACACTGAATTGCCAATTTGAATCATTTCACCGAATAAATGACGTTTTCTACCTAATAGATTACTGATCATTAATGAACCGTCAGAACCTGTATCCAGTTCGTACCAATCACTCATTTTTTTACCCTTCACAACCAGGGTTAATTTTACAAAAAACAGGTTATCAATCTTTTTGCATTTCAATTTCATGTATTCCTTCGGAATTTCAGGGAGCTTATCGTGAATGATCATTTTTTTAATTCCGTAATTGATATTAACCACCTTGTTCTCAAAGTAGGTCCAACCAATTATGCCATCTTCCAGATCATCTTCATAGTCCAGGACAAGCAACTTGTGTTCTTTTTTGTGAAAGGTGCTGATGTTTATTTCATTTTTTGAAGATGTTTCAACCAATGATACTCCGCCAACACCAACATTTTCCTCTGTTCCATCAATTTTTACAGCTGCTTTATCTAAAATCGATTTTTTTATGGCACAAACATCTGCTCCCGTATCGTACATGAAATTTAATTCATCCGAATTATTGACCCGTACTTTTAGATAGATTTTATTGTTTTTACCAATGGTAAAAGGTATGGTATCCTGTGCCGATAAACTTGTTTGAAACAAAATGAACACAAGGAATAATTTAGTTCTCATCATTTTAATGCTATTTTCTTAGCAAAGAACGGAATATTAGTATGGATAAAATAGAACAGAATTAGCCTCATTAAAGTTTTTGAAAATATTTAGGATTTAACCCGGTGAAGGTTTTAAAAACTCTGATGAAATGACTTTGGTCTGCAAAGCCACAAAGAAGAGCAATTTCTGTTAAAGAACAGTTGGTGTTTTTTATCAAAGTAAGGCTTCTGTCTATTCTTAATTTTCTGACGTAATCTCCATAGGAACACCCGAAATACTTACTGAAGTTCTTAGAGATGGTAACAGGATGTATGCCTAAACGGACGGATAATTCAGACAAGCTGTGATTGATGTTCCATTCATCATTCAAAATATCCCTGAGTTCATAAAGCCATTTAACCACTTGATAATTAGTTGTTTTAACATTGTTTAAAAAGTCCAGCAATACTACCTGAATGGCTTTTTCTGTTATTGTATCATTTAATTGAAGTTCGGAATGAACTTTAAGCATAAATAACCGACTGTTAAAACTATTGTCAACTACATTTTTTAATGCCGCTTCTGACAAATCATTTTCTTTCAGGAAATGAGTGTCAATTTCTAAGTTTAAGTTCTTTGTCTGTTCGTTTGTCGGAATTGTTTTATGTAGTTCTCCTGAATGATAGAACAATACATCTCCACTACTTTTTACGGATTTCTGAGATTTTTTATATTCATAGTTTCCACCATGAAGGATAAAACTCAAATGAGGATTTTCGTGATAATGAAACTCCGAATTATAATTGTCGGTATAAGTTGTTTTGCTAGTTATAAAACCTGCGTATTCCTTCAAGTTTTGGATCATTCTCAAAAGTTGGGGAGGAATTTGAATAGAATTTAGAACTTTGGAAAAAAAAGCGATTGGATCCACAAATTGAACTATTGAAACTGGTACTTCCAGAGTTATTGGTTGATTTCTTTGACTTAATGAAAGTTGAAAAGCAAAA
>NZ_CALRYJ010000011.1:0-143043 GCF_943372375.1 Fluviicola taffensis DSM 16823 | reverse complement strand
ATGTGTTAGGCCTGCCGCTAGCGTTCATCCTGAGCCAGGATCAAACTCTCCGTTGTAAAAAACTTTGAATTTGTTGATGTGCTCGTTTAATTTTTCTGTTTACGCTGTTTCCTTATTTCCTAATCTGTCAAAGAACTTTTTTGTCAATAATTAAAACTTTTCGTTTCAATTATTGTAAGAGTGTTTATCTCTTTTATGTCATCTTAAAATAAACCGTTGTTTATCTTTTTTTTAATCTTTCAAAAGCAATGCTTTCTTTTTTTATTCTCTCAAGTGAACCGCTGTTCAGCTCTTCTTTTTTTTTGTTTTCCCTTTATCGTTTCGGGGTTGCAAAGGTAAGCAAGTTTTTCTTTTTAACAAGTGTTTGTGAAAAAATATTTAAACTTTTTTTTAAACTCTTATTTCAATCAATCACCGCTCGTTTGCTGGCTTTCCGTTGTTAAGCGGGGTGCAAAGGTAATCATCTTTTTTATTCTAGCAAGCTTTTCTAAAACTTTTTTTTTGATTTCTTTTTTTCTCCTCTTTTCAACTCCTCCGTTTCCGAAGCGCCTATCGTTCTAAGCGGGGTGCAAAAGTAATCATCTTTTTTATTCTAGCAAGCTTTTTGAAAAACTTTTTTCTGACTCCTCTTTTCTCTCTTTTCAACTCCTCCGTTTCCGAAGCGCCTATCGTTCTAAGCGGTGGCAAAGGTACCCACTTATTCTACTTTTGCAACACTTTTTGAAGAAAAAATTGTGGAAAAGATTAGTACCAATACCTAACTCATTGAATAAACAGTTTTTAAAGTCAAAAATATTTTCGATAAATTATCCTTTCGTCAATAAAGACTTCAGTAATTCGATGCCCGAATCATTAGTAGATACGTTTCCAGTAGTTCCTTCCATAATATTTCGAAACACTAAATCTCTTCCAATTTGACCAATCATGATAGATTTTTCACCTTCAATAAGTAAATCAACTGCCTTCACTCCCATTCGTGTTGCAAGAATCCGATCAAATGCGGAAGGGCTTCCTCCTCGTTGAATATGTCCCAATACAGAATATCTCAAATCATATCCATCTAAGAACGGCTTCACTTTCTCCATGATTTCCTTTGCTCCACCTTCATCATCTCCTTCTGCTACTATTATAATAGAGCTACGAATTCCTTTATTTTGATTTTTTATTTCCTTGGCCAGTAAACCAATCTCTGTTAATGTTTCTGGAATCAACACCGATTCGGCTCCACTTGCAATTGCACTATTCAAAGCAATATAACCGGAAGCTCTTCCCATCACCTCCACAAAAAATACCCGATGATGACTTGATGCAGTATCTCTGATCTTATCTACCGCTTCAACCACTGTATTCAAACACGTATCATATCCTATAGTAAAGTCTGTCCCATGAATATCATTGTCAATAGTTCCAGGCAATCCGATTACCGGAATATCGAATTCTTTGGTCAAAGCCATCCCACCAGCATAAGTTCCATCACCACCAATCAAGATCAGACCTTCAATTTTATGTTTCTTCAAATTGGAAACAGCTTGTTTTCTTCCTTCAATAGTTCTAAAAGTCTCACTTCTGGCAGTTCCTAAAATAGTACCACCTAAATGAATGATATTATTTACATCTGTATAAGTCAATTCCCGAATTCGGTTTTCAATCATTCCTTTATATCCATCTTCGATACCGAATACCTCAATACCTTTTCCTATTCCCGCTTTAACAACAGCACGGATACACGCGTTCATTCCAGGAGAATCTCCACCGGAAGTCAAAACTCCAATTCTTTTCAGTTCACTCATAACAGGTGTAAATTTAAGTCCTTACTTTTATAGTATATAAATTTTATGGAATTATTTCATTTAATGCATCTCTACCTCATGATGTTGTTTCAACGAGGACATAATAGGCACAGCAATCTGTCGGATTTGGATCTGATCCAGCTTTATAAACAGGAAGAAAACCTGTTTACCATACCTCTATTATATGAGCGTTATGGACATCTGGTTTTGGGAACATGCATTAAGTACCTGAAACGATACGAAGATGCCGAAGATACAACAATGAAAATCTTTGGTGAATTGAATCAAAAAATAGAGAAGCACACGATTCAACATTTCAAATCGTGGTTGTATCAGCTAACAAAAAATGAATGCCTGATGCATCTTCGCAAACAAAAAACGCATCAAACTCCCATTCACGAGAACTTATTACAAGCGGACTCTCCTGAAATGGACGAACTGAACAGTGAACGGGAACAAAAACTCACCAAACTGGAACA
Source organism: Fluviicola taffensis DSM 16823 (assembly GCF_943372375.1). Classification (GTDB taxonomy): domain Bacteria; phylum Bacteroidota; class Bacteroidia; order Flavobacteriales_D; family Crocinitomicaceae; genus Fluviicola; species Fluviicola taffensis_A. The sequence continues at coordinate 140,774 of NZ_CALRYJ010000011.1, read as the reverse complement.
AGCTATTCAACATTTGAAAGAGGACCAGCGCATTTGTATTGAATTGTTCTATTTACAGGATAAAAGCTATCAAGATATCAGCGATGAATTGAACATCCCATTAAATACGGTGAAAAGTTCAATTCAAAATGGAAAAAGGAATTTAAAAATTTGGATGGAAAGTCATGAAGAATAAAGATTATATCTCTCGAAATGAATTTGAGAAACTCCTCCAAAAGTTCTCAAAAGAGGATTCAAACGAACAATTGACTGATTTTGATCGCGACGCGCTCGAAGGATGGCAGGATTCCAATGTCCCATTTTCAAAAATGAAACAATTGGATCGCAAAATGAATTTCTCAAGAACTAATTTCACTCCTTATATAATAGGTCTTTCTGTAGCGGTAATTATCACTTTAGCATTTATCCTGATTCCAAGAACAACTAATCAGGTGGTGACGGAAAAACCCATGATGGTAAAATTAGAGAATACCGACATCAATATCCCAGAAGAAATTGACACATTGATTGCAATTCCCCAAAAAGATCAGATTACGGTTCATGAGATCAAAACATCCCAAAACGAAATCAAGAATCTTCCCGTAGAAGATAAAAAGGAGGAAAATATGGAAATACCTTTCCCTGAATTGGTATTGGAACCACTTCCGCCACTGATTGAGCAAAAGCCCGTAACAGTTTCCAAACAAAAGATTGCAAAGGAAATTTACCTGCAGGATTTAAAAGCAATCGATTATTCTCAGTATCGAAGCAAACCAACGGTGCAAATCGAACAAATCATTCTTACCGGAATTCCAGCCGACCAGAAAGATAAGGACGACATTGTTCCCGAAGAACCACAAATGAAATTGGTCAATATTCCTTATATGGACTATTTGGAAAAATCATTGAATTATACCAATCGTGGAAAATGGAAACAGGCCCTTTCCCGATTCAATGAAATCATTAAAAATTATCCGGATGACGTGAACGCGCGCTTTTATGCCGGCTGGTGTTATTACAATTTGGGTCAGTACAGCGATGCCTGTATTAACTTTTCAGCATGTCTGCAATTGGAATTTTCAAACTTCAATGACGAAGCAGAATGGTATTTGGCAGAAAGCAGGTTGGCAAACGGGGATAAATCCAGTGCGAAAGAATTGTTTGTCAAAATCAAAAATCAGAAAGGGTTTTACTCCCGGCAAGCTGAAAAAGTCCTGAAAACATGGAAATAATGCTTCATCTTACAGAATGAAACCTGACGAGCAAAGCAAACTGAAATTCGAATCGAATTATAAATCATTCGAATGGCTGCGCATTCAGACGAAAGAAGCACGCGATTCTTTCAATGCACAACCCCTATAAGAAGGACATCAGTATCCTATTTGTTCCGGAGGATTGCGAGCTCCTGATCGATTTCAATGTTTACAGAACTACAAAACCAACGCTCTTTTTCTGTGGTTATCAGCGGATTCAATTGCTGAAAGGCATAAATGCAATCAGCCTGAATTACAGCAGGGATTTTTATTGTATCCAAATTCATGACGGGAAGTAGCTTGCGATGGATTGCTATTTCAGAATGCAGGGCAATTTCCGGCTACGGAACTTTCACCCGACGAACATTCGATTATAGAAAACCTGTTCTCTGAAATTGGGGAGGAATTTCAACGTATTGCGAAAGGTGCAGAGAAAAATTGTCCGGTGAGTGGTGCTTTTAGCTTCGAAATTACTTTAGAAGCGGAATTGGTTTCTTAATTAATCGATACAAAAAAGTCGGGGCGAAACAGTCGGGGCGAATCCCGTACATACGGGACGCCCCGACTGTTTTTAGTTTTATTTTGCTAATCTCTTTAATAGTGGATTTGGTCTGTATCTGTCTTCACCATATTCCTGGAACAAATCTTCCAATCTCTTCAAAACGGTTTTCAAACCGATCTCTTCCGACCAGGCCAACAATCCTTTTGGATAATTCACTCCTTTTGTCATTGCCAAGTCAATATCTTCCCGACTTGCAATATTTAAGAACAAGGCATCGTAAGCTTCATTAATCAGCATTGCTAAAATGCGATCTACTATTTGTTGTCCTAGTTTTTCATCTTTAATGGGGCTTGGCAAAGTAACTCCTTCCGAGTAATCGTAAAAACCTCTTCCGGTTTTTCGACCCAAAAACCCAGCTTCCATATGTCTTTTCTGAGTAAATGAAGGTTTGAATCGTGGATCGTAATAAAACGCCGCGAAAACTGTTTCCGTAACGGTGTAATTAATATCGTTTCCAATATAATCCATCAAAGTGAAAGGACCCATTCTGAAACCAGCCAGCTCTGTCATAGCCCAATCGATTGTTGCAAAATCTGCAAGACCTTCTTCATAAATACGCAATGCTTCCCCATAAAATGGTCTGGCTACACGATTTACTATAAATCCGGGAGTATCCTTGCAAACAACAGTCAGTTTACCCCATGAATCGATAATTGATTTTGCCGTCGACAAGGTTTCAGCACTTGTTTGAACTGCAGGAATGATTTCCACTAAAGGCATTAATGGAGCCGGATTGAAAAAATGAATCCCAATCACACGAGCTGGAACTTTCAATACGGAACCAATTGATGCAATGGACAAGGATGAAGTATTCGAAGCAATGATGCAATCCATTCCAACAATTTCTTCAATCTCTTTAAAGACCGTGTGTTTAACATCCAATCGTTCAACAATCGCCTCGATAACCAAACCTGTCCCTTTGAAATCTGCCAATTGCGTAGAAAATTGCATTCTATTCAACAGGTCATTCTTTCCGGTTTCGTCCAGATTTCCTTTTTCAATCATGCGATCGAGCACTTTGATCAAAGAAGCCTTAGCCTTATCCAGTTGAACCTGATTCACATCCACCAAAACAACATCGTGTCCTGATTGAGCTGCTACCTGGGCAATTCCCGCCCCCATTGTTCCGGCACCTAGTACTCCTATTTTCATTTTATTAGACTTTTAGACAATTCGGAGACAAGAGTCAATACTTTATTTCCTCCAATTGTCTTTTATATTTTAGTATTTAATAATTTCTTTTTCAATCCACCTATCATTCGCTGAATTTCTTCCAACTTTTCTATTAATTCTCTTACTTCAATATTAAACAGTTCCGAACACAAAAGTAATTGTGTTTCCAATTCATAGGACGAAGAAACTGCAATATTCAAAAAGTAAAGAAATTCCTTATCTGTTATGCGTCCCGAACCTTCCGTTATATTTGAGGGAATCGAAACCGCGCATCTTTGAATTTGACTCTTCAATCCGAACTTTTCATCATTCGGAAGTTTCTTACTTATCAGATAAACTTCTTTCACTAAATTGAAGGAAAATTTCCAAGAAGATAATTCTCTAAAATTATGTCGCATAACCGGTAAATAATGATTGTTACCTTAATATACGAAATTTTATCGAAAAGCAGCTTTTAGAGTCTTGACTCCAGAAGTCCTGACTCTAAAAATCTATTTCCCTTTAAAAACAGGACTTCTTTTTTCCATGAATGCATTCACACCTTCCTTGAAATCTTCTGAATTTCCGGCAAGTGTCTGTAATTGCTCTTCTAGTGCCAATTGTTGCGTCAAATTATTCGTAAAGCTGGCGTTAATTGCACGTTTCGTTAAGCCCAAACCATAAGTTGGCATGGAAGCCATATTTTCTGCCAATTTAGTCAGTTCATCTTCAAACGATTCGTCTGAAACGACTTTGTAAATCATATTCATAGCTTCTGCATCGGTTGCCGAAACTTTCTCTCCTGTCATCATCAAAGCCAGGGCTTTTTGAGTCCCGATTAAACGAGGTAAGAAGAATGTCCCTCCGGAATCCGGAATCAATCCGATTTTTGAAAATGCCTGAATAAAGGATGCTGATTCTTTCGCAATCGTCAAATCGCAAGCCAAAGCAATATTCGCTCCTGCTCCTGCTGCTACTCCATTCACCCCAGCGATGATTGGTTTCTCAATCATTCGGATTCGTTCAATGATCGGGTTATAATGGTCTTTTACAATCGATTGCATTTCAGGACCATTCGGATCTGTCGCTTCAGCTAAATCCTGACCCGCACAAAAAGCTTTTCCTTCTCCTTTAATTACAATCGCTCTAACCGCATCGTCTTTTTCACATGCATCTAAAGCAGCCTGTAAAGCAAAAGCCATTTCCTTATTGAAGCTATTAAAAACCTGAGGTCTATTTAATGTCAGTGTGCAAACTCCGTTTTTGAATTCTTGAATCAGTACCATTCTTATTTCTTTTGAAACAAAGATAAGAAAAACACTTAGTCTGCCGCAGTGGAAAAACAGAGCTATAACAGAGGTGTGAATGAAATTAATAAAAGAAAAACGGAATTCCCGCCACCTCGAATTTCAGAAAAATACCGGCTTTTAATTCCATATTAAATGAAGAATAAACTTTTAAAAAGAATTAAAAAGAACTAATTTTACATCTATTAAATCATTTTCATGCTGAAGTTCACTATTCTTTCGACATTATTCGCAACGCTATTTGTATCCCAAACAACTCTTTCTCAATGTACAAGTGTTGGAAATTCTTTAGCAACTTCTTACGTAAGTAATAATTCCAACAAAGGCGAAATGTTCAATATAGTAGCAACAAATACAGTTACTATTTTGTGTTTTGATCTGAATTTAATTCTCGGTTCCAATGGAAATTATGAAATCTACTATAAAGTTGGAAGTTATGTCGGTTCTGAATCAAACGCCGCTGCATGGACATTGATAGGTTCTAATCCCTCTGTTCCATGCGTCGCCTTTGACACTCCCTCTCCAATGGATATTCCACTCAATATTGTAATCCCTGCAGGACAAACTTATAGTTTTTACGTTACAGCCACTAGTACAGCTGCCACAACAGGAATTCGTTATACAAACAATTCCGGATATACGAATCTTGCTTCAGATGCGAATATTACCATTGCCGGAGGAATAGGAAAAGCTTATCCGTTTTCGACAAATTATAATAACCGTAGTTTTAATGGGACCGTACATTATTCTGTTGGAAATGTACTTCCGGTTACATTCATTGACTTCACTGCTACCCCAATCAATCAATCTGTTTTGTTGGAATGGGAAACTGAATCCGAAAACGACAGTGATTACTTCGAAGTTGAACGTTCATCTGACGGAAAAAACTGGGACCGACTATTTACTACAAAAGCAGCAGGTGAAAGTAACACACTTATAAATTATCAGGAATTGGACCACGAACCTTTGGATGGGATTAGCTACTATCGTTTAACTCAAGTCGACTTAGATGGTGCAAAAACTATCCTGAAATCTGTTTCACTAAATAATAATCTGGAGTTAGTAGGGAATGAAATTCTTGTTTTCCCGAATCCGACAACCGAAAAAGTACGTGTTTTGGGAGATCAAAATGAACTGGACAATCTAAAAATACTCAACTCAATCGGTCAGGATATTTCCGCTAATTTGACTATCAGTAAGAATAAAGGATATACTGACGTTTATTTTAATAATCAACAAGAAGGAGTTTTCATCCTGAAAACGAAAACAAATTCCCAAATCCTGATCAAGAAATAGGTCACTGATAATTTTCCACCATTGCCCGAACACGCTGGATCATATGTCCGACCAAAAGTTCAGGTTCCAGTACGACCAATTCTCCTCCATAGGAAAGCAATGAACGGATCAATTCTTCGGAGATGAAGACCTTCATCTCAAAGGTTGTTCTATTTCTACCTTCTTTCACAATCCGCTGGGAGAAATGAAAAGGTTGTGATTCGATGTATTTCGCTGCGATATTATCTGCTTTGAAAACTACCGTTTCAGGTTTCCCATTACTTGCAGTTATTCCTATTGCATGCTCAAAAAACTGGTCCGGATTAAATGAAATCGGTGAACGGAATACCTCTTCCGATTCCTGAAGATCATAAATCCGATCCAAACCGTAGGTGATGATTCCTTCTTTGACCAGGTCATAACACAACAGATACCAGCGATTGCGGTACTCTTTTAAAAGAAGAGGGAGTACCTTTCGGGCTTTGCGCTTTTGGGTTTGGAAACTTTCGTAATCAAAATAAATGACTTTTCCAGCTTTGATCGCATTCAAAATCGGATTCAAAAACTCACTTCCCCTTGAAGAAACGGGGGTTTCAAACTCAACGAAACGTTCAATCGATTTGTCATTGATATCCGTAGAGATATTTACACGGTCTACAATTTTATCTATTGCAAAACCGAATTGTTTGAACATTCCGACATCTTTGAACTGACTCAAGGTATTTGCCGCAAATCGGATCGCCTCAATATCAGATTCATTCAAAGGGATTTCATCCAATGAAAATTCCGGATCGCTGTAGTAATATCCATTATGTCTTTTGGAATATTTGATTGGCGCATCGTGTTCCATCTTCATGGCAAACATGTCCTTCTCAATGGTAGAATCACAAATATTCGCCCCGTCAACACTTCCGAATAACGCTTCTTCACAAGCCGCACGTAGCATTGCTTTTGTCGGATAAGGGTTGTAATTATTTCTCAAGGCGCGATCAATAATTCGAAATCTCAACAAGGCATTCTTAATATGCGGCATAACACTACTTTCAACTAAATTATCAAAAAAAAATCAATTCAACTTCGAATGTCGTTCATCAATTGCAAATTGGATAAACAAACCGAACCCTCCACCATCGTTTATATAAGAATACTGAGCATCCAATTGCTGAATAAAAGCGCTCACAATTTCAACACCAGTGGATGATTGTTCCAGGAAATCTATTTTTCCTTTGTACCCTACTCCATTGTCTTTCACCAGAAGTTCATAATTCAATTTCTTTTCGGGATTGTTCTTTAACTCAATTTCAATGAGTCCTTTTTCTCGTTTCGTAAAGGCGTGTTTATAGGAATTTGAAAGCAGTTCACACATGATCAATCCTACAGGCACAGCGTAATCTATTGCCAGATCGATCTCTTCCACATTTACTTTTACCTCAATCACCTTATTGTAACTCGAAAATGATTCTCTCATCTGAGAAATTAATTTATTCAAATAAGCCCCCATTTCTACACAAGCGGAGTCGTTATTGAGATGAAGCTGATTGTGAATCAAAGCAATCGCCCGAATTCGTTCCTTCCCTTCCTCAATGATCCGAAGTGCTTCCGGATCATGCACATTCCTGGATTGAAGGTTCAAAATACTGGAAATCACTTGCAAATTGTTCTTAACCCGATGGTGGATTTCTTTCAAAAGGCTTTCTTTCATAGCCAGGGAATTCGAAATTTCCTTATTCTTTTCATCAATCTCCTCCTTCTGTAATTGAAGTACCTTATTCGAATCATTTTTTTGGCGGATAAACAAGTAAGAGACACTTATGATTATCACAATACTCATAAGAATGAGAATCAGGATCAATCGCAATTGCTGATTCTTCCCTCGTTCTTCTTCCAACAAATACTGATTTGATTCCGTCTGAAAGTCTTTTTCGAGTTCAAAAACCAAATTTTCACTTCGTAGATTCTCCAACAAATCATCGATTTCGTTTCTTCGGATTGAATAGTAGTAAGACGAATCCATGTTCTTTTTGAGATCATAATAATGTTCCAGGCATCCATAAACCTGAAACAGATCCCGCAATTCAGTTGATTTCTCATTTTTCAGAACCATGTCGAAATAAGGCTTCGCAAGGTCCAATTGATTGGTATAAAGATAGATTTCACCCAAACTTGCGTTTGCATATTGCTCCGCATACTTCCACTTATTGATTCGCGATAGTTCTTTGGCAAATTGAAACTCCTTGATTGCTTTATTGACTTTATTATTAAAAAAGTAGACCTGTCCGGCAGAATTTGCCACCTGAAAACTATAAGGAGCACTCATTTTACCAACTAAGATTTTTGCTTCGTCTATTTCATGGGTCGCTTGTTCAAAATTGCCTGTTTCACTGTAAGAGTTCGCAAGTACTAATCGGCATTGAAGCAACAGGTACTTATCCGATTTATCGGATTCAAGAAGAATCTTGTTTGCCCTTTCAATCAGCAGATCGTAATTTTGCCCCAAACTCTCATAAACCGCACTGTATAAATCCAGGTACAATTTATCTTGTTTCTTGACTTTGAAGAAAAACTGGAAACGTTTGGCCTTATTGATTTCGAATTTTACACGGGCATAATCCCCATAAGCACTAAAAAATTTGATCTTCTTAATCGTGAGACGGTAATTGATCTCCGCACTATGAAAACCCTTGTACTTATTATCCAGAAACCGAAGTGTTTCATTCGCTTTTGAGATATCCACAATCATCTCCTCCTGGAGCTTCTGGATTTCTTTAGTAAATTTTTGATGATCGTATTTTATTTTCTGAGAAAAACCACTAAATGAACTGAAAACAAACAGAAAAAGCAGAAGCGTATTCTTTGGCTTTAAGAGCAATAGTAAACTTTCCGATAATTGTGTCATTGGCGCATAAATAGTGGCATTATTGACCAATGTAAGGAATAATTTCACACTAAATCAGATTTCTAACAAATCTTTTTAGCCTTTTTCATTCCAAAAGTCAGTAATTCACTTACAATCAAGAATCTTTAATTTCTTAAGCGTTTACCACATCTTTCTTTTTGTCGTAGCCAAAAAGTTCGTAGTATTTGATCGCCTTCACAACATTTTCCGGAACATCTTGCTCCCAACTTGTAACCCCCGCTCTGATTTTTGATAACACATCGTCAGAAAGAATTTTCAATGCTTCCATATCAAAATTCGAGATTGCAGCCAGTTTATTGTTGTCTTTTAAAAACTGTACCAGTCCATGCAAATGTTTTGGAATGGACAATTCATCCAAGGTATACAATTCACCGGTATCCACATTGAGCGCCGGGTAGACATACATTTTCACATTGTGCCCGAATCCGATACCGAATGCTTCCAGCAAACCTCCTGGCAAATTGTCGTAATAACGCTCATCAAAAATGGTATGCAGGTTATAAATTCCCGCAATGACCCCCATCTTTTGTCCGCGAGCGATCGTTGCCAGGTAATCCAACATCTTGTAATGTTTCAAGTAATTTGAAATCATTACCGTGTATCCTAGAGATTCCAATAACTCGGCTCGGTCGATGAAATCCTTGTCCGAAATTTTTCCATCAGCGGTCAAATCTTTCAAGGTCAACTCGAAAATCACCGACAAATTATCTTCGCGGACACCATCTTCTTTCAGGAACTGTTCTGTTCCATGTGCAATCATATCCAAATGCACTTTGGTGACAGGTCTGAATCGACCACGCATCAATAAGATATTCTTTTTATATAATGCTGCTGCAGGTTGAAGAACGGTACCACATAGATCGAACATCGTTGCATCCGTCATACCTCTTTTCACCAGGTTCAAGGCAATGATGCGATTGTCAACCAATCCTAGATCCGGACCGGAAACACGCAACATATCCACTTCCACGCGATCTCTTGGAATACGATGTACCAGGTTCGTCAGGAATTCTTCCAAATCATCTGTTGAGAAATAAGCAGCATGAATCAGATTCACACCCAGGATTCCCAATGCTTCTTGTTGAGCCTTATGCGAATTATCATGCATTTTAACATGCAGGATAATGTCATTGAATTCACCTCCCTGTTTTGATTGAAAGCGCAATCCAACCCAACCTTGACCTTGATTTGTCTTGTGATAATTTAAAGATTCAACGGTATTACAGAACGCAAAAAAGCGAGCCACTTCCTGTTTCTTTGGAAGACGTTCACACAAAGTTTCATATTCCGTCCGAAGCATCGTAATCAAACGCTCTTCGCAAACATATCTTGATGCAGCTCCATACATCGCATCAGACACTTTCATGTCATATGCCGACTGCGTATACGCAATGGTTCCGGAGCTACCACCCGCTTTAAAAAAGTTAGCTGCAACCTCTTGTCCCGCACCAATTTCTGCGAAACAACCATAAATGTCACTTGTTAGATTAATTTTCAAGGCTTTCTCCTCGGTGGTTAATCTTCTTTCGTCTACCATTTCTTCCATATCACTTGTACAAATGTACTAACAATTAGACTCACTTCGTTAAGGGTTTAACGGTTTAAAGTCGGGATTAGTTACAAAATTATGATCTGTTAACGTTAATAAAAAGGCTTTCAACTGATTACGCTGATCGGGATCCAATTGAACCCCACCTTGACTTGCAAATTCAATTAATGGATCTATCGTTCCTGAGTGTTGAATTCCAGTTGAATAATGATCAATCACATCATCCAACGTTACAAACCTTCCATCATGCATATAAGGTGCGGAAAGTGCAATATTTCGAAGTGAAGGGACTTTAAATTTCCCATTATCATTCGGGTTATTCGTAATTGCCCCTCTTCCCAGATCTGAAAAAACAGCATCCAATCCATTATTTGAAAATTTCTGAACTTGCATCAATGTTCCGTTATGACAATGAAAACAATCCGCACCGTTCAAACTTTTAAACAAATCAAATCCGGCCCATTCTTCTGAGGTAACCGAATTTTTAATTGCCAATTCAGCGGAACTCAATGGAATGTTATTTGCAAACTTATACATCACATCGTATTTTGATTCCCCCGAGATCATGGTTCGCAAAAACTGGGCTAGTGCTTTCGCGACATGTGTCGAATCGAAATCCACTTCACCAAATGCTCTGTAGAATTGATTGCGATAAACCCCATCTGACTTTAATCTCGCAATAGCATCCTTCCATTGTAAGTGCATTTCTACGGGATTGGGAACGGGGGCCAGAATTTGTTCCTCCAATGTATGCGCTCTACCATCCCAAAAAAAGCTGGTTTGCCAACCTAAATTCATTAGCGCCATGGAATTCCGAACTCCAATTGCTCCGTTTACTCCTTGAGAAAATTGATTCGGATCGGAAAATGAAGCATCCGGCGCATGGCAAGATCCACAGGAAATGGTATTATTTAATGACAATTTTGTTTCGTAGAAAAGCATCCTTCCCAACAAAACGCCTTCTTCCGTCATCGGATTATCCGAAGGAATATTCATTTGTGGAAAATGACTGGGAATCTTAAGAGTATATGGCGTTGGATCATACCCAACCTTTTCTTTAGTGCAAGCTAAGAAGAGAACGAGTAAAAGCAATATTCCAATGAAGAATCGATTCATAACGCACTAATGGATGCAGCGAAATTCTGTCGCGCCTTTTCGGTTAAAACACTTTGGGAAGCCATACTATGTGTCGTGAACTCGGTTTTCACATCAATGGTATTTCCTGAATTTTCAAAGAAATTCTTCAAATCGATCTTTAGCCATGCTTGATTGACTGTAGAACTGACAGCAGACCAATTGAGATTAGAAATTGTTTTAGAAGTGAAATACGAATCCGTTCCCACATGATAAACCAGGTTGTGATTGCAATTCGTGACTCCATCCACAATCGTATCTACTTTTGCTTCAACCTTGATAAAGATGTAACCCGGATTCCAATCCCAATGCATGTCATTTGCGATGGCAATATTCAATGGGTTTGAAGAAGGAAAAGTACTCGGATCATTGTGATTGATTGAAGATGGAACGCCAATTCCGAATTGGATCGAAGCCGGATTTGACACAACCTGATTGGCTTGAAAAACAAGATTTCCTGTTGCTCTGAAATTGAACAAAGCGACGTCTTTCATAACGCTACCTCCTGACTGAATATCCGAAAAATAAGCTTTCAGTTCAACAAACTCTATTTGGTAGCCGTTGCTCATGGTGTAAATAGAGTCCAATTGCAACAATTCACTCCCAAACATCGGTTTTAGAGACAATTTACTTTGCTGAACAACGGGCGTATCAGTGACATCATCCTTCTTCTTTTTACAGGAGAATAAGGCAACAGGAACAAGCAACGCAAGAATTTGGAAATGTTTCATTCAGTTGTTTTACCAAATTTAAAACAATGAACAGAGAATTCCTAAAAATTCGGAAAGCGTCCAAGGGATTTTAGGTAATTTCGAAAGATTATTGATTGATCGGTATGAATTCGGATGTAAGCAAACCTTTTTTGATCGTAAACGCTTCTGCCGGAAGTGGTAAAACGTATAATTTGGTGCGCAACTATCTCCGTTTATTGCTTTCCGAAAATGAGAACCGGGCCGAAATCAGTCAGATCATGGCTATGACCTTTACCAATAAGGCAAGTATCGAAATGAAATCACGGATTATGAGTGATTTGAACAGGCTTGCAAACGGAAAGGACGAAGCCAAATCCTATTTGGAAGAAATTGCGGCATTTGTTGGAACAACTCCTGAAGCGACCCAAAAAAAGGCGCGGTTGGTACTTCGTAAGATCCTGCATCAATACGAAGATTTCAATGTAATGACTATCGATAAGTTCAATCTCCGATTGATCCGTTCGTTTGCGAGGGATCTGGATCTGCCGGATAGCTTCGAGATTTCATTGGATGACACCTTGATTCTTGAGAAAGCGATTGATGAGCTTTTAAGTAATATCGACGCGAAGAATCAAACCAAACTGTATCAATTGGCATTGAACTTTGCAAAGTCGAACCTGGAAGAGGAAAACGATTGGAATCTGAAGAAGATCCTTCTATCCAAAGCAAAAGCCTTGACCAATGAAGGTTATTTTCAGATCATCAAGACTCTTTCCAAAACCGATTTCAAAAAAGAACAATTGGATCTCTGGAAATTGCAGTTCAAAGCCGAAAAGGATGAATTGACGATCCGACTGAATTCATTGAATCGCTTGTTTTTGGAAACAGGTATTGATGCAAATTCTTTTGCCGGGAAAAGCACCACGTTCAATCCTATTGTTTTTAATCTACAACTGAATCCGGAACCAATTTTCTTCCTGAAAGAAAGTAAACGAACAGAAGCCAATCTAAAGAATATTCTAAAGACAATTGAAGAAGGAAAGGAAACAAGATTCTCTCCCCTTTACCTGGAATTTCTTCAGTTCATAACCGAAAAAAGTTCTTATTGGATTGAATTGGATTTTAAAATTCAACAATTCCACTTACTGGCAATCCTCAAAGAATTGGCCTTGAGTATGGACGATATCCGAAACAAGGAATCCATTATCCGGGTAAGTGAATTCAATAAGCTCGTTGCCGAATTAGTTCAAAACGAAGATGCTCCATTTATCTATGAACGCCTGGGATCCAAATTCAATCATTTCTTTTTGGATGAATTCCAGGATACCTCGCGCTTGCAGTGGCTCAATATTGTCCCATTGATTCATAATTCTCTGGGAAGCAATTATTTCAACTTCATTGTTGGTGACCCCAAACAATCCATCTATCGTTTCAAGAATGGGGTTGCTGAACAATTTATTGCATTACCTGCTATTTACAATCCGGAAGAAGAACCTTCCATTGCGTTGCGCTCTCTTTTCTTTCAAAAAATGGGAACTGTGGAGGGCTTGGAAGATAACTGGCGGTCGGCAGCAGAAATTGTTCATTTCAATAATCAGTTCTTTGAAGAATTGTTGCAATTCATGCCGGAAAGCGGACAGGAATTCTACAAACACCTCAAACAAAACCCAAAAGGTAAAAAGGGCGGATCGGTGGAATTGATTCTGAATCCGAGAAAAGATATTGACACGACCAAATTCACCAATGACCAATTATTGGAATGGGTGGAACAATGCATTACAGATGGTTACAAACCTTACGAGATTTGTGTTCTTGGAAGAAAGAAACGCGACTGCAATCAATATGCGAACTTTCTAAAGTCGAAAGGTTATCAGATCGTTTCTTCGGATTCTTTATTGGTGAACAGCGATCAATTTGTTCAATTGGCCATCTGTTATTGTAAATGGAAGGTCAATCGGTTCGATTTTCAACGCGCCATGCAATTTGCCTATTTCTATTTTGAAATCCTGGAAAAAAAAGATGCGTTCGATACTTATGGAAATTGTTTCCAGATCAATCCTTCCGATTCCAAAGTCTATTTCTCGGAGCAATTGTTCTTTGAAAGCAGCAGATTGAATGCAGATTTTCTGGATGCCAGTTTTCAAAATATTTATTCCCTCTTGGTGGATTTCCTCATGTTGGTCGAATTGGACCCGATCGAAAACACCTACTTGCAGCAATTATTGGATCTGGCTTATCAATTTGATATGTCAAACGGTCCGGATTTGATGGAGTTCATCAATTACTACGAGAAAAACGAAGGGAAATTCAGTGTTCAGCTTTCAGAAAATGAGCAGGCAATCCAGATCATGACTGCTCACAAGTCAAAAGGATTGGAGTTTCCGGTTGTCATTATTCCATCCTTCAATTTCTTCAATGAAGGAAACAACAACGATTCTTATCTGATGGAAATCAATGAGCACATCGTTGAAACAAAAATGAGCAAGTTTGAAACTGCCATTCCAGCTATCCAAGTGGAAGCAAACAAAGAAGACGCTGCACAAAAGATGGATGCGATCAATTTGCTGTATGTCGCATTTACAAGACCTCAGGATAGACTATATGCAATCAATCTGAAAGGATCCCGGAATAGTTTTTATGAAAAATTCAATACCATTTTTAAAAATCTGTTTCCGGATTCGTATGAAGATGATGTGCTTCATTTAAAATTGGGAACAGCTCCTGAAATCAAACATCATTATCGAAAACACTCCACCAATTATAGTCCGCAATCGATACAGAATTTTTTGTGGTTTCCGGAAATCAGTATTCAATCGACCAAAGAACAAGAAGATGATGGCTTGACAACTGCCCAACGGGTTGGAAAGCAATTCCATTTCATCATGGAAAAATCCCATTCCAGTGAAACAGCATTTTCCGCCTTGAAAACCGGTCTTCTAAAAGGGGAAATCGAACAGGAATTTGAAGGCATTTTAATCAAACTATTGGAAGAAGCTTTCGCAAACAACCTGTTATTGCAACTATTCGAAAGTGGTAAACATTTGAATGAGCGCACATTGATTTTTGATTCAAAAACGCGATTGCGACCAGACAAACTGATTGTTTCCGATCAACAGACCGTTGTTATTGATTTCAAAACAGGTGAAAAGAGCACCAAACATGAAAAACAGGTGCAAGGCTACATGACTGTACTAAGAGAAATCGGGATGTCAGGTATTAAAGGTTATTTGTATTACACCGGAGGATTGGGATTGGTTGAAGTATCTTCTGCTGACTTGTTGAACTCCTAATCCTAGTTCGAAAAGACAGATAGACATGTGTCTATTTGCCCAGTAAAACCAATGGTTTTGATTAAAAACCGGATTATTCCTTATCCAAGAATACAACTCCTTCAGCTACCCGGAAAATCAATGAATTATTATCCATATCCTCTATTAACCAATCAATTTCCTTATTGGTTGCAGCATTGGTCACTTTAATAACACTCTTTGAGGAAATCCGATAGGTCCAATCCGTGGTGTCCTGACCATAAATAATAAAAGGGAGACCAGACTTCTCATCCTTATCTCCCCCGGTAAATTCATAGACTTCCGAATGGTCCACGTATTCGCCATTATTCATCAACATTTTTGTATACTTCCATCTTCCTTCAAGGCGATTAACCATCCGTTGTTTCGCGCATGAAAGAAGAAGAAAAAGGGTTGTGATAAATAAAACGAACCGCATTTTAGATAGTCATTATATCTTTCTCTTTCAAATCTACCAAATCATCCACTTTCTTGATGAACGTATTTGTCAGATTTTGAATTTCATTCTCAGCATCTTTTGTCATATCCTCAGAAAGACCATCTGCTTTCAAGCTTTTAACCATATCAATCGCATCCTTGCGGTTGTTTCTGATTCCAACTTTAGCATGTTCACCTTCTGCTTTCGCTTTCTTTACCAAATCACGTCTGCGGTCTTCTGTCAAAAGTGGGATTTGTATGATCAATTGTTCTCCATTATTTTGCGGATTCAAACCCAAATTTGCGTTCATGATCCCTTTTGCGATCTCATTCAGCATAGCCTTTTCAAAAGCCTGAACAGTCAATGTACGTGCGTCCATGGAATTGATGTTTCCAACTTGTTGAATGGGAGTCGGAGAACCGTAATAATCGACCAACACTCCTGAAAGCATGGAAGGCGTTGCTTTTCCTGCTCTTACTTTCGTCAATTCATTTTCTAAGTGATCTAATGCTTTTGCATTTGATGACTTCAAATCATCATAAATTAGTTCTAACTCTTCGGTCATAATCTATCTAAATTGAATCCGTCGCGGCGGATAGCTATTAATTTTTTACAATTGTTCCTACTTGTTCACCGTCCATTAATCGTTTCAAATTTCCGGGAGTATCCATATCAAAAACAATAATTGGCAAGTTGTTTTCCATACAAAGGGTAAAAGCTGTCATATCCATTACTTTCAATCCTCTGCTATAAGCATCTTCAAAGGTAATCGTATCAAACTTCGTTGCAGTAGGGTCTTTCTCCGGATCAGCCGTGTAAATTCCATCCACACGTGTTCCTTTCAGGATCACATCCGCATTGATTTCGATTGCTCTTAACGATGCTGCTGAGTCTGTAGTGAAATAAGGATTTCCCGTTCCTGCTCCGAAAATCACCACCCGACCCTTCTCCAAGTGTCTTACAGCTCTTCTTCTTACATAAGGTTCGGAAATTTCTTTCATTTCAATAGCAGATTGCAGTCTTGTTTGAAGACCTACCGATTCCAAAGCTGATTGAAGCGCCATTGAATTAATCATCGTTGCCAACATTCCCATGTAATCTCCATGCGTCCGGTCCATTCCACCTTCTTCTGCCTGAACACCACGGAAAATATTTCCACCACCGATCACAATTGCAACTTCTGCCCCCAAATCATGAATTTCCTTAATTTGCTTAGCATAAAGACTAAGTCTTTGGTTGTCAATTCCAAATTGCTTATCCCCCATGAGAGATTCGCCACTTAATTTGAGCAGAATACGATGGTATTTCATAATTATTGAAAGAAGTTGCGCAAATATAGTCGGTTTAATTGAATATTTTAAATATCCGGACAGTTTGAAAGAACCAAATGAAGCAAAAAAGCTAACTTTAATCCAAATTACCGGCATGGAAAATCACCAGATACTTGATCAAACATCCCTGATGAATTCAATGGATGAAGCAGAATTAAATCTTTTATTCAATTATTTCAAACAAGAATATAACGATCAATCAATTATCCGGAAACTGCTCAAAAAAGGGTATGACGAAACCAAAGCAATGCAAATGATTTCAGAGGCACGCGGTCTTTATACGGGATATGTACTAAAGAAAAAGGCTCAAAGAGAGATTGTTTTCGGTTCTTTGTGGATGGTTGGCGGAATTATCGGGACTCTGGCAAATATCGGCTTAATCTTCTGGGGAGCTATTTTATTTGGATTCATTCAGTGTAGCAAAGGCATTTTTAATTATAGAAACAACCTCTAATGGGACTCATCACTTTTAAGACATTCGACAATTCAATTGATGCACATATCCTAAAAATCAAATTAGAGAGCGAAGGAATCACCTGTTTTCTATTTGATGAAAATATCGTATCCGTAAATCCATTGTATTCCAATCTGGTTGGTGGAATCAAGCTAAAGATCAATGAAGAGGACCTGTCTCATGCCAAGAACATTGTATTGGAATTGGAACAAACTCCCTACACGACGGATGATGAACAAGTCATTGCTTGTCCGAAATGTCAATCTACCAAAATTGAATCCGGATACAAATCAATGCGCAGTCTAGGAGCGGTCATCTCAGCTATCGCATCCTTTTTGTTATTCATCTTCCCTGTTTACCGGAAAACGGTTTACAAATGTTTGGAATGTGGGAATGAGTTTGATGTGAAAAAGTAAAGTGCAATAAATTATATTTATTAAAAAATATGTCTTTCAAGCTTAGTCTTTCAATTTTATTAGTATCAGCCACATCTTTTGCCAGTCTTAGTCAGCAAACCGAATATACCGGATCTGGAATCTGGCAATATTTAGAAACAGATAATGATTGCTATGAAATCAACTTTATTGCGACGCTCAACGAAGAATTACTAATTCCTTCGGATCGCTCTTTTCCAATGAATCAATATAAATATCATGAAGCACCTCCTTCAGGATCTGGAACTACTCAAGAACGCTGCATAACAAAGTATCAAGACCTCGGCAAAGTTCATTTTGACAAGATTAATGGAATTTCAAAAAAAGATGCACATGCACATTTGGAAAAACAAATCCAAGTAAATCAATTCGGGACAGAGTGCACTGACATTCGTCAAATCAATACAAAATCAGAACTTGAATTGAATAAAAACATGTTTGGTGCCGCGCCAAAAATTGAATTAAATAAAGGAATTGTCATTTCAGGATTTTGTCCATTGATTTCAACAATAAATGACACTTTGGTACTTGAAGGTTATTTTATGTTTAGTCAGGATACCGTAAAACATCGTGTTTACTTAAAACTCTCCTCCTTTGACCAAGGTTATATAAAATATAGAGACGTAATAACTCCAATTTATAACTGTCAGATAAAACCTGAATTTGTAAAAGCACTGATTATACTTCCTGATGACATAAAAAATGGTTACCCTGAAGAATTAAACACTTTTAAAAACCTGACTTCATTAAGGATGGCTGTTCGAAAAGATCGTCCTTTGCCCGATTTTATTTTCCAACAAAATCACCTGAGAAACCTCTCTTTGGAGTGTCTTGAATGCAAAATATATTCACAACCCGGCGATACAATAATTTTTAAAGTCCCCAGAAAATTATGGAGCATTTCAACCTTAAAATCACTTTCGGTAGAATCGGCTAAAATTGACTTCGGAGGAGATTTCCCAGCAAATTCAAATCTTGAGAACCTAGTTTTAAAGGCAACAACTTATACCATTCCTGTTTCAATTGTAAACTTGAGTAAGTTAAAATCAATTGATTTCTACTTTACAAGAGGGGGACAATTTCCTGACAACCTAAATGTATTGAAAGAACTGGAATACATCAATCTATTTTTGCCAAAGGATATTTCACTTCCTAAAAACTTCGGTCCATGGCCAAAATTGAAGAAACTCACAATTTTAGGTGGTAATAAACTAACTCTTGCAGATTATGAATTGTTAGTCAAACAACAGCCAAACACCCAATTATCAATGAGAATTCCGAAATATTAATCACCAATCAATTTCTAGGGCTCTTTTGATTGATTAGAAATCATAGAATAAACTATTATAACAAAAAAATCCTGCCCAAATTGGACAGGATTTTCAATTATTTGTAATCTTAAGAACTGATTAGCTCAAAGAGAAACGTTTGAATTCAGTAACTGTTAAACCATTCTCAGTAGAATCCAAAAATTGTTCAACTGTCAATTTGTTGTCGCGGATGAATTCCTGACTCAACAAAGTATTTTCCTTGAAGAATTTAGACAAACGTCCTTGAGCAATTTTATCAGCCATTTCAGCAGGTTTCCCCTCTTGGATAGCCAATTCTTTACCAACTTCGATTTCACGTTCGATTGTACGAGCGTCTACTCCATCTTTGTTCAAAGCAATTGGATTCATCGCAGCAACTTGCATTGCAACCTGACGACCAGCTTCAGCAACTGTCTCTCCACCTTTGTTCAAAGCAACCAAAGTAGCCAATTGGTTTCCAGGGTGATTGTAAGCAACAACTGTGTCACCTTTCAATACAGCGTATCCTGATAAATCCAATTTTTCTCCGATAACACCAACTTGTTCAGTGATTTTCTCCTCAACAGTTAATTTATCGTCGTACTTCAATCCTTTCAACTCTTCAGAAGATGCAGGCAAGTTTTTCATTGCGATATCAACCAAAGATTGAACGAAGTTACGGTAAGTATCATTTTTAGCAACGAAGTCTGTTTCACAGTTCAACGTTAACAATACACCTACTTTGTTGTCTGCGCTAGTTTGAGCGAAAACCAACCCTTCAGCAGCTTCATTTTCACCTCTTTTCGCAGCAACTTTTTGACCTTTTTTACGCAAGATATCTACAGCAGCTTCAAAATCGCCGTCTGCTTCTACTAATGCATTTTTACAGTCCATCATACCAGCACCTGTTTGCTGGCGTAATTTGTTTACATCTGACGCAGTAATTGCCATGACTATAAATCGTTTAAATGTTTATACAAAAGTATGTCCCGATTGTTACCTCGGGACTACTTTGTTATTATTCTTTTGTTTCTTCAACTTTCGCAACAACTTCTTCAGTTGCAGCAGGAGCCTCATCCTTATCTTTAGCTGTATTAGCTTTACGATCATCCAAACCTTCTTTGATCGCTCCACAAATTGCATCCAAGATGATTGCAATTGATTTTGTAGCATCGTCATTTGCTGGGATAGGGAAATCAACCAAACGAGGGTCAGAATTCGTATCTACCATTGCAAATGTTGGGATACCCAAACGTTTTGCTTCAGCCAATGCGATATGCTCTTTCAAGATATCAACGATAAAGATCGCTGCCGGTTGACGAGTCATGTCAGCAATTGAACCAAACGTTTTTTCCAGTTTGTCACGTTGACGAGTTTTGAATAAACGCTCACGTTTGTTCAAAGTCTCCCAAGTACCATCCGTTTTCATTTTGTCGATAGACACCATTTTACGGATTGACTTACGTGTTGTTTGGAAATTTGTCAACATACCACCTGACCAACGTTCTGTTACATATGGCATGTTAATCGGAGCTACGCGATCCGTGATGATTTCCTTTGCTTGTTTTTTAGTAGCTACGAAAAGTACTTTTTTACCCGACTTAGCAATTTGCTTCATTGCCGCACAAGCTTGATCAAGATGTGCAATTGTCTTATTAAGGTCAATAATGTGGATACCTTTTTTCTCGTCAAAGATATACGGCGCCATTGCCGGGTTCCATTTTCTTTTTAAGTGTCCGAAGTGAACACCTGCTTCTAATAAACTATCAAAATTTACTTTAGACATAATCTTTTTTCTTTAATTGTTTACGTTCCTTAGTAATCAGCTAAACAAAGGGGGCAATTAGTCGACTGACCAATGATAATACTTTGTGCTTGGATACTAAACAACCTTCTCGCCAAAACGAGAAAATAAAATTCAAATTAACGTTTCGAGAACTGGAATTTCTTACGTGCTTTCGGTTGACCCGGTTTCTTACGCTCAACCATTCTTGGGTCACGTGTCATTAAACCTTCTGCTTTCAACAACGTTTTAAAGTCTGCTGAAACCTCAACCAAAGCGCGGGATACTCCTAAACGAATAGCTTCCGCTTGTCCGTTAATTCCTCCTCCAGCTACATTTACCTTAATGTCATACTGACCTAAAGTATCAGTCAAGTTGAACGGTTGCTCAACTTTTCCTTGCAAAATAGCTACTGGAAAGAACTCCTTGTAATCACGTTTATTAATTGTCATCTTGCCCGTACCTTTCATCAAGTACACACGAGCAACTGAAGTTTTTCTTCTTCCTAATGCGTTTACTACTTCCATATCCTTTATTTCTTAGCTTTTAATAAGTTAATAGCCTCCGGTTTTTGAGCCTCTTGTTTGTGATCTGTACCAGCGTAAACCACTACATTTCTAAACAATTGACGACCCAAAGTATTCTTTGGCAACATCCCTTTAATCGCTTTTTCGATTACACGTTCAGGGCTGCGTTTCAATAATTCTTGCGCAGTCAATGAACGTTGTCCTCCTGGATATCCAGTGTAACGAACATACTCTTTGTTCTCTAATTTTGTACCAGAGAAAGAGATTTTTGCTGCATTGATAACGATCACGTTATCTCCACAGTCAGCATGCGGTGTGAAGTTTGGTTTGTGTTTTCCACGTACTAACTTCGCTACCTCACTTGCCAGACGACCAACTGTATGGCCTTCAGCATCTACTAACAACCACTTTTTATTCGCGGTTTCCTTGTTAGCAGAAACAGTTTTGTAACTTAAAGTATCCACTACCTTTTAATTTTTAAATAAGACAATAACCCCAATTTGGGGGGTGCAAAGATAGAAACTCTATTTTTTAATAACAAGGGATTTCGAAATAAAACTGAATATTAATCGGTTAGATTCCATATTATCATTCATTTTCAGGAAAATCGACCCCTTTCATTGAAAATGGAGACATGAAAATTGAACAAAAAGAAAGGGGGCTTTCGCTATAAATCCACCATGGCAGATTCGTGCAATTTCCTTTTCAATTATCCTCCGGATAGCTATCGGGATTAAACTTTCAATTTTCTCCAGGCAACCTTTCCGTTTTTGCTTTTGTAATAGAGGAAACAAATTTAAATAATCAGCAATACAATACCGCATGAAAACAATTAAACTAAAACAACTGCTCATTCCGGGATTGATCCTGTTCACCCAACAAGTCTTTGGACAGCTTCCTGCAATAGACAGTTTAAAGATGATTCCCGACAACCCGACTATCGCGGATGAAATCAAGATTATCTGCTACGCTACATTTTCTTCCGGAAGTTGCAATTTGGAGAATCACTATGTAACCGTGCAAGGGAATCAAATCACCCTGAACCTGGAATACAACCCCGGAGCAGCAACTTACATCTGCCACGATATCGATACCGTATCGCTCGGAAATCTGGAAGCCGGTGATTATGAACTGGACGTCAATCTGATTATCATGCCGATGGATGTGATTGAAGATCACGACACACTTTATTTTTCTATCGGGAATCTTTTAGGAATCAATGAACACCCAAACAACTTCGATGTAAGTATTCATCCAAACCCCTTTAACGAAGAGATCCGAATAAAGACAGATGCAATCATTGAAACCATTGAATTGAATTCCATTTCCGGTCAAAAAGTATCGAAAGAAATCGATCTCAATTTTGACAAAAAAATAGACCTGTCTGATCTGAAAGATGGAATCTATTTACTCACATTGACCGATGTCAAAGGAAATAAGTCGACAAAAAGAGTCTTCAAAAGCACCCTTTGATCCTTCAATACGTTTAAATTAAAATCTGAAATCATGAAAAAGATCGTTTATATCTTGCCCATATTGATACTTGTAGTATTAAGTGCCTGTAAAAAAGAAGTGAGTCCCGCCAATACCTCGCATCAAAACACTCATGCAACAAGTGACCTTGATGGAAAATGGAACCTGGTCCACCTGTATGGTGGAATAGCCGGTATCAATGAAAACTATGCTTCCGGAGAGATCGAATGGACATTCAATACTCAAAATGCTACCTTAACAGTTAACAATACAGTAGGAAATTCCAGTTACTATTCCTTACCTTCGGGAACATATCCTTTTCAACAGATTTCCAATTCGAATCAAAACTACCTGGTGATCGATGCCAACGAACTGGGACAATTTGTGATCTCAGGCAATCAGATTTTCATTGATGAGAATAAGAAGTCAACCGGAGAAGGCGCTTGCGGTTTTTACATGGAACTGGAGCGGTAATAAATTTGAGTAAAAACGGATCATTAACGCCGAAAAAATTCCGGAATCGTTAAAATGGAAGAGCGCATAGAAGATTTCATCAAAGGAAATAAAAAAGCTTTTGACGGGGTGTACCAAAAATACTCCCCTTCTATGTTTGGTATCTGTATGCGCTATGCAAGCTGCAGAGATGACGCACAGGAAATCCTTCAGGAAGCATTTATCAGAGTCTATGAGAATCGGGAGAAAATGAATCCGGAACTTCCAATCGGACCGTGGATCAAGACCATCACCATTCGAACGGCTATTACTTTTTTGAAAGTGCAAAAAAGAATGGTTCGAACCGAAAAAGACGACTTTTTTGAAGGTCGGCAGGAACTATCTGTTTCGGAAAACGAAACCAGCGAAGAGAAAAATATACTTCTAAAATTATTGACGGAAATGCCAGCAGGATATCGGACAGTATTCAACTTGTTTGTATTGGATAATTTGACACACAAAGAAATTGCAGAATACCTGGAGATCACTGAAGGTGCCTCCAAATCGCAATTGGCCAAGGCAAAAAATTGGATTCGAATCAATCTTGAAAAAAAAAGAAACAATGAAAGAGCTTGACGAAATAGATCAGTTGTTTCAAACAACCTTTGAAGGGTTTGAATTGACTCCGGATGCCTCGGTGAAAACCAACATCGATCGTGCCATCACTTCCAAAAAGAAGCGAAGAAGGTTTCTATTCATTTGGTTCCCGGTTATTTTCAGCACTTCGGTTTTAGCTGCAACAGGTTATTTTTATTCCATTTCAGGAAAAAGAACTGTTGAAACAAATCACATCACTCAAAATCAATCGTCCGAACACGCGAACATATCCGGTCTTTCCAAAAATGACGGAAACACAGAAATATCCCAAGCTGAAATCGCATTAAACACCACTGAAAAACAACTTGTCCGGCATCGAGATCCCCAAATAAAAAGGGTTGAGTCTAAAGAATCTGTGGCAAAAACACCATTATTCCGTTCTTCAAAAGCCAAAGTATCAGTCGCTTCAAATAACAAATCCTCCGAGTTAAAAGCCAGTGCAATTCAATCTGAAGAATCGGAAAATCAAAACCCGGAAGCAGAAAATTTGTTTGCAAAAACGGAAGAGCAAACACCAGTCACTCCGGAACCAAAAACCGTGGAAGACAATCCTAAAGACAGCACAATCGCAAATCTTCCAAGTGATTCAGCAGCCATCAAAGACCTTGCAACAGCAACTGACAAACCAAGTCTTTTGCCGGAAGTGAAAAAAACGCAGCAAAAATGGTCCATGTCGCTACTTTCCGGTTGGGAAAATGAGACTAAAAAACCTTCCGAACGATTCGATAGCACGGAATTTTCCGGCACTTCAAAAGAATACGCTCGGATTCATAGCACTTCCTTTTACGGGAAAATCGAATTCAACCGAAGACTCAGCACCAACCTCGATGCAATCGTCGGATTAGGATTTCGCTCAAGCAGGATCACCCAATATGGCACTTTGTACAGTTTGGATAGTTTTGTAATTTATGAGGGTGTAAGCAGTGTCCCTTCTACGGATTCATTTGGACATTTTATCCGGAAACAAAATGAAACACGTATTTACCAGGTTAATTCGGTCATCATGCCATTGGGGATTTCCTTTTCAACACCATTTGCGAATAACTTCCACTTGCGGATTTCCGGTGGAACTGAATTCACTTACAGTTGGATGACAGAAAAACAATCCGCTCCCCATTCAAGTCCTCCCCGATTGAATTCCTTCGGTTGGAATGTTTGGTTGCGACCTGAGATCCATTATACTATCCGGAAATTCCGTTTATTCGGTTTCGGAAGCTTCAATCAGCCGCTTTTACAGCAATTGAAATGGGATTTCACCGTTCGCCGCAATCCTGCATTTGGAGCTGGAATCGGGGTGCTAATCCAGTTATAGGTTAAAACTGCAAGGTCAACTGTTTATCCGGTTCCACATCGCCTTCTTCCGTGTTCAATTTTGAAAGTGAAATTCCAAGTAAACGAACCGGTTTGTTAATCTCCAATTGATCCAACAAACCTTCCACTAAAGGAAAAAACTGATCCTTACTTGACATGAACTCCAACACCGTTTTTGCGCGGGTTTGAGTCGTGAAATCATCGTATTTTATCTTGATGGAAACACATTTTCCGGCAATGGAGCGTTTTTCCATCCGTTTTTCCAGATCAAGGGCGATCTGCTCCAGACTCTCCAACATTTGCCGTTTGGAATGGATTTCAGAAAAATAAGTGTGCTCCACAGCAAAGGATTTCCGGATCCGATCCGGTTTTACCTGACTTCGATGAATTCCACGAACAATATGGTAAAAATGCAGTCCTTGCTTCCCAAAATGTTGCGTCAGAAAGGTCATGCTCTTTTTCTTCAGGTCTTTTCCCGTGCGCACACCCAGTTCCTTCATTTTTGCTGCTGTCACCTTCCCTATCCCGAAGAACAGGTCGATAGGCAGTTTCTCCAGGAAATTTTCCACTTCACCGGGCGGAACAGTCAGTTGCCCGTTTGGTTTGTTCACATCCGAAGCGATTTTAGCAGTAAACTTATTGATGGAGATTCCCGCACTGGCAGTTAACCCGACTTCCTTCAAAATACGTTCGCGGATCTCTTTTGCCAACAAGGTGGCCGACGGAATTCCTTTCTTATTGGTCGTCACATCCAAAAACGCTTCATCCAATGAAAGCGGTTCCACCAAATCCGTATAGTCGTAAAAGATTGCGCGAATCTGTAATGAGATTTCCTGATAGCGATCAAAACGCGGTCGGACAAAGATGAGATCCGGACACAAACGCGCCGCTGTTGAGCTTGGCATTGCCGATTTCACTCCGAATTTACGCGCTTCATAACTAGCTGCAGCCACAACTCCTCTCATCTTACTTCCGCCTACAGCAATCGGTTTCCCTTTCAAATCAGGATCATCCATTTGCTCCACAGAAGCATAAAACGCATCCATATCGATGTGAATTATTTTCCGTTCTTCAACCTGGTTTTCCATGATTTATTTGCTGTTCAATCACCCAAAGTTACACAGGAATCCTTGCATTTCACGACAGAACTTACAAGCAAGAAAAATAATCCTACATTTGGAAAAATTCATACATGATGAAGCAATTGACAGTAGCATTCCTTTTTATCACAAGTATCAGTTTGGCACAGGAAATCTCTTTGACAGAAGCAAAAAGACTACTTGGCTTACCCTTGAAATGTGTCCAAAAAGAATATCCAAATAAATTGGGACAGGTTTTGAATGAAACCGGCGACCTGAAATCTCCAGCAGAACTTCATCCGTCATTTTACGGTTGTTTCGATTGGCATTCTTCTGTTCACGGACATTGGCTGATGGTTAAATTACTGAACAAATACCCGGAACTGATCACTGATTCCGTTCTGATGGTCCTTCAGACAAACTTGAGCAAAGACAACATCCAAAAAGAAATCGCTTACTTCGGAACCAAAAACAACGGTTCTTTTGAACGGACTTACGGTTGGAATTGGTTACTCAAACTACAACTGGAACTGGAAAGCTGGGACCATCCCGTTGGAAGGGAACTGAGTTCAAATCTGAAACCTCTATCCGATCTGTTCTGTCAGAAATACATCGAATTCCTTCCCAAACTCAATTATGCCATTCGATCCGGAGATCACATTAACACTGCTTTCGGATTGACTTTTTCATATGATTATGCCATCGCCCATTCCAACGATTCACTGAAAACGGTTATTGAAAAAAGAGCACGTGATTTTTATTTCAACGACAAAAACTATCCCTTGCATCTGGAACCAAGCGGTTATGATTTTCTTTCCGGTGGTTTTGAGGAAATCGACATCATGCGGCGGATTTTGAGCAAGGACGAATTCAAATCCTGGCTGAAGCGATTTGCTCCTCAATTGTTCAGTAAGAAGTTCACTCTGGAGCCGGGCAAAGTTTCCGATCGCTCAGATGGTCATCTGGTCCATCTGGACGGCTTAAACTTCAGCAGAGCCTGGTGTTTGTACGGAATTACAAAAACATTGCCTGAATTAGCTCACTTGAACAAAATTGCAGATCAGCACATTCAGACTTCTTTATCCAATATTGTGGATGGAGATTACATGGGCGAACACTGGTTGGCAAGTTTTGCTTTATTGGCTTTGCTTTCAAAATAAATAAAAAGAGGGACGCGATTAATCACGTCCCTACCTATTCATTCAACTTTTTTATCAGCGAACTATCAAACGTTTTGTGATTATTGATTGGTTTGTTTTAATCGTTACGATATAAACCCCTTGTTTCAGATCCGAAACATCCACTGAAGTTGTTTTTGCATGTGGAAAATCACTGACAACTTGTTTTCCGTTGATATCGGAAAGCGTGATCTGATCTATTTCCCTTTCAGCGCGAACAAGAAATTCATTTTCTGCCGGATTCGGGTAAAGCTGGATAGTTTCTGCATTCCATTCTCCAAGTCCCAGATCAGTAAAGAATACATTCTCTGTTGTATTTGTTACAATCGGAGCATTGTAATCGAAATAGATATAAGCCGTATTGTGAATAATCGTTCCATTTGTCAATCCGGGAAGAGGTTTCACCCGGTATTGAATAAACCCAATTGAACCTTGCGAATCACTTGTGCTGTCAGGAAGCATAATATTTGGAAAACGCACAATCAGCAAACGGGTATTCGAATTCAAAGTTGTGGTAAATGGATGACTTGCATTGACGACTTTGAAAGTGGACAAATCCAGGTTTGAATCCAAAGTATCCGCTAAACGAATATTCATTGCAGGAGCATTCCCCGTATTTTGAAAATGGATGGTGTAAGTGAATTCATCGGTATATCCTGGTTGCACAACTTCCGGAAAGGTTTCTTTTACATTTGGATCGTATGAATTGACAACGTTGTAGCAATAACTATACAGGTTATTCGTAATGTCCAGCTCTCCCGAAGCATTTGTTGCAACTGAAACTGTTACACAGAATTCATCTCCCGCTATTGCAGTTGTATCTGTAAGAATCGTTGCAATAAATTCGTTTGCATTCAATATTCCAAAATCAGTAATGGAATAAACCGCTGTATTTGCGGAAACAGTTGATGGAGAACCTCCAAAAGTAATTACCCCCGGACCGGTAACAGCGATCGTCACTTCACCTAAAATACCTGAGGCACAATGCATATTGTACTGTGCAGTTACATCTCCCGCCAAAATGTTCAATTCGTGTGTTTGCCCTGGAAAAACCCAACCGTTCGGAACAATTGATTGCACCCCTAAATCAAATCCGGCGCAATTCAATCCGAAATCTCCTCCTGAAACCACTGTATCTGTAAATGGAACTACAGCGTTGGAAGAATTTCCTACAGGACAAGTTACCTGGAGTGACGGAGTAAGATTGGAAGTCTCAATTTCCAATTCGTAACTTCCTGGTCCAGCTGAAAAATAATAATTTCCATTTGCCAAACTCGTAGATGTAACCATCAAATTACCTGTCGAATCGTAAACCGACATTGGAATATAGGTTACGACTCCACCAGCAGGAATACAATCATTGTTGATATCATGAAATACCATTCCTTCTATTCCATTGGCTCCTGTGCAACCATTCGGGTTATTCACCGGGTCGTTCTCATCGCACAAAGGATAAGCCAATAAATCCGGTAACATTCCAGTAGTATAATTCGGTAGGCAAGTAAACGGATTGTTTCCAATTAGGACATTATCCACCACTTCAGAAAAAGGAGCAAAACAAGTGATTTGATTATACGCACATGCTAAAAAATTCAACGAATCCGGCAAATCGGGAAGTTCAGTCAACTGATTTAATTCGCATACCAGAGCTGTCAATCCTGCTGGTAATATTGGCAATGAAGTCAATTGATTATTGGAACAACTCAAAGTACTAAGTGTTGCTGGAAGATCTGGTAATACTGTAAGTTGATTGTCATTACACATTACATGATACAACCCATTCGGTACGTTCGGCAAATCAGGCAAAGCAGATAACTGATTGGATTCACATCCAAATTGTTCCAAAGTATTCGGTAAAACCGGTAAGGATGTCAATTGATTATAACCACAATAAAAATAAACTAGATTAGGAAGAGCTGGCATTTGTGTCAATTGATTTGATACACAATAGAGAAATGACAGAGATGAAGGAAGAGCCGGCAACTGTGTTAACTGATTATTTGAACACTTTAAAACCCCCATATTAGTAGGAAGCGGATTCGGCAATGCAGTAATCTGATTATTTGAACAATCCAATGCCGAGAAGTGCGCAGGCCAGGCAGGAAGCGCCGTCAGTTGATTTTGTTGACACTCCAGGCTAGCCAAATTCATTGGTAAAGTAGGTAAAGCTGTCAATTGGTTGTATGAACAATTTAAAGAAACGATAGAATCAGACAAACCAGATAAGCTTGTCAGGTTATTTCCATGACAATCCAAAATATTCAATTTTTCAAACGCTGCAATTCCATCAATAGTCGAAATTGAAAGACTTGAAATATTAAGTGAGGTCGTACTCTGAATATCCGCATGATCGGAATCCACAAAAAAATTACCGCCGCTAGTCATAAAAGCTGATGCAGGGTAATTAGCCGTTAAATAGGTTTGAAAATTAGCATCAGGTACCTGAACCCAGGTTTGGGCATTCAGTTGAAGGCTAACAAACGCAAGAATAGTTAAAAGTAGTGTTTTCATAATTTAGGGGTCTTTCGGTACAAAGTTATTCAAAATTCATTTCAATGGACTTGAAAATTAGTTAGATGAATGAATCGGGGTTCAAATTGACAGAATCAAAACTTCAGGAAAACAAAAAGGTCATACATAAAAATGCATGACCTTCCATTATTTATTTGAAAAATTACTTTTTCTTAAACGAATTGATTGCATTCACCGTAAAATCGGAAAGAACCAGGGTTCCACTGATTGCAGCACGGTCTGACAATAACTGATCCCAATCTTCGGTTCCTAACCAGAAGACCTTCTTTAATTCTGCCATTGCTTCCGGACTTGATTTCGCCAATGTAGTTGCCAAACGGGAGATTTCTTCATCCATCTCACCTTCCGTGTCAAATACATCCGCATATAAACCATTGAGCATGGCCCATTCAGCTGTTCTCCATTCAGTAGCATTGATTGCCAACTGAGACATAGCTGAAAGTCCCATTTTACGTTCAACTGCCGGACCAACCACAAACGGACCGATTCCTACAGCCAATTCAGAAAGTTTTACTTCTCCAAAACGGGTTGCATAGCAATAATCAACAGCAGAAGCGATTCCAACACCTCCTCCGACTGCTTTTCCTTGGACGCGACCGATAATCAGTTTCGGACATTTTCTGCACGCATTGATCACCTGAGCGAAACCGGAGAAAAACACTTTCCCCGTATCCAGATCCTTAATGGAAATTAGTTCATCAAAACTTGCTCCGGCACAAAATGCCTTATCTCCACCAGACCTCAATACAATTACTTTCACTGCCGAATCTGTTCCGGCATCCGTAATAGTTTCAGCTAATTTTCGAAGAATATTTCCCGGTAATGAATTACTTAATGGATGTCCAAATTCGATAGTAGCAATACCGAATTCATCTACACGCATTTCTACGTGACCTTGATTGACAGCTTCTGACATGGTTTAATTTAACTAGTTATCAAATTTTCTACGAGGACGCATTTGACGTTCACTTGAACCTGATCCTGAACTCGAGCTCGAACCGGAGTTTGAACTTGATCCTGAATTGGAACTTGAGCTACTGCTTCCTCCTTCGCGTTTGAAGTTAGGATTAGGGCTTCGGTCGTTTGATCTGTAAGATCCACCACCACCTTGACCTCCTTGTCTTGGTCCGTTGCTATTATACGGTTTTTTCGGTCCTCCAAAACCACCTGGCTTGTTACCAAATGCAGGTTTCTTTGGTTTATCCTCCGGTTTTGGACGATTTGCTTTCGGAGATGCAATCTTCACATCCAGCTTTCGACCATTTACTTCGAAACCGTTTAATGCCTGAATTGCGTTGATTGCTTCCTCTGCACTTTCCATTTCCACATAACCAAAACCTTTTGATTGTTTTGTCTTAGCATCAAACACAACATGTGCTAAGTGAACCGCACCAAACGCTGAAAACGTTGCTTGCAAATCTTCTGATGTAATCTCCCAGTCGAGATTTGCGATAAAAATATTTGTCATTTACCTAACTTTAAAAATTGGACTTTAGTCCCACTAATTTACCTAAAACGTTTCAACGTTTATTCCTTTTAACATATAACTCCGGAACTAATTTAATCCCGGAGCTATAATTTCTTTATAAATCAATTTACTTTAGAGTAAAGCTATCAGAACCGATAGCCTGACCATCACAGAAAATTTTCACTTTGTAATTTCCTTTAACCGGCTCTTCACCATTGAAATCATAGAATATTGTAACATCCAATGATTTGTTGTTGTACTGGATATCGCGTTTAGCAGAGTATACGATATTACCGTCCGTAGCACTTGCAGTTCCACCTGAGCGACCTTGCAATGTTTTTCCATCCGGATCGATGATCTGCAGATAAACACTTCTATCTCCAGCCGTAGCAATGGTATTTTCACCAATTGTAAACGTTGATTTCGCCTGAACACAATTCCGAGCTTTCGTCGTCGGCTCAGTTGTATCATTCAATTTCATACGCAAACCTGTCGATGTGAATCCATAAGCTGCCAACTTGGAACCTTTCTTAACCTGTTCGGCACTTTGTTCCGCCTCCGTTTTATAAGTGTCGCGTTCATTTTTCGTTTCAGCCAATTGAGTCGAAGTCTCATCCAATTCCGAAGTCAACTTCAGGTTCATGGTATTCAACTGATCGATCTGCTTCACATAGCTGATCATAATCTGACGCAAGGTTTCGTTTTCACGTTTCAACTTGGCAATCAATGATGCTGTTACACGACCATTCTTTTTAGCACTTTCCAACTCAGTCATCAAACCTTGAATCTTGTCTTTCTGAGCAGTCAAGCTATCAGATTTAGATGCATCTTTTTTGATTAGCGCATCATATGTATCCATCATGTTGGTGAAATCCGACATCAAGTCGTTTGTGGTTTCACTCCCTAAGAACGGAGCCATCATTTTGTTCATTTCTTCGATGTCCGCTTGAAGTTCTTCATTTTTCTTGGTCGCTTCTTTCAAAGCACCATTTTTTGAACTCCATAAGTAAGTCATCGTTCCTAACAATACAACCAACAAAACAATAATCGCTGTTAGTGCCGGTGTCATGTTTTTCTTTGAGCCTGATTCTAATTCTGACATAATCTAAAATTTAAATACAAATATAACAATAGAACTAATGAACGATAGGGAATTCATCTTGGCAAATAACGTATTTTTAATTTGACCTGTCAACACGTTTACGAGTATTTTCCGTTAAGAAAATGTAAAAAAACAGCGTTTTCGTTGAATTCCACTGTTTTAGAACTAAATCCTTCTGAGAAGTTTTGAAATGTAACAGGACGTTGGAATCGTTTGATCGCATCCCAACCCACAGATGTGAAATAGGAATTCAAACTACTTGGAAAAGGTCCGCCGTGCTGTTGGGCATAGCTCACCTCCACCCCTGTCGGTACTCCATTGAGAATAATCCGACCGGATTTAGCAGTTAAAATGGAAAGAAATTCATCGATCTCTTCCGATGGCTCTGCATATAAACCGGTGGTCAATTGTCCTTCCAAAAGCAACAGGCATTCCTTCATTTCGGATTTGTCGGAACATCGTACAATTGTAAGATACGAACCGAATATCTCTTCCTGAATCTGAGGATGCGCAATAAATTGGGTCGCGTTTACTTCCGCAAGCGTAGGCTGGATGAAATTACCTTCGCGCTTTCCTTCATAAAGTACATCGACTAATTTCGCATGTTCCTTCACGCGTTCGAAATAGCGTTTTGAAATTCCGGGATGCAGCATACATTGTAATTCACTGCTCGAAAAAGCTTGGATCAATTCTTCCTTAAAGGAATTCAACTCTGCAGTTTCTTCTATAACTAATAAACCCGGA
Organism: Fluviicola taffensis DSM 16823; assembly: GCF_943372375.1. Classification (GTDB taxonomy): domain Bacteria; phylum Bacteroidota; class Bacteroidia; order Flavobacteriales_D; family Crocinitomicaceae; genus Fluviicola; species Fluviicola taffensis_A. The sequence goes on along the minus strand of NZ_CALRYJ010000011.1, from coordinate 107,434 downwards.
GAAGTACAAAACTGACCTGCATTCAATAATACGGATGCACCAATCTGTTTTGCGATTTCCGAGGTGCGTTTTTCCAAGGCGCTTTTCGTGACACTGATTGGATTCGAACTCCCCATTTCTGCATAGAGCGAGATCGGTTCTTTACGTTCATTGATCAATTTCTGAAGGGCCATTCCGCCGCCGATGCTTCCTGTAAATCCAACTGCTTTTACTCGCGGATCCTGAACCAATTGCTGACCAACGGTGAAATCTTCTGCCAACAAATGACATAGGATTCCATCCGGCATTCCTTGTTCCTTTGCGACTTCCAAAATAAATTGAGCTGAAATAGAACTTGTGTGCGGGTGCATGGCATGTGCTTTCACAATCACCGAACAACCTGCAGCAAGCGCTGAAGCCACATCTCCTCCTAAAGTAGAATAGGCAAATGGGAAATTACTTGCTCCGAAAACTACAACGGGTCCAACGGGAATATTGATTTTGGTAAGTGATGGCTTGAGGCTCGGCTTTCTCTCCGGATTAGCAGAATCTATCTTGATCTCCAATGCATAACCTGTTTCAACAGCTTTTGCATAAGTTTCAAACTGGAAACATGAACGAGCAAACTCAACCTCTGCGCGATCTTGCGGCAAACCACTTTCTGCACAAAACCACTTAATGAGGATTTCTTTATTCGCTTTTAGTTTTTCCGAGATTGCTTTTAGGAACCGGACTCTTTTTTCAATCGGGATCAGGCGGAATTGTTCAAATGCTTCTTTGGATTTAGCAAGTGCTAGGTCGACCTCTTCGGCAGTTGCCTGATGAAAAGGAGTTTCAAATGGCTGATTTGTTTTGGGGTCTATCCCAAAAAAAACATGGTTACCAAGAGCACTTACTTGATAACCAATGTGATTTTTACCTAAATACGGATTCATGGCTTACGCCTCCTCAACCGTATACGAATAACTTTCCATGATTTGGTTTGAAAGTAATTTCTTACAAGCCAATTCCACTTTTTCAGTTGCAACCTCTTTAGAAGGTGCATCTACAAAAAGACGTACGTGTCTTCCAACTCGCACTCCGGTAATTTCAGGCAAACCAATAGTTGGCATACTGTTAGTAACTGCTTTTCCTTGAGGGTCTAACAATGCCTCTAATGGCATCACATCGATTTCAGCTTTGAATTTCATGCGTTCGATTTTTTCGAAGAATGTGTTGAATAAATGATAATAACAGGTACAAAAGTACAATAATTGGAATGGACCAAATCAATAAAGTTGAAATAAGTATTCCACAACTTATCAAGAACACGTATCTCGTTCCATTCCCTTTCCACTTGAAGTTCTTGAATTTCAATGCAAAAAGGGGTAATTCAGAAACCAAAAGCACCGACATGATGACAATAATCGGGATCAAAACCATCGGTTGAACCAGCCACATGATCAGATCGTGTTCCCAACCAGTTATTCCGCCATATTGATTTAGCAACAACGGAAATGCCATGAAGAAAATGGTGTTTGCCGGAGTTGGCAAGCCAATAAATGATTCAGACTGACGTGTATCGATATTGAATTTTGCCAGGCGAAACATCGAGAAGAAGGGTATAATTAAGGCTACAAATGGAATCCAATTAACATTCTTTAGTGATGCAATACCGGAAATCCAATTGGATACCTCAAGCGATGAAAAAGCTGTAAAACTATTCACACCAATTAAGGATCTCATCTTAAAATCATGCATGTCAATTCCCATAGGCCATTGACTGAATAAATCTAACATTTCATTTTCAGAAACAGAAATCACAAGCGTAATCATTATAATTATCCCCGGTGCCAAACCGAATGAAATCATATCCGCCAAGGAATCCAGTTGTTTTCCCAATTCACCTTGTTGTTTCAAGAGGCGCGCCACAAACCCATCGAAAAAATCCAAAACTGCAGCAAGGAAAATAAAATAAGGTGCGATATCGATTCTTCCTGCAAAAGCTAAAATAATTGCAAAAACTCCGCAGAGCATATTGCCGGCAGTAATCAGATTGGGGATATTGAACATTTTCATCCAGGTAATGAATATTTTGTTAGTCTTAAAGTTCAAAAAGGTGTAAATTTACACTTCGATTTTATGAATAAACCATTCGGATACACAATTTTTTATAAAAGATGCAGTTAAAGCATTCGTAAGGAACTTGTTTACTATGAAATTTTACCTAATTGTTTGCGTTTTTTTCTGCACCTTCTTTTCGTTTGGACAAGGTTCGGTTGCGCCCAAATACTCGAATGAATTCTTAGCAATCGGAATTGGAGCGGATGCTCTTGGTCTTTCCAATGCGGTAGTAGCGCAAACTAGTGGTGTGAACAGTGGTTACTGGAATCCGGCTGGTTTGGTCAGAACGAATAAATGGCTGGACATCGGTTTGATGCACTCCGAATATTTCGCTGGAATCGCCAAATACGACTATTTAGGTCTGGCGCATCAAATTGACGAAAAAAGTGCAGTTGGTTTATCCGTCATTCGTTTTGCAGTAGACGATATTCCGAACACGACCCAATTGATTGATAACGAAGGTCGAATTGACTACGACAAGATCACCACATTTACCGCAGCAGATTATGCATTCTTGTTTTCATATGCCCGCAAAACCAAAATCAAAGGGTTAGCATTGGGTGGAAATTTCAAGGTGATTTATAGAAAAGTAGGTGATTTTGCTAAATCGTGGGGCTTTGGTATTGATGCCGGCGCCACTTATGAGAAAAGTGAACGCTTGAAGTTTGGATTGGTCATTCGTGACTTGACTTCTACATTCAATGCCTGGGTTTTTACTTTGGATGACCAAACGAAACAAGTATTTACATTAACGGGAAATGAATTGCCACAAAATGGACTGGAACTAACGCTTCCGCGAATGATTTTGGCAACTTACTACAAACAACCATTGGGTAAAAAAGGAATTTATGTTTCCGGAGAATTGGATTTGGATATGACAACGGATGGAAAACGAAATACCATTATCAAAACAAATGTGGTCAGTTTCGATCCACATGTCGGAATCGCTTTCGGATTTAAGGAACTCGTTACTTTGCGAGGCGGTATATCCAATATGCAGTATATCAAGAATTTCGATGACTCAAAAAAATTAACCATTCAACCAAACATCGGTATCGGCCTACACATTAAAGCAGTATATTTAGACTATGCATTTACCGATATCGGTGATGCATCAACAGCATTATATTCGCACGTCATTTCATTACGTCTAGCATTGAATAAACCGAAAAATGCTGCCGTGAAAACAGATGAATAAGAAGAGCCTATGAAAAAACTCTACTTAATACTACTTACGCTTCTACCTGTTGTTTTTGCATGGAGTCAACCCTACGGAAACGAGTGGATTGATTATTCCCAAAAATTTTACGGATTTAAAATTGCTCAAAATGGGCTTTATAAGATCGATTACGCCACATTGAACAGCAATGGAATACCCGTTTCAACCCTAAATCCATCCAGTTTTCAGATCTTCGGAAAAGATAAGGAAGTCCCTGTTTATATGGTTGACAATGGGGATAATTCATTTGACCCGGGCGACTATTTTCTATTCTATGCATATAGAAATGATGGCTGGCTGGATTCCATCATGTATCCGAATCCGGCTCAGATGGCAAATCCGGGATACAGTCTGATCAATGACACCATCACCTACTTTTTTTCCTGGAAGAATTCAGGCACAGGACTTCGCTTTGCTTTACAGCCGGATCAGAATTATTCGAATTATACTCCAAGTAATTTCGTCCGTTCAGAATATAGAAGTAATTATTCGGAAGCCTATTGTGAAGGAGTCGTTGTAGATGAAGCCTCCGGTTCTATCTATTCCAGAGGTGAAGGTTACGGACTTACTGAATTGGCATCAACATCTACCAATGTATCATCCAATATCGCGATTCCAACGCCAAATGTGTATACGGGAGCAGGCGGATTACCCGTAAAGCTGGAATGCCGTCTTTCATCCAATTCAATGGGAAGAGACCTGAATAACCCAATCTCCATACCACCACTCAATCATCACACAAAACTGACCTTCGGAGCATCCAATTTGCCGATTATCGATACCACCTATGGGAATTATTACCAAGTGAAAACGATTAATAATTTCCAAGCAGCAGATTTGACCAATGGAACAACGAACATTCATCATGAAATCATCATGGATCTGAATATTACCGTGGACAGGCAGATCTTTACTTACGCAGTGCTTTCTTATCCAAGGCTTCCAATTGGAAACAATCAACCATTTGATCGTTTTTTTGTTCAAAACGGGGCTGTTAAAAGTAGAATCGATCTAAGCAATTTCAGCGGATCTGCGCCATTGATTCTAAGTTTTGGCTCTGTGCCCAGATATGAAATCCCAACAGTGAATGCCGGTTTAATTCAGTTCATTATACCCAATAACCCTTCGGGGAGTGAAACAGAAGTTTTGGTGGTTGACATAAACACTGCAACTTCCATTAATTCCTTAACTCCGGTAAATGGAACAGGGGTTTTTACAGATTTCAGCACCTTGAATAGTGATTCGGCTCTTATTTTTGTTTATCATCCTTCACTTGCAAGCAGTAAGGATTCCTATTTAAGTTACCGCTCTTCCTTGAGTGGTGGCGGACACAATGTACTCCAGGCAAATATTGAAGAATTGTATTTGCAATTTGCGGGGGGGATTATCAAACATCCTCTTGCCATTCGTCGATTTGTCCATTTCATTCACAATACAAGTACTCAAAAACCGGAAGGATTACTTCTGATTGGAAAAGGATTAAGTATTGGTGAAACACGCAGTTCTCCCACCAATTTTGTCAATTGCCTCATTCCTCCAATGGGTTATCCCGCAAGTGATGTCGCAACAACTGCAGGACTAATCAGTGTGAATGCGTGGGAACCACTTTTACCTACGGGTAGACTTTCCATGACCTCGAATACCGAAGTCGAAAATTACCTTTCTAAAATTGAACAATACGAGGATGCTCAAAGTAATCCAGGATTAAATTTTGCCGAAACAAAGAATTGGCAAAAGCAGTTATTACATTTTGTAGGTGGATCTGACGCTTTGCAACAAAACCAATTCCAGGGATACATGAACCAGATGAAGGCGATTGTTGAAGACACTGTCTTTGCCGGAAATGTTACCAATTACTTCAAATCCTCCAGTAACCCGCTCGACCCCAATGTTGTAACCACTGTTACACAAAAAATAGAAGACGGTGTTTCCATCATGAACTTCTTCGGTCATGCTGCAGCATCAAATAATGGTTTTGAGATTAATATCGATGAGCCTAGCAACTGGAATAATTTTGGTAAATACCCAATTGTTATCGGAAACTCTTGTTACAATGGGAACATTTTCAAATCCGGAAACTCTACCTCTGAGAATTTTGTCAATATTCCGAATGAAGGAGCAATCGCCTTTTTATCCACTATTTCTGTCGGTTACGATTCACCGCTTGCCATTTATTCGACGGAACTATACAAACAATTCTCTTACAAGAATTACGGAAAGACTTTTGGCTCACAAATCAAGAGCACCATCAAAACCATTTATGATCAATACACTCCGGTTTTAGGTGACGGGCTTGTATTCTATGAATCTGCCTGCACGCAGATGACACTTCACGGAGACCCGATGCTCAAAGTCAATTACAGTACCGCTCCTGAAATTGATATTCAAGTTACTGATTTGAGTCTGAGTCCCAACAACGTGAATCTATCCGTGGATAGCGTAGAACTGACTTTCACTATCCGGAATATTGGAAAATCGATTAAAACTCCTGTTTACGTTGAGATTCGAAGAAATTTCCCTGGCACAGCAACTGATTCTTTGAAGACTTTATTCTTACCTAGATTGAATTACGACACCATTATCAAGCGCAAATTCCCTTTACAAGCAGAAATTAGTGCAGGCGTCAATAACTTTACTGTTTCCATTGATATTCCGAATGTATATCAGGAGCAGTTTGAGGAAATTTCGAACAACCAGGCAAGTGCCAACTTCTTTTTGAATATTGATGGGATGCTTCCAATCTGGCCTTACAATTATGCTGTCATACCTTATGATACCATCACTGTAAAAGCATCCACGATTAATCCGATTGCCGAAATGAGGACCTATCTTTTCGAGTTGGATACAACGGACACCTATGATAGTCCACAATTGAGACGATTTTCTGTAACGGGTCTCGGTGGAGTAAAAAGCGTTCATCCGAATCAATGGCTTTCTGCCTTTGGCAGCCCCTTCCCATTAACTTGTACCGACAGTACGGTTTACTTTTGGAGAGTTGCCGCCGATAGCACTGTTCCCAATTGGTCGGAATATTCTTTTCAATATATCCCGGGGAAACGCGGTTGGGGACAAGATCATTTTTTCCAGTTTAAGAATAATTCGTTTTCCGGATTAATTTATGATAGAAACACCCGAACCAGAGAATTTATTCTGAATGATTATCATACAATTGGTGTTCAGGTAATGAAGACTACGAATCCTGATGAGTCGGTTTATAATGGATGGACAATTGATAACAGCTTGGTAGATTATGCAACATGTAGTTACAATCCATACATCTATGTTGCAGTAGTAAATTCGTCTACATTGGAACCTTGGAAAACGCATTGTCCGGGATGTGCAAGTGGAAACCCGGCAGGTAGCAATAATGATCCATCCATGAATTTCGGAAACCTAAATAATCTAGGTAGTGCTGGCGGACTAGGATGTCGTGATCGCTTCGAATACTACTTCACGTTTGATGAAACAAGCGCCACATCTATGGCAAACTTTCAGAACATGATAGAAAATGGCATTCCTGATAGTAGTTATGTCATCATCTATTCTCCGTTTACAACTTATTTTGATTCGTGGACGATAATTAGCCCTGGAATTTATACCATGTTCCAAAACCTTGGTTTCCCTTCCGTTAATCCCTCTCAACCTAATGATCCATTTGCACTATTCTTTAAAAAGGGAACCACTTCTTTTAATCAGGTTAAGTTTTGGACAGACAATCAAGTAACTAATGAAGCACCAGTAGGCGTTGCTAAAATTAACATCTTGGCAAACGTTTTAAAACCAGCTTATCTTGGAGTTGAAAAAACACCTCAAATCGGTCCTGCTTTTGAATGGGAAACCTTGTATTGGAGAAGAGACTCTTTGGAATCGCCTTCCACAGACAGTGTTCGCATATTTATTGAGAAATATGGGGTCACCAATGATTTATTAGGCACTATTGACACAGTATTCACTCCATTGGATTCCATTATCAACTTGAATAATTTGATTGATGCAACGATTTATCCAAGAATTAGAATCGGAATTTACAATTCGGATAAGACAAACTTAACACCTGCACAAATAGATCGTATCCACGTTCTCTACCAACCTGTTCCCGAAGCGGCAATAGATGGATCTTCCGGATATTACGCATCTGTAAGCGGTGACACCTTGTATGAAGGACAGGATTTCAGTTTTGCAGTGGATGTAGTCAATGTCAGTGAATTTGACATGGATTCCCTGCTGGTAGATTATTGGATGGAGGATCAACAACATATCAAACACGTTATCCCTTACCCAAGACAAGACTCCCTGCGCATTCATCAAGTATTAAGAGATACCATTCAGTTTAACTCGATAGGACGGGCAGGTTATAATATCCTATGGATGGAAATCAATCCGTATGTCAATGGGTCATTAGTTCAAACAGATCAACTGGAGCAATACCATTACAACAATATCTTGCAACTTCCGGTTTTCGTTGTGGAAGACAACAAGAACCCCATCCTGGATGTTACCTTTAATGGTCAGCACATCCTGAACGGAGACATTATCGACCCGACCAGTGAGATTCTGATTACCTTGAAAGATGACAATCCTTATCTGGTGATGGATAACATTTCAGACACCACCCTTTTCGGAATTTACCTCACTGGTCCTGATGGAATTCAAAAGCGAATTCCCTTCATCGATGCGAATGGAAACACCATCATGCAATGGTATCCTGCTACCGGATCCAATTTGAAATTCAAAATTGTCTATCCGAAAGAATTCTTAAGTGACGGAATGTATCAGCTTTTTGTTCAGGGAACAGACCGATCCGGTAATATCTCCGGAGATTACGAATACAAAGCAACCTTTGAGGTAATCCGGGAATCATCGATCACTCAAATGATGAATTATCCCAATCCGTTCTCGACCAGTACGCGATTTGTGTTTACTCTGACCGGGACAGAAGTTCCTGACGACATCATTATCCAAATCATGACCGTATCCGGGCGTGTCATCCGGGAAATAACGGAAGATGAACTTGGACTGATCCGCATCGGTAGAAATATCACAGAATATGCATGGGATGGGAAAGATGAATTCGGAGACCCGCTTGCTAACGGTGTTTACCTGTACCAGGTGAAAGCTAAAATTCAAGGAGAAGACATCAAACACCGCGATTCCGGGGCTGACCAGTACTTCAAAAAGAACTTCGGGAAGATGTATTTAATGAGGTAAAAAAAAAGACCGTCTCAATTGAAAACGGTCTTTTATCTATTTTAAAATTGGTTGATCACTCCTCAAACTCCACTTTGAACATCATATCACTTTTCTGCTTGATATAAAGCTCAATTGCGAATGAATTATCGGTCAATGGTATTACTCTATTTGCGGCATATTGATAAACCGGGGTTCCATCAATCTGCTTGAATCCAAAAAGAGCCAAGTGCTTTCTCTCACCCGTCATATTATCTGTTTTGTATGCAATTACAAAACGTTCTTTTGCAAAACTCGCATGTGGACTTTGATCATCAGGAAGGTCCGCATTTTTCGGGTTATCAGTAAACAAAATATAGGTACACTTTTGAGAAGTGAATAATCTGAAAGATTCAACGGTTGAACGTTTCGGAAACTTTTGCATCCACCCCAATTCTCCATCAGCGTTGATTTTCACAACAATTACATCATCATAATGGTAAGTCGTATGCGTATTTCCTTTTGAATCGGTATACGTTGTAATATAGAATATCTCTCCTGCCAAAACAATTCCGCCGTCATCCAGGATTTCCACATCACTCATGGTCAAATTCGCCAAAGTCAGGTTATCATTTTCATCAGCTTCCGCCATTTTCTTTTTACCTCGTTCCGAGATTCGTTTGTACTTTTTGATAAAATCAAGAGAGAATTCATAAAATTTAGGGGTACTCAGATTTCCCTTGCTATCCAGAATAGAAACAAAAGTACCATCAACGCCATAAGACTTTGGTTTACGGTAATATCCGGCACAAATAATATCTCCATTCTTGTTTTCCTTCATGATTACATCGTCGATCATGCTTTCCCCTAAATTAAACTCGACCTCCTTCAAACTTCCATCTGCACTTGCAATTAAGATCGCAACAGATTCGTTATCCGGATTATTTCGGTTTCTCATTTTCTTTTCTTCCTTGTATTTTTTAATCAGGAAGAACCCATTCCCTTCCGAATCAACAGAAAAATCAAGATTATCAATCAAACTCTCCGTGTATGGCATCGTAAAATCAGCGTTCCACTTCTGATTCAAATCGCTGTCAAACACATGCATCCCAAAAACATCATTATTTTTTGAATCATCCTTCACAGCTGGCTTGTATCGATACTTCACTGCGAACATCTTTTTATCAGCAGAAATATCAAAACTGAACAGGTTGAATGATGTGCGCACAAATCCAAACGAAGAGATTTCTTTCTCGACAGTCAGCAATACTTTCGGATCACCATCAAATGCTCCCTTTTCCTTGTCAATTGATTGCGCATACAATGTTTCCGAACCAGCTTTTTTATCAAGGATCGAATACATCATAACCAGTCTTGAATCAAGTTCATAGGTCCCATAATTAGAAACTCCTTTAAAAGAAAAGGCTTCAGTGAATGAACTTTTCAGATTCAACTGATCCCCTGAAAACTTTTGAAACAAGTATCCTTCTTTTACCCTTTTGATAGCCAAAATCTCATCGTTAGCTACCTTATAGTAAGTTTTTGAATAAGCATCTACCACCGGATAAGCTTCACTTTTTGTAATTTTCACCTCCGATGAACGTTTCATTTCCTCATCATCCTGAGCAAACAGGGATAAATTCCCCAATAAAAACAGGAGTGTTAAATTGATTATTTTCATTTTGAATTTTTTGTGTAAATGTAGCAAAAGACTTAGAAGAATCTGCATGAAAATATCGCGGTATCATCCACCAGTTTTCTGTTCCCACGCCATTCATCCAATTTTGAAAACACGATATTATTCATATCCTCCATACTAAGTCGGTAGAAATTATGATAGATCTTTATCAGGCGCTCCAGTTCAAAATGACAATTCTTTTCATCTTCCAATTCCACCACTCCATCCGTGTAAAGAATCAGGGTCGTATTGGGTTTGAGCACCTCCTTACCAACCTGAATGAAAGGCATCTCATCAAACATCCCCAAACCAACACATCCGATATCCAATAATTTCTTCTCTTTCCCATTAGTGATAATCGGTTGATTGTGTCCGGCATTTACGTAGTCCAACTCGCGCGTTTCAGTATCATAAACAGCAATGAAAAAGGTGATGAATTTCTCCCCTTTTGCGCTAGTCATCACTTTCTTATTCAATTCCTCGATTAGGAACTCCAATGAAAATGGTCTGATTTGATAAACTGTTGAATAAAATGTCCGGATAGTAGCCTGAAAATTTGCCATAAGCATTGCCGCACTGATTCCTTTTCCACTCACATCAGCAATGCAGATCACATACTTATCGTCACCAAGTGGAATGAAATCATAATAGTCACCACCAACCTCATGTCGTGGGATATACTTTGCAGAAATATCCATCTGTTTATTCGAGGGTAAATCTGACGGGAAGAGCAACTTCTGCATTTCCGAAGCAACCTCAAGCTCCTTTTTCAAGCGCTCTCTTTTCAATTCTTCTCGCGCCATCCGCTTGTTTTCAATCGCCATAACAACCATGTTGGTAAGCGTTTGAACAAAGCGCATATCTGCCAAGGTTTCCGACTTCTTGACTCCAGAGCCTTCAATCCCTGCAATTAACAGATAGGCCAATGGTTTATCCTTATGAAAAACGGGAACGATGATGTCAAATTCATCAATTATTGGGGAATAACTGGATTCAATGACAGTAATATCGCGAAAACGGTATAATTCCCTTTCAACGGAAATATCTTTGACTTTACTCTTCAGTCCTACCTTTAAAAGCGGACTCCACTGATTTTCTTTATTAAAAAGCAGGAAATGATCAAAACCCAATTGTTCGCGCATAACATATTCAAACAAACGAACGATCTGCTCGATACTTTGATTGATTGCAATAGCTCTCGTTAGCTCCAAAAGGGAATTCAGACGAAATTCTCCTAATTCAACTTGTGATTCCAGATTCGCTATGCGGGCTTCAAATTTCATCACTTGTTTTTTGCTTCTGCAAGGTTTTTCAAAACGATGAGTTCACGCATTTTTATTTTCGACTCATCACAAGGACTTCCGAAATAAACTTTTCCAGCTTCCAACGTCTTTCCGATTCCGGATTGAGCTAATACAACAACCCCGTCTCCAATCGTTATTCCAGAAGCACAACCTACTTGCCCCCATAAAGTGACGTTGTCACCAATGTTGCAACAGCCAGCAATACCTACCTGAGATGCAAAAAGACAATTTTTACCTATTACGGTATCATGTCCTATCTGAACCAGGTTATCAATTTTGGTTCCTTCACCTATTCGGGTAATTGAACTGACTCCAGCATCTATAGTTGATCCAGCCCCTATTTCTACATTTTTTTCAATGTAGACAAAGCCACAGCTGTGCATCCTGTCATAGCCGGAAGGTTTCTTCTTATAGTAAAAGGCATAATGACCGATCACTGCATTTGGACCAATAATAACGTTATCTTCAATCACTGTTCCGTCTCCAATATAAGCACCGGGATGAATAATCACATCTTCTCCGATGATGACATCATGACCTATAAAACAATTTGGAGAAAGATGTGCCGAATCAGCAATCTGACAATTTTCACCCGTCATCGACATTTGAGGCCTGTGAGGTGCGAACTTATTAGTAAGCTTGTTGTAATCGTCGAATGGAACTGGTGAAACAATCAGTGCTTTTCCTTCAGGAACAGGAACTTCCCGATCAATCAGGATAAATGTGGCCGCTGAATTGAGGGCCTTCTCGTAATATTTAGGATGGTCGACAAATACCAAATCGCCCGGCTCAACGCGATGAATTTCATTGATCCCTGTAACGATTAAAGACTCATCTCCAATAACTTCTCTGCCCAAAAATTGCGCAATTGCGCCGATGGTATGTATGCTTCCGATTTTCATAGACTTACTCAATATAAAAGTAAGACCTTATGAAGCCTTTTTTATCAATGATCCGAATTACTTATAAAAGCGGAATTGTTTACAAGTCACTAATCTCTGGATAAGCGCAATATGATTCGAATCACTAACAGAGCAACCCCAACCAAAGTCCAAATAAGCGCTTTGTTACTCCTTTTGTTTTCGGTTAGATCGTTTTTCTGTTTTTCTGCTTTTATCTCCTCCAGATATTGAATCACTGTTGCTTTCTGCTCTTCGTTTAAAGGCAGATTCTTTTGTATACCGGCAATCTTCCTTCCGATGTTCGTCTTATCATCCAAATGATACCTGGCAAACAATCGATATTGTAAGTCCGTCAGATCTTTATTATCCAAAGTGTTTATCAAAGTTGAAAAACCGGGATGAGTAAAAATCTCATTCAATTCATCCTCATTCCTATGCCCTCGGATATAAATCTGGAAATCCTGAAGAGTCTCTCTTTTTATTTCCAACTGGTCCGATTCGGAAAACAAGACGATGTAGGAATATAATGCACTTACCTTTGTCAGATCTCTTTTTGTAAAAGCATTGTTCAAAGCAGTCAACAAACGTGTTTTATCTTCCGAATTAATGGAAGATAAAATTTGAGTCGTTTCGGGCAAATCCTTCACAATCCCATCAAGGGAAACAGATATATTCACATCCGATAAATCTGTTTTAATCAGTTCAATGCGACCCAACATCGCTCTGACTCTAGGTGGATGATTTTGATTCAAGGATTAATAATTTATCAGTTTTTCGAGGGCCGTTTTCACTTTATCCGCATTCGGTAACAACTCAGCTTCCAAGATTGAATTCAATGGAATTGCCGGAGTATCGATTGAGCCTACCAAACCAATCGGGGCATCCAAGAACTGAAAACAGTCGCGTTGAATTCTTCCCGCCAACCCAAGGGTGAAGGATGCTTCAACAGATTCCTCAGTCACCAATAAAACTTTACCATGTTTTTCAACGGAAGCAGAAATTGCCTCCATATCCAATGGATTGATTGAACGCAAATCCAAAATCTCCACTTTCCCTTCAAAATGCTTCGAAGCTTCCAAGGTCCAATAAACTCCACGTCCATAGGTGATCACCACACAAGATTCTCCGTTCTTAACCGATGATTCCGAAGCCTCCTGCACAATACGCGCTTTTCCAATTGGAATAATGTAATCTTCATCCGGCTCAATAGACATGGCTCCTTCCGTTCCAGGAATTTTAGACCAATACAAGCCTTTGTGCTCCAAAATCACAACCGGATTCGGATCATAATATGCTGCTTTTAACAACCCTTTCAAATCAGCACCTGTAGAAGGATAAACAACTTTTATCCCACGAATATTTGCCAAAACTGACTCTACACTCGAAGAATGGTAAGGTCCACCCGAACCATAAGCCCCAATTGGAACACGAATAACACAGCTGACAGGCCATTTTCCATTCGACAAATAATTGGAACGAGAAACCTCTGTAAATAGTTGATTCAATCCCGGCCAAATGTAATCTGCAAACTGGACCTCTACAAATGGCTTCAAACCCACAGCAGACATTCCAACTGTCGATCCGATTATGAATGCTTCCTGAATTGGCGTATTGAAAACGCGGTCATCCCCAAAAGTCTGAGCAAGTGTTGCCGCCTCCCTGAACACTCCTCCCAATCGACCACCGACATCTTGTCCGTAAAGTAAAGCTTCAGGATGCTGCGACATAATTTCGCGTACTGCAAACAATGCGCTATCAACCATGACAGTTTTTTTCTTCCCAGCCGGTTCCCGCTCTCCTTTTTCTTCTGTAATTGGAGTCGGAGCAAAAATAAAGTCTGTGACACTGGATGGAGTAGGATCTTCTGCATTCAAAGCCTTATCGTAATCTGCATCCACCAATTTCCGAACTTCCGATTCAATATTGATTACATCTGCTTCACCTTCCAGCTCACGGATAATATCTTTCAATTTCGGATATGGATCTCTACTTGCAGCCTCTTCCAAATCATCACGGTACCATTCTTTTCTGACACCGGATGTATGGTGACCTAATAGTGGAACTTTCGCATGAATGATAAATGGTCTTCTTTCTTTTCGAACAATTTCAAAGACTTCTTGAACCGTTTGAAAAGATAAATCAAAGTCACTTCCGTCAATAGTACGAACTTCAATCCCTTTAAATCCTTGAGCATAATAAGTGATATCCTGGGCTCTTGTTTCAGCTGCATTTGCAGAAATGTCCCATCCATTATCCTGAACCAGATAAACAATAGGAAATTGTTTCAATGCTGCCATTTGGAATGCTTCAGAAACTTCACCTTCTGTGCAAGATGCATCTCCTAAAGAACAAACTACAATTGGATTCTCCCCTTTGTAATCTTCTGCAATCCCTGTTTTCTCCTTGTATTGAATTCCCATCGCAATTCCGGTTGTAGGAATTGCCTGCATACCTGTAGCAGATGACTGATGAGGAATTTTTGGCATGTCATCCCTTTTCAACGAAGGATGTGAATAATAAGTTCTACCACCGGAAAACGGATCTTCCTTTTTTGCAAAAACCTGCAACATCAGCTCATATGGAGTCATTCCAATTCCCAAAAGGATACTATCATCACGATAATAAGGAGACACCCAATCCTGGGGCTTCAACTGCAAACCTACAGCTAATTGAATGGCTTCATGACCTCTTGAAGTAGCGTGCACATATTTTGCAGTCACTTCTTTGTTCACTTCGTATTTTTCAGCCAATGTTTTAGCTGTAGCCATCAAACGAAAAGCTTTCAACAAAACATCTTTACTTGTCTTAATAGTAGATTTCATGGTCTTCGAAAGAGTATCTGCCATCTTGGGGATTTTTGTAACAAAGATAAGATTCAAAAAGGAAATGAATCGAATTACACAAGAATAATCGGTATCATTTCCTAACAAGATTGCATTTTTTACTTCAGGATTGAAAGGTATCTCTCAAGACTTTGTTTTTCTATTTCCGCGATGAAACGAATGAAAGAATCTTTATTTCCAGATGTTTGAACCTCATCTAAAGCCTCATAATAAGCATAACGCGAAGTATTGTCCCCTTTAATATTTGCAATCACGAAACCATGCTGCAATAAGATCATATTCATGATCAGACGGGAAGTTCTTCCATTACCGTCAATGAATGGATGAATTGTAACTAAGCGTTCATGCATCTCTGCTGCCAAAACTACCGGATGTAACAAGCTTCTATTTCGTTCATACCAAATAAAATAATCTTCCATTTGCTTTTCAACAAGGTAAGGAGCCGGAGGAAGGTGACCACTACCCTGTATCATCACCTGGATTCTGCGATACCTCCCAGCCTCTTCTTGATTTATTCCTCTAAGGATCAGATGATGTATTCCTAGAAGTTCTCTTTTGGTTATAACCGAATGTTTAGAAACCAATTCTTTTACATAATGAATTGCTTCACCATGATTAATCGCCTCTAAATGCTCTTGCATACTTTTCCCGGAAACTGTAAGTCCTTTATTAATGACCAAATCAGTTTCCCGAAGCGTCAGTGTATTCCCTTCTATTCGATTACTTTCAAAAGTATACTCCAATTCCAATGCTTCCGTAATTCGATAATTCTCATACGCACGTATCTGATCCAACTGCCCCTTTAATTCATCTATTTCCTCCAACGTTTTCTCAATGGATAAATCATCAAATTTCCTTCTTGGATAATAGCTTGCCAATTCTTCCTGAACCATGGTCAAAACCTCATCAGCGAATGCATATTGCTTTACATCCATAAGAACCTTTTGCATAAGCCATACTTTCATCAACTCATCCAAATTAATGGAGAGTATGTTTGACAGTTGAATAACCTGAGCTTCTGTAGGAATTCTTTTCCCATTCTCAAATTTACTAATCAACGATTGATCTACACCTAGCAGGTTTGCAAGCTCTCGCGAACGAATTCCTTTTGATTTCCTAGCTTTCTGAAGAATATCTTTCATTATTGACAATAATTTTCATGACTAATATAGTCATATTTAATTGGTTTTCAAAAAAAAAGAGGAGATTTTTTCCCCTCTTCGTCTAACGAACATCTTTTACTTATTATTCTCAATAATATAATCCAATACTTTTTGAATTAAATGAACCCGATCTTTTCCAATCACATTATGCTTATGCATCGGATAATGGAAGAAATCAATTTGAATTCCCAATTCAATGAACTTTTTAATCAATGCATCATTATGTTGCGGGACAACAACATCATCAACTGTCCCATGAATCAATAACAAATCACCCTTCAGTTTATTTGCATGTGAGAAAAGTGACGCTTCCTCATATCCTTTTGCATTTTCTTCCGGTCGATCCATATAGCGCTCACCATACATCACCTCATAGTATTTCCAATCTGTAACCGGTCCACCAGCAACACCAACCTTAAATGTTTCAGATTGTTTCAACATCAACGATGTAGTCATGAATCCACCAAAAGACCATCCGTGAACAGCAAAACGGGAAGTATCCACATAATTCAATGACTTCAAATAATCTATTCCTTTCATTTGATCCTTGATTTCAACAACCCCTAACTGTCTGTGAATCTGATTTTCAAATGCAAAACCACGCTCCCCCGAACCTCTATTATCCAATGTAAATACCAAATAACCCTGTTCAGCCATCCAATACATCCACAAATTTGCTCCATCCAACCAAGAATTCGTAATCATTTGCGCATGTGGTCCGCCATAAACATAAACCATTACCGGATATTTCTTGTTCGGATCAAAATTACTTGGCTTTATAAGACGTGTATATAAAACTGAACCATCTTCCGCCTTGATTTGTCCAATATCCGCCGTTCCAATTTGAACTTCAGCCAGTTTATTCTTAGAGACAGAAAGTGTTTTTGTTATTTTTCCGGTAATTGTTTTCAATTCCACCTTCCCTGGAACAGCATGAGAGGAATACTGATCAATAAAATAGGTATTCATGTCATTAATCACAATACCATGTGTTCCCTCCTCTAAAGTTAAACACCGTTGTTTCCCATTCAGATCAACCGCATAATACAAAGTGTTTAACGGACTTGTCCCCGTAGCTGCAAATACAATTTCTTTTCCTTTGTTGATGGATTGCAAAATTTCCTTTGCCACAAACTTGTTTGCGGTTAATTGTTTAATCAACTTTCCTTCAATCGAATAGTAGTACAAATTATTAAAACCATCTTTCTCAGAAATCCAAATAAAATTGTTTGAGTTTGCTGACGGGAAAAACGCCGGATGCTCCGGTTCTACCCATTTATCATGCTGCTCCTCCAAAATGGTTCTCACAAAAGATCCTGTTTTTGCATCATATTGATTCAACCACATATGATTCTGCTCTCTATTTACTTCTGCTATGAAAACAAAATTTTCATCCGGTGTCCAACATAAATTCGTCAAATAGCTGTCTACCGCTCCCTTAGGGGAAATAAAAACTGTTTTTCCGGTAGAAACCGAATAGATCCCAACTTTGGGCTTTTCAGAACCCTGACCTGCCATCGGGTATTTGATATTCATCAATTCGGCCGGAGTTTTAGTGATATCAACAAGCGGGTATGATTTTACTTCTGTTTCATCTTTCTGATAAAATGCCAGATAATTTCCTTTTCCCGACCAAAAAATCCCGTCTGTAATCCCGAACTCACTTCTTGCATAAGTCTGACCGGAAACGATATTTTTGTCTGTATTGGATGTAACTGCAATTTTATCTCCTTTGGAATTGACAATCCACAAATTATTTTCAATGGTATAGGCCACGCTTCCGCTAACCATTTCGTATTCTGCATTTGCTCCCGCTTCAACAACGGAAACCAACTTGGAGCCTGTTTTTGTTTTCAGGTTCAACGAATAATAATTATTCCCATCAGTCAACAAAATCTCATTTGTGTTGCGAAAAGAAAAACCATAAAAGTTGTACAATTGGGATCCCAGTGCGGTATTAGCCTCTTGAATGGTCAAAACTTGCTCTGGCTCCGTTTTCTTCACCGAGGCCTGATACATTGTTTGATAATTATTACTTGTATAGACATACGAATCAGTACCCGGAATCCAAGTAATTGCATTGCATTGCTCATCTCTAAATGCTCTGTTTTGTTGCAGTACAGCATCAGAAAGTGACAACTGTTTCTTTTGTGCAATCGCACTGAATCCAAGGATTACAAACAAGGTTAATCCAAAATACTTCTTCATAAATTAAGGTCTTTGAATGAATTTATTAAAAAATGTTTCAAGCGGTAAACCAACCTGAAAGCAGTTATCCAATGTTTCCAATAGATTTTCTTTCAAAATTAACTCTGCGTCAAATTTGGTAAAGAAATACCATTGTTTATTTAAAATATACGGCTGTTTTTCCGCTTCTTCCTTGAAATCTTTCGGTGCGATCTTATTTCTTTCTCCACGAATCTCACCAAAAACCTCTACAAATTTTTTATCTGTGATAAGCGTATTGAATTCTTTCAGATTATGAGCTATTCCTTCACGAACTAAAAACAAATCGTCCTTTTCAATTTCATAAACACCGCCATAAACACGCACTTCTTCCGGTCCGAATTCAAAATAAACTCCATGAATACTCTTGGACTTCTTGCCATTTGGGGCAACAACCGCAGAACACATTAATTTATAAGGTGCCTTGTCTTTTGAGAACCGGATATCCCTATTGATCCTGAAAATACATTCCGATGCCGTAAGGTCTTTAAACATTGGGTGCGATTTCGCCAAATGATTGATAAAAACCTGTACAAAGTCTGCGAAAGGTTTCTTTACTGAATTTTCATAACGCTTCCTATTCAAATCAAACCAATCCTTATTATTGTTAGCAGCTAATTCAATAAAGAAATCAATATAGTCTTTTGTAAAATATGCCATGCTTCAAAGATAGTATTTATCCAATTCGCAAACTTGTTGATTTTTACAGATTTTAGACCATGTTATTTTCAAGAAATGAAAAGCGCAAATTCGAAGCATTTCTCTAAAGATTACAGTACATTTGTGCTAAAATAATTATACATGGCACAAGTCTCCATAGGACATATTGAAGCAGCTATCCAAAAAGTTGATAGCTTAGATGATAATGCATTAGACAGATTATCCGAAGCACAAACAACTGCGCAACCTGTGCTTTTGGGATATATCATGTCTGCAGCACAAGAATACCAGAACGAAGGATTAGAAAGTTTGTTGATCTACTATTTCACAGTGGTTTTGGAAGCATATTCCGAAGCAGGGCTACACCCCAAAAGTGTCACTGATGAGTTAATCGACAGTTTTGAAGAACCTTATTTTCAATTATTGGATGAGTACTTTGAAAATGAGGATGATGCCATTTTGGAAGAATTTTCGGATCAACCGGACTTGGTGAAGTTCATGGCAATGGAAATTGGAATGGAAGATGCCGAAGGAGTTACTTTGGACGATGAAACAGCAACACAATTGTTCATTGTTATTTTAGCCATGATTTCATTACTTTCAAGATCATTGGATTAATAAAAAATGAAAGAACCTCAAGATATCGTCAATGAAATGATGAGTAAGGATGCCTTTTCACAATGGCTAGGCATCCAAATTCTTGAAGTTGGCCCTGGATATTGCAGATTATCCATGACCGTACGCCCGGAAATGGTGAATGGGCATCAAACAGCTCACGGCGGTATCTCCTATTCCATTTCAGACTCCGCATTGGCTTTCGCCGCAAATAGTCGCGGGCAAAAAGCAGTGAGCATCGAAACGTCTATAGCACACATTTCACCGGTATCAGTAAATGACGAACTTCTGGTTATTTGCAAAGAAATCAACTGCGGAAAAACAATTGGACGCTATGAATCAATTGTTTACAACCAAAATCAAAAAATTATTGCTAGATTTAACGGAACCGTTTTCCGCTACCCGGACCTCTGGTAATTTCCTCGAAAAAAAATAGTGTCGTTATTATGCGTACATAATATTATTTTGTATATTCGTGTCAAGTTCACAGTATGCAAAATAAGCCCCAATACCTCATCGACTTAGATGTTCGATTAACATGGCACAAAATGTCGCGCATGTACAACCAACGAGCAAACAGCTATGGAATCAGTATGTCTGTTGGTTTCATCCTTCTTCATATTGATCGGGAAGGAACTCCAAGCACTCAATTAGGTCCTCGAATGGGAATGGAACCTACTAGTCTTTCAAGAACTCTAAAGACAATGGAAGAAAAAGGATTCATTCGCCGTGAAGAAGACAAACTGGACAAACGGATCGTTCGCATTTTCCTTACAGATGAAGGTCTAAAAGCACGATACATTGCGCGTGATGTCGTGTTCGAATTCAACAACAAAGTAATCGAACGCATTCCAAAAGAGCACATCGATATTTTCGAATCTGTGGTCAATCAAATTCAAGAAATCCTGGACGAGGAAAACTCGAATCCATCGGAATAAGAGTCAGCCGTGGCTGACGATAAGAACAGCTGCTTTAGATAAATAATCTGCAATTTAATCAGTCATGCGAATTCAATCAAAAAAAAATCAATTATGAATAGACACATTAAAAAAGTGGCAATTTTGGGATCAGGAGTTATGGGATCCAGAATTGCTTGTCACTTTGCCAATGTAGGGTGTGAAGTTCTTCTTCTTGACATCCTTCCAAAGGAACCCAATGACGCTGAAAAAGCAAAAGGACTTACACTGGAAAGTAAGCCTGTAAGAAATCGAATTGTAAATGAAGCTTTGCAATTTGCTTTGACATCCAATCCTTCCCCAATTTACAGCAAGTCATTTGCATCCCGAATCCAAACAGGAAACTTCGAAGATGACATGGCAAAAGTTGCTGAGGCAGATTGGATTATTGAAGTCGTTATCGAACGTCTCGACATCAAGCAACAGGTGTTTACAACTGTGGAGAAATTCCGGAAACCAGGAACATTGATCTCAACCAATACTTCCGGAATTCCGATTCATTTGATGTTGGATGGAAGATCGGATGACTTCAAAAAACATTTCGCAGGAACTCACTTTTTCAACCCTCCAAGATATTTGCCTTTATTGGAAGTTATCCCAACTAAGGAAACGGCTCCTGAAATTATTGACTTCTACATGTCGTTTGGTTCCAAAATTCTTGGTAAAAAAACCGTACTATGTAAAGACACTCCAGGTTTCATAGGAAACCGAATTGGGGTTTATTCCATGGCAAAAGTGATGGAATTAGCTCAAGACCTTGGTTTAAGTATTGAAGAAGCAGATTCTTTAACAGGTGCCATTCTGGAACGTCCTAAAACAGGAACATTTAAGTTAGGTGATTTGGTTGGTCTGGATACTGCTTATAACGTTACCAAAGGTTTACAGGCAAATTTGCCAAACGACCAGATGGTAAAGGACTTGAAAGAATCGAAAGTATTAAACTTTCTGATTGAAAATAAATTTTTGGGAGACAAAACCAAAAAAGGATTCTACTATAAGGAAAAAGATGCTTCCGGGAATGTCAATCGATTTGCGCTTGATTTGGAAACATTGGAATACCGTCCGATGGAGAAAGCTAAATTCCCAGTATTGGAAATGGCAAAACAGGCTCCGGATCTAAAGACACGTTTGGGAATGTTATTACTCGACAAATCAAAAGCCGGAGATTTATTGAGAAAACACTACGCTTCCTTATTTGCATACATTTCTCAACGAGTACCTGAAATTTCGGATGTACTTTTCAGCATCGATGATGCCATTCGTTCCGGTTACGCCTGGTCTTACGGTCCATTTGAAAACTGGGACATGATAGGTGTCAAGAAAGGAATCGAATTGGCAGAAAGTGAAGGGTATGTAGTTGCAGATTGGGTGAAGGAACTCGCTGCTGCAGGAAACAATTCGTTCTACAAATCCGAAGGTGGTAAAAAATACTACTACGATATCACTTCAAAAACCTATCAAATTATTCCGGGTACGGAGCATTTAGTGATTCTGGATGCGCTGCGTGAAACCAACAAAGTTTGGGGGAATTCAGATGCTACGTTAGTTGATTTAGGTGACGGTATCCTGAATTTGGAATTCCACACGAAAATGAATACAATTGGTAGTGGTGTAATCGAAGGAATCAATAAATCCATTGAACTCGCTGAAAAAGAGTACAAAGGGTTGGTTATTTCCAATACCGGAGGAAACTTCTCAGCAGGAGCGAATGTGGGAATGATCTTCATGATGGCTGCCGAACAAGATTATGATGAATTGAATTTTGCCGTAAAAGCATTTCAGGATACGATGATGCGTGTCCGATATTCAAATATCCCTGTAATTGTAGCTCCGCATAATATGGCTTTGGGTGGTGGCTGTGAACTATCCATGCATTCGGATAAGGTTGTAGCTCATGCGGAGCTTTACATGGGCTTGGTTGAATTTGGAGTTGGATTGATCCCTGGTGGTGGCGGATCCAAAGAATTCGCAAAACGCTTTTCAGAAGAACTGAAAGAAGGCGATATCAAAATCAATCGTTTGCGTGAACGCTTCCTTTCAATCGGACAAGCGAAAGTTTCCACTTCTGCTTATGAAGCATTTGATTTAGGTTATTTGAGACATGGAACAGACGAAGTGGTTGTTTCGCGCGAATATCAATTGACAAGAGCGAAAGCCGCTGCAATGGAATTGGCAACGAATGGTTACATCGCTCCGAAAAGAGAAAAGAACATTACCGTTCTTGGTCAGGAAGGGCTTGGAATCATTTATGTCGGTGCAAACTCTATGAAATCCGGACATTATATGTCTGAACACGATCAAGTCATTTCCGAGAAATTAGGCTGGGTCATGTGCGGTGGCGATCTAAGCGAAAACACAGTGGTTTCCGAGCAATATTTATTGGATCTGGAACGAAAAGCATTCGTGGAATTATGTCAGCAGCGCAAAACGTTGGAGCGATTAGAGAGCTTAGTGAAATCTGGGAAGATTTTGAGGAATTAAAACGGCTTCCCCCTTTGAAGGGGGACCGAGGGGGATGGCCACCCTCCTTAATCCTCCCTCAAGGGAGGAATTTGAATCTCAAATAAAAATTAAAAACATGTCAAACAAAGCATATATAGTAGCTGGATTCCGCTCAGCAGTAGGAAAAGCGGGAAAAGGAGGATTTAGATTCTTCCGTCCTGATGATTTAGCAGCTCGTGTGATTGAACATTTGGTTGCGAGTGTTCCTCAAGTGGAAAAAACGCGCATCGATGACGTCATTGTCGGGAATGCAACTCCGGAAGCGGAACAAGGATTGAACGTGGGTCGTCTGATTTCCTTAATGGGACTGAAAACGGATAAAGTTCCGGGAATGACTGTGAACCGATATTGTTCATCCGGTTTGGAAACCATTGCAATCGCTCAAGCAAAAATTGAAGCCGGTATGGCGGATTGCATTATTGCCGGAGGAGTTGAATCCATGTCAGTGATGGCAATGGGAGGTTGGAGAATTGTTCCGAATCCGAAAGTTTCAAAAGAAAATCCAACCTGGTATTGGGGAATGGGTTTAACTGCAGAGGCTGTTGCAACGCAATTCAACGTTAGTCGTGAAGATCAAGATATCTTTTCAGTGAAATCTCATGAGAAAGCTTTAAAAGCAATCGCTGAAGGCAGATTCAAAGAGGATATCGTTCCGATCGAAGTGGAAAATATCTTCCTGGATGAAAACGAAAAAAGACAAGTCAAAAAATACAATGTGGATACCGATGAAGGTCCGCGTGTTTCAACCATTGAGGGATTAGGTAAACTGCGTCCTGTTTTTGATGCACAAGGAAGTGTCACAGCTGGAAATTCTTCTCAAACTTCGGATGGAGCCGCATTCGTAATGGTCATGTCTGAGAAAATGGTAAAAGAACTGAACATCGAACCGATTGCACGACTAGTAAGTTATGCGGTGGCTGGTGTTGAGCCTCGCATCATGGGAATCGGACCGGTGGATGCCATTCCAAAAGCATTGAAACAAGCCGGAATGAATTTGAATGATATCAACTTATTTGAGTTGAATGAAGCATTCGCATCCCAATCATTAGCTGTCATTCGTGAAGTTGGTTTGAATCCTGACATCGTGAACGTAAACGGTGGAGCAATTGCACTCGGTCACCCGCTTGGATGTACCGGAGCAAAACTAACTGTTCAAATGATCAATGAATTGCGCCGAAGAAAACAAAAATACGGAGTTGTCACCATGTGTGTGGGTACCGGACAAGGTGCTGCAGGGGTGATTGAATTATTGAAATAATTTCATTTAAGCGAATCGAAACGCCATTTGTTTCCTGATAAATACGGGATGACAAATGGCGTTTTTCCTGTTATAATTTTCTAAAAACGAAAATGGACGGAGCTTTTTCTTAATTTCGAAAGAAATATGGAAAACACTTTTAAGAAAATAGCAAAAGTACAGATGACAAGCCATGCGCTGATCATTTTTTCCATTGCCGTAATTATCCTCTACCTGGGCCGAAGCTTGATCATCCCACTGATTTTCGGGATTATTCTCTGGCTTTTGATGCGTAAGGTCCGTACGCTTTTTTACATCATCGGATTGAAAGATAAGTGGTTTCCAAAATGGCTAAAGACACTTCTCAGTTCTGCTATTCTATTTTCATTGGTTTGGGTCATCGGTTTTATTTTTGAACGGAATATCCAGGAACTGATCAAATACTACGATGTCTATAACAAGAACTTCACAGCGATCATGAAAGAATTTGACAGTCTTTCTTCCTACAAGATAGACGACCTTGCAAAAAGCTTCAATTCGAATGACTTGATCAACAAATACATTAGCTCTGCACTTGCTTCTTTACAGTCAGTCATCTCCAACGTCGTTATCGTCCTGATCTATATGCTTTTCATTATCATGGAGGAATCGTCTTTCAAAAGCAAGGTAAAAGCCATGTATCCCAACCAGGATGCATACAATGAACGCATTGAAGTTATCCGAAGAATTGAAAAAGCCATCACGAATTATTTGGGGATCAAATCCGTGATTGCACTGACTTCATCAACCATTGCCTATTCCATTTTTACATTAGCCGGACTAAATGCACCTTTCTTTTGGGCATTGTTGGTATTTGTCTTCAGCTTCATTCCTTTTTTCGGAGTATTGATCAGTTCCTTTCTTCCAGCTTTGTTTTGCATCATCCAATTCGGAGGATACAGCGAATCACTCATCATTCTTTTCAGCGTGGGATCCATCCAATTTATTGCCGGGAACATCGTGGAGCCAAAAATCATGGGAAATACCATGAATGTAAGTCCACTCGTTGTGATTCTGGCACTTGGTTTCTGGGGATTTATCTGGGGATTGCCGGGTATGTTTCTAAGTGTCCCAATTACAGTGATCATGGTCATCGTTTTTTCCAAATTCCGATCCACGCGAGGAATCGCCATAATGCTATCCGAGAAAGGAGAAATCGAACATTGATCCGATTCATTTTAATAGGATTTATCATTTTCAGTTCATTCTTTTCTTTTGCACAATTTGAAGAAGAGATTGACCATAAGGCTATTTATAATGGAGCCTATTTCATCTCAAAAAATGCTGCAGGACAATACGGAGTGATTACCGATAAAGGTCAAACAAAAGTTCCATTTGTTTACAGCCGTATTATTGAAAATGATTTGGGATTGTTTGTTTTTAAGATCAATAAATCAAATGGTTTTGAACGGTCTTATTCTTTAGGATATTACGACCATCAATTCAAGATGGTTCTTCCTTGTCAGTTCAATAGTTTACTTTCTCTGGAAGATGGATTGATTATCGGGTCACAAAACCTGGATAAGAAATTCGGATTGGTAGATACTTTGGGTCGCATTATCATTCCATTTGAATACGACGAAATGTTTGCACCGACCGAATCGCTCTTTCTTACTAAATTAAATGGGAAATACGGTTTCATCAATAAGAAAAACCATGTGGTGATTGACCATAAATTCACCTATGCAGCACCTTTTTCAGAAGGACTGGCAGCAGCAAGCAAATCCAACCTGATCGGTTTTATCGATCGGAAAGGTGATTTCGAAATCAAGGAACGGTTCACTTCCGCCGATGATTTTCAATACGGTTATGCGCAAGTGTTCTTTCACAACCAGACAAGTGTTGTTGATTCAAAAGGAATGATCCTTCTTCCTCCTATTTTTAAAAGTATTCATTCGGTGGGGAATGGTCAGTTTGTATTCGAAGCAAGTCCGAATCTGCGTTCCACCTTGGCATCTACACTTCCAAAATTGACTATTGCACAAAACATAGAGGAACTTTCCCAATACGACTCACTGGTTACAACAATGGATTCAGAGATTGATTCGGAAGTTATTGAGGAGAAATTCATGGGCGTCATGAATTCGATTGGACAATTAATCGGCGGTAACGAATTTCAACAGGTGATTGCACTTTATTCTGATGGAACGAATCAACTATATGCTGTTCAACGAAAATCCGACAATGAGAGCGAGAACAGCAATTACAATTTTGCTTTAATGGATGGAAATGGAAAAATTCTGACTGAATATCGTTTCTTTGAAATCAAACCGGATGAAAAGATTGTTGTTGAAGAAACTGAAAACGGATTTGTAAATTATCATGTTGATTCCAGTGGAAAGCTTTCAAAAATAAATTAGGCTTTTTTCCGCAATTACTTATTCCTTCCGTTTGGGTCCTTTTTATCCCCGACCACTTCTTTGGGAATCTTTCTAGGCTCTTGCAATTCCTGCCATGTTTTAGGTCGAAGCATCGGATTCCATTTGAATTCCTTTAAAAACTGTTCTTCCGGATCGATTTTGTCTATGGGATAAAACTTCCCGTCCGGCTGGTTAATGTAAGAAATTCCTTTCACCTCTCCACTATCCATATACACCTTCAAATCCGATGAATAAATCCGGTTCAATCCAAGACGTTTAACCACAATAGCTGAATCTGTTTTTTCTTCTTCTTCCGGATAAAAAATGGTTTTTGCCTGACCATTCACATCCGAACGGATCAATTCATTATTTTTAAAGTAAGCCCAAATCTCCTTTCCGGAAAGTTGATTGTAGTATCTTCCGGAATCCAATTCATTTGCAGAAAAAGCATGTGGGAATAAATGTGCTTTCTCAATCACGGTATCATTCTTTATAAAGACGCGAATCGTATCCCCGATCAATTCAGAATTGTAACTCCAAAAATGGGCATTCCCCCACAGATCCATTACCCCATCTGCTTTTCTATAATCCAATGAATCGGAAATTCCCTGGATTTTATTTTGAAAGATTCGTACATCCTGCCCCCCTCTGATTCGCAATGTTTTCTCTAAAGTATCTCTTAAATGAACCAAGGTATCCGCCCTTAAAAAGAGCGTGTCTTTTGATTTCATGATCCGGATCAAGGGGAAATCCGTCAGGACATCTTTCAAGGTATTTCCATCCGAAGTGAAAAATCCGGCATTGAATCGCACTTTTTGAGCTGTATCCAGCATCTGAACATTTCCTCGTCCTTCTGCAAACTTCCGTTTCGGAGCATAGAACAAACTATCTCCGGTAATGATTCTTGGTGCTTGTTCGATCTTGGCATTTTGGGTTAACAGACCTTCTTCTGTCTCTACATGATACCAGCCTTTGTCACAATAAAACTTCGAGTCTTTTGTAACACCGACAGTTGGTCCGTAAAAAAACACTTTGTGAACCAGGTAATTGTAATGCATCGTATCGGTTGTCAACCTCAGATCATCACTCTTATAAACCACATTTCCCTTGAAAAAGGCTTCTTCCGTATTGGGATAAAAATATCCGTAAACACTGGTTAGAACTTCATTGGTTGTGATATTTTCAATCTTTCCCTTATTCCGATAAATGGCTTTCGAACTTTTCGCATCGTAATCCAATGAATCGGTGGTCAGTTTGTATTCCCTATCACGGATCCGGACATGCCCCCACAATTTTGCCAATCTTGTTTTTCCGTTGTAATACATGGAATCACAAAACAAGTTGAGTGTATCCGCTTTGTTGATCTGCACCTTTCCGTAAGCCCAAACTTCGCCCGTTCTTTCCTTGTAATGTGCCGAATCGCAAAACATCACATTTCCCTGGTATTTGAAATTCAGAAAACCAGTTAATCGCTGTTTTCCGGTTTTGTCGTCGTATGAAAGTTTCTTTGCTCCGGGCAATAATTCCAACCAGGATCCCTGACTATACGAAAATTGTGCACACACAAAAATTGCGCTTAAAAAAAGCGCAATTCGATAAGTATATGTGTTGAATAACCTCAATTATCTAGTTGCCAAAGTTTGTTTGCGATCTGGTCCTACCGAAACCGTTGTTACGGGTACTTGCAAATGTTGTTCCAAATAATTCACATAATCTTTTAATTCTTGCGGAGCTTCTGCAAAAGAAGACAATTGGGTCAAATCTTTATTCCATCCGGGAATATCTTCATAAACCGGTTCAATGGTCACTCCATCAATGTCATAAGGCATGTAATCCTGCTCTACTCCATCTACTTTATATTTCGTACAAGCGCGGATCGTATCGAATTTGTCCAAGACATCTGCTTTCATCATTGCTAATTCTGTGACGCCATTGATCATGATCGCGTATTTCATTGCCGGAAGGTCAATCCATCCGCAACGACGAGGTCTTCCGGTTGTAGAACCAAATTCTCTACCTTCCTGACGAATGCGCTCACCAACCTCATCTTCCAATTCCGTTGGAAAAGGTCCGGAACCAACTCGTGTACAATACGCTTTGAAAATTCCAATTACATCTCCGATTTTTGAAGGCGCGATTCCGAGTCCTGTGCACGTTCCCGCAGTAACCGTATTGGATGATGTAACATACGGATAAGTTCCAAAATCAATATCCAACATCGTTCCCTGAGCTCCTTCAGCCAAAATCTTTTTCCCGGCTTTCATTGCATCGTTCAAGTATTGTTCGCTATCAACAGCTGTCAATCCTTTCAAGACTTCAATACCTTCCATCCAGGGACCTTCCAATTCTGCCAAGTCGTATTCAAAACCTTCGTAGTGTTTCAACATGTTTAAATGTTTCTCTACCAATGCATTGTATTTATCTTTGAAAGAAGGCAAGAAAATATCTCCTACACGAAGTCCGTTTCTACCTGTCTTATCCATGTATGTCGGACCGATTCCTTTCAAAGTACTTCCGATCTTGTTTTTCCCTTTTGAAGCCTCAGAAGCAGCGTCCAACAATTTATGTGTCGGCAAGATCAAATGCGCTTTTTTAGAAACCACCAAACGCTTTTTGATGTCGATATTGAAGGGAGCCAATTTTTCCAATTCTTTTTGAAAAACAACCGGATCAATCACCACTCCATTTCCTATCAAATTCAATACATTACTATGAAAAATTCCTGAAGGAATTGTGTGCAGGACATGTTTTATCCCTTCGAACTCAAGTGTATGACCAGCATTTGGTCCTCCCTGAAAACGCGCAATAATATCATATTGTGGAGTAAGAACGTCTACAATTTTTCCTTTCCCCTCATCTCCCCATTGTAATCCTAAAAGAACATCTACTTTCATTTGACTTTATTAAATTTCGCTTCAACCTCATCTGTAGAATTGAAGCAGCTAAAAATTTCGTTTAATTTGGATATTTCGAACAACTTTTTAACCGTCGGTTGTAAATTCACCAACACGCAATCCAATCCCACTTTTCGTGATCTTGTAAGCACGCGAACGAAGAAATTCAAGCCTGTGCTATTGCAATATTCCAATTTGGAACAATCACAAAGGACGGCTTTCAAATCAGCGGATAACGATTTTTCGATTTGTTCAAGTGCAGCTGATAAACCTTCGTCGGAAATAATTCTTCCTGAAATTTTGACCAATACAAAATTCGATGACTTCGTTATTTCAAACTTAGCACTCATTATTTACTTTGTTCATTCTCTTCGTTTCTAACTCCGTAGAAATAAAGTGAATGGTGTTGGATTTTAACCCCGAAGATTTCTTCGATAGTTGCTTTGATACTTTGAACCCTTGGATCACAAAACTCAATTACTTCCCCTGTATCAGTGATAATAACATGGTCGTGTTGTTTTGATCCGTGAGATTTTTCAAACTGCGCCAGATTTTTCCCGAATTGATGCTTCCTAACCAGGTTACATGCTAACAGAAGTTCGATTGTATTGTACAACGTAGCCCGGGAAACACGGTAATTTTGATTCTTCATCTTGATGTACAAGGACTCGATATCGAAATGACCGGTATAATTATAGATTTCAGCCAAAATAGCAAAGCGCTCAGGAGTTTTCCGGTGCCCGTTCTGCTCCAAATATGCTGAAAATATGTTTCTGACTGTTAACTGCAGATCTTGTTGTTGCATCTGACAAAGTTGAAAGGGCAAAAGTAGTGATTTTTTTCTTCTGAAGCACGATCAGTTTGGCTGTTAATGAGAAGTTTTCAACGAGATATGAGGCTTTTGCACAGGATAACTGAAAATGTCTCGTCAAATAGCCATACCCCAGAAGCAAAACCCTCGAATCCACTGACCAAATAGACACATGTCTATCTGTATTTTTTTAGACTAATTGATCCGCTAACCGAGATCAAATCAATCCTCCTTCGTATCGTAACGCTCTACGCGCTTCACTCCTTCCACCTGCTCGAATTTTCGCATCAGAATATCCAAATGCTCCGTATCGTAAACCAATACATGGATCCGACCTTCAAACAACCCGTCATTTGCTTCAAACGAAATGGATTTCATATTCACATTCAATTCCTTCGAAATAACTTCCGTGATCTTATTTACAATCCCCACATCATCAATACCGATCAGACGGATAGCAGCTACGCGAGCAACCAAGTCCTGACTTCTCCAACGCGCCTTGATGCAGCGATAGGCCATTTTCGATTGCAAATGTTCTGCATTCGGGCAATTGTTCCGATGAATCTTGATGCCTTCCGAAATGGTTATGAATCCAAAAATCGGGTCTCCCGGAATCGGATTGCAACAACGCGCCATCTGATATTGAATGTTCTTGAAGTCCTCCCCAATGATGATCGTGTCATCCTTTTTATTGATTTTAGGATAAACATCCAATTCGTGTTTGTCCTTGTTGACAGTCGGTTTCTTTTCCAACTGGATCAATCCATTCACATTTTCAAGTTCCCGGAGTTTTGACAGATCAACTTTTCCCTTCGCAATGCGAATATATAAATCGGTTGCTGAGGAAAATCCGTAAAACCGCTCCAACACGGTGATGTTTTCAGATTTAAATCGAATATGTAATTGCTTGAACTTGCGTTCCAAAATCTCTCTTCCATCGGAAGCGATTTCCTTGCGCTCTTCGTTCAGTGCCGATTTGATTTTCTGACGAGCCCTTGCCGTTCCAGCCAACCTCAACCAATCTTCTGAAGGCTTTTGCTTGGAAGAA
Source organism: Fluviicola taffensis DSM 16823 (assembly GCF_943372375.1). Classification (GTDB taxonomy): domain Bacteria; phylum Bacteroidota; class Bacteroidia; order Flavobacteriales_D; family Crocinitomicaceae; genus Fluviicola; species Fluviicola taffensis_A. The sequence goes on along the minus strand of NZ_CALRYJ010000011.1, from coordinate 75,729 downwards.
GTAATGATCTCCAGTTGATCCCCATTTTGCAATTGATAACTCAAAGGAACCAAGCGGTTATTCACTTTTGCACCGATACATTTGTTCCCTATATCGCTATGAATGTCATAAGCAAAATCCAGAATAGTAGCTCCCACCGGAAGAACACGCAAATCTCCTTTCGGTGTAAACACATAAATCTCTTCGTGGAACAGGTTCATCTTAAATTCTTCCACAAAGTCCATTGCATTCACATCCGGATTCTCCAACAAGTCGCGGATCTCGGAAATCCAACGGTCAAATTTGCTATCGTCTTTTTGATTTTCCTTATACCGGTAATGAGCTGCCAATCCTTTCTCTGCAATTTCATCCATCCGCTTGGTACGAATCTGTACTTCCACCCACTTCCCTTGTGGTGACATAACGGTTGTGTGCAAGGATTCATACCCATTTGCCCGGGGAGTGGAAATCCAATCTCTCAAACGATCCGGACTTGGCTGATAAAAATCTGTTACAATCGAATAAACCCTCCAGCAATCGGCTTTTTCCATTTCAACTGGCGTATCCAGGATAATGCGGATAGCGAACAAGTCAAACACCTCTTCAAAAGGCAGATCCTTGCTTTGCATTTTTCTCCAGATCGAAGAAATGGATTTGGTGCGTGCCTTGATATCGAAATGATAGCCTTCTTTATTCAGGGCTTCGCGAATCGGGTTTACAAAGCGGCGAATAAAGCGATTACGGACATCTTCCGTCGATTTCAACTTGAGCTGAATATCCCGATAAATCTCAGTTTCGGTATACTTCATCGCTAAATCCTCTAACTCCGTTTTGATGGAGTAAAGACCCAGGCGATGTGCCAAAGGAGCGTATAAAAATTTGGTTTCCGAAGCGATCTTGATCTGCTGCTCACCGCTCATGCTCTCCAAAGTGCGCATGTTGTGCAAACGGTCGGCCAACTTGATCAGAACCACCCGTAAATCATCCGAAATGGTCAGGATCATTTTACGGAAATTCTCTGCTTGTATGGAAGTGTTCTGATCGAAAACGTCAGGAATTTTGGTTAAACCATCGATGATCCGTCTTGCTTTTTCACCAAACAGATCTTCGACATCCTGCAATGTGATATGGGTATCTTCAACCGTGTCATGCAAAAGTGCACACGCAATGGAAGTTGCCCCCAATCCCATTTCTTCGGCACAAATTCGCGCTACGGCAATCGGATGATAGATATATGGTTCACCTGACTTTCGACGCATGTCCTTATGGGCTTCAACTGCTACGTCGAAAGCCTTTCGAATATACGCAGTATCCTGCCGGGTTCTATTCTTGGTCGCTTTCAAAAGTCCTTTAAAAGCGCTTAATATTTCTAATCGTTCTTTTTCTAAATCAATCTGAGGTTCCATAGCCAATGCGGAATCAATCTTTTAAGATACAAAAATAGGAGGAATTCACCTTGAATTTCATTTGGATTTAGGAAGTGTTAACATTAGCTGGTTAATCAACAAAAAAGCCGCTCCTTTCGGGAACAGCTTTTATTTATATTGAATCTGCCGAAGCAATTTCTACTTCTCTTTTTCGAATGTCAACGTATACGTTTCTTTTTCATCACCAAATTCAGTACTACTTTCGCTGTACTCCAATTTCAATGTCTTTTTAGATTCTTCAAGAATCGTATAAATTACGGTGTTTCCAGGTTCAACGAGTGTTAACTTATCTTCCGTATTAGACCATGTACCTGAGGATGCATCTGTAGAACCATCCGCAGTGAAAACCCATGTAAACTTTCCATCCTTTTCAAACTCAATGTATCCTGCATTCTGATACACGATTGAACTTTCCTGAACTCCATTGTAGTAATACTTGTAATCGTAAAGTGTGTTATTCCACTTTCCGCTTTTTGAATACAAATGTTTTTCGATTCTCTTTTCTTTAGAACAGCTTGAAAATCCGATTGCAATAATGGATAATAGCAGTAGTAATTTGGTTACGTTTTTCATAAAATTGATTTAAATAATTTCGCCAAAACTACAATTATAAATTTAATGGCAAAATGTAGACGCCAAATTTCCCTGTTCAAAAGGGAAAAACATTCCCACCAAAAGTCACCTACTTAAAATCAACCTTTTGCAGGAAGTATTTTACCGGAAACTTCACCAAATCCAATTCGAACTCCATCCTTTGATGAAAAGCCCCGCATGATTACCGTATCGCCATCCTGGATAAACTTACGTTCTGTTCCATCATTCATTTTCAAAGGTTTTGTTCCTTTCCAGGCAAGCTCCAGCATCGATCCGTAAGAATCAGGAGTCGGACCTGAAATGGTTCCCGATCCCAATAAATCACCGCAACGGATATTGCATCCGTTTACCGTGTGATGAGCCAATTGCTGCGCCATATTCCAGTACATGTATTTGAAATTGGAAGTACAGATCTTCGTTTCCGTTCCATTTTCCGGTTCGATGAAAACTTCCAATTGAATATCATAGGATAATTGACCTTCGTATTTCAGGTAGGAAAGAACTTCCGGATCTTGTTTCGGTCCATCCATTTTGAATGGCTGAAGTGCATCCAATGTCACAATCCAAGGGGAAATGGAAGACGCGAAATTTTTCGCCAAAAATGGTCCGAGCGGCACATATTCCCACGTCTGGATATCGCGTGCAGACCAATCGTTGAATAAAACCATTCCAAAAATAAAATCTTCCGCCTCTGCAGTAGAAATGGATTCGCCCAATGGTTTCCCTTCAAAAGTAATGAAAGCTGTTTCCAATTCGAAATCCAGGTTTCTGCAAGGAGCATAAATCGGCGGCTCTTCCGGATTTGGTTTGATCTGTCCTTTCGGTCTGATAACCGGCTCCCCGGAGATAATGATCGAACTCGATCTTCCGTGATAACCAACAGGCAACCACAACCAATTCGGCAATAAAGCATTTGAAGGATCGCGGAACATCGTTCCAACATTCGTTGCATGCTCTCTGCTGGAGTAAAAATCGGTGTAGTCACCAATTTGTACCGGCATACACATTTTTACATGCTCGATTGGAATCAATACCTGCGCAACATGTTGTTCGTTTTTCTGTAAGTCGGGTTGATTGACATCAAATAATTTAGACAGGCGATTTCTTAAATCACGAACAGCCTTCTTCCCTTTTTTCATCATTGGATTCAATGAATCTGTATTGAAATCAGCTAATTCAAAAGGCAAATTTTCCAAATATCCCAACACGTGAAGTGTTTTCAAATCAACCACTTTATCTCCGATCCTTGAAGCTACATGAGGAGTCAGGTTTTCAGTTCTAACTACCCCAAAAGGAATGTTTTGAATCGGGAAATCTGAATTGGAAGGAACCTCAATCCACGATTTCAAATCAGGATTATTTGCTGGAATTTGCGCCATTATCTTTCATTTTAATAGAAACAAAGATAAGACTTTAGACAAAAGACCTCGGACAAAAGACTTGAATTCACAAAAAAGATCAAGTCTTGTGTCTTTAATCTCTAGTCTTGTGCCTTCATTTGCATCTTTCTTCTGATTTCCTGCACCCAAAGCCCATACATCTTAGCACTTGGATGCAAGCCGTCATCCGCCACAAGATCCGGATCACTCAACCCCTGGCGCGAAATCCGAGTAATGTCAATGTAATTCAGCTGCAATGAATCTGCGATCCGTTTATTGGATGCATTGAATAAATCTATCCGGGAAGAAATCCGATTCATATTCGTTTTTCCATAGGGCGTGTATCCATAATCCGGAATTGAAAGCACAAACACCCGTTCCTTTTTATTGCCTGCCAACTCAATCGACTTCTGGCACAGTGAGATGAAATCGCGCTCATATTCTTCTAACGATCTTCCTTGAAATTCGTTATTCACTCCAATCAACAGGGTGACCAGATCATATTCCTTTTTCAGATTTGCAGATTCGATTGCTTCCATTAACTGATCCGTGCGCCAACCCGTACGTGCAATAATTACGGGACTGGTGTATTCTTCCCCCTCATTCCAGATGGAGTCGGCTAATTGATAAGGAAAATTGCTGTTTGTGACAACACTTTCACCAATAGTGTAAGAATCCCCAAGCGCCAGATAAGACAATCCTTCCTTTGAAGTTGTGCAATGGGTAAGTGATAAGATCATCGTAAATCCAAGAATAATTTTAGTCAGTTTCATGGATCAGTTACGAGCAAAACTTCGTTTTGGATTGCTTTTATTGACAGAACACTTAAGACCAGAGACTTGAATCACTCTTAGAAATCAAGTCTTTTGTCTTAAAGACCTATTTGACTTTCGATTTCATAAACTTATTGAAATCAATCCAACTTTGTTTATCAGCTGCCGCATTGTAAGAAATAGGCATGGAAAACTTCTTTCCAACTTCCGTTGAACGAGGATTTGTAAATGCATGTGTCGCATCCGGATAATTAATGAAAGTCATATCGGCACCTGCTTCCGTCATTTGCTTTTTAAACTCTTTGATATCTTCTTCAGGTACAAATGCATCTGCCAATCCGTTACACACCAGCACTGCTGCTTTCAGTTTGTCTTTATCAACCGGAATTCCGGCTAACCCACCGTGAAAACTAACGACTCCATCTACGGGAGCTCCCATTTTAGCAGCGTTTAAAACCACCGAACCTCCAAAACAATATCCTATGGCAACTATTTTGGAAGAATCAACTCCTTGAATCTTCAATGCCTGGTTGTATCCGGCCATAAATCTACCATATGAAAAATCAGGATTTGTGTAAAAAGGCATTGCTAAAGCTTGTGCATCTTTGGGGTTCACGACAACTTTCCCGGTCCCATACATATCAATGCAAAAACCGATATTTCCTTCTTTGGCGATCTGGATTGCCCGTGACTTTGGATAATCATTCAATCCCCACCATTCGTGAACAATCAGAACAGTCTTGGTTTTCTTCGTTATTTTAACTGGTTTGGCATAAAATGCGGTGTATGATTGCCCGTTGATGGAATATTGAACGGAATCCAAAACTTGTGAAAAGCCGGTTCCTGTGATAAAAAGCAATGCTAATAGAATGAATTGTTTCATGATGTAAAATTGATTTTTCATAAAAGTACGAAATCAACACTTTCACAAAACAATCTGATAAATCTTTTACCTTGAGAACTAGAACTATATCAGAATTCTATTTCACCGCAAAGAGTTAAAGAACGCAAAGTTTTTGATTCTCCCTTTGCACCTCTGCTTCTTTGCGGTTATTTTATTTTAAGCCAATTCGCGTTCTTTTTCTCCAAATTCTTTTTCAGATTCCAGGGTTGAAACTTTGGTTTCAAAGTCATCACGTAAAGCAACTTTGGTATCGTATGCACCAGCCGGCATGAAGAGCTTACTGATAATTGGAATCAACTCGAACAAGGTTAGAATCACCATCAACAAGTAATATTGATTTTGTAGACCGTGCGTTTTGTCTTTATCAAACAAGGACTGGAGAGCTTCTTTCTTGATCAGAAACCCTTTGCCATCCAATGTCTTTTCGAAGTCTGAAACACTCTTAGTGACTTTTGCGTTGATCTCATCCAGTTCTTTGGTAATCTTTTCCATTTCGGTTTTGGAATCTTTTTCCATTTTATCCAGATCGTTCTTCGCGATCATGTATCCGTTCTGCTTGGCTTTTGCAATTCCTGCAATACCGAATTTCCCGGAGCCTCCTGTTCCATCGATTTCTTTCAAATAATCGCTTTGCTTTTCGATCGCCAGGTCGCTTTTTTGTTTCAATTCCTCTTCCAGCTTCTTTTTATTTGCAAGCAATTCATCTTTTCTAGACTGATAAACTTGCTCCACCTCGATTTTCTTCTCCGCTAATTTCTTATCCAATAAAATAGGAACCTCCCGATCAATATCCGAGCTGAAGATGAATAAGATAATGGGTTGCGCCAAAAATGCTCCGATACACAAAGCCATAATTACCCGAAGCCCGATAGCCGCAATATTGGTTCTTTTCTTGTTGATCGAGGAAACCAATACCCGGTCGATGGAAAGGACAAATCCTCCCATGAAAATTCCAAGAGAAATAAACAGGAATGGCGAATCAGAATTGGTGCTCCAGAAATAACCCCATGCAAGTGTAGCATATAACCAGGTGAAAAGCATGGCCGATCCCAAAATCTTATACCTGTTACGATCAACAGTACAATCCTGGATCAGTTCTTTTATTGCCGTTGAAAACCACCACAACACCTCTGACATTTGATCGTTTTCAGCTTGCTTTTCCGGTTCCTTTTTTTGTTTTGTTTCGATTGTGTTTTCTGCCATGGTGCCGTTTATTCCAACATATAAACGGCAAACTTAATTCAGTTACAAAAACGAATTGTTTTTTTAATGAATTTTGGGAATTAGTTCGCTTTAGCGATCCTTCGAACTAATTAGATTTTTAGTTCCGGAAAAGTAACCATCCATTAGTTGATTTCAGTTTCTGCTTTTCAGCTTTTCTTCCAATTCCGAAACCAAGGGATGATTTACCATCTGAGGATTGTTCTTCAATTCTTCCAATACCCGGACAATTGTTTCCCGGGACAGATTCTCTTCCCTTACGGATTGAAAACTTGATTCAGGAGCCAATGCAAAAAACAATTCATCCGTCCATTCATTCCGAACACCATCGATCACCAAATGAACACGGTCCTCCGTCCCCCTATTTGCAACTGAATGAACAAAATTCACATTCGTATACCAGCACTCTCCCGGAAGCATGATCAATCGTTCATCAGCCAAAATAAACTCAATCTCCGGATTTGTGACAATTGGAATGTGTAACCTGAATTGGCCGTCTTCATAACCCAGTTCGTGATCGGTGTGCGGTTTGATTTCCGCTCCGACTTCCAATCTTAACAGGCGAACCGAAAGTATGGGAAACTTGAAATAATCGATCACTTCCTTAAAATAAGGACATTCCTTCATCAAGGGCGTTTCGGAAATCGATGCATTATCCGGTTGGTGTGCAAAAATATTTTGCTCGTTTCCATCCTTTGCGTATAAGGAAATGGCTTTCCAATTCCCCACATAGCCGCCTGTATTGAAATGCGGAATCCATTTATCTTCCATGACAAGGGATAAATCCTGTACCAATCTTTCTTCATCAAATTGAATGGGAAATTTTAAATGTGCTGTTAACTGCTGTTTGCTCATCTCAACCATTTTATCATGTTCGGAAAAGGTAAGACACCTTCTTTTTCTGAAGCGGAGCAGAATCCCATCCATTCCAGCAAGGGAAGTCCAATGTAATTTCCACTTTGAAATTGCTCAATGAACCATTCGGATTGGTTCCGGTATCCGTAGGGATGAAAAACGACTTCAGGTTTGATATCGATGTGTTTCAAAGCTGCATACGACCAAAGAATTGAAGCTATTTCATCTCCGGGAGTAGGCCAATCAGGATCCATTTCCTCTGTTCCGATCAAGTGTCGGAATTTTTCTTCTGTTACAGCCAAATGTCCGGCTTCATGTAATAAATCACCAGGAAATTTCATGCGCTTTGAATCCATCAAAATGGTATTCTTTTCAATCGACAAGCCCGGTAAAAAGCAATCATCCGGAAGTTCTGTCTCCACGACCTGAATCCCGATTTCCTGTAAAAAATGAATAATTTTTTTGCGTTCCATTTGGAAGTGAATAGTATTTGGAAGGATGAAAATAAGAAAAATCTCGTCGGGGCGAATAATTATTCGCCCCGACGAGATTACTAAACATTTACCAAATTATTTACTAAATCGTTTAAGTGCTTGATTTTCAAAATCATTAAATGGGAAATTAATACTTATTTGACACGGATTTAATCTCGACGGAGCATTGCCTCCGTACCTTTGCAGCAAATTAATGACGATTCACATTATGAGTTCTTCGGTTTATTCCATTTTTCACTTTTCCACTTTGACAAAACAGCTTCTTGTTCTTATTTTCCTAAGTTCATTCGGAACACTTTCGGCACAAGTCACTGTAGGTTTTCAAGGCGGAGAACCTGGAGATCCATGGGGATTCACTTCTACAGGAGCCTCCGCATTATCCATATCAGAAGCTACCCAATCACCCAATAAAGTAACCGGTACAACTTCTTTGGTTGTCGGAGGAAATACGGCAGGCGGAAATTGTTTTGCTACCGGATCGGGAAATGGTCCGAATACGGCAAGAACTTTTACATTTAACGCTTTAGACATTACATCAAGTAATGCTAGTACACGAAGTCTTACTTTCAATTGGGGAAACCGTTATCCTGCTTGTAGCGGAACGGGATGGGACAGCGGAGAGAATCTCACATTCAGAGCATATCATGACGGAGTTGCTCAGGCAGCTGTAACCCTGGCAACAGGAAACAACAACGCCCAGTTCAGCATCCTTAGCAATAGTTATACCTGGTCGGTTCCGCCTTGCGTAAATCAATTTTACTTCGTGGTAAGTGTTACAACCAATCGTGCAGATGAATTGTTGTTTCTGGATAATGTAACAATGACCGCCCCTCAATTAAACGGTTCATTGGTAACAAGCCCTATTTCAGGAAATACATCTGTTTGTATTGGAGCGAGTGAAAATTACAGCGTTACACCCGAGACTGGAATTTCTTATACCTGGAGCGGATTACCAACAGGAGCATCTTTCACTACTGCGAATGGCACAACGGCTTCTTCCACCATTGGCGTTAACTGGGGAACAACTCCTTCCGGAACTTACACATTAACAGTTACCCCGACCAACGCTTGCGGAGTGATTGGAACACCTCAGACTATTTCAGTTACGATTCTTCCTGCACCTACTCCCGTTACCATTTCAGGTCCAACTTCCATGTGTAGCGGAGATATTGTCACACTGACATCCAGTTATTCAAGCGGAAATACATGGTCACCCGGCGGATTGACGGTTTCGGGTATTTCAATCACAACGCCCGGAACTTATACTGTTTCAACAATGACTTCCTGCGGAATTGTTACCGCTTCGCATACCGTGACTCTTGATCCCGTTCCTACGGTTCAATCAGTTACAAATACACCTGTCAGCTGCTTCGGCGCAAGCGATGGTTCTTTGACGATTAATTCCTCGGATCCCAACGTGGAATACTCATTGGATGGGATTACCTGGCAGACGGCAAACTTATTTAGCAATCTTGCAGCAGGAACTTATACGCCACGTGTTCGTTTTGTCGGAGGCTGTTCAACCACTTTAGCACCTGTTCAACTGACGGAACCTGCTGTTGTAACTGCAAGTGCTTCCAATACAGGAACCTATTGTGAAGGCTCAACCGTTTTCCTTCATGGAACGACTTCATCTACCGGAACTCCCACTTTTAGCTGGTCAGGTCCGAATGGATATACTTCTACCTTACAAGATCCAACGGACATTCCACAAACCGGAACGCATACTTATCAATTAATCGTTTCAATCAATGGTTGTCAAAGTTCGCCCGCAACAACGACTGTCACGATCAATCCTATTCCAGTTGCAAGTGTATCGAATACAGGACCTTATTGTATGGGAGATGCAATCAATTTGAATGGTTCGACCACTTCAACCGGAACAGTTACTTATTCATGGACCGGACCGAATGGGTATACCTCCGGTATCCAAAATCCTTCAGACGCCACGGAAGCCGGAACCTATCAACTTCTAATCAGTGAGAACGGCTGTCAAAGTACTCCTGTCAGTACAACGGTAATTATTAATCCGATACCGGTTGCCCAGGCAAGTTATGTCGCTCCATTCTGTAATGGAACATCCTTGCAATTGAATGGAACCACAACTTCAACCGGAACCGTCAATTATTCATGGACAGGACCAAACAGCTATATTTCCAACCAACAAAATCCTTCCGACGCAACGATTGCAGGTACCTATACTTTGATTGTTACAGAATCAGGATGCCCGAGTATTCCCGCAACTGTAACTGTTGTTTCTCAAATTCCGGATGCAGCTGCATCAAACACAGGTCCATATTGTAACGGAGCAGTTGTTTTCCTTCATGGAACGACTTCATCCGCCGGAACTCCAACTTTTAGCTGGTCAGGTCCGAATGGATACGCTTCCGCCTTACAAGATCCGACAGATATTCCACAAACCGGAACACATACTTATCAATTGATTGTTTCCATAAACGGTTGTCAAAGTGCCCCGGTAACAACAAGCGTTACGATAAATCCGATACCTGTTGCAAGCGTATCCAACACAGGTCCCTATTGTACCGGAGATGTCATTCATTTGACTAGTTCAACTTCAAGTAGCGCCGTGACTTACTCGTGGACAGGTCCTAATTCGTTTACTTCTTCGGTTCAGAATCCATCCAGTGCAACTTTGGCAGGAACTTATCAGCTCGTGATCAGTTCGAATGGTTGTCAAAGTACTCCGGCAAGTACAACTGTTGTAATGAATACCATACCGGTTGCTCAAGCCAGTTATATCGCACCGTTCTGTCCCGGAATGCCCTTGCAACTCAATGGATCGACCACTTCTACAGGAACAGTAACTTATCAGTGGACGGGACCAACCGGTTATACCTCCACTCTGCAAAATCCTTCTGATGCAACTACTGCGGGAACTTATACTCTTGTTGTTACAGAATCCGGATGTTCCAGTATTCCTTCCTCTGTTGTTGTAATTTCACAAATCCCTTCTGCAAACGCATCCAATACGGGACCATATTGTGAAGGAATTGCTGTTCAACTAAATGGATCCACTTCTTCAGCCGGAGCGGTAAGCTATTCATGGGTCGGACCAAATGGTTATAGCTCCACCCTGCAAAATCCTTCAAATGCAACTTTAGCAGGAACTTATACTTTAACAGTTAATGAGGGTGGTTGTACAAACACTGCTTCAACAAACGTTATTGTCAACTTAAATCCAGTAGCGGGATTCTCTTCTTCAGCACCTTGCATGAATGACAGCGTTGCATTCTTGTCTTTGTCTTCGGTACCATCTCCTGAGATTATCACGAATTGGAACTGGGATTTCAACGACGGGTTTATTTCTTCGGAGCAGAATCCAAAACATATCTTTGGAAATACCGGAACGCAACCCGTCACATTAAAAGTAACCACTGCTTCCAATTGCAGTAACACGGTTACTCAGAATATTGAGGTAAAGCCGGCTATAGAAGCAGATTTTCACTTTTCGCCTTCCACTGTTTCGATCAGTGATCCTACGGTTCATTTCGTGAATTCCAGTTCAAATGCCACCACTTATCTTTGGGACTTCGGTTTTGAGGACATGCAGTCAACGGAGCTGTCTCCGGAATTTACTTTCCCTTCACAACCGGGCTCTTACTCTGTTAAGCTGGTTGTATACAATGAGGAAGGATGTAAGGATAGCATTACAAAAATCCTATCGGTAAAGGATGAGATGATCTATTATGTTCCAAATGCGTTCACTCCGGACGGTGACGAATTCAACCAAACTTTCAAACCGGTGTTTTCAAGTGGATTTGACCCTCAAAATTATACATTCCTGATTTATAACCGTTGGGGAGAAACCATTTTTGAATCTCATGATTCCACTATCGGATGGGATGGAACTTATCAGGGAGAAATGGTGGTAGAAGGAACCTATATCTGGAATATTACCGTGAAGCAATTGCATTCCGATGCGTTCGAAACTTTTTCGGGACATGTTTCGCTTGTCAGGTAATTACGAATACCCCTTCAACAATTAAACTATATCTCTTCTTACTTTTTTCCAAGGCAAAAAAAGTAAGCAAAAGAGCCAGCTATGGCTGGTGAAGACGAAGTATCGTTTCATTGAAACGTAATACGAGGTAGCCTTTCCCAATTACAGCATTCAAGCGGTCTTCCCTTTCGGGCTGATTCGCAGAAAGACGGGATCAGGATCCCAAATGACAAGCACTTTCCGGAATCAGCAACCGAAACGGAAGACCTTTGCTTTTTCCGATCAATACCAGGACGGGTAACAATTTCAGTCAAAACTTACGATTTCCCGGTCGGGTAATTGGGGTGATGACCGCTGTTAAAAATCACTCTGAAGTTCCGGAATAACTCTTCCGAAAAGGAAGCCTCTTGTTGTTTGATAATAAGTCCTGATTTGGAATGTCGCTTATCAGATAATTATCAAAACAATCACTAATCCGGGTTCTCTGCTTAAAATCCACCAATACTTTCCACTACACCTCATTCTCTTACTTTTTTCCTAGGCAAAAAAAGTAAGCAAAAATGCCTTGTCCCAATTACAGCATTCAAGCGGTCTTCCCTTTCGGACCAATTCACGAAAAGACGGGATCAGGATCCCAAATGACAAGCACTTTTCGGAATCAGCAACCGAAACGGAAGGCCTTTACTTTTTCCGATCAATACCAGGACGGGTAACAATTTCAGTCAAAACTTACGATTTCCCGGTCGGGTAATTGGGGTGATGACCGCTGTTAAAAATCTCTCTGAAGTTCCGGAATAACTCTTCCGAAAAGGAAGTCTCTTGTTGTTTGATAATAAGTCCTAATTTGGAATGTCGCTTATCAGATAATTATCAAAACAATCACTAATCCGGATTCTCTGCCTAAAATCCACTAATACTTTCCACTACACCTCATTCCCCTACTTTTTGCCAAGGCATAAAAAGTAGGCAAAACTGCCTTTCCCAATTACCACTTTCAAGCGGTCTTCCCTTTCGGGCTGATTCGCAGAAAGACGGGATCAGGATCCCAAATGACAAGCACTTTCCGGAATCAGCAACCGAAACGGAAGACCTTTGCTTTTTCCGATCAATACCAGGACGGGTAACAATTCCTGTCAAAACTTACGATTTCCGGGTCGGGTAATTGGGATTATGTCCGCTGTTAGAAATAGCTCAAAAGTTTCAAACACCTCTTCCGAAAAGGAAGCCTCTTGTTGTTTGATAATAAGTCCTGATTTGGAATGTCGCTTATCAGATAATTCCGAATTACGTCCCGATAGCTATCGGGATACGAATTCCGAATTACTATCTAATTTTTTCGGGGTTGATTTTACACTTTCGAGAAGTTTTTTTTGATCTCAAGATGTCAGCATTTTAGAACATCAGGACTTCATGTTAATTAAAAAAACAAACTAAAAAGTAGTGAAGCGCAGTAAAATTGCTTGTTAAATCCTTAACATAGGCATACTCTATCCATGCTTTATCTATGCTCTATCCATACTTAATCCGTACTTGATCTTCGGACAAGGGAAAATCAACCGATTTCCATGCCTCGGAGTTGAAAATAAGGGTGATTTTATTTTACATTTTTGAGAAGTGGGTAAAGCATAATCGGGATGCATTATTTTTTAATTATCAAGTACTGAGGACACTAGATTTATTACCCTGATTTCAGGCGTTCTTTTCTTAAAAACTAAAACGATTAAATGTTTGATAATAAACATTTTAAAGGTGATTTAATGCTTATTTGTTATGCTCTTAATCCACATGGAATATCACTCATCTACCTTTGTGCTAAATTATTAGTAAATCGAATAAAATGAATCCATTTTGCACTTCCGAAAAGCGTTCATACTATCCACTTTCAACCCTTATTTTATCTTTCTTTTTCCTGTTTCTTTCGGGAACTGTTTCTGCTCAAATTACATTAGGTTTTCAAGGTGGTGAAGTTGGTGATCCTTGGGGATTCACTTCTACCGGAGCTGCTGCATTAGCTATATCAGAAGCTACGCAAGCACCCAATAAAGTAACGGGAACAACTTCTCTGGTTGTTGGCGGAAATACGGGAGGTGGAAACTGTTGGGCCGGCGGAAGCGGAAATGGTCCTAGTACACCGAGAACTTTCACCTTCAATGCGTTGGATATTTCTTCCAGTAATTCTTCCTCTCGCACACTTACTTTTAATTGGGGAAACCGCTTCCCTTCTTGTAACGGAACGGGATGGGATGCAGGTGAAAACCTGACTTTTACGGCTTTTCACAATGGTGTTTCTCAGGGATCTATCACATTAGCTTCGGGTAACAACAATGCGCAATTCAGCATTCTTTCAAACAGTTATACCTGGACAATTCCTCCATGTGTTTCTCAATTTTACTTTGTTGTAAGTGTCACAACGAATCGTGCGGATGAATTGTTATTTATTGACGAAGTAAAGCTCACTGCGCCTCAATTGAACGGATCTTTAGTCGTATCACCTATTTCAGGGAACACTTCTGTTTGTTTCGGAAGCACTGAAAATTACAGTGTTACACCCGAAACCGGAATTTCCTATACCTGGAGCGGATTACCTGCCGGGGCGTCTTTTACCACTGCAAATGGCACAACCGGATCATCAAGCATGACGGTTGATTGGGGAACGGCTCCCGCAGGAACTTATTCACTCACTGTCACTCCTTCCAATCCTTGTGGAAATACAGGAACTCCTCAAACCATTTCTGTCACGATTCTTTCGGCTCCAACTCCTGTCACGATTTCAGGACCTACAGCTTTATGCAACGGCGAAACCATTACACTAACATCCAGTTATTCTTCCGGAAATGTGTGGTCTCCCAATGGAGAAACAACTCAGTCTATTTCAGTTACAGCAGCCGGAACATATACCGTTTCTACAACTACTTCTTGTGGAACTGTTTCCGATTCGCATATCGTAACCCTCCATGCTTCCACATTGGCAAGCATCACTCCAAGTGGTCCGACCAGTTTTTGTCCGGGAGGTTCCGTCACTTTGACTTCAGACAATGCATCCGGGAATAGTTGGTCAACAGGAGAAACGACTCAATCCATCACCGTTTCGACGGCTGGAAACTATATTCTTACACTTACAGGTGTTTGCGGATCGAATTCCGTATCGCAACAGATCAACATCCTTCCGCTACCCAATCCGCAAATTACGGGGACGACCTCGTTCTGTGCAGGACAGCAAACTACACTCACAGCTTCCGGTGGCGACACGTATCTTTGGTCAACGGGAGAAACAAGCACTTCCATCACAGTTACAACAGCCGGAAACTATACGGTTACTGCTACTAACAGTTGTGGGCAAGCAACATCTGCTCCAACAATTGTGAGCGTAAATCCACTACCAAATCCCCAGATTACAGGAAACGCTTCTTTCTGCGCCGGGCAACAAACCACGCTCACAGCTTCCGGTGGTGATTCGTATCTTTGGTCAACGGGAGAAACAAGCACTTCCATTGCTGTTACAACGGCCGGATCAATTACTGTCACTGCTTTCAACAGTTGTGGACAAGCAACATCTGCTCCAACAATTGTGACCGTAAATCCATTGCCCAATCCTCAAATTACAGGAAACACTTCTTTCTGCGCAGGGCAACAAACAACTCTTACCGCTTCCGGTGGTGATTCGTATCTTTGGTCGAATGGCGCTACAAGCACTTCCATCGTTGTTACAACGGCCGGATCAATTACTGTCACTGCTTTCAACAGTTGTGGACAAGCAACATCTGCTCCAACAATTATTACCGTAAATCCATTACCCAATCCGCAGATTACAGGAAACACTTCTTTCTGCGCAGGGCAACAAACAACATTGACAGCTTCCGGTGGTGATTCGTATCTCTGGTCGAATGGTGCTACAAGTACTTCCATCGTTGTTACAACATCCGGAAACTATACTGTCACTGCTTTCAACAGTTGTGGACAAGCGACATCTGCTCCAACAGTTGTTACACAAATCCCTCTTCCAGTCACTCAAATCTCCGGATCAACTACTTTTTGTGCCGGACAACAAACAACACTTACAGCTACAGGAGGAAGCACCTATCTCTGGTCGACAGGAGAAACCAGTGCTACGATTACAGTAACCAGTGCCGGAATCTATACCGTTTCGGCAACTAATTCTTGTGGAACAACTACCGCAACGACCACCATAACTATTTCCTCCATTTCGGCTTCGTTTACGGTTAGTACTGCAACCGGAACAGCTCCTTTAGCAGTAGACTTTACCAATACCAGTGACCCAAGTGCGGTTTCATTCAACTGGAATTTCGATGATGGTTCTGCGGAAACGGCTTCTTCCCCTTCCCATATTTTCACACAAGTCGGTCAATACAATGTGGAACTTACTGCAACAAATGCAGCCGGATGTTCTGCCACTTATTCCCTGACTATTGAGGTAATCGACATTCCAACTCCTTCATCGCTTATTATCCCCAATATATTCACTCCAAACGGTGATCATCAGAACGATCAATTCATCGTTGCGGCGGAACGGATTGAGCGATACAACCTCCAAATTCTGAACAGATGGGGGAATGTCATTCTCACCATGGAAGACCCTGAAAAAGGATGGGATGGTACCATCAACGGAGACCAAGCCGCTGAAGGAACTTATTTCTACCAGGTAACCGCTACGGGTACAGACAACAAGAACTACAACGAAACCGGATTCTTCGAGCTACTGCGCTAAGAACCGGTACATAATCTAAAACAAATAAATTCTAAACATGAAAAAACAATTCTTTTCAATGATTCAGATCTGTTTGCTCTTCCTTACTTTGGGAGCTTGGCAGACTGGACTTGCTCAAGTAAGTATTACAGCTCATAATACTGATTTTAATACCAACCTCAACGGGTGGAATGGAACGCTCCCAAGCGGGTTCACGAGAACCGGAGCCAATTATGTGGGTACAAGCGCCTCTACTTCAGGTGGTGTTTATGCAATCTCCGGTGCCGGATTCGGATATCAACCTAGTGGTACCTCTCCTGCTACCAGCTGTTCTATCACAGGAACCTTCCAAAACACAACAGGAACAACTATTACTTCACTACAAATAAGTTACGACGCTTTCCAAATTGTAAACCGCGTTTCAAGAACTCCAAACTGGACGGTAACATCTTCTCTTGGATCCGTTTCAGGTCTTACCTGGACTTTTAACAGCGGAACAAGTCAAAGTAGTCCAGACCAACTTACGATAACTCTTACAGGGCTGAACTTAACAAACAATGCTACATTTACGCTTACTTTCGCTTCAGATCGTGGGGCAGGATCAGGCTCTTCTCCTCTAATCGGATTGAATAATATTAAAGTAAGATCAGTAGTGGCGGTTTGTAATGCTCCGACAGGTTTAACCGCTTCCAATTTAACAGCTTCATCAGCAGATTTAAGCTGGAATGCCGTTTCCGGATCATCCGGTTACCAATATGTGGTTGACCAGGTTTCAACTAACCCTGCAGGAGCGGGAACAGCAACTACCGGAACCACTTTCAACACTACCCCTTTAAACCCATCAACGACTTACTATTTGCATGTTCGCAACAACTGTGGCGGAAGTAATTTTTCTTCCTGGGCAACGATTTCGTTCACTACACCAGCTGCGCCTGTTTGTTCCGTTCCAACCAACCTTGCTGAAAACAATGTAACTGCAACAAGTGCTGATTTCAACTGGGATGCTGCGGGATCGAATGACTTTGAATATGTCCTTGATCAGATTGCAACGGATCCTGCAGGTGCGGGAACAGCAATTAATGGAGTAACAACCAGCTCTTCAACTTTATCACCATCGACGACTTACTACTTCCACCTTCGTCAAAATTGTGGAGGAGGTCTTTTTTCGAATTGGGTATTGGTTAACTTCACAACACCAATCGCGCCTTGCCTTGCACCAACAGGATTGACGGCTGCGAATACAACTCATAACTCTTCCGATTTGTCATGGACTGCGCAAGGAAGCAGCACGTATGAATATGTCGTAGACCAAACAGCTACTGATCCTGCAACAGCGGGAACTTCCACAAGCGGAACAACATTCAATGCAACTGCATTAAATCCATTAACGACTTACTACTTGCATGTTCGCACGAACTGTGTTCAGGGAAATACTTCTGCTTGGACTACGATTTCGTTCACCACATTGATCGAACCATGTATTGCACCGACAGGTTTAACAGCTTCGAATACCACACATAACTCTTCCGATTTGTCATGGACGGCACAGGGAAGCAGCACGTATGAATATGTGGTAAACCAAACAGCTACTGATCCTGCAACAGCGGGAACCTCTACCAACGGAACGACATTCAATGCAACTGCATTAAATCCATTGACAACTTACTACTTACACGTTCGCACCAACTGTGTTCAGGGAAATACTTCTGCCTGGACAACGATTTCTTTCACTACCTTGATCGAACCATGTATTGCACCAACAGGTTTAACTGCTTCGAATACCACACATAACTCTTCCGATTTGTCATGGACTGCGCAAGGAAGCAGCACGTATGAATATGTCGTAGATCAAACGGCTACTGATCCTGCAACAGCAGGAACTTCTACCAACGGAACGACATTCAATGCAACGACCTTAAATCCATTGACAACTTACTATTTGCATGTTCGCACCAACTGTGTTCAGGGAAATACTTCTGCCTGGACAACGATTTCGTTCACTACCTTGATCGAACCATGTCTTGCACCGACAGGTTTAACGGCTTCGAATACCACACATAACTCTTCCGATTTGTCATGGACTGCACAGGGAAGCAGCACGTATGAATATGTGGTAAACCAAACAGCTACTGATCCTGCAACAGCGGGAACCTCTACCAACGGAACGACATTCAATGCAACTGCATTAAATCCATTGACAACTTACTACCTGCATGTTCGCACCAACTGCGTTCAGGGAAATACTTCTGCCTGGACTACCATTTCGTTCACTACCTTGATCGAACCATGTCTTGCACCAACAGGATTGACAGCTTCGAATACCACACATAACTCTTCCGATTTGTCATGGACTGCGCAAGGAAGCAGCACGTATGAATATGTGGTAAACCAAACAGCTACTGATCCTGCAACAGCGGGAACTTCTACCAACGGAACAACATTCAATGCAACTACATTGATGCCATTGACAACTTACTACTTACATGTTCGCACCAACTGCGTTCAGGGAAATACTTCTGCGTGGACTACCATTTCGTTCACTACCTTGATCGAACCATGTCTTGCACCAACAGGATTGACAGCTTCGAATACCACACATAACTCTTCCGATTTGTCATGGACTGCACAAGGAAGTAGTACGTATGAATATGTGGTAAACCAACTAGCAACGGATCCTGCAACTGCCGGAACTCCAACAACAGGAACAACATTCAATGCAACGACATTGATGCCATTAACGACTTACTATTTGCATGTTCGCACCAACTGTGTTCAGGGAAATACTTCTGCATGGACTACCATTTCGTTCATGACATTGATAACTCCTTGTGCTGCTCCAACCGGATTGACAGCTTCGAACACCACTCACAACTCTTCCAATCTTTCATGGGATGTACAAGGAAGCAACACCTTTGAGTACATCGTTGATCAAATCGCGGCTGATCCTATCATTAACGGAACACCAACCACATTGACAACTTACAATGCGACTTCACTTAGTCCGTTGACAACCTACTATTTACATGTCCGTACAGATTGTAGTGGAACGAATTTCTCCCCTTGGGTAACGATTCCGTTCACTACCTTGGTAACACCTTGTGCTGCTCCAACAGGATTGACTGCTGCAAATACAACCGAGAATTCTTCCGATCTTTCCTGGAATGCTCAAGGTGGTAATACATTCGAATATGTGGTAGACCAAACAGCTACAGCTCCTGCAACTGCCGGAACAGTAACTAGCGGAACAACTTTCAATGCAACGACCTTAAATCCATTGACAACTTACTACTTGCATGTTCGCACAGATTGTGGAAGCGGAAACTTGTCTCCGTGGACAACGATTTCATTCACCACTTTAGCGACTCCATGTGCGGCTCCAACCGGATTGGCTGCAGCAAACACAACAAATAATTCTTCCGACCTTTCCTGGAATATCCAAGGAGGAAACTCGTTTGAATACCTTGTCGACCAAACAGCTACGGATCCTGCTACTGCCGGAACTCCGACTACAGCTACCAGCTACAGTGCAACCACTTTAAGTCCTTCAACGACTTATTACCTACACGTTCGTACGGATTGCGGCGGTGGAAATTTCTCCGACTGGACAACGATTTCCTTCACCACTTTGGTAGCGCCTTGTGTTGCGCCAAGCGGAGTAACAGCTTCAAACATTGCCGGACATTCAGCAAACCTTGCCTGGAATGCTCAAACGGGAAGTACGTTCGAATATGTCATCAACCAAACAAGTACGAACCCAACCGGTAGCGGAACGGCAACGACAACTACTACATTCGCTGCAACTGCGCTTACGGGTTCAACGACGTATTATTTCCATATCCGTACCAACTGTGGAAACGGAAACTTCTCTACCTGGACAACGGTTTCTTTCACGACTCTTTCCACTGCAGGAATCGAAGAACAAGAAGCCTTGAACCTAACGGCCTATCCGAATCCAACAAACGGATCGGTAACGGTTTCAGGTCAGACAGAAGGAACGGTAACCCTTACGAACCTAAAAGGTCAGCAGTTGATGACCATCGATCTTCAACAACAAACGACTTTGGATGTATCCAACCTGGAAAGCGGATTGTATTTCCTGGTATACACCAACGGAAACAAAAGCGGTTTGATCAAGTTGATCAAGCAGTAAAAGAAGGATAATTAATAAGAGAGGGATGGTTCGCTACGGCGGGCTGTTCCTTTTTTTTGAAAAACTGTGGGTACGTGTATTCATGGAGTAATCGAAATTCTCTATAATCCATTCGATCCAGTCGTCGGGGCGTCCCGTATGTACGGGATTCGCCCCGACTGGATCGAATGGATCAACAATCTCTTTTCAAATCTCCGTCCAAAACAATCGGATCCGTTATTCGCGGATTTAAAACCGGAGTAACTAAATGGATGAGAAAATACACAACCGTACATAGAGTCTGGCAGCGGGATTATTACGACCGCATCATTCGAGATACAGAAGCATTTTACCGGATTTGTCAATACATCCGGGACAACCCGAAAAATTACAAATCTGACTGAATCATCATTGTGGTAAACCAAATTCCACTAAGATATCCAGCCGTTAAACGACTTGACCAGTTTCCAGCGGTCATTTTTCTTTACATAAAGATTATCACTTCCGGAACCACCGAGCATGCAATTGCAATCATTTGTCCAATGGATCAACATCTTCTTTCTATCCGGTGAAATAATGGGGAAAGACATATGTGTTACGAATCCTGAGTCCGCTTCGTAAACCGGTTTCACAAAATCCTGATCGGGTTTGTAATTCTTGTGGAACCAACTAATCGTTCGCGGTTTTAATTCTTTAGCCAGTGGTTTACGAATCTGCGCCTCCATAAACTCCACTTCTTCCGGGGTGAATTCCTTTTTCATTTCATCAGACAAAGCCAAGCCGGCAAAACGGTAATAAACCTCGGTCATTACCAAAGTATCATCAATAATCACCTCATTCAACAAAGCATAAGCTTCTTCTTCCGTAACGGGTTTGGGAGCGGGTTTGCAGCCGGTTATCTGCAATCCGATTAACAAACAAATGGAACCAATAAATAAGGACTTGAAATTGAATACTTTCATTTGGTGGATGATTTTAGAAGGGAAGATAGGAAATTTACGGTTTGATCAAATTGATTAAGGAGTAAGAAGAATCAATAATTAACAATAAGAATCAATCGAGATAACTAATTCTCGAAACACGTCGGGGCGGAAAATTTTCCGCCCCGACGTGTTTTTTTTGTGTGGTAAACCACATTTCAAAAATGTGGTAAATACTGAAAATGAGGATGATCGAATCAACTAAAGATGTCTTTGATTAGATTCGCAGGGAAACCTGTTATTACGATGAAACTATTTGCTCTTGCGCTGCTACTATTCGGTTCTTTTTGGGGGTATTCCCAAGAAGCTGTTGAACTGATCGAATCCACTTTAAAATTGGGTATTTCGGAAGAAAAAGAATTTTATTTCGGTTTTGCTGAGGGGGATGAGATTGTGTTGAATGTTGAAGTCATTAAGGGAAAATCCCTTGGAGAGGTTGAGGTAGCTGAATACCCGAGCTTCACCAAATTCACAGATTACGAAACAAAAAAACTAACCGATAAAAAATTCCAGGTTTCGAAAGAAGGCATCTACAAATTCCGGTTCACAAACAAGGGACTGCTTGGGAAAATCTGTAAAATCCACATTCAGCGAATTCCCTTAAATGAATACACCAAAGATTTTAATTCGGAGGTTTATTGGAAGACTTTTTATGATACTACTTACTATTCAAAGAATGAAAATTATCTGGTTAGAAGAGATACTAGTGTTGTCAATGTAATGGATCAAACAGCAAAAGTGCACTCTAACGGGAATTTGAATGGGAATAAAACCACTTTGAATTTCAACCTTCCTCCAAACACCAAAGTTTGGAGTTACTATATTGGAGTAGATCAATCCGGACAAGAAGCGTATAAAAATGCGGTGAATGATTTGACACAACTTGCACGACCAATTGTTAACCGTTTAACCGGATATAATCCACTTGCTGCTTTAGCACTTGGTTTACCCAACTACTTGGCTGTAGCCCAAAGTGGCGAAGACATTGATTACTGCATTTTAACGGACGAAAATCTCAGACTTCGAAATTCAGGTCAACAATACTATTACTTAAAAAGCGGTAAGATCATTAATGGTTTTTCCAGAATGGATAATGGACTTAAAGATAATCTTCAGATGTGTTTGATCAATGACAATGCTCTTGTTGGTGTTACTGTAATGGTGAAAGTGACTGCTATTGTAATATCTGAACAATGGGGGAACCGGATTGTTCAGGTTCCGAGGATAAGTGAACATCGAGAAGCTTATTTGAAAGGGGAATAAATATAATTAAGAACAAGACTTTAGAATTGAAAAGAAATAATAAACGGCTACAATTAGTTTATAGTACATATAAATAATTTATATGCCACTGTTGGACGACAAAAGATACAACACGGTTAAATATGAAAGTAACGACAAACAAAGCATACGATTTTAAAGCCAGTTTTGACAGGCTGCAAGACATTTTAGATTCAGCAGAAACTTTTGAACAAGTTGACACTGTTCCAAATAGTGATACGCTTTCATATTCAAATGGATACTATTTCAAATGCTATGCAATTTTTATTGACATTCGCGATTCTTCAACATTGCCAGCCAAATATCAGAAAAGAACTTTAGCCAAGATTTATAGAGCATATATTTCAGAAATAGTTGCTTTATTTCAAAGTTCTCCAAACTGCAAAGAAATAAATATCGTTGGAGACAGCGTTTGGGCAATTTACAATGCTAAAGTAAAGGATCATGTTTCTGAAGTATTCCACGCTGCTTATGCTGCTTGTTCAATTATTAATACATTAAATTACAAGCTTTGTAAAAAAAGTATTGATCCAATAAGAGTTGGAATTGGCATTGACAAAGGCGATGCATTAATGATTCTTGCAGGTTTCAAGGGAAGTGGAATAAATGATGTAATTTATATGGGAGGTGTAGTTAACAACGCCAGTAAATTATGTTCAAAAGGAAGCAAAAATGCTAATGGAACAATAGTTATTTCTGATGATGTCTATAGTGACCTTCAAGGAAAAGGAAATGGTACTCATGAATATCAATCATACTTTACTCATAATTACTTAGAAAATAATTACCACTCAACAATGGTAAGAACTGATATGAATGACTGGTTAAATGAACAACAAATTATATCTCCGTGTAATCTATGACAACAGAAGACAAATACAAAAACTTAGACAGAGTTAATTTTTGGGTGACAAATTGCGATAGTAAAGTTTCATATTTATTGACACTTCAAGGAATTATTCTGACAATAATATTCGCAAGCAGTTATGCTGGCCGTTTGGTCGTTACATTATCATACAAATTGACTTTTGCTAATTTCGGATGTCAATCATTTTTTAGATTTATTGAAGGGGTAAGCCTATATACTTTCCTGATTTCCATAATAATCTCATTGTATAATGCTTACTCAACTTTGAGAGCAAGGCTTGATCCGAAAATTTTTCAAGAACGAGGACTTGTAACAAATTCCGTTTTATTCTTTGAGACAATTGCAAACAGAAGTTTTTCTGATTTTCAGACTGACCAACAGACAACGACAAACGCAAATTCAAGCACTCTTGATGATGACATTGATTCGCAAATTTTCATTAATTCAAAAATTTGTCAGTTAAAGTTCAAGCACTACAACTTGACCCTAAAGTATTGCAAACTTGCTTTAATTGCTGGACTAATTTATTTAATATTGACAATAAAAAATGGGGTATAACAGCCACCAAAAAAAATGGCAGGGTTTCGTGTTTCAAAGACAGTTTTGTAGTGAAAACCTTCAGCTATCAGCATACCATTAAAACAAAACACCAATGAAAGCCAACGAACTAACCATAAATAACTTCCTGCAAACACCAAACGTACAATTTGTAACTCTCATTTATCAGCACAATTACGATTGGATTTCCAACAAATAATAGGATTTATTAAATGAAATATCATATTAAAGGCATTTGAAAACGAGTTAAAAGAATTGAAATAACTATGACATCAGAACTCACATCCCTCCTATCCTTAAATATTCCGGAATCCGTTCCATCCCCGGATGGTTTTCTGGAAATCATTCGTAAATCACATCACGAGAATATAAACAGTTCCATTTATGCTTATTTCATAAACTCAAAGGAACCATTCGTAAGTGAATTATTCATGAGTTCATTATTGGAACTAGTAGAAGAAAAAAGCACCCTAAAGTTTTCATTTGGTGAAGCATTTGCCGAATGCGAAGTAAAAACAGCAAATGGTCGGTTAGACATCTTAATATCTGATAAACTTGGAAATGAATACCTGATTATAGAAAACAAAATCTATCATTGGCTTCATAACGATTTAATGGATTATTGGGATCATGTAAAAGCCATTGATGATAAGAAAGTAGGAATATTACTCACTCTTGAAAAGCATTCAATTCCGGAAAACGTTCAGGGGAAATTCATAAACATTACCCATGGAGAATGGATCAATAAAATCAAATCAAAAGGAATCCCTTTTGGTCTTTCTCCACGGGTCAACACTTACATTACTGATTTTGTAAATACAATAGATCACTTAACCAAATCTTACGAAATGGACGAACAATCAAAATTCTATTTTCAGCATGCTAACCGAATCCTTAAAGTTCAGGAAACGATAGTTGCAGCGCACAGTTTTTTAAATGATCAATTCCAGTTAATCGCTAATAAACTTGGTCTTCAGAATTATGGAAATGCACTAGACTGGAGAAATTTTTGGGATGCAGATAATAACATCGATATTTACATGACAATCGTTACAGCTCCATTGTTAAATGGTGAATTGCGTTACAAACTTATCTTGGAATTGAACAGAAAGGACAAAGAAAGGTATCAGGATATTGAGAACTTCTTAAGAGACGAACCTCAATTTAAGCTAATGCAGCCAGGCGAATCAAGATGGTCTTACATGCACTTCGGCGTTCGAAATTATGAGATCACGATGCTAGAATTGGAGCAATTCTCAGAAATTGTAGTGAAAAATATCCGAGAAGATTTTGCAGACACTTTGATTAAAACGGTTAAAAAGTTTTATCCGAATTGTGACATCTCTTCGTGGGAAAAGAATCTTATTTCAACACCTGATAGAGCACCAATTTAATCCCATGCCCCACCCCCTCCACTTCTTCTCCCACCTCCGCCGCGATTACAAATACGGCGGTGCACCGCACAAGCCGATCTTGCTTTTAGCAATCCTGGAGTTGGTTCGAAAAGGAGAGATCAGCAATAACCGAATTGCCATTACACCCGAGTTGGTCTTGGAGTTCAAATCCATTTGGAGCAGGTTGGTTGTTACACCTCACATTCCGAATTTTGCTTTGCCTTTCTACCACATGAAATCCGAGCCTTTTTGGAAACTCGTTACTTATAGTGGGATAGTTATTCCGGTTACCTCTTCCAACAGCATCCGGAGTTTGAATGCGCTGAAAGAAAGCGTAGCTTTTGCGGAGTTGGACGCCAATGTTTTTGCGTTGATGCAAGACCCTATCCAACTGGCGGTTATGGAAGAAGCTTTGTTAGATCAATACTTCCAGGAAACCAAAGAACAATTCCACTCGCTCAAACCGGATCTGTTCACAGAACTCGAAACACAAATTCTGCGAGAAGATGCCCTTGTCTATAAGAAACGTATCAACGAACTAAAGGAAACGCTTTCAAAAGAGGAATTTGAAGAAGAGATTTTTGTGCGCGGAGGAATGTTTAAACGGGAAGTGCCGAAAATCTATGGGTATCAATGTGCTATTTCTGAAATGCGGATTGAATCTTCCACCAACGCTCAAATGATCGATGCCTGTCACCTCATTCCTTTCGCTCTTTCAAAAGACGATACGATCACTAATGGAATTGCTTTGTCTCCCAATTTACACCGTGCATATGACCGCGGATTGATCACCATTACGGAAAACTATTTGGTGAAAGTTTCCGGGGCAATTTCGGAAAATGATTCTCCCTACTCGCTTGGTCAGTTTGATGGAAAACAGATTCTGCTTCCTGCCAATCCGGATTACTATCCATCCGTTGAAAATCTGAAATGGCATCATCGGGAATGTTTTGTGGCTAGTTGAGTATTTTCCGGATAAACAAGTATTTATTTACTCACCAAAACTTTCCAATTAAGCCTTAGAAACCACCAACTAAGAACACCCGAAAATCCTTAACAAATCCTAACAATTCTGCTTATTAAGCAATCCTTCCACTGCATACATTTGATTCAATTATTTATTTAAAAACCATATAAATATGGATCAAAACAACAAAACAAAGTTTTCCGAAGACGATGTAAAACGACTTCAGAAAACTGACAACGGAAAAACCGAGAAAGGTTCGCTAACAGCAAAAGCTCAAAGTGCTGTTGACAAAAGAAAAGCTGCCGAAAAAGCAAACGAATCTTAACCCGAAGAGGTGGTCGTCTAAACGATCGCCTTTTCGGCGTTGTACACTGAATCAAAATTGATTTCTTTATTCACGAAATCTTCGTTTTCACAAATACAAAAGAAGCAGCTGTTTTTAGATACACCCTCCTATCCAAACCAAAATAATCCTAAATTTACGGGAACAAAACTATTTGCTTAAATTTATTCCATGAACGTTCGGTTAACCAAAGATCAGAAGATTAAAATTGCCAATTCGGAGGATGTATACAACATCATGCAACAAGTTCTATTGCGCGAAAATAGGATTAGCAGAAAACAGGAACATTTTTGGATCATCGGACTGGATAACAAAAGCCGCATTTTGTTTATTGAATTATTAGCACTTGGTCAACAGAACCGGGTAAACATGAATCCTTCCGATACCTTCCGAATGGCGATTTACAAACTGGCAACACAGGCCATTTTAGTGCACAATCATCCGAGCGGAGGAACCGACCTGTCGAAAGAAGACAAAGATTTGACAGATTACCTCTACAAAGCCGGAAGATTTCTGAAAATAGAGGTCATTGACCATTTGGTGATCACCGAAACCGATTATTTCAGCTTCGAAGACAATGGCTTGATGGATGCAATCAAAAACAGCGGTGTGTGGGAACTGATTGACACCACCAAGACTGATTTGACTCAAATGAAAATGGAGATTGCTGCACAAAAAGCGGCAAAAGAGAACAGTAAAGAAATCGCCAAAAAAATGCTTGCCAAAGGTACTTCAGTAGAATTAATCCGGGAATATACTGGTTTAACCATTCGGGAAATGAATAAAATTCTGAAAGAAATCGGAGAATAAAAAAGTTAGAATTGAATTTTAAACTTTAACTCCTTATACAAAACAGGCTGTACAAGTTCCTTCCTCATCATCCAAAATATCCAGTAAATAGGGAGAGTTGGAATCCGATTTCGCTTTTTCGCGGTTCATACGGTTTAGGTGTTCTAATTTAATTTGTTTGATGCGCTCCGGCTGGATGAGTTCCGCCAATGATTCTCCCTGGTTCCAGGTAAAGAATTCATCTACGTTTTCATACACCATGGCGTCTTTGAAGAGTTTCGGGTGTTGTTCATACAACCAAACCCATTCTATTTTTTGTTGGAAGAAACAGAAAAAACAGCCGGAACGACTTCTCGCGTACTGACCAATTTGTCCGTCTACTTCGTAATTAATTTTTTCATAATATGCCGGAACCCCAACTCCTGATTTGCGCAGGATAGCGAAAATGTCGTCACGTACCAATACATCCGTGTTTTCCAACAGGAAGTAATCTTCTTCAAATGAAAGCGGGTATTCCGTTCCTTTCAGGAAGTTGAACGTCGCTTTATTGAAATCAACTATATCCAAATCCAGTAAACCGTTCAACTTGTGTTTGATCTGGCGTTCGGTTGCGGTGCGTTGGTGTCGTTCAAAGGTGATCGGAGAACTCAGTAATTCAGCCACTTTATCCAGACGTTTTCCTTTGTACAACTCACTGTAAAAATCCATCACCGTTTGGTGATTGTCCGGATGAAACAGTTTGTGTAGCACATCTTCACTCCAGATATTGCGTCTGAAAGGGAAAATGGATTGAATGTTGTTCTTTTTGGAAATGTATCCTTCGCGCTCTTCGTCTCCACGAATTCCCACATAAGATAAAGTTGGCTTTTCCGTGCCCACGTATTTCTCAAAGGGCTGCAATTTCATCATGTTCGTACACCAGCGTGCAGTAGGCGAAGGAATGTAACCACGAAATGACTTGTAAAAGAAATCGAAGGGATTTTCCGAACTGTTTTGTGCTTCTTCGGCTACCAGTACTTCAATTTTTTTACCAAGGTAAATCTCGATGTTTTCAATTAACTGGTAGGTTTCGTCCAATTCCTTTCCGGTATCGGTATAATAGTAGCTAAAGTCCACATGCGGGTACTTATCGTGCAGATAAATAGCCAGTGCAGCACTGTCTTTACCGCCTGAAATACCCAATACGTGTTTTACTTTACTCATATTTAATTCGCCTTTTCGAATCTACTATTTTTTTTTATCTCAACAAATTATCAATAACTTAATTTAATGAATATCAAACGAATACTGAGATAAATTATCCATAATTCTTTATCCTACTTTTAATTTTCTCATCCATCCATTTATATTTTCTTTCGTTCATCCCTTCCAAGTCACCCAACATCCCCTTCTTTTCTGCTTTCCAAACCGGCTTAGCTCCAATCAAATCCTGCTGTCACTTTCTCAACAGCACGTGAACTGCATTCAGTCAGCCCAGTTATTCGTTCCTGCCCATCTCGATCCCAATCATATACCCCTGCTCCTCTTTCAATAATCGGTTTCTCTTATTCCATCCTTCCTTTCCTCCTTTCAAAGGCATCGGAAAACAAATCAGGCGCGCGTGAAGGTCTTTCAAACTCAGCTTACTCTCGTTCAAAGGCGTGTGTAATTGCTTCATACGCCCGTGAAACGCTTTCAAACGTCTGTGTACGATCAATCAAAACGACCGGATACGAAGGAGAAAGAACAGATCGCTCAACCAGGCGCTCGTTTAACAGCCATTAACAGTTGTTTTTCAACGGTTTGGCACGGATTTTTAATGGATCAAATCAAGAACTTTTAAAACGAAAAGTCATGAAAAAGACAACACTCAACAAGCGCAGTATGTTCGGGAGTGTACATACCGTGCTAACAGCAAACCAAGCTATCTGGAACGGGGTTCCGGCTTTCGTGTCGGCAGTGAGCTTGTTTGAAAATAACCTGACGGTGCTGGACACGAAATTCAGCGAACAATCTACCGCCATGACCGGAGTAACCAAAGAAAAACAGGAGCTGTTGAACCGCTTATCGGAGGAAATGATCCTGGTACACAACGCGCTCTACCTCCATGGAAAGGAAACAAACAGCATCATCCTGCAGGAACGCAACCGCATCAGCAAGTCTGATCTGGTAAGAATGACCAACGGTAAAGCAAAAGTACATGGTAACGACCTGAAAAATGATTTGCAGGTATACGGATCTGAATTGGAAGTTTACGGGATTACGGCCGTATTCATCTCCCAACTGATCGCAAAGATTGATACTTTGCCCGAGCTGATTGAATCTTCCCGGATCGCACTCTTAAGAAGAAAAGGTGCAACCAGGGTAATAGAAGAGCTGGAATCGAAACTGACGGAAATCCTCCGCGACCAAATCGACCGCATGATGCTGATCTTCAAAACCGATCATCCGGCGTTTGTACTGGACTACCAAAATGCAAGAACACGAGTCGGCAATGGCAGCAGAGAACGCGATGATGGGAGTATAAGTGCTGCATAAAAAAACCAGTAGGATGATCCTATGGTCTTTACAGGCCTAGTGGGCACGCGATTAATCGCGTGCCCACTAGTTGTTTTTTGCCTACAGTTTTTTTTAAATGATCTTTTTTCTTAAATTATATAGGAAAGATCAAATTCAATGAATGATTCCCCTATTCCCAGCAGTCGCAGCCGCAGATTAAACGGATACGATTACAGCAGCGCCGGAGCCTATTTCATTACTATCTGCACCAAAGACAGGCAGCACTATTTTGGCACCATTGAATCCGGAGAATTGAATCCAACCGTAGCTGCGATTATTGCAACCGATATCTGGAACCAAATCCCCATTCAATTTCCCTTTGCCGAATTGGACGAATTCGTCGTGATGCCGGATCATATTCATGGGATAATTATCATAAATGAATCCCAAAATCCTGTAAATCCTGTGGGCACGCGATTAATCGCGTGCCTACAGGATCGGCAGGAATCGGAACAACAAACAGGCGGTTTCGCCGGGCATCAAAACCCGATGTTCCACCAAAACCTGTCCCGCATCATCCGTTGGTACAAAGGCAGATGCTCCTTTGAAATTCGAAAATCAGGTGCTTCTTTTGAATGGCAATCCAACTACTACGAACACATCATCAGTGATACCGAATCGTTTCATCGGATTTGTCAATACATCCGAGATAATCCAAAGAATTGGAAAGAGAACTAGTTTGTCACACACCTCTGTTATTCTGAAGCTAACACTCTCATGATGTTACACATACACAATAGTAAAACCGATTTAGTTATTGCTTAAAATAGGCTTCACAGAAAGGGAATAATTTTACACGCTACAAGCAATGCGTTAAAATCAAGTCCATTTTGCGCATTTTAATTTCGTAACTCTCTGCGTAAAATGAAACAACTACTGTTACTACTGACCTTGATTTTGTCAAGTCAAATTACTCTAAGTCAATGCAGTCCGATCTATGTCAGTAATACTGGTACGGCAATCGGCGACGGATCCGAATCAAATCCGATGGATATTCATACCGCACTTGCGCAAGCATGTATTCAGAACAGATATGACATTCGACTTTTGTCGGGCACTTACAATTTAACATCAAAAATGGTGATTGGTTGCGACCAGATTGTAGTGGATGGCGACTGGGAAGTTGTATCCGGCATCGGAAGAAAAAATAGCAGTTTGGTTACCGTTATCAATATCAACTCACCACTGGAAACAGCGGCTTACGATGGTGCAGCAGGAACAACTGTCGGTTATCACATTGGTATTGAAGCTATCGGAGTCAACAATTTTCAGATACTCGATATTACTTTTCATGTGAAAGATGGAGGCTCTGCCGGAACAGTAAGCGGAACGACCGGAAATCGCGGAAATAGTGTCTACGGTTATTACTTTAGAAACGCCAGCGGATGGAATTTGGTTCGCACCGTAATGAATACGGGAAATGCAAGTGCAGGAGCAAACGGTGTTGACGGAACAGCGGGTTCTCCGGGTGCTTTAGGAAGCAGCGGATCAACAGGTGATTGTGATGATGACTGCATAACCAATTTCGGTGGTGGCGGAGGAAACGGTGGTGGAGCAACTGCAGGAGCGACTCAAAACAACGACGGTTCGTGCACCAATCCTGGTCAAAATGGAGTGGCCGGAACTGCTGGTGCTTCGAGCAGAAATGGCGGTGGTGGCGGTTCCGGAGGTTCTGCCGGAGCGGAAAACAATTCAGGAGGTAATGGCGGAAACGGTGGAAACGGTGGCGCAGGTGCTCTAGGAGGAAATACATTCGGGACAGGAGGAACCGGTTACGGAAGTAACAGTAGCGGAGTTTGCTCCAACGATGGAAAAGCCGGTGCTGCCGGAACAAACGGTACTGCAGGTACTGTAGGATCAAATGGAACGGTTTCTTCTACCTACGATAATTTTTGGTTGCCCGCAGGACAAGCTGGAACCGGTACAGATGGTACCGGAGGTGGTGGTGGTCGCGGAGGCGGCGGAGGTGGCGGACAAGGCTGCTTCTTTTGTATTGACGGAACCGGTTCCGGAGGCGGAGGCGGTGGTGGCGGAGGCCAGGGAGGTATTGGCGCTACCGGCGGCTGGGGAGGCGGAGGTTCTTTTGCCTTATATCTTGTAAACAGTACCGGAAATACCATTGATTTAAATACAACAATAGGAACTGCTGCTTCCGGAGGAACCGGCGGAATCGGAGGAACCGGAGGTACCGGTGGAACTGGCGGACTTGGCGGTGGTGGTAACAATACCAGTACTACGGCAGGTTGTGCAGTCACCGGAGGTCGTGTTTGTGGAAACATCGAAGTGGGAGCCGGTGGTACCGGTGGAGCTGGCGGTGTGGGCGGAAACGGTGGAAACGGTGGCGTTGGAGCAAGCGGAATCAGCTCAGCCATTCAATCTGTCGGAACTTCAGCAGTTACACCAATCGCATTCACTCCTATTTCCCAAGTAATTACCAATCAACCGGGTGAAGCATGTACCAACTCAGAAATTCTGATTACAAAAGGAGCCGGAACCTGGACCTTAGCCGGTTCAGGATCCTATATCCAAGATTTAAATAGTGCTTCAAGCAGCTATTCCAATACTTCGAATAGTGCACTGGTCAGTTTTACGACAACCGGTCCGCAAGATTTGATTATCGACGGAGTTACTTATCACAATTTCATTCAAATTAATACTGCGAGGCCTTTGCCGACGTTTGATCCATCCATGTCAAATACAATCTGTGAAGGAGCTGTTTTCAATATGAATACCCCAACTACCGGAGTAGAATACGAATGGATTATTTTCCCTGCCAGTGGATCAACAACGACTCCAACAGCCATTTTTAATACTTCTGTAGCTACCTGGACAACACCAATAACCGGAACAACTGCCAATTACAAAGTCCGACTTCGTATCCGCGAAACTTGCTGCGGATGGAGCGCTCCTGTTTATTATGATTTCACTGTAAACGGAATTGGCGTTGCACCAACAGCAAGCGGAGCAACTATTTGCGAAAACAATACCGCCACATTAACAGCAACCGGTGCAGGTGGAGGAAACATGATTTGGTACAGTGATCCCTTGGGTCAGGTAGTTTTACAATCAACAGCTGGTGCTTCCAGTTCATTTACCACAACAACACTTACTCAAAACACCGTGTTTTATGTTGGTGAAAGCACCGGTTCATGTGCAGGAAACTTAACTTCCGTGCCCGTAAATGTAACTCCCGCGCCAAACGAACCTTCCGCAACAGCAACGGCTGTTTGTGATGGTCAAAATACACAACTTACAGCTTCCGGTTCCGGTGGAATCTATAACTGGTACACTGTTGCTTCCGGAGGAACAATCTTGTATTCCGGAGCAACGTACAATGCAGGGACTCTAACCCCGGGAACTTACACTTATTATGTGGAAGAATCTGATGGAACTTGTTCCTCCGATCGCGTACCTGTCGGAACGGTTGTAAATGCATTACCAAGTGCACCAATTGTTGCTCCGACTAACTCGTGTACCAATTCAACGGTCTCACTTACTGCAACGGGAACAGGTACCATTCATTGGTATGCAGATAACGGTTTGACAAATTTAGTCGGAACGGGTTCTACCTACTCTACTCCTATTCTTTCTGCAAATACCAGTTATTACGTCACACAAATCTCAGCCTTAGGTTGTGAAAGTGTGAGTGCACAATTGGATGTTACCGTAACAAACAGCGTTACTCCAACCCTATCCATTGCGGCAAGTAGCAATCCAATTTGTTCGGGGGCAGCAGTTAATTTCACTGCAACTTCAACCAATGGTGGAACAACTCCAACGTATGAATGGTATGTAAATGGAATTGCTCAGAGTATTAACTCACCTACTTTTTCGAATTCTACGTTGATTCAGGGAGATCAAGTGAGTGCTCAACTTATATCAAACGCATCCTGTGCCAGCACCAATAACATCAGTTCGAACAGCATTTTCATGACGGTTAATACCACCCTTACTCCTACTATTGCAATCAACGCTTCTGCAACAAGTATTTGCGCTAATGAACCCGTAACTTTTACAGCTAATGTAGCAAATGCCGGTTCAAATCCGGGTATTCAATGGACATTGAACGGAGCGAATGTCGGATCGAATAGTTTTTTATATACCAACAGCTCCTTAAACACCGGAGACCTTGTTACTGCAACCCTTACCTCATCAGCGGTTTGTACTTCAGCCGCAACTGCGGTTTCCAATCCAATTACTTTAACGGTTAATTCGAATACGACACCCATTGCTTATATCAGTGTGCCGAGTACTACTTTCTGTTCAGGTAACCCGGTTACATTTACCGCAAACATTCTGAACGGAGGAACATCACCGGTTTTGGATTGGTACCTGAATGGAGCATCTACCGGAGTCAGTACGACCACTTACACTACTTCTACCCTTTCAAACGGAGATGCAATCATGCTAATCGTCACTTCCAATTCGGCTTGTGCCACTATTCCGACCGTTAACTCAAACATCATTACCATGTTTAGCAACGGCGGAGCTTCTGCAAGTATCATTCTCTCCTCCTTATCCGGAACTTTATGCGAAGGAAAAGAAGTGAACCTGGTAGCAATTCCAATGAATGCACCCGGAACTTTAAGTTATGATTGGAGAGTAAATGGGGTTACCGATGCTTTGGGAAGTAATGTTTACACCAATTCTTCCTTACAAGCCGGAGATCAGATTGAGGTAATTCTCACTTATCAGGATGCATGTGGAATCGATGCATCTGTCACATCCAACAGTTTAACTGTGGAAGCGAGCCCAATCGTATCTGCAGGACCGGATTTAACGAGTTTAAACGGCGCAGCAGTGAATCTTTCCGGTTCGACATCCATTGGAGGTACCATTGTATGGAGTCCCGGAAACAGTCTAAGTTCATCTACCATACTCAATCCAATTGCCAACCCGACATCCACAACGGAATACATCTTAACTGTTGAAACGGTGATGGGTTGTATTTCAAGTGATGCGGTCTTGGTCACTGTTTCAACTAAAGAATATGCTCTTTACAGCAGTTTCTCTCCGAATGGTGATGGAACAAATGACACCTGGGTGATTCCAAGTGCAGAGCAATTCCCGGAAATCAGTGTTCAAATCTACAACCGTTGGGGAAATTTGTTGTATGAACAAGACAATACCTACATCCCTTGGGACGGTACGAATAATGGGGAGAAATTGCCTTCTGAAACCTATTTCTACATTGTAAAACTAACTCCGGATTCCGATGCGATGAAGGGACCGGTGACACTTGTTCGTTAATCTTTAAAGAGAAAAAAAATGAAAAAATTGATTTTATTCCCACTGATTTTAGGGATTGCATTTTTCACAAGCACGTCTCTTTGGGGACAACAACTTGGTTTGAACAGTACCTACATGTTCAATGAAGCTTCATTCAATCCCGCTGCGGCTGGAAGCAAAAGCTATATTCCTGTCCACATTAAAAGTCGTTTTCAATGGGTTGGATTTGACGGCGCGCCCGTTTCACAGTTGATCACAGCACATGGTGAAATCGCGAAAGGACTTGGTTTCGGAGGAAACATTTACAACGAATCCAGCGGTCCAAGCAGAAGTTCCGGTTTTAACCTCATGCTTTCCTATCGTTTACGTCTGTCTAAAGACAATCTTCACGGAATCCGAATAGGTTTGGGAGCTTCATTTACACAGCACGTGGTAGATGTTGCCAGTTTAACGACCGAAATTCCCAATGACCAAGCCATCTCAAGTCGTTACAACAACCAGTTTGTACCGGATGCGGATTTGGGAGTTTATTACACTTTTTCAGATAAAGGATACGTTGGAGTTTCCGTAAAGAATCTGGTTCAATCCAAACACGACCTGTTTTCCTTTTCGGCTTCCATTCCCAACACTTTGAATCGCCATTATTACTTTAATGGAGGATACAATTTTCAACTGAAAGAGAAGTGGTGTTTGAAAACAAGTGTGTTGAGTCGCTTCATTGAAGCCAAGACATTCCAAGCAGAAGTAAATGTAATCGGTGAATTCAACAAGCGCTTCTTCTTTGGATTGGGATACCGACACAAAGAATCGGTTCAAGCTTTAGTTGGTGCTAAATTCGGAATCATCCAATTTGGTTACAATTACGACTTTGGGATTTCACAAATCCGCAAGTATGGAAATGGGTCACACGAAATTTTCGTTCAATTCCAATTTCAGAAAAAGAAAGCTGAAAAAACAGATCAACCCGGTGAAACTCCTTGGTTTAAACGCAACAGAATTTTCAAATAACTTATGACTCTACGTTTTCTTGGCACCCTGATTCTTTTCTTCTTCACGTCGCTTGTCTATTCACAAACAAAAAAGGATGCAAGCTATTACTACTTGAATTTCGAATACAAACAAGCTGCTGAAATTTGGGAGAATTCAATTGCTGAACACCCTTTATCCAAGGAAGACCGGATAAAATTGTTGAACTGTTATCTTTTCACCAATCAAAGCAAAAAAGGTCTGGATCTGGTAATGCAGATGCGCAGTGAAAATTCTTCTGATTCGCTTTCAGGTTATGCTGCACAATTCGCCTTTTTGGAGCGAAATTATCCGTTGGCTCTTACCGAACAACAGAAAGCAGCTAAGCTAAGCTTGCCCAGATTGTTTGAAGCCAATTGCCTTTATTCCATGAAGGACACTTTTTCTCTGAAAGGAACTATTGAAAACCATCCTTCCAACTCCAAAAATGCAGAACTTCTTTACCGCTGCGGGAATGACTGGATTGTACTTCAGGAAGAAGGAAAAGACAGTCTATTGGCAGAAACAAAACTCAGTGGCAATTTTGACGAGGTATTTTTTCTTAGACCGTATCACGTGAAAAATGGTAAACAGGTCGCTTGGAATATTTTCGGAAACCAAAACCTCAATTGGTCCTTAAACTCAATCCAGATTGACCATAAACGAAACAAAGCCTATTTCTCAATCACCAAATCTTTGGAGTTAACGCGAAATTTGGCAAGACCTCAACTTTACCAAGCTAATTTCACTGGTTTCGGTGAACCGTTAAACGATATTCAACTACTGAAAACAGACCTACCCATGAACCAATGCGGAGCAGGACATGTTGCCTTGAATGAAACCGGCGATTACCTCGTTGCGGCAATTCATCACGATACTGCGACTTCCAGTAATTTGGTACTCTTACATTTTGATGGTACTTCCTGGAATTTTGTTCGAAACATCACAGAACTGAATACGGCTGGTGATGAACTGTATCCTCATTTTGTAAACGATTCCATTCTTCGTTACAGCACCAACGGATTGCCTTGTTTTGGAAATCTGGACAGCTATGAAGCTTCCTTTTCAAAGGAACAATTCACAAACATTCGTCATTTATCCTTTCCTATTAATTCTCATTCAGACGATTTCCTGGTTTATGGAGAAGCGTCTGATACTGTTTACTTTTCATCCAATCGTGCAGATGGAAATGACGACCTTTTCACCTTCTTCCCAACCATCGGAAAAGTCATTCCACCGCTTGCCATAAAGGCAAAGACAATCTTACCGGACTCATTGAATCCCCAGTTTGTTTATTTTGAAT
Organism: Fluviicola taffensis DSM 16823; assembly: GCF_943372375.1. Lineage (GTDB taxonomy): Bacteria > Bacteroidota > Bacteroidia > Flavobacteriales_D > Crocinitomicaceae > Fluviicola > Fluviicola taffensis_A. The sequence continues at coordinate 38,053 of NZ_CALRYJ010000011.1, read as the reverse complement.
ACAACAAATCGGAGGTTACTTTCACACTAAAAAGCGCAGACCTCTTCAAAATTGTAATGGAGGAGAATCCGGAATGGATCATGACCTTAACAGGACATACGGATGCCAGAGGTTCAGCAGAATACAACCAGTATTTGGGACTTAAACGTGCAAATCTGGTAAGAGATGAATTGATTCGAATCGGAATTGATGCAGAACGCATTGTAGTGAAATCCAACGGGGAAAAATTCGCCAATCAAACACGTCCCTTGCCGGATCCGGAAGCTAAAAAAGATCGCTTTGTACGGATTGAATTGCGGTGAGAATGAATCTTGATTAAAAATGAAAACCGTCGGGGCGAATAATTATTCGCCCCGACTGTTTGTTTCGTTCTATCTCAAAACCAATACCGATCCGCTGATTTCTTTCGCACCGTATTCACCTTGATTGTAATTCTTTGGAACCACTTTAGCCAAATAGGTGTACGTTCCATCTTGCACCAATTCTCCCTGATATTTTCCATCCCAAGACGCATCTTTCGACTCTGCTCCTGCTTCGCCGTGGTAAATCAGTTCGCCCCAACGGTTGAAAATACTCAAGTCCAATGAAAGAATATCGGAAGCTTCTATCAAGAAGAAATCGTTGATTCCGTCTCCATTCGGAGTAAAGCTATTCGGTGCATAAATCACGAAAATATTGGGAATGATAATTTCCTGATAAGCTGTATCAATGCAGCCGTAAATCGAATCGGATGCGATGAGCCAAACCGGATAGGTGATTTCATTCCCATCTGTGGTAAATGTATACTGCAAGGGATCTTTGGTAGTCATGTCAATCGATTCTGTAGGCATGACCCAGGTATATTGATCGATATTCCCTGAAGAAGTATTGGTAAAAGTGAAATCCGTGTCAAAATTTACCGAGTTGGCATGATTCGAGGTAAAATCTGCCTGAATGCTTACATCGGAAATACTCACTTCAGTAGGAAAGGACCAACACGCATCTGCATCCTGATAACTTACCGCAACAGTTCCTCCAATTTGTGAGTTCCAATCGATTGTTACCTCAGAACTTCCCTGACCTGAAGCAATTTCCGCATCCAATGCTGTATTCCAAACACTCCAATCGTAATTCGACATGTTATCCGGATCAATCACACTTGCCTGAGATAAGGTGTAACATTCCGTCGTATCAATCAAAATTTCCGGTTTCACCGGCGTTCGATGTCCCAAACTGTAATGTTCCTGAGTAAAATCAGACTCATCCGCTGCATGAATAATCGTGTAATTTGTTCCAGAAACTGCATATCGATTGGGAATCGGTTTCCAAGTCGGATTATCCCAATAAGAAGGATCCGGATAATTTCCATCTGTCGGTAAATAGGTTGAAAATCCTAAATCATAGTGGGCTGAGCTTTCTGTTGAATGGATCGTATAAAAATAGGCTGTTTGAATGCGACACAAACTGTCCAGATCTGTTGAAAGCAAACCAATCAAATCCGGTGAATGCTGATGATACGTTAGCACCAGTGTATCCGAACTGACATTTAGCAAGGTTGCAACGAGTGGACGATGGCGAAAACCCGACACCAAACTTCCGGTTGGAATCAGATTCAATTCATTTTGGTGAATTACTTTTCGAATTTGACCGTCTTCATCCGTGCTTATAATTCCTTCCGCACCGAATGTCGAATCAAAAACAATACTCGAATCCGATGCGTTATCTATATAAACCCGCTTCTGATGTACCGCTAATTCTCTATTCGTTAAATCCAACTGATTGCGAACACGTATATCCTGAGCTTGTTCTTTGACTCCTGTACCTGTCAATTGCAAATCATAGAATCTGGAAATGCTGTCACCCGAAAACCATTGATTTCCGCCATACATGACAACTTCTCCCGTATCAATCACCAAATGACCGTTATTGATCCAATCTTGTTCTATCCGGTAATTTCCTTTGGAATAGACATTCCCATTCAATTGAATTTCAAAATTCCCGGGTGCTGCATCGTTATAAGTCTGCACAAATCCATTTTGGATCAAAGAGGAGGTATTTCCACTTATCACCATGTTTCCAAAAACGTGAACCTGTGCATTCTCATCAATAAACACCGTGTCGGCATTTGAAAAAAACAGTGCATTCTGCCCGCTTGCGTTCAAAAAAACAAGTGAACAAAAAAACATAAGTGCACCAATCCGATTCATGTCTATTTCACTAAGGCAGTTACCTGGAATTGCGTATATCCAGCAGGAACTTCACATAAACTTTGGTTTACATTTCCTGCCTCGGCTTCCAGCTCAATGGTGTAATTACCGGTATTTTTTGTCACTTCCAACTTTCGCGGCAATTGACTCAAATTGAACTGATCGATCAATTCATAAACCGGATCCTGGAAAAAGGTGGAAAGTCCACGTAAATCGACTTGATCTTCTCCAACCAGACCAATCACAGAACCTAAGTCCGAAACCAATGAATAAGCTTTAAAAGAAACCTCTCCTACTTGCTGGGGAGCCAATTCTTTCTGACTGTAGATCTTAGATTGGGGACTATTCTCCATGTCTGCTTTGGTAAGCAAATAATATCCTTTTTGGGAGAATTGCGGACTCTCCAAACATATTTTAACTTCCTGTTTGTCTCTATTGAAGATGATTTTATAGTATTCACCGATTCCCCTCTTTTCGACTACAATGGTATTCCCTTTCACATAAAAATCGAATTTGGTGACTACTCCGTTTTCCGTCTTCACGCAATGGATCGTTCCTTCAAAAGCAAATGAAAGCGTTGTCAATAAAACAAAAAGTATACTCGTTATAAATTTCATCTGGTAAAAGTTATTAGTTTCCGATTTTTCCCCGAACCGAATAAGTTTGGTAATTACCATCCGGTAAAGAGCAAGGTAAAGTATGTTTCACTGCGTAACCACCTAATCCGGGAACGGATGTGTTGAAAGCATTGTTTATAGCGTTTGCAATAGCGTTTAATGCGGATGAGAATCCCGGTACAGGTGCACAAACATTTCCGATGAATGGAATATTGAGACAAATTTCCAGGGAAGAGCCTCCAAAATCAACTGGTTGGGAAGAACCCGTTCCGGCTTCTCCAAAATCACCGCCACCACCACCATTGGCAGTAATTGAAATAGTTCCTTGTACAGGACCGAAAGAAAAGGATTGAGAGATATTTTTACTTACAGGAGCACCTTCATTGTCATCGTAATTTGGTCCTGCATCGTTTCCATCTGCCCAAACTCCAACCATCAATGAACACGAACCCTGCGCAGCTCCACCTCCTTGTCCGTCCGGAATTCCGCCACTTCCTCCTGCTCCAATTGCCAAACAAAGTGTAGCAACTCCTAAATTAATGGATTCGAAAGCTCCAACTGTCAACCCGGATCCACCACCTCCATAAATCATCCCTGTATTACGAATTTCAGCAGGACAGTTCAATTCAAGTGCTGTCCCACCATTCTCCCCGTTTTGTCCCATCAATTGCGGCCCATTTCCACCTTTTCCGAAAATATATCCGCGATTAACAATTCCCAAATGACAATTCGCATTGATATTTCCAGTTGAAAAGGCAGGATTCGCCGCCGTACTCGAACGAATTGCTACGTCATCTTCAATAGTCACTACCACACAATTGGTTCCGGTAATTCCATTCGCTGCTAAATTGTAATTCAATTGATTGTTGCTAATTGTTACCAAATCACAAGCCTGGATATCAATTGCAATGGTCTTTACAACGGTTCGATCTCCGCAGATCCCAAACAAAGTGACATGATGTGTTCCACCATTTTCAAAAACACTGGTTTGAATATCGATATTGACTGTTGTGGTTCCTCCGGCATACGAATATTGACTTAAGGTAACAGTCGATTCGTTTGAAAAGGTATGTGAAAAACCTAAATCCACCGGAAGGGTTTGTCCGTTTGGTGTTGTTTGTGTAATGGTTACAGGAATAGAAACAGACATGTTATTTACGCGATCTATCGCATAACTTGTTTGTGCCAAAGTGAACTGCACATCGCAATCATCACAGGTTTTCAAATAACTCGGAATCCAGCAAGTTCCATTGTAAATCTCCACTTGATTTCCATCTGTATTATAGATGATCAATCCGGTCGCAGGTGTTGCAATTGCATCCCGTTGAACAGTTGTCAGACGCGTCACCAATAAACCCTGATTGGTTGATTCCAGATGTAAAATTGCGGATGGATCCGGAGTAGCAGTATTAATTCCTACATTGTTATTTTGCGCAAATAATGATACACAAAACAATACAGTTCCTAAAAGTAGTAGCGTCTTGGTTTGAAACATGAACAAATTATTTCTGCAAATGTATTTGATTCCAATCCTACTGGTGTGAAGCCCAAATTAAAGAACCAACAAAAAAATATGGAACAATAACAAAGAATGTGTTAATGCAAAACGATAGAATGGAAAATGTTCTTTCCCCTGCTTAATTCTGCGTACCTTAGCCAAAATTTTTTAAACGCATTATGGAGCAAGTTGAATTCTTAGAACAAAAAGTATTTAATGATTTGAAAAACATGAATGACGGGTTCGACGAGTCGACCAATCTCCATTTCAATGAATGGGATTTCGCAATTGTGCTGGATCGCGCAGAATACTTCGGTATCGGAATCTATGAAATTCAGGCATGGCTCGACGGCACTTTATACGATATTGAAGTCCACGAGCATTTCAAAAAGAAAGCTACGGATCCATCGTGGTATAAAAAAGCGCTGATGACTTTTTCAACACTCCAAAAAGGACTGACGTTTACAGCATCTTATAAGGTTTCCGCAAAGCTTTTGGCAAGACAGTAATATTCCCGCAGATGCACAGATAAATGCGCGCTTACCAGACGCGCTAAGTTCTATCTTTCACTGAGGATTATCCTTTTATACTGTAGTTTAGGCTTCCTGAAATTTATAAGTAAGCCGACTTCCATTCCTGAAACAGCTAGGTAATTGATCATCATATAAAACAGTCGGGGCGGAAAATTTTCCGCCCCGACTGTTGTTCTCAATTCTATTATTTTACCACGTAAAAAGTGGTCTTGCGCTCATCAAAGCATTCACTTCCGAACGCACTTTATTCAAGGTTTCTTCGTCTCCGATATTCGTCAATACACGATCGATCAACTCAACGATTCCCGGAATATCCGCTTCCTTGATTCCTCTGGAAGTGATCGCAGACGTTCCAACACGAATTCCGGAAGTAACGAATGGAGATTCCGTATCAAAAGGAACCATGTTCTTATTAACGGTGATGTCTGCCAAAACCAGGTTGTTTTCAGCATCTTTACCCGTCACTCCTTTTGAACGCAAGTCAATCAACATACTGTGATTGTCTGTTCCTCCGGAAATGATTTTATATCCCAATTTCGTGAATTCCTCCGCCATCAATGCTGCATTTTTCTTCACTTGCAACATGTATGTTTTGTATCCGTCAGACAATGCTTCTCCGAATGCCACCGCTTTTGCTGCAATCACATGCTCCAATGGTCCACCCTGAATTCCAGGGAAAACTGCTGCATCTAACAATGCGCCCATGGATTTCGGATTTCCGTTGTTCCATTTCAACCCGAATGGATTGTCAAAGTTGTTGCGCATCATGATCACACCTCCGCGCGGTCCACGCAAGGTTTTATGTGTTGTCGTAGTGACAATATGACAATGATCCAATGGGTCGTTCAACAATCCTGCTGCAATCAATCCAGCCGGATGAGAAATATCTGCCAAAATCAGGGCACCAACCTCATCAGCAATTTTGCGGATGCGTGCATAATCCCAATCTCTGGAATAAGCAGATGCACCACAAATAATCATTTTCGGTTTTTCGCGTTTAGCAACTTCTTCCATCATGTCGTAATCGACCTGTCCGGTTTCTTTGCTTACACCGTAGAAAAATGGGTTGTATAATTTTCCGGAGAAGTTTACAGAAGACCCATGAGTCAAATGTCCTCCGTGACTTAAGTCAAAACCAAGAATCTTATCTCCCGGATTCAAACAAGCCAGGAAAACAGCAGCATTTGCCTGCGCACCTGAATGCGGTTGCACATTTGCCCAAGTTGCTCCAAATAATTTACACAAACGATCAATTGCTAATTGCTCTACTTTATCTACTACTTCACATCCGCCGTAATAACGCTTTCCGGGAAGTCCTTCAGCATATTTATTGGTCAATACAGAACCCATTGCTTCCATCACCTCATCAGAGACAAAGTTCTCAGACGCAATTAATTCAATTCCATGTTCCTGACGCTGTCTTTCTGCAGCAATTAAGTCAAATACTTCTTGATCGCGTTTCATGCTTATTCTTTATTTAGTTCAACTAGTTTAAAAAGTTCAAAGGGTTTAAAGAATTCAATCATTCCATATTTGAACTTTTGAACCTTTTTAAGCCTTTCAACTCGGCAACAAATATAATTCGATTTCATCAGAAGGACTTCACTTTCTGAAAATTATCGGGTCTTTTAAAGTCTTTTGATACTATGTAATTTATGCGAATGCACTCCATCTATTTTTCGGGTGATTCCATTGGAACCAAAATGGTCGATTCGGACATACCCATGGGCATGAATGATTTCGTCTTTGCTTATCAATAAACCGACGTGATGAATGTTCCCTGACTCTGAAATGAAAAAAGCCAGATCTCCTGCTTCCCGATCCTCAAAATCCATTTCCAGACCGATCTCCACTTGTTGTGAAGCATCTCTTGGCAACTGATAGTTAAAGACCCGGTGAATCTGTTGCATAAATCCGGAACAATCAATTCCAAACATGGTTTTCCCACCCCATAAATAAGGAGCGTTCAGATAGCTAAGCGCCAAATCAATCAGCGAAGACGGTTTTGTATCTTCTTCATTCAAAAAACGGTAAGTCGATTTACCGATCCGGAATTCTTCTTCCGAATCCGAGGGTCTGAAAAATCCTTTGGGTAAAACCTGTTTTCCTTCTGGTCCCTCTACTATTCTGAATTCAGAATGTTCTACCACCAAACCATCCAACCAACGGGTAACTTCCTTTTCTCTCAGATCCTGAATCTGTTTGGAATCGATCCAACCTTCATAGCCATCCATAAACGAATGAATCTTGAGCCAATTGTCAGCAACTTCCGTGATTTCCACCAACTCCCCAAAGACCAATTGGGTTACCATTTCCGAGCGGTCACTTGCTTCTGCCCGAACCGGAGCTATGCTTGCTTTACAAAATGCGTGAATTCTACTCACTTTTTAGGGAATTGGGGGTTTTTAGTCAGTTTTAGAGCCTGTTCCATGTGTCTTTCATTGTGATAAGCAACAAACAACAAGGCGTCGCCTAATCTCAGACGCACCAATTTTGAAATGGATATCGGAACCTTTACTTTTCGGAGGCTGACACCTACTGATTTTTCAATGATATCCAAAAATTGATTTTGTCCATCCAGCAAGGTTGTCAGTTCGTTCCCTGTCACTAATCCTGGACTTACTGTCGGATTATACTCGCCGGGGGCATTGAATTTCCGCTTTACATTCCGTGCGTTTCCCAATTTCATGGACATCCATGCTGATTTTCCTAAAGGTGAAGAAGAGTAATTCAATCTGGGGGAACGAAACCGGGTCCGATCAATCCGTTCATTCAATACCGTATGATAAAATTGGGCATAAGCGTTCAGGTGAGCAAAAATTTCGGCTAAACTCCAGGTCGAAGCGTTGGGCTTCCAATTCAATTGGTTCTCTGAATAATTTGAAAACTTCGATTTTAAATGTTGGATATTTTTCTCTGTAATTGTAGCAACTTCGTTGAAGACCCATTGAGTTGTCATATGCCTCGAATTTATATCAAATATAACCAGAGCAATTTGATTCGCAAAAGTTATACCCAAAAATGCAACCTTTTTAAACATTTTCATATCTTTCAAGTATGAAGCTATTGTTACTAATGTTCTGCGTACTTGTTTTTGGTGGTCAATTTGTCGCCCAGGAAATAGAACATGTTCATAATACCCATTATGCATTGATTGAAAACAAAGGTCAATGGGCTGAAAAAGTATTATTCCAATCCAAATCCCAGGGCAATAATATCTGGGTGCAGCAACATGGCTTCATCTACGACATCCGCGATTACTCTGCACTAAAAAAAGCGCATTCGGAACGCATTTCTGATGAGAATAGTGACCAATTCAGAGGCACATTGGTTGGCGTTGAATTTTTGAATTCGCTGGAAGTGAACCAGGTAAAAAAAGAAAAACCATTATCCTATTACTACAATTACTTCATCGGAAATGACAGCTCAAAATGGGCAAGTGATGTGCAAAGTTTCCAGGAAGCGACATTGGTTAATTTCTATCCCAATATCGATTTGAAGATCATTGATTCCAAATCTGAATTCAAATACGAATTGTGGTGTGCACCGGGAACGGACTACAAGCAGATCCAGCTTAAAATGAAAGGGTTTTCCTCTATTACTCTGGACAAAACCGGAAACCTCATCCTATCCACTGATTTAGGGAAAATAACTGAAAAGAAACCCATCGCATACCAGTTACTGAATGGTAAACTGAGCTCCATCCCTTGTAAATTCATTTTAAAGAAAGATCTGGTCTCTTTTGAACTTGGAAAGCACGATGAAAATGCCACTCTGATCATTGATCCGATTTTAGTATTCGCGACCTATTCCGGATCTCCTACTGATAATTTTGGAATGACAGCTACTTATGGCTATGACGGTTCGGCTTACTCGGGAGGAACTATTTTCGGGAATTCCTACCCGACTCCTGATCCCTTGGCTTTTGATGTCACCTCCAATTTTACGGCAACTTACAATGGATTAAATACCACGGATGTCTTTATTTCAAAATATTCTCCCGACGGGCAAACGATGATCTGGACAGCCTTTTTAGGAGGTGGAAATACTACACAAGGAACAGAAACTGTGAACAGTCTGATTTGTGACCGACTCAATAATTTGTATGTGTTTGGAATTACTGCTTCAATAGACTTCCCGCTGCAAAACCCATTTCAAAGTGCGCATGGCGGTGGATCGAATATCAATGTTCAGTTTAACGGTGCCAATTTCGGAAGTCAGGGAACAGATATCTACGTTTCAAAGATCAGTTCAAATGGTCATAACCTGCTTGCTTCAACTTATGTTGGAGGCGCACAAAATGATGGTATCAACTACAAGCTGAGTTCCGGAAACTACAATTCCGTTGCTGCATACGATTCCCTTACGACCAATTACGGAGATCAGTTCCGAGGAGAAATCATGATTGATTCAGTGGGAAATTGTTTAATCGCCTCCTGTTCAAGATCTGCTGACTTTCCGGTTCTGAATGCATTTCAAGGTACATTGGCCGGTCAGCAGGATGGTGTCATTTTCAAATTATCATCTGATTTAAGTACGATGCTTTGGGGAAGCTATTTTGGAGGAACCAATAATGATGCATGTTACTCTATAAAGATTGATTCCAGTTACAATGTCGTTTTTGCAGGCGGAACTTCCAGTACCGATCTTCCCGGAACTACCGGTGGTTTAAATCCGAATTACTTGGGTGGAAAATCAGATGGTTTTGTTGGAAAGCTAACTCCAAACGGACAAACACTGGTTCAAAGCACCTACATCGGCGCGAATCTATATGACCAGGCCTTCTTCGTAGAGATCAATCGCAACGATGAAATATTTGTTTTGGGACAATCTGTCGGAGGAAATTTCCCCGTTGTAAACTCTCAGAGTTATCCAAACAGTAGTCAATTTATCGCAAAATTAAATCCCACACTTACCTCCATTGTAAACTCTACCGTATTTGGGAATGGAAGCCCGAACATCAACATTTCACCTTCCGCCTTCCTGGTTGATATTTGCGGAAACATGTATGTTTCAGGTTGGGGAGCAAACATCCTTCAATCCGTTCCATTGAATGGAATGCCTGTCAGTTCGGATGCATTCCAAGGTACTTCGCCAAACGGATTCGATTTTTATTTATTTGTTTACAAAAGAGACTTCTCAGGCTTACTTTACGGAAGTTATATCGGCGGAAATCAAGCGCAAGAACACGTAGATGGGGGAACTTCCCGCTTCGATAAAAATGGAGTTGTCTATCAATCCGTATGTGGTGGTTGTAATGGCCATAGTGATTTCCCGACCACCCCGAATGCTTGGTCCAATCTCAACCTGAATACAGGAGCAGGAACCAATAGCAACTGTAACAACCTGGTTTTCAAATTTGATTTTCAGCTTCTTCCAAAAGCAGAATTCACAACCAACAATGTAAACGGTTGCGAAGACTTTACAGTTACGTTTACAAATACAAGTCCACCATCCGATGCTTACGAATGGGATTTTGGAAATGGAGTTACATCGACGGTATTCTCGCCAACAGTTACTTATACAACTCCCGGAAACTACGTGGTACGTTTAACCGTTACAGATTCAGTTTGTCTATTAACAGACACTGCTTTAATCAATATTACCGTCTTACCTGAGATTCAACTTTCAGTTTCCAACGACACCATTCTTTGCTCCCCCCTTCCCTTAACCTTCACTGCTAATTCATTTGGTACCGCAGATTATTTTATCTGGTCATCAACCAATCAATTTACAGATACTTTAAATACAACACCAGCCGATTCAATTCTAAATGTCACACCGGGAACAACGACCACTTATTATGTTAGAGCCGGAAATGCCTATTGTTCGGAAATAGACAGTGTCACCGTTTACTTTATCGGCGGAAGCTTATCCTTAACAGGAAATGATTCGATTTGTCTGAATGACCCGACTACACTCACCGCCTTTATTCAGATTCCCAATGTGACGTTCACTTATGTCTGGAGTCCGATGAGTATTTTAACTCCGACTGCACAGCAAAATGTAGTTATTGCCAATCCACCGACAAGTCAATGGGTTTATGTGGATGCGAATGGATCAAACGGCTGTTTTGATCGGGATTCGATTTACATTTCCGTAGGAAGTATTTCAGGGGCAATCACCGCACAAGCAAATCCGGAATATGTTGTTCCGGGAAATTCAACAACACTTACCGCTCTTCCGGCAGGTTATTCATACGTTTGGTCTCCACAAGCCGGATTATCGAATCCATTCGGTCAGATCACCCAGGCCACCCCGGAGCAGACTACCCAATATGTTGTCAATGTTACGGATGGAATTTGCATTAAATCCGCTTCCGTAAAAGTAAATGTTTTGGAAGTGGTTTGTGATCGAACCTACGTATATGTCCCGAATGCCTTTTCTCCGAACGGGGACTTGGAAAATGACGTTCTATACGTCAGAAGTGCGATTGCGACCAAGATTCTTTTCCGGATTTTTGACCGATGGGGAGAACTCGTTTTTGAAACCACAGATCAGGCAATCGGATGGGATGGTACCTTCAGGGATAAGCTCCTGAAACCGGACACTTATGATTATTATCTGGAAGCCACTTGCGTTCAAGGAGAACAGAAAATCATCAAAGGGAATGTGACTTTGATTCGTTAACGTTAGATTAAGCAATTGTTAAGTCAAATCAAGTGTTTAATCGGTCAAACCGTTAGAATGCTCATTCATAACATTTTGTGAAAGTTTTGATTGTATTTTCATAGTGTAAACTACAATCAATGATCAAATTACTACTAACGATTCTTGCGTTTATTGCTTTCGATTTTTCTATCTACTCTCAACAAAATGATCTTGATGATTCCAAGATGTACATCAAAATTGTTATTGATTCTGAAATTAGTCAAGAAGTTCAATCGGAGATAACCAATGCATTCAAGCAAATTTCCGGGGTCAAAACTTCCAGAATGGACAACACCACCGGCACATTTTTGGGGATTTATGAACCAAATGAAAATCTAAAGGAACAAACCTTTACAAACTGGTTTGTTAATCACGGATATACCATCATGTGTTATTATGATGCCGTTTATACGGCGGGAGGTATGATTGATCTATCCAAAAACAATTGTCATTAATCATGAAAAAGTTATTCCTATTACTGACTATATTCCATATTACCGGAGTTTTTGGTCAATCTGACAACTGTACAGGAACCCCTCCAACACTGACTGTTGGAACAACTTGTACCCCAACAGCATATTCTATTCCCACCTCGTTTTTTGATAACTTCAGTTCAGAACCATCTTGTGGCTGGGATGATGTAGATGGTTTCTTCCAGTTTACTGCAACTTCCACCTATACGAACGTGACACTTACTGACGCAACTGCTGCAGGTCCCAATCCTGGTTTGATGGTTGTTTCAGGAACTTGTGGCGGAACATTGACCTCTCTTGGATGCTCTCAAGCTGGTAATGGAACCAATGAAAGCGTCAGTTTCAATACCGTGATCGGTCAAGTTTATCTGGTAGTTATTTTTGCAACCAATGCTGCTAACACCGGACCTCCTACATCTGCAACTACCGGAACTATTTGTGTTACGCAAAGTACCTACACAGGACCAGTAGTGGCGTCAGAATGTGCAAGTTATGTAAACATCTGCAGTAATGCCGGTTTTCAAATCGATCCGAATGGATATGGTGCAATCAATGAAATCCCTGTTTCAGGTTCGTTAGGAAATCCATCGTATGATCCTTTCTGGGGACCTTTGAGTCCATGGGGAGGAGGAAATATGGGTTGTTTACAAGTGGGTGAAAACAACAGTACCTGGATGGTAATCAATGTCTATACCGCCGGAAACCTCGCATTCACTTTAGGTGCAGGAGGGGCGCAAGCCGGTTATTATGATTGGATCATGTATCCGTATACCGGACCCAGCACCTGTGGAGCAATCTCAAGTAATACACTGGCTCCAGTCAGATGTAACTGGAATTCTGTAAATTATGGCGGTACCGGTTTAGCCTCAACCCTGCCATCGGGAGGGGATGCAGGAAATTACGAACCCGTATTACCTGTAGCCGCAAACACTCAATACATCATTTGTTTTTCAAACTATAGTTCGGTAGCAACAACGGTACCAATCGTATTTAATGGTACGGCAACTGTTGGTTGTTCCGCTTTAGGTATAAACACCAGTAATTTTACAGTTAATACCGATTGTGAAAATGATGCTGCATTGATTTCCTGGGAAGCTCCAACTGAAAGCTCAAGCACTTACCAGGTACAAAGAAGTTACACAGGCGAAGCCTGGGAAATCATCGGAACAGTTGTATCAGCTAACAGTTCTGATGCATCCAACCAGTTCTTTTCGTTCAGAGATGCCCTTGAAAAAGACAAGATGGTTTTTTACCGATTAAAAGAGACCAATCCGGATCAGATTTCCAGCTATTCTGAATTAAAAGCGGTGAGTTGTAAATCCGGAATCAGTCCGAATACCTTATCTCCGAACCCTTCATCCGAATTGACAAACCTGACTTATTATTCCAAACAGGCGGGAACATTGCACATCGTTGATGCCGTAGGTAGACCGATCGAACAAATTTCATTGGAGAACACCAATGGTAAGATTGTTTTAAAGCCAATCGACGTTTCCAGACTTCAAGCCGGGGCTTATCGTTTTGTTGTAGACTTGGGAACAGAATCCTCTGCCATTCAATTCATTAAAAAATAAGGAAGTCTGAATTAAGATTTCAATAATTAAAGAGAAAAAGGAGTCCTTTTTCTCTTTTTCATTTAGTATCTTTAAAGATATTCTATACTCTTACTTATGAAAAAACAATTACTCACTCTTGGTTTCCTTTCAAGTCTTGTAGCATTCGGTCAAACGTTCACAGACAATTTTGACTCTTACAATGCGGGACAGAAACTATGTCCTCAAAGCGCCGGTAACTGGACAACCTGGAGCAATGCTCCCGGAGGAACCGAAGACGTTCTCGTATCCAGCGCATCTTCCGTTTCAGGAAGTAATTCTTTGTATTTCTCCACATCCGTGCAAGCAGGTGGTCCGACAGATTTGATTCGCAATTTTGGTGTTTTGAATACGGGACAATTTGAAATGGATTTCAACATCAAGGTTGAGACAGGAAAAGCGGGTTATTTTAACTTTCAAAAAACGGCAACACTTGGGCAGGTATGGGCAATGGATTGTTTTTTCAACGACAATGGAACAATCTCTATGGTCAATCAAAACGGATTGAACTTTACAGGTCCAACATATACCCAAAACACGTGGTTCAACTTCAAAGTCGCCATTAATTTCAACACAAACAACTGGGAATTTTTCATCGATAACATTTCCATCGGTTCATTCTCTAATCCAGTGAACCAAATTGCAGCTATTGATATTTATCCGACAGATCAAAATGCTCCTTATAGTTGCGGTTATTTCATTGATGATTTCCATACCCTTATCACTCCTTACACCCTTCCGTCTTTGAATGGAGCTGTAAATGGTCTGAACTTCGACCAGGGAATATTAGTAGGGAATATAGTTACTCCTAAAGTAGTTGTCCGCAATTTGGGAACTACACCAATCACCTCTTTTGATCTTGCTGTTGATTATAACGGTACAACCATCAACAAAACAGTTACGGGAGTAAATCTCGCTTCTTTGGCTACGACTACCATTACCATGGATAATACATTGACTATTGCAGCCGGGAATAACCCAATGGTTGCAACCGTATCGAATGTAAACGGTGCCGGAGCGGATAATGATTCCAATGATGATGTCTTAACGCTGGATATTGATAATCCTTTGGTGCCGGCAACCGGTAAAATGGTAGTAGGAGAAGAAGGAACAGGAACTTGGTGTCAATGGTGTCCGAGAGGTGCTGTTTTCATGGATATGATGTCAACAAAATACGACCAATACTGGGCAGGAATTGCAGTTCACAATGGTGATCCGATGACAAATGCGGATTACGATGCAGGAATCGGTGGTTTGGTTTCAGGATATCCTTCAGCATTGGTTGACCGCGTCAGTGTAATCGACCCATCGGAAGTTGAGGCTGATTTCCTTACACGCATCCTGGTAGCTCCGAAAGCATTGATTACAAACGGTGCAACCTGGAACTCAACTACCCGTGAATTAAAGGTATCAACCTCTGCTAATTTTCTAGCTGCAGCCAACAACAATTACAAACTTGGAATTGTTCTTACAGAAGATGAGGTAACAGGAACAGGAAGCAACTACAACCAGGCAAATGCCTATGCAGGTGGTGCGAACGGACCAATGGGCGGATTTGAATCATTGCCAAGCTCCGTACCTGCTGCACAAATGGTTTACGACCATGTTGCAAGAGCAATTAAGCCAAGTTTCACAGGTTACGCTAACAGCTTCCCTGCAACTGTGAACATCGGAGAAACACATACCATTACAGCAACATTTATTCTACCTGCTTCTTGGGATGAAACTAAAATCAATATTGTTGGACTGTTATTCGACCCAACAGGAAAAATTGACAATGCAGGAAAAGCAACTATTCCGGATGCTGTAACTAATGGATTCGTAACAGGAACTGACGTAACTGCGGGTCTTACTGATCTGAGTCAAATTGATGACCAAGTACAAGTTTATCCGAATCCAGCTACAACAAGCGTTTCTATCAGCTTGCAACTAGCTGAACAAAGTGATGTGACTATTTCTGTAACAGATGTTTCAGGTAAAGAAATTTCAAGCAGAAATTATGGTCAATTGAACGGTTCATCTATCATTACCATCAATACAAGCAATACGCCAGCTGGTGTTTATTTTGTGAATGTGAAAATGGATAACGCAATTACTCAGAAAAAGGTAATTATTCAATAATCGGATTGATTGAAAAAAAGTAGGGGTGCGATTAATCGCACCCCTACTTTTTAGGTACTTTTGTGGCATGAAATGGATTGGAAATAGAATCAGCTACCTGGACGACCAGAACAAAACAACATTCGTCATAACACCCGAACAGATTGGAGTCGTAAAGGCACTGATGGGTGCGTGGTGCTTTATGTGGTTCGCAATAGGAGCAACGATTACCTGGTCTTATTTCACTTTCAACTTCACACAACAGGAAAAGCTGATCCTTGGGGTTTTTATGGTTTTCTGGTTATATTACTTCGTTCGGGTGGGAAGAACCTTCTTATGGGCCCTTTATGGTCGTGAATACATCAAAGTTGATAAAATATCAGTGACGATTAAAACAAGTATTCGCACCTATGGTAAGGCGAAAGAATATTATTTGGAGAATATCAAGAAGGTACGTGTTTCGGTTCCCAAAGAAAACTCTTTTCAGGCTGCATGGGAAAATTCCCCCTGGATTCGAGGTGGAGAACGTATCGAGTTTGAATACTTAGGTAAAACGATTCGTTTCGGCAGAAAGCTGAATCA
This sequence comes from Fluviicola taffensis DSM 16823, assembly GCF_943372375.1. Lineage (GTDB taxonomy): Bacteria > Bacteroidota > Bacteroidia > Flavobacteriales_D > Crocinitomicaceae > Fluviicola > Fluviicola taffensis_A. Next base: position 21,821 of record NZ_CALRYJ010000011.1, on the reverse strand, counting down.
GCAGGATTCGAAATTGCTTTTCCAAATCCTGACGAAACGCATTGAAGACCAGTTGAAAAAGAAGAATTAATCCGGATTTCAGATTACAATTCTCAGAACTTCTTCCCGATCCATTCCTTTTCTTAAATGTTCCAGGATAATTGGAAATTTCTCATCGATGCGTTCTGGTGTGAATCCTAGTTCAATTCCAAGTCTTCGTACCAATTTCGTTTCATTCACATCCATATTCCCATCAATTCCCAAAAGCTGGATCAACTGGATAAAACGCTCGTATCTTTCCTCTCTCTCAACCGGTGGAATGAATGGATAATCGTCCGGATTTTCACAAATCTCCGCTACCTGCTCTTCCGTTAAGGAAAGTTTTGTTGCAATTTTTTTAAGTAATTGATTTTCTGCGAAACTTACGTTTCCATCAATTCGTGCCAACATGATCAGGTTTCTGAAATGACCTTTTTGACGTGCCTGTTCTCCTGAATCGAAAATATGTGAAAATGAGCTCATGTGAAAGTATTTTTTTTAATAGCGTTCCAAACTTAATGCCTTTATTTTTAATGAATGAATAATGAGTTCCTTTTTACCGGAATTCACCACATAAATCTGAATTTTATCCCCATAGTGATTAATTCTTGGAAGATTATACCTGACAGATAAGGTATCCATCTCCCCAATTGATTTTTGAGTTGGCAAAAAATACTCATTCCAGCTGTAAACATTGAATTTACTGAATGATTCAAAATGGATTGTCGCCAAATTCAAGCTGTCATTTGTTTGATAAATGATCTGGGCTTCAAACAATGTTTCATCCGTTTTCAACTTAGGATAATAAGGTCTTTTATCAATTAAGGTAGCTTTTCCTGCCGGAGCATTTATATTCCTTACAGTGCAAAAATCAAGTGGCACGATCTTCCCAAACCCTAATTCCTCCGGTTTTATTTTGCTTGTCCAGCTTGTATCCGAACGGTCAATTTCAAGTCGGTTGACCTGATAATCAGGCATGGAAAGCTTACCGAAAATATACCAATAATGTTCCTTCGTCATCCTATCCGGATGCAAATAACCGATTGAAAATTGTTCCGATTGAAACATGGATAACCCGAGAGTAAGAAATACAAATCCCATCATCAGAAAAGCAGTTATCCTGGTTTTTCCGAGGTAACCAATTGCAAAACCAACCGGCAAGACCAACAAGGGATACAGGTCAATCATTGCCCGTGATCCAAAGGATGCAGCATACCACCAACATTCCCAGGAACAAAAGATCCATACACATAAAACGAACGAGGTAAAAATCCCCCAAAAGAGCTCTTTCCGCTGTCTGTACAATTGAATGAATCCGGGAACCAATAGGATGAAAACCGGGGTATACAATAACCACCCCTTTTTATAACTGAACAAAAAGTCGAAAATATGTGGATCAACAATGACGATTTCTTCCACATGCATATTCAAAATGAACCAACTTCCTCCCAAAACTTTCCAATAGATCAATTGAGGTAAGTTCACTAAAAATCCGGCAAGTGGAAATAACAAGATTGATTTCCAATAGGCAGCTTTTGTCGGATAAACTCCTTTCAGCAGAAACAAAGGAAGGAGTCCCAATAGGACATGCGTCGGGCGAATTGCCGAAATTAATCCAAGAGTTAATGCTGCAAGCAGCAGATACTTTCTTTTGGACGGAAGTTCCCGCAATTTCAGGAGTGAATAAAAAAGTACTCCGACCAATGCAAACAAGTAAATATGCTGCAACTGATAGGCGTGAATTGCTGTTGTCCAAAAATTGGTTCCGAAATAAATAATCACTAAAAGAAGCGCACTAACCTGATCTGAAAAGAACAATTTGAGAATTTTATTCAGGAAATAAACTCCAAGAAGAATAAAAATCAGGGCATTTAAGAGATAGGCTATGTGATAAGGTTTACTAAATCCATCCTTGGAACAACCCAGTATTTTAGCAAACCCATGACCTATGGCATAGGCAGGAAGCTCCAAATAAGCTTGTCCCATGTGATAGATATCCAGCGAATTGCCATTGTCCATCTGCTTGAGCTGATAAGCAACCGATTCGGAACAGTATTTGTTTTGGACGGCTTGAATTTCCGCCCGTTTGAAGTTCAGATTCCGGTATTGGAACAGCTGCGTGAGATACATGTAGTACCCATAACCATCATAGGAGCAGACACACGTGGCTTCCCCCTTAACAACAGCTGTTATTTTCCCTGAAAACTTTAGTGCAAACACACTAATGATTAGCAGAATAGTAGTCTTTCGAATATTCTTTTTTAAGAACTCAAACATTCAATTGGTGTTCAATAAAATCAATCATTGTATGAATCACCTTTATGTGAATTTCCTGTGCCCGGTCCGCATAATTTGAATAGGGTGCCCGGATTTCCACATCACAGAGCTCCGCCATCTTTCCACCATCTTTTCCTGTAAGTCCAACGATTTTCATTCCCTTGGATCTGGCAACTTCAATCGCACGAAGCACATTTTTCGAATTTCCGGATGTTGAAATGGCTAATAATACATCCCCACTTTGTCCGATTGCTTCCAGATAACGTGAAAAAATATACTCGTACCCATAATCATTCCCGACACAACTAATATGCGATGGATCTGAAATACTTAAGGCCGGAATTGCCTTTCTATCGTCCCGGTATCTTCCTGTTAATTCTTCCGCAAAATGCATTGCATCACACATAGAACCACCGTTCCCACATGAAATTATTTTGTTTCCTGAACGGATTGCCGAAACCATTGCATTTCCTGCATCTTGAATCAACCGATGATTCTCTGCGTTGTTAAATTTCTGCAAAATTTCCAGCGCTTCGTTAAAATGGTCTGCTATTTGTTTCATGCCTTTATAAATGGGATTGATTGTCAAAAATAAATAATTATTAAGTGCAGTTACCATTTTGGATAAACTTGTTATATTTGAAAATCGGAGTTGGCTCCATAACACAAAAACAACTATGAAAAATATTCTACTTGCCATTCTAACCTTTACTTTAGGATACAGCGTATCAGCACAAGATGATTGTTTTAAGAAATTGGAAGATGCCTTTGCTAAAAGAGGTTCTTATACCGTTGCAGATGACATGCACAGAAATGTTATTGTCAGTTTTTTTACTGCTGAAGGTACTGAATGTTTAACAGGTAAAGCTCGTGTTGAGAATGGATCGGTTGTTTCTGTATTTCTTCAATACGATGATGGATCTTTCTATTTGTTAGAAAAGAAATTCTACAACGCAAAAAAAACCAGCCCGGTAGTAACCAATGGTATTTCCGAAATGATCTTTACCGTAGACGGTGAGAAATTCAGAGTAGTATTTATTGATAAGTTAAAACCAAAAGTAAAATCGTATAAACAGGCAAGTTTACCTGATGATTTATAATCGGAACAAAAAATATTTGAGGAGACTAAAAAAGTCTCCTTTTTTCATGCCAAAATATCCCGATTACACCGATAGAGAAAAACAATAATATATACCCCAATCTGCGCCCCAATGTGAAAAATGCCAGAAATACGACTATCATCAACCAGAGCACATCAACCAAATGGATTCTACTGTGATATACTAAGTTTTTCCAATTTATCAAGAAAATTGCAACTCAAATCTTATCACGAACTCACCTTAAAATATGTATTTTCGTGCTACGATGAAACATGTAGCTTGGATTACGGGTGCTTCTTCCGGAATTGGAGAAGAAATCTGCAGACAACTGGCTCGAAAAGGCTTCAAATTGATCCTGTCGAGCCGCAGTGAAGAGAAACTTCTCGCATTGAAAAAGGAACTTCCGAATCCGGAAGAACATCTGATTGTTCCTTTGGATCTAGAGCATTCCGAGCATTTTACCGAATTGGTGAAACAAGCTCTGGAACAAACAAAACGCATCGATTATTTGTACAATTGCGGAGGTTTGAGTCAACGCGCTGAAGCTAGTGAAACTTCACTTGAAGTGGATCGACGGATTATGGAAATCAATTACTTCGGAACGGTAGCGCTTACAAAAGCTGTATTACCTTACATGCAAGCCCAAAAATCGGGTCATATCATTGCCATTTCAAGCATTGCAGGAAAATTCGGTTTTTACCTGCGTTCCGCATACAGTGCCAGTAAACACGCGATCCAAGGTTTCTTTGAAAGTTTACTTTTGGAGGAGGCAAAAAACAATATTTCGGTTACCATTGCTTATCCCGGAAAAATCAATACTCCGATTTCCATGAGTGCACTTGGAAAAGATGGCAATGCACATGGAGAGATGGATCACAACCAAGCAACCGGGATGCCCGTTGAAAAATGTGTATCCATCCTTCTAAAAGCGGTTGATAAGAAGAAAAAAGAAGTTCTGATCGGAAATAAGGAACTAAATGCCGTGACGCTGAAACGTTTCTTCCCTCGTTTATTTTGGAAAATCATTGCGAAACAAAGCGCAACTTAGACTGAAGACGTTAGACAAAAGACTATAGACTTCAATTGTACTTTGAAAGTAACAACAAGTCTACTGTCTTATGTCTCTAGTCTATTAAGTCTTAAATAATTCCCTTCTCCGCCAAAAACACGGCAACATTTGTCTCAATGCGCTTGTTAATGCTGGAAGTGTCTCCTTTTTCAAAGGTGTTTCCGGTAATTTTCTCGTAAAGTTCGATGTAGCGTTCGGTGATCGTTTCGACAAATGAATCAGGCATATCCGGCATAACTTGACCTTCCAAACCTTGAAATCCATTCTCTATCAACCATTGGCGCACGAATTCTTTCGAAAGTTGGCGTTGATTTTCTCCTTTTGCCTGACGTTCTTCATAACCATCCGCATAGAAATAACGCGATGAATCAGGTGTATGAATCTCATCAATCAGGATCACTTCCCCATTCCGGATCCCAAATTCATACTTCGTATCCACCAAGATCAACCCTCTTTCTGCTGCCATTTCAGTTCCACGCTGAAATAATGCACGCGTATAGCCTTCCATTTTTTCGTAAATGTCTTGAGGTACGATTCCATTTTTCAAAATATCTTCTCTCGAAATATCTTCGTCGTGACCTTCATCCGCTTTGGTTGCCGGTGTGATAATCGGCTCCGGGAAGCGATCATTCTCCTTCATTCCCTCAGGAAGTGCAACACCACATAAAATGCGTTTACCTGATGCATACTCTCTTGCAGAATGACCTGCCAGATATCCACGAATTACCATTTCAACACGCACCGGTTCACAAGCGTAACCTATCGCAACGGATGGGTCCGGTGTTCCGATTAACCAATTTGGAACGATGTCTCGAGTAGCCTCTAAAAACATGGTAGCAACTTGGTTAAGAACCTGACCTTTGAATGGAATCCCTTTAGGTAAAATGTGGTCGAAAGCAGAAATTCGGTCAGTGGCAACCATGACCATGAACTCATTATCAATGGTGTAGACTTCACGTACCTTTCCTCTGTAAACATTGGTTTGTTTCGGGAATTTAAAATTGGTGCTCGTAATTGTTTCGTTCAACATAATTTACAAATTTGGAACTCGTTATTTTCTTCTCAGTTTTGATTTTTCTTCTTCCTCTTCTTTTTCTTTCTCGAATCGTTTCGCTTTCTCGATTGCTTCGGCCTTATCAAAAGCATCAATGATTCGTTTCACTAATGAATGTCGAATTACATCGCTTTGTGTCAATCGGATAATTTCGATTTCCTCCACGTCATTCAGAATATCCAATGCGTATGACAATCCTGATTTTTGGCGATGTGGCAAATCCACCTGCGACATATCTCCTGTTATCACGAACTGAGCAGTTTGTCCCATACGTGTCAGGAACATTTTCATCTGCATCACGGTCGCATTCTGAGCCTCATCCAAAATAACAAATGCCTTATCCAAGGTTCTACCCCGCATGAATGCCAAAGGAGCGATCTCGATAATCCCAAATTCCAGCATGTCCGCCAATTTTTCCGGTGGAATCATATCTCTTAATGCATCGTACAAAGGCATCAGGTACGGATCCAACTTCTCTTTCAAGTCTCCCGGAAGGAATCCTAAATTTTCTCCGGCTTCAACAGCTGGTCTGGTGAGTACAATCCGCTTCACTTCTTTTGCTTTCAAAGCACGAACTGCCAATGCAACTGCTGTATATGTTTTTCCAGTTCCGGCCGGACCAACGGCAAAAACCATATCACTTTTATTCACTGCTTGAACCAATTTTCGTTGATTCAGGGTCTTCGCTTTGATCTTGACTCCTCCGTTTCCGTGAACCAAAGTTTCCGTTCCATCAGAAGAAAGCATGGCATCGCCTTCGTCCAACATCAGGTTATCGATATTGTTCTCCGTTAAAATATTGTATTGATTGAAGTGCGCCAGAATCAATTCAAACTTGCGTTCAAACTCTTCCATCACTTCCGGATCTCCAACAATTGTCAATTCATTTCCACGTGAATTGATCTTTAATTTTGGAAAAAAAGACCGAATGTGTTTCAAATTGGAATTGTTAACTCCAAATAATTCAGCAACATTGGCTCCGTTTATTTCAATTTTCTTCTCTGTCAATGTGAATAAATCTTTTGTTTGTAAGTTCCGGTTGTATTATTAACCCGTATTTTTGAAACAAATTTAATTAATTTTTCAACGGATACAGACCGATTTATCAAATGGGAATTATCACATTGACAACTGATATGGGATTGACCGACTACTATGTAGCGGTTCTAAAGGGAAATTTATTCAAATTAGCCCCGGAAGTATCTATTGTTGACATTACCCACCAAGTTCGTCCGTTCGATATTGCAGATGCAAGTTATTACATCCAGGCATCATTTCAGGAGTTTCCTGAAGGAACAATCCATATTATCGGTGTAGACAGTGAACCCATCATCAACTCGAGTAATGGAGCCTATCCGAGCATTTTATTATTCAAAGGACATTATTTCGTTTCGAATGACAACGGAATCTTTGCCTTGATCTTAAAGGATCAGAAACCGGAAGGGTTTTGGAGAATAGATAATGTGCTTTCCAATCCGAAAGGACTTCGTTTTCCGGTAAAAAACATCTTCGTTCCGACAGCAGTCCGGATTCTTTCAGGAGAAGCACTCACGGACATTGGTTCTGAAGAAACTTCCTGGCGTGTTGCTCATACGGTGAATGCGGTCATTGAAGAGAACCTCATCAAGGGATCCATCGTGCATATCGATCATTATGGAAATGCCATCACCAATATCACCAAAGAAATATTTGGCAGGTTTGAAGATGCTCCGTTCACCATCTTGTTCCGAAAACGCGAATATTATATCGACGAAATTTCAAGTACCTATAACGATGTTGCTCCCGGGGAACGCCTGGCTTTTTTCAATGACAATAATTTACTTGAAATTGCTATCAATAAAGGAGCTACCGGAAATGGCGGAGGTGCCGATTCACTCTTCGGACTTCGTATTCACGATCTGGTGCGAATCGAATTCAATCCCCGTGGTTCCGCAAAAACCATTGATTCGTTGTTTTGAATTGAAAGGCACTTCGACTCCGCTCAGTGACCTTTTCAATTTTAACTTTTAACTTTTGAATTTAAAAACATGCTGACACGAATTGTTAAACTGACATTTCAAGAAGAAAAAGTGGAAGATTTTCTTGCATACTTCGACACCATAAACACCCGAGTAAGCACATTCGAAAACTGTTATGGAATGCGTCTGATGCAGGACATTCATCATCCGACAATTATTTTCACTTACAGTAACTGGAAAGATGAAAATGCGTTAAACCATTACCGGGATTCAGATTTGTTTGGCAGCGTTTGGTCCACCATTAAACCTTGGTTTGGCGGAAAACCGGAAGCATGGAGTGTGAACACCTATTTTGAAGATGGTTCCTTTACACCCAACCATCCGGCAAATTAAACGTTCATAGCTACTCAAACACTGCTCGCGATTACGATTCACGGAAGTGAATAGAATTTAGACAGATTCTCAATATTGTTCTTATTTTTGCCGAAGTTAATTAGATATGAAAGCACTTTACTGGAAAGAGATTAGGAGTTTTTTGGGCTCAGTTATTGGATACATTTTCATCGTCATTTTCTTGGTGTTTACTGGAATAATGCTTTGGCTTGTCAGTGGTCCTTCCAATCTATTGGAGGGAGAAGAAGCGGATATGATTCCTTTTTTCAATGTTGCACCATATGTACTTTGCGTTCTAATCCCAGCAATTACCATGCGGATGATCGCGGAAGAGCGAAAAACCGGGACCATCGAATTACTTTTTACCCGACCGATTACCGATCTTCAGATTATCCTGGCAAAATACTTTGCAGGTGTAACCTTATTGTTGATTTCACTTCTCCCGACCCTCATCTATTACTATAGTATGGTCAGTCTGGGAGTTGATGCATTTGACGAGAATGGAGTTGCCAAAACAGTAATTGATGAAGGAGCAACATTCACTTCTTATTTAGGCTTGATCTTATTAGGTTCTTCTCTCATTGCAATCGGTATTTTTTCCTCCGCAATTACAAGTAATCAAATCGTTTCATTCATTATCGCTATGTTTCTCTGTTGGTTATTCTACGATGGTTTCGATCAACTCGGATCATTCAACCTCATGGGAGATTTCGATTATGTATTTCAATACCTAGGACTTTGGTCTCATTATGCGAGTATCAAAAAAGGAGTTATTGATACCAGTGACCTTATTTATTTTTTCGGGATGATTGCAATTTTTCTGGCTGCAACCCTTACAGTTGTTAAATCTTTGAAACGTTAATCCGATGGCTGAAAGCAATAACAAAACAAAGAAGTTCTACAACTGGATTTTACTAGGAATCATTGTAGGTGTTGTCATATTTCTGAATATTATCGGAACCTTCATTTACTCGCGGATCGATATGACCGAAGATGAGCGTTACTCGCTCTCAACCGGTTCTATTGAATTCCTGGATAAAATGCGTGAGGATGGAGCCAAAAACAACAAAGTAAACCGCTTGTATCTGAAAATCTATCTGGATGGCAAGCTTCCTGCGGAAATCAAACGATTCAGAAATGCAATTGAAGATAAATTAGCTGAATTCAAAGAAATTGCCGGAGACCGGATCGAATATCAATTCATTGACCCTTTGGAAGGAACGGAAGCGGAACAAAACAGCTTGTTTCAGATTCTTTACAGTAAAGGACAAGGGATTATTCCATTGGAAATTGTTTACCAAAAAGATGGTTCCCAAACTCAGATGACTCTTTGGCCCGGAGCGGAAATCGAATACGAAGGTTTCACCAAGAACTATATCCAGCTGTTGCCAGGTTCCCCTCAAGGTCAACCGGCACAATTATCCAAGGAATTTTCCGAAACAACGATTCAAAACTCCATCAATAACCTGGAGTACATGCTCATTTCGGCATTGAGAAGAACGATTCAAAAACAGAAACCACGTATTGCCTTCCTTGCAGGACATGGAGAATTGCGCTTTGCAGAAACACAACGTGTCCGTTCTTTGTTGGAACCCTATTATTCAGTTGAGGACATTACCTTAAATGATTCCTTAAGAGCATTGGACGGATTCACCGGCGCAATCATTGCCAGACCTAGAACGAAATACTCGGATAAGGATCTGTATATACTGGATCAGTTCGTTATGCGGGGTGGAAGATTGATGTGTTTCTTTGATAAACTCACATTCCCGCAAGATTCACTGAACAGAACAGGTATGACCAGTACGGTGAGAACAGATCTGGGACTGGATAAAATGTTGTTCGATTACGGAATCAAGACCAATGACAATTATGTCATGGACGTGAGATGTGCACCAATCCAGACTCCTTTTGCAAAACAAAGTCTGTTGCCTTGGTTTTTCTATGTTGCAGCAACACCAACCAAACATCCGATTGCACGGAACATTGAACCGGTAATGCTTCGCTATGCATCACAAATCCAATTGATTCCAGGCGAAACGCGATTGGTATCCCCTATCCTGACGAGTTCAACCAATTCTCGTCTAACGGGTATGGCTCCCCTGATCAGCCTCGCCATGCCAATGAATTACGGTAAGGTTCCTATTTTGGCTGACAATCCGACCTCGGAGAGAAATAAGATCTGTATTGCAGGAATGTCGGAAGGACGATTTGATTCCCACTTCAAAAATCGTTTGATAGATGAATTTGCGAAAAACAAAGAATCCGGATTTATAACAAGAAGCACAGCGGAAGGAAAAGTACTCGTTGTTGCAAATGGCTCTTTCATTGCCAATTATTACGACTCCATGCCAAGTAAAACAGGCAAGATGATGTATCGTCCCATTTCGTTCAACAACTTGCGTTACGACGAAGTAATGGCTCAGATGCGCATGCAGCCGTTGATTTACGGAAATCAGGAATTTTTCCAAAACATGGTGGATTACATGATGGGAGATAATTCCGTACTGGACATCCGAAGTAAACAGATTGACATTCACCCGATTGACAAGGAAAAAGTAAAGGATCAACGAACAAAGTACATGCTTATCAATGTGGTTGTCCCTTCTTTTTTCATTATTTTATTAGCAATTTTATTATTCTACTTGCGTAAACGACGTTACGCACGTTCTTAGTCATATGAAAAGAATTATCATCGTTATTTTAGGAATCGCACTTCTGGTGGGATTGGGAATTTTCACCACTCGTTTGGTTAGCAACAAAGGGAAATCTGACGAACAGTTGGCTGCTTTCAACTTTGAAATTAAAGACACCGCATCCGTTAACAAGATTATCATTACCGAACCGAATGGAATGGAAATGACCTTGATCCGTTCAGGAAACCAATGGACAGATGATAAAGGTGGATGCGTACAACCCGTTTTGGTATTCAATATCCTGGAAGCACTTTACAACGTGCGCTTTAAAGGTTATGTACCTGAAAATTCGGTGAAAACGGTGATCAACCGAATCTCAACAATCGGAATGAAGGTTCAGTATTTCCAAAATGATGATTGGAGTAAGACTTGGTACATTGGAGGTTCCACTTCCGATCACCACGGAACATATATGCTCGTTGAATCATCTGAAGCCGGAAAAAGTGATTTACCTGTCATCGCTGAGATCAAAGGGATGAAAGGAATTATTGAACCTCGCTTTTTTGCAGACCCTAGAAAATGGCAATGTTCAGGGATTTTCGCTTACCAAATGCAAGACATTGCTGAAGTGAATGTAAAATTCACAGAGAGACCAGACAGAAACTTCGAAATACGAAAAATTAAAAACGATTACCTGGTAAAATATGCAGGTAAGTATTTGACAACCCTGGACACAAACATGGTTTACCGTTATTTATTGAACTTCAAACGTGTGAACTTTGAAAACCCGAATTACGAACTAAATGAAAAACAGCTCGATAGCCTTAAAAGATCCCGACCATTCTGTGAATTGAAAGTTCGCACAACCAAAGGTGAAAAGAAGAAATTGAGAATGTTCCGGATTAAATCTACCGGAGATGCAGAAGTGGACGATTTTGGAGACAAAGTAAGTTACGATATTAACAGATTCTGGTGTGAACTACCGGATGGTCAGGTTGTTAAATGTCAATATTTCGTCTTCAATCCTTTGCTCATGGGGCATATCTATTTCAATCAGAACAGATACGCAACAACTCAATAAGGTTAATATCTCGTTGAAAACTGTCGGGAAAGAGTTGGGGTTTCAAGGATTCAACGGCTTTTTAATTGGTATATTTGTTTTCGTAAATAACCAATAGTATGAATTTTATCGTATCAAGTACGAATTTACTGCGTCATCTTCAAAGCATTAGTGGTGTCTTAAGCACTAGTAATACTTTGCCGATTCTTGACAACTTTTTGTTCAACATTTCAGACAGTCAACTAATCATTTCTGCTTCTGACCTGGAGACAACCATGCAAACAACTATGGAAGTTGAGGCAACGGATTCCGGCAAAGTGGCAATTCCAGCCAAAATGCTTTTGGATGTATTGAAAAACCTTCCGGACCAGCCATGTACTTTCAAAATTGATCCCGCTTCATTTGGAGTTGAGATCGTGTACGATAATGGTAAGTCAAAAATGGTTGGATTCAATGGCGAAGAGTTCCCTAAAACACCAGCTATTGAAAACAGTACAAGCATCCGTATTTCAGGCGAAATCATTTCAAGTGCAATTAACAAAACGCTTTTTGCTGCCGGGAATGATGATTTGCGTCCTGTGATGAGCGGTATGTACTGTCAGTTCAGTCCTTCCGACATTACATTTGTAGCTACTGATGCTCATAAATTGGTTCGATACCGAAGAACGGATGGTCAGGCAACAGGAGGTTCTGCATTCATTCTCCCGAAAAAACCGTTGAATTTGTTGAAGTCAAATTTACGTGGTGATGAGGAAGTTTTGGTGGAATACACAGATTCGAATGCCATTTTTACTTTCAACGATATCATTTTGATGTGTCGCCTGATTGACGGGAAATATCCGAATTATGAAGCTGTTATTCCGAAGGAAAATCCAAATATTTTAATCGTTGACCGTTTACAGTTCTTAGGAGCGATCAAACGCGTTTCCATTTTTGCAAACAAGACAACACATCAGGTTAAATTGAAAATTGCCGGAAGTGAATTGAATATTTCTGCAGAAGACCTGGATTTTTCAAATGAGGCAAACGAGCGCTTGACTTGCAATTACGACGGAACGGATATTGAAATTGCTTTCAACAGCAGGTTCTTGATGGAGATGTTGAACAATATCGACGCACCGGAAGTTAAAATCGCCATGAGCGAACCAAGCAGAGCCGGTTTATTAATGCCGAACACTTCTGAGAACGAGCACGAAGACATTTTAATGTTGGTGATGCCTGTGATGATAAACAGATAAAAGTCAAATCATTTTATAAAAAAAAGGTCGGGGCGAAAAATTTTTCGCCCCGACCTTTTTTTTGGCACGAATTTTATTGTACTCCAATTATAAAATTCAAAGTCATGAAAAAGATTTACTTCACATTCGCTCTAGTACTTTTCACTTGTACACTCGCACATGCTTCTGAATTACTTTTGCGAGTGAATAGAAAAGGACTATTTATTGTTAGTGCTTCTAGTCAAACGCAAACAAATAATTACAACACCTACCAGTTTTACAATCTGTATGGCGGAACAACCCAAGTAAAAGTGGTTGATAAAGCAAACGGACAGGTGATTTTCAAAAACAACGTGAATATTCCTGAAGGGTATCAATTGATTGCGGAGCTGGATTATTACGGAACGTTGACCATTGTTTCAAATAACCCCACTGCAAGTTACAATAATGGTAGTTGGAATGACAATGTCGGAACAATCAACTATGGCAACAACGGAAATGGAAACTATGGTAGTGGTTACCAAAACAATCACTGCGGAACTCATCCAAACTATCAGGGTGACGGATATTACAACCAGGGACAAACTGCAAACAACAACAACTATTTCAATCAGTTTTTAGCAAGTTTGAAATCTGAAAGCTTTGACAGCAATCGTTTACAAAATGCAAAAGTGTATGCATCCAAAACGAACTTATCTGCAAACCAGATCAAGGAAATCGCTGCAACATTCACTTTTGACAGCAATCGTTTGGACTGGGCAAAAGCAGCATACACGAACTGTTATGACAAAGGAAATTATTTCCTTCTGAGAGATACCTTTACCTTCTCTTCAAACTATAGCGAGCTGCAAGATTATATCAGTACACTGTAAAGCAAACCCGATTTTGATGGTTTCATCAAAATAAATCCAATACCAACCCGGAATGTCGAATCTCTTATAGGTTCGACATTCCTATTTTATGCAGTTAAATTGACCAAAATTCACTATCTTTGATTCTCATAACTAGCTATATGAAAGAACAAAATTTAGCCGATTTAGAAGCTGCGTTTAATGAAAAATTAAAGCAAGACATTCGCATTGAGCCGAAAGACTGGATGCCAGATGCTTACCGAAAAACATTAATCCGTCAGATTTCACAGCATGCACATTCAGAAATTGTAGGAATGCTTCCGGAAGGTAATTGGATTACCCGGGCTCCGAATTTAAGACGCAAAGCCGTTTTATTGGCGAAAGTTCAGGATGAAGCTGGGCATGGACAATACCTATACAGCGCGATGGAAACCTTAGGCTTTTCCCGTGAACAAAGTATAGACGACATGCACACCGGTAAAGCAAAGTACTCTTCCATTTTCAATTATCCTACGCTGACTTGGGCCGATATGGGCGCAGTTGGCTGGTTGGTTGACGGAGCAGCTATCATGAACCAGGTTCCGCTATGCAGAACATCATACGGTCCTTATGCACGTGCAATGGTTCGTATCTGTAAAGAAGAATCGTTTCACCAGCGTCAAGGATATGAGATCATGTGTACTTTGATGAAAGGATCTGAAGACCAAAAAGCAATGGCACAAGATGCTCTGAATCGTTTTTGGTGGCCTGCATTGATGATGTTCGGACCAAGTGATGCAGAATCGACACACACACAACAATCCATTGATTGGAAGATCAAAAGACATACGAATGATGAATTGCGTCAAATGTTTGTTGATGCATCCGTACCTCAAGCACAATTGATCGGATTGACGATTCCGGATCCCGATTTGAAATGGAACGAAGAAAAAGGTCATTATGATTTTGGAGCGATTGATTGGGAAGAATTCAAACAAGTAGTCAGTGGAAATGGTCCATGTAACGCGGAACGAATTGCAACCCGATTGAAAGCGAAAGAAGATGGTATGTGGGTTCGGGAAGCAGCCATGGCACATGCCGAAAAGAAAAAAATGAGAAAAGCATCTTAATATTATAAAGCAATGGCAGGAAAAGATTGGCCTCTATGGGAAGTTTTCATTAGAAGTAAACAAGGTTTGAATCACAAACATGTAGGTAGTATTCACGCAGCAGATGCAGAAATGGCTGTTGAAAATGCACGTGATGTCTATACAAGACGTAGTGAAGGAATTTCAATCTGGGTTGTTGAATCCTCTCAGGTATTCGCTTCAGATCCGGCAGATTCCGATGCTTTATTCGAACCTGCTGACAGCAAGATTTACCGTCATCCGACTTTCTATGAAGTTCCTGATGGTGTAGGACACATGTAAAATATTTAGACATCAGACTTAAGACAAAAGACTCTAGACCAACTATTTGTCTCTCGTCTCAAGTCTTCTGTCTTAAGTTTCCAAAAAATGAAAAACAACTTATTTACATATACATTACGCATAGCTGACGATAGTTTGATCTTGGGTCAGAGATTGGCAGAATGGTGCGGTCATGGACCAATCATTGAAGAAGATATTGCCTTATCCAACATTGCTTTGGATTTGATCGGTCAAGCTACGAATCTTTTGGAATACGCAGCAACTGTTGAGAACAAAGGTCGAAGCGCTGATGATTTAGCTTTTTTGAGATTTGAAAACCAGTATTTCAACACCCAATTGGTAGAACAAAAAAACGGGGATTTTGCCGTTACAATGGTACGTCAATGGATTTTTGACACTTTCAGACTTCCGTTTTACGAAGCGTTACAACGTTCTTCCGATAGCCAGCTTGCAGCCATCGCTGAGAAATCTTTGAAAGAGACCAAGTACCACTGGAAACACTCTTCCGAATGGATTATTCGCATGGGAGACGGAACAGAGGAGTCAAACAAGCGGGTAAATGATGCTTTGATCTTGCTTTGGAAATTTTCCGATGAATTGTTCTTCATGGATGATGTTGACCAAGATTTGATTGCACAGGGAATTGCAATTGATCTGGAAACGCTTCGTCCTATTTTTAATGAAAGAATTCAATTGGTATTGCAACAAGCTACGCTTCAATTGCCTGACTCCAAGTGGAAATTAAATGGCGGGAGATTGGGAAGACATACCGAGCATTTCGGGCATTTAATTGCGGAAATGCAGTATATGCAGCGTGCATATCCAAATATGGAATGGTAGACGAAACTACTATATGGAATTATCTGGAAGATGTTCCGGATCCGGAAGTCCCGGTACTTTCAGTTATTGATCTGGGTATTGTCCGTGGTGTAAAATTGATTTCAGAAAAAGAAGTCGAAATAACCATCACTCCCACATATTCCGGCTGCCCTGCAATGAATTACATTGAAAAAAATATTCGTGAAATTCTTACAGAAAAAGGGTTTGAAACAATTCATATTCAAACTGTACTTTCTCCGGCATGGACTACGGATTGGATGAGCGAAGCGGGTAAGGAAAAACTCCTTGCTTATGGAATTGCGCCTCCTGTAAATGAAGTGGACAAGCTGGTTTTATTTGGGGATGCACCGATTGTGAAGTGCCCTCAATGTCAGTCGGAAAACACAAAAATGCTCAGTCAATTCGGAAGTACCGCCTGTAAAGCCCTTTACCAATGTAATGACTGTTTGGAACCTTTTGACTATTTCAAGTGTTTACGATAAGTAATAAATTAAATGGTTTTAACCAATGTGTTATTTGCAGGTTACGCTTCGTGACTTACAACATTCAACTAGTGCATTATCAAAAACTTATTATCATAAATGCGTATATTTGACGCGATTAATTTTAATCGACGACACATTTATGGAAATGAACATACCAAGTTGCAAGTTATTGATCTGCTGTCGAGTGAGTTATCACATAACAACACATCAATCATTGCAAATCGTTCGACGACCAATAACATTCATTCATACTCCGGACTTAATTTTTTCATGTTATGATTAGATTGAGTGGGTTATTCTCTTCTTTTTGTTTGCTACTGGGTAATTCTCTTTTTGCTCAAGTTCCAACATCACCTCCCGGAGGAACAGTTCTGACAACCAGTTCTGCGACTCCGTTTGCTTATGCGTTAACCGGAGGGCAAACTTATACTTACACAAATCCTTCCTGGCCTGCTTTCAATACCAATTGTTATGCATTTACCCTGAACGATACCTTGTTCAATGCAATAAACGGTTTCAATCCTACTCCATCAGGTGGTACTTGCAGTGGAATGTCAAATTTGGTATACAATTCCGGGAGTTCCAATTTAGCTGCGGGAATTATTGTCTATAACGGAACAACAAGTTACCGCTATCAGAATATCTCCAGTGCTTTTGTCGTGAATAATGCAGTTCCAGTAAGGGCTACAATCATTTTCTCCGGTCCGGTAACCTATTATCCGAATAACACATTCGTCATTCCGGTGACGGGGAACTTCAATTACCATGTGGTTTATGAGTCATTCTCCCCAACTGATGCGCAATATACCAGTGGCTCGGGAAACATCTGGACTCCATCAAAGACCTTGTTCAATAACATGATAACAGATCCGAATAACTCGATCTGTGTCAATTTTACTCCTGGTAATTTCACCCTGAATACTGTAAATGCAAGTACTGCGGCGAGTGGGATCATTTGTCAGGGTGGAGATATTCAGTTGACAGGTGGTGGAAGTGGAAATAACCTCACATTCAACTGGACCGGTCCGAACACTTTTAACAGTACAAGTTCAAACGTTACTATAACCAACGCAAGTGCAAGTAATTCCGGAACTTATTCCCTAACTGTTACGGATGATATTGGATGTTCAAATACAGCTCAATCGATCATATCAGTCCAGCAAGCTCCTACCGCAACTGCAGGAGGAACTTCTGTTATCTGCGTTAACAATACAGCAACCGTAAGTGGTGCTTCCTCAACGAACGGAATCATTTCCTGGACTCACAATGGAAGCGGGTCATTAGCAAATAGCAATACCCTGACTCCCACTTATACACCTGCGATTTCAGATGCAGGGAACACCGTTGTTCTAACATTAACAACCACCAGTAATAACTCATGCGCCCCCGCAACCGCACAAGCGGTTTACAATCTTATTGTACACGGGAACCCAATCGCATTGGATGGAGTAACCAGTTCCACTTGCTCCACATCCAGTTTTACAGTTACAACAGCAACTGCACAATTTGGAACAATCAGTTGGACGCACAATGGAAATGGAACCTTAACGAATGCCAATACTGCTTCACCAACCTATACACCAAGTCTTTTGGACAACGGAAACACGGTGGTTCTTACACTTACTGTCACAAGTAATAATACTTGTGCACCTGGAATAGCTCAATCATTCCATATAATAAATATTACACCACTTCCACAAGCTGTTTCGGGCGGAACTGCAGCAATTTGTCAAAATAGCTCATTGACGGTTTCCGGAGCTACTGCAAACTATGGAACAATCAGTTGGAGTCACAACGGAGTCGGAACATTGGCTAATCCAACTGCAATTAATCCGACTTATACTCCCAGCGCAGGTGATGCAGGAAACATCGTAACTCTGACAATGACGGTTTCAAGCAACAATGCTTGTGCGCCAGCAACTGCAAGTGCTGATTTTTCTATCACCGTTCAAGGTTTACCAACTGCAACCGTTTCAGGATCGGCAACTATTTGTTCCTCCTCCACAGCGACTGTTTCAGGAGTAATTGCTTCAAACGGAATCATTTCCTGGACACATAATGGAAATGGCAGTCTTACCAATCTGACAAGTTTAAATCCAACTTATATACCCAGTATATTGGACGCAGGGAATGCCGTGTCATTAACCATCACCGTTTCGAGCAATAATTCCTGTGCGCCTTCATCTGTAGCGGCAATTTATACTGTTAATGTCAATCACTTGCCAACAGCAATAGTCGGTACCAATGTGACAATCTGCGAAAGCAATGCTTACCTTGTTACCGGAGCTTCGTTTAATTACGGAACCGCTAACTGGACACACAATGGTTCGGGAACAATCACCAATGGAACTACCAATACCCCGACTTACACCCCAAGTCCATTGGACGCAGGGAATGCTGTCACTTTAATTTTGAATGTTACAAGTAACAATGCCTGCAATCCGAATGTTGCCAGTAGCCAGTTTCTTTTGAATGTTCAACACGCACCTGTTGCATTGGCTGGTGGAAGTACTACAGTTTGTGTTAACTCGACTGCTCCTGTGACCGGAGCGACTGCAACTTACGGAACTATTAACTGGACGCACAATGGTGGCGGTTCTTTAGCAAATCAAACCACTTTAGGTCCGGTTTACCAACCCGTTGCTTCTGATATTGGGAATCCAATCACGCTGACTTTAACAGTAACAAGTACGAACAGTTGCGCCCCACAAACTGCATCAGCAACATATACCGTGAATATAGATCCGCTTCCATTGGCACTTGCAGGAGGCTCTGCAACAATCTGTTCTAACGGAAGTGGAACGGTTTCAGGTGCAGCTGCAACAAATGGAACCATCAACTGGACAGGGAGTGGTTTAGGAACGATTTCCGATCCGACTACAACAACACCAACATATTTTCCTACATCAGCTGAAATTGGAAGTATTGTTATCTTGATAATGGAAGTATCAAGTAACAATACCTGTATTCCTAACAGTAGTTCTGCTACCTATACTTTTATGATTGATGGACCTCCTTCCATTCAAGTCTCTTCAATCTTAGACACACTTTGTCCGGGTGCTACAAAAACAATTCAAGGAATTACAACCCAGTATGGGACACCTTCCTGGTCTCATAATGGAACCGGGACACTGATCAATGCAACAACCAACTCACCAAGTTATACGGCGGGTCCCGGAGATTTAGGGAATCTGGTAACATTGACACTTACTCTTTCGAGTAATAATAGTTGTTCCCCTCAAGCAGCAACTTCAAACGTCCAGATTTTTGTAGAGTCAAGTGCTAATATTCCTAACATCAACCTTACTGCTTTGAATCATGTCCGCTGTCATGGCGATCATACCGGAAGTGTGATCCTGAATATTACCGGTGGAGCTGCACCTTATTCATTTAATTGGAATTCGGGTTCAACAACCCAAAATTTGACCAATGCATTTGAAGGCATTTATTATGTTGATATTACGGATAATCACGGTTGCCTTGCTACTGACACCTTTAAAATCAATGAACCTGCACAATTGGTTTATAATTCAATAGTAGTTCCTGTGGATTGTTCCGGTTTCAATGCTGGAAGCATTGCTGTTTCAGCATCAGGTGGAGTTGGTCCGTACTATTATTTTTGGCGGGACCTCGATGACAGTTCACCAAACATTTCAGGAATTCCGGCAGGAACTTATAAAATCACCATTACGGATGCAAATGGATGTAAGATTACAGAATCAATAACTCTTGGTACCAGTGGATCATTGATAGTAGAAGCAACGCCGGATGTGATGAACGTAAATATTGGAACAGAAATTCCATTTACGGTTACCGGAGCGACAAATTATGACTGGTCTCCAAATCAATATCTATCCTGTAACAATTGTGATGATCCTGTTTGTATCCCTTCCTCGTCCAATAATTACATTGTTGTAGGATCCAATCCAAATGGATGTACCGGCAGTGATACCGTAATAGTAAATGTCTATGTCGATTGTCACAATCTGACATTACCGAACGTGTTTTCACCAAACAATAGTGGGCCGGAAGCAAATAATACCTTTGGTTTATTGGGAACCTTGCCTTGTCTTGAAACTTACCAGCTTCTGATCTTTAATCGTTGGGGCGAACAGGTCTTTGAAACGCAATCGACCGATCTTCAATGGGATGGAACATTCAAAGGACAAGCGCAAAATTCGGGTGTTTATTTCTATCGTTTAGACATGAAACTAGTTAATGGAGAAGAAGTGAAAAAATCCGGCAATCTAACTTTAGTCAGATAATATGAAGAAGATATCCATTTACCTATTGCTTCTGATTCAGGTTATCGCTAAAAGCGCTTCAGCACAGGATACTCATTTTGCTCAAGCCGAGTATTCCCCTATGTTGCTAAATCCTGCATTAGCCGGGGCATTTTCACACATGCAAATTATTGCAAACTATCGGAATCAATGGAATAGTATTGCTTCTCCCTATAAAACAATAGCGGCTTCTTTTGATGTAAGATTGCAACGCAGAGATGCTGATAATAACAGTTTCCTTGCATTGGGTCTCAATTTCTTCAACGACGTTGCCGGTGATATGAAAGTCACTACGAATCAATTCAACCTGGATCTGGCATATCACATCAAAATGGGTCGATACAGTCTATTGCGGATTGGGATTTATGGTGGAATGAATCAACGCACACTGGACCCAAACAGAGGAAATTGGGCAAGTCAATTTGATGGGGATGCTATCAACTCGGGTATTGCAAGTGGCGAAAGTTTCGGTTCATACAATCATCTATTTATGGATGCCGGGGCAGGTATCGTTTATACATTCAGAAAGATGAAATATTCGGTAAACAACAACATAAACAACAACGTGAATTGTGGACTTGCTGTTTATCATGCCAATCAACCGTCATCTTCTTTCATCTCATTACCTCAGGACAAACTTGGAATGCGTATTTCAGGTTTCATCAATAGCTCATTTAATATTCCAAATACGCCATTGGCGATACAGCCCGCTGTATATCTTCAATTTCAATCAAAGTATTCAGAAGTGATGTTTGGAACGTATCTGCGATACAATATCCGGGAAGCTTCCCATTTCACAGGTTCAATCAAACCGGTTGCAGCTGCTCTTGGATTATTCAGCCGTTATCAGGATGCTTTCGTAGCAAAAGGATATTTTCAATACCATCAATTTTCTGTTGGTCTTGCCTATGATTTCAATCTTTCCCGTTTAACTCCGGTATCCAAATCCCGTGGTGGCTTTGAGGTATTTCTTCGTTTCAACTTGGACGACCGATTGAATAATCCTTCTCTTTGGTGATACATTAACCACATAGATTCTGTGTTAGTATCCAAAAGAAAACTAAATTTTCTTTACCTTTATTTTATTAAAGCAGCCTTGAGCTAGCTTGTAAAGAGTAGTAGCTATTGCAGTTGCTGCTCTTTCTCATTTAAGCTAAGTTTTTCAGCATCA
>NZ_CALRYJ010000010.1:0-172323 GCF_943372375.1 Fluviicola taffensis DSM 16823 | reverse complement strand
GTTCCATTTTATATTAAGTTCATGAAAAAGATCATTGAAAGCAACTTAAATTGGTTTGTTCAAGAGGACAGGTCGACCGTTAGGCGACCTTAAAATTTGCGAATTTGCGGGAAAAGAACAAGAGACTGCCCTTTTTAGACAGCCTCTTTTGTTAACCCTGTTCAGTCAATAGTTTGGGCGTTTTCCAAAATAAATCAATAATTTAATCCGCAAAATTGACACTACAGATGAAATACTTGCTCTTCATACTGATTTTCATACTCTCCAATCGAGTAACTGGACAGCTAAGGGAAATCGAAGGGAAAATCATAGATGAATCAACCAATTCAGAAATCCCTTTTGCAAATATCCAGAATCGCTCATTAAGGAAAGGAACCATTAGCAATGCAGATGGATTCTTTAAGATTCCCTTTGAAAAATGGACAGATACCATCTGGATTCATAGTATCGGATTCAAATCTCAAAGACTGGTATTGGATGAAAAGACAGGGTTTTATGTGGTGAAAATGCAGGAAAGCATTACCGAATTGGGAGAAGTGATGGTAACACCTAAAGAAAATATTCAGTTGTTTCATCTTTTGGAAGCTTGCAGAACCAATCCAAACAAAATCAAACAGGAGGCAAAATCGTATTATGAACTGAAAACGGTTATCGATGACAAACAGGTGGAATTGGTAGAAGGCTTTTTCAATGTGGGACTTTCGGGATATGAACTTTCGGGTCAAGAGTTGAAAGCCGGAAGAATTGCCATGCAAACCTACGATGAGCAAATGCGCATGTTCGTTTCGGCGGAAAGTTCCAAAGCGATTTTATTGTCCAAAGTAATGAATGAAACAGATTACTTCCCATTGAGTCCGCTTTCGATGAACTTTAAAAAAATGCGACGTGGTTTTTACTTGAATCTGGATCGTAAATACCTGGATGATAATCAGGATTCGATTACGGTAATCAACTATTTGCCAAAAGTAAGATCAGGTAATTATTTTAAGGGAAAAATCTGGCTGAATACTACCCGAAACAGATTGGTGAAGCAAACAATGGATTGTGAGGATTGTAAGATCCATCCTTTTTTGCCACTTTTTGAATCCGATAGTATTTTAAAGGTCAATCTTCAAATTACAAAGACTTTTGGACCCAAAGATGGAAAGCAATTGTTTAATCATGTTGACTTTAACTATGAAATAGCCTATAAAAGCAGAGTTGGCAAAGCGGGAGAGAAAAATTACCGGATCAAAACAAATGCTCTGTTATATGCTTATGACTTTGACGAAGTTTTTTTCATCCCGAAGTTTGAGTTTGATAAAAAAGCATCTGATTACAGAAAGATTTTTTCCATACCGTCAACTGATTTCTTTTGGAAATACAACGATGAATACCGTTTGAATGATCATCAGAACAGCAACCTTGCTTTCTTTTCCGATCCTGCTTCGATGACCAATACGAACTATGCTAGCAAAACGGATTCTCCATTGAAGAAGGGGTTCTTCCAAGAACCTTATATTCGATGGTCGACCAACCGGATTATCTTTAAAGAAAGTATTCCTGATTCATTACTTGATCCGACCAAAGTTGGTCTTACGGATCGAAATTACAACCTATCCGTAAAGGTCTTTTTGGATATGAATTCCTATCAGGATTCAACCAATATATTGACGTGTACCATTTTTGATCCTTATGAAAGTTATTATTTACTTCCGATTGATACGGTAACTCATTGTTTCATAAATATCTACTTTGATTTGGTTGAAATAGAACGCAGAAAACTTGAACTGACTTTTAAAAATAAGGTTCTAACCAGGGAAGAGCTGAATGAAAGGTATGATGAATTCGTAAGAAGGTGTGATTTGATGAAAGAGAATTATTTTAAATCGGTAGATCACGGAAGAAATAAAACGCAACTGGTCAAATGGAATGCGTTGGTAAAATCTGAATTACACATTGATAATATGGAGATTTTCGGATTGTTTAAAGAAAAGTAATTCAGTTTTGGGAAAGTAGCTTACTTTTTAGAAGATTCCTTAAATTGCATCAAACTTCAAACCCAAACCGATGCGTATTCTTTTTAGTTCCGTTTTGTTCTTGTCTGCAATTGCATTTATTGCAGGCTGTGATCTCGATCCTTCAAAAACAATCAACGGGGTGTATTCCGTGAATCAGGTGATTGACACTTCAGGAGCAACCATTGCAACGCGATTCATACCACCTGACGGATATGAGCGAAAATCAGCGGATAGCAGCAGTTTCGGATTCTATTTGCGGAATCTTCCTCTTAAAAAGCACGGTTCTGCCGTTCATTTGTACAATGGAAGTCTGAAAGGAAATCAAAGTGCGCATGTGGCGGTGATCAACATGTCAGTCGGAAACAGGGATTTACAACAATGTGCGGATGCGGTGATGCGTTTGAGAGCGGAATATTTATTTCACAACAAGATGTATTCAGCGATTCATTTTCGGTTCGTGAGCGGATTCAATTGTGAGTATAGCAAATGGCGGGAAGGAAATCGTGTCGGGTTGAATGGAAACTCGGTTTTTTGGCAGAAGTCGGCTTCAGCGGATAAAAGTTACGCGTCTTTTCTAAAGTACATGGAAACCGTTTTCAACTATGCGAGTACCCTTTCGTTGGAAAAGGAATTGCGTCAGATTGAATTGAAGGATGTGGAAATCGGGGATGTATTGATTCGTGGCGGCTCACCCGGACATGCGGTAATTGTGGTTGATCTGGTTGAAAACACCGATGGAGAGAAACTGGTTTTATTGGCTCAAAGCTATATGCCGGCTCAGGAAATCCAGGTACTGATGAATCCGATGAACAGCAAAATTTCACCGTGGTATAATCTGGATGAACAACTGAAAATCTACACGGCGGAATATACTTTTGAGAAATTCCAGCTAAAGCGATTCAATTAGTGGCTTCGACTCCGCTGCTCCTATGCTGTAGCGTAATCGAAATGAAACTTTTGCATTTTGCATTTTCAATTTTGAATTTAAAGTATCTTTGCATTCAATGAGTTTCTTGAATAAGAGTATGATTAAATATAAGACAGCCGAAGAAATTGAAATTATGCGCCAAGCGGCCCTGGTAGTTAGTAGAACATTAGGAAAAGTGGCGGAAATGATTCAACCGGGAATTACCTTGCTTGAATTGGATAAAATGGCTGAGGCTTATATCCGTTCACAAGATGCGATTCCGGGATTTTTAGGATTATACGGTTGCCCGAGCACTTTGTTGATTTCAGTGAATGAGCAGGTTGTTCATGGTTTACCAACCGAACGTACGATTCAGGAAGGTGACATTGTTTCGGTTGATTGTGGAGCAATTTACAAAGGATATTACGGCGATCACGCCTATACATTTGCAATAGGAGAAGTTTCCGAAGCAAAGAAAAAATTATTGGAAGTTACCTTGGAATGTTTGCACTTGGGAATTGAACAGGCGCAAGTAGGAAATCGGATCGATGATATTGGTTGGGCAATTCAAACACATGCTGAAAAACATGGGTATGGAGTTGTTCGTGAATTGGTTGGTCATGGTTTGGGTAAAACCTTGCACGAAGATCCGCAAGTTCCGAATTATGGAAAAAGAGGGCGTGGAAAGAAAATCATGAATGGTTTGACGATTGCGATCGAACCTATGATCAATATGGGAACGGAAAAAGTGATCCAACTGGAAGATAACTGGACCATTGTAACTGCTGACGGTCAGCCAAGTGCTCATTTCGAACACGATATCGCAGTTGTAGACGGAAAACCGGTGATCCTTTCAACATTCGACTATATCGAAGAAGCGCTGGCTAAGAAAAAATGATCAGCGAACGAATCGTTTTATTAGCTGTGCTCACTGCAAGTATGTATGGATTATCCATGTATATGAGCGATGGCGCATTTATTTTTCCATTTGGCTTGTATAAGGTTGGGCTACTTTTGGTGGCAATTATTTTGCTGATTGCAAATAGAAAGAAGCCCCGTTTGATGGAAGTGACCTTGATCCTTTGGACTCTTTCTTTGGCCATCTCTTCCAAGTTCATTATGCAATTGCTTTTCACAGATAATGACTTTGAAACCCGAATGGATTCATTGATCACCTTTTCATCTTTATTTTTCCTGGCTTTTGTCTTATTCTTTTTTGCGTGGCAATTGCTGCTGGCTTTTCAGGATAAAACCATGTATCGATGGCTTCAAATCGCCAATGCAGTTGCAATGATGATCTGTTTGATGATGAATATGTTTGAATGGCTGATTGTTCCGACCTGGATGTGGGTAATGACCGTTTTTCTGAGCAGATCGGAAAATCCGATGCACAAATCAGTGGCAGGTCTGGTTGGATTCATTATCGTGAGCTCCTGGTGTTCTGCACTGTATTTCGGGAAAGAAGCGATTCTTGGAAACCTGTAACATTTCGGTTTTTACGGCATTATCTTGAAAGAATCGACTGATTATGCAACACCGTTTACTCCTAGTTTGTTTATTCCCTTTGTTTTTGTATTGCCAGACAATGCAGCAGCAAATTGATTTTGTTTTAAAGACAACTCCACGGAATATGGAAAAATATTCCAAGCCGGCCAAAAAGGATCTCATTTTTCTGGAAACAGCTTTCAATAATGCGATTTTTACGGATAAAGAGGCGTTGAATTCGGTGAAGGGCAAGGTCATTTTGAAAATAGAACTGGTTTATACCACTTATCGAAAATCGGAGACATTTGACCAGCACGGCTTGAGCAGGAAGCGCTTGGAGAATTTGTTCCTGGCAGCTCCGAATTGTTTGAATCAATCAGGGATCGAGTGGATTCTGGTGGCTCAGACAGGGTGCAAATCTGCAGAAGAAGGACCCGGTTTTTTTCATGGTTTTGCAATTACTTATCGCGACCTACCGGATGCGGTATCCACCAAGGTGGAATCCAATTTTCTTCGCGAAGTGGCAGCAGGAAAAATCAAATCGTATGCCTATGACACCTATCTGAAAAGAGAGACAGAGAAAATAGAACGGGATTCCTTAGAGGATGTGGAACCGGTGATTGTTCTTCCGAAATTTCCACATAGTGAACAGGCACGAATCAATTACTTTTCAAACTACCTGAATTTTCCACCCGAATCAACCGGACCCAAGAAAGTGGATGTTCAATTCATTATCAGCAAAGAAGGCAAGATCACCAAGATCATTTTCCCAAATTCAGCAGGTCCTTCGCCTTATAAAGATGAAATCAGTGAGTTTATTAAGAGCATGCCGGATTGGACACCCGGAACCCTGAATGGAAAGCCTACTGAATGCATGGTGCAGTTTTCGGTGGATTTTATGAGTCGTGGAAGTGTGGTTCCGTCTCCTTTGGAAGTCTTTGCAACAGAAGTTCCTCCAAAAATGAAGGCGAAGCTTCCGGCTTATGACTACAACGCAATCAAACCACAACCAACATCAAATCAGGTCAGTAAAGCCCTTATGAAGGTGGATTGGTCGAAAGCTACGTTGGTATGCGATGTGACCGGGAGTATGGCTCCTTACAATGCACAGGTCGTTGAATTTATTTCGACCCAATTAAAGAACAAGCTTCAGTCGCCCAAACAGTTTGTATTCTTCAATGATGGAGACAATCGAAAAGACAAGACGAAGAAGATCGGTCAGACAGGAGGCGTTTACAATTATACCTCTACGAACCTGGATTCCATTGCTGAGTTTATGATTGATGTCATGTCAAAAGGTTCCGGAGGGGATTTGGAAGAGAATAACGTGGAAGCGCTGATTCATGCCTTGAAAAGTTATCCGAGAACAGACAAATTGATCCTGATAGCAGATAACTTCGCTTCACCAAGAGATCGGTCATTAATTGGTAGTATCGGAATTCCGGTACATGTGCTGGTTTGCGGAGGTACTGTCCTGAACGAAGATTATTTGGATCTGGCCTATCAGACAAAGGGCTCCTTGTCTTTTAACGGGATTGATTATCTGGATTTCCACAAGTTCGAAGAAGGATCTACCATGCATATCGGAAAGACAACTTATATTCTCAAAAAAGGGCATTTCTCTCGAAAAAGGGAATAGTGAATTCGAAATGCAAAATGCAAAATGCAAAAATAAAGTCGACTCTGCTAGCGAACCTCATAAAGCTCTTTTGAATTTTGAATTCATCATTTTGAATTAAGCTGTATCTTTGCACCATGGTAAAAATTCGTGATATTGAATTGGGTGAGTTTCCGCTTCTTCTGGCTCCTATGGAAGATGTGAGCGATCCTCCTTTCAGAGCCTTGTGTAAGAAACACGGAGCTGATTTGATGTACACTGAATTTATTTCTTCGGAAGGACTGATCCGTGATGCGATCAAGAGTCGTCAGAAGCTGGATATTTTCGATTATGAAAAGCCCATCGGAATTCAGATTTTTGGAGGAGATGAGGATGCCATGGCCATGTCTGCTAAGATTGTAGATGCTACCAATCCGGATCTGTTGGACATCAATTTCGGTTGTCCTGTAAAGAAAGTGGTTTGTAAAGGTGCCGGGGCGGGTGTTTTGAAAGATGTAGACCTGATGGTTCGTCTGACCAAAGCATGTATCAATTCCACGAAGTTGCCTGTCACCGTTAAAACGCGTTTAGGTTGGGATGATTCGATGATCAATATCATGGAGGTTGCTGAAAGACTGCAAGATATTGGTGTAGAGGCTTTGTCTATTCATGGTCGCACGCGCGCACAGATGTATAAAGGCGAGGCAGACTGGAGTTATATCGCTGAAGTGAAGAACAATCCGCGGATCAAGATCCCGATTTTCGGGAATGGAGATATCGATACACCTGAAAAGGCAGTGGAATATAAAAATCGTTACGGAGTTGATGGAATTATGGTCGGTCGCGCAAGTATCGGTTATCCATGGATTTTCAATGAGATCAAGCATTTTATGGCAACAGGTGAGCATTTGGCTGCCCCAGGGATAAAAGATCGTGTAGATGCTGCCAGAGACCATTTGAATATGAGTGTTAAGTGGAAAGGTGAACGATTGGGAGTTGTTGAAATGAAACGCCATTACACGAATTATTTCAAGGGAATCGCACATTTCAAGGAATTCAGAACCAAATTGGTGACTTCTTTTGATTTGCAGGAGATCCTGGATATACTTTCCTACCTGGAAGAAAATTCAGAAGAGTTTGTGTTTTCGAATCCGGTTTGACATCCAAAAGGCTACCACTTTCTTTTGCACGCAGATTACGCGAATATCGCAGATTCTTTCATGAGTTAATCCAAATAGAGTTGAAATTAAGATCTGTGGAAATCTATATGATCTGCGTGAAAATAAGATTTGCTATGTATTCAGCGAGTTAGTTTGCTGCTTTCGAATAGGTGTATTTCACGCGCACATGCTCGAATGGTGCATAGCGTGTTCCTGCAGTAAAAGTTAATTTTTTAGCAGCGTTTTCGGCTTTCATGCGTGATGGGGTAGACTTAATCGTGGATTGCTCACCAATAATTTTGGTTCCCGTTACAATACCTTCTCGGTTTACAGCCAATTCAACAACTACAGTTCCCTCAATGGTATTTGAAAGGGTGAATTTATCCCCGGTAGTCAGTAATTTACGACCCGAGTCAACTAAAGTTCCTGTAAGTATTTGAGATTCAGCTTGATAATAGCTTAAAAACGCAATTGTAAGTAGCAATAATTTTTTCATTGTTCAAGTTTACGAAATTTCTGCCCAATTTGGTTTGTCCTGGAGTCTTTTTATTGCTTCCAAACGCAAGAAAATGTGTTCCTGTTTTTCCAATCTTGGGTCCTCTGTCAAAAGCTCTCTTGCTTTCTCACGTGCTAATGCAACAAGCGGACCATCTTTTGCCAAGTCGGCAATTTTCAAATCTAACTGACCACTTTGTTGGGTTCCCATGATATCTCCGGGACCTCTGAGTTCCAAATCGACTTCTGAAATTTCAAATCCGTCATTGGTTCGAACCATGGTGTGGATCCGTTTTTTTGTATCGGCTGATAATTTTTGACCTGTCATCAATAAACAATAGGATTGTTCGGCTCCACGACCTACACGTCCGCGCAACTGATGCAATTGGGATAATCCGAAGCGTTCCGAACTTTCAATCACCATCACGGAAGCATTCGGGACATTGACACCAACTTCGATCACCGTCGTAGCCACCATGATCTGGGTTTTTCCTTCTACAAACTGCTGCATTTCGTAATCTTTCACATCGGGCTTCATTTTTCCATGCACAATACTTACACGGTAATCAGGAAGCGGGAAAGAGCGACTAATTGCTTCAAATCCATCCATCAGGTTGTTGTAATCAAGCGTTTCGGATTCCTGGATCAAAGGGTAAACAATATAAATCTGTCTTCCCAATTCAATTTCCTTTCGGATAAACCCGAAAACAAGGGAACGGTCTTTTTCGAAATGGTGCTTTGTTGTAATCGGCTTTCGTCCGGGAGGAAGTTCGTCAATTACTGAAACATCGAGGTCTCCGTAATAGGTCATAGCGAGTGTACGCGGAATTGGGGTTGCAGTCATGACCAAAATATGCGGAGGCGAAGCATTCTTTTTCCACAGGCGCGAACGTTGTTCGACACCAAAACGGTGTTGTTCATCGATCACGACAATCCCCAGGTTCTTAAACCGGACGATTTCTTCCAGAAGTGCGTGAGTTCCGACCAAAATGTCGATTTCGCCGGATAACAACTGTTCATGAATGATCTTTCTGGCTGCTTTCTTTGTGGAGCCGGTCAGGATGGCAATCTTAACCGGAGTTCCTTCCAATAATTCGCTCAAGCCAACAAAATGCTGATTGGCTAAAATTTCCGTTGGAGCCATCAAGGCACCTTGCAAACCGGAACCAATTCCCATTAGAATCGTCAGTAATGCGACAACGGTTTTCCCACTTCCGACATCTCCCTGGAGCAGTCGGTTCATCTGGAATCCCGAACCAATATCCCGTCGGATCTCTTTCAGTACTTTCTTTTGTGCATTCGTTAGTGGAAACGGCAAGTTTTTTTCGTAGAAATCATGGAAGATCTGTCCTACTTCAGAAACTACCTGCCCGCTATTTTTCTGCATATTGATAGACTTTCTAAGCAATAACTCAATTTGCAGGTTCAGGAGTTCTTCGAATTTGAAACGCGTTCTGGCTTTTTGTGCTAAGCTTACATCAGCGGGCATGTGAATTGCCTTAATCGCCGCACCGAAAGGGGGAAGTTTCAGCTCCTGAATGAATTTCGGTGGAATGGTTTCTTCAAAATAAACTTTGGAAGCCAGTTCCAAAAGTCCTTCGACCAATTTTTGAATTCCTTTCGAATGCAAACCGGAAGCTGTCAGTTTTTCGGTAGAAGAATAGACGGGTTGCCACCCCATACTTGCTTCGTTTCCTGTTGCAACTGTTAATTCCGGATGAGAAATGTTCCAGGTATTTACATAAGGTTTTGCTTTACCGAAAACGATGTAAGTAGTATTCAACTTCAGGTTCGGCAGGATGTATTTGTATCCCTGAAACCAAAGCAGATCGATGATTCCGGTATTGTCTTGAAACTTGACAGTCAATCTTTTTTGTCTTCCCGTTCCTGTTTCGGAAACCGAGATGATCTGACCTTTCAATTGAACATATCCATCCATTTCAGGAATATCCTTAATCAGGTGAAATTTGGAACGGTCAATGTATCGAAAAGGGAAGTGATAGAGCAGGTCATGGTAAGTTGCGATACCCAATTCATCCCTCAGTAATTTGGCTCTTTGCGGACCAACTCCTTTCAGGAATTCGATGTGAGTTTGCAACCATTGATTCATGACGCGAATTTACGAAAATCCAAGAGTTGTGATTCTAGAAGGGGAAAGAGTTATTGGAATTGCTATAAAAGATAAATGGAGTTCAAACAGGCGTCTGAACTCCATTCCTAATCAACCTAACCTAACCACCTAAATCAGTACAAAGTTAAACGGATTTTGTGATTTGGTAAAACATTTTTAGTTAAAATTATCTTAATACAGGGTTTTTATAGATAAACGGTAAAACTGACTTATTTTTTGTAAGCTTTCAGCCCTTTTTCTAACCAGTTTTTAAATACTTCCGGCTCCCCATGATTTTGATAATCTGCTGATCCAACGGGAATATCTTTTCCTTCTGGTGTTTGAAGAATATAATAAGGCTGCGAAGAAGTTTTGTATTCTTCAATTTGTTTTGCGGTCCATTTGTTACCAATCGTTACAATTGAGAAATCACGTCCATTTACTTTTCTTGTGACCTGTTCTTTTTTAGGTAATTCCGTTCGCTCATCCACATACAAAGAAACGATTACTACATCATCTCTTAAATGCTCAATAATTCCGGGTTTACCCCAAACACTTTGTTCCATTCTACGACAATTAACGCAACCCCAGCCAGTGAAATCAACAAAAAGGGGTTTGTTCACTTTCTTGGCGTAAGCTAATGCCAAATCGTAATCTTTGAAAGCCATCAGACCTTTAGGACCTTTATGCATGCCTTCCACTACTTCTGCATCTGATGCGGATATAGTTGCACCGCCGCCACCTCCAACTCCCTCAGGAGATTCAGCATAGAAATCGGGAGGTAAGAATG
Source organism: Fluviicola taffensis DSM 16823 (assembly GCF_943372375.1). Lineage (GTDB taxonomy): Bacteria > Bacteroidota > Bacteroidia > Flavobacteriales_D > Crocinitomicaceae > Fluviicola > Fluviicola taffensis_A. Next base: position 161,779 of record NZ_CALRYJ010000010.1, on the reverse strand, counting down.
CATTGACAAGTTTCAAAGGAGCTCCCCACAAACCAGGAATGAGATAAAAGGTAAATGCGATTGTCAGTGTTGCCATCATGGTTCTTCCAACAGATAATTTCTCAACCGGACTGTCATGCGGTAGACGTACTTTTCCAAGCATATACAGGGAAAGGGTTCCAAAGACGGCTATCCATATAGAAATGAATATTTCTCTTTCCAGTAAATGCCATTGCATCGTTGTATCTGCTGTAGATAAGAATTTGAATGCGAATGCGATTTCCAGGAAACCTAAAAACACTTTTACCACATTCAACCATCCCCCTGAATTCGGCATGGAGTTCAACAAGGATGGGAATAAGGCGAAGATCATGAATGGTAATGCCAAGGCTAATCCAAAGGCAAACATTCCGACCATCAATGCAGATCCACCTCCGTATGCTGAGAGTCCACCAAGTAATCCTCCTAAAATGGGACCTGTACAAGAGAAGGATGCCAATGATAAAACCAATGCCATGAAGAAGATTCCGACAATTCCACCTTTATCTGCTTTTGCATCTGCTGAATTCACCCATTTTGCAGGTAATTGAATTTCGAATGCTCCCAAAAAGGATAATCCGAACAGGAACAACATCAGGAAGAAGAAGATATTGAAATAGACATTGGTGGAAAGCTCATTCAGAATGTGTCCTGCTCCTGTAGCAACAACGATTGCTCCCAAAATAACGTGAATCAGGATGATGGAACCACCATAGATAAATGCATTGCGAATTCCCAGAGCTCTTGTTTTACTTCTTTTGGTAAAGAAACTCACTGTCATTGGGATCATTGGGAACACACACGGCATAATCAATGCGGCAAAACCACTGAAGAATGCCAGAAAAAAGACACCCCAAAGGGATTTTGATTCTTTCTTTTCAGGAGTTGAAACAGGCTTTTCTGCAACTTCTTTTGTAATCGTTTTCTCTTTTTTCGGAGTACTAATATTACTTACGGCGGAAGATGCAGTGTCTTCATTTGTCGGTTGACTTTCTACAACTGCACCGGCATTCGGATTCCCTTTTACATTGATTGTTCCGGATGATTGATATGGAGATAAACATTGTGCATTGATCTCACATGTCTGGAAATCATATTTAAAAGTAATCTTGAAGTCTTTTTTGCTTAAAACCTTGATTTTTTGTTTGAATATGGCCTTTCCGACATGGAATACCAAGGTCTCATCCAAAATCTTGTCATACTCGCTATGAGGCTTGGATTCGGTCATTTTTCCAACCAGCTCGAAATCTTTTGACTTAACAAGTTCTACAGTAGTTGGCCAATTCATGGAACCTTTGGGCAGAACCATCGGATTGATTTCCCAGTTTGGAACAATCGAAGCTTCTATTATTACAATTGAATAATCTTCCTTTTGTTCAATTCTACCACTCCATTTTACTTTATCCTCCGGATTATTTTGAGCATTGACAGTATTTAGAGCGGATAAACCAACAAGAAGGATTAAACTTTTAAATAAGGATTTCATAAAGTTTTTGGTATGTTATGGAATTGTTATGGAAAAATCGATATCGACAGGAGGCAAGCACATCACTTCATTACAAACCATGAATGTGACATACCCTTTGATTGTTTCTCCTGATTTGGCTTTGGCAACTTTGCGTGTGAAAGTGACTTCTGTCTTGAAGAAATCCAATGCAGCTTCAAAGTTTTCATCGTATTCGTGAATGGCCTTGGGTTCTATCATCTCGCCTTCAAATTTCACGTTCGGATTTTCCGTAAATGTAAAACTCGTTGGAACCGGTCCAATGGTATTGTTGATGTGCTGGCTATATAAGTGCCAGCCTTCCGAAATAACGGCTTTGAGTTGAATTTCTTTTGTACTCGTATTGTATGTGAAGTCCCATTTCACCCGATCCTGAGCAAACAATGAGGTTCCAATCAATAAAAAAGAGCATAAAAAAAGCAGTTTACGCATGGGCTTTAGTTTGTTAATACCAAAACTACGAAACGAAAACTGCTTGGCAATAGGAGTTTATATACTTTTCTTGAAAAGCTAAAACTTTAATTCTACAATATGATCGATCGGAATCCACATGCCTCCCTTCAGGCAAATGTATTTCTGACCGGTAGCCCAAATAGTGGTGTTGATTCTTTTCAGTCCTTCATCGTCATGAAAAATGATTCCGACTTTGTGATGGTATCCATTACCTAATCGAGTTGCTTCTTCTAATTTTAAACGGATATCTGATTGTTGCTCAAAGTCAACTGGATGTTTAAAAGACAAATCTTTTACAACCTCTTTTTCGACTGTAACTGGTTCCATTGTGCGGGTTTTTAAGAGTGTACAATCCGAAATTTAATAAAAAAATAATTTCGAAATAACATTTTGTGAAAAAAAATATTTTGATTCTTTTCAGACTTTGGAAAGTTTGATAATCAATGAAGTAGAAGAATCTGCAATATGCCTTTCTGAAACGGAAACCCCTGGAATCCAGATGATTTCATTCCCGCTTCTGAAAATAGGGTAGGAATTTCTCCATTGTTCCGGAATTCCGGAATCTTTTAATAATTTGAAAACAGGGGTTGAACCTTTTACACCAATCCGCCAAATCTCATCGGAGGGATTCGCAAAGTCCTGTAAGATCGGACCGTTACATTTAGTTGGGTCGAGATAAATTTCCCATTTATCAAAATTATCAGGTAAGAATTCAATTTCTTCAGTCTTGAATTCCCATTTCATAATTTCAGCAAAATTCGGATTCCAGGAAAAACCTTCTTTTGTCCTGAATATTGGACTTTTATCGATTTTGGAACTCAATTGAGCGTCTTTTAATTCTTGGATGCGATCAATGATCCAATAGGGCCATTGGAAGTAATTACAGCAGAGAATCCGTTGTTCGATTGTCAAATCCATCCATTCATCAAAAGAAATCTGAGCCTGTTTCTTCCAGATTTCCAATTTTGGATTCAGATCCTGCTGAATTTCCTGCCGGGTTGCGCGAAATGCCTCTTGAATGATTTGAACGGAATCCACCAAGGTCGGATTGGACTCCAGCATTTTCGGAATGAGGATGTTCCGGAATTGATTGCGTTTGTAATCATTTTCCCGGTTACTGGCATCTTCTCTCCAGGTTACCCCATGCTCCTTGGCAAATTGCTTCAAATCTGCTTTAGATAGTTCTAAGAACGGACGAATAATCCCGTTTCGTTCCGGATGCATTCCTCCCAATCCAACCATTCCTGCACCTCGAAGTAATTGCAGAAAGAAGGTTTCAACCTGGTCATCCCGGTGATGCGCCAATAAAACCCGATTAGCCGGAGATTTTTGAATGAAGGATTGGAACCATTCGTGGCGAAATTTCCTTGCAGCTTCCTGCAGGTTGATTCCTTTTCCTTTCGTCAGTTCTTTGGGGCAGCGAAGCACTTCGATTTCCAATTGGTGTTTGTTTGCCAAATCGCGTACAAAAGTCTCATCGTTTTCACTTTCAGATCCACGCAATTGATAGTTGATATGAAGAATGGTGGGCTTGTAACCCAGTTGAACCAGGATTTCTACCAAAACGGTTGAATCCAATCCGCCGGAACAGGCAACGAAGAGCTTAGACGATTGAAGGTCTAACCCGTCAATTGCTTTTTTTACCACTGACATGTGCCGAAAAGGGATAGGATTTTGTCCACTTTCACTTTGCATTCCTCGTATTCAGCTTCTGCGTCTGAAAGGATGGTGATTGCGCCCCCAACACCACAAGAGAGTTTTTGAGTGTCGGCATTATAAAAGAGCGTCCGAATCAGGACATTCAAATCGAAATCGCCGCCCGGATAAATGACTCCAAAAGAACCGGAATAGAATTCGCGTGGAAACCCTTCGTATTGTTCAGATAAAGTAACGGCAGCTTTCTTCGGAGCTCCTGTCATGGATCCCATTGGAAAGGTTGCTTTCAGGATTTGAGAAAATGACGTGTTTTCTTTCAATTCACAGGAGATGGTCGAAATCATCTGGTGGACAGTCGGGAAGGAATAAATTTCACACAATTCGTCCACATGCACGCTTCCTTTTGTTGCTACCTGTGATAAATCGTTTCGGACCAAATCCACAATCATCACATTTTCTGCCCGTTCTTTCGGACTAGTCTGCAAATTGTTGCGGTTTTCCAAGTCTTCGACATCTGTTTTGCCTCTCGGAGCTGTTCCTTTAATGGGTTGCGAAATGAGTTTTGATCCCTTTTTCTGAATGAATCGCTCGGGACTTGCCGAAGCGAGCATCCAGTTTTGGGTTTCTACCAAGCCGGCGAAAGGAGTGGGGTTATTTTCCCACATCCGTTCGAAAAAAGGTTGGATGCTTGATAATTCGATTGTTTGTGATTCGATACTTTGACAAAAATTCAATTCGTAGACATCTCCTTGTTGAATGTGGTCCTTGATCTTATTTACGCGCTCCAGGTAACTTGCCTTATCAATTTTGGCAGTCCATTGAATGGATGGAAGGGATCCTTCTGCCTCAAATAACTCTTCTGCTAATCTTTCATGGATCTCATTGTGCTCTCCTTCTAATAGATAGGCGGTGGTGCTTTCGTATAAATAGGTGCTTTTAGGAACCCAGATCCTAAGTAAGGGCAATTGGTTGGGAGTGTGTGGAATGGAAAGAATATCCAGTCCGAGTTGATAGTTGATCACCGTGAAGAGTGTTCTCCCTTCATTCGCACGGATAAACGCATCCAATGCATTCCAATCCGGATCGGCAGCTAACACAAACTCGGATTCACATCCGATCCCAACCAGGAAGGAGCTGTCCGAATGTCTGAAAAGTGCGCGTTCGATCATGGTGCAAAGGTAATTACGAATTCCGTCCCGATAACAATCGGGATACGAATTACGAATTGATTGATTGTTTTTGAGAGAATCAAAACACGCAATTTGGGGATTAAGGAAGGTCTTTTTTGACCGATTTCACATGGTTACACATGGTTACACTTTTGTGAATTATTGGGTTGATTATGGTTTGTAAGGTTCGGGGATTCGAATCCGTACAGCTCATTTAGTGACCTTATTTTTAATAATGGCGTTCGAAAAATCGGGTGAAATGGAGTGAAATAACCTGTTAAATCCTTAACCTTTTCATACTCTATCCATGCTTTATCTATGCTCTATCTATTCTCTATCCATACACTTTGTTTTTGTATAGCTATTCTAGGACGAGACAGTGTGGGAGAAAAGGGTTACATTTTTGTGAATGACGAGTCGCTGATTGATTGATTTCAGTTGAGAAAATCGCAATAGCCAAGTTGGCACAATAAGTGTTGAAGTACATGCAATATTGAAATTTGAATAATTCGTAATTCGGTCTGCCGCGGCAGATAATTAGGAATTATGTAAATTCGTTCAAAACCAAAACATGCTGTACCGTATCCTAAGAGCGATCATTTCATTCGGAATCCGACATTATTATCGGGAGATTAAAGTAGTCAATCAGCATTTGTTGGACAAGGAGACCGGACCTTTGATCATCATCGCCAATCACCCGAACACCCTGATGGATGCCTGGATGGTTGGATTTGCGAATAGAAGACGCGTCCATTTCATGGCAAAAGCGACTTTTTTCAATTCGCCTTTCAAACGAAAATTATTGGGGGCGCTAGGAATGATTCCCATTAACCGAAAATCGGATGGAGCTGTTTCCGGTGTAAACAACAAGGATTCTTTTGAGGCTTGTTATCAACTCTTGGAAAAGGGTGAAATCTTGGTGGTTTTTCCGGAGGGAACCAGTTTCCTGGAACGTAAACTGCGAGAGATCAAGACGGGAACTTCGCGGATAGCATTGGAAGTGGAACGGAGGAACCAAGGAAAGTTGGGACTGAAAGTTGTTCCAATCGGTTTGAATTATATTTCTGCGGATTCGTACCGGGGGAAAGTGCTGGTGCACGTCGGGAGAGCAATCGAACTGGATGATCTATGGAAAGAATACGAAGTGAACCAGGGAAACGCTGCTAAATTGCTTACGGAACGTTTCCGGGTAGAGCTGTCGCGTGTTTTTGTGAACATGGATGATTCGGCTCGTGAAGACCTGGTGGAGCAATTACGTACGTTGTTTGTAACGAAATACACGAATCGGGCGGATGTGGCAGGTGAAATGGATTTCATGAAATCTGTTCAGGCCAGATTGGAGCAATACAGTTTGACAACTCCCTGGAAGTTGGATGAAATTCAAACGGAAACAAGTAATGTCTTCGCATCGCTTCAGTTTTTGGGTATCAAACCTGATTTTCTGGACAGACCTTATCGACCGGTATTGTTTTTACGGCAATTCATTCAGAGCTGGTTGTTTGTAATTGTGACCGTTCCTGTTTTCCTGGTTGGTTTCATTCATCATGTACTTCCGTATTGGCTGATCGGATGGATCGTACCTAAAATGACGAAGGAGGTGGAATATCATGCACCTTTGTCTATTTTACTCGGATTACTACTTTATCCTCTGAATTATCTGGGATTTGGTTTGGCAGCACATTTTTGTTTTGACCTTTCCTGGTTGGAAACATTGATCTATCTGGTGGTTCTTCCATTGTTCGGGACTTTTGCTCATTTTTACATGCGCTACATGCATCATTTGAATTCCAAGCAGCGATTTGGTCGATTTGCGCGCAGAAGAAGTGCTATTCTTCAGAATTTGAGAGAACAGCGCGAACAGTTGAAAGACTTGATTTTTAGAGATTAAGCGGGTGTTAAGAGACGGTAAAGACAATCAAAATGTTTTTTTTTACTTTTTTTTAGGTAAAATCCTTTGATAGAACGATGCATTTATTAATTTTGCGCCTGTCTTAGAGATACCTGAGACATGTTCTTTGTTAGAATTTTGGAGGGATGGGTGAGTGGCTGAAACCACCAGTTTGCTAAACTGACGTACTGGTAACGGTACCGCGAGTTCGAATCTCGCTCTCTCCGCATAAAAGTAAGGTGAAAGCCTGAATTTTTCTCTATGGGGCTTGCGAAAGTGAAATAAATGACTATCTTTGCACCCTCAAAACAGAGATTAATTGCTTCAAGAACGATTGAAGCAAATTGAAATAAAAGCCTAGTTCGGGGCGTAGCGTAGTCCGGTCATCGCGCCTGGTTTGGGACCAGGAGGTCGCAGGTTCGAATCCTGCCGCCCCGACACATGAAAAGGGGATGAGCAATCATCCCCTTTTTTGTTTTAGAATTGTTTAGGTTGATACCATGGGCTTTGTAGCTCAGTCCCGAAGTAACTGCATCTTCTAAGCAGTATAAAAAAGAGAAAAGACATTTTGGCCCCGTAGCTCAGCTGGATAGAGCAACTGCCTTCTAAGCAGTAGGTCTTTGGTTCGAATCCAAACGGGGTCACCACAAAAAGAAAAGCCTTGACGATTTATCGTTGAGGCTTTCTTTTTGTACTTCATTTTCGTTCTGTTTCGCATTCTGCCTGGCTTTTCTTTTTGCAGAGAGAGAGAGAGAGGAGTGAGAATGAGGAAGGGAATCTGTGTTCGAAACTTTGACCTGATTTTCCTCTCTCAGGGGAAGGAAGCGAAACAAAATCTACTGAAAACCTTTGATTTTAGTGTGTTTTTCTGGCGAATTAAATTCGTTCGAATCCTATTGGGTTTCAGGCACAATTTCCGGAACTTTTAAACACCACGGTATTTTTCAGAATTATTGTGTAGTATTGGGATAATAACATAACTAAGACTATTCGCAAAAACATCTGAAATTCAGTATAAAATCCGATTTTAATTAATTGTAAATAGTTGGAGTTGCGTATATTAAGTAAGTTTTGTGTCATTTGAACAAAAACCGTGAAAGAATAAATATGGCAAAAAGTAATACAAGATATACCCCACCACCACCAACAGAACTTATTGTTTCCAGAGAGGACTTTATACAGAAACTTGAAGAAAGAATTCAGGAGGGAGAAAAAATTTTAAAATTTAATGTAAGCACACAATCTGATTTTGACAATAACAGAGATGCTTTTAATCGATGGAACGATTACAATTCTGAATACTTAAAACAGTCATTCAATAATGAATACAATGAGTATAAAAAGAGATATGACGATTGCACAATGCTCATTGGTTTTGGAAAAAATAGACAAGGTCCTCAAGGCAAACTATTAACTTTTAAAGAAAGCGTTGAAGCTAAACTCTCTAACCTCAAACAACTTCTCGGAAAAGCCGATTTATTAAAATCTTCAATGGAGAAATCAAATGCAAACGAAGTGAAGGAAACATCTACAAAGACCAATAAAATATTTATTGTTCACGGACATAATGACCATATAAAAATTGATGTAGCGAGAACTTTGGAGAAGCTTGGTTTACAACCTGTAATCCTGTCAGAACAACCAAATCAAGGACAAACAGTAATTGAAAAATTTGAACTTCATTCTGATGTTGGATTTGCTGTCGTTTTATTGACAGCTGACGATTTAGGTAGGGTTAAAACTTCTGACAAAGACAAATATAGAGCAAGACAAAATGTGATTATTGAAATGGGTTATTTCATTGGGAAATTAGGACGGAGTAACGTATTTCCTATGTATGAAGATGGTGTTGAATTGCCAAGCGACTTACACGGAATTTTATATAATTCTATTGATGAAGCGAAAACTTGGAAGTTCAAATTAGTTAAAGAGTTAACGGCAGCAGGATATCAGGTAGACGCTAATAAAATACTATAGTATGGGAATGAGAAATTACAAATTCGAAGATTTTGAGATTGGAAATAGTGTTTATCACAAATCAAACACAAAAATAAAAATGATTGTCGTAGGTAGAGAATCCGAGACTTTTGAAATTAAATGTAGATGGATTGATAAAGATGGAAACAGATTAGAAGATACATACTTGTTTGCTGAATTAATCAAGTCAGATGACTATGACTATGACCACCGACCAAGGATAACAGTAATATAAAAACGCCACACAACATCAGCTATACTATCACTTACTCTGATTAAGGGTGTTCGACTTTTGTGGTGAACCCGATAGTTATCGGGACTCGTTCTGTTTCTCATTCTGCATTGGCTTTTCTTTTTGCAGAGCGAGAGCGGAGAGTGAGAATGGGGAAGGGAATTTGTGTTCGAAGTTTCAATCAAGTTTTTTCAGATGATAAACTCAAATTTTTCGCAATCCCTTAATTTCATTGAGTTTCGTAAACATTTGAAGCAGTTCGAATCTAATTGGGTTTTTCAGAGTGAGAATTGAGAGTGGGATATGTGTTTTAAGTCGCGCTTTAGGAATAAAGAGGATCGAGTCAAATTTCCCACAACCATTAACGCTATCTTGTTTTCCAATAGACATAATTATCCAATTTAATTCAGTCAATTTCCTGAAAATACCGTATTTATACGGTTGATATCTACATTTTTAGTAATTAGTTTTGTATCACATATAAAAAATATGAGCGAAGAAAACCAAAATAAAAAGAGTAACATATTTGTTCGCATATTAACTGTTATTCTAGGGATATTAATAATATCATTAATTATTAGTCGATTTTTCTTTTTTGAACCCAAAGGAATTATTTCAAATGGTATAATTATTCTATTAGGATTATTAATGATTCTTTTTCTAAGTGAGATTTTTGATAGTTTTTCCCTTGGGCAATTTCTTTCCCTAAATAGAACGCTTAAAGAAAAGAAGGAGAAAATAGCGGATCTTAAAGAAAGCAATGACAGGTTGTTAAATCTAATAATTTCTAATAATAATTTATCCCAACATTCTTCAATGACTCATGTAACCGGTATCTCTCCTGAAGAGTTTGCTAAAACAATTATTTCTGTTATTAAAGCAGATAAGGAAACAGCTGACAAGGAAGAAACCAGAAAAGAAAAAATAGCAGAGATCATTATTGAGGAAGAGGAAGAGGAACAGGGAGGAAATAAAAAAGGTCATACCAGGGTTCCTAAAAGAAGAGTTAGTTTATCCAAGCTTAGGGAGATTTCGTTAGCCAAGTTTATTGATAATAAAGATCTTAAAAGATATAACTTCTTCGAAGATGCTCAAATATTATTAGCACAAAAAGATATTGATCCAATAAGCACTTTTAATCCAGTCTTTGATGGATATGTAGAATCGGAAAATTTCGAAATGTTTATAGAAATAAGACCGCGAAATGCACCATTGATAATTTTTAGGGAAAGGTTGTACGTGATGTTATCAAAATTATATTACTATCGTATTAATAAGAAGACAAACGTTTATTTAAATCTTATTCTCGTTGAATTACCTGAAGATAAATCTGAAGAAAACCAAGATCGAAAGAGAAGGTATTCAAATTATGAGACAAAATTGCTTCAAGAATTTGAACCTGCAATCAGAATGGGATTACTTAAAATTGAGTATTTGCAACTTTCGGAGAATGAAATTAGTGAATTATTATAGATATTAGATTTTGTAAATCTTCAATCAAATAGTTCGAAATATCTCTCATCAGGATCACAAAAGAAAAAGAGCATTTGACGCAAGTTGAATGCTTTTTTTTGTGGAGAAATCTCTCGCTCTGTTGCTCACTCTGAGCTCTTTTTCTTTCAGAGCTAGAATGAGAGCGGAGAGCGGGATCCGTGTTCGAAGCTGAGATTATGTTTCCTCCCTTATGCTTGCGCTAAAGCTTCAGCGTAGGTGCTAAGGAGGGTGGCGCAGCAAATCTCCCGCAAATCCTTGATTTTGTCCCGTTTTCCCAACACTTAATGCAGTTTGAATCCTGTTGTGTATTCATGCTTCAATTTCTTTGTAAGGATCCTTCAGCGATTCAAAAATAACGGACTAGAATATTAATAATTATCGTTTATCGTTAATTATATAATGTTTTTCATAATTTTGATCAAAAATCAAGTATGAACAAAGTCCCATTATTACTGAGCATCATTTGCTTCGTTATTTACCGTTTACTCTTATACTTCACCCATAATATCGGGCTCTCCTTATTAATCTTTCTGGTACCAATTGGATTGTTGGTTTTCAATTTGAGTGTTAGAAAACGCTTGTCCTATTCAAATTGGTTTCTCAGCTCCAGAAATTTCTTGCACGAAAGAAGAACCCATTCTTCCGAAAGTGAATTAGATACAGAATTGTTATATGCCAAACTCCTGGAGGTATTTGAAAACTTAGAATTCGACCTGTTGGATCACGATGAAAACAAATTGAAGATGTTATTGGGAACATCGACCAATTTCTTGACGTGGGGAGAAAACATCTATATCCAAATTGCTCCGTCCTCCAACGGCAGTATGATTGAATTTACCTCTGTTACACTTTTCGGAAACACTTCCTGGAAACGGAATGACAAAAACTTCGATTCGTTTATTGAATCATTTGAATCATCCTTAATCGTATAGTTATGCCCATATCAGTAAACTTGGATGTCATGTTGGCTAAACGGAAAATGCAATTGAAGGAATTATCCGAAATTGTGGGCGTTTCAGTTGTCAACCTTTCCATCCTAAAGCAGAGTAAAGTAAAAGCCATTCGATTTTCTACTTTGGAAGCCATTTGCGAAGCACTCGATTGTCAGCCGGGTGACCTATTGGAATTTATATCAGCAAAAGAAAATTAATCACATGTTCCTAAATCGTAAAAAACGGATTCTTAAAAATCTGGAGGCATCTTTTGGTGAAGAAAAAACCGAAGGATTCAACTTTGACCTGATTAAACGATATGACTTCAACTTGAAGCAGTCAAGCAACACGCAAATCCTATCGGAGCAAACGACTGATGATTTGGATTTTGACCTGTTTTTTCGTTTTGTAGATCGGACTACCTCCAAAGTTGGACAGCAATACCTGTATTCAAAAGCACGCACTGTTGATCATTATTCATCAGGGAAATTTGACCATCAGGAAAAGGTTATTCAGTATTTTACGAAGCATCCTGAAGACAGATTAAAAATTCAATACCAACTTCAAAAATTAAATAATCAGCAGGCTTATTATATTGTTGATCTTTTTCAAGAAGAATTGGATGAAAAACCTCGTTGGTATGCCCTCATTCCTATTCTTTCCCTGGGATCACTTTTCAGTCTCTTATTGTCTGCTGTAAACCCTGGATTCGTCTTTTTATTTCTAAGTTTTTTTGCGATAAATATCCTAATTCATTATGGACTGAAAAGGAAGACGAACATGTTTATCAATTCGATACCAGCGCTGCTTTCTTTGGGTTCAGTGGCAAAGAATATGTCCAAGTATGATTTTTTAAAAAGGAGCGAAGAAACTATCGATTTGTCACTAAGAGCCATTACAACTATCCGCAGAAAGATGTCCATGTTCAAGCTGGAACAAAAGGTAGACAGCGATATGGAAGCCGCATATTGGTATGTATTGGAATTAATAAAAATCACTTTTTTATTGGAACCATTGTTGCTTTTTAGTTCACTGGACAATTTGCGTTTTAAAGCGAAAGAAATAGAGCAGGTTTATCGTTTTGTTGGGGAGGTGGATTCAATCATTTCCGTTTCTTCGTTGAGATTTGGACTGGATGAATATTGTATCCCAACAATCTCTAATGAGTTCAGCAAAGTCCGATTCAAGGATATGAGACACCCGCTTATTCCAAACTGCGTTCCGAATAATGTAGACTTTGAAAAATCGGTTCTTCTGACTGGTTCTAACATGTCAGGTAAGACAACCTACATTCGGGCTATCGGATTGAATACTATTTCGGGTATGACACTCAATACATGCTTCGCTAAATCGGCAATTATTCCAGTTGCCAACTTGTTCTCAGTGATTCGAATTGAAGATGACTTGATGAACTCAAGCAGTTATTTCTTTAAGGAAGCGGATGAGATGAAAAATATTATTCAGCAGACGGGACAAACTACCTGCTCCATTGTTTTATTGGATGAATTGTTTAAAGGAACCAATACGATTGAACGCATTGCTGCGGCGAAGGCAATTCTTTCATTTCTTTCCAAAAGGAATTGTCATATTTTTGTTTCCACGCATGATATAGAGCTAACAGCACTTTTAAAAGATGAATATGAATTGGCTTATTTCTCCGAACAGGTGTCCGATGAAACGATTCATTTTGATTACAAATTAAAATTGGGAGTTCCCGAAAAAGGAAATGCCATTCGTATTTTAGAGATGAACGGTTATCCAAAGGAAATTACTCATGATGCGAATTCTTATTTAATAGAAATGGAACGAGGATAACAGCAAATATTTGTTGACGTATCTCGTCTGTTTCAATCCTTATAATTCTTATCCAAAGTGTTCGGCTTTTGTTGCGATAGGATCACAAAAATAAAAAGCATTTTACGCAAGTAAAATGCTTTTTATTTCAGTATAGAGCGTGAGTTTTGAGAGCGGAATTGGTGTTTGAAGACAGGATCAAACTCCATTATTTTAAATCCGAGTTCAGTACAAAACTTTCAAAACTCTTGTGAATATTGAATTTACAGCGTTTTTAGAGGTTGGAATCTAGTTATATTAGTCAACAAGTTATAGGCTATGTTGCGGACAACCTCAAACAGATATTTATGTATAGACAAATTGAAACAGAACGACTTTTAATAAGACCGATAAAAATTACTGACACGAGTTTTATCCTTGACTTGTTAAACTCAGATGGTTGGTTACAGTTTATAGGTGACAGAAAAGTTAAAACCATTGCAGACGCTGAAAAATATATCCAAAACATTCTCGACAACGAGAAATTCTATTACAGTGTTTTTGATCTTAAAGAAACCAAACAGACAGTTGGTATTATAACGTTTCTTTATCGAGACAACCAACAATTTCCAGACATTGGATTTGCAATGCTACCAGAATATGCCAAAAAAGGTTATGCACTTGAAGCAACTAAAAAATACCTGGAAGAAATTGCAAATGAGAAAAAAATCAATAAAATTATTGCCATAACTCTGCCAGACAATTCAAATTCAATAAGACTTATCGAGCGGCTTGGACTTAAATACGAAGGCAAATTTCAGGACAAATCAGAAATTTTAAATTTATATTCACTGACACTTATTAATAATGTGTAAAATGACGATAAACACAGCCTGTAACACAGATTTGGCGCAGGTGGGGTAATGTGCAAATCTAAAGCTTTGTGCTTCTATTCAAGCGTCTTGCTGGTTGACAGTTTTGTGCTCCGAAACCCGCCCGAAAGTAAAGCCCGAAAACGTTAAATCTTCAATTTTAGTCGAAGTTCACATTGATCAATCATTTCAAGTTGCAGAACCCGTTCCAGATCCTCCGCCAAATAGTTCGAAATATTCCAATGAGATGATTTATTTTTCTTAATACAAAACTAAGTAATGCAAATCAGCTAACACTGGTCTTTAGCATTGGTGTGCTGACTTATCACTTGGAGTTTTGTACTTCTATTAATATTCATAATAACCGAAGGTTTCAATACTGAAAAGCAAGAATTTCTTGTAAATTAGCGTCTGAATGGACTATCAGAAACAACTACCCATTTCTTACCTGCTCTTTACCAAAAGAGGAAGAATAAACCGACGTACCTATTGGCTGGTTTCTATTTTTATTTGGACGATTTTTTATGTTTTGTATAACGTTCTTGAGAAGGGCGTTTCTACTTCAGCTACTTGGGTTCTTTATCCGTTATTGTATTGGGCACTATTTTGTACTGCCAATAAGCGGTTGCATGATTCAGGAATGTCGGGGTATTGGCTTTGGTTGATTCTTATTCCGGTTTTTGGACCTCTTTTTCTGTTTATTGTTTTAGGTTTCAGAAGAGGAACAAGAAAAGAAAATAAATTTGGGTCGAGTCCGAATTTGGCTTCGGATTATTATAAAAATCCGGATGCGGAACTAATCAAACATTTAAAGACAGGTGAAAAAATCGTGAATGATGTTTCACGGCTAAATCCGGTTTTGGTTTCTAAGGTATTTGTTCCTGATTCAGCAGAAGAGGTGCAGAAAATAGTCAGAGAAACTGAATCACATATTTCCGTTGGGGGAGGTCGTTTCAGTATGGGAGGTCAAACTGCCAGCTCATATGGGATTCACATCGATATGCGGGCAATGAATCGGGTGATTACTTTTTCGCCGGAAGAGAAATTGATCAAAGTAGAGTCTGGAATACGTTGGTGCGACATTCAGAAATACATTGATTCACAAAACTTAAGCGTGAAAGTAATGCAATCTTATGCCAATTTCACGGTTGGTGGTTCAGTGAGTGTCAATTGTCACGGAAGGTATATCGGATACGGATCAGTTGTGATGTCGGTTCGTTCTATGGATATTGTAACTGCGGATGGTGAATTAAAAACTGTTTCCCGATTTGAACATCCAGAATTGTTCGAAGCTGTAGTTGGTTGTTATGGTGCTGTAGCAATTATTGTAGCTGTAGAACTTGAATTGGCAGAAAACGAGTTGTTGGAGCGCAAATGGAAACTCATGCGAAGAAATCAATACCTGGATTTTTTCCGAAAGGAAGTTCGTGAAAACAAACAAGTTGTCTTACATAATGGAGATCTGTATCCACCCGATTTTTCAAAGATTCTTGGTGTGTCTTGGGTAATCACAAAAAAGAAAGCTACTCAAAAAGCGCGTCTGATTACTCTTCGGGCTCAGTATCCCATAGAGCGTTTTTTCATCAGTTCGTTCAGTAAAAACAATTTTGCCAAGTGGCGACGACAGTTTATTGTTGATCCGATTTTATATAGCCGCAAAAAAGTTCATTGGAGAAATTACGAAGCAGGTTATGATGTTGCCGAACTGGAACCGGCTTCGCGCGAGTATAGCTCTTATCTTCTACAAGAATATTTCGTCCCGGTTGATCAATTTGAAGGCTTCTCTGCAAAAATGGCGGAGATCTTTCGTCGTTATAAGGTCAACGTAATCAATGTTTCGATTCGTCACGCTGTTCAGAATCGTGATTCATTACTAAGCTGGAGTGAAGAAGAAGTATTCGCTTTTGTGATCTGGTACAAGCAGAGCACAAATGAAAAAGCAAAGAATACAGTCGGAATCTGGACAAGAGAATTGACTGATGCAGCATTGGGTTGTGGAGGTACATATTACTTGCCTTATCAATTGCACGCAACACCAGAACAATTTCATAGAGCCTTTCCGCATGCAAAGAAGCTGTTCAGTTTAAAACAACAGATCGATCCGAATAATAAATTCAGGAATTCTCTCTGGGAAAAATACTATAATCCAAACGCCTATTATGAATAAACCGCAATCCGAATTCAAAACCGTTTTCAACAACACCGAATCGAGTGATCGGTTTTACAAGTTTCTGCAAGGGATTTTCCATTTGTATCCGGAAGATAAATTCCATCATCTGATAGCGGATAAGTCAAGTCAGCTGAGTACAGATCAGGCAATTTATGAAGCAGTTCAAAAGGAATTGAAAAGTATTACACCATTCCTTTCAGCACTTACTTATGCTTTACCTGCATTGAAAAAGCAGAAAAAGGAAATGTCGAATCAGGTGCTTCAAATTCTAAAAGGAAGAAATGAGGTTAAGGGATATCTGGAAATTGGTTCAACCGGAAGATATATCAGCGAATTAAAAAAACACATTCGAATCACAGGTCCTGTTTATTTGATGAACGACATTGCTCCGAATAACGGAATTGCGGATATCATGGAACGTGGTAAAATTGGTAAGATAGGAACCTTTTTTCATTTGGATTATCAACCGATTCCGCTGCAAATTGCGGACAATAGTTTGGATGTGGTAACTTGTCATATTGGTTTGCATCATTGTCCGGTAGAATTATTACCTGCTTTTGTGGAATCAATCAGACGAGTGCTCAAACCGGGAGGGTTGTTCATTATGCGTGATCACGACGTGAATTCAGAAGAAATGCGTGTTTTTGCATCATTGGTGCATACGGTTTTCAATCTTGGATTGCATGAAACATGGTCGAAAAATGAAGCAGAATACCGCTCTTTCCGTTCGGTGGAAGAGTGGGGGGGATTGCTGACTGAATCAGGATTTACTGATCTGAATTTCCGCATTTTGCAACTGAATGACCCTTCAATGAATACTTTGCTCGCATTTGCTAAAAATTGATGCTATGAGACGTCTGTTTTTGTTTACATTTATTTCTTCCTCGCTTGCCTTGCTGACTTTTTACATGCAAAAACCGAATACGTTTGTCAATGATGAAGGTGTTCTGATTCCTGAAGAATGGACAGCGAAAAATGAGCAACCGCAAACATCCTCCAAATACAGGCGAAGAGTCGACCAGGCTATGTTGAGCATTCCCGAATGGTATCTCGTTTTCAGTCCAAATGAACAAGCAGATTACTTTGAGCATACAACGGCAAGTTCTTTTCCGTATATGCGCCAAAACGCACAAATTTGGGACATTCACAAGATCGTGAAAACATATACGGATACAAATCTCACCAGATATAAATATAACGGGGAGTATCAGTTGATGATTTATGTGATCAATTCAAGCTGTTCGGCAGAATATGTAACGAAAGCATGGTATGAACGAGTTGTGGGAAGATTAACCGATACCAAAACAGTAGAAACAGATGAAGATCGTTTTACTGCCCGATATACTAAAGATTACGTAGCATTCATTAATGATAACTTTTGGTACGAATTTGATTTTAAAGATCGGTTGAAAAGATTGTGGACGGAAACTTCTTTTTTCGACAATCATTTTTTTCGTAAACTGGAGCGAAAGTATTTCCTCACCTCGGAACTAATGGTGAAATGGGGCTATGGTAAATTGATCAAAATGGGGGCAGAGACCATGCATGGTCCGGATGATACCTATACCATGGTTTTGGTAGATAAATTACCGAAAAAGTTGAAGAAGAACTATGATATAGTTGAAGACTATCCTGATAAAAGTGTGCTATTGCGTTTGAATCGTTATGCCCGATTTAATCCTGAGATTGTTCAATTGGCTGAAGATAAATTGACTTTTCGAGAAATATCCGGCAATAACGCAGCAATTTTCGTTTCCCTGAAAGTTCCCGCGAACAAATTCTTTTCGACTAGTTATACGGAGAACATTTTTTCACAACCGATTCCTTCTGAACCGAAGAAAAAACGAATTGTTCTTGCCGTTCTTGTCAAAGATTTAAATCGGATGCTTTTGAAAGTAAAAGAAGAGCATTACGATGTGGAACATGTTTTTGATTATTGAAATGAATCTGCTGCTTTTTGAAGCAAACTATCCATATCCTCTTACAAAATGGTTTGACATTTTCCGCTAGAGGTCATAAAAAGAAAAAAACATCGCGGAAGTAATGCTTTTTCTTTTACATCATTCTCTCCCGATAGCTTCCGGACGCTAACACTAAGTTTATGCTTCCTGTTGAATTGACTGAACAGGAACAAGTTCCTGTTTTTAAGTGGTTTTTGTTGTGAAACCGACCCTGACAAAAAGTAAGGGTCGGTTCTGCAATTTATTTCCGATCAATTAATTACTGACATTAATAAACGGATCCCAAACGTAATAGCCAATGACGCCTCCAGTTTGAGTGTCTAATACTGCAAAAGACATATTGTATTGTGTCGATCCTGCTGCATTTACCTGAAACAACCATTGTGCACAAATAAAAGTATTGGGGCTACCGGCATTTGGATATCCTTTCGGGATAGTATTGGCAAATTGCGGTTGACTTCCCGAACCTCCTGATTGAAGGCAGTAGTTTGTCCAATCTGCTGTATTCGGACCTAAACTTCTTACATTCGTATTGTTTAGTACCGAGTTATAAAGCACCGGATAATAATTTTGACCAGCACCAGGAGCTGAAATAGTAAAGACGATTTCATCCCCGACATTAGCAGAAACAGTTAATTCTGATTCTCCCTGATCGTTGACAACAGCACTGCCTTGTGCCATCATTTCCACATAAACATCTGAAGAGCTGTAGCTTCCTAAATTGATAGGAGAATTCCATGAACCTCCGGGTTTACTTGTTGCGAGTGTAATTGCATCGACTGTGATTGCGATAAAAATTTGTGCCATAATGGGTAGTTTAAATTTCCTTACTCTTAAGGCTTTTCGGGATTCGCCTCCTGTTAAATTGACTGAACAGGAACAGTCCGTTTTTTTGAGTGGGTGCAGCTCCACTGTTTTAAGGTTGCAACGCTTAGTGAACAAGACAAAGTAACGGTAAGGGGGAGGAAATTCTTCACACAGAAATGATGGTTTTTAAAACCAGATATTTTTATCTGTTTTTAGGTATTTTAAGTTCGGAGGTAGCATTATTTTGATAACTTAGTTGCACTGATAAATTCAGGACAGTATTTATATTTAAAGTCAAATACTAAAAAACACATTTTATGAACCCACTCCACGATTCTACTGAACATTTCTGTATAGCTATTCCTGTAGCCGATAATCGAATTTATCGCTGGCAAAATGACAATTATATCCTTGTTCCAAAAGCGTTTGATGGCTCGATTCCCCCCGGTTATAAGGCACTGGAGATTGATTCGTTCAGTCTTTCAGTAGAGGATCTGCTTCATTTAACACAACGGATAAAAACGTACAATCTCAATGAATCAGGAACAGATAACTATCCGATATCCGGATTTTCTTGTCGCTTGGGAATAAAGGACTATACCAATGAAAATGGAGAACAGGAACCACTACCTTGTTTATTGTTGGAACCACTTATTGGGTTTGAGCGGAATGATGATCCCAACGATCCAATAGCGACAAATTCCGGTGAGTTGCTAGATCGGATTCCTGACGATATAGATGGTAATCAAGTGGATTATTCTGCTATTTATGATTTCAGCTATCCTTGTCCTCCAACTTGTCCAAAGAGGTAATACGCTTTCCAATTAAATGGAGCTAAAAGCATTTTTATTTAATTATGGTCCCTGGATTATTATCGCTCCGTTTCTGCTGTCAGTTGTTCGTTACAATCGGTTAAGCAAGGCTCTGAAAATAATTACCTGGTATCTGATGCTTTCTGTGGTAACACAGGTGGTATCTTTATTCCTGTGGAAAAAAAGTATAAACAACTTGCCAGTGCTGCATGTATTTACAGTTCTTGAATTTTTGTTATTGTTTGCCTACTATTCTTTTCAAAGTAAACCGATTCTTACCCGGTTTTGGTTTTACGGGATACTGGCTTTATTTCTGTTATTTGCCCTTTTAGATGCATTTGTGCTGGAAAACCTGCATAGCTTTAATATTTACACGCGGTCGTTGGAAGCTTTTATTTTCATTGGCTATTCCGTTCATTGGTTTATCCGTTCACTTACCATTGAAAGCAAAGTTGTTTTTCGGGAGCAAAATGCTTTGAAATATATGAATGCGGGTTTCTTTATTTATTTCTCCGGTTCCCTTATTTTGTTCGCTTTCAGTAATTATATCAATCATTTGGGGCGCCCTTTGTTAATGAATATCTGGACGCTGCATACGCTTTTATTAATTGTACTTTACCTATTTATACTTACCGGATTTTGCAAAATCAACAGGAAATAGATTTTTATTATGGTATTATCATAACCATGGCTGCATTTTTTCTGATAGCCTGCGGAGCCATTCTATTTTTTATCCGTTATCAGAAAAATCTGTTGAAGAAACAGGAAGAGTTGTTTCGAATGGAAGCCGAACACCGGAAAGAATTGCTCAGCAGTAATATACAATCAGCTGAGGAGGAACGATTGCGTATTGCCCGGGATGTTCATGATGAACTAGGTGGAATTTTTTCGACGCTTTCTCTCTCCATTCAACAGTTAAATCCGGAAACTGAAAAAAATAAGGACACCCTGAAACAAAGTAAACAGCTCATTCAAACCGGAATAAATAGTGTACGTCGTATTTCACACGCCATTATCCCTTTTGAATTGGAGTTACTTGGTCTCAACCAAACCTTAACCAATTATACCGAATCCGTTTCAACCGCATCCGGAATAGACATTCATTTTGAATTTGGTAATGTACCGGAGGAAACGAACCCGATCGTATCGCTGGCTATCTATCGGATCATCCAGGAATTGCTGAACAATACTTTAAAGTACGCCAAGGCCAGCTCCATTGCAATTAGTTGCAACAGTTACGAAAGCCGCTTACATCTGGAGTATACCGACAATGGAGTTGGTGTAGATTTAACCGACAAAAAAATAAAAAGAGGCATTGGCATCAAGAACATTGAGAGTCGTGTTCTTGCTCTTGATGGAAATGTGCATTTCATTTCTTCCCCTGATCAGGGATTCAATTGTGTGTTAAGTTTCCCTTTCAATCAAACACCCGAATGATGATTAACATTGCTATAGCCGAAGATCAGGTGCTTTTCCGTAAAGGGATTATATCTCTGTTAAATGCCGTAACTGATTTAAGAGTTGTATTGGAATGCTCCAATGGAGAGGACTTACTTCAACAGCTGGGCACTTGCCAGGAAACCATTCATGTTGCCCTCATTGACATTAACATGCCTGTATTAAACGGATTGGAGACCATGAAGATCATGCGGGAAAAACACTCAGCCACCAGAAACATTATTTTGACCATACACGAAGAAGAAAAATACATTCAAGCCATGGTTGAAGCCGGAGCCAATGCTTATCTGGCCAAGAACGCTGATTTCGCTGAGGTAGAAAAAGCCATTCGGGCTGTTGTAGCAAACGATTACTATTTTAATGAGCAAACCATCAAAGCCATGCATCAGTTTATGAACGGAAAAAAACAAAAGGTTGTGCTTGGAGAAATGGACATTACCCGCCGGGAAAGAGAAGTGCTCGAACTCATTTGCCAGGAAAATACGAGTCTGGAAATCTCGCAAAAATTATTTATCAGCGAGAGCACCGTTAATGGTCACCGAAATAATTTATTGCTTAAAATTGGTTGTAAAAACACCGCAGGGCTAGTATTATTTGCTATTAGACATCATATTTATCGGCTCCAATGAATCCTAAGGAGAACAGATAACTGAAAGGGGGAGCTGTGTTCGAAGGTTGGATTAAGTTTCTTATTTAAAAGTGTTTAATCTTAGTGTAAGAATGAAATTCCTTCCCGGTGCACTAATATTTGATGCGAAGGTTCTGTAATTTTTGTCCAGTATATTTTCGCAAGCAACCTGAGCAGACAATTGAGGCGTAAATTGATACCCGATTCGTAAGTTGTAAGTAACCCAGGCAGGCATTCCATCTGCTGTTGCATAGGCCAGATTGTCTTCCCCGCTATCTGAATAATCCGCTAATTTTTTCCAACCGGAGTATTGACTGAAAAACTCAGCCTGGAGCTTTTTCCAGGTAAATTGAAGGGAAGTTTTACCGTATACCGGTGGAATATGGTCGAGTGGTTTTTCTTCACCTTCCACATAAATCCGACCGTGTGTATAGTTAATGGAAGAACCCAGAACCCAATGTTTCAGGAATTGAGCTTTAATACTTCCTTCAGCACCGGCAATAATCCCATAATTCGCATTTTGAGCCGAATAAACATCCACATAGTTAGTATTGTAAAAAGCAGTGTCAGCACCGTTCAAAGTAGATGGGAGAATAGCAATAACATGTTCTATTCTTGAATAATAGCCCAGAGCCGACACCTGAATATGATCCTTATACCGATAGCTTACACCTAATTCCCCGGAATATACCGTTTCAGGCTTTAAGGTTGTATTCGGAACCACCAATTTCCCTGAAGTATTGCTTGTTTCCACTACCGATTCAAATACTTTTGCCAAATCATCAATATTGGGAGCTCTGAATCCGGTTGATCCGTTCAATGAAATCCGGATACTCTTTACAGGTTGAACAATGATTCCGATAGTTCCGTTCAAAGCACTATTGTTTTGCTTCGTCTCGCTATATGGAAAGGGGTAAAATGTCCGATCGTTAAATGCCGCTTTAAGATTCACGTAATTGGCTCGGATTCCACCGCTTAAAATGAGCTTATCCGAAAGCTCAAATGCGTCTGTTAAGTAAATCGCGCCGGTCAACATGGAAGATCCTCCATCCGGATAACGGGTATCCAAAGAACCGGATGTATCCACTACTATATTTTGCTTATCGGCAGTCGATTGAATAGCATCATATTTAGCAAAGATCCCATATCTTATTTCGTGTTTTCCCAGTCTTTTCTCCAAATCAAACAGGAGCGTACTAACCCTCACTTTTTCAGTTCGATGATTTAAAAAATCTGATTTGTAGGCTCTGTCATGGCGACTTTCTTCAATCCATTGCTGTGAAACATTCAGGTTTACCTGGTCATAGATTTTACTTTTTTTGTTGATGGATAAAACATAACTGATTAACGATCTGAATTGAGGTCCGTAATACCATTCTGAAAAGCGGGGAAGCCCGTTTTTTGTTTGGGTAAGTCTGTCGTATCGATCGATATCAGAAGAATTTGAAAGCTGCATATTCAAGGTGTGGACTATGTGATCGTTTTGCTTAAATGCAATTTTCTGAATAATATCGTATTGTGAGTATGCCGATCCTATTTGCTTGTTTTTGTTTGAATTGGTCATCATAGAATCCACACCATTGATTCGCTCAACATAAAACGTTCTTTCGCCAAAATCCGGATACTTACTGTTTCTAACCTTTCCTTGAGTTAAGTCACCAAAATGGGAATACGTAAAACTGGTGAATGAAGACCAGCGTTTCCAGCCAAGGTTTAAAGACGCATGTCCGGAATAACCGTTTGCAGCTGAAAAGTATCGGCCGTATGAATTGGTTTTTACCAAAATGGAGTTTGTTTCTGAAAACTGTGGTTGAATGGTGTGAAAATGCATCACACCTCCAAGTGCATCAGATCCGTATACAACAGAACCGGGACCATAAACGATTTCGACACTTTCTAAAGATGCAGGATCGATTGTCAGGACATTCTGAAGGTGTCCGCCCCTGTAAATTGCATTGTTCAATGGAACACCATCCACTACGAGCAGAACTTTATTGGTTTCAAAACCTCTGATTACAGGTGAACCGCCTCCCAATTGTGATTTTTGAACGAAAACCGCGCCACTGGATGACAATACATCGGCGGTACTGCTTTGATTCATTCTCTGCAGCTCAGAACTTCTGATTGATTCGATTCGTTTCGGAACATCCGATTTTTTCTCTAAAAACCTGCTTGCTGAAACGGTAACTTCATCCAAATCGATACTTTTTTCAAGCAACGAAACAACAGTCAATTCCTGATTGGAGATTTGTATCGTCAGACTCACATAATTCGGATGCTCGAGTTTGATTTCAGCAGGAACGGTTATTCCGGTTAAATCCATTAACCCGATAGCATTTGAGGTGTAGGTTTTTTGGTTTTGAACAACAACAGCGTTGGCAATCGGTTGATTCGTATAATTATCTACAATTTGAAGTTTTTGTGAATGTGCTACCCAGGATAGGCAAGCTGCAATTACTAATAGTACAATGGTTTTGAGCATAATGATGAAGAGGAAATATGGATTTTAGTGTACTAATTAACAAATTGTGCGCTAAGTAATCTGTTTTTTCTTAGCGGTCAAACAAAATATCCATAAAATAGTGTCTTATTCTTGGATTTGAATCCAAAAAGAAATAAACGTTATTTGATCAGGCTGCGGAGACTTTTCACCCGTTTGTTTTTGATGTTTTCCACCATTTAATTGCGATTTAGCCGATCCAGGTATTAATGTGGCAGCATGTTTTTTATGGAATAAAAGTCTCAAGCGCATAAAAAAAAGGGTGATAGCATTGAACTTTAAACCTCATTTTAAGATACTTTTGAGATTGTTTCTGCAATTTTATCGGATGGCTCAGTAAGAGATAATTATGGTAGTTGAGTATATTACAATTTGCTTTTTTTCATTACTTGGTTCCGGACTAACGTTTTTTTCGGGCTTTGGTCTCGGAACTATTTTGGTTCCCATATTTGCTATTTTCTTCCCGTTGGAACTGGCTATTTCATTAACAGCCATTGTTCACTTTCTCAACAATGCATTTAAATTGGTTTTAGTGGGGAAAAATGCAAACCGGAACATTGTGTTCAAGTTTGGTATTCCGGCAATTGTATCTGCATTTATCGGTGCATTCATTTTGACACTCCTATCCGGTATGGAGCCACTACTGACGTATTCCATGTTCCATATTACCGGCAGTGTTACCATTACGAAACTCATCATTGGGGGATTGCTTTGCTTTTTTGCGCTTGTTGATATCATTCCAAGCTTATCGAAACTGGAGTTTAACAAGAATTACATTCCCCTGGGTGGATTTTTGAGCGGTTTTTTCGGTGGATTGTCGGGAAACCAAGGGGCGCTGAGAACGGCATTTTTGATACGTGCAGGTTTGTCAAAAGAGCAGTTTGTTGCAACCGGTGTCGTAATAGCTCTTTTAATTGATATTTCCCGATTAGGGATTTATTCATCGGATATTGTAAAACAGCACGATAAACTGGATTATTTACTATTGACGATGGCCGTTTTATCCGCGTTTTTAGGAGCTTATGTTGGAAACAAGCTGTTGAAGAAAGTCACTATCCGATTCCTTCAAAACTTTGTTGCAATCATGCTTTTATTGTTTTCTATCCTGTTAATGACCGGAATTTTGTAAGCGGATTTTCTGAAAGATCAAACAGCATGCTTGAATCGATTGGAAACTTTTTGAAGAGGGCTCATCTGAACAATTAAAGAGTTAATTTCTGCTTCATTATTTGAATCCTAGATCGATTTAGTGAAAAAGGGAATCGCTCTAATTTAGTCGAATACATCCGATTGCCATTGAAATGGAGCGTTTTTGGGAATCAATGGAAATGAAAGAAAACAGGCGGTTTTATTTTAATGATCAGTTGTATAGAGTGTTTTTTGTTTTTGGAAGATTATCCGATAGAAATAAATAATCAAAAATCAATGGGTTGGGATTTTGAACAAAATAAGGCGCTAAGTTGGAAATACAACATACATACTTTGGTTTAAAACCATTGTTGTTTTTTAATTAGAAGAAAAGAAGTTTATTAACTTTCAATCCTGAAAAATGTTGTTTTTTAGACAAATTGAAAAGCAACAGGAATAAACCAATAAAACACCATACTTATGAACGGCAAACGGCAATTTGGAATAATGCTCTTATTCCTGCTTTTTATGTGTATCAATTTCACCTGTCTTGGACAGAACGAAACAAAAACATATAATCCCAGAAAATTTAGAAAAGAACCGATTTGGATTGAAATGATGAATGATCCGAATGCGAACTACTTTCAAACCATTAAAGCCTTCCGGGAATATTGGAAAGACCGTGTGCTACCTGAAGAACCCTTTGAGAATCACGAGACAGATACATTCGAAAGAGAAGTGGGTTTGGAACAAGATGAAGAATCAAGGGAAGAACGTAAACGTGAGCATGATCGCAAAGAAAAAAAGAGAAAACGAAAAGGAAAACCTGACGAAACACTACTTTATGCTTCGCAAGTTCGTGCATTTAAAGGATGGATAAAAGCCGTTAAACCTTGGGTTCGTGAGGATGGTAGCATTGTTTCTCCCGAGGAACAGCAGAAAATAATTGATGCTCAATCCGAAGAGCGCAAGAAAACAGAAGAACTCAATTCTCCAAAAAAGTAATTTCCGATGAAAAATATACTACTTATCTGCGCAGTGCTGCTGAGTATCTGCTCTTATGCGCAATTAGCAAACTGGACACCGGTTCCTGGCGGAACGAATTTCCCGACGAACAATTCTGGACAAATACACGGTTTCTGTAGAATCAGTCAAATGAAGTTTCATGCTTCCGATACCAATAAATATTATGCAGTTACCGGTGAAGGCGGATTATTCTTCTCAAACGATCAGGGAGCGAACTGGACAGTGGCGCCCGGAACGGATGTACTAACAAATAACTGTGCTTCAATTTGTATTGATTATACTAATGATCAGCACTTGCTTTTGGGAACGGGTGATGCAAATTATTATTCCAATAGTTCTGCCGGATTAAGAAAATCTACCGATGGTGGAGCAACGTTTACTGCTACGAGCTTAACAAACTGTTTGGTAATTGAAATTATTCAAAATTCAACGAATTCTCTGGAATACATTGCTGCTACTAGTAAAGGGATCTATAAATCTACAGATGGTGGAAATAACTGGTCGGCTGTTACTGCTACCAACATTCCTTTTACTGACATGAAAGTGAATACAGCAACAAATTCTCAAATTGTTTATGCTTGTACGGAAGAAGATGTCCCTCGCTTTTACAGATCAACAAACTTTGGAACGAACTGGACACAAATAACCAGCGGAGTGATTGCTTCAACAGCAAACATCCAGTCGGGCTCACGTATTGGTGTAACTCCTGCCAATCCGAACATTGTCTATTTATCAGTTGTTGGTGGTGGTGGTATTATCCTGAAATCAATTGATGGTGGATTGAATTTTACCACCCAAAAAGCAGAAGGAAGTCCGTATATTACTTTTTACGATGATGATGTAACCGAAGGTGGTCAGGGAAATTACAACCACACCATTACGGTAGATCTTTTGGATCCGTCTAAATTATGGTTACAGGCACATTGTACCTGGTATTCAACCAATAGTGGCGTTACCTGGACATTGCTAACCCACTGGTGGGAAAAATGTCATACGGATATGCACCAGATTACACAAGCACCATTCAATCGAAACAAACTCTACAGCATGAACGATGGTGGGGTTTGGTTAAGTGTTGATGGTGGAAACGTTTGGACTCCAAAAAGTGATGGACTCTATGCCTATGAAATAGGTAACAAATGTGGAATTGGTAGTCAGGTCGACAAAAATTTCATCTCCATCGGAACGCAGGATAACGGACGAGTTATCGCGGATGCTACCGGCTGGTTTACAACGGGAGGTGGAGATGATTATGATAAGAGACAGTGTGACTATAATGGGAACATTTATTTTGATGGAACAGATCGGCAACTGAATCATACAGGTCCAACGGGAGGATACGGTCTTCCAACAACTAATTGGAATGCATTTGGATTTAACCGTACAAACGTCAATTTAGGATTTGTCGGGGTAACGAATGTTTATCGTACTACGGATCTAAGTGCCGGAACACCGACCTGGACTCAAATATCAACGTTCAATCAAACCATTGTTGATATTCATAGTAGTATCGCTGATCCAAACCGGTTGTATGTATTGGTTTCAAATGGAGATATCTATGTATCATCAAATGCCTTAGCTGCAAGTCCGACATTTGTCTTGCGCACTCCACCCGGATCAGCAACTTCACTTGGAAGTGTTGCTGCCATAGCCAATAATGCGGATATCGTTTATGTATCGGAGAATAATACTGTTTACAGATCTGCAGATGCCGGTGTAACCTGGACAAATGTAACTTACAACCTTCCGAATGTGAACCACAGACGAATTTTGGCAGAACAATTTGGCGGGACGGAAGAATTAGTGTTTATAGCAACAAACAATGCTGTTTATTACAAAAAAGCCGGTGCAGTTACTTGGACGAATTACAGTACAAACCTGCCTTCGCGAAGATCTCCGACAGAGTTCTCCATGTATGATGACGGAACCAATCAGGCGAGAATCCGATATGCTAGTTTTGGTCGTGCTATTTGGGAATCTCCATTTGATAATCTGAGACCTTTTGCGGCAAACATTGTTGTTGGAGATAGTGCGATTGATTGTGACAATTCTTCTGTTCTTTATACTCAGGCGTGTGTAGGGACCAATAATACACCCATTACTTATTCCTGGAGTTTCTCCGGAGGAACACCTGCAACTTCCACTGCGGCTAGTGTCAATGTCACTTACCCGTCAACAGGAACCTATAACGTAACATTAACGGCAACAGATGCTTTAAACAATACTTCATCAAAAACAATTGCTGTATTTGTTCAGGTGAATACGGAGCTTGCTTTACCGTTAACTGAAGGATTTGTTTCTGCGGCGTTTCCACCATTGGGTTGGAATCAGGTCAACGTAGCAAATGTATCGGAATTATGGGAACGTAATGCAGTTGTCGGATCCCAGGGTTCAACAGAAAGTATGCAGTACCGGAACTATGATCATTACAATGGGAATCACGATGAAATGAGAAGTAGTACTTACAATTTCACAGGAATATCAAGTGCTACCTTAACTTTTGATGTTGCATTCAGAAGGTATTCCGGTGCTAATTCAGATTCCCTGGCAGTACTGGTTTCAACAGATTGCGGAGCTTCGTTTACTACGGTTTACTATAAGGGAGGAAATAACTTATCGACAGTCCCGGGAGATTATACTCCGGATGGATTTGTACCAACACCTTCTCAATGGCGCACAGAAACGATAGATTTAAGTCCGTACATCGGGAACCAGAATGTGATGATCAGTTTCCAAAACAGAGGTCATTACGGGCAAAACATCTATGTAGATAACATTAATCTGACCGGTGTTATTGCAACTCCCGGACCTAATTTCGGTGCAGCGCCATCAGCAGTTTGTACGGGAGAAAATGTAACCGTAACGGATGCTTCTATCGGAGCTGTTACTTCTTGGGACTGGGATTTTGGACCAGGGGCTACACCAGCAACAGCAACAGGTATCGGTCCGCATACCGTTTCTTATTCTTCTGCAGGAACGAAAAGCATTACGCTAACTGTTAATGGTGGCGGAACTTCAACACATGATGTAACTGTGACCGGGACACCTTCGGTACCATCTATTACAGCAGGAGGACCAACCACATTCTGTTCGGGTAACAGCGTAACATTGACATCATCAGCTGCAACAGGAAATACCTGGTCGAATGGAGAAACGACGCCTTCAATCACCGTTTCGACTGCGGGAACCTATACGGTAACTGCATCAAATGGAAGTTGTACATCAGCTGCATCGACGGGAACAACAGTGGTTATTAACCCGAATCCCAATGTCACATTTGCAGCGATCGCAAATCTTTGTTTGGATGATGCCGCATTTGCCCTTACTCAGGGTGCTCCGTCAGGAGGAACTTATAGCGGAATCGGCGTTAGTGGCGGGCAATTCAATCCTGCTATTGCCGGAGCAGGTGTAGCGACACTTACTTATTTGGTTACAGATGGGAATGGTTGTTCAGGAACTGCTTCGATTGATGTACAAGTGGACGATTGCATGGGAATTAAGGAAAGCGAATTATCCTTTGTTTCAATTTATCCGAATCCATCCAACGGATTGTTTACGGTTGACGCAGGAAAGTTGACCATTGATCATGTTATTATTTACGATAGTAAAGGCAGGGTAGTGCGAGAAATGAAAGATTCCAAAAACACTACTTTGAAGATAAACATTTCAGACATGGCAAATGGAGCATATACGGTTAAAGTAATAGCTGCAGATGCGTGGCAGATTGTTCCGATTGTAGTGGAACGTTAACTAGAAATTAGATGAAGGAGCCCCGGTTTTGCGTATGCAGGATCGGGGTTTTGGTTTAATCAGATCAAAGACGGACCGACCGGGAATGAGAATCCAAAGCAGATACTTTTTTCCAGTTGTTTAAAACGGTTCGAATCCTTTTAGGTTCACGAATAATTAAAAGACAGATGCCCCACTATTGGTGGGGCATCTGTCTTTTAATTCCTTTTGGTCGGCTTAGCTGGATAATAATAAGTTACTTGCCCCACCAATAGCGGGGCAGTTATTGTTTTATTCAAATCCAAGTCCAGATTGGTTTATAGAAAGTTTTCAATTATTCAATTATTCAATTATTCAATTATTCAATTATTCAAAATGCTTTTAGCCACGAAAAAACTTATTTGCCCACCTGTAAGTGGGCAGTTAATTTTTAATTCAAAAGTCGTATTCATTTGATGCTAAAATTTATAACTATATCCAATTCTCACAACCTGCGTTTCGTAATAGTCGGTACTTACGTAACTAAACCCATCACCTTGAATCGTTTTTCTTACAACCATCGTATTCAATAGATCGGTAGCATTTAGAAACACTTCACCTTTTCCTTTCTGGATTTTCTTTTTTATCCCCAGATCCAATGAAAAACGTGAATCGATTTTTCCTTGTGGAATAATATCAGGCGCAAGATAAACTGCCACCAATTGAATATCTATATCTTTCTTGAAATGAAAGGTATTGTTCAACTTTGCATTTCCAGAATAGATGCTTTGTTGATCGGCAGAAAAAGTGTGTACAATCGGGTATTTGTTTTCGACACTAAAGGCATTGATCTGATTATAATAGACATTTCCATTGACGTTGAAGGAATACCATTTTGCAACATCCATTGAAAAGGTCATTTCAATACCTGCATTGTAGCTTTTTCCTGCATTCTGAAATACGGCATAGATCAAATTACTTCCCGCAATGGTGCTTGAAATACGGGTAATTGTTCCGCTTGCTTCTCTGCCGTATAAAGCGGTGTAGAAGTATCCTTTTTCCAAAGCTGATTTAAAGCCTAATTCTAATGAATTGGTGAATTGCGGTTTCAATGCAGGATTCCCGACTTTGATTATTTCGGCATCATCGTATTTAGGGAAGATGCGAATATCCACCTCATTCGGTCTGTCTACACGACGATTGTAAAATAAGGAGATTTTATTTTTGTCATTGAACTTATAAGCCAATCGCATGGTTGGAAAAGGCTGAATGTAGTTGTACCCATCACTTTTGTACGTGCTGTGATTTGGGTTCACCTGATAGTTTAACAAGACATATTCAACGCGCAAACCAATTTCGGCTTCTACTTTTTTACGATCCACGATATAGTTCCCGTAAATAGCGGGAATTACCTCGTTGTAATTTGCCCATCCACCTGCAGTCGTGTCTAAAGGTGAATTAATTCCAGGATAGAACTGCATGTCTGTCGGAATGGTTCGGTAACGGAATTTAGCTCCTGTTTCCAATCGACCGAACTTTAACGGTTTTACATAATCCAAATTGAAATCTGCTACCTGTTCGTCAGAAAGCAATTTGAATGCATCGTGTCCTGTGAAAGTGGGATAGATATTATCAAAGAAGTATTTCTCGTTTTCGCGGTGAAAGGTATAATTGAACACAGTATTTAAGACATGACCTGCTTGTTGAAATTTATGCTGATAGATGACTGTTCCCATTACGGTTGTCTTGAGTTCGTCTTCTAAAAATTTCCACAAACGAATGCGGTCGGAAGAATCCCTGTTGAAAAAGGGTTGGTCGCCATTGTCTATAATTTTTTCCATTCCATAAAGACCCGAAATAGTCAAGGTGTTCTTATCATTGAAAGAATAGTCAAAACCTAATTTGGCATTTGCGAAATGTGTATTTCTGTTTCGTTTGGTTTGTTGGTCGATAATGGTTCCGTCGTCATACGTTCGTGTAACGAATTCATTCTTGTTTAATGTCTGCGTATACAAGTAATCACCTTGAAAAAAGAAGTTCATTTTGTTTTTCCGATAACTCAAAGAAAGCGTTGGATTGATCTTTGGGGTGTATTGGTATTGCGGACGAATGGTAGGCAGGTTTTCTTTTTTGACCCACAAAGCACCTAAACCACCATTCATTCCAACTTTGCCTGAAAAACCTTCCTGTCTGTTCTTCTTCATTATAATGTTGATGATTCCTGCATTCCCGTTGGCATCGTATTTTGATGAAGGATTATTGATGATTTCAATGCGTTCAATAGCGGAAGCGGGAATATTATCTAACCCGTACTGATCTCCAAATCCTGTTAATGCCGTTTGTTTTCCATCAATCAGAATAGTTACTTTCTCGTTTCCGCGTAGTTGTACTTTACCATCCTGAACGGTAATGCCGGGGAGGTTCTGCATTGCCTGTAAAATCGATCCACCGCTTTGGCTCACGTTGTCTTCAACCGAAAAGACTTTCTTATCCAACTTGTCGCTTACTTCTTCGATTTGACCAGTAATTACAACTTCCTCTAAAGACTCAACCGATACTTCCAATGCAATAACCGACAAATCCAAAAAGTCGGAAAGTGAACCGACATAAACGGGTTTTCTCAATGGTTTATATCCAAAGGAAGTTACCACTAAAACATAGTTGCCAGTTTTAACGGGTGAAAGTGAAAAGAGACCTTCTTCATCTGTTATTGTTCCGATTACCAGAGTAGAATCGATTTCCGTTTTAAGAACAACCTGAACATAGGGTAAAGCAGTATTGTCTGACTTACCCTTAATTGTTCCGGAGATCGTTACATTTCCACTTTGAGCAAATGCCTGAGATGAAAGGATTAGCCCTATCAAGACAATCCAATTTCGGAAATGAATGATTTTCATATTATTCAGTGATCACTTTGATGAATGTACCAGTGTTGTCGAAAATGAGGTCTTTTTTATTGACTTCTGCCTCATAATTCACCGTTCCATTGCTCAGTACAATTTTAGCAGCTTCTTTTACTTTCTGTCCTTTGTAATTAGCATCGAGATAGTCTAAAATTGCTTTTGGAAGTGCGCTCGGTTCCATTTCTGTTTCGGTTTCCAAGATAACACCACTAGCATTGATTACTACAGAAGTTTCAACTTCACCATTTTCAAATTCAGCTTCATAATTCGGACCTTCTTGTTCCCAATCCACATCAGTAATCGTAGGAAATTGTTTTTTGAAGGCATCCTGAACTGTTACAGGAATTTTAGAATCTTTTCCTTCTTTCTCTGTTTTCTGAGCGGAGCTGCATCCAGCAAATGAAATAGCCACTACGCCTGTTAAAAATAATCGTTTCATGACGTTTGTTTTATAAGTTATGAGACAAACTTCAGAACAGATTCTGAAGACATTTAGAATTCGATACTGAAGGCGTGTAAATGATTGTCAAATAGATAGGAAAGCTTCCAATTGTAACGATCACAAATCTCTTTGGAAATCGCCAAACCTAATCCACTATTGGTTGTTTCAGAAGATGAAATCCCAAAACGAACAAACAAGTTTTCCTGATTCAATGAACCTGTTCCTGTATTTGAAAAAATCAGTTTATTACCTGTTAGGTTGATCCGTAAAACATCATTTTGAGTGCCGTGTCGAATTACGTTGGTGGTCAGATTATTGAATAATACTTCCAATAATGTCTGGTTGCATTTTACAGTATAGGAGGTAACATTTATTTGAATTTGAATTCCCTTGCTTTGAAAATAATCGTCCAACAATTCAATGTTCTCGGTTAGAATTTGCCGAATATTTACGGAGGTTTCTTCTGTAAACTGATGATTCTCTATTTTGGCTAGGAGCAACAAATTTTTATTGATCCGAGAGATTCGGGAAAGACTGGAATTAATGGTTTCAATAGTCGAAGCTTCTTGTTCCGATAAGGTGTTATTCTGCAACAAAACATCCATTTTTGTTTTTAAAACAGACAATGGAGTTTGCAATTCGTGAGAAGCGTTTTCGATGAAGCGTTTTTGCTGATTAAACGTTGAAGCGCTTTTTTCAATTAATATCGTCAGTTCTGTGTTCAACTCTTCAAATTCTTCAATATCGGATTGTTCAAAGTGAATGTGCTGATCTTTGCTTAGATCGAAGTTCTTGAGTTGATTGAGGGTCTTGTAAAACGGTTTCCAACTTTTTTTGGAGATTCGTTTATTTAGAAAGACAAAACCAAGGACTAAAAACAAGAAGAAAAACACCGTAACAAAGGCAATTGCAACCAAGGTTTCATCTGCTTCTTCCACATTGGTTGAGATTGTCAGTCGGTATGGCTTATTGTTGACCCAAATAGTAGTCGACAACACCCTGAAACGATCCATTTCATACTCGAAACGATTATAAGTGGTTGTCGTGTAAATGCGGTTTTTCGTTATCTCATTTTGATCAATGGCAACTAACTCAGTTCCCGGTTGAAGTTTATTCCATATTTTAAGCGTTTTGTTGAGTTCCTTTTCGTCAATTTTAGCCTTCTGGATTCCCTTTTCCATCCGTTTACGAATGATCCAGTTGTGTTCATCCAATTCTTCGAGCCAAATGGAATCCACAACGAAATAGTATACAGGAATACTACACACCAAAATAATCAGTGCATAAATGGAAAATGATTTGAAAGGTTTGTCCAGCAGTTTACTCATAGTTCCCATTTATAGCCTGTTCCGTAAATTGTTTTGAGGTAGTTTTCGCATCCTGCTTCGGTCAGTTTCTTTTTGAGGTTCTTTACGTGAGCGTAAACAAAATCATGATTATCGAACATATCTGCAATATCTCCCGAAAGATGTTCAGCCAGTGCATTTTTCGAAATGACCTTATTCTTATTTCCCAAAAAGAGCAATAACAAATCAAATTCTTTCTTAGTGAGTGAAACGATGTTTGAACCAACCGTAACCGTTTTGGAAAGCATATCAACCGTCAAATCATCGTGAGTAATCGTATTTGAATTATCGAATTGTTTTCTTCTAATAACCGAATAGATACGTGCGGATAGTTCGGACAAATGAAAGGGTTTTGCTAAATAATCATCCGCTCCTAATTGTAACCCCTTAATTTTATCATCAAGTGCACCCTTAGCAGAAATGATAATAACGCCATCCGAGCGTTTTTCAGTTTTCAGTTTTTCCAATACTTCCAAACCATCCCCGAAAGGAATCATTAAATCCAATAAAACACAATCGTAAGTGTACGCGGAAATTTTATCAATAGCTTGATTGTAATCCTCCGCATGTTCACACAGATAATCCTGACTGGTCAGATAACCAATAACATCTTGTGCAAGTTCGTGTTCGTCCTCAATGATTAAAATCTTCACCTACCAAAGATACAATTCCAATTCTGAAGAAATTCTGAATTGTTGATTAGAAGAATACTTGATTTTCATTTCAAAGTGTTGTTCTGTTTAACGTTTCTAGCTGTAATACCCGCTCCAAATCCTCCATCAAAAAGTTAGAAGTTTCCCCGCTTGAGGTCACGAACACAAAAAAAGACAGATGCCCCACCATTGGTGGGGCATCTGTCTTTTAATTAAAACCCAAGTATACATTGAATTATAGCGTGTTTTTTTGTAAAAAGAATTCGGTTAGTTACAAAAAAAGTTATTTGCCCACCCGTAAGTGGGGCAGTTAAGTTTTTTTTATCGAGCTAATTTCAATATACTAAACGCACCTCTTGCAACAAATAGAAAAACAATTCCTCCCACAATAAGGTCTGGCAATTTTGTGTTCGTAAAATAGACCAAAACACCTGCTATTATTACTCCAATATTCACAAGCACATCGTTATTCGTAAAGATGATACTTGCCTGCATGTGGGCTTCCTTGCTTTTCGATTTTTGTAACACATAAAGCGAAATGGCATTTCCAAGTAAGGCAATGGAAGAAATCACAATCATGGATTGAAATCCTGGCACTTCCTCAACATTTACAAATCTTCGGATGGTTTCTAAAATCCCGAATCCCGCCAAGAGCAATTGCAGATAACCACTAATCTTTGCAATTTGTTTTTTGGTAGAACTTAATCGCCCAACTGCATAGAGGCTCAAAGCGTAAACGAAGGCATCCGCGAGCATATCCAAACTATCCGCTATAAGACCCATGGAATTTGCAATAAACCCCATAATTATCTCTAAAACGAACATTGAAAAGTTCACGGCTAGAACAATCCACAATAGTTTCCGTTCTTTCCCGTGATCTTCAGATAGGTTTACCAATTCCTCAGAATCTTCGGTGCTTATTAGAGAAGCATTCAAGTTAAGTTCGTCTATAGCCTTATGAATCAAGGTGATTTCATCGGAATGAAAAACAATCAGTTTTCTTGCAGGCAAATCAAATTCAAGTTTGATGATGTTTTGAAAATCTCCCAACTTCATTTTTATCATTTGCTCCTCACTGGAGCAATCCATTTGAGTAATGGCGAATGTCGATTTTTTCATGCTCAAAGCTTTATTTTGATTCCTGCATTGATTACCCTTCCGTCAATCGGTGCATAAATTTCCTTAAACGATGGATTACTAATACTTCCGCTGTAAATACTTCCGAAACGGGTTTGGCGAACGTCTAAAAAGTTCTCGAAATTTACGTAAATCGAAAAGTGTTCCCATTTTTTTTCGGCCATCAAACCGCAAATCCAGTAATCACGACCAAAAGTACCATCCGAAAGCGGTTGAGGACTGAAATAATAACCTTCAAGCCCAATACGGAAGTTGTCTTCCTTCTCAATCATTAAAATGAGGTTCAATCTATGTTTTGCCGTCAAAGGCATTGCAGAGGATAAATTATTATACTGGCGTTTTGTGTCTGTGTAAGTGTAGCCGGCGAATAATTTTGCTATCCCGTAGCCAATCTTCATGTTTGTTTCAGTTCCTTTTGAATCAATGTGCCCATCTGCATTGCTGAACTCGTATAAATTATCTGCTCGAAGTGTCAAGATTAAAGGGCTTTCCAATCGGGTGTAATAAAACAATTGGTTAATGCTGAATGAAACCTTTTCTCCAATTCGGGTTCGGTAATTCACATCAAAATTCCCGCCATACGATTGTTCGGCTTTTGATTGTGAAATGTTTAGCGGAACAATATTTCGAAAGGTAATATTCTCTGCTTGCTCCGTAAACATGGTTGGAGTTTTGTAACCCAAACCGCCACCCAATCGAGAGGTTAAATGTCGATTGATTTTGAAAAGTAGTGATGCTTTAGGCAAAACGAACATTCCTTTCAATTTATCGTTTGTTGCAGGAGAAATATAATCTACTCGTAACCCCGTTTCAAGTGTGAACCACTCAACAGGTGTATAGGTGTTTTGGGCAAAAGCCCCAATGGTGGTGAGTTGATAAGCTCTGCTTCCAATGCTATCGGGCTTGGGTTCTTTAAAGTCATCCGTCCACAAATTCAACCCTGTTACCCAGTCTACTTTTTCTTTATTAGATGAATAGGTAAATTCACTAAACGATGAAACCTGTTTTCCCCCGAATTGATAAGATGGAATAGTGATTTTTCTATCAAAAAAACTAACACTGTTCTTAAAGACCAATTTGGATTGTTCATTTAATTTTCGTTCAAATTGCAATTGAGTCGCATAGCGTTGAGTTTCGTTTTTCTCAAAGTAAGTATGCAAAGAATCCTGTTCTCCCTTGATGTATTTCATATCACCACCAAGACGATTTTCAAATGAAGTGTTGAACCCAATATTGAGCGTTGTTTTTTCATTCAGATAGAAGAACAACCGAGGATTGAAGGTGTAACGCTGAAACTCTGGAATTGCTGAAAATCCATTTTTTGCAGGATCATAGGCTTGATTGGAATTTCGGGAAGCAAAAACAGTCAAACCAATCCGCTTGAATTTCTGACTGTAAAATCCGCTAACATCCAATCCAAGTGCAGACGTACCATTTACAAGAAAACTGATTTCTCTCTTTTCGGTTGGTGTTTTCGAAATGAAATTGATTAATCCAGCAATTGCACCACCTCCATAAAGGGTTGATGAACTCCCTTTGATTACCTCCACTTGCTTCAAATCCAAAGGTGGAATTTGCATAATTCCAAGACCTCCAGAAAATCCGGAATAAAGGGGGAAGCCATCTTTTAGCAATTGGGTATAACGTCCGTCCAAACCTTGTATTCGAATAGTCGCATTTGCGCTCGTTGCTGAGGTTTGTTGTGTTTGGATTCCCGTACTTTCACTCAATAGCATCCGAACATCCCCAGGCTTCATATTGTTTTTCTCGTCGAGTTCTTCTGCCGAGATCACTTCCAAACGAGTTGGTATGTCGTCAATGGTTCGGGAACTTCTTGTCGTCGAAATAACCACTTCGTCCAAATCTTCGGATTCCTCGGATTGTAGGAGAATTTCTACAGGTTGGTTTTCTTGAATCGGGAAATTGAACGTATCTGAACGCTCTTGATATTCTGTGAACCTGAATACTAAAATGTACGACCCATTCGGAATACCGTTTAATTCTATTCCGCCATTCTCGTCAGTACTTCCCGAAATATTGAGTTCCTTAATGAATACTACAACACTCGGAAGTGTTTCCTTCGATTCAGCATCTTTAATGATTGCTTTAAATGTGTTTTGCGCAAATAAGGGTGCGCACCCAATGACTGCAAATAGCAGTAAAATGATTACACGCATAATATGAGTAATTTGAATAATAAACTAGAGTAAACACTCTGTGAGTGTATATTTATTATCCAACCTTTGGCGGTTGCCAAATACCCAAACAAATTTGAGAATAAAAGGATAGAGAATAGTCGGGATAATTGGTTGTTGACACATCGTGTACAACAACATTTTCAATTGCAATCAATGAATGAGATTCAAGTGTTACAAATCCAGCACACGAAGAACAAACGAAAAATGGTGAACATGAACCTTCTTCATCGTTTGTAGAATTTTCCGATTGCGGTTCGTCCTTG
Organism: Fluviicola taffensis DSM 16823; assembly: GCF_943372375.1. GTDB lineage: Bacteria > Bacteroidota > Bacteroidia > Flavobacteriales_D > Crocinitomicaceae > Fluviicola > Fluviicola taffensis_A. The sequence goes on along the minus strand of NZ_CALRYJ010000010.1, from coordinate 122,671 downwards.
CAATTATCAAATGCACAACAAGGAATTGCCGTTGAAAAAAGCGTAAAAAAAGCCAATAACAATGCTAAAGATTTCACTGAACAAATATAAACGCTTTAGTTGTAATTTTACAATAATGAATAATGGAGTTAAAAACATAAGTAAATGGGGAGTTATTGGGATGCTGTTAGTTGCAATCCTTTCACCCTGTTGTTTTCCAATCTTTGCACTCGCTGCTTCCGCACTTGGTTTGGGTAGTTTCGAGGTCTTTGGAGGTTGGACAATGTGGCTTTTTCAAATAATGGTTGTGGTTTCATTGGTGGGATTCTTTATCTCATACAGGAAACACAGGTGTATGTATCCATTGCTGATCGCTATGCCGAGTGCTCTTTTAATCTTTTACGGATACCATTTCAACGATAGTAAATATTGGGTTTATTTTCTCTATGCAGGAATGTTGGGACTTTTGATTGCTACTGTTGTAGATTATTACCGCCACAGATTACATGGTCGATGCTGTGAAACGGAAGAAGAAGTAGAATTGCATTCAACAATCACCTGTCCAAATTGCGGACACAAGAAAGATGAAATCATGCCAACCGATGCTTGTTCTTACTTCTATGAATGTGAAAATTGCAAAACTGTACTCAAACCATTAAAGGGTGATTGTTGTGTTTATTGTAGTTATGGAACAGTAAAGTGTCCACCAATTCAAAAGGGTGAAAGCTGTTGTTAAAGAATATTGTTTTCCAAAGTTTCCAGTTGCAATATACGCTCCAAATCTTCCATCAAAAAGTTAGAAGTTTCCCCGCTTGAGGTCACAAGGGAAGCGAAAGCTTCCCTTTTTCATTCCATAAAGATTTCAGATTAAACCCTTCCTACTTTTTGCCAAGGCAGAAAAAGTAGGCAAAACTGCCTTGGCCCAATTACGGTGTTCAGCTAATCTGCCCGTGCGGGCCTATTCACGGAAAGAAGGGATCAGGATCCCAAATGACAAGCACTTTCCGGAATTGGCAACCGCACCGGCAGATTATCGCTCCTTCGAATCGTTTGGAAGGACGGGTGACGACTTCGGGTACTCTTTGAGATTTTCGGGTCGTGTAATTGGGCTAGTGTCCGCTGGAGAAATTTGTTAGACAGGTATCGATTTTTGTTCCGAGGAGGAAATGGGGTGTTCGAAGTTTCAATTTGATTTTCCTCCCTCGAGGGAGGATTAAGGTCTGATGACTCTGACGAGTATCAGACTCCGTCAGAGAGGGTGGCGAAGTAAAACCTCCCGCAAACCATTGATTTTATTCAGTTTTCTAAATATTCGAAGCGGTTCGAATCCTATTGGATTTCAAGTTCAATTTCTTTCGGTAATTTTTCAATAGAGAGTTGATTTTCAGAATTATTGTGTAGTATTGGGCAATAACGTAACGAGAACTATTCGCAAAAACATTTGAAATTCAGTATGAAATCCAATTTTAATTGTTTGTAAGTAGTTGGATTTATGTATATAAGCGAGTTATGAGTAATAAATTTAAACCTGATAACTTAAGCAATAAACTAAGGGACTATTTCCCTTTTATTTTAGTTGCGTTGATACCTTTATGCATTATGTTTTACAACTTAATTTATAAAAACTATGTTTGTGAAACTTGTATATGTAGACCACTCAATAATGTAGTTTTCCCAAGTAAAGAGCTTGTAGTCAATGATACTATTTTCGATATTAAGAACAATGGGAAGGGTGTAATGTATCTGTTGTTTAAAGATTGTCGCGGTGGTTTTGTTTTTGGCGACTTACATTCTGATTCTGTTGATGATGAAGTTAGGGAACAAATAGTTTTAGGGGAAACAATTGTTATAAAACATAAAAACGATAAGCGCGTATTTTTCGTGAATAAAAACGACACCATAGTAGTTCAATTTACTAAAGAAAATAGCAGAGGAATTTATACAGATATAGTACGGGTTAAATAATGCTCATAACACCAAATAAACAGAAGTGCCAAAAAACTAATATTTGAAAAGGCGCCTTTGCCTATTTGGAAACCGTTAGAAATCGGTCACTTATATTAACTTCCTTAAATCCTCCACCAAATAGTTCGAAATATCTCTCATTACGTTTCTAAAACCACCATGAAAGTGTGAAAAGGTCTTCGGGTTGGTGATTGAACCATTTATAAATACAAGATTGAATTTAGATGCCACCTGGCACAAAACCCTTATTGTAAAAGGGTTTTATGCTTAATATTCTTAATTTTGTCCTGTTAATAATGCTTTCTCATTAATAAAATTGCCTTAAAATGAAAATCACCCAATTTATCGGAATCCTGTCTCTTTGTCTTTTATCTTTTACAGTAAAAGGTCATGAAATTGACGGTTTGCTTCAGAAAGTCGCGAAGGTTTCTGTTGAAAGGGAGAAAATAGAATTGTGGGAGAAAATAATTAACCTGAGTATTTGGCAGAAATCCGAGACGGAAACCAAAAACTACATTGACCGGCTTTATCGATACAGTAAACAGAAAAAGAACCAATACGGTATGGCCACCGCGGACCTCTTGTATGCAAAATATTATGAACGGCAGCAGGAAATGGATAAAGCTAAAAAGTATGCCGGTCTGGCATATGAGTATTTTAGTTTGAAAAACGATCGGCTTGGGATGTGTAAAACCCTGCGTCAGCAAGGATTTAACGCCTTTAAAACCAGTAATAATGAGCTAGCAACCAAACTGGCATACAAGGCTTTAAATATCAGTATTTTGATAAAAAACAAAACCCAGGAGGGTTTGTGTATGTCTCAGCTGGGAATGATCGTTTTCGGTACACAGCCAATGGAAGGTATCAAACTGCAAAAACAGGGATTTGAAATGCTTGTAAAAGCCGGTGCAAAAAGAGAAGCGTCTATGACGGCAATCACCCTTTCTACACTCTACTTGAACAGCAATGAAAACGTCATGTCACAAAAGTACATTGATACTTTTTTTGTGCTTCAGCAAGGATTAAACGACGCAGGACTACTCGCACAAGGAACCACAAACGCTGCTTTACTTGCCCAGGGGCTTGGAAAACTGGACCAGGCAGAGAAATTAATTGAAGAAAGCGGAAAGTATTTCTCCCAGATTAAAAGTGTTGCAGTTCAGGCACAGTTTTACCGGATAAAAAGTGTTTTTTACAGAGATAGCAATCGTTTTCCGGAAGCAATTGAAGCAGCAAAAAAAGGATTATCATTACTTGAAAATAAGCAAGGACTGGATTCTGAAAAAGGGATGTTGCAGTATACTCTTTTTATCGCTTATAAAGGATTGAAACAATACGAGCAGGCAATTGAGGCTTATGAACAGGCTGTAAACGCTGAATTTGTCGTTTATGATCAGCAAACACAGTATGGAATTGCCAACCTGAAGGAGAAATATGAAACAGACAAAAAAGAACAGGAAAACAAAGAGTTGAAACAAGTCAATGAGATCAATCAATTGAAGCTTTCTACCAATCGCTATTTCATTATTGGGATTGTGTTGTTATCACTTCTATTGGTTGTTGTATTTGTACTTGTGATTCGAAATAACCGGATCAAAGCCAGGGAAAAAAATATTCACCTGCAGCAAAAACTGCTGATCTCACAAATGAACCCACACTTCATTTTCAACTCACTGAATTCCATTCAGAACTTTATTTACAAGCAAGATCCGATGAAAGCTGCGACATATTTGAGCCGGTTTTCCGAGTTGATGCGCATGATACTGACATTTTCTCGCAAGGACCAGGTTACGCTGGCGGAAGAAAAGCACTTACTTGAACGCTACCTGGAAATCCAAAAACTGCGTTTTGGAGACAAATTGGAGTGGGAAATCAGCTCAAGTGATGATATTGATGATGAAAACGTGCTCATTCAGCCCATGTTGTCGCAGCCATTTATTGAAAATTCATTGGAACACGGATTGTTCAAAGATAACCAGGTAGGAAAGATCTCTATCCGGTTTGCAAAAGAAGCAGACTATTTACTGTTTGAGATCGAAGACAATGGAGTAGGGTTGAACAATTTATTGAAGAAGCACGAAGGCCATGAGTCTTTAGCAACAACCATCACCGAAGAACGCATTGCGGGAATTAGAACACTGGGAGGAACGAATACAACCTTTGAAGTGATTAATTTGAGTGATATCAACGAGGAACTGCAAGGCGTAAAAGTTCTTTTCAAGATTCCTTACCAGACCTTGTTGTAAGATTTCACTGGAAATTCTGTGGTCTTACACAACTTTCAAAAGATCAAATAAAGATCTCCTATTATGGTGTTCGACTTTCGTTGTGGTCGGTCACAAAAAAGCCATCCGTTAATTGACGAATGGCTTTCTGATTTCTATTTCTTATAAATACCGGTAATACCGCGCTACCGCCCATAAAGGGAAAATATTTCTATATGCAGTATAGGTTTCCATGCAGTTTCCGTTAAATACCCCGGAAATTCCTTCTTGAGGAAAATCACCGGTTGATTCCTGTCGGGAAAGAATAAACTCAATTCCCTTTTCAATGGCAGCTTTGTCGGGATGCTTTGCTTTCATCAGAGCAAGAAGCGCCCATGCCGTATTGATTATCTGCCCGTCTTCGTGTTCGATGTACTTGTGCTCTACACACGATTCAAAGGATTCTCCCCAGCTGCCATCCGGTCGCTGTTTACTCAACAAGAAGTCACATGCTTTTTGAATCTCAGGCGATGAGGTGTCATTTTTATGACCGGCAGCCAGTAAACCTTCAATACCAAACCAGGTTCCGTACGTGTAACATACTCCCCAACAGCCATACCAGGAGCCATCGGGATCTTGTTTCGATTGTAAAAATTTCCCTCCGCGCACAAGTGCCCTTTTGATATCTTCTCTGCGATAATCGTGATTTTCTGAAAATTCCTTTAATCCCTGCATGGTAGCAGAAGAACATTCCGTATAGGTCACTTCTGTCATGATATTCTCAAATAACATCGAAGGATTTAATATTTCAATCCATTTCGGAGCTCTTCGCTTTTCATAAGAAGCCCAGCCTCCGTCTTTATTTTGCATAAATAACAACCAATCAACAGCAGGCTTCAAGCGCTCCACATCCATCGGGTTTTGCTTGTTGATGTGTTCCTTGTTGTTATATAAAAGAGCGGTCTTCATTCCTTCCGACGTACAATCCGTCACTGCCCATGCGTGATCAATGGTTGAAAAAGGCCAGCATCCGAGTGTTACATCTCTCCAGTATTTGGTATATTCCTTCGGATTGCGGTCAATTTGTGTGATATCGATGAAGTGATAAATTTTCTCTGCCATTTCCGGAAAACTGGTTTCCATATCTGCTTCTATCAAAGCCTGACCGGCGAATGCGGTATCCCATAATTGAGAACCATTATAACCTCCCATCTTAGCACCGTCTTCGGCGATCCACAAATAATCTTTCCAGCGTTCAACGTGGTTTTTAAATTGTTCGGAATCTTTTCCGTGTTTATGCCACACACAAATGGAATTCATTGCCTGATTTACCGGACCGATATTGATATAACGCGTATGGATATCTTCATGGTCAATGTAATCTGCAACATATTTCAATGCACTTTTTCTGAACTTCCCGGAATGGATTTTTTCGTACCCGTTAATGATCTTACTTAAACGGGTATACCATTTGCTAACAGGATTGAAAATGTCTATTTCACATGCTTGTCGACGTGCTTTTTTCCAATTAATTGAATAATAGTCTGTTGTGTATAATTCGGTTCTTAATTCTTTGACCAATTGAGTTTCTTGTCCTTTTACTTTGTTTCCGAAGCAGTAGGACATTGGAAGGTAAAGCATTCGGTTGTGACACCAGTATTTTCCGGGGTGGAAAGGAAGCCATTTTGGTAACTTCCACAATTCAGGCAATAAAGAATCATTTCCTGCCCATTCATAGACATTTAGCACTGAAAGATAAAACTTACCCCACATGGGGATTTGTACTGCTCCACCATGGCTTAAAATCCAATCAAGCGCGCGTTTCATGTCGGGATTGGAAAGATCTTCACCCAAAATACGGAGAGTCACATATTGCATGACCGTTCCGAACATGGTTGAATGTCCTTCGATATGCAATCCCCAACCACCGTCTTCGTTTTGGTGATTCCATAAATTGCGCTTCATTAAAACCTGCATCGGTTTTTCAAAAGGTGTCTCTGTAATGTAGGATGCGATGACCAATCCGGGGATTAGAAACAGCGGACCACCGTAGTCACCCGCCCAATTTCCATCAGGTTCCTGTAGTGTTTCGTAAAACGAAAAGCCATTTAACAAGCTGATTCGGGCTCTGTCTTTGAGGGATAGAGCATCCGCTTCGGTGGATGATATAATCTTCGGCTCACCGACTTGTTTCTTGCGCAAATGACGAAATACCCGGTCACCGGAATTCGGATTGACTTTCTTGTCAAAGATAAATGCACGGTCAAAAGCCTCTAAAAAAGCTACTCCTTCAGGTTTTTCCCAATCGGATTCAGATTGAATGATCCCTTTTAAATCATCCGGAATTTCAAATTGCCAGGATTGTTGTCCGTTTTTTGAAGAAAACTTCCACGTTTCCCAAAAATAAGCGGGATCCTTTTGGTCGAAATTCATCGTGTATCAAGTTGTTCTGCGAAGCATGATCTCACCTAATTCGATCATTTTTCGTTTATCTTCTTCAGAAAGACCGGAGGACATCACAGCTTCTACAGATTTATCATGTAGTTCTTCCATTTTATCCAAAGCGATCTTAGCTACTCCGATTTCTTTAAAAATAGTCTGGAATCCACTGATTTTCGCTTCTTCATCTTTTTCCTCAAATAACTCCGCGATGCAGGCTTTTTGATCCGAATTTGCATGTTGCATTGCGTTGATCAATAGGAATGTCTTTTTATTCAGTAAGATATCTCCTCCGATTCGTTTTCCGAATGTATCATCGCCGAATGTATCCAGGTAGTCATCCATAATTTGGAATGCCAATCCGGAATAAAGTCCGAAATCGTATAGTTTTTTCTGATCTTCGACGGAGGCATTACCTAAAATAGCGCCTATCTCACAAGCACATCCGAACAGAACAGATGTTTTCAGGCGAATCATATTCATGTATTCTTCCACAGTCACTAGTTCCTGTGTTTCAAATTCCATATCGTATTGCTGTCCTTCCATCACTTCCTGAGCCATTTTCAGGAAACTTTTGATTAAAACTGCAGCCTTATCTTCATTTCCTTTGATCAGCAAACCGATAGAATGGGGTAGCATGGCATCTCCTGTTACAATGGCTTTATCCACCCCGTATTTTTCATGCACGGTGATTTTTCCTCTGCGCAACAAAGCCTTATCCATGATATCATCGTGTACCAGTGTGAAATTATGGAACACTTCAATTGAAATTGCTGCAGTCATAGCCGCTTCAGTAGTTACACCGAAGCCCTGAGCAGCCATTAACACCATGATAGGGCGCAAACGCTTTCCTTCAAGTGTCATAATATGATACGTGGAATCAGATAAGTTACTTGGGAAACCTTCCAATGCTTCCGTCTCCAAAAAATGAATAATCGCTTTTCTTTGGATTTCCAAATCCTCTTTTATTGTAGTTGCTGTCGTCATAATTTAAAATCTATAGAAAATTTCTAAATCTTCGCCTTTTAGTAATTGCTGTGTTTCTTCCCAGTTTTGGGTAAACCCGATCATGTATCCACCACCGCCGGATCCACAAATCTTCAAGTAATAATCTTTCGTCTCCAGCCCTTGCTGAACAATGCTTTGGTATTTTTTCGGGATCAGATAATCCATCTCGTCCAATTGAAATTTGACTAATTTCTCCAGGTTCAGATAAAAATTTTCAGTATCACCCTTCAGGAAATCAGTAATCCCTGCATTGGCATATTCAATCAACTTCGTTTGCAATTTTTGCTGAAAGTCTTCTTTTTCACACGCAGTATTGAATTGCTTAATCAGTTTTTCGGAATTTCGGGCCATCCCGGTATTCAATAAAAACAGTACGTTCTTTCCGTTTTCATCGTAAGCAGGAATATCCACTCTTACAATTTCCTTGTTGGCTTTTAATAATAAGGGTTCATTGATAATGATACTCAAGGGATCAATCCCCGAACTCTTTCCGTGAAAATGCCCTTCCAAAGAACCCAGAGTGCTTTTTAAACTTTGAACACGGTCCATTGTTAAGTGCTTCAATTCATCTTTGAAATCACCGGCTTTTTCCAAATAGCGTAGGAATATTGCGGCAACAAGCGCACCGGAACTTCCTAAACCAAAACCTTGTGGAATATCACTTCTAAAAAACAATCCTTTGTCCAATTCCTGTGATAGTTGATTCACATTCAATTTGAATGTATCGTCCGGGTGATTTTCTAAAATATGCTTGAAGAATTCTCTAATGCCTTTGTTGGATAATACCGCAATTGCACTTTCTTCTACGGTTTTAGGGTAACACAATTTCCCTGAAAATTTGCTGAATGGAATTGTCAGAGCCATACCGTTATGTAAAACGCTGTATTCTCCAAACACAAGAATTTTTGAATTAACTCTTTCCATCTATTAACTATTCAATTTTGTTGGACCAAAGCCTTCTTCATCGAAAATGACTTTTTTATATGTGTCGCGTAACCCGTTATTTATAAATTCTTCGACCTCTGCTTCATACGCTTTCGGATAAAGAACGTGAACATTCGGACCTGCATCCAATGTAAAACAAACAGGAACGTTACTCTCCTTGCGGAATTCCATCAATTTTTCAATGGCTGTAATTGTTCCCGGTTTCACCAATAGATAATAATCCATGGATGTCATCATCATCGCATGCAATGTCAATGCTTCTGATTCACACATTTGAATAAATGCTTCCATGTTTCCGGTCTTCAGAATCTCAACCAACTCAGCTGTGCGTTCATTTGCTTGCTTGAAACGGTTTTCTGCATACGGATGGTTATTCATTAAGGAGTGACCGACAGAACTGGATACCTTCTTGGGTTCATCTTCGATAATCAGAATGGCATCTTTCATGTTCTGAAACGTTGGATGTACATCCTTGATCGCTATTGCATGTTGATTCGAAGAGTTTTGGATTTGGTCATTTTCTCCCCATAAGGCAAATCCGGCGAACATACTGCGTGATGCACTTCCACTTCCTAATCGAGCTAAGTTACTAGCCTCCGTGTAAAAGGTTTCGTCTTTCTCTTTTCCTTGCAAGCTGTAGGCAATATCTAAAAGTGCCAGGGAAATTGCGCCGAATGCAGATGCAGAAGAGGCAATTCCTGCTGAATGAGGAAAACTATTAGAGGAATGTATCGTAATCGCTTTCTCCTCTATAAACGGGAAGAATTCACGATTATCGATCAAAAATTTCGCAACCCGCTGACCGAATTTTTCGTTGATCTCTCCTTCGAAATAGTAGGATAACTCAACCACTTCATCAGAAGTCTTTTCGGATAATTCGGCTTCGACTTTTGTAAATGAATTTGACAAAGTCAAACTTAACGAGGAATTACAAGGTATTTGATTTCCTTTTTTTCCCCAGTATTTAACAATAGCAATATTGGACGGGCAGCACCACGTTACTTTTACTTTGTTCATCAGTTCCTTATCTGTTTCCATTTATTTTATGAATTCTTGATAGGTAAATAATATGTCATATCCATTCTCTTCAAAATAGTTTTTTGCTGTTTTCAGGTCTCTGTAAGTTGCCATAAAAAAATCTCCACCCCAGGCACCCAGCGATTTGATACTATAGGGGTAATCGGCAAAGAAACGCTGTTTTAATTGAATAGTCCCTATAATTGATGAAATTAACTCTTCAGAAAGATTCAATTGTTGTTCAAACACCTCTATTTTATCTGTCTGTAATGCATTTGAGATCATTGCATTCATTGTTTCGATTTGGTGTTGAGCAACTTCTTTTTTCTTAAAACGCTTAATTTCTTCTCGTGAATTTTGCTTGTTCCCCAAATAAATAAACAGGAGTTTATCCGTTATTGACTCCGGGAGATGTACCTCCTTTTTAATTTTTCCATTAGCATATAGAATCGGAGCATTTGCTGTGGCACAAGCCACGTCGTAACCCGATCCGCCAAAAGATGCTTCAAGCAGTTTCCTGGTTTCTACACCCGACCATTGACCCAATAGGCTGATCAATGTAGAACTGGAACCAAGTCCCCAATTCAATTCGAAATTCGCTTCGATCTTGAATTTTTGATTGAAATCAAGATCGGGTTTTTCAGATCGAATGACGAGGAACAACTGCCGCAAAATTGCTGCAACTTCTTCGTTATTGGTATCCAGAATGGTGAAATCATCGCTCAAAGAAGCAGAAAACCAGATTCCATGTTTGGAATGGCTTTCCCAGATAATTTCGTCCGACTTTGTTACTGAAAGTGTTTGTCCGAATTTTAGGGGGAAAGCCAGACAGTCTGATCCATTCAGCACGAGGTATTCACCAAAAAGCATCAGTTTTCCTGATGCCTTATAGGTTCTTATCATATTTTCAGAAACTGCCAATCAGACTAATTGAAAAGATTCAACATAGGTACGAACTGCAGACACCGAGACATTTTTGTCTTTGAAGTAAGCCACTACTTTATCGCGGTCTTCTTTTTTGACTTCTAATTGATTCATGATATTGAACAAGTGCATTTTCATGTGTCCTTGTTGGATACCTGTCGTTGTCAATGATTTAACCGCTCCAAAATTGTTTGCCAATCCTGCTGCTGCTGCTATTCCCATCAATTCTCTTGCATTCGGGAAATCTAAAATTTCGTGTGACAGTTTCACCAACGGATGTAAGTTCGTCAATCCGCCAACAACCCCCATTGCAATGGGTAAAGTCAGCTCAAAACGGAAGATATCGTTAACGATCGTACAATTCGTCAAAGAAGAATAACTGCCATTCATACTTGCATAAGCATGACCGCAGGCTTCAACTGCTCTAAAATCATTTCCTGTTGCCAATACCACTGCATCAACACCATTGTAAATTCCTTTGTTGTGCGTCGTTGCACGGTAAGGATCTACTTGTGCAATTCTCACGGCTGTATGGAACTTTTTGGCAAACTCTTTCCCGGAAATACCCGGAACAATTCCATCCAGGTTCTTAACATCCGTTTCCACCCAACATTTGACCACGCAATTAGGCGTAAGGTTAGAGAGAATAGACATGATGATCTCCAATCCATCCTTTTTAAAGTCCGGTTGGGTTTGGTGCCAGTTTCTAAATAGTTCAGCGAATCGTTCCAAGCAGGAGTTCACGAAATTAGCCCCCATTGAATCGATTGTTTCAAAAGTGACGAATAACTGCATCAATCCTGGCTCCTTGTCTGAAAGATCTTTTAAGACAATATCCTTAATACCACCACCACGGTTACGCATGTTTACCGTAATATCTTCTGAACCTTTGAATAAAAGCTGTTTTAATTCATCAAAACGATTGATCAGTTTTTCAATATCATCGTGCCATAAGAAATGAACTTGTCCTACTTTTTCCGTATCAACGATCTCTGTATGGAATCCTCCTAAGGCATACCAGAACTTCGCGCTTTTTGAAGCAGCAGCTACAACAGAGCTTTCTTCAATGACCATTGGAACGGCAAAGGTCTTTCCATTGATCAAAAAGTTTGGAGCAATGCTATAAGGTAAGTGGAAATTCGAGATAGTGTTTTCACTAAACTCGTCAATCACTTCTTGAACAGAAGCATCCGGGTGATCAAAACTTTTAAATGTTTCTATCGTTTTATTTGGTGATTTACAAAACTTTGCAATCGCCTCCAACTTCTCCTGTTTGTTCTTTTTTGAGAACCCTTCTATTAATATTTCCATTATCTTATTTTTAGAAATTTTTGAGCCATTAATAATCCTTTAATTTGTATTTCAGCAAATGTATCCAGGGCTTCCTGAGATTCATTTGCATGTTTTAAGAATGGCGCCGCCTGACCGTAAATCGCGGGGATGTTTGCTTTAGAGGTTAAGTAATAACCATCTAAAAAGTTTTTTATTCCACCACTTATAATCACATTATTACACTTACGTTCAGATCCTAGTTCTTGGATTGATTTATTTAAAAAATCGACCATTTCGGTAGCAGAATGCCCCAAAGCGATCACATCTTCATAATGAGCTTTCAATGGTTCGTTACGCAATAACTCCAATTTTGAAAAGTTTGTTCCGCCATTTGCAGCAAAGTCGATTGCCAAAATCGGCAGTTTTAGTAATTCCCTCATACTTTCAGGACCAAATCCTTGACCCACTTCCTTGACAATGATGTTTGTGTCAATCTCGTTCAACAACTGTTTAATTGTGACAAGCGGGGAGCGTTGAATCAAATCACCTTCTGGCTGCAACCATTCCTGCAAAGGATTAACATGGACAATCAAACCATCCGCATCCAATTTATCTACCAGTGCTTTTAGCTTGGATGCCTGACCTTTATCTATTAATCGCTCAATTTGAGCAATTCCTACATTGGCAAACAGGGGAGAAGCATCACCCAGTATCGGACGCAGGTTAAAATCATCGAAATAGGTATTGTCTTCCAAAATGATCCGACAAGACCCAAGACCCATTCCAAAACCGTATTTATTAGCCGTTTTTGCCAACATCTTATTGATTGGACCTGCAGTGGAAGTACCTCCCGTCATACTGGAAATCCAAATAGGATAACGCATTGTTTTCGCTCCTAGTTGAATAGATATGTCTGATTGTTCAGGGTGCCCCTCTAACATCGGTTCGTAATAAAAACGACCATCTGATAAGGCGCTTTGTGAAGCAAAGGCCAAATCCAAATGATTCTGTTTCCTTAAGTCTGCCGCTTCAAGCGATTCGTGTTCAATTTTCTCCATTTAGATCATTGCCGGAACTTCCTCGTCCTTTAATATGGGAAGAAGAATTCTTTTTGCATTTTTGTATAAGCGTATTTGTTTCGCCGGTTTAGTAATAAAATGTATCGGGTGCTGCATCGCCACTTTAAAAAAGTGTTTCAACAGAAATTGTTTGTTTTTGTTTATTCCCGAAAGAATGGAAAGCGGACCTGTAGCTTGCTCTCCTCCCTTCTGCAAATATTCAAAGCATGCTTCTTTTAATTCATCGTTGGTGAAGACTCCATACAAAGCGTTTGCCAAAATATTGATTGTTTCAACATTTTCCCCTCTGTTCTTATAATAATCATTGATGGCGTATTCCAGTTTTTTTTCATCCTGAAAATCCATTCCCGCCAATTCACCATTCAGACAAAGGATATCTGAAAAAGTTGCTGTCATTCCTCCACCTGTCAAAGGATGTCTCATGTTTAATGAATCACCTAAAAGTGCAGCACCTTTCATACGAAATGCCTGGCCTTTCATGGAGTGATTCGGCATGACCTTGAAGGGTTCTTCGTCCATTGCCTTTAAAAATGATTGAATCATTTCTTCAGGTAATATTTTCACTACACTTTCCTTCAAGCGCTCCATTGACTCTTTCCCCATTTTGGGAGCTTTTCCACCGGGATAATCAATTAGGATCCGATATGCATTTGTATGGATCGGGTAAACCAAGACTGGAAACTCACCTGTAACGATCATGTGACCATAAGAAGGGAATTCCAATTCTAAATCTTTCAGAACCAAGCCCATGAAATAGGAAGTTACCTTCTTGTTCACTTTACTCAATTTATCACGCAGTACGGACATTGGTCCATCACAGACGATTGTCAATTTTGCATGTTGGGAAACAGTTGTTCCGTCTTCCTGTGTGTAGCTTACACCGATAATGGTGTTGTTGTTCTCCAGGATTTGGGTAACATTTCCCTGAACCACGGTGATGTTCTCCCTTTGTTCAAGCTCCTTTCGGATATTTGTCAGGAACTTTCCGTTTCTCAAACCAATTCCCTTGATTCCTTTTTGGACTTCATCGTACTTGATGGTGAAGCGTTCGTTCCCTTTAATCAGATTGTAGCCATTGACTTCCTGTGCATCAATACCTTCCAGTAAATGACCAAGTCCCAGTTTCGTTAAAGCCTGAATTCCTCCGGGCTGCATTAATTCACCGATAATTCTATCCGGCTCTGTAAGGTCACGTTCCACAACAAGGATACGTGTGCTAGCGGGTTGGGAAGCAGCAAAGACACCTCCGGCAACTCCGGCACCTATAACTATGATATCAAATTCACCTGTGCTCATCTTTGAATTTTGGCTAATATCGATTTAATTTTACCTGTATGATCTTCTTTCTCTAAACTGTTAAGAATAGAGATGAATTCTTTTTTTGTACTGTTAAAATCCTGAATTGCTATAAAATATTTAGCAGTTTTTCCTTTTCTGATTTTAACGTTTTTGTGCAAGACCTGTGGATTATTGTAAAGCTCTTTCAATGTTGCAATAGCCATCAATTGAGGGATGGCGCAAAAACGAAAAATTTTCTGGTCGCTTAGGCATTCTAAAAATTCAAGACAGGCAGGAACATGTTCAAGTGCATTGAGTACCACTTCATTTAATGCTGAAAGCCCACTTTTTTCATCCGCTTGCAATTCGTGTAACGTATTTGCTTTGTTTTTCCAGGATTCCTCCGGCCAGAAAATACGTCCTTGTTCCAAATCTTCTGCAAAATCACGGATGATATTTGTTTTTTGAAGGAACAATCCCATTTCATTACTGAGGCTTTTATCAGATAGCTTAACACTTGTCTCTAATTTTGAGGCAAGAAACAATCTACTCAAACCAATTCCGACCAATCCGGCAACGTAATAGCAGTAATCGTCCCAGTCTTCATAACTTTCAACGGTTTTATGCGCATACTTGTTCATCCCGATCGCCATTTCATTAGTTATGTCACTAATAACGGCTTTGTATTCCGGTCCAAGCTTTTGGTATTCACGAATAACCTTGTCAAAATGAAGCATTAAATCCCGATAGTCTTGGGTATCTCCCACATTTTCAAGAATAAATTCTTCTTTGTTTATACGGTCAGCAAAGGTAAGGAGCATGTCTTTCTTGACAGCATTGTCGATGTTCATATCATCTTCAATGGTATCGAGACCTCTTAAAACGAGGTAAAACAAGCAAACAGGATTTTTAAGATCGTCCGGCAATTGCTGAATCACGACAGCAAAAGAACGCGAAACCTTTTTAAGCGCTTCATAGCAATAACTTAAATCATCTGTGGATTGAGATAAATCTTTTAAGCGGTACTCCGAAGGTTTGAATTGTTTGAATTCTTTCTTCATCTGTAAAAGATACACCAACTCAGATACATGAAAGGAATAATATGCGGCCCTTCTAATCATTATTTTTTCTTCAATTTGTAGGGCACAAAAATACGTACATTTTAGAGATTGGGCCTAATTTTTAACGTTTAAAAACTAACTTTCCAATCCCTATGCATACACATTAATTTTTTAAAACAATTTACCACACATAATATTGATTAAACTTTCAATCAAAAAGGTCGAAAATGCTCTTTCTTAAACTCAGACTGTCATGGTTCATCCCTTCGACTTTTCCACACGTTACGGCAGATTCCCTTTTCAGGGTGAGGAGGTAGAATCATAGCGACTGGTAATTTATTCGTGAAGTGTCAATAAAGGCACCTTGCTATGAAAAGCCATTGCCTTTGTATGTGATTCATGAAATAAACGGCTGATTATCGAATGATTGCGTGTGATCATTACAACCAGGTCGATGTCATGTTTTTCCACAAAATCATTGATCCCTGAGACAACATCTGTGTTTTCCCGGTAAAAAAAACTGTGATGGATAAACTTCAGGGAATGGATCAGTCTGAAGCTTTCAGCAATTTCACCTAGTGTAGGAATAGCCTCCGACTCAGGAAACACATTCAATACATGTACATGGGATTTGAATAATGCTGCAAGTTGTTTCAAAGGTTTCAATACCGTTTTGTTATCCGTTTCCTTAAAATCAACTGCCAAAACGATATTTTTAAGTTCTTTAAATTGGACTTCCTTATCAATAACAAGCACCGGTGTCTTTGATTTTCGAATAAGCTGTGATGCGGTGCTTCCGATAACTTTTTCTTTCAGGTAACCGGCTCCCTGGGCACCTACGACAATCAGATCTGCATTTTCTTTTTGGGCACATTCCATGATTTCATCATCGGGTATTCCGGGTGAAGCGCCATAACTGACTTTTAAATCAGGATCCGTTGACTTAATCCATTGCTGTAGTTTTTCCAAAGACGACATTGCTTCTTTTTGAAGTGCGTCTTCAGTTGGCACGATGATCAAAGGATCATACATGGGAGAAGGTATCAGGTAGCCATGAAAGAGAAAAAGTTCAGCTTCAGTCTTTTTTGCCAGTTGCACGGCATAGTTCAAAGCGTTATCGGATAGAATTGAAAAATCTGTTGGGACAAGTATTTTTTTCATAATAATAGGGTTAAAAAATTGCACATGACAAGTTGAAATTTTAGTGGGACGATCGCTTTAGTATATACCAATCCCGGAAATCGGAATTAAGATGTGTACGAATAAACGCATGATTCATTTGCTGAAACGATGTGCCTCTAAAACAAATTTACTTCGGAAACAAACCGATTGAAATGAGCTGGGTCATTCTTCCTGATGAAGAATATCAGTGAGTAATGTCATCCATGAAAGTAAGTCTAATCATAGGGTTGAGACTAATTGATTTACAACTTTACAGCATAAACTTTAAACAAATCACGTGAAAAATAAAACGGTATTAGCTTTAGCTATCACAACATTGATGTTCAGTTGCAATCAACCTTCAACTAAAGAAGCAGAGGATGCAAATCAAAAATTGGAAACGGCAAAAAAAGCACAGGATGAAGCCTACAAAGAAAAAATAACGGCTGACTGGAATGGCTTCAAAAAGGAATCCGATAGCCTGATCGCAGGCATGGAAAGCGATTTGAAAAAAATGGAAGTCACTCTTGCAAAGGAAAACAAGAAAAACACCCAAAAACTGAAGGCAGAATATCTTAAAACTAAAAATGAGTTGGCATCATTGAAAGACAAACTTCATCAAAGGAATGAAGCGTTTAAAAAGGATTTGAAAAAGATTGATCACTTGGTGGAAGAAAAAAACGAATCGTTTAAGCGTGAATTTAAACACGACACGGATGAATTGATGAAATCGTTGGAAGACTTATTTAAGGATAATGTGAAATAATCACCTCTTGGAAACATTGATTTATAAAAAAGATTGCGGTAAAGCACTTATTGTATCCGGTAAAAAGGACCAATAAGTGCTGCCGGAATTCCTGTCGTGGTTGCTTAATCTTTACAAAGAGTGATTGACTTAAAAGGGATATTACTTAGTTCTTCAACTTAACCTCAATCAACTGCTTTACATCATCTACCAAGGATGAGTCCAGTATATCAATCCTGATCCCACGTCCTTCTGCATAGACTTTGGCAGATTTTAAGAGCTCCTTGATGCTTGGTGCTATTGTACTTTCCATGACAACATCCGTTGCTTTTTGTCCGAAAACGAAAGCGGTCTTGAAGAATCCTTCCCTTGGAAGTAAATAGACGATCACTCGTTTTTTGTCTTTTATTCTAAAACTCCATCCATATTTGACCCCGGAATAATGCCATTCATCCATTGCGTCAGGATACAAACCGTGAACATGATTCCGGATCGCATGCCATAAAACAGAGGTGTCGTTCAATTCTCTACTTAGATCCTGGTCTTCCGGAACAATAGTCTTATTGGTAAATACACTCGTATCCATCAATCTAAATTAATCAAAAAGCCGGAAGTCCTTCTTGTCTGAATAGTACACCGGATAGGCGATTCATAACTAACAAAATACAGGTGTAAAAGTTTGAAATATAACAAATCCAATAACTATGTAAAAAGCACAAATGATTTGACAAAACATTTCGTATTTGCTCAACTACTTTAGATATACAAATTTTGGAACGCAACTTTTGTGAAGTGGGTAAATCGTGTGGGGTTAAGATGGGGTGAAAACCCCGCTTGACCATTTTTTTACAGATGAACGAATCAGTCAACATCCCCTCTTTTTCCCTTAAAAGCGACTTTACTTTTTAATTGTAGCTAATTGGATTTTAAGAATAAGTTTCATCATTAATAAAAAGGGTTATGAGGGTAATTATTAGTACGTTGTCCCTTCTTGTAGGGATGGGTTGGTCAATAGCTTATTTTAGATTTGATATGGGAGGTGTTTATCATCTGACCATCATTCTTGCAGTAGCAGGACTTGTGACTCAGTGGCTTCCGGGGAAATCTTGAAAAGCTTCGTTTCAGGAGTAATTATTAGATTTTTTAAGCGTAGGTGTTTCATCTCAAAAATCTAATAATTATGTAACTATTTTAGAAATCAGTGTAAACTTTTTGTTTCACATAGCTCTAACTTAGATACCTGGTTAATCATGTAAGGACCAAGTTAGGTGATGTTAAGTTTTTAGATTTAAGGGAGCGAAGGCTCCCTTTTTTGTCCAATGATTGTTTTACATTTAAGACATTAATGAGAAGTTCAGATAAAAAATAGAACGATGATACAAAGAGAGAAAATATTTAGCGGTTTTTCAGCATATGACACGGATGAAGCCTACTTTTTTTACAAGAACGTACTGGGCTTGGATGTGGAGAAAGGTGATATGTCAGTTCTGACAATAAAAGTGAATGATGGGATGAAATTCATTATCTATCCGAAGGAAAACCATGTTCCGGCAACTTATACTGTCTTGAACATTCCTGTTACGGATATTGATGATGCGGTGCATGAACTAGCTAAAAAAGGAGTTTCCTTTCTTCAGTACGATATGCCATATATCAAAACGGATTCAAAAGGAATTACACGTAATAACGATGGTTCTGCATTGGCTTGGTTCACGGATCCGTCGGAGAATATCATAGCTTTGATACAGGAATAAGGTGTTTTTACAAGTTCATTCAAATAAAAACGGGAATCGATCCACAATGGATGATTCCCGTTTTTTATGGAGTATTACTTTCGTTACAAACCAAATGCAACACCAACCTTCACCCCGAAATTCGAGTTGTACTGGTTACCGTGGATTGCCGTTAAACCGGTGTAATAGTTAAAATCAGTATTTAGCCAGATATTTCTCATTAGTTTCAGATTGAATCCGATAGAGGCATTCAACCCGATATCAAAACATTTTTTCCAACTTTAGGTTTTGAATTGGGAATCTGATCAACTTCTTTACTCCGGTTAGCCCGGAAGCTATCCAAAAATTTAGCTAGGAAGGTACTAAAAAAGCAAGGGTTGTCTTTTTGAGACAACCCTTAATGAATCGTGTTTAAGAACAGATTAATTTCCTGTCTTAATTATGCTTTGGCAGCGGCATCGCGTAATTGCTTGATTTTGTCATGCCCGGCTTTGATCTTTGAATGTTGCTCTTTTACAAGAGGTAAGAGTTCTACTCCGCTAAGAACATCGCTGTCAATTTCTCCTTCGTATGTTTTTAGTGCAGCGTCTTCACCGAATTCACAAGAATTTAAAATTGCTTTTCGGTCTTTACTCGTTAAAGCTGCTTTCACATCCATCCAAACGCGGAAAATTTTACCTGAAACAGTTGTTCCTTCTATCGGAGTCCCCCCCCAATTTGCTTATTTCCTGCACCAGTTCACGGCGACATTCCTGACTTGATGTCATCATTTCCGAGAAAACACTTTTCAGGTCGTCCTGATCTGTTTCCTGTGCTGCCGTTAAATACCCCTGAATGCGATCATTATTGATTTGGACCAGGTTATTTAAGCTAGCTACTATTTTTTCATTAGTTGTTCCCATGATTGTTTGTTTTTATGATTACCTATTCTTCAAATTCTACTTTGCGGCTTTAGATTTCTCTTTGCAAGCCTCAGCATGATCCAAATGCGTGCGTAATGCAGGAAGCATGGATGAAGCCCAGTTGCGGATATCTCCGTCTTCTGCATTGGAAGAAGCGTTTTCGAACTCGCGGATCGCATCTTTATGACCTTTAACCATCATACTAGAATACTCTTTGTCGAAATCCATACCCAGATCTTCTTCATTCAGATCATCGTAGGCATCTTTTCCGTTTTCCGTCAAAACAACAGGAATGGTAATGGATTTGCTTGCAGCCAATTTTTCCAGATCATTTTGAGCAGCTGTATGTGTATCAACCATCATCTTTCCAAGTGCTTTCACATCGGCTGTTGACCCTTTTTGTTGAGCTAATTCACCCAATTTGATTTCTTCGAGATTAATCTCAGCTGCTGTTACCAGGAAGTCTGCATCTTTTTCTGATTTCCGATCATCGAATTTTTCTTCATTCTGATCTTCTGCAATTTCCTTTGCATCCTCCGGATTACTATTGCTACACGAATGGATAATAAATAGACTCATGCTTAAGAATCCTAAATAAAGGAAGCTTCTTTTTGCTGTTCTTACATTTTTCATGACTGTTATTTTTTCGGTTATTGAAACTGTTTTAATTCATGAACAACATCCTATATGTGTTGTTCAGCGTGAAGTAAAAATGCGCACCTTCGAAAGAAAAGGTGTTACACTTTATTTTTGAAAATTTGCACTAATCCCACTTTTAGGAGTTGTAAATGCGGACTAATCACTTGCGGATATGCAGTGTTTACGGGAGAGTTGAGATAATCCGGAAAGAGGTTTGAAAAAGGGCTGGAATGAGTGGTTTTAGCTTTTTTTATAAAAAAATGGAGCCGGATTGATAGGGCGAATCGGGAAATTTGAAAACAAAAAACTCATCCGCCGGTTGATGGATGAGCTGGGGATGTGTTATTCACCCCAAACTACTTTTTGAAGTACATTTCTTTTTTAGTTTACCACAAATGCCAAATAAAATGGCTGCCTACCGGTCAGCGTTGGCGCATTTCACAGACTCCGACAAGGTAGGAGCGCAGATTGTAACCTATCTATATCTGCGAAAATCCACTAAATCCGCGTGCTTTATAAAAATATTAGTGCTCTTTTAAAAACTGTTAATTGTTTAGAAAGAGAAGCAAGTCTGTTTTAAATACATTATTCCTACTGGTAAGCGCCTCCCAAAATTGGTATTTGTTGGAAAACTCTTGAGTGGTTATCAATTGTGGTTAGCTAGGTTCCCACAATTCAATCTTGTTGCCTTCATCATCCATGATATGAATGAATTTTCCAAAGTCATAAGTAACCAGTTCGTCCAATATGGTCACTCCATTCTCTTTGAGTTTGTTGATCATGCCTTCAATATTCTGAACACGGTAATTGATCATGAATTCCTTTTGGGAAGGAGCGAAGTATTCACTTCCTTTTTTAAATGGTGTCCATTGAAGGGAATTGACTTTATCCGGATTGTTCAAATCTCTCGACTCAAAACTGGATGAGCCCCAATCATTGATCTCAAGACCTAAATTCTTGGCATACCATTCCTTTGTTTCCGGCAGGTTCTCTGAGAAAAAGAAAATCCCTCCGATTCCGGTTACTTTTGGTGTATCATTTTTTTGCTCTTCCATGTTTTAGTGTATTTATTCTATTATTGGTTCTTTTCACCAAAGATGTTTGTTTTCGATGATATAATTATAAGGATTTTCAGAATCCATTTTTCCGTTGTGATAAATTAAAAACTCAGCTTGATTTTTATTGAATTGGATGGTTTCTATTTTTTTAATTCCAATTAAACACTGATTACTATCATAGATCAATTCCCTTTCAAATATTCCAAACTCCGATTTAGTCAGTCTGATAATTTCCCCGCAAGCTAAAAATCCCTCCCTGCTAATTAATAGATTCAAATCTTTATTGATCTTATATCTGTAAACTGGTTGACTTAACATCACGGATCCAATAGTTAATAACATTAAAGGGATTATTAGTACTGCGGATATTAGTTTTCTCCTTGTATTCTTAACCCTTGTAAAGTATACTACACTTGTTAAAATAAAAATCAGTTTGACAATCAAACTTGAATAAAGACCTTTGAGCCAATAACCATTAAAGAACAATATCATCAGAGCTAAAAAAAAGAACGTAGCTAGAATCATTAGTTTAATGATGTTTTTTTCATTTTTAGGAAGTTCTTTATTTGTCAACTGTGGAATTAAGTTGAGTCCAAGTCCAATTACTATGAATATTAGAATCGCTATCATTTTTCAAATTCGTGTAAACTTTTCAAACGAAGTTAAACTAAAAGATAAAACAAATGACCGGATCCAAACCGTGAAATTCACTATTGAAAATTTCATTTTTCATGCTTATTTTAATTAAACTGTGAATTTTAACAAGCAACCACTCAGTGATTCCCGCTAAAGACTCATTCGAATTAGTTTCGATATCAGAGTTAATAGAGCGCAGGTGCCCATAGACTGGTTTTTATTCTCCCTAATGGGATTCCAATCGGTAGGAATTTCCTTTCAAGACCGCATTCTTTTTATTATTCAGTTAATAGTAAAACCTTGTGTTTTTCATACCTTTGCGCCAATTAAACGCTAAAACGAAACCGTTTCGAACAAATTAATTTGATTGGGAACATGAACAATATAGCCTTAACAGGATTATTCGCAAACCGATTGAAGGGAATTTATGCGCTTTTATTAGCATGTTTTGCCCTGACATTCAATACTTCCGCACAGTTTTCTCGATCTGATGAATCCATTGCGACTAGTATGTACATCATCATGTTGAATACGACTTGGGAGAATCAAGCTTCATTTCAGACATTCCAGATCGGGGTTCTCGATAGCGACACTTCTTTTTACAGCGTCATCCGAAAAAAATACGAAGGGATTTCTCTCAAAGGGAAAAAGGTAAGTGTGGTACATTTTAAAAACCTGGAAGCGATCAATCCCACTCAGATCTTATGTGTCGATAAGAAATTCAATAAGAAGAGTGAAAAGATAGCAAAAGCCATTTCCGGAAATCATACCTTGTTAATCACCAATTCAATGAAGGATGATGAGTGCGAGATGGTCAACTTTAACGGACGCCTGAAGAAAGACGATTTCACGGTCAATCAGGAGAACATGGAAAAGGCCGGGTTGAAGCTCACCAACCAATTTGAAAACTACATGGAAGGGACGGTTCAGTGGGAACAATTGCTCACCGAATCGATGGAAAAATTGGATAAGGAGCGCGAAAAGCTGGACAAAGAGCGTGAAAAAGTAGCGGCTAAGGATCAAACAATCCAGGGACAGAAGGCGAAGATCAATTACCAGCAAATGACCTTGAAGGAAAAGGTCAAGATGCTCGACGAGCAAAGTAGTATTTTGGAAGAGCAGAATCAAAAACTCGAAAGTCAGACGCGAGCCATTTCCGATCAGGAAGATATCCTGTTCAATCAGAAACGAAGTATTGAAGAGCAAAAAGGAAAAATTAACGAACAACTTCAGAAATTGGGAATGCAACGGGTTATCCTGATCATGGGATTTGTCGTTCTATTACTTATTCTGGGGACGGTCTATGTTTTATACCGCAGTTCCGTCCATCGCAAGAAATCCATGGTTCAGCTTTCGGAACAACACGCGATTGTTAGCGGTCAGAAAGACCAGATTGAGAAGATCCTGTTTGAATTGACCGATAGTATCCGTTATGCCTTGCGCATTCAGAACGCTGTTTTACCAAATGAACAAACCATTAAAGGAACTATCCCGGGCGAGTTTTTCGTGATGTTCAAACCAAAAGACATCGTCAGTGGAGATTTCTTCTTTGTAGATCGTCGGGGTGATTGGACTTTGGTGGCAGTTGCCGATTGTACGGGGCATGGTGTACCTGGCGCATTTGTCAGCATGTTGTGTATCAGTCTTCTGAATGAAATTGTGAAACAGCAGGAAATTACGCGTGCGGACATCATTCTGAATGAACTTCGTGACAAGGTGATTGATTCCCTGCAACAAAAAGGGATACAAGGTGAACAGATGGATGGAATGGATATTTCCTTGCTCCTGATCAACAATAAAACACTTAAATGCCATTGGTCGGGTGCGAATAACCCGCTCTATATCGTTTCTTCGAAGAGCAACAAGTTGGAAGAATTGAAGCCGGATAAGCGTCCGATCGCAATCTATCCGGACATGAAGGAATTCACCAATCATGAGATCACTGCAAAACGCGGAGACATCTTCTATTTGTTCACGGATGGTTATTCCGATCAGTTCGGTGGAGAAAGAGGGAAGAAATTCATGAGCCGGAATTTCAAAAACTTGCTTGCAGAGAATTCCCACAAACCAATGATTGAGCAAGGTCAGATCCTGGATTCAACCATGGAGAATTGGAAATACGCAAACGGTTCGGATTTCGAACAGATTGACGATATTACGGTTTTGGGAATCCGCATCGGGTAATCCGGAGGCTTTGCACAGGAATATTGATTAAGGTTGATTTTCACCTGCGAGTTTGGCTGTTTATTGCCATTCAAACCAAATCCAAACTTTTCTCGTTAACAGTTATAATCATCGCAATTTCTTATGTTTGAATGTGAGACCTGAGAAAATCGCCTGATTTTTAATCATTATTCAAATTATACATTATGAAGAAATTAGTACTTGGAATCGTCTCAATCTTTAGTTTCACCACTTATTCATCTGCTCAAAGCGTAAATTGGAACGCTCCGATCTCTGTGGCGTTGGGATCTACTTACAGTAATATATATCCACGAATTGCATTGACATCCGGAGATAATCCGCAAGTGATTTGGGAGAATGGTGGAACCGATAAAATCTATACTGCCCGTTGGAATGGAGCTGGCTTCACGAGCCCAATAACTCTCAATCCAGCTGGTGTGTTCCCGTATATTGCAACCTGGACAGGGGCTGAAATTGCGGCATCCGGAGACACTGTTTTTGTGGTTTTCAGTACAGAACCATCTGCAACAACCGCTCAGGTCTATACTATCCGATCACTGGATGGTGGAGTTACATTTCAGGATACAGTCCGGGTAGATCAGATTGGAACGGATATTCCGCGTTTTCCATCCATTGCAGTTGGATTGAATGGAAATCCGGTGGTCAACTTTATGCGTTTTAACTCGGCTTTTGAAGATCCGGAATATTCCATCTCGCGTTCTACAACAGGTGGAGCAACTTATCTGGCTCCGATAAACCCTACAGCATCAGCCCCTGGATTTGTCTGTGATTGTTGTCCGGCAACGGTTGTTACTTCCGGGAACCAACACGTATTACTTTTCCGCAATGATGACAATAATATCCGTGAAATGTGGGGATGTTATTCTACCGATGGAAGTGCAAGTTTCACGTCTTTTGCAGAAGTTGATCAAACCAATTGGTCTATAGCTTCTTGTCCTTCGAGTGGACCATCCGGTGTGATATCGGGAGACTCTCTTGTTTCGACCTGGATGAGTAATGGAGATGTATATATTAGTTCAGCAAACCTGAATAACCAACAGATCGGTACTCATCGAAAAATTTTCCCCACAGGCCTGGGAGTTCAAAATTATCCGATCATAGCTGGAAAAGGAGATACACTTGCAGTCGTTTGGCAAAATACAAATGGCGGTTCCAACGATATTTTCTTCACTTATTCCGTGACAGGAACCGCTGGTCTGGGAGTGAATATAGATACCTTGACACAAGGTGCTACAGGATCACAAACCCGACCGGATATTCAGTTTTCAAACGGAAAATTTCACGTTGTATACAGTGATAATGTGGGGAGTAATGTGAGATACCTGCAAGGAACGATTGATCCGAATTCTTTGGGGTTAAGTGAATCTGAAACCGATACTGAAATTGAACTATTCACTGTCCAAACAGATGGAAAAACTACCCTTCAGGTGAAATCCGGGTTAAGCACCGAAGCGACTATTCAATTGATCAATTCAGCTGGTCAGCAGGTTTCAGTGAGTAACCAACAAATCAGCGAAGGAATTTTTACGATCTCTATTCCTGATAATCTCCGGAAAGGAATTTATTACGTGGTGCTGGAAACGAAATCCGGGAAGGTTTATAAGGAGAAGGTTGTTTTAGAATGATTATTTCTGATTTACATAAGGGATTGATTACCAAAAGTACACAGCTGGTTTGGGGGCAACTGCGACAAATTGCAGATGATATAAAAGTATGCTTAGAATTCATTCGCTAAACTAAAAAAGGCACCCAATATAGGTGCCTTTCCTGTAGTTATTTAAGACTAGTCGAACTAATCAAATAAAGAAAATTAGTCAACTGCAACCCGTGTTGTGGAAGTCTGTCCGTTAATAGTGTAATTCAAAACATAAAGACCTTGCTTAAGAGCTGGTATTGCTAAATCAACAATAGTATTTCCGTTTTCTGTTTTGATTTGGGTAGTATAAATCTTTTTGCCAGTGATATCGGTCACTTTGATTTCAGCCAAACTGCCATCACCGGGAACCTGAACAGAGAATATTCCTTTATTCGGGTTCGGATAAACTGAAATCGCTTGTTCGGTAATTAATTCGTCCAAACCTAAGGAACAATTCATCCCATTGCGCTCACACCATCTTCCCATAAATTCTTGGTAGTATTGGTTCGTGATGGAAGCATCGTGAACGATTACCGTGTTTTCGTCATTTTTTTGGTCGGCACCGTTACTCCAGTTGTGTGAACCTGTCAATGTTATTGGATCGGAGGTTGTATTCGACGCATCAACGATGATGTACTTGTGGTGGAAGATCCAATTATGTCCGTTGACAGCCAGATTCGCGCCCATATCCGGAGAAAGGATTCCATAAGGTGTTGCGGATGTCGAAGCATCATCAATGATTCCTTTTGCAGCCAATGCTTGTTGCTGAATCCGGTCGCGAATTGCATAAGCAAGATCTGAACGGGTAATGACCATCACACCGAAATACAAGTCATCATCAGCAGTAGCAATGGTATTCAAGATTTGAGTATTTACCTGATCCGACGGGCTGAAATAGGATTCGACACGTTTCCCGCCAATAACATATTCATGAGGAGTATTGTCGGTTTTAAACTGTCCGAATTTTGACAATGTCATGTTGGGTTGTGAAACCTGGCTGCTGTCTCCCCACATTTCATCAAATTCTAGTTTATAACCACGAGCCAAACTTTGGTCCTGGAAAATGATCACATTGTTTGCATCGGTTGTCAACTGATTGTCTGTGAAATTTGTAGATCCGGTCCAAACAACCGGAAGATTCGGGTTACTCACATTCGCATCCATAATCACGAACTTATTATGCATGATCGTATAATCACTTCCCTGTGGAGAAGTCAATATAGGAATAGAAGCATTGATACTGGTGATTGCTGAATTTTGGGAGCTTCCATCATTGATAATCCGGATCTTTACGCCACGAGTATAAGCATTGTTAACGGCCGTGATAATTTTCGTTGCATCAAACGAATGATCCCAATTGTAAATGCAAATATCAAGTGAATAGTCCGTTCTGTCAATATAAGCCGCCAAGGTATCAGCTACCAAATGATTCAAATAAGCTGCATTGGTTCCTGTAGAATAACTGATATCTGTTTTGCGATTAAAATATGCTTTGATCTGTCCGGAAGAAAGTGACTGTGTTGCAAAGGTGCGTTCCAGTGTTACCGCACTATCGGCTCCGTTATAAGAATAAGCACGCACATAATAGATAGTTGCAGGCGTCAGACCTGTTATCGTAGCAACATGATTGAGAGTGTTTCCGGAAGGAATCGTCCCAAGCTCCAAAGCGGGTGTCAATCCGTATTTGATGTACGAATTCGTTCCTGCAATGTTGGTTGACCAGTCGATATCAAATCCGGTGGTTGTAATTGCAGAAGTGCTGATTGATTGGGTGAGGTAAATGGATGAGGTACTTTGAATATCACTGATTGTTCTTAAAAGCAATTGGTAACCTGAAGTACAACCGGTAGTAGGAGTAAAGCAGTATTGCGATAGGATTCCAGTCAGATTAACGGTCCCGCTCGGAATGATTTCTCCAACCAAAGGGCTTCCATTGGTTATCCGTACCTGCATTGTTTGCCCGCCCATCGTTATGTTGTAATTGCTGTTTCCGGCAAAGGTTGCTCCACCGTTAGCAAATGTACACCCATCAAAATGAAGCAATTCGCTTTCATGCAATTCACTGATTGTTGAAATATCGGTGATTAACTGTGCAGCTGGAAGTGCCACATTCGAGAGTACACTCATTGAAGTAACAGGAGTCACTTCCGAAAGATTATTATAGTTGGTCATTGTTCCCGTAATCAATACCGAATCACCTTGCTGGATAGAGGTAACGTTTGTACCATAAATTGCGATTCCACCTGTAGCATCCTGAATGTAACGGATGTTGGGTAATTCAGAACCATTTAGAGCAACTCCTCTAAAAGTGACCGTACTTCCAACAGAAGCATTACGAGCTGTTGCGATATCTTGTGCTTTAACGGAAATAACGGCTAAAAAACAACCGATAACGAATAGGAAATGTTTTGTCATGAATTTTATCTTAATAATCAATGGCAAAATTCGGGAACAGTTGTTATGCAATTATTACCGAAGAATGGTGTTTGTGGTCACTAAAAGGGTTTACTAGAACTATTCTTAAAGAAAGACAATGCTAGCCAAAATTCTATATAACAAAAAAATGCCTTCGTCATTGACGAAGGCATTCCTCTTGGTTATTGGTGTTAATTATGATCGTACTCGTGCCCTAGTGCGACCACATCAACTTCTTTGAGCAATGCTCGTGCTTTTTTATTGGAAATTTCTCTTTTGAAGATATCGAAGATCAGGTAAACACATGGAACGATAATTAGCGTCAGCAACATCGAACTGGTCAAACCACCAATCAATACCCAAGCTAATCCGGCTTTCCATTCAGCTCCTGCTCCGTGAGCAAATGCAATTGGCATCATACCGAAAACCATAGCAAGTGTCGTCATCAGGATCGGACGTAAACGTGCCTGACCTGCAATGATCAATGCTTCAACGGTATTGTGTCCGTCGGCCTTCTTCTGGTTTGTAAAGTCGACAATCAGGATTGCGTTCTTCGCTACCAATCCGATGAGCATGATCATACCCAACATGGAGAAGATACTGATTGGTTCCGATGCCAACGCAAGCGCAAGCAAGGCTCCGATGATCGCCAATGGAATGGAGAACAAGACAACGAAAGGATATACATAGGAATCATACAATGCCACCATGATGAGGTAAACGAATAGGATGGAAGCAAGGATCGCTAACATTAAGTTTGCGAATGCTTCAGCCATGTTTTTCGCATCACCTTCAAAACTGTAAACCGTATTGCTTGGAAGCGGATCTTTTTCAATGATTTTTGCAAATTCATCCGTTACCTGCTGACTGGAAGTCCCTAATACCTGGGAAGTAACAGTAATCGAAGGAATACGGTTCATGCGTTCCAATTTCGAAGGACCACTTGCTTTACCGATCTTTGCAAACTGGCTCAATTTGATTTCTTCTCCTTTGTCGTTAATGAAGTAAACCTCTTTTACATCTTCTGTGTTTTTCCGATCGAAATCATCGTATTTTACCAAAATGTCGTAGTCTTTTCCATTTTCCGAATACTTGGAATTATCATCTCCGTTGAATGACATTTGAAGCGTGGAACCAACCGTGTTCATGTTCAGTCCCAGTTCAGCCATCTTATCGCGGTCAATGTTTACTGTAATCTCCGGGTTCCCTGTTTCAACGGATACCTTTACTTCGGCAGTTCCTTTGATAGACTTCAATGTTTCGACCACTTTGGCCGCCGCTACATAGTTCGAGTCCATATCGTTTCCGCTTACTGCGATCTGGATCGGAGCATCATCGGCTCCACCCATGATACCAACAGTTGCCGAGTTCACTTTGACATCAGGGAGCATATTCTCCAGATCCTGCTTCATTAACTGGGCAATAATTGCTGCAGATTGGTCGCGCTCCTCTTTAGGGATTATTTTCACTGTCAACTGTGCTTTGTTATTGGCATTACTTGAAGACCCCATGTTTCCGCTGGCAGTTCCCACACTGGTAAAGACGTTGATTACCTCCGGTTTATTGAATAAGTAATCTTCTACCCGTTGAACTGTTGCATTCGTTTGCTGGATCGTGGCATCCTGAGGCAATTCCAAAGAAATCACGAATTCTCCGCGGTCACCCTGGCTGACGAACTCACCACCGATGTACGGTGAGAGTAACATGGGAATAATAATAATCCCAAGTGCAGCAGCAGGAATGATGTATCGTTTTCTGCGCAAAGCAACCGTCAGCATGCGACCATAAGAGGTGGTAATGTTTTTCAGGATACGCTCAAAAGTCATGACGATTCGTCCGCCTAACGTTTTGTTGGTTAACACCGTTTCCTTCGCGAAGCGGGAAGCCAAAAGCGGCGTTAGGGTAAAGGATACGAACAGCGACATCAAGGTCGAGATAACAATTACCAGGGAGAATTGAGAAAGTAGGTTGGAGATCAAACCACCGACCATGGTCAACGGAAGGAATACAACCACATCGACCAGGGTAATCCCCATTGCCGTGAATCCAATTTCATTACGTCCTTCCAATGCTGCTTTTTTGCGCTCTTTCCCCATTTCAAGGTGACGGTAGATATTCTCCAATACAACAATCGAGTCATCTACCAGGATCCCAACCACGAGTGAAATTGCGAGCATGGTCATCAAGTTCATGGTGAAACCAAGCAAATACATGGCAATGAAAACAGAAATCAATGATGCCGGAATGGAAATCATGATAATGACAGCATTTCGTATACTGTGAAGGAACAATAACATCACCAATGCTACAATAAAGATTGCCAGACCAAGGTCGGTAACAACTGCATCTGCAGCAGCAAGCGTAAAGTCGGAAGAATCGGAAGAAATATCGAATTTCAATCCTTGTTTCGCATATTGTTTTTCCAGTTTCTTGAATTCTTCTTTTACGTTCTTACTGATTTCTACCCCGTTGGCATCAGTTTGTTTCATAATCTGAAGACCCAGAGAGTTCGTTCCGTTAATCCGGTTGAATGTTTTAATCTCTTTGGAGGCATCCGTAACACTTGCCAATTCATTCAATCTTATCGGTGAACCCGTTTTTGGATCGTTGAAGATCACCAAGTTGTTCAATTCATTCAGATCCTTGTACTTTCCTCTCAAACGGATCATTGCCTGGGAATTGTCGCCTTTTACTTTACCGGTTGGTAATTCCAGGTTTGAAGTGCGGATTGCATTCGTGATCTGGAGAATAGAAATTCCATAATTCTCACAAGCTTCCCGATCTACCTCTACTTTGATTTCGCGTTCCTCACCACCTACCATGCTGATTTGTGCCATTCCTTCCATTTTCGCTAGGGAAGGGGAGATATCATCCTTCACCATGGAATACAATTCTGTCGGAGGCATATTTGCAGTTATACCGACACTCATGATAGGTGCTTCATCGAAGGAGAATTTCCCCAAGGATGGCGAAAGTACTTCTTCCGGTAAAGTGGAGAGTATGGCATTGATTTTTCGCTGAGCTTCCTGCAGTGCTTTATCCGCATCGGCATCATTCTTCAGCATCAGTACAACGGTAGATACTCCCTCCAGCGATGTGGATTGTGTGTAGTCCAGGTTTTCTACGCCTGAAAGTGCATCTTCTACTTTTTTGGTTACCGAGGTCTCAACCTCAGAAGGAGATGCTCCCGGGTACTGTGTTGTTACAGTTACCACAGGAATAGAGAATTTCGGCATCAGCTCGTAATTCAATTTGGAATAGCTGAGAATTCCGAGGAAACCCAGAACCGAGAAGATCACAACGATCAACGAGGGTCTCTTTATGGCTAATTCTGTAATAGACATATTTCTTCAATATTATTTTTCGTTATCTGCGCTGCCGCTTGATTTTCATCAAAAGCTTTGCTTTTTCTTATTTGATGATCTTAACCTTGGACCCGTTGTCGATGTTCAACTGACCGGTTTTTACCACTTGCATTCCTTCTGTCAAACCGGATACGATTTCGATTTTATCATCGTCTATTGCACCGATTTCAATTTTCGTCAATTTCGCTTTACCACCCTGAATCACAAATACTTTTGGATCCTTGATACTTCCTGCCAGACATTTCAATGGAATTGTTAATGCTTCTTTCGTTCCGCCGAATGTGAATTTCACTTTTCCTGTCATTCCTGATTTTAAAGGAGTTTTGGAAGGATTTGTAAAACGGATTTCCGTGTCGAATTTCTTGGAACCATCCGCTTGTGGTGAAACGGAAGCTACTTTTCCTGGAATAGTGGAATTGGCATACAGATCCGGAACGATGTTAACAGATTGTCCTGTCTTTACCCGAATCACTTGCATATCCAATAATTTCACGCTCATCTTCAGTGATTTGATGTCAACGATATCAGCAATTGCAGTCCCGGGAGCCAGATAACTTCCTTTTTCAATAGCTACGTTTGAAACAACACCGGAGATGGGAGAAACGATGGTAGTCAGTTTCAAGCTGTGTTGCAAGGTTTTCACTTTTGCATCTGCCGTATTCACATTCATACGCATTTCTTCTACTTGTTGCTTGTTTACTGCTCCGCTGGCAACCATGCGCTCGTATTTTTCCAAATCCGATTTTGCTTTATCCAAAGTTGTTTTAGCCAGAGCAAGGTCAATACGGATTTGCTCGTTATCCAAAGTCGCAATCACTTTCCCTTCAGTTACATAATCACCGTTTTCGATATTCAATGTTCTTACCCGACCTGAAGCTTCAGAAACAAAGCTCAATTGATGGTCCGGAATGAAGTTTCCACTCAATTCGAAGTCCTGAGAAACAGTTTCCATTGTTGGTTGAGCTACTGTCACCGGGAAAACGGTCACTTTTTTTTCCGTAATAGATGCGTTGGCGTCCATTTTTTCCTTGTTGCTTCCCAGTTTGCCGATTATAACAGCGAGAACAAGGACTACGATCAGGATTGGTAAAATGATTCTTCTGAATACACCCTTCTTTTTGGTCTGCTGAGACCCTTTATTTTGTTCTTGATTTTCCATGTCTTGTATTAGTTTAATGTTCTGATATTTCCTGTTGATTTGATAAGGTCTAATTCACCTAATTTTACTTGTATCAATGCTTTTAGATAATTGGTCTGTGCATCGCGTAAGGATGTTTCTGCATTCACAATATCCGCCATAGTTGCAATTCCACCTACAAACTGGGCTTGTGTGATGGTATATACTTTCTGAGCAAGTTCAATATTTCGCTTTTGGCTTGCAAGAGCCGCTTGGTTTGATTTCAATGCATTACTTGCATTTGCCCGTTGCATTTTCAAGTTTTCAGTCAAATACTTTTCTTCGTATTCAGATTGTTCCATTTGGATTTTGGTCTGCTTTACCCGTGAGTTTTTGGCAAGTCCGTCAAAAATGGGGATATTCAGGTTCACGCCGACATAGGAATTCGGAAACCATTTAGCGTCTTTACTGAAGATGCGGAAGTCATTCTGCTGGTTTTGTGCGGAAGAGTGAAAACTCAATGAAAGTGAAGGCAAATAACCCGCTTTGATTTGTTGTAAAGTCACCGAATAAACCTCCCGTTGCGCCTGGATCAGTTCCAGGTCTGTATTGTTCAACGATTCCGTATTGATGAGTGTTGCCGTCTCTTCAGTCATGTCGATAGCAGGAACTTCGATTGCTTGGTCAAGCGGCATTCCCATATAATACTTTAGAAGCATCAATTGCTTTTCATAATTGGTTGTGCTTGTTGAAAGATCTGTTTGAAGATTCGTTTGGTTCACTGTCAGCTTGTCCAGATCCAACTGCTTTGCAGCATCGTTGTCAAACTGAATCTGAGTGATCTTAAGGAGGGAATCTACTTGAACCAAATTGGATTCGACCAGTTTCTTTTGTGTGAATGAAACCTGAGCTCCATAATAAGCACTGGCAATGTCATAGATCAATTGTTCCTCAGTCTTTTTGACATTGAGCTCCGAAACCTTGAAATTTTGTCTGGTCAATTTCATGGCGTAGATCAACGATTGGTCGTAAAGCACTTGCTTTGCATCGATTCCTGCGCTGGTGTTGAATTTGGTACCGAATTGAACCGGAACTTGTGTTCCCGGCTGTCCGATCAATTCTCCCGGAAGAATCGAAGTCTGTAACTTGAGGTTATCCTGTACGGATATTGATCCACTGACCTGTGGCAAATAATCAGCAAGTGTTTGAGCTCTTTTCTCGTTGCTGAGGTCAATATCCAGTTTGGATTTCAGAACTCCTGAGTTTTTTGTCAAACCATATTGCACACATTGCTGCAATGACATCTGACCGGATTGTGCCCTGACAAAGCTCATGCTTCCAGCCAAAAGAGCAAGGAGCATCAGTAAGCTCAGGCGATAATTTTGTGTTCTCTCCTTCATACTAATTGTTTTTATTATTGTTGGTTTTGCGATTGGACCAGTCCGAATAAAGTCTTGGAAATTCGATGCTTAGGTATTCTATGAATTCAATAAACTCGGCCATTTGTCCATTGAATTCAGGGGTGTTTGGAGTGCGTTGGTTCAGAGCTTCTTTCATGATTTTGATCACTCCGAAAAATTTCTGAAAGCTCTCGGTGAAACTTTCCTGCCATTCCACGATATTGCTGGTGAAATAACGCTTCCGGTCTCCGGGGCGTGTTTTGTAAATGACCCTTTGAGTAAGTAATAACATATTCAAAGCCGAACTAGTGGCACTTTTACTGATTACGAGTAATTCTCGAATTTGATCGAAAGTGAGTTCGGGTTCATCGCAAACAGTTAGTAAGGACATGATACGACCCTCCATTGGCGGAATGCCGTGGCGCTCATAAAAAACTCCCATTCTTTCGATGAGTTCCTTTTGCTTCTGAGTCAATTGAACGTTTGTCATACTTTTTTTCTTTTGTTCCTGATATTCATCGTCAGGATTTAGTTCCTGCAAAGTTACTCAGTTTTTTAAGTTCTGAAAATACAGAACCAAAAAAACCGAACTTTTAACATTTGTTTGCGGTTCAAAAGTAGTTTGGCAATTTCGGTCAGGAAATACAAAATCGGTGAGTGGTAGAGAGAAGTCGGTATGTGGACTGAAACCGAGTGTTTCCTCACTATTTTCAAGGTGAATAAAATTTAATTTCCTTTCAAAAATCTAAATTTCTATTTGATGCGTA
Source organism: Fluviicola taffensis DSM 16823 (assembly GCF_943372375.1). Lineage (GTDB taxonomy): Bacteria > Bacteroidota > Bacteroidia > Flavobacteriales_D > Crocinitomicaceae > Fluviicola > Fluviicola taffensis_A. Next base: position 87,721 of record NZ_CALRYJ010000010.1, on the reverse strand, counting down.
AGTAGTTCGTCTCTAATTCCATTAATGAGATAGTTAACTATTTACTAATTAATTATGAAAAGGATGAAAAAAATCTTATTCTCGTTTATCTTAGCTGGAAGCATGGCTTCGCTAAGCTACGGTTCGAGTCACAGAGAAGCACCTTTGATTGCAAATGACCCATTGGCTGACAACACCGATGTGTATGCTTTCAAAAGCCCTGATGATCCGAATTCTATTACTATCATTGCCAATTACATTCCGACGGAATTTCGATATGGCGGACCGAACTACTACAGTTTCGGTGAGAACATTCGGTATGAAATCCATGTAGACAATGATGCTTCAACACCTGGAGACGATATTACGTATCGCTTTACATTCTCCAAAGTGAACCAGGATCCAACCACGTTTTTTGACATTCGTTTAGGTCAGGAGAATGCAAAAACCACTTACATGATTGAAAAAAGTACAGATGGAGGCGCAACCTTCACTACTTTCATGACTGGTTTAGCTGTTCCGCCGCCAAACATTGGTGACCGTTCGATCAGTGATCCAACGGTTGGATTAGGTGCAGCAAATTACGATGCGTTGATTGCCAGTTCAATCTACTCGACACCTGAAGGTGGACAAGTGTTCTGTGGTCCATCTGACGATCCATTCTTTGTGGATTTAGGAGGAATCTTCGATTTGGGAGATGCTCCACGTCAAAATAACGGAGGTGTCGTTCGCGATGGTTTAGCGAAATTCAACACGCATTCCATTGCAATTAAAATTCCAGTAACTGTTCTTCAAAAAGATGGTTTGGGAGTTTCTTCTGCAACAACCATTTTGGATCCGAATTTTGTAATCGGAGTATGGGCATCTGCAAGTCGTCAGACAACACGTACATTGACTGCAGGTTCTCAAGGTTACGCGGGAAGTTGGGTGCAAGTATCCCGTTTGGGAATGCCTTTGACAAATGAGGCAGTTATTCCGGTTGGTAAAAAGGATTTCTGGAATTCATTGACTCCTTACCAGGAATTGGCTGAAACAACTTTGGATGAGTATTTCTACAATCCTGAATTGGCTTTGTACATGGATGATTCCATTTTTGGTGGAGCAGTTCCTGCTTTTGCCGGATTACGTATCCAACGCAATTCACTTCAAGGATTCGATTTCGGAAACACGCAAGACGGTTTATGGCCTTTGAAAGGTTCGGCAGCAGTTGCAGGAACAGCATTGGATGATGCGGTTTTCGGAACATTGTTGTTACCGGCAGCAGGGAAACCTCGTTCTGTCGATTTATGGCCTATTTTCCACACAGGAGTTCCAAATATGGCTCCGTATCAATTGGCAACAGGGAAAAATGGAAACCCCTTAGCTGCAGGAAAACCGTTCATTAGCAATTTTCTTCCTAGTGGTGGAGATATGTTGCGTTTGAACATGGCTGTACCGGCAACACCTAGAAATAGTGCTTCATTCAGTTCATTGGGATTGGTTCAGGCTGCTGTTCTTGGATTAACGGATCCGACTTACAACACAACAACAACTATTCAATTCATTCCGAACATGGATGGATTCCCGAATGGTCGTCGTTTGGAAGATGATGTTACACGCATCGAATTACAAGCGGTTAGTGGAGTTGTTTTGGCAGCGATCGGTTTATGGTATGACGATTACAATGCATCATCTGCAGCACAGTCACCGGTTACTAATTTATTGGTGAATGTTTTGAACTATTCCACTGGAGTAGAACAAAATGATGTGGCATTTAAAACTTCATTCCCTTACGTTGCTTCGCCTTGGGCGGGTAAAGATTAAATCGGAGTTTCACATTAAAATTTTAAAAGATGAAAAATTTAATTAAATATTTATTTGTGGTGCTTCCGTTCGGAACGGTCTTCGCTTCCAGTCATAGAGAAGCTCCACTTATCGCAAATGATCCGCTAGCGGATAATACGGATCTATACGCTTTCAAAAGCCCGAATGATCCGAATTCGATCACCATTATTGCGAATTATGTTCCTTTGCAAGTACCGCACGGTGGACCGAATTACTACAGTTTCGGTGAAAATATCCGTTATGAGATCCACATTGAAAATGATGGAACAGCAGGTGATGATATCACTTACCGGTTCACATTCTCTCAAACAAATGAGGATCCGACAACTTTCTTTGATATCCGTTTAGGAGCTGAAAATCACAAAACAACGTATGTGATGGAACGCAGCATCAATGGAGGGGCATTCACTACCGTGATTACAGGAGGAACAGTGCCACCGCCAAATATCGGTCCGCGTTCAATTGACAATCCGGTTCTTGGAGTTGGCGATAGCTATTCTAACTTGATGACAGCGGCTATCGAAACTACAGGATCCAATGAAAAAGTATTCTGTGGTTCAACGGATGATCCGTTCTTCGTTGACTTGGGAGGTATTTTCGACTTGGGAGATGCTCCGCGTCAAAATGGGGGAACTCCTCAGGATGGACTTCAGTGTTTGAATGTAAGTACAATTGCTATTCAGGTTCCGATTTCTGTATTGCAGAAAAACGGTCAGCCGGTAAGTGCTGCAGCAAACATTTTGGACAGTGATTATGTGATCGGTGTTTGGGCTTCTGCAAGTCGCCAGGAAACACGCACATTGAACCCTGCAACAGGTGCATTCGGTGAATCAGGAAACTGGATCCAGGTATCCCGTTTGGGAATGCCTTTGACGAATGAGGCTGTTATTCCGGTAGGAAGCAAAGATGAGTGGAATTCAAGAACTCCATACAATGAAAATCCTGCAATGGAAGATTTCTTCTGTAACCCGGAATTGGGATTGTACATGGATGACGCATTGTTCGGAGGAGCAGTTCCTGCTTTTTCACCATTGAGAATCCAACACAACTCATTGCAATCATTTGATTTCGGAAACACACAAGATGGTTTATGGCCACTTCGTGCTACGAATGCTGGTGCAGGAACTGCGATTGACACCAATCTTTTTGGTAACTATTTGTTACGTCAAGGGAAACCGCGTTCAGTGGATTTATTGCCGATCTTCCATACGGGAGTTCCAAACCTAGCGCCATACCAATTGGCAACAGGTAAAAATGGAAACCCTCTGGCAGTTGGAAAACCATTCATTAACAACTTCTTGCCAACTTTTGGTGATATGTTGCGTTTGAATATGGCTGTTCCGGCTACTCCGCGTAACGATCCGAACTTTAATTCTTTGGGATTGGTTTATGCAGCTGTACTGGGATTGACTCAAGCTCCTTACAATACAACGGCCAACTTGGAATTCATTCCAAATATGGACGGATTCCCGAACGGTCGTCGTTTGGAGGATGATGTAACCCGCATTGAGCTGCAAGCAGTCGGTGGAGTAGTGTTAGCTGCTATCGGATTGTGGTATGACGATTATACTGCCGGTGGTCCGAATCCGGTAACACCTGATTTGTTAAGTGTGTTGGGTTATTCAACAGGTGTTGAGGCGAATGATGTTCCTTTTACAACAACATTCCCTTATGTAGCGGCTCCACATCGTGGAACGGACAATTGTTTGGGTAAACCATACACCTATACGCAACCGGCAATTCTTCCTCCGTCAACAACGGCTGGAATTGCAGAAAACAGCGTGAATGCAGATAAGTACGGGATCAAGGCATATCCGAATCCTTTCACAAGTTCGGTGAACTTTGAATACAGTTTGGATGCAGATTCTCAGGTTGAAATCTTATTGTATACCCTATCCGGTCAGTTGGTTGGAACCGTTTTACCGAATGTGAAACAAAGTTCCGGTAAACACATGCAGGAATTTGGAACTTCTCATCTGACAAATGGCATTTATTATGCGAGAGTCAATATCAAGAGTTCGAAAGGAAAAGCAACCAAATTGGTTAAGGTGGTGAAATCGTAAGATTAATTTGTTGAAAAACAGAAGGTAGGGGCGCAATGCATTGCGCCCCTACCTTTTTTTGTTGGTAACGGAAAAGGTGACTGAGCGTAGTCGAAGGCATCTTTTTAAAAATTTTCTGCTTTTCAAAAATCCACAATCTGATTTGTCACGTATCTGATTTAGTTCTTGCTAATGATTTTAAAATACCAAACACTACAGTTATGAAAAAAAATAGTTACTCTTTTTATGCACTTTCGATTGCAGCTTTATTGTTCACTTCATCATTGATTTCATCTTGTGATTCTTCTACGAAAGAAAAGGAAGAAGTGGTTGCTGTGAAACAGGGTTTCCAGATTCCACAATTGTTGGAACGTGAAAAAGATTTGTCCTATGATGAGTTTTTGAAGATCAAGGAAAAATTCAATAAGCTTTCTTTTGAAGCGGAGAATGAACAAACGAAGATCGAGAGTTTGATCAAGCTTTCGGAAATTTACATTTACGAGGCGCGTGTTACCGGTGAGCACCCGTATTATTACAATGCAGCCTTGCTTACCTTGAATGAAACATTGAAGGATACAACCAAAATGACTCAGGACCAACATTTCACATCCCTTTTCTACAAATCAACTGTTCAGTTATCTCAGCATAAATTCAATGATGCACTTGCTACTGGTAAAAAAGCGTTGGCACTGAACAATACAAATTCCGGGATTTACGGGGTTTTGGTTGATGCCAATGTGGAAATTGGAAATTACGATGAAGCGGTTAAGAATTGTGATAAGATGATTTCCATCCGACCTGATTTACGTTCATACAGCCGTATTTCATACTTACGTGAAATTTATGGAGATATGAAGGGAAGTATTAAATCCATGGAACAGGCAATTGAAGCGGGTGCTCCATATTCGGAGTATAAATGCTGGACAATCGTAACAATGGGTAAAATGTTGGAGAATCACAATCAGTTGGATTCTGCCAGAGCTTATTATGAGTTTTCAGCAAAAGAAAGAGCCAATTATCCATTCGGAATTGCAGGTATGGCGAGCATTGAAAGTAAACTGGGAAATTATGCAAAAGCGGATTCGTTGTATGCGGTCGCTCTGAATGCGGTTCCTGAGATCAGCTTCATCATGGACCAGGCTAAAATGTATCAAAGACAAGGGAAAAAAGCGGAAATGAAGCGATTAATTCCGAGAATCGAATCCATGTTCAAAGAAGACATCGAATCCGGACACAATGTGAATATGGAGTATGCATTCTTCCTGCTCGATTTCAAGAAAGATTACAAACGTGCGCTCGAATTAGGTTTGAAGGAATACAAATTGCGTCCGAATAATATTGATGTAAATCGCTTACTTGCTTTTGCTTACTACGCAAACGGAGATATGAAAAATGCTGCCGGACACGCTAAAACTGCAATGAAAACGAATAAACAGGATGGAGATCTGTATTGTATTTCAGGTCTGATAAACAACGATAAGAAACAGATCAAGAAATCGTTCGCGATTGATCCGTATCAGGACCATTTGTTTGTTGACCGTGCGAAGAAAATGATTTAATCGAATTTATTCTCATCTTTTAAACCTTACGCTATGCAAAATAATTACTTCTTTGCTTTAAACAGCAATCGATTTAGACTTCTGTTTATCATTCTTTTGTTTTCAAAATTAGGTTTCTCTCACGGGATTAACGGAATTGTTATTGACCAGCAATCCCAGGGAATCCCAAACGCAAAAGTCTCGTTGATCGGATCTGTTAAGTACAGCATGACAAATGGTCTTGGAGAGTTTGTATTAACCGATGTGCATTTGGGTGATTCGATCTCGATTGAAAGCCAGGGATATCAGAAACGCACGTTTTTGATCGATAATGAAAGTTATTTTGAGAAGAATGTCTTGTTCCAGTTGTTCGAAAATGCAACGGAACTGAGTGAGGTGAAGGTGACGGGGAATCGGACGACCTTGACACAAAGTGCCAATATCAATTTGACACTGCAACCGGTTCGTTCGGCACAGGAATTACTGACTTTGGTTCCGGGTATGTTTGTTGCGCAGCATGCCGGGGGCGGAAAAGCGGAGCAATTATTCCTGCGTGGATTTGATATCGATCATGGAACAGATGTGGCACTTTCCCTGGATGGAATGCCCGTGAACATGGTTTCACATGCACATGGACAAGGTTATGCGGATTTCCATTTTGTGATGCCGGAAGTGGTGGACAAGGTCAATTTTGAAAAAGGACCTTACGATGTCACGAAAGGGAATTTGGCAACTGCCGGATCAGTGGATTTTCAAACCAGAGAACAATTGACCAAGAGTTTTGTTTCGGGTGAATATGGCATGTTCCAACACAAAAAGATCACTGCGGGAATCAAGGTTTTGGAGAATCAAAAGAACAACGCGTATTTCGCGGCGGATTATCTCCAAACGGATAATTATTTTGAATCTCCTCAGGATTTCAAAAGGATCAATTTTTACGGAAAATACACGGGAATCATTTCTCCCAGCTTCAAGATCACTGTTTCGGCATCCACCTTCCAAAGTAGCTGGAATGCATCCGGTCAGATTCCTCAAAGAGCGGTTGAAAGTGGGATGATCTCCCGGTTCGGTGCGATTGATAATACTGAGGGAGGAAACACTTCCCGGACAAATATCCAATTGGGAGTTATTCAAAAAATCAATGCTTCTTCCTCCTTGAAAAGTGATTTCTTTTTTTCTGCCTATGATTTCTCACTCTTCTCCAATTTCACTTTTTTCCTCGAAGATTCAGTGAATGGAGATCAGATCCACCAATACGAGAACCGGAAGATTTATGGAGGTAAAACAGAATACAAGAAGACCATTTCCTTGAATGAAAACACGATCTTCAGTTTCACCGGAGGTGGTGGGTTTCGTTATGACGACATCAATAACATCGGATTGGCTCAAACAACCGGTCGCACGCAATTACGCAATCAAGTTCAACTAGGGAATATCAATGAAACCAATCTATTCGGATATGTTTCCGGTAAGTTGGAAATCAATCGCTTGGTGATCAGTGCTGCCATTCGCGCAGACAATGTGACATTCTATTACAACAATCTGAATGACAGTGTTTACCAACCCAAAAGCTTGTCACAAGCAGTGTTTTTACCCAAAGTTTCCCTGTTATACAATGCTACGGATCATGTGCAGTTGTACCTGAAATCAGGAATCGGATATCATTCCAATGATGCGCGCGTACTGCTTTCATCCGATAATTTGACTAAGAAAGCTTTGCCTTTGGCTCTTGGAACCGATTTGGGAGCGACCTGGAAATTGACAAAGAACCTGTTATTCAACGGTGCATTGTGGTATTTGCTTTCGGAGCAGGAATTCGTTTATGTCGGAGATGCAGGAGTGGTGGAACCAAGCGGTCGCTCCCAGCGTTTAGGATTTGATGCAGGTCTTACATTTCAGCCAACCAAATGGTTATTCCTGTATTCCAATTTGAATTATTCCCACGCGCGTTCAGTTGCTGAACCGAAAGGTGAAAACTTTATTCCGTTGGCTCCTGTCTTTACTTCAGATGGAAAAGTGCAATTGAACTTCAAAAAAGGAATTTTTACCACACTTTCTTATCGTTATATGGGAGACCGGGCAGCAAATGAAGATCGGAGCGTATTGGCAAAAGGTTATTTCGTGAATGACTTTACACTAGGATATCAGCGTAAATCGTTTGTAGTGACGGCGATCGTAAACAACGTATTCAATGTAAACTGGAATGAAACACAATTCCTGACCGAATCCCGGTTGAAGGATGAATCCCAATCAGTCAGCGAAATCCATTTTACTCCGGGAACCCCATTTTCATGTAGACTTCAGGTGAAATTTATGTTCTGATTTGACTTGCAAGAGGCTGTTTAAGTGAGATTTGTGTAACAATGTTTTTTTATTTTGTAAGGGTTCAGGATTGATTAAGAATCACCTTTGACACACAACAGTATTCATTTTAAAACCAATGTGATGTCAACAGAAGGAAAAAACACCCATTCTAACGCGGATAAAAAAACAGAATCATTTAAAATTTCAGGTGATTGGACAAAACAATCCGAACAGTTAAAGGATAAATTCAGTCAGTTAACGGATTCGGATTTGAAATTTGAACCGGGCAAGGAAAATGAATTGCTTCAACGGGTAGAAACAAGATTGAATAAAAAAAGAGAAGAGGTCATCAATATCATTAACAAATGTGAAGTTTGATCTTCCTTTTTAGAGTTAGTTCAAAAACAGGGTTCACTATAATCGACTAATAGTTCCTGTTTTCAGTTCTGCGTGAGGTGTCTGTCGGTCTATCGGACAGATGGGCACTTTTTTAGTCTAAATACCTCATCACAAAACATTGAATTCATGAGAAAAAAAAACCATTCCTTCCGGATGTTCCCCCTGTTGGTTATCCTTCTTGCATCTTGCACTTCAGCGAAATCAACAGATTTGGACAAAGCTGCCAAAGCTGTTGAAAATGCAAAAAAAGACCTGGATGAGGCAAACAGGCAATATGCCAAAGAGGTTGCAAGTTATCGGTCATCGGTAGAAACGGATCTGAGGGAGAATAAGTTGGAAATTGCACGGTTGAAATCTGTAAGGCTCGATGCAAAAGAAGAAGCTTTGGGTGATAGAAACGAAAAAATTGCGCTTATCCAGAGAACCAATGATGAATTGGACCTGCGTATGAGACAATACCGGGGAGACAATAAGGAAAACTGGAAAGAGTTCAAGCGCGAATACGCTAATGATTTGAACGAGGTCGATAAATCATTAAAAGATTTGGGAAAAGACCCTATGAAATAATAGAGATAAACAATTGGAAGGATGAATATTCTTTATTGCTGATACCAATAATAGAATGGTCATTCTGAGAATTGCTTAATAAAAGGGTGGTGTTAGAATCACCCTTTTTTATACAAGTTAAAAATGGAAAATCAAGCAGACAAGTCGTTATTGAAAAACGTTGGAATCTTCCCCCATCGCTCCAGAGGTGGAATGATAAGCGTTAGACGCAGAAATTATCGGATCCATCAACTGGAAACACAGAAAATCCTGAATCGGATTCTGGAAATTAAAAACAGGCATCCCGAACTTTCAAAATATTTGAATCGGATTCCGGAATTCCGTCCTAATAGAGAGGATTCGGAAATCAGGATGGCTGATTTAAGAAGGTATCACAACAATTTGTTGGAGCTCCTGGAGAAATATGAATTGGAATTGAAGAAGCAATTTTAGTTTATCTGAGTCTTCTGAAAATTGGTCAAATCAGTAATTGATGTAAGATTGAGGAATTACAATGTAATGCTTTTCGATCCAAATGAGACCACCTTTGCAGAGTGGAAATTCTTCCACGTTTTTAATACACAACATGAAAAAAATAGGTTTAATTCTATTTGTAATACTTGGAACTAGCATTACAGCAATGGCTCAGGAATCTGAAAAGTACGACCGTCGTGAGAAATTCACTTTCGGAGTTAAGATCGGGGCTAATTTATCGAATGTTTGGGATTCTGAAGGAGAGGATTTCGAAGCGGATGCCAAATTGGGATTTGCAGCTGGTGCTTTTGTCGGGATTCCGATTGGAAGGTTCCTGGGAATTCAGCCGGAAGTGATGTTCTCTCAAAAAGGGTTTCAATCTTCAGGAACTTTGCTTGGAACTTCTTATTCCAATAAGAAAACGACTAGCTGGATTGATGTTCCTGTACATCTTCAGATCAAACCACTTGCATTTCTAACGATTTTGGTCGGACCTCAGATCTCTTTTCGGGTAAGCGAACGGAATGAATATACCTTCGGGAACAATAGCTCCGCGCAGGAAGAAGAATTTGAAAATGACAATATTCGCAAGAACATGCTCGGAATCTCGACTGGTTTTGATATCAACATCTACCATGTAGTTATTTCAGGAAGAGCAAGCTGGGATCTTCAAAATAACAAGGGTGACGGGACATCGTCTACACCACGTTACAGAAATCAGTTCTTGCAATTGACAGTCGGGTTTAAGATTTAATCAAACCTTAGTAGAAATGATCATGAACAGCGTATTGACCAGTTTAGCAATCCTCGTTATTACGGGTTGGGCTATCGGATATTTCAGATATCATGAAGGTGGAGTTTTTCACTTGATACTGCTTGTCGGACTTGTTGCGATCATTAGACAGCTGATACCTGTCAGAAAACATTAAAACTAAGAGTTATGGATCCCGGTTTAAGGTTGGCAGGGCGCATTTTTAAGTTTATCATTAAAAAATCAATAAAAATGAAAACAGGAGAAGATAAAAATAAGAAATCCGGTAATGGATCAAAAATAGTAGGGGCTTTAGTTACAGGGGCGGCAGTTGGATTAGCAGCTGGAATTTTGTTGGCACCTGAAAAAGGAAAAAAGACCAGAGCTAAATTGATGGAAGATGCCAAAGATCTTGCAGATAAACTGAAGAAAAAAGCAGAGAATGGATTGGAAGATGTGAAAGACCATGCAGACAAGCTAAAGAAAAAAGCAGAAGCTGGAATCGATTCTGTAGCAAATAAAAAATAACCACCTTCATCACGGGTATATAAAAATAGATTAACGGGACAAAAGCCATTTGATATGCTCTTTATCAGATGGCTTTTGTTTAATTGAAAAAAAAATCCGGGATGAATAAATTCATTTAGTGCAAATCAGTTGAAAACAATTTGAAAACACAGTAAAACAGTGATAAATTATCGTACCTTCACCCGTATACAACAAAACCAATTTTGAAAATTTATATAAAGTATATGGTCAGCTTGCGCTGCAAGAAATTGGTTGGGACGGAGCTGAAAAAGTTGGGGGTGGTCATGCCTAAAATTAATCAGGGCATGGTTGAATTTCAAGAGGAATTATCTGCAGAACAAGAAGCCCAATTTCAGAAGCGTATTCTAAAATTAGGATTTGAAGTTTTGGACGAGACCAACAGTAAATTGCTGGATCGTATTTCAACTTCGATTACTGATCTGATCTATAAGCATCCGGAAATGTCACGACAAGAATATCCAAACTACCTGATTGATAAATTGGGATTTGATTATTCTGAGATCACACATTTGTTTTCCGAAGTGCACGGGATCAATTTACCCCAATACATTGTCATACAAGAGGTGGAACGCATCAAGGAAATGCTTCTGTATGAAGACCTGAAAGTAAAAGAGATCGCAGAGATCCTTCATTATAGAAATGGCGCGCAGTTGACGTATGTTTTTAAGAAAATTACAGGGTTGACTCCTTTTTATTATAAGAAACTAAAGGAAAAACGGTTAGAAGTTTTAAAAGAGAATAAACAAGAATGACAAATGTGCTGGTGTATTTTCATCAGTTACTTTAAAGATTAAATCACTATGAAAAACAGCACTGACGGCAGGGAATTAGAAAAAGCAAAATCTCACATTATTGTCGAAATCATTCACTATGTTCCAAATGCCGTTCTGAGTAAAACAATCATTAAAAAGACAACGGGGAATGTTACTGTTTCTTCATTTGATGCAGGAGAAGAGTTGGAAGAAAAGCATTCTCCTTTTGATACTTATGTGCAAATAATCGATGGTTCAGCTGAACTCATCATTGATAAGAAACTATTCACGATGAAATTGGGGGAGGGAATTATTATTCCGGCCCATTCCAGACATAAGTTCAATGCCAACGAACAATTTAAAATGCTTAGCACAACAATTAAAAGCGGTTACGAAGATTAAAATTTGAATTATTTCCAGATAATATGTTATTGAATCTTAATTAAGCCCTTCACAATTTGAAATTGTATATCAAATACATGGTAAGTCTGCGCTGCAAAATGGTCGTAAAAGACGAATTGGCTAAGCTGGGGCTGCATTTCGTTGTCGTTGATTTGGGATATGTTCAAATCACTGAAGATATTTCAGCTGAAGACATGGAAAAACTTCGTGTAAATTTATTGAAGTCCGGTCTGGAACTGATGGAAGACAAAAGAAGCATTTTGATCGAGCAAATCAAAGGCGTGATTATCGAAATGATCCATTATTCAGACGAAACACCCAAGGTCAATTATTCAGATTACATCAGTGAAAAACTGAACTACGATTACACCTACCTTTCCAATATCTTCTCAGAAGTGAAGGGAATTACCATTCAGCAATTCATCATCATCAATAAGATTGAACGGGTGAAGGAACTTCTGTTGTATGACGAGTTTAATCTTACAGAAATATCCTATAAACTCAACTACAGCAGCGTTGCCCATTTGTCCAATCAGTTCAAGAAGATCACAGGGCTTTCTCCCACTTTCTACAAACAGTTGAAACAGAAGAGAAACAGCAATCTGGAGAATTTCTGACTGATTTCCAAGACGAAGTACGTTTATGAAAAGTTAAAAACGGGAGGGAAATAGATTGAAAGTTCAAAAAGTTCAAATGCTCAGAAAATACTTCAGATAAATTTGAGACTGAATTGGTTTGAACCCTTTAAACTTTTGAATTCATTGAATCAATCTTTAATAAAACGTTAAATCTGATTTCACTAGATAAATAAGCCCTATTTTTAGACTACAAAATTTCAAAATTCACTTGAGTATGAAAATCAAAATTACAAACAAAGCAATCTTATTCCTTGCATTGGGAATGGCTTCTTTCGGGGCAACTGCTCAGAAGATCACTGTTCCTGCACCAAGTCCATTACAGACAGTTACACAAAAATTCGGTTTAGGGGAAGTAACAATCGAGTATTCCCGTCCGGCAGTTAAAGGCCGTAAAATTTTCGGAGATGTAGTTCCTTTTGGAAAAATCTGGAGAACAGGAGCAAATGCCACTACAAAAATCACATTCACAGATGAGGTGAAATTGGAAGGAAATACTGTAAAACCTGGAACTTATGGTTTATACACGATTCCAAACAAAGATAGCTGGGAAGTGATGTTGTACAAAGACCTTACTTTAAACGGGAACGTAGGAGATTACAAAACGGAGAATGAAGTATTGCGTTTCAAGGTGAGAGCGATCAGCTTCCCGATGAAAATGGAATCCTTGATGATCAATATCGCAGATATCACTGCTACGGAAGCTAAGTTGACTTTGCTTTGGGAGAACACTGTAATTGCAATCAAAATGAGTACGGATATCGATGCGCGTGTCATGCAAAGTATCGACGAATCCATGAAATCCGAGAAACCGGAATACTTCAGAGCTGCTACCTATTACTTCGATAACAACAAGGATTTGAAGCAAGCATTGACTTGGGCTACGAAAGCAACAGAAGAGAATCCAACAGCATTTTATATGTTTAACCTGAAAGCTCGTATCGAGTACAAATTGGGTGACAAAGCTGCAGGAAAAGCAAGCGCTGAGAAATCAATTGCTTTGGCAAAAGATGCTAAGAGCGATGATTATGTTGCTCTGGGAGAGAAATTATTATCCGATAATAAGTAATCTTTATCTAAAGATAAAAGGAGGTCCTTCTGCTTCGGCGGAAGGACTTTTTTGTTTTCGGCACTTTGGCTACGCTCAGTGACCTCAAGTTCAATATTGGAAACTATATCTAATTTTTGTTTGTACTAGTGAGTAAGGTCACTGAGCGTAGTCGAAGTGCCCTTCTTCACAAACAACTGAATAATCCCCGCGATGATCAATACCAGCAAACACCCGATCACATTCAGCCACAAGAATGAGATCACATCTGCAACATAGATACCGATCACCAGGAGTTCCGTGATAATCGCTCCCCAAAAGACAGCTTTTCCTCCGATTCGTTTCAGATAAAATGCTACCAGGAAGATTCCCAAAATGGTTCCATAGAATAAGGATCCCAGCACGTTTACGGCTTCAATCAAACTTCCCAATTTACTGGCAAACATCGCTGTTGCAATGGCAAAAAGTCCCCACCCGAATGTAAACCACCTGGATGCTTTGTAGTAATGGAGTTCGCTTTTGTCCTTCACCCACATGCGTTTGTACAGATCAATTACCGTGGTGGAAGCGAGTGAATTCAATGCAGCGGCAATACTTCCCCACGCAGCCAGAAAGATCATAGCGATCAATAAACCGATCAATCCTTTGGGAAGATTCTGAACTACAAAATAGAGGAAGATGTAATTCGTATCATTCGTGTCTGCCGTACTATCCGCTTTTTTCATCACAGCCAAAGCTTCTTCGCGGACAACTTTGGTCTGGGATTCGATTTGCAGCAAATCTGTTTGTAAAGTTTCAATTTTTGGAGCGTCTTTCGTATGCAATGCATCTGCCAACTTGGTTGTCTGCGTCTGTCGGATGGCATTCAGGGAATCATTCTTCAACTGAAGTGTCTTGAACTCCTCCCGGTATTCGGAAGTCATTACTTTATCCACCTCCTTCTGATTGAAAAAGATTGGGGATTGATAAAACATGTAGAATACGAAAACCAAACTTCCTACCAGTAGGATCAGGAATTGCATGGGTACTTTCACCAACCCGTTCATCAATAATCCGGTTCTGCTTTCCTTGGTGTTTTTTGCAGTCAGATAGCGACCTACCTGAGATTGGTCTGTTCCAAAATAGGATAGGGCAAGGAAAAATCCACCGATGATCCCGCTCCAGATGTTGTACTTGTCTTTCCACCATTCGGAATCCGTCACATCAATTTTGGTTTCAATCACATTCAGTTTTCCCATTTTACCTGCTACGTGCAAGGCATCTGTAAAACTGACATTTTTGGGAAGCATGTGGACGACCATGTATCCTGCCAGGAACATCCCGATAAATACGACAATCAATTGCTGCATCTGAGTGTAGGTTACAGCTTTCGTTCCACCGGTTACGGTGTAAATGATGAGGAATCCACCCATTACCAGGTTGGTGTAATAGATATTCCAGCCAAGTAGGGAAGCCAGGATGATGGAAGGGGCATAAATACTGATCCCGGTGGAAAGTGCGCGCTGAATCAGGAATAAGACAGAAGCCAGTGAACGCGTTTTTAGATCGAAACGTTGTTCCAGGTATTCGTATGCAGTAAATACTTTTAGCTTATGGTAGATCGGAATAAAAGTCACGCACAAAACAACCATCGCCAAAGGCAAACCGAAGTAATATTGCACAAAGCGCATTCCATCCGTGTAAGCCTGACCAGGAGCTGATAGAAAGGTAATCGCACTCGCCTGCGTTCCCATAATGGAAAGCAGAATCAGGATCCAACTCATCGAATTGCTGCTCTTGAAATAACCATCCAGGGTTTTTTCGCTCTTGCTCTTATACAAACCGTAACCAACCACAGCAAGTAGTGTGATTACAAGGACGATCCAATCAATTGCACTCATGAGAAATGTTGGGTAAAAAAGTAAAAGAAACCAATCAATGCGATCAATGCACCAATCACTCCGGCATACGCCCAATTCCAGTTTTTACGATTGTTTTCTTTCTCTTCGGTCATATCATTTATTTAAACCCTTTTTTATTCCCACAGACGAGCACGGATGAACACTGAAGTTTTTTATAATTGGATTAAAGGATAATTATTTCTTAAGTGTACTTCCGTGTACCTCCGTGGGAAATATATATACTCTAATTCTTCTTTCCTCTTCTCTGTATTTATTTGTTGGGAGGCAAACTCAACAAGTTCACAAACAAACGGTATGCTCCCGGAATTCCTGCCGGTAACTCCCGGAAAAAGACCAATCCGGTATAAACAAAGTTTCCTTTTCCATGTTTCGCAATGATCAAACTTCCTTTACTCGGTTTTTCATTCGGGTCCTGCATGGAAAAAACAGTTTCATAGTGTGAATCCATTTCGGTTGCAAAGTAAATCCCACGTTCCTGAACCCAACCTTCAAAATCTTTTTGGGTGATGACATTCGGTGTATTCAGGACAGGATGTTTCGGATCGGTGAATTCCACTTTTGCATTATCATCGGTTACACGATCTCTGGAAATTGTGAACGGAAAAGGTCCGATTTTCGTTTCCATCGGAGCAATGCGGTTATTGGTATTGTATTGCACGATCAGGTTTCCACCTTGATGCACATAAGCCATCAGTTTATCGTAGTAAATGGGCATGCGGTCATTGGTGTTGTAAGCACGTACTCCGGTCACAATGCTCGAATAAACGCTCAGATCCTCCTTTGCCAATAATTCGTCAGTCAATAAAGTCACATCGTAGCCAATTTGTGTCAGGCAGGCAACTACATTATCTCCTGCTCCCGGAATGTATGCGATCTTGTTTTTTGTTTTCTTCAGATCTAAAAACACGATTTTTGCTTCTGCATTACTCAAAATGAACTGGTAGGGAATGTGATCGTATTCGATGCGTGTGATGGATTTGGTATAGTCATTCCCGTCAATCGAAACAGATGCACGTAGGATTCCATCTTTTCCGGTTTTATCCGGAGTCAGGATCGCTTTCACAATTTGCTCGCTGCCTTTTTTCTCCAGGTTGATTTCCGGATTTTTAAGCTCGATCTTCCAGCCTGCAGGAACGTTTATTTTTACGGTTCCTTTCACATTCGGTTGATTGGCTTTCACGACAAATGAAACTTCTTTCGGCGCAATGGCATTGAAAACAAATACCTGATCTGAAATAGTGATGGTGGCAGGAGGTAGAATCTCGAATGGTCGGTAAACTTCACCTTTTACAGGATCTGTGGATTTAAAAACCAATCCGCGTTCCACATTGAAATCAATTCCATCGATGGACAAATGATAAACGACACTTTTCGCAGCATTATTTTCCGGCTTTCCGATCAATGCCTGATTTTTCACCGTATACATTCCGACTGTGTGCGGTTCAACCAACCAGTAAGGTGCAGAATAACCCGTTGTTTTCGGTAAAACTTCTTTTTGATCGATGGTTTCCAGTTTGTTCACGGTCAATGGAAGATTTGTGATCTTGTCGGTTTGACCGATAAAAGTCACGGATTTCAATTTCACATTCCCGGTATTGCGTGCAATGATTTGTGTTGAAATACTGATTTCATTTCCCGGAACTGCGCTATAGTCTGAAATAGTGGACTCCATCCACAATCCGGCACATTGGATGATCAAATCCTGGCAAGCAGCCAATTTGAGATTCTTCCAGTAACGAACGTTCGGATCTTTTTCATCGAGCTGCTGGAGTTTGGAATAGATCGTTTCCAATGCGGGTAAGGATAGTTCGGGATGCTGGGGATTGAATGTTGAAATACAGTTTGCAATCAAGCTTTCCAGGTCTGTTGTTACCGGAAGACGTTTCCAGGAAGCATTCACTCCTTCAAATAGGTCCTTTGAAGCAGCTTCGCCTTTCAGGAACTTGAAGTATTCAATAGTTTCTCCGCGTTGTTTTGCAGAACCGAATCCCTGGCTTTTGTGCATGGAACGGCTGTTTGCGGCAACTTCCCCGTAGTTCAGTCCTAACAAAGGATTGTAAGTTCCGGCGTCCAGTTTGATTTGGTCTTCGGAAGTGGTGTTGGTTCCTCCAAAATTGAAGGTATTCCAGAAAATGCGTTTGGCTTGCCAAACTTGTACTTCTTTTAGTTGTTCGGGAAATTTGGTTGGATCGGCTGCCAGATCAAATGCTTCCATCGCTAAAATGGCAGAGGCGGTGTGATGACCATGACCACCTTCTCCGGTTGTTGGGAAACGGCAGATAATCACATCCGGTTTGAATCGGCGAATCGCTAAAACCACATCCGCCAGGATGCTGTCTTTGTTCCAGATAGTGAAAGTTTCTTCCGGATTTTTCGAAAAGCCAAAGTCGTTTGCGCGGGTGAAAAATTGTTCTGCACCATCCGTTCTTCGGGCAGCCAATAATTCTTGTGTACGAATCAAGCCAAGAGCTTCCCCTTGTTCCTTCCCGATGAGGTTTTGTCCGCCATCACCGCGGGTAAGCGATAAATAGCCGGTGCGGAAGTTTTTCTCTTTTGCCAGATACCCCAGCAATCGCGTGTTTTCGTCATCCGGGTGGGCTGCAACGTACAGAACGGAGCCAACGGTGTTGAGTTTTTTGATTCCAAGCAGGATTTCTGCTGAATTGAGTTCCGGTGAGGTTTGAGCAAGAACAGTTTGTCCTAAAGTGAGTGTAAGAACGAGAATGAGTTGTTTAATCATAATGGAGTGTGTCTGTGTAATATCGTGCGCAATAATACAGGAAATCTGCCAGTGAGGGCTCAATTCAATGGGTCTTTAACAATTCTTTAAAGAAGTTTGAAGCCCGGAATCGCCCTTTTTCGTAACTTAAGCTCGCGCTTTTACAATTTCGTACGGGTGAAAACTGAGAGTTATGGTTTTAAGAACAATCCTTTTTTTAGTAATCAACTTTGCTGCTCTGGGAATTGGTGGGATTTTTACCGGAAAAGGCGTTCCTTCCGAATGGTATGCTTCACTAAGCAAAGCTCCATGGACTCCGCCAGGATGGGTTTTCGGTGCAGCTTGGACAACCATTATGATCTGTTTCGCGATTTATATGGCTTTCGCTTATGAAAAAGTGAAAAGCAAGAAAACACTGATTGCCTTATTCAGTATCCAATGGGTTCTGAACGTGCTTTGGAATCCGGTGTTCTTTTACTTACATCAGGTAGCTGTAGGATTGGTTGTCATTTGTTCATTAACGGTTCTGGTCGCAGTGTTCCTCTTCCGTTATTGGTCAGATTTAAAACTGAAATCGATTTTGATTCTCCCTTATCTCATTTGGCTACTCATCGCAACATCACTCAATTGGTATATTTTAGCGAATAACTGATCGGATCACTCCAAATCTGTCTTCGTTGGCTTCAGATCGTGATTGATCTGAGAAGTCTTTTTCGTGTCCTTCATAAATACATATACGAATAGAGATAATGCAATACATCCCGTAATGTACCAGTAGAAATAGGATTCGTGACCCGAATTTTTGAACCACAAGGCAATGTATTCCGCTGTTCCTCCGAAAATAGCAACTGTCAAGGCGTAGGGCAACCCGACTCCCAATGCGCGTACTTCCGCTGGAAACAATTCGGCTTTCACAATGGCGTTGATGCTGGTATATCCGCTGACAATAATCAAGCCCGCCATCAATAAGAAAAACGAAACCCAGACGGATTGCGTGTGACTGAGAGCTGTCAGTAGTGGAACAGTGAATAGCGTTCCCAGAACTCCAAAGCCGATTAGTAAGGGTTTTCTGCCGATTCTATCAGACAAAGCTCCGAAAAGTGGTTGTAAAATGACGAAAATCAATAAGCTGATGAATGAAAGCAGGGTGGAAAGGTCTTTGCTTAAACCAACGGTATTCACCAGGAATTTTTGCATGTAGTTGGTGTAGGTATAAAAAGCCAGGGTTCCACCAAGTGTTAAACCAACAACTGTCAGAATGGCTTTTGGATGTTGCAGCAAAGCTTTGATCGTTCCTTTTTTGTTGGATTTTTTCTCCTTTGCTCCAGCGCTGGAATCTTGGTGTAAGCGTTGTGCTTCAAAGGCTTCAGTTTCGTGCAGGTTCCGACGAAGATATAAGGCAATTAAAGCAAGAATAGCCCCAATGACAAACGGAATGCGCCATCCCCAACTGTGCAGTTGTTCTTCCGTTAAGATCAATTTTTGTAGAATGAGTTGAATTCCGAGAGCAATCAATTGCCCGCCGACCAAGGTTACATATTGAAAACTGGAATAGAATCCGCGTCGGTTTTCCGTTGCCATTTCACTTAAATAAGTTGCTGAAACACCATATTCACCGCCAACGCTGAGTCCTTGTAAAAGTCTTGCGATTAGGAGAATGATAGGAGCCAAAACACCGATTGTCGAATAGGAAGGAGTCAGGGCGATCAGTAAAGATCCAAATGACATGAGCAGAACGGAAAGTGTCATGGCCTGTTTCCTCCCAACTCTATCTGCAATTCCACCAAATAGCCAACCGCCAATTGGGCGCATTAAGAAACCGACAGCGAAAATTCCTGCAGTATTCAATAATTGGGCTGTAGCGTTCTGTTCAGGAAAAAATGCACCCGAAAAATAAAGAGAGAAAGCCGAATAGGCATACCAGTCGTACCATTCCACTAAGTTTCCGATCGATCCGCCAATAATGGCTTTGAGACGCTGCGCCGATATTTTCTCTTGTTTCATAAGGTGTAAAATTATTGTTTTTCAACTCACTCTTCACTGATTTTTTTTCGGTGATTCTTTCCCCAAAGGATCATTATCTTCTTCCAATGGAGCCAGCGATTTACAATAGGGAGACACGGAATAATTTACAACAACGGGACTGGAATCATAAACCGTTCGAATTACCAATTGGTTTGGGATTATTGCAAACAACTAACAAAAAAATAATAGTTCCTCACAATATCGTCTTTTATTATAAGTTAATAGGCATACCTTATAGCTCAGTCTTGAAACAGTTTCGATTTTATCTTAGTTTGATTTTTGTCCTTTTTATTTCAGGGTGGACGACTGCGCAACTAGACACAAGCTACGTAAAGATCTATCGGAATAATCTGGTTCCTCGGTTGATGACCAATTACAAAAATCAGGTTACCAGTTTTGTAACAAAGTCAGATACATCCTTCAGTGCAGATTACTTTTCAACGGGAGCACAAAACTTTATAGGGGCAGAGGTCAGCTATAAATGGGCGACTTTGGGTTATAGTTTCGGTTTTAACAGGGAAAACTCATCAGCCAATTTGGATTTTCGCTTTTCAACAGCGTATAAACCTTTCAGAGTTTCGGCAAATTTTACAAGTTTGAAGAATTTGAATTATTACCGTGTGAGTGGGATGGATTCGATTGATACCATATTTATTGCCCGTCAAAAAGGAATTTCTCTGCGAAATGTAGGATTGAAAGTAGATTATATCCTCAATAACAAAAAGTTCTATTATTCTCCTTCTGTTTCTCAGGTTGGGAGGCAGTTGAAGAGCCAAGGCTCTTTCATTATTTCTTCCGGAATTTCGTATCAAGACTTTGACTTACGCGGCTTATCAGATTCGGCAAGTTTCAATTTTCATCAGTTATACAATGCCGACCGTTTTAAGACGATTCGTGCAGATCTCGGAATGGGATACGCATACAATTGGGTTTTAGGTAAGAAAGTGGTGATTTATATTTCCGAAACCCCGAATATCGGTTTTCAGTCAATTAATTTTTCTGGTAATTCCGATCAGAACAGACATACAACTGTGAGCTTTACCAATTATGTTCGGGCGGGAGTTGTTTTTACCTGGAAGAATAAATTTCTTGGAGCTTATGCGTACAATTCCCTTACTGCAGGCAAATGGTCTGATTTTAATTACAATGATGTCTATACGAGTCTTCAGCTTCACTTTGGAATGGTATTGAATGCGCCAAAAATCGGTTTTAGAAAGAAAATGGTTGTTTGATTTTCGTAATTAATGTTTTCATTTTCGTTAGTTATTTACCCGTTCTTGAGTTAACTTTATGAACGAGGGTCACTATATAAAATCTCAGACAAAATGAACATAAAAAACACACAAGCTTTTGGAGCAGAATCACCTGTAGCACCATTAAAAGAATTAACCATTCAGCGAAGAGAAACAACAGCAACAGACGTAGAAATTGATATCCTCTTTTGTGGAGTTTGTCACTCGGATTTACATACGGTGCGCAACGATTGGGGAGGAACCAAGTATACAACCGTTCCAGGACATGAAATTGTAGGAAAAGTTATCAGTGTTGGTGAAAAAGTAAGCAAATTCAAAATTGGCGACTTGGTTGGAGTTGGTTGTATTGTGGATTCATGCAGGGAATGTGCCAGTTGCAAACAGGATTTGGAACAATATTGTATTCCGGGGTTTACGGGAACTTATAACGGTACAGATAAACATTTGGGAGGTCATACATTCGGAGGATATTCGGAACGTGTTGTGGTAGACGAACATTTTGTATTGAGTGTTCCCGAAAATTTGGATTTGGCGGCAGTAGCACCGATTTTGTGTGCTGGAGTCACTACTTGGTCTCCGTTGAAACACTGGAATGTAAAAGAAGGAAGTAAAGTTGCCGTTGTAGGATTAGGCGGTTTAGGGCACATGGCTATTAAATTAGCGAAAGCCTTGGGTGCACATGTGACTCTTTTTTCCAGAACTCCGGATAAGGAAAAAGATGCATTGGAATTAGGAGCAGACCAAGTCATTATTTCAACAGAGGATGCACAAATGGCAAAAGTGAAAGGAACGTTCGATTTAATCATAGACACGGTTCCATATGTTCACGATGTGAATCATTATATCCCAACGTTGACAATTAGTGGTACAATTGTTTTAGTAGGTTACTTAGGACCATTGGATCCGATGTTAAATACAGTTCCAATGATTCTTGGGAGAAAATCCGTTGCGGGTTCTGTAATTGGAGGAATTGCTGAAACACAAGAATTGCTTGATTTCTGTGGAAAGCATAGGATTACTTCAGAAATTGAATTGATTAAAATGCAAGACATTAATGAAGCATTCGAACGCATGCTCAAAAGTGACGTCAAATACCGATTTGTTATTGATATGGCTTCTTTGAAAAAAGGATAAGTCATTGTTGATCTTAAAATGAAAGCATTTCGCCTTTGGTGAGGTGCTTTTTTGGTTTTAATGATTTGTGTAAAATTCAATTATTCATTTTAACTGCTACATTCTCAATTTTTTAAAACTGATAATTATCAAAACCAACCATCCTTGAGCTTTCCTCGTTCAGGTTTATTGAAACCCAATAAAACGCGCTGCTATGACAAAGTACATCCTTATTCTTGCACTTTTTTTTGCATTGATTGGTAATTCGTCCGCTCAATGGACCACGGTTTGCGGAACAGGAAATGGATTCGTTGACAATTTTGAAGTCTTCAATAACGAATTGTACGCAACAGGTTTCTTTACCAGTTTATGTGGAACAACCAACAATCACATAGTGAAATGGGATGGAAGTGTCTGGCAACCGGTTGGAACCGGGAACCCGAATGCGGGACATCAATTGAAATACTTGGGCAATCACCTGTATTTTGTAGGATATGAGCCCACAGTAACTGATTCGAACTGGGTCTATCAGTATGGAGGAACCGACTTTTTTAAAAAAGGAGAAGGGGTTTATTTAACGAATGCCGTTTCGGGTGGATCTCAAACAGCCAACTTATACGCTCTGGAAGAATACAATGGCAATATCATTGCTTGTGGTGAGTTTAATCGTGTGGGAAACAAAGCAATTTCCGGAATCATGCAATGGAACGGATCCGTTTGGGATTCACTGGGAAGTGGATTGAGTGGAAATATTGCAGGAACAGCCCCGGTGATGTATCCGCATGACATGTGTCAATGGGGAACCGACCTGATCGTTGCCGGAAATTTCTTGAAAGCCGGTGGAATTACCGTAAACGGAATTGCACGCTGGGATGGAAATCAATGGCATAACCTGGGAGCAGGATTCAACGGAACAGTTTACGGAACTTGTGTTTTCAATGGTGAATTATACGCTGGTGGCGATTTCACAATGAGTGGAAGTACTCCCTTGAAATGCATTGCAAAATGGAATGGAAGTGCTTGGGTAGATCCGGGATTCAGAATGTATTATAACAATTCAGGGTATTATTCCTTTGTACATACATTGAAAGTATTCAATTCAAAATTGTACATCTCCGGTGGATTTGACCGCGTGATAGAAGGTTCCACGGTGCATTTGGGGCAGGGAATCTGTGCTTTCGACGGAACAACTATCGATACCTTGAGCGGAGGAACACTCAATCGGGAAATAGAAGGGATAGCACTTTACAATGGCGAGATCTATGCAGGTGGAGGAATCAATAATTCCAATAGTTACATCGCAAAATACACGAATACGGCATCCCTGGATGAATTGGAACAGCAGATCAATTGGACCATTCAGCCCAATCCGATCGAAACGAATTGTATTATTTCCGGAATCGAAAAAGAAACGCTTGTTTCGATCCTAAGTCTGGAAGGAAAAGTATGTAAAACTGTTCAGGCAAACGGTTCTGAAATATCCATCGATTTATCTTCCTTGGAAGCAGGGATTTACCTGGTGAAAATCGGGGGCAAACAGCGTCGATTAGTGAAGAAGTAATCGGGCGTCAAGACAAGCTGAAAGTCCCGTGAATAAAAGAAAAATGAAAAAATAATCAGAAAAATTTGAATGGGTTTATAGGACGTAAATCCCCTACGTTCTGCGACCGTATCTTTGACTTATAAATCAAACAAATGAGACAACTTAAAAAGAAACTCGATAAGAACTCCATTCGCTAATCAACCCAACCAAAATCACCAATCAACCAAACCACTTTAGATGAAGCCTAACCACTATTCATCTAGTTAATTTAACCTAACCATCCCTTGACAAATTGCAGTGAATTCAGTATTCTGATTCACTGCAATTTTATTTAAATCTGATTCCTTGGTCAAGGATTAAAAATGCAAAAGTCAACTAAGGGGAGTTGAAGTGGGAGTTATCCGTTTAAGTCAGGTAGCCAATCAAAAGACCTTTTACAAAAACAAAACGCTCTAGAATTTCCAGAGCGTTTTGTTTTTATAGGGTTTGGACAATTACAATCCTCTTTTTATCACCAACAATTGTCGTATGCATGGTTTTTTCGTTCAAAACATAGATCCATTGTCCTTTTATTGTTGAACCGTTCGCATTGATATCTGAATACCCAATTGTCTCTAACAAATTCTTTTGTTTTGCGCTGAGATAGTAAGTAACCGAAACAACGACAGTATCCTTAAATTCTACAGCCATCGAAAATCGATCATCTTTGTTAAATACATTTTCGAAGAAAACTACTCCAGTTGGGAATTCAGGTGGCAAACTTGTAGTACATTCTTGCCTAAACAAAACACGGCTGCCTATTTTCATCCAGTTAATGCTTTCAAGTTGCCATTTGGACACATATTGAATGCTTGGTCTAATTATATTGACCTGACTGTAAGAATAACAGCTAATGGATATAAGACATGTGATTAAAACTAATTTCATATAGACGTATTGAAGCTGGTGGCTTTGTATACAATAAGCGAATTCAATTAAACAATTACTGTTTAAATTGAGAAGCCTTTCTTACACATTTTTCTTCGTTTTGTTGGCATCTGGTGTAAACCGTGTAAACGCCTTCAGAAATCATAACGATACGTGTTTCGATAGAACGGCCACATACCCACTTTCCAGCATTGCAAGGTTTCATTTGCGCTGGATCTAAAGGTGTTGTAGTGGATGTCAAGTCGAGGATTTTGAAGTCATCACCTTTCCATTCGCTTTCTCCACAACCATCCGTACATAGTGAATTTTGTTTCAGATTCTTAGCAATAAAAATCTTACGAGGATTCGTGTTATCTACAGCAAATTGAGAAGTCGTTAAATCAATGCTTGAAGCTGATACAATTGCAGCTGTTCCTAATGTTGGTCTAGCTGAACTTAAATAAGTGATATCTGCACTCGATGGAGAGCTTAAAATCATCATTTCTTCTACAATGTAATTAGGAAATCTTGCTTCATCTATTAAAGTACGAAGTACCGTGCTACTCAACTTGCAATTGTCAAATAATACCTCCTCAACCTCTTCAATTTTCGTATAGCCAGGATTGATTCCTTTGATCATATCAATTAACTGTGCATCCGTGAAAAATCCTTTTTCAATGCTTAGAGGGACTTCTGTGCTAGAGGTCGTTTGATCGGGTTTTGCATTTTGCTTATTGCAAGCGACCAATACTGCACCACCCAAAAGGGCAAGAAATGCAGTACCATAGATTATTTTTTTCATGATATTGAATATTGATTGTTAAGTGACTCAAACCTAACAATCATAAACTACTCTATCAACCGTATTTACCACATATTTCAATGCGGTAAACCACAATAAGCTATAGTATCTTAAACGATTATCACTAAAAAACGACCCAAAAATAGTGGAGCGCTTCGTGTCTTTTCATTAGTCAAAATTTCTCCACCTGACTTAAGTGGATAATTCCCGGTCGAAGTCACCTAATTCGTAGTCATAGAAATCGGGAAGGCATTCGGAATTCGGAATTATTATAATATCTTCAACGGTAGAAAATACATGCAGATGTTTACAATCGATCAAATCAGGAATGCTCATTCAAAAGTGAAGTCAGGAGCGGATTTTCCGGGGTATATCCAGAAAATAAAAGCATTGGGTGTTTCATCTTATGAAACTTATGTGGAAGATGGGGATACCGATTATCACGGAGTAAACGGTTTTGCTATTTCATCCGGTTCAAAGTACGCTAAATTGAATATTTCAGATAAGAGCAATGCGGAGCAATTCAAACAGGATCTGAAAGCGCATCAACGGGGAGAAACCGATTATCCGACTTTCTGCAGTGATTGTGCTAAATCAGGAGTAGAGAAGTGGGTAGTGGAAATGGAAAGGATGACCTGCGCCTACTACGATAAAGAAGGAAAAGAACTCCTGGTAGAAAACATCCCGCAGTTGTTTGCATTTTGATCCCGATCCGCCGCGGCGCAAGGGATTGCATCATTAATTTTGAATGAAGTATGATTTACCTGCAATATGTTCACACTCCTTATGGAGAATTGGTTCTCGGAGATTTCTCCGGACAGTTGTGCCTGTGCGATTGGAAGTACCGTAAAATGCGCGACCAGGTTGATACCCGGATCAAAACAGGCTTACAGGCAGAATTTGAACTGCAGGAGACAGACCTGTTGAACGAAACGAAAATCCAGTTGGACGAATACTTTGCAAAGGAAAGAACCACCTTCGACCTTCCTTTGCTCTTTGTGGGAAGCGATTTCCAAAAAACCGTTTGGGAACAACTCCTGACGATTCCTTATGGAAAAACGACTAGTTATCTCGAACTGTCGCGTGCATTGGGAGATGAAAAAGCAATTCGTGCAGTAGCAACAGCCAATGGAGCTAACGCCATTTCCATCCTTGTTCCATGTCACCGGGTTATAGGAAGTGACGGAAGTTTAACCGGTTATGCCGGTGGATTAAATGCCAAACAAAAGTTGTTGCAGTTGGAAGGAATGAATTTCGGTGAGCAATTGGAGTTGTTTTAAAGATATGTTATCGTGAATAAACGACTAACTCCTGGAATCCTTCAAAATAGGGAGTTAAATAATCGAATAAATGTTAAATATTCATTAAATCAGACTCGTAGATTGCCATCAACCCCCCTAAAATCAATTGGTTTCCAAAAGTATACTAGTGTAAAAAGGAAATTAGTTTTGTTACACTAGAATTATTTACCTAGGTTTGTATTCTTAAAAATAAGATATGAATCTAAAGAAAGGAATCTTGCTGGGACTGACCAGCGGAATAGTAGCAGGAGGAGTAAGTATGTTGTACAACCAAGTTTACAGTACTGCTTTCTACATTGATTTCAATTCGGTATTGAATGCAACAGGAATGTTCATTTCTTGTATTATCGGATGCATTTTAATGGCATTGGGTTATGTAATCGCTGCCCGTTTGAAAAGACCGCTTTTGATTCCGATCCTAAATGTTTTATACTGCATCTTAAGTTTTGCAAGTATCATCGGAGTTCTTTCATTTAAACTTCCTTTAGATGTGGAATTTCCTGAAATGTTCCCTGGATTAGCAGTTCCAATGCATTTCTTTCCTGCTTTGAGCTTTTTAGCTCTTGTTCCATTCTTTTGGAAACACGAATCACGTAATTAGTAACAAACCATAGTAAGTACTTGCTTGCGAAAAAAGATATCCGCGTTAGCGGATAACGAGAATTTAATAATCAAATAAATAAAAACAAACAAACAAACATGAAACGTCCAGTAACAATTTTAGCAGCTGCTTTTGCAGGTTTAGCACTATCTTTCACGGTAGCAACATCATCAATTTGGTCATCAGACGCAGCTCATTCAAGACTTGGATTCTCCATTACTCACATGGGAATCTCTGATATGAACGGTAGCTTCAATACTTATGAAGTAAAAATGACTGCAACAAAAGAAGATTTTTCTGATGCAAAAGTTGAATTGACAGGTGATGTGAACAGCATCAATACAGCAAACGAAATGCGCGATGGTCACTTGAAAGGTGCAGATTTCTTCGACGCAGAGAAATTCCCGAAATTTACTTTCGTAAGCAAATCATTTACAAAAGTTGCAAAGTCTAAAAACGAATACAAAGTAGTTGGTGACTTGACATTGCACGGTGTAACGAAAGAAATCACCATGACTGCAGTTCACAACGGAACAATCACAAATCCAATGAACAAAAAAGAAGTAAGTGGTTTCAAAATGACTGGAACAATCAACAGAATTGATTTCGGTGTTGGAGCTGCAAACCCAGGTTTGAGTAATGATGTGAAAGTGACTGCTGACCTAGAGTTGGTTAAAGAATAATCATGAAAAAATCAATTTTTTTTATGGCGATACTCCTCCTGATTGGGGGAGTATTTGCATTCACACAAGTTAAAACATGGAAGATCGGGAAAGATTACAGCGTTGATTTCTCTGCAAAGGGAGTGAATGGAATCTTTAAAACACTTAGCGGAACCGTCAATTTTGACGAAGCAAAGTTATCCGAATCTAAATTTGTTTTCACCATTGATGTGAGTTCGATCAATACCGGAAATGGCTTGCAAAACAAACATGCATTGGGTGATGAGTGGTTCAATGCGGATAAATATCCGAACATCAAATTCACTTCCTCTTCTATCGAAAAGAAAGAAAGTGGTTATGCTGCAAAAGGAAAACTTACAGTGAAAGATGTAACTAAGGAAATCACGATTCCATTCACCTTTACGAAATCAGGGAGCAAAGGCAAAATCAGTGCCTCTTTCTCAATCGACCGTTCGACCTACAATGTAGGAAAAGCCGGTGGAGATGTAGGAAGTAGTATTAAGATCAACGCCGTCATTCCGGTAACGAAATAATTTTGAAAGTCTCACTCCGGTGAGACTTTTTTATGATATGAGTTTTTATTCGTAATTCGGCATTAGGATCCAGATAGCTATCGGGACGTAATTAATTCATAGCCACTTTTTCCGTTTAAAATAAAGCAGGGTCAGTACGGAAGAACTGATCATCAGTACTATAGCTATCGGATATCCGAAAGAAAAACTCAATTCCGGCATGACACGGAAATTCATACCATAAATACTGGCAATCAGGGTCGGAGGCATGAACACCACCGAAACGACCGTAAAGATTTTGATAATCTTGTTCTGCTCGATATTCACCAAACCCATCAAGGTGTCCTGAAGGTATTCCAGACGTTCGAAACTAAATTGGGTATGCTGCAACAGCGACATAACATCTTTCATGATTACGCGCAAACGGTTGCCGGTTTCAATATCAATGAAGGGAGAACGCAACAAGGCAGAAATCAGACGCTGTTTGTCGGTGATGCTTTCCCTGATCAGGATTGTATTCTCTTGTATTTCGGCAATCTTACGCAATGTCTTTTCTTCTGGATCAGATAAGCTTTGTACTTTCCTACTGATAACGTTGGTAATTCTTGTAAGACTTTCAATGTAATCCGCATCCAAATCAATGCGTGTTTCCAGAAGCAATACCCAAATCTGTGAACCGGAGCGGATAAAATCCTGTCTGGCAACGTTGATCTTTTTGACCACTTCCGCGAAAGATTGTAATTCTACATTGCGAACGGTAAACAGCGTGTTTCCCTTCAAGAGAAAGGATACCTGATGAATCTTTGGAGGATCCTCGTCCTTTAAAAAACCACTGTTTGCCTTGATGGATTCGCTGTCTTCAGAATACCGCGAACTGCTTTCAATTTCGACTGCTTCTTTGTATGTAGGTAGTTTTACATGAAAGAATTCACAGACTAGATCTTTCTCCTCTTGACTGGCGTGGATCAAATCGATCCATAAGTAATTTCGATTGGGATCAAGTACTGCTTTTTCAGGATATTTTTCCCAAACCAGCTCATTCTCGTGTGTATAAAAAACGCGAATCATAAGGACCAATTTTGAGTTAAAAACAAAGAGATGCAAAGATGCCTTTTTTTAGCTAGAACCGCATGATATAAAGCTGTTTTTTAATATCGCTTAACAAGCCCGGTGACTGAATGCTTGCTCTAACCTTGCTCTACCATAGCGG
This sequence comes from Fluviicola taffensis DSM 16823, assembly GCF_943372375.1. Classification (GTDB taxonomy): domain Bacteria; phylum Bacteroidota; class Bacteroidia; order Flavobacteriales_D; family Crocinitomicaceae; genus Fluviicola; species Fluviicola taffensis_A. Next base: position 57,909 of record NZ_CALRYJ010000010.1, on the reverse strand, counting down.
TTATACGAAGGTGAAGAGCTATAGCATAGGAGAAGGTACAGACATTCACCAACCAAATCGGTTTTCTTTAATCCGATCGATTTTTATTTGATGGGATTTAGTGATGAGTTTAATCATTAAAGTTATCTTCAATCACTTTTTAATTGGAACCAGTGAAAGGACAGATCTATCCGAAAAGGAATATCTACAATGATCAGAAACAAAAAGTAGGAGTGGAGAAGTACCCGATTGCAAGTGCTTCGTTTGAGGCTTTCGGTGGGTTTTTGGATGTGAAGTTTCGCGAACATGATTTCTTTTTGGGAAGAGATAATGCCCGTAATTTCTTTCGCTACTTTTTCAGTTTACCGGAGGATGCCAAAAGCCCGATACATGCTAATTGGACTGAAGAGATGAAACAGGTATTCGGGTTTATCCATAAGGATGAGAAGAAATTGTATCTCCCGATCATTCCGGATATGAAACTGTTGGAAGCACTCGGATTGGGTCAAAAACTCGAAGTGGAAGATAGAAACAGAATGAAGGAAAATGCCTACAGTTTCTCAGGATTGGAGTTTGCTACGTACACCGTTTCTGAACGACCAAAATACAACCCGGTTGAATTGTTCCGGATGGAAGCAGATATCAAAGCCCGCTTCAAACGGATCCTGGAAGTGAGTAAAGCCCGTTTATTGGATAATGAGAAGAAAGTCCCGATAGCTATCGGGATGAAACGGGAAGAACGCCTGAATTATGATTTATGGGTGAACAAGCATTACTTCAAAAGTCCTTGGAAAAAGTTTTTCTCAAAAATGCTTAAGGTTGGAATGAATGTGACTTTCTCACTGACTAAAAAATCGTTGGCAAAAGCAATGACAGAGGCTGCAATTAAAGCAATCATTAAGGATTTGGACGAAAAAGACCTCTTGGTGAAAGCGAAGGAGTAATGAATTATCAATTAGTAATTATCAAGGTGGATACTCTTCCTTGATAATTAAACCATTCATAATTGATAATTATTTTTTTCTTCTAGTGTCGGTGATGATCAGAATTTTCCAGGTTCCGTTAATTTTGACCAATTGGAAAGCATTTACTCCTTCATGGGAATAAACATCGTCCACGTAGAATGCGTATTTGGTCCAAACCGTCGCTAAGTTATCATCAATTTGGATCTCGCAGGAAAGGATTCGCTCATCCCATATTTCTTTGTGAGGCGTTCCGATTGCATTTAAAAATGAGATGATGGAATCCTGATGTAATTTTGCTTCACCCTTAGAATTGACAAAACTGGTATTTAAAGTGGCATTCGGCAAAAGTGTTTTGCGGACTTGTGAACTGTCACCTTTTCTCATGCCGTCAAACAACCCGTCAATGACTTTCCGCACTTCTTTCTTTTCCCCTTTTTGGGATTGGGCAAAAAATGGAAAGATGAGTAATATCAAAAGGAATGTTTTCATAGTATTGCTTTACCCTAAGATACATTCTTTTACCCAATATTCACACGAGTTCACTTTGCGATCTTCCACTATTTGCGGTTCAATAACGGGTATTTATATTTTTTACCGCTAAGAAGCAAAGTCGCAAAGTTTTATTCATTCTTCTTTGGGTTCAGCTCTTTTAATGACGGTTCGAGGTTCATCAAAACTTGTTTTTTTGTAAGGAAAAACGTCAGCTAATTCTCCGCTGTAGAAGAATTCATAGGCAACAGACCCAAAGGTGTAATTCGTGTCTTTGATTTTATAAACGGAACCACCAACTGCAGGATTGGGTTTTGGAACCGAGCGTTGAAAGCCCAGATTGAACAAGGATGCCAATATTTCAGGACGGTCGTTGATCGGATAACCTGCTTTTTCCCATTGGGTTTTGATCTCTCTTAGGAACAACGCAGTATACAGATAGGAATAGTAGTGATTTTCCCACTGGACCAATCGTTGCAAGCGCAAGTCCAGGGTGTCATTTGCTTTTGTCGCATAAACGGTTGTTGAATCGAAATCCAAAAGTGCTTCGTATTTTTCTCCGGGATAAAACTCGCTGTTCTTTTCAGCTAAATAACGCTCTATCGTCAGGGCTGTTCCATTCTTGATTCCGGTAACTCCATAAGAAAGATGGTTTTCAAGCGCCAACACTTTCAGAGGACCGATGTATCTTTTGTAGGATTCCCTGCTGGAATTGAAGAGTCTGATTTGTTCTCCGACCAGGCAAGCTACAATTAGTCGCGGTTCAACTCCTGTCACATGATAAACCGAGTCAATGTACTTTTTGTCTTTGGTAACAGCCTGTTTGAAATCCTGCCATTCAGCGATATTCATCCATTCAAAAACACTCAGTCCGGTTGTCTTTTGGGATGCGTTTTCATTCTTGTATTTCCATTTGGATTTGGCTTTCAGGTACGCTTTATTCTTTCTTAGTTGAAGATCAACAGCATCCAGCATGCGCAATGCTAATTTCTCATCTTTACTTTTAGTGTAAATTTCCAAAATTTGATTGGCATTCTTCGGATAGAAATCATTGACCAGCATAATACGGTTCAGTACCTCAAAACGATGCTTGATCATGGATACGGAATCAACTTTAAAAGATTGATCGTATTTGTCATGCATTTCCGAAAAGTAACGGTTGTTTTCATCCACGGAACCACCTTCGTTCGTCCAATTGAATTTAACCGCAAAATAGGTTGCTGTGAGTATGAATCCATAGGCTGCAAAGCCGTAAAGCAAGATGGTGTAAGGTATTTTGAACCATTTTTTCCTAAGGAAGGAGAATTTCATTCGTGTTTATTTAAAACCGATACAAAGCTAGGAATAGATTCGAATTAGAAACTGATTTTAACAGATTCAGATTTACAGATTAATAAAACGCAAATTAGGTCTTGTATTTTGGATTTTGAAGAAGATGCCAAGTTGATCATACAACCCTTTGCAGTACTGGGTAAATAGACACATGTCTATCCGTCTTTTTGCTCCGGATTAGCAGCTATTTTTTGATTCCTTTAAACGAAGCAATCCGGATCTCCTGCGTCAGATTAGAATGTGCATCCACGAGTTTTTTAATTGGAACAAAACGACCATTCCCAAAATGAGCAGCTTCCGTCATCAATTGAGCATCCCGATCTTTGGTCTGAATTCCGACTACTGAAAATACAACTCCATCTTTGGCATATTTCTGAACGGTTTTTTGATAATCATCCGAATCTTTATTGAAAGCTCCATCCGTAATAACAATCACCATGTTGGCTTTGTTCGGATCGTAATTCTTCATCACTTCCTTGTAGCCCAATTTGATTCCTTTTCCGCCCGCTGTCATACCCAATGGTTTTAAATCGGAAATGGACTTCTTCAATTCTTCCTTGTGATCGCCGGATGTAGGACTTTGAAAAACTTCTGCGGTGTTTGCATAAGTCACCAGTCCCATTTTGTCTTGTGGACGCAATTTACTGGCCAATTGATTCAATGAATACTTCATCAGGTCCATTTTTTCGCCCATTTTCATCGAGCTGGAAATATCAAGTACAAAGACCACATTTACATCTTTAAAGTAAGACTCGTCAAAATTATCTACCGGGATGGAAACCAATTCGGGCATTACTTTTTGTGTAACAGTATCAACGGCTTGATTTGTCATTTGCTGATCCAGCTCTTTTTGCGATTCTTCCGGAGAAAGTTGTTCTGCAATATCTATAGTATCCGCCGATGGTTTATTAGTCGGTGCCGGAAGCTCATATCGGGGATCTTTGGATAGGGGAATGGTGATTTCGGAAATCTCCGGACCGACATAAATTCCAGCTTCTTTTGTCAGATAACCATCTCTACTCACCACGAAATAGAAGAATCCGGGAGGTAATTTTTCTTCAAATTTCCCCAATCTTCCGGTTATCCAAGTTCCTGCAGGTTGCCCGTTGTGAATAATACTGACCGTTGATTTTGAAAGTGTTTGCTTGCTTTCCTTGTCAATCGTTATGATAGTTAATTCGCTTTCTTTTGTTGAATTTGGGGTTGTAGCATTGAAATCAGGACATTTGGTGACGTATTGGTCATCAGGAAGATCTTCCAGTAATTTACCGGTCAGACGATAAGTAATCGGAGCATCCGTTTGGTCGCTTAAATGCAATTTGACCACCAGGTTGAAATCACCTTTTTTCTTTGGATTTACTTGTATTCTGAGATGAACGGTAGAATCCGGAGCGATCAGGTCGGAAGTCAGTCTATAAGTCACTTCCGGACTATGCTCCACACGCAGGATATAAATCTTCTGACTTTTGGGATTACCGATTGTCAAATCAATGTATCGTTTCGAATTGGTGTGAATTTCACCAAAATCAAGTACATCATCCGCAATAGTTTTCTGACCGAAAACCAATCCGGCAAAAAAAGCGAAACAAAGGATTAAACTTATTCTCATGGATAATAACGAATTCTAAAATACGATAAAATTCGATTAGCAAGAAGAATGCCTATTTTTTTAATTCATACAAATAAGTTACCTGTTGATCGTCAATTTCCCTAACATAGTTATCCATTTTCAATTTATAAGCAGGAACGCTTTGTTGGATTAATTTGAATCCCAGTTTTTGGATATTTTCTCTTCGGGGATAGGTATCCAAGAAAAGGCGGGTGGTAACAAATAAGTTAACTGTATCTTTTTTTATTCTAGAGGAATCAAGTTCTTCAAACTTATTGATGTAATTGAAACTGACATTTTTGTCTAAATAAAAGTTTTCCCCCCTAAACCATGGGGCATAAGGATTGGAATAGGGCATAGTGATCAGGTTAACGGGTCTTCCTTGATAATTCTGATGAATAAAATGGGTAATTCCATTTCGACCCAATCCGGCTGAAGTACTAGCGAGAATGGGTAATCCAATTATACTTGTAGTCAGTATTCCTAAAGTGGTTAAATAAATTAATGCCAGAGCAACCTTCTTGGGAATATAGTCGATAAGTAATTGGAAGAACTGAACAAAAAATAGAGGAAAGAAAAATACAATGGGGAATAAAAAACGTTCCTCTTTGTGTCCAATAAATGTATGAATCAAAATAAAACTTAAAATCATCCAGATAAAAGGTGATCTTCCTTTGAATATCAAAGTCGAAGTAAGACTTAAAAAGAGAAGTGTTCCAATAAGTTTGGTCGGGAGGTGAAACATCCGATTGAGATAGTAATCCCATGGGAGCTCTCCAAAATTTATAGTGGGATCAGGATGTAAGAAAGTTTGGAGATATTTCCACGGAGTGAAAACCCATTCGGAATAAAACCAGCGATCGATAAATATTCCAACTAGTAGTGCGATCAGAAAACCGCCGATGATTGATAAACTTGTTTTTAGTTTTTGTGTTCCGAAGATTAGTTGATGAATTCCGAAACCGATAAGCGCAAAAGCAATTTGAAACCTGAATAGGAAACTAATTCCAAAAAAGAATCCTGTTATAATAAGAGTTCTTGGGGTTTTGTTTTGTGAGCAAAAACATCCCATAGCAAAAATCAGAAAAATGGCCGACCAAGTTTCAGATGAGAAGCGCACTCCTAAATAAGGAACGTACCAGATGAGCAACAAAAATCCAAGGTACAAATACTTCAACAAATTATTGTTCTGCGGATTTTTTTTGGATTGGATCAAATGATTGGTATTTCGATAAAAGAAAACCAAGGCAAAAATGAGAGTCAAACCGGTGACTTCCCGCAAAAGAAAAGAAAGCGTATAGGAATCGGTTATTCCGAATAATTTGAAGATGGAAATAAGTCCGTGTGCAATAGAGGGTTGGATTGATGATCTGATTTGCGTGTGATATTCCCAAACCACATCATTTGGAGTGTTCCATCCAGCTTTTATACCGATGAATTCAAGAATTTGAAAATGCTCATCCGCATGAAAAAAACCCACACTATAATAAGCTGTAGTGGTAAAGACAGCAACGGAAAGAAAAATTAAAATTGATTGTATTGATAATTTCATCAAAGTATGCTAGTTGATTTAGTCCCTTCATAAATTTATGAAGGGACTAAATTCATTATTTTGACCATTCTTTCAATGAATCATTGAACATCTTGGTATAGTTATCGTATTTTGTTTTTTCAGACAAAGCCAATCCTTTTTTCGCAGATTCGATAGCTCCTTTTTTGTCACCCAATTCTGCCTGGATCAATGATTTTGTACGTAAGATCCAAAATGCATCCGGACTCATGTCAGCAGCTTTTGTAGCCCACTCCAATGCTTTCTTCAGATCTTTTTTGCTTTCGTAGTAATAACTTGCAGCACCGAAGTAGTCATTCGCAGAAGGTCCAGCCAATGTTTTGTTGATGTTTGCCATCACTTTTGCATCCGTTGGAACTCCGAAAGGAAAAGCAACAGCTGTCTGGTCCCATTTCAAGGTCAACGTAGCTCCGTTTACGGACTCTAATCCATCGATTGAAATGGTGAATGTTTCAACTGCATCTTTCAACATCATTGGTTTTGAAGATACCTTCAAAGCTACTTTCTTGTCATCCCATTTTTCCGGAGTTCCCCAGTTATCCGTATCTGTGTAAAAGATCAAATCCCAGGAATCTTTTGTTGGTTTTGTGAAAAGGGCATAAGTTCCCGGTTTCAAGGAGTCTTTCCCGAAAATCAATACATCGGAATTGGTGAACTTCGTGTTTTCGTTAGCACCTGTTCTCCAAACTTCTCCAAATGGAACAACATCTCCGAAAATCACACGGTTTTTCTTGCTTGGTCGGGAGTATTGAATAGTCAAATCCGTAAGACCGACTGTTTGTTCCAATTTACTTGCCGGACTTGGTTGTGGAGCTAACTGCGCATTAGACAAAGTGCTAAAGCCAATTGCTAAAATGACTGTTGTGAATAATTGTTTCATGAGATTCAATTTTAATTGTTAGACAAAAAAAAGTTGGGATTAACCCAACAATTTCTCTAAAGCGGAAGCCAAATTTTCGTCGGCATTTCCAAATTTGTTCATATAATCCGTGTGCGATCTCTTGATTACTTCGAATGCTTCTTCTTTTCCATAAACATGAGTGATCTCAACGTTTTTAGCACCTCCGTCCAAATCTTTGTAAGTCAGGAAGAAATGACGCACGCGGTCGATGACCATTTTCGGCATTTCCGAAATATCTTCAATTGATCCGTAAGCCTGATCACCTTTCAAAACTGCAATAATCTTGTCGTCAGCTTCTCCACCATCCAACATGCGAAAACCTCCGATCACCTTAGCATCACAAATGATATTTCCATTGTTGAATGAACGTTCGGAAAGCACACAAATGTCTAATGGATCACCATCACCAACGATATCTGTTCTGCCTGTTTTTTCATTTGAGAAAGCAGCTACTTCTTTGTCACAATAAGTTTGTGGAACAAATCCATACAAACAAGGCATGTGATTTGATAACTTCTGCGGTCTGTCCACCATAATATAACCGGATGGTTTGTGGATTTCATATTTGATAGAATCCGCCGGAATGATTTCGATAAAGGCATTGACGATTGCCGGTTGTTTTTCACCGATTTCAATTCCATGCCAAGGATGCGAAGTAAAACGCTTACTCATTGCATCAATAACTGCTTTAATTTCTGCTTTCATAGGGTGCAAATATAAGAAAAAGCGTAGCTTTTGAAGACTAAATTATGACAAACGTCAGTGCGAAAATAATTTAGGAAAAGCGTAGCTTTTGATAACTGAATCCGCCGCGGCGGATAGTGCAGTTCAACAAAGGGGATTTATTTTAATAAAATACTCTTTTGAAGGCCAAAATAGGATCAGCCAAGGCTTACTAGTGCTAAAATGATTTGAGAACAGATGATTACTAAAAGACCAAAGAAATTAGACAAGACTTAAGACCGTTTTCGTCTTTAGTCTTCTGTCTTTGGTTTCAAGTCTCTTGAATTATCAGAACTTTGAAAGACCCTCACATCCCTTTGCGGATAAGGAATCGTGATCTTGTAATGTCTGAAAAGGCGGTCAATCTCGAAACGGATTTCGGATTTGTAGATATTGATGTCCCAACTTTGATCTGCCCAAAAAATGATTTCCATCTGAAGTCCGTTTTCTCCGAAATCGTTTAATCGAACATCGACACCCTTTGTCTTGTGCACCTTCGGATGGCTCAAAACCGCTTGTTTCAATAATTCACGGACCAGATGAGTATCACTACCATAAGCAACTGTTACCGGAAGACGAAAACGGGAAAGAGTACTTCCATGGCTCCAGTTTTCAACGTATTCCTGTGTGAGTTTCGCATTCGGAACAATGAGGATATTTCCGTCCCGTGTTTCAATTTGAGTAGTTCGCACATTGATCCGGATAATCTTTGCTACCATTGAGTCGGATGATTTTCCGTCATTGAATTCCACCACATCTCCCACACGGATACTTCCTTCAAAGAGCAACACAAAGCCGGAGAACATGTCTTTGAAAACGTCCTGTAACCCCAATCCCAAACCAACCAACAATGCTGCAGAACCACCCAGGAATAATTTTGCATCCACATCGAGTGCAAAGAGAATGAAAACGAATGCGATTACATTGATGATGTATTTGGCAACCTGCGTAAAAACATATTCCGTGCCGATTTCAGTTGTTTTCTGCTTTTTAAACCTGCGTTGAATAAATAATCGAACCACATTCAAAACTACACGAGCTCCAAAAATGATCAGGATGACCAAAATCACATTTTCAAAGCTAACCCTGATCTTGGAGGTGTCAATAAAGTGATAATCCAAAAATTCACGGAAGGTGACTCCATCGTTATTGATGTTGAAGCTTTTAACGGAAATATAGGCAGCGAGTGCAAAACCACTTTGGCTCAACAGACGCAGCAAAATTGCTTTTCGTCCTTCCAAATGAATATTTGCGGAAGAGAGGTATCGTTTAACTGACCGATGAATGATTTTTTTGACAACGTAAGCTAAAAAGAAAGAAACCAGAATGATCAGGATGTTCAAATAAGAAACCGCTATCAGGCCAAGCTTAAATCGTTCTTCCAACATATCTTAATGAATAATGGTTTGGTTCAACTTTCCTGCAATGGACATTTTAACCCGTTCCAAAACAATTTGTTCGGACAATAAGTCCTGAAATTGTTCTTCGGTAATATTTTCTGCCAACTCGCCCAACTCTTTTTGAATTTGTTCGATACGCTGCATCACCCGCAGTTTTTTGAAGGCATAAATACTGTTCATAACCGAGGTTTTTAGTTTGTCTATTTCCCGGTTCGTATCTACGCTGTATTTCAAAAGCCATTGAGGGCTCAATTCGTATTGTTCTGTTTCGATTTCAGTAATCAATTGAACAATTTCAGGATTTTCATGTCGCAGCCAAAACGAAATTTTAAAAAGTGTTTTGGAGGCCAATCCGTCCACAATTTGCTGATAAATATCTTGAAAAATCGGGAATTGAAAAGTTAGCTCATCCTTTGCCAATTCATGATTGATCAATTCCGCTACACTGACTTCAACAGTATGAGCCAATCCGTGTTCATCAATGTGGTCTGTTGTAATTGCAAAAATCCCGTATTTTACCAAAACACGCATCAATTCATATTCTTCACTGGCATAAGGGTGTTTGACCACCTGTGCAGTTGTAGATTGAGGTGTTGGAGTGGTAAATGTATCTGTCAATGAAGGATTGGAAGCTATCTGTGGTTCATCCAGATCCTTGGCAATATTGTTCTTTCGGAGCTTGTTGAGTTCATTGATCACAACACTTTCATCAAATCCGAAAACGCGCGCTATTTCAGTCGTAAAGACAGAACGCGTAATCTGATCCGGAATCAATGAAATGGAATGCACGACATCACGGATGATCTGTGCTTTCTGCAATGGGTCGTTATTCCCTTCAGCAAGAAGCATCGAGGTCTTGAAACTTACAAAATCCTGTGTGTTGGCTTTGATGAAATCCATCAACTCCGTTGTGCTCACTTTTTTCGAGTAGGAATCCGGGTCATCGCCGTCCGGGAAAAGAACCACTTTTACGTTCATTCCCTCCTCCAAAATCAAATCGATTCCACGGAAAGAGGCTTTGATTCCTGCCGCATCTCCATCATAGAGAATGGTGATGTTTTGGGTGTAGCGCTTGATTAGTCGGATCTGTTCCTTGGTAAGTGAAGTTCCGGAAGAAGCTACCGAGTTTGCCACTCCTGCCTGGTGCATGGAAATGACATCGGTGTAACCTTCACAGAGAAAACAATTGTCGTATTTGATGATATCTCCTTTTGCAAAGTACAATCCATACAAAATCTCACTTTTGTTGTAAATGATACTTTCCGGAGAGTTGAAGTACTTGGCTACTTTCTTGTCAGTGATCAAAGTTCGTCCTCCAAATCCCAAAACACGACCTGAAATGGAATGGATCGGGAACATCACACGACCCCGGAAGAAATCAAAGCTGCGTTCTTCTTTTGTTCTGGTTAATCCGACGGATTCCAGGTATTCTTTTTTATATCCCTTCTTTAAAGCAGCTTTGGTGAAATCATCTCCCGAGTTCAAACAATAACCCAGCTGGAATTTCTTGATGATATCTGCCCGGAACCCACGTTCTTCAAAGTAGGAGAGACCAATGTTCTGACCTTCATTGTTTTCATGCATGTTGTGCATGAAGTGTTCCTTTGCGAATTCATTGATGATATACAGACTTTCCCGTTCGGTAATGGCAGCCATTTCCTCGGCAGTTTGCGGTTTATCTTCAGGAACCTGGATGCCGTACTTGTCTGCAAGCCATTTTAAAGCTTCCGGGTAAGAAAAGTGTTCTTTTTCCATGAGGAAACTGACCACCGTTCCACCTTTTCCGGAAGAAAAGCACTTGAAAATCTGTTTTGCCGGAGAAACCATGAAAGAAGGCGATTTCTCATCCACAAATGGACTCAATCCTTTCAGGTTCGATCCCGATTTTTTTAAGTTCACAAATTCCCCGATCACCTCCTCAATGCGAGATGTTTGCATAATTTCATCAATGATATGCGGGGGAATGCGAGACATATTTCTTATTGAACGATTTCTTTGTTTCCGTAATCTTTTTCTGAAGCAAGGCTTCCGTCTTCTTTGTAGAATTTCCAAAGTCCGGCCTCTACATCCATATTGAATTCACCGGTATAGCGCATAGTACCATTCGGGTAACGAACAAAGATAAATCCGTGTTTCTTTCCGTTCACATATTCTGTCATGGAAAGTTCGTTTCCTCGTTCATCGTAAAAGAACCAACGACCATTTCTTAAGCTGTTATCGTCTTGTGGTCCTTTGAATTTAACTGCTTTTCTACCGGGATAATACTCCGTATAGATACCATTCTTTATTTCTACCAGGTTGTCAGTAGTTTCTTTTTCAGGAGCTTTCTTCTCTTCTCCACAACTAGTGATTGTAAGGGAAACGAATGCAATAAAAATAAGACCGATTAAATGCTTCATGTTTGTTTTAATATTAATTCAAAGATACTTAAAAGTTGCCGAATGACAGCTATCAGTGACAACGAGGAAATGAATTGATTGGTTGAAAAATGCAGTGTTATTTAGGTGAATGTTTAAATTTGTAGCAAATCAATTCGGATGCTGACACTCATACCTATTTATCTCTTTGGAAAATCTTATTATGAATTGGCGAAACTCCATAATCGAAGTGCTTGGGGATATGCTTTTTTAGGGGCTTTTATCTTTTTGGGAGCCCAATTTGTGCTGGGATTTCTCTTTGGACTTTTAATTCTGACCACGAATATTGATCTGGACATTCCTGACTTTGCATTATCCCTTATTGCAATTGTTTTTGGTGCAGCTTGTACTTATGGGATTGAAAACTTATTGAAAAGAAAATGGGAGCGGCAGCCAAAAGCGGATTCGATAGAATCTGATTTGTTGGACCAATAAGGGGGGATTTAAAAGAAAAAAGCAATCGGGATCCGTTCAATTATTTATCCCGGGTAACGGTGTATTCCACCAAACCGATCAAAGCTCTTTTTGATTCCGAATCGGGAATATCTGTCAATAGGGAAAGGGCCTCTGTCTTTAATTCGATCATCCGGTTTCGGGCATATTCAATTCCACCGGCTTCAATCACTAATTGAATAGCACGATGAACGTACTTTTTCTCTTCGTTGTGGTTTTTAACGATGTTCATTAATTCCTTGCGGACAGATTTATCGCTATGTTGCAAAGCATAAATCAATGGTAAGGTCATTTTGCGTTCACGGATGTCATTTCCGGTTGGTTTTCCAATATTCCCGGGAGCTCCGTAATCGAAGATATCGTCCTTCACCTGAAATGCGAGTCCAACCAATTCACCGAATTTACGCATCCGGTCGGCCATGTCTTCCCGGTCAACGGATGCCGCCGCTGATTCACAAACTGTTGCGATCAAACTGGCTGTTTTCTGACGGATCACATCAAAGTAAACCTCTTCTGTAATATCCAGTTTTCGGGCTTTTTCAATTTGAAGCAATTCCCCTTCACTCATTTCACGAACAGCTCTTGCTACAATTTGAAGCGCACGGACATTGTCGTTCTCAAGGGAATGAAGCAATACGCGGGAAAGCATATAATCGCCAACCAAGACGGCAATTTTATTTTTCCATAGGGCATTTACGGAAAAGAATCCACGTCGCTCATTGGCATCATCCACTACATCGTCGTGAACCAAGGTTGCCGTGTGCAACAATTCAACCAGGGAAGCACTTTGATATGTTTTTTCATTGATTTCACCGAGCATTTTTGCGGTCAAAAACAAGAACATCGGGCGCATCTGCTTTCCTTTTCTTCGAATGATGTAATGCGTGATTTTGTCCAGTAAAGGGACTTTGGATTTCATGCTCTCATGGAAACGAACCTCGAAAAGTTTCATCTCGGTTTCTATGGGCGCTAAAATCTCCTGAACTGTCATGAATACAAATGTACTTTAATTCAAAAATCAAAATGCAAAAATCAAAAATTAATTGGAAAAGGAGTCAAGAGATAAGGCTGGGTGAGGCAAGACCGGAGATTGATTTGTCAATTATAATGGGTCTTGACTCTTGTCTCTATAAGTCTTGACTCTAAATTGCTTTCAAAACCCGTTTATCAATCATCTTGTTTTTGTTGGCTAGTTGACCACAAGCTGCATCCATGTCTTTTCCGTAACACACGTTCATAGGAATATTCCAAAATGAAAGAATTCAAATCTGAAGTGAACTTCTTTATTGCTTAACCACCTTATAATGACTGTTATTTATACTTATAAAGTAAGTTCCTGAATTCAATTCGGAGAGGTTAATTTCATCATTGTTAACTATCCCTTCCAACAGAACTTTACCGCTAACATCTAAAACTTGATACGGATTATTGTTTATTCCCGGTTCTTTAAAATAGATAGTCGATTCGGTAGGATTTGGATAGATAGTTGGGTTTGAAAGGACGTTGGGATTAACCGAAAGATCCGTTTGTGCTGTTACAACCCAGAAATCGTTCTGACCATTGGTTGCACATGTTTTATCGTTATCGATTCCACCACTGGATAGACCAAAAAACACCAGTTCACCATTATTATTTTTGATCATATCCATGATGGCATCATTTCCGGTTGATCCAATGGTGTTTTCGTAGATTACATTCCAATTTTCGTCTAATGAAACAAACCAGAAATCATTCCACCCGAGGCTATTTTCAGATTTATAGACATTGGCATCGGAATAGGTATTCATCAATAGAAGTATATTACCATTATTTAATTGATGCGTTTTGGTAATATTTTCGTCATAATTTGAACCGATTGTTTTGTCACGAACAACATTGAAATTTGAGTTCAGTTCAACCAACCAAGCATCATTACTACCGTAACCATTTTCTGATTTCATTCCGCCGGCAGAAGATGAACTTGCAAATGTGAGCAGAAAGTTTCCGTTGTTTAAATGTATGAAAGACACCGCATAATCAATGTCATTTCCACCAACAACATATTGATTGATTAAATTTAGAGAAGTATCTATTTTAATAATCCAAGCATCATCTTCTCCCAGATTTGCAACGGTTTTGTTACCGGAAATTCCCGAATTTGAAGATCCTGCAAGTAACAATTCGTTGCTCCCAGTTCGCAGTATCAATCCATCATAATCAAAGCTATCTCCGCCAAATTCGGCCTGTGCCAGAATATTTCCGGAAGGGTTTAATTTTAATAACCAAATATCAATAGCTCCATTTGAAGCAATGGATTTATTTCCGGAAACTCCTGATGCAGAACTTCCGGAAACAATCAAATTCCCCCCGTTTAGTTCATATACATCTGAGGAATTTTCCAGGGCACTTCCGCCATAAGTTTTGTCCCATAAAATGGTTCCGGAATTAGTCATACGCACGATCCAATAATCGTTGGCACCATAACATACAGACTGTTTGTTTCCATTATTGGGAGATTCGGAGAATCCTAAAAACAGCAAATCACCATTACTCAATTCTTTTACAGTATTCGCATAATCGTCCAGAGAACCTCCTAAGGTTTTTTGCCACAACTCATTATAACTTGCGTCTAGGCAAACAATCCACCAATCACTTTGTCCAAAGGCTCCTTCTGTTTTTGTACCGCTTACTGGAGAATCGGAAGTGCCGAACATCACGTAATTTCCATTTGATAAACGAATTGTTCTTGTCAAGTTATCATTTCCGGAACCGCCTAACGAATATTGCAGATTTAGGTTGAGGTCTTGTGCAAAAGAATTTAAGCAGAGGAAAAAGAATGTGGAGTATAAAAAGTGTTTCATGGAGTTTTGTTATGAGGCTAATTTACCAAATTAAATTAAATAATAAAAGGAATGAGGCTCTCGCTTCATTCCTTTCTTTATAGATCGGGTTATTTGATAGTTGTTTCAGTAAAAATTGATCCATCCGGACAAATGAACTTATTAAATAGCAATCCAGTTGGTATGTCGGTCGGAACGTTTACTCTTATGGTGTAAGGGTCTCTTCCAGTTGTTTTCTGAAGATCTAAGGTTTCTTCATACAGTTTATTTCCTTGAGAGTCAAAAAGCTGGTAGATTACTTTTCCTGAGAATCCTGTTTCCACTTCCATTGAATATTGATTTCCCTTTATCGGAACAGGAAAGAAATTAACATCCATTAAATCTTTCAATTCCGATACGATAGGTAAAGTTTCCTTCACTTCAAACATAAGCGGGAAATAATCTCCATTGTTTAAAACCATTCCTAATTTATAGATTCCAGGTTTCAGTGTTCCCTTGTTGTAATAAATACCATTCGTTTGGTTGAATGCCCAAACTGTTTCGAATCCCGTAAGTGGATCTATGCGCAATCTTGGATCATTTCCTGTTGCAACTCCTGGTGTATTTCCATCCACATCGTAAACGAACTCAACCCAAGAAACTGCTTCTTCCCACCAATGAGGAGAAGTTCCACCGGAATAAACCCCAAAACAATCTTGGATTCCCTGGAAATAAGTTCCTGGACTAAACTCATTGCTTGTAGGGGATATGAGATTCGTGTTGTTGATTGGTAGACAATCCGTATTGCTGGCAGAAACATCTGTACCTTGCATTGCAAATCCGTTTCCAAGGCATTTTAATTCTTCAGAACATAAGTATTCACTGCTGTTGTTAACCAAGTTGATGTAAGCTGCTAAATCAAATTGACTGACAATGGAAACATCTACGTTAGTTTTTACCGAACCAAGTGCGGGTCGATATTGACTTAGATTTTTAGCAATCATTCTATATTCCCCACTTATCCATTGATTGGAAGGGTTCATAACAGCAACTCCTGAAGGTAAATCTTGTGTGTGAAGAATCGGTGATACTAAAAGAGGATTGGAATTATTAGATCCAGAAATATATCCTTGATATTGCGAAGGTGTTAACCCATAATTCAACATAAAGTGATTTGAAATTGTAGTAGAATTTGCGCCAACGAAAGCATAAAATGGTATAAAAACAGATCCTTGCTGGTATCTTGATGCTGGACTCATAAAAACAGAACCTCCACCTGTACCATTTGGATTCTGTGGGGTACATATTTCATTGATAGACAAGTCATAGGCGTAGGCATAACCTTGAGTTTGACCATCACATGCAACTCCCGCTCTTCTGATATAGGTATCCGGAGTACCGTTAAAAGCACTGAAAGTTCCGGTAGAGACCAGTTGGTCAAACGTGTGTTTCGTTCCGTTGGATTCGGAGCCGGAAACCGAGAAGTAAATATCTCGTGTTATGTCACCACCAATACCATCGGGCATACCTACATAATCTTTACCACAAATTCGTTCTGATTTTAGAGGAGCATAGACTACAGCAGTGTTCTGGATTTTTTTCTCAAAGAAGTCAATCTGCCAACAATCGATGTTGTGATTTGCATCATTTAGAATAATATACCCATGGGTGTTTTTTGGAATTGCTTTAACAGCACTCTGAGCAATGAGTTTGGGTGCAATACCCAAAACCAATGCCGTGAAAATAATTTTTTTCATGTTTAATTTAGATGTTTCCGCATAAGCGAAAAGGTTAATAAAATAGTTGACTTCGAAGTGAAACAAAACTAGATGTTCATTTTCTAAAAAGAAAATTTTTGTCCTGCGGAAATTACTTAATGAACAGAATTAGTTAATTTTTAACAATTAAGTTCTATCAAACCCATCGAGATTGCATGGGTAATAATACCAACGGAGGATTTAACCCCGAATCGTTTCATTAATCTTCTTTTATGACTTTCTACTGTTTTAGGCTCAAGATTCAATAAAACAGCAATTTCTTTGGCACTTTTCTCTTCCAACATCAGAGAAATAATTTCGAGCTCACGTTTAGTGATGGTGCTATTGTTAAACATATAGGTGATTGATTTTTGTGGTTAAATAAGATACCTTCTTACAGAAAAAATGGTTAATAATTCAATGCGGTTATTTACTTGCAGTGAATTCTAATTTAAGTATCAGTTTTATTTGATGTATCAATCTTTAGTTTTTTTAACATAAGAACAGGTGGGTTCCAAATCAAAGAAGAAGCTCCTGAAAGAATAATTGGTTGGAAAATTTAATTTCCAACCTTAGTAATATGTTATTTTATTGAGTGTTTAAACGACTTTCAAAACCCGTTTATCAATCATCTTGTTTTTATTTGCCAATTGACCGCAAGCTGCATCGATATCTTTTCCACGGCTTCTGCGTACATTGACGATCAGGTTGCATTTTTCCTCCAGGAATCGGGCAAAGTCATCGACTTTTTGACGGTCAGCCTGACGGTATTCTCCATCGTCTATAGGATTGTATTCGATGATGTTGATTTTACATGGAACGATTTTGGCGAAATCCGCCAGTTCCCGTGCATCTTCCAATCCGTCATTGAAGTCCTTGAAAATAATGTATTCAAATGTGATGCGTGAATTGGTTTTTTCATGGAAATACAACAAGGCCTCGGAAAGAGCTTCCAGATTGTTTGTATCATTGATATCCATGATCTTGGATCGCTTCACATCGTTTGCTGCGTGAAGGGAAAGGGCCAAGTTGAATTTCACTTGATCATCTCCCAATTTTTTGATCATTTTGGCAATACCTGCGGTTGAAACGGTAATTCGTTTCGGAGACATTCCCAAACCATTTTCATCGGTAAGGATCTCCGTGCTGCGAACTACATTCTTGTAATTCAACAAAGGTTCTCCCATTCCCATGTAAACAATATTGGAAAGGTTGGTATTGTATTTATCCGTTGCAAGGTTCTTCAGATAAACCACCTGGTCCACGATTTCTCCGGCACTCAGGTTGCGCATCATTTTCAATCGACCGGTAGCGCAAAATGCACAGGACAAGCTGCAACCTACCTGAGAAGAAATACAAGCTGTCATGCGATTTGTTGTAGGAATAAGCACACCTTCAATCACCTGACTTTGTCCTTCAATTCCGAAAGCACATTTGATTGTCTTATCGACTGAAACCTGTTGGTCTTCAACTGTAATTCCATCGAAGTAAAAAGCTTCCTGCAATTTTTCCTGCAAACTTTTCCCGATGTTCGCCATGGCATTGAAATCATGGACATTTTTCTTCCAAATCCAATCATAAACCTGTTTGGCACGAAATGCAGGTTCCCCGAATGCAACGATAGCTGCCTTCAGTTCTTCCAGGTTTAAATTTCTGATATTGATCAATTTGGATGACATGTTTACTTCAATGAGGGTACAAAGTTACGGTACTTTTGCCGTACTATCCTAGAAAAACCGAGAACTTACAATTTTTTATAATCTTCGTAAAGCGTGTTCAGGAAGTAGGAACAGTTCAATTCCTCTTTTTTGAAAACCTTTTGATCACCAAAGGTATTATCGCCAACAATTTTCTGTTCCATGTAATACGTGAAGTTCCCTTTGTTCGTTCCCCACCCGTAGCCACGAATAATTGCATGGAATGCGAATTGTGGGACTTTCGGATTCATCAGGTCTTTACTGTATGGATAGCGTGCAGGTTTTCCTTTCATCTGGTAAATCAGGGTAGCCGCGATGTCTGCTTGAGAGCCGACTACATCCATGCGCTTTCCACGATAAGATTTCTTGATGGGTTCTCCGTAAAACAACAAGGGTACATGATAGAATTTTCCTCTTCCCGGATCGACCATTCCCGGAGAAGCGTGACCGTGATCGGCAACAAAGACAAACAGGGTGTTTTTGTACCAAGGATATTTTTTACACTTGTTAATGAACTCGCCCAGGCAATTGTCTCCATAGACCAAGGAATTCATGAAATCGGCTTCTTCGCCTGTAAAGTGCTTGCCTTTTCCTTTGGGTTGATCGTAAGGTGCATGCGTACTTCCCGTAAAAGCACATTGGAAAAAGGGTTTCTTGTTGGTATTGATTTCCTGAATCAGGAATTTGTATAGATCCCGATCGTAAAAATTTAATTTTCCTCGCGGCAGGTCGGATGGGAAGTCGGATTCGTCTTTTACCACATCAAACCCATGATCCATAAAGTATCCGCCGATGTTTCCATATTTCAAATCTCCGCTAAAGATGTATGAGCTGTGATAACCCCAAGCTTCCATGTCCTCGTTCAGGCAATGCAATTTCCGGTGTTTTTCCGGTTGCATGGAAATGGAGACTTCCGGCAAGGTGTAATGACCACTGAAAATACTAGAGTTTCCAATTTCGGAAGTGGTTCCAGTTGCATAAATATTAGTGAAAAGGACCCCATTTTTTGTCAATTTGTCAAAGTTCGGTGTAGCACCTTTGTTCGGTCCCAGACTGCCTATTGCTTCAGCCGACCATCCTTCCAAAACGATGAAAACCACATTTGGTCGGTTGTTTTCCAGGAAATAATTCGAATGCTCTTTGGGGTAGCTGTACCATTGTTCAACCGTTTCGCGAGCTAGTTTCTTATCCACTTTCGGGATGAAGGCATCGATTTCAGAACGATTATACAACAAGTAACTCTTTCCGAAGAAATAGAGCGAGTTGATAGAAATATCATTCACCACTGCTTTGTTTGAATAACTGGCAGCATTGATGTTTAAGGGAACGGGCTGAAAACCGCCTCTAAGTGATAAGAAGAAGAAAAAGATAGCAATCGCGTAAGTCACAGGTAAAGCAATCCATTCAAACCAATGTCTGACACTTGCTTTCTCAACGGCTTTCTTCTTGAAAAATTTCCGGAAAATAATTACGTAGACGACCAATTGGATCAAGGCGTATAAAATGTACCAGAAGATCATGGAGTAATTTGCCGTTCGGGCAACTTCATCCGGATGGGATAAATGCATGAAAACACGCGAAGTCAACTTGTGATTCCATTCTCCATAAGCCACAATTTCACCTGCCTGAACCAGCACCAGGAATACGATGGAAGACACCAATGTAATTCGGAATAAACGACCCCACCATTTCCAATTACTGTAATACTGGATCAGTCGGAACAGGAATGGAATTGCTGAAAGCCCCGCTGCGGTTGCGAGATCCAGACGAAATGAATAAAGGAATGTCAATAGCCATTCGCCAAAACCGGCTTCTTTGAGTTTTCCGAAATGATGGATTGAAAACAGGATCCGATGAATGTCAAAACAAACAATCCAGAATAGAAGAAGTTTAAGTACATCACGAAATGGACGAAGCATGCGATTTTAAATAGGATACAAATTTAGAGTATATTTCTTACGAACGTGATTTTCATCTTCTTTTTTAGTGTGCCAAAAGTCGTTGCTTCTTTGCTGTCATTTCACTTTTTACATTTTCAATTAATTCGGTATCGTATCCTATGTATAGTGGTGGATTGAAATGTAATTGGTAAAAGTGTCAGTTTCTCTGTCAGCTTGTCTGTTTCTCCGCTGTGGCAAGGTAGTTGACTAATCTGAATCAAAAAATCGATAATAATGGCAGAAGAAGTAGTTCAAAACGAAGAGTTTAACCAAGATTCCGAGGTACAGAACCAAGGTAATCAGGATGAAACGGGGAACGAGCAGGTTGAAAACGCTGACAATTCGTCAGTAAATACAGGTGCGCCTTCAGCTGAAGATCAAATAGCAGCTTTGAATGACAAGTATTTACGTTTGTATTCGGAGTTTGATAATTACCGCAAACGCACCAATAAAGAGAAGATCGACTTGATTTCAACAGCTAGTGCCGGTGTATTGAAAGATATGTTGGCTGTTATGGATGATTTCGAGCGAGCGATCGCAAACAATGAAAATCTGGAAGATATTTCCGCTGTGAAAGATGGTTTCAAGTTGATTCATCACAAGCTCAGAAACCTGTTGGAAGGAAAAGGATTGAAACAAATGGAGGCAAAGCACCAGGCTTTTGATTCTGATTTGCATGAAGCGATTGCGAATGTTCCTGCACCTTCGGAAGATTTGAAAGGGAAAATCATTGATGATGTAGAAAAAGGATATTACCTGAATGACAAGGTGATTCGTTTTGCAAAAGTAGTTGTTGGACAGTAAGATAGGCGGAAGATGAAAGATTGAAAAAGGAAGATTTGAACAGGTGTCAAATTCCCAATCTTCAATATGTAGTCTTCAATCTTCAATCTAAAAAATATGGATAAAAGAGATTATTACGAAGTTCTTGGTATTTCAAAAGGCGCATCGGAAGCTGAAATAAAAAAGGCTTACCGCAAAATGGCTTTGAAGTATCACCCGGATAAAAATCCAGGTGATTCCGAGGCGGAGGATAAATTTAAGGAAGCTGCTGAAGCATACGAAGTACTTTCAGATGCAAATAAGAAAGCACGATACGATCAATACGGTCATGCAGGTTTAGGCGGAAATGCCGGATTTGGTGGTGGTATGAATATGGATGATATCTTCTCTCAGTTTGGAGATATTTTCGGAGGTGCTTTTGGCGGCGGTAGTTTTGGTGGTGCAAGAGGTGGTGGTCAGCGCGTAGTGCGTGGAACCAACTTGCGTGTCAAAATGAAACTGACCCTGGAAGAGATAGCGGAAGGTGTCACAAAGAAAATCAAGGTCAATAAGCTTGTAAATGCAGATGGTGTAACCTATAAAACATGCGCTACTTGTAATGGATCGGGTAGAATTACGCGTGTAGCTCAGACTTTCTTGGGTGCAATGCAAACGCAATCCACTTGTAATGTGTGTCAGGGTGCCGGTAAGATGATCGACCAGAAACCGTCAGATGCAGATAATCAGGGATTGAAAAGACAAGAGGAAGTTATAGAGATTGAAATTCCTGCTGGAGTTGAGGAAGGAATGCAGTTGAGCGTTTCCGGAAAGGGAAATGCAGGTCCTTTCAACGGGATTCCGGGTGATTTGATCGTAGTGATTGAAGAGCAGGCACATGAAGAACTTCGAAGAGATGGTGAGCACTTGCATTATGAAGCGTTCATCAATTTTGTGGATGCTGTATTAGGCGAAACAATTGAAGTTCCCACCGTTAACGGAAAGGCGAAAATCAAGGTTGAACCGGGAACTCAAAGTGGTAAAATGCTTCGTTTGAAAGGAAAAGGATTGCCTTTGCTTCAAAGTTACGGACAGGGAGATTTGTTTGTGCATATCAATGTTTGGACACCGAAGAAAGTTAGCAAAGAGGAAAAGGAAATTCTGGAGAAATTGAGAGAAAGTGAAAATTTCAAACCAAGTCCGGGACAAAATGAAAAAGGATTTTTCCAACGGATGAAAGATATGTTTCAATAATAAGAATATAAGAAATATTTGTCAGTAGGGGCGCGATTAATCGCGCCCCTGCTGATTGAAACAGATTCCGCCAAAGTCATAATAACCTCACATTCAATGGTGAAAATTTAACGGGTAAAAAGAATTTAGCGACAATCTTCCCGAAACGGATGAATAAAAATTCTTTTCATTAGATTTACCTGATGAGAAGATTTACTAGTCCACTCGAGCCCTCTATTGGTGTCAGGCACTATTTACTGGGTCTTGTTGCGATTCTGATAGGTGTATACTTTTTAGGAGGTTCTTTAATGGGGATCTTGGTCTCAGCTAATTTACCGGCAGGTGAAACATTGGATTCGCTTTCCAATGTGCAGAGTCTCTTCTCCAAAAATGAATTTTTCTCATTGAATATGATTCCCTTTGTGTTGGGGGTATTAACGATTGTCTTTTGCTCCAGACTGATCTTTAAAAGATCCTTCAAGACATTCTTAACAGCGCGTCCCCGTTTTGATTTTGCCCGTTTCTTCTTTTCGTTCGGCTTGTGGTCGATCCTGATGCTGGTTTCCTTCTTTATCACCTTTATTGATTTTAGTCATCACCTGATCTGGAATTTTCAATGTGAACACTTTTTTTATCTCTTGCTTCTGGCAGTAATCCTTGTTCCAATTCAAACCGGATTTGAAGAAATTCTTTTCAGAGGTTTTTTACTTCAATTAGTTGGAAAAGTCACTCAGAAGGGGATTTACCTGATTCTGATTAATGGCATTCTTTTCTGCGCTTTGCATCTGATGAATCCGGAAATAGCCACATTGGGAATCCCTGCTGCTGTTTATTATATTGTATCGGGAATTTTCACTTCCTTCATTGCCGTGATGGACGATGGGATAGAACTTTCCTGGGGTTTTCACCTGGCGAATAATTTGTTTGGGATAATCATCGTAACAAACAACTGGCAGGTCATTCAAACGGATGCATTGTTTATGGACGTATCTCCGCCTGCGTTTGGTTGGGATATCTATGTAACCATGTTCCTGTTTTATCCGTTAATGATTCTTGTTTTCTGGTTGGTTTACCGCTGGAAAAATTGGAATAAGGTACTTTTATAAAAAGCAAACAAATCATTTTTTTTGATTAAATGTTAGAAATTCAAGAGCTTACAAAGCGTTATCAGCGAAAAGCAGCAATAGATCAAGTGTCATTCAGTCTTCGGAAAGGGGAGATTTTCGGATTACTTGGTCCAAATGGGGCTGGAAAAACAACGCTTATCCGAATCATCAATCGAATTATTGAGCAAGACTCGGGTACCATCCGATTCAATGGGGATTTGCTTCAGCAAAAGCATTTGGTTCACATTGGTTATTTGCCGGAAGAAAGAGGTTTGTATAAGCAAATGACCGTGGAAGCTCACGCACATTTTTTAGGTGCTTTGCGCGGGATGAGTAAAAGTGAAATCAATACATCACTGGATTATTGGCTGAAGAAATTCAATTGTGCGGATTGGAGAAAGAAACGGATTCAGGAACTTTCAAAAGGGATGGCTCAAAAGATCCAATTCATTTATGCGATCCTGCACGAGCCGGACTTACTGATCCTCGATGAACCGTTTTCCGGATTCGACCCGGTAAATATCGAATTGATCAAGGCGGAATTGCAGGAAATGAAAGCGAAGGGAAAGACTATTTTGATTTCGACCCACAATATGAGAAGCGTGGAGGAGATCTGCGACCGGGTAGTTCTGATTCACCAATCGAAAAAAGTATTGGAAGGTCGTGTAAGTGAAATCCAGGAACAACAGAAGACAGGTGAATACGCAGTTAAATTCAGAGGTACAATGATTGGATTTGTCAATGCACTCTGGACCGGATTCGAATTGATAGATAAAGAAATATTAGGGGATGACCGATTCATTGCCCGTGTCAAAATGAGAGGGGATAATTCATTTGAAGACCTGTTGAAGACTTTGATCGGACAAGTGAAGATAGAAGCGGCCTGGGAAGTTTTACCAAGTATGAATGAAGTATTTATTTCAACTGTAACAGGAGAGAGCGATGAGAAATAGTTGGATAATTGCCATGCGCGAACTCAGAGAACGATTAGGCAGTCGTTCGTTTTTACTGATGGCTATTTTAGGACCATTGGTTGTACTTACATTTACGTATCTGATTTTCCAATTTGGTGGAAAAGAACAACAAAAGTGGCATGTCTTGATTGTCGATCCGGCAAATGTGATGGACCATAAGATCATGTCGAAGGAAGATCCCAATATCACCTATTCCTTTGCTACGAATTATGTAGAGATTGAGCAATTCGCAGATGAAAAACGCTTTGCTCCCTTTGATGCGATGGTAGAAGTGAACGAAAAGGTACTTTCCAATAAGTCGTGTTTTCTCTTCTATCGTGAAAAACCCTCCTTCAACATGTCGGTCAATATTCGGTATCACGTGGAAAGAAGATTGGAGGAGGTTCTTGCGAAACAATTCACGGAATTATCGGTTGTCAATTTCAGAAAAATAAAGCAGCCATTGAGTTTTGTCTTTAGAAACGTATACGATCCCCAGGATGTGAAAGGCGATTTGGCAGGATGGGTCGGTTTGTTCTTTGGTGCCGTCATTTTCGTATTTATTTTCCTTTTTGGAATGACTATTCTAAGGTCGGTTTCCCGTGAAAAGACGAATCGGGTAGTCGAAATTTTGCTTGCAACCGTGAAACCGAGATCCCTGATGCTTGGAAAGATCTTAGGAATCGGGATCAGTGCGTTTTTACAAGTGTTCTTATGGGTCCTGATCATTGGATTAGGGCTGTATTTTATGCGAGAAACCATTTTTGTCGATATCTACGATGCTTCAAACCAGGTGGCTGGACAAGTGAGCGATTACAATCAGTTTGTGGAACTGGTTTTCGACCGTGTTCAATTCGGGGTGATGTTGTTTTATTTCTCCTTGTTTTTCGCTTGTGGATATTTGTTCTACGGCGCATTTTTCGCAGCGCTTGGCGCAACTTCCGGCTCAGAGTCTGATGGTCAGCAATTCCTGATCCCATTGATCTTGATTTTGTGCTTTGCATTGTATGCAGGATATTTCGCTTTGGAAAATCCGGATAGTCCCTGGACAAGCTTCCTGATGTACTTCCCATTCACTGCTCCGGTGGTGGCAATGGTGAAATTATCTGTCGGATTTGCGCCTGGAGATGAATACCAATTGTTTGTTTCACTATTTTTATTGCTGGCAAGCTCAATTGGGGTAATCGCAATAGCAGCAAGATTATTCAAGAACGGCTTGCTTCAATTTGGACATACGCTACGATTTAGAAATATTATTCTTTGGTTGAAAATCAAGTAAAATGCGTGTAGCGGTCATTGATCTGGGAACAAATACATTTAATCTTCTTATCGCGGATATAGACCCCGAAGGATTCGATATTGTACATAATTCAAAAGAAGGTGTTGCTCTCGGAATGGGCGGAATCAACGAAGGTAGAATCTCGGAAGAAGCAATGGAACGTGCTTTTCGTGCATTTGAGAAATTCACAGGGATTTGCAATGAATTGAATGTTGTAAACATTACCGGGATCGGTACGTCAGCAGTTCGCGATGCTGAAAACAATGAAGAGTTTCTAGTTGAGTTAAAAAAGCGTTTCGGGATAGATATTGAAATTGTTGATGGTCTGGAAGAAGCAAAACTGATCTATCAAGGGGTGAGTTTGTCTTACCAATTTGACCAGACTTCCCTGATAATGGATATTGGCGGTGGAAGTACTGAATTCATCCGGATCGAGGAAGGTAAGGAGTTGGAGTTTTTGAGCGCAAACATTGGAGTTTCAAGAGCGATACAACTATTTCCATTGGAAGATCCCTTATCAAAGGAGAATCAAATTGAATTGATCAATTGGTTTGAGGAAAATGCCAGGGAATTGAATGAGTTCGATTCTTGTGAGATACTGGTCGGTTCTTCCGGAAGCTTCGAAACATTCTATGAAATGGTTCATGAGAAAGAATTTCCTAAAAGTTTGGACAATATCCGGCTTTCAAGAGAAGAAATCTTAACAGCACTCAATTGGATCATTGAATCCACGTTTGAGCAACGGGAAAATCATCCGTTCATCATTCCTATCAGAAGGAAGATGGCTCCGATTGCGGCATTAAAAACCAAGTGGATTATTGAGAAATTCGAGATCAAGGAAATTGTCATTTCGCCTTGTTCCCTGAAAGAAGGAGTGCTTAGAAGATTCTTTTGAGAATTCAAAATTCAAAATGTAAAATTCAAAAGTGAAAAAATTGGTTGAACTCTTTGAACCTTTTAAACTTTTTCTAATTCGTAATTAGGCATTCGGAATTCGTAATTAAATACCTATTTTCGTTCACCAATAAAAACACATGGCAAAGATTTTAATCATTGATGATGAGCGTGCTATTCGCAGAGCATTGCGTGAAATTCTGGAATTTGAAGACTTTCAGGTAGATGAAGCTGAAAATGGGGTCGAAGGACTTGAAAAGGCGAAAAACACCTTGTACGATATTATTTTCTGTGACATCAAGATGCCTCAGATGGATGGGATGGAGGTTTTGGATGCATTGACTGTCCAAAAGATTGAAACGCCGGTGATTATGATTTCGGGACATGGAAATATTGAAACCGCTGTTGATGCAATCAAAAAAGGGGCTTTCGATTTCATTGAAAAACCATTGGATCTGAATCGTATCCTGGTCACCATCCGAAATGCAAAAGATCGTGTTGTCCTGGTGGAGGAAACGAAACAGTTGAAAACGACTGTCCGGAAATTCAAAGGCTCGTCGATTATCGGTGAGACGGATGGGATCATCCAAATCAAGGAAATGATTGAGAAAGTAGCGCCTTCGGATGCCCGTGTGCTCATTACCGGTGCGAATGGTTCCGGAAAGGAATTGGTGGCGCGTTCCCTTCACGATTTATCGAATCGCAAGAAAATGCCTTTCGTAGAGGTGAATTGTGCGGCTATTCCCAGCGAGTTGATCGAAAGTGAATTGTTCGGACATGAAAAAGGAGCATTTACGTCTGCTGTAAAGGACAAAAAAGGAAAATTCGAACTAGCTTCAGGTGGAACCCTTTTCCTGGATGAAATTGGAGATATGAGTGCTTCAGCGCAAGCAAAAGTATTGAGAGCATTGCAGGAAAATGTGATTCAACGGGTAGGAAGCGAACGGGATATTAAAATTGACGCACGTGTAGTTGCTGCAACCAATAAAGATTTATGGAAAGAAATTGCCGAAGGACGTTTCCGAGAAGATTTATACCACCGTTTGGCAGTGATCCTGATCCATGTTCCCTCATTGAATGAACGTCGTGATGATATCCCGATGTTAGCAGAATATTTTATCACTTTGGTTTGCAATGAGCATGGAGTTCCGAAGAAGGAATTTACGGATGAAGCCTTGGTTGAATTGCAACAGATCGATTGGACCGGGAATATCCGCGAATTGCGAAATATTGTGGAGCGTTTGGTGATTCTTTGTGGAGCGAAGATTACAGGTGATGATGTGAAGACGTTTGCGAATCCGAAAAAACATATTTAAAAACGTCGGGGTGAAAAATTTTTCACCCCGACGTTTTATTCTGAAATCAATATCATTTCTTCATTTCCTTAGCACCCATTTTCATCAGTGCATAAGTAAATTCACATCCTTTTTTCGCTTTCAACGTAGTAAGGATTTTCTCGATTACTTCATCTTCAGATTCCGAAGTATATACTTTATCGTATTTCTTCTCCAAATCTTTCGAACAATCTTCCATGTCTTTTCCAAGATCGATCATTGCCTGAGCATCAGCCATTCCTGTTTCCATGTCTTTCATCATAACCTCTGTCATAGCAGCCTGCATATCCGTTCCATCTTTTTCAGATTTAACGATTGCATTTTTCATGTTGTCAGAAATCCCGCTGGAAGATTTGTTCACGCAATCGCACATATCAGTTGCCATTGCATCGTAATCAGCATCATTAGCCATGTTACATGAAGTAACCAATACCGCACTCGTAACGGTAAGAATCAGTAATAATTTTTTCATATTTTTTTCTTTAAAACTAACCAAAATTAATTTAATGGAAAATGCAGAATTGATAAGTGTCAAGGGTTAATTGATAATCGACAGGAAATGGCATTGCCACTTATTCCAATTGATCATCAACTGCTGATCCCACCAATTCAATTCCGCCCCATTCCAACACGTCAAATCCGGTTCTGTCAAGTTTCTTCAGTATCTGCGGTTTGATCAATTCAACTTCTCCGGGAGTTATATGTGCCCAAATCATATAAACGCGATTCAGGTGTGCCGGTTTTGGATTGATGTCCAACGTGGCAAATTCATCGCAGGCATCATTGAGGACAAATTGGATCATCACTTCTTCGTGTTGCTGAAGCTGAGGTCCCCAGAATGTGATGAAATCTGTTTTCTCTTTGTCATTGAAACCAAGTTCTGATAGGTGATTTTCCAATGATTCAACCACATTTTTTCGGTTAATGACAAACCCACCTAATCTTGAGTCAAAGGAATTGAAGCGTTGTTCCGACTCCCAAAAAAGATACGGATAATGGGTTCCATCGATGTCAATGGAACCATCCGGATGCGCTGTTCCTTTCCATCCCTTGGAATAATCCGGATAAGAGAAAGTGAGTTCTCCTTTCGTTTTTAGCTGCACGGAAAGTTCGGTATCGGATTCCGGATAAAGATAAATAACTGGTTTTTTGACCGGTCGCATTTCGTTCTGATTCTTGAAATGAAGGGAGATGATAGTGATTTGTCCGGCTTTTATCTCGATAGTATCTGTTTCAATTTCCTGAAAATTGAAATCGTGAAAAAATTGAAAAACAGCTTTTTGAGATTTCCGAATCACGATACATTCGTTTTTTTCATTGAGTTTGATCAGTTCATCGCTTCCGTTGATGCCGAGTCGCAATTCACGGGACGGATTGTAATCCGAATCAAATTCACAGATAATCTTGATTTTGGATCCTTTGGCACTTGGAGTTGGATCCTTCTCATAGTGAACAAAGTAATCCGGAATCACTTCCAACTTGTTTGAAAACAAATTGCTGCTGATCAATAGGAAAAATAATAGGATGCGCATCAGTTATAAATTTGATTGGACTTCAATACCTCCCCATTCTACCAGATAGTTTCCGGAACGATTCATGGGTTTCAATGGATTCAGTTTCAACTCAAGTGTTTGCTCGATGGGTTGATCTGTTTCCTGGAAAACCAGGTAAATGCGATTTTGATGAAAGGATGGGGAAATATCCAATGCAGCAATGGGATTAATGGCATCGTTTTGAATCCAGAGTACCTGAATATACTTCATTTGTTGCATGCGCGGTCCCCAATAGGTAATGAAATCCGTTTTCTCTTTGTCATTCATTCCCAGTTGATTCAATTGATTGGTGAGGTAATCGATCACTTGAGTTCCCTGAATCTGGTCAGCATCTTGCCAATTCAGTTTTAAGTTCTCTACCGGAAGTGAGGCATCCCAAAAAAGATAGGGATAACTCGAACCATTCATACGAATTGTTCCGTCTTTGGAAATGGTTCCTTTCCATCCGTTCTCATAATTCGGATAGGTGAACTGCAACTCCGCATCTGTTTTAATTTTCAGACTGAAGGGTTGTTCTGTTTCCGAATACAGATAGATGACCGGTTTTTCCACCATGATTTGTCTGCCGGAACTCCCGGAGCCTTCAAAATTCAATCCGATTTCGTAATAATGGCTGCCAATCAATTCCGGGTTAAAATGGATTTCTTCAAAATTTGCATTGATGAAGAAAGATAACTGATGTTTTCCTTTTGATAAAGTAAGTTTGAAAGTTCGTTTTTTATCACGAAGGGTGTATTTTTTCATTTTCCCGTCAATTTTCACCTGAATGACTGTGGAATGCTGGTTCAACATCAATTGGTTGGATTGATCCATGACGTTAAAAACCATTTTCACGCTATCCTTATGAATCGATTTGGAAACACTGTCCTTGATGACCCAAACGGATGGCAGGGCTTCCTTTCCTTTGGAAGATCCGATCAATGGAATAAACAGAAAAGCAAGTATAATTAGTTTTTGAATCATAATTCGATAGTTTTTAGTTCAAATCCTCCCCATTCCAAGACGTTGAATCCATCGCGTTTGAAAGCGGGAAGTTCCATTGGGTGGAGAAGAGGAGTCAATGTTTCATTCCATTCGGAAAAGCCAATATACAGGCGATTGATTGCAGTGGGTTTGGGTTCACACTGAATCGTAGCAAATTGATTGCAGTCCTCTTGTAGATAAAATTGAATAAAGACAGCTTCATGTTGTGTCAAACGCGGTCCCCAATAGGTGATGAAATCGGTTTTTTCAGTAGCAGTTAGTCCTGCATTGGAAAGTTGTTTCTCCAAAAATGGAATAATCTCTTTTTTTGAAATGTGATATCCGTTTGTTTGGTCTTTTAGCTGAAAGTCTTGCTTCGAATCCCAAAAGAGGTAAGGATATTTTTGCTTGTTGATTTCGATTTCACCTGTAGGATAAAGTGTTCCTTTCCATTGGTCTTTGTAAACAGGATAGGTAAAAGTGAAATCGTTTGTTGGATTTACATGTAATGAGAAATCAAGTTCTACTGGACTTTGAAAGTAAATGACAGGTTTGGAAACTTCAATCATCAAATATTGGGAATTGAAGCTGATTTGAGCATCGCTCATTGTTTGATTTTCAATTTGGATCGTGTCGCTGATCACTTCATTGTATCCCGGACCAGCCCAGAATTTGAAAACCGTCTTTGTAGCTTTCAATTGAATAGTATGTGAAAAGCTAGCATCCAAAACAAAGGTGTCGACTAGTTCATTGATAGAGTAGTAGATGATTGTTTGGTACCCTGAAGGAATAACATTGAAGTTCGGACTAGTGAAATGAAGGGTGAGTTTAGCTTCTCCATTCTTGATACTTGCGTTTTTTGTTGTGTTGTAAATATAAAAACCCGGAACAGATTTCTGTTGCTCGAAAGCATTACTGTTAAAAGTAAGTGAGACCAAAAGGAAGAAGAACAAATAGGTTGTTTTCATGATTCGATATTAGAACAATTAGGGGTACAATCCAAATTCGCTTTCGTTCATAAAAAGGGTTGAAATTAGAAATAATGATAATTTCCGGCAAAACACCCTTTGGAAGATTAAAGTTCTTATTTTTGGCTTGAACAATTTTAACTTATGGATATAAAAGGATTCTTCCAACGAAATTGGATGTATTTAACGATAATCGGAATGATGCTTATCGTTACAGCCATGTTCTTTAAACCTCAATTGGATGGTTATGGAGTGAAACAACACGATAACAAGGAAGCTATCGGAATGGGTAACGCCATTAAACTGTACCGAGAATCTACCGGTGACGAACCAAAATGGTCGAATTCCGCATTTGGTGGAATGCCTGCTGAGCAGATCGGACTTCAAAAACCCGGGAACTGGTTTAAATATGTTTCGGACGTTTACTTTGATATTCTCCCACAACCATTGGGATTGATTTTTCTACATGTCCTGTCATTCCTAATCTTTGCACGTTTGCTAAGGTTAAATCCATGGGTCGGGCTGATTGGAGCAATTATTTTCAGTTTTGCGAGCTATGAGTTGATTGTAATCCAAGCAGGACACGTCATCAAATCAGCAGCAGCGGCATTTTTACCGGCATTGCTGGGAGCATTCATATACTCCTTTAAGACCAATCGACTTTGGGGAGTGATCCTTTCCGGTGTTTTCATGACACTTGAATTAACGATGAATCACGTACAGATTACCTATTACTTCTTCTTTGTATTGCTTTTCGTAGGGATTTACCTCTTAATTGAAGCAATCAAGGAAAAGAAAGTCAAGGACTTTGTCATTACATCTGCCGGGATTATTGGTGTCTATTTGTTGGCTTTCGTCATCAATAGTGAAAATATCTTTTTGACCAACGATTATTCGAAATACAGTACCAGGGGAGGAAATGATATTACCATTGCTCCTGATGGAACAACGGTAAAAAATGAAGAAGGATTGGACCGAATGTATATTACACAATGGTCTTATGGAATCGGAGAAACATTCACTTTAATTTCACCATATGTGAAAGGTGGTGCGTCTGAACCAATTGGTAATTCTCCCTTTGCTGAGAAAATTCAAAACAGTGATTTGCCCCAAGACCAAATCAATAGTGCGATGAATGGTTATTCCTATTGGGGAACTCAACCAATCACTTCCGGACCGGTTTACATTGGAGTAATTGCCTTCTTGTTGGCTATACTCGGATTGTTCTTCATGAAGGATAAGATCAAATGGTGGCTTTTCGCAGTGACTGTTTTGACGATCATGCTTTCCTGGGGTAAGAACTTCATGGGGCTGACAGATTTCTTCATCGACCATATTCCTGCTTATAACAAGTTCAGGGCAGTGACCATGATCTTGGTGATCGCAGAGTTAACAATTCCTGTTATGGGAGTTTTGTTCCTGAACGAGTTGATCAAGCAGCGCGATCAGATTATTGCTCAGAAGAAAAAGTTCATGGTTGTCCTTGGTGGATTCGTAGTTTTCTTAATCATTGTAAAAGTGGTTGGGTTGGATGATGGATACACTAATCCTTCGGAGTCAAAACAATTTGCCGGATTAGACAAGTCAATTCTGTCCCAGGTAATGCAAATGGATCCGCAGCAAGCAATGGCAAATTATCAATTGGATTTGTCAAATCCGCAGCAAGTTCAGCAATTTGTTACTGCTCAGGTCAATTCTCAAATGGATTCATTTAGTGCTGTTAAATCTGCTAGACAGGAAATCTTCCATTCAAGTATGACTCGTTCAATCCTGTTTGCAATTCTGGCAGGCGGTTTGTTCCTGATTTTCCTGTACACCAAAACAGAGAAGACTGCAAACACGATTTTGTTGGTTGGTTTGGTTATTTTGACTTTTGCTGATATGCTTCCTGTTGCATACAATTACCTGGGTGGGGTGGATGATGCTTCCGGTGCTGATTATAAATATTGGGAAGAAGCGAGTATTTCTGCTTACCCGATATCCGCAACTAAAGGAGATGAAGAGATTTTAATGTCTGAAGTGAGTCAAAATCCTTCCTTGGCTTCAAAAATTGCAAATGGAAAAGCAAAAGGTGAAGCTTTGGCGGATGAACTGGAATATACAGGTGCAGCCAGAATGAATGTGATCAACTCGTATCGCTTTTATGAATTGAGTGCAGCTACCAATTACCGGGTTCTTGATTTTTCAGGAGCATTCTCAAGCAGTAGGGCATCCTTTTTCCATAAATCTTTGGGTGGATATCACGGTGCCAAGTTGCGGAATATCGATAACCTGATTTCGTTCCAATTGTCTAAAACCAACAACAAAGTGTTAGACATGTTGAACGTCAAATACTTCCTTCAAACCATGCAGAACGGTGTGGATACTGCAATCGCGAATCCGACAGCACTTGGAAACGCTTGGTTGGTGAAGGATGTGAAAACGTATGCAAGTGCGAATGATGAAATCAGAGCTCTTGGAAACAAATTTAAATTGCAAAATAAAGGAACTGGAGTTCTTTTGGTAAATAAGTTACCGGTTAAAAGTGCGGTGGTTTATGGAGGCGAAAAAATGCAGTATGTGGTTCCGGGTCGTCCTGATTCCATTACTGTGCAGCTTGCAAGTGGACTTCCAAAAGGACAAGAAGCGATGTTTGTAATGGATGTGAAAGGAAACACCAATTTGGTTCCTTTGATGACCCTGCAAATGGATACTGCGAAGTCATTCACATCCTTGGTTTCCATGAAAGTGGAAGATTCCTTTGATCCGGCCAATGAAGCGGTGATGTTATCTTCAGTTGCAGGTAAACTGACCAAGAAGAAGTTTTCAGGACAGGGATCGATCAAGTTACTTGCATCCAGACCGAATAAACTAACTTACAAGGCAGATGTGAATGGAGATCAGTTAGCAGTCTTCTCTGAGATTTACTATCCGATTGGATGGAAAGCATTTGTTGACGGGAAAGAAACTGAGATTTTGAAAGTGGATTACCTGCTTCGCGGATTGGAATTGAAAGATGGTACGCATAAAATTGAATTCACATACGACTTGCCTAAGTACGATACATTCACTATGATTGCCCGAGTTGGATCAATCATCTTATTTGGATTGTTTGGTTTTGGACTTTATTATTTGTGGAAAAAGAAGAAAAAAGAAGTGAGCACAAAATAAGCTGATCTTTCTTTAACGAATTTGAATCCTTCCACCTCGGTGGAGGGATTTTTTTATTTCTTGAAAAAGGAGTGCAGTTTCATTAGCGCGAAACGCTTCATTCTTGCCCATAAACTCCCTTTTCTATTTGCGAAGTAGGTTTTCAAAGCCTCGTAAGCTTCTTTGTTTTCTTCGAGAACTTCCGGAAATTGAATGATGGGATGTTGATTGATGGCTACCTCGTAAATGTCATTCATTCCTGAGTGAACACCAGTTCCATCGTGACCGATGTTACGGACCAATGATTGCGAAGGATTCAAGGTTAAACCTTGTTTCAGAAAAATGGAAGCATACCAACGAATTGCCCAGCTATTGTTTTTTCCGCTTTTGAACTCCTGGATTTGTTTCCAGTAATTCATGGTATGGTCAATAGAAAAAGCAGCTATTTTCTCCTCATCAAACTGATTGATGAGTGTATCGATATTGGGTTCAAAATGTTTCCAGGCTCTATCCCATGTGGCCCATCCCCAGCTTGTTGCAGCACGGAAGAAGAAGGTTTCGGGAAGATGCTCTGTCCGGATAGGGAACATGTAGGATCCGATATGCATGACCTTTTCGACTTCACGGTAATGATTCAAGGCATTGTTGAAATAAGAGATGGTGTGCGGGGAAGTGATCATATCGTCTTCAAATACGACGACTTGTCCGAATTCATTGACCAACCTGGTTACACCTGCAATGATTGAATTTGCAAGCCCTGCATTCGTTTCGCGTTCAATGATTTCAATTGATTTAAAACCTGTCGCCTTGCGAATGATTTCCCTCACTTCAGCTACCTTCTGTTCATCTTGTGAAGTTTTTGCACCATCTGAAAAAATGTACAATTTGCTTTCGGCTGCCAGTTCATTTTGTTGCAGAGATTCCAATGTTCGCGCTGTGTGTTGCGGTCGATTGTAAACAAATAATGCTAATGGGGCAAGATGTTGCATGGCTTAAAGGGATTCTCCTGACAGTCTTAAAATATTTGAAGGTCTTGGTCCGATTTTTTTACAAGTACCGTGTAAGCATTCGCATATTGTTCCTGCTTCTTTTTGCCAAGGATATTTCCCAGGTTTTTTTTAATCCGGTAAATCAAATCTATTTTCAGTCTTTTTGTAATGGTTTTCGGTTGTTTTCGAATTACAAACTCACTGAATCGTGTAATTTCACGATCGGTCAAGGACAATTTATCCGCCACGATATCCAACCCTTCACTTTGCAATAGAAATCGGAGAGAAGTCGGAGTATACATGTTGATGTGTCCGTAACCCAAAAAATGTTTCATGCGTTTGTCCACTCCATAACGGTAATCTTTCGGAACTTCGATAACGATGTGCTGAGCTACTCGTTTCAACTCACGGATTAAGATACGCTCATGTTCCACGTGTTCCAGTACGTGTGAAAGGATTACCAGGTCAAAGCTGTTGTCTGCATAAGGAATTTTATAACCGTCAAAAACCTGTGCTTCTTTCAGATGAGCTAATTTTCTATCCCGGATCAGATCTACACCACTTTGGGCAATTTCCAAAGCGTACAATTCCGGAGCGAAATTGCTTTGATCAAGAAAGTGAAGAATACTACCATCGCCGGCACCAACTTCTAAAACCTTGGTTGGTTTGATTGTCTTGCAAACATCCAGGATATTCTGGGCTTTGTATTTTGCCCCAAGCATGCGCCAGGCACTTTGGTCATTGGTATAAAAATGATCGTATGCAGTTTTTACATTATCGGTTAAAAATTCTGTCATGACTTATTTTTCAAATATCTAAACAATTATCTGCCTTATAAAAAACAGATGTAGCTTTTTCAATAAGTGAGCCCGGAGAAATACCACTAAGGAACAATTCCTTAAATCCTTTCTCCTTCAAAAGGATCCGGGCAGCATTGTAACCCTCACGTTCGCTGTCATCCAAAACGATCACACCAGTTGAAGACAAGGCATCAACGCCATATTTGCAACAGTTTACCCTGTCACGACCATCTACAATGATAATATCGAATTTTCTACCCAGTGAAGCCGCTTTTTTGGCATATTCTCCGTCGGTTTCCAATTCGCAAAAGATCATCTCGGCATTTGCCGGACTGGAGTTTCGGATTGAATCGAACCAGCCTTTATCGTGTTCCACAGATGTCACTGTACCGGCTCTTTCCGCATAGAAAATGGTTGAATTTCCGGAACCGTATTCGAAGATATGCTGATCCTTGTTAATACGGTCTTTTATGAAATCGATGAAGGAATAAGTAACCCACGGAATTGCGTTTCCAGCTCCGTCAACAGATTGCTTTTTGTCATAAGCATTGAACCACCCGATGTCATTCAAGTATCCTTTATGTCCAAGTGAAAGCAGGGCTTTCAGCCTGCTTGGCTTAGAGATCAGTGTTGCAAATGCCTTTAATTTGGAGGGTTTCGAAGTGCTCACGAGGAAGTGTTTTTTTGAAATTTAAACTTAACTACAAAATGCAGGAATCACGGTTTGATTCCGTCAATGATCAAGCTGGTATAATTCAATTCCCCGTTGGCATTTCTGCTGTCGTATTTTTCAGAACGACGGATCAATCCTTTTTCCGGATCCCATGGATTGTGGTGAAACTGCTTGTTTTCATCAAAATATTCCAATAACTCTACTTTAAATCCATTTTCCTCATAAGCTTCGCTTAATGATTTATAGGTGTATAAAATTTTATGGTCGTCAGCTCCGGCACCATGTCCGCCTGGCTTCACGTACTCAATGTATTCTTCTTTTTCATGAAACCCATCAGGAACAGCTATTCGGATCCTGCCTCCTTTTTTTAGGAATTTGAAACAGACCGAAAGCGCTTTTTTACCTTCTGCAGGTGTTAAATGCTCCCAAACATGCTCCGCCATGATGCAATCAACCTGACCTTCTTTGAAATAGTTCAACCAAGTCTTTTCATCCAATAGATTCAAAAAGTGAGCTTCACTCGGAATCCACCCTTCATCAAATACTCCGGAGCTACCAACTACTAATTTGATTGGGCCTTTGTGAGCGCTGAGTCTTTTTCTGAAAGCTCTTTCTTCAACACCATTTTTGTATAATTTCCGATAGATTGATCCTAGAGTTCTTTTAATCATGACTTTATTGAGTTCCTGTTTGTTCAAATCCAAAGTTAAGGAATAAACTAAATTACAACCTGATTCGGGAAACATTTGCGACATTATTGCATGATTCTGTTTGTTTGATAATGATAGCGTGGCAGCGAATCAGTGCTGTAAAATGTCATTTTGATGATTCTCACCGCTATGCTTATCACGAACTCAGGTTAAAATAGTATCTTTGATAGCCAAAATAAATTGAATGAAGATTGCGCTAATTACAGGGATTACTGGTCAGGACGGGTCATATTTAGCAGAATTACTTCTTGAAAAAGGATATGTAGTTCATGGAATTATTCGAAGAGCGAGTGTTTTTAACACCGAACGCATCGATCATCTGATTGACAGGGAACATTTCATCCTGCATCATGGAGATGTGACTGACAGCTCGAATATCAATAAATTGATGTCGACTATTCAGCCTGACGAGGTGTATAATCTTGCAGCGCAAAGTCATGTTCAGGTTTCATTCGAGGTTCCGGAGTATACTGCCCAAGTGGATGCAATGGGAACTTTGAGAATTCTGGATGCATTGCGGAATTACTGCCCGAAAGCCCGTTTTTATCAAGCATCTACTTCTGAGTTATACGGTAAAGTACAAGAAATTCCTCAAACAGAGAATACGCCATTTTATCCCAGAAGTCCTTATGGAGTTGCCAAAATATATGGTTTCTGGATCGTGAAGAACTTTCGTGAAGCTTACAATCTGTATGCATGCAACGGAATTTTGTTCAACCATGAAAGTGAGCGCAGAGGTAAAACCTTTGTGACTCGGAAAATCACCATTGGATTGGCTGAAATTGCTCAAGGTATTCGTCAAACATTGGCTTTGGGTAACCTGGATTCGAAACGCGATTGGGGTTATGCGAAGGAATACGTGGAAGCGATGTGGCTCATGCTTCAACAGGATGAACCGGAGGATTTTGTTATCGCAACCGGAAAAACCTATACGGTAAGGGATTTTATCGAACGAGCGGCAAAGCATGTCGGATTTGATATTATCTGGGAAGGAACAGGAGTGGATGAGATTGGTATTGACCGCAATACCTGCAAAAAGATCATTGAGATCAATCCGAAATACTTCAGACCAACAGAAGTGGATTTATTGATTGGTGATGCAACAAAAGCACAAAATAAACTAGGCTGGAAAGCAAAAGTGGAGATAGATGAACTGGTCAGTATCATGATGGAAAATGATATCGAGATGGTTCGGAACAGTAAGCGCTAGGAAGATGGAAAAACACGACAAAATATATATAGCTGGCCATAATGGAATGGTTGGAAGCAGTATTGTCAGAAAATTGCAGCGTGAGGGATTTACGAATTTGATCACCCGGTCTTCTAAAGAACTCAATCTGATCAATCAGGCGGATGTATTGGCTTTTTTTGAAGAGACAAAGCCCGATTATGTGTTCATGGCTGCAGCCAAAGTAGGAGGGATTCAAGCAAATAATACTTATAAGGGTGATTTTTTGTACGACAATCTGATGATTCAGACGAATGTCATTCATGCCTCGTATCTGAATCAGGTGAAAAAAATGTTGTTCCTGGGAAGCTCTTGTATTTATCCCAAGTTTGCACATCAACCCATTTCTGAAGACAGTTTGTTGACAGGAACCCTGGAACCGACCAATGAACCTTATGCGATTGCCAAAATTGCAGGGATCAAATTGTGTGATGCATACAGGGATCAGCATGGCTGCAACTTCATTTCTGCTATGCCGACTAATTTGTACGGACCGAATGACAATTACGATCTATCGAATTCTCATGTGTTGCCGGCAATGATCCGCAAATTCCATGAAGCAAAGCTCAACGGTGGAAAAGAAGTGGTTGTTTGGGGAACAGGAAAACCAATGAGAGAGTTCCTTTACGTGGATGACTTGGCGGATGCTTGTTATTTCCTGATGGAGAATTACAATAATCCGGGCGCTATCAATGTAGGTACGGGAAGCGATATCACGATTGAAGATCTGGCTCATTTGGTGAAACGAATCGTTGGATTTGAAGGTGAGATCGTGTTCGATACCTCCAAACCCGATGGTACGCCTAAGAAACAGTTGAACGTAAGCAAAATCAATCAATTGGGATGGAGTGCTAAAATTTCTTTGGAAGAAGGGGTCAAATTGGCTTATGCATCTTTTTTGGACCATTCAAAAAACTAATCCGTTTTGAAGAGAATCAGCATTGTTTCCAGGCATTATCCACCCAATAAGAATATCAATGGAGTTTTGGCCAATCAAATGGCTGAATACCTGATAAGGGATTCTGATGCGGAAGTAACCATCTTCTGTATGGATGCCGATGCGGATGGAAATACGGCTTCCATGGATGTTTTTGGGAAAGTGGTTCGTTTGAAACAACGGTTCAATCCCAATAGCAAAATGGGGAAGCTGCTCAATATGTTCTATGATGGATATATCCTGATCAAAAAGAGTAAAAAGCATCCTTCGGATCTGATCATTTGTACTTCCAGTCCGCCCTTACTTCCTTTTTGGGCATCAGGCATGTTGAAAAAGAAACGCAAATGGGCTTTTTGGTCTTTGGACCTCTTTCCGGAAGGATTCGTTTCTGCCAATACAGTGAAGGAAAGCAACCTGGGATACCGTTTTTTGAAAAAACGCACTTACCGTCATGCTCCTGATTTATTGATCGCTCTGGGAGAGGAACAGGCAAGACATATTCAGCAGAATTATCACCAACCTATCCCGACGATCATCTTACCGGCTGGTGTTACCCTGGATGAACCTGCAAATGAACCTGAAACTGATGACAAACCAACCTGGTATAACCCGGATGTGGTCACCTTGGGATATTTTGGGAACGTCGGGCAAGCACATAATCCGGAATTCATTAAAGGAATGATTTCAGCATCTGATCGTGAAGGATTCCAGTTTGTTTTATCCGTTTATGGAATCAATGCTCAGGAAGTCAAGGAATATGCGCGTAATTTCAAGCATGCGGTGATCGTGGAGAATGGACTTGCGCAGCATCATTTGAAATACATTGATATTCATTTGGTCTCTTTGAGAACTTCCTGGACACATGCAGCTGTTCCATCCAAAGCGGTGACTGCAATTTCAACCGGTCGACCGATTCTGTTTTGCGGAAGCGAGCACAGTGATAACTGGCAAATGTTTAAGGCTGCTGCTTGGTTCATTCCTGAAACCGAGACCATGAATTTGGAGATAGAGCACTTCATTTCCACTATCAGTAAGGAAGAGATTGCCTCGAAAGCCACGCGAACCAAAAATATTATTGTAACATTGAAACAACAAGTTTTGGACGCGTATTTACAAATAGGAAAGTACGATAGATAAACCGATTATGAAAATACTGGTCATTAGTACGTATGAAACTCATGGAGGTGGATCGATTGCCGCTAAACGGTTGACTATTGCTTTAAACAAGACAAAGGAAGTTGAAGCCAA
This sequence comes from Fluviicola taffensis DSM 16823, assembly GCF_943372375.1. Lineage (GTDB taxonomy): Bacteria > Bacteroidota > Bacteroidia > Flavobacteriales_D > Crocinitomicaceae > Fluviicola > Fluviicola taffensis_A. Next base: position 17,123 of record NZ_CALRYJ010000010.1, on the reverse strand, counting down.
ATTACTGGTGAACAACGCTCAGACAAAAGATCCGCAGGTAATTGAGGTCGCTGATACGAAACTCAAGAAACGGATGCGTAAGTTTAGGTTCATTTTGGAACGGATTCTTTTTATTCCTTATGAACTTTCCAAGAAAGAGCGGTATTCCTTTTCAACGGCTTATTTCGGGACTGATATCAGTCAGCACCCATTGGTTCAGGAGGCGGATGTGTTACATCTTCACTGGATAAATCAGGGCTTTCTTTCACATACCAATTTGCGGCAACTGATCCAATTGGGAAAACCTATTGTTGTTACCATGCACGATGTTTGGTATTTTACCGGAGGTTGTCATTATACGCGCGAATGTGACCATTTTATGAAAAATTGTGGAAATTGCATCCTCATAAAACACGCAGGTGAGAATGACCTGTCTCATAAAGCATGGAATATCAAACAGAAGATGTATTCCGATAAAATGAAATTTGTTGCTTGCAGCAATTGGTTGGCTGAATTGGCAAAAACGAGTAGTTTACTGGATTCCAATCAGGTGAGCTGCATCCCAAATCCGATTGACCGTTCTGTTTTTAACCGGAAAGACAAATTGGGTTCGCGAAAACAATTCAACTTGCCCGAAGATAAGATCCTGATCCTGTATGTTGCAGTGAAAGTGGATAATGAACGAAAAGGGTATCATTACTTGTCGGCAGCACTTAAAACCCTATTTGAATCCAATTCACCAATTAAAAAAGACATCGAAATCGTTGTGATGGGTGGCGTGGATGATCCGTCATTGATTAATTTCTATTTCCCGACCCATTTTTTAGGAAGATTGAGCAATGTAGATGCGATTGTTTCCTGTTATAATGCGGCAGATTTGTTTATTGCTCCATCGCTTGAAGATAACTTACCGAATACCATTGTGGAAAGTATTGCTTGCGGAACACCGGTTGTTGCATTCAATATCGGGGGAATTCCGGATATTATCGATCACAGGGAAAACGGATATTTGGCTGCATACAAAGACACTTCTGATCTGATTAATGGAATAGAGTGGGTACTTGCTCAACCGGATATTTCGGACAAATGTCTGGAGAAAGCAGAGAACACCTTTTCAGAAGGAGTTGTTTCCCCTCAGTTTATTAGCCTGTATAAATCACTTTTGTGATACTTTTCCTTTCAGTACAATCAGTGGAGAAAGGGATTTGCTTTCTCTTGGAATAATCCGCGTGAAAACTTTCCCGCCAACAAATAATAGTTTGAAAAAGGCCTTTACAAATACCGATTGCGTTTTGTAATTCTCCAGCCAGATACTGAATCGCCCGACGTAATAAGTCGAAACATCTTCAATTTTCAATTCATCGGCAATGGATTTCAATAGATCCAGATCCATCGATTGGATGTTGTGAACATCGTAGTTGGCTTTGTCAAATTTGCGTTGTAACCAACCGTTAATCCCTCTGAAATTCGGTAAAATGATCAACAATTCTCCGTTCGGATTGATATAATCCAGATGCCGTTTGATGATTGCTTTCGTATCTACAAAATGCTCAATCAGACCGATGGAGAAAACCAGATCGTACTTTTTTTCGATCTCATGATCCAAAGTCAGGTCATCCTCAATCAGATGAATGGCATTTTTATCCAATCCATTTGCTGCAAGCAAATCATCCACAATCGATTGGTCGATGAAATAATCTAAGAGGGTAGTGTCCAGGTTGTATTTCTTTTTGACGTAAATCGAGAATGTTCCCGGAAAACCTCCCAGTTCAATAGACGATTTCAGCTTGCTGTTTGCAATAACGGAATCCAATACCCGATTGTGGAAACCGGATTCATGAACGGGACCAATGAGTGAATCTCGTTTATTGTTCCAATAATCTTCCCAGAACTTTCTTTCGGTTAACAGGTCTTTTTCGTTCATCGCAGAAGCCATTAGTTCAGATGTTTTGTATTTAGGAATATGCCGTCTACTTGCAACAAGTGTTTGGTTTTCGCATCACTGAAACCGTTTTCCAGGGAGATCAGGGTAAATCCTTTGCTGTCCAAATAATCGATGATTTCGCGATAAAGAACTTCGTCCTGGTAAAGCTGCACCAAAGACATTTCCAATTGAATGAGCGTGATTTGTTCCAATACTTTTTCCGAACCGATCAATACATTTTTCTCATACCCCTGGGTATCGATCTTCAACATGACTTTATTCCCTTTTTCATAAAAGGATTGAAAGACTTCATCGAGTGTCTTGATTTCGATTTCTTCCGTTCCGATGTATTTCGATTCAGGTGCGCCTTCCACATGTGCATCTTCCATCTCCAGGATGGAACTGCTGAACGAGTTTCCGGAAACGTTGATAGTAGTTTTCCCCGCAACATCTCCCAAAGCATAGCGATTGATCGTCCATTTGGAATCTTTGGCGGAAGCCTGTTCCAATCGTTGGTAAGCATCGGTTACCGGTTCGAATGAAACGATTTTTCCTTTGTAGCCCAACATGCGCGACATTTCACCATACTGACCTGCATTTGCTCCGACATCAAACAATAGATCGATGCCGTGATATTTTAAGATTTGAGATCTTCTAAGCCAATCGGGCTTAAAATACTTTAGAACAGGAACTCCCATATTGATAAGATTCCGAGCCATTTTCATCTTAAAATTCATAGAGGAGAATATTGATTGAATTGATAATCTTTTCGCTTGATATGCAGCATTTTTAAAGAAAGGACGAATTTAGCAAAAAGTTTAAATATAGTAAGGACTTGCCGAACTAAAATAGTAAAGCTTAGGGTTTACTGGTGCGATAATTCAAGGTGTTATTTACACCCAATGACTTTTAGAAGTGCAATGCATCTGTTTTACCGCAGATGCACTGATTTTAATGGGCGCTTACCAGAGGGAGTTATGTATTTAACGCAGGTAAAACAAACTTGTCTTCTTTTTTCCACAATTAATTATTTTAAAAGAGCATCACTATTTTTATAAAGCACGCGGATTTATTAGATTTTCGCAGATATATACAGGTTGCAATCTGCGCTCCGACCTTGTCGGAGTCTGCGAAATCTGCGTGCTAAATTATTACACGTTAAGTTTTTAGAGACTCTTTTGAGAGTCACCTGGCTTAAGTACATAATTCCCCTTACCAGACGCCCTTAACTCATTAATTCATATTTAATGCCTTGGAAAAAATAAAGTCGACCGGTAGGCGACTTCCTTTATCTGTTCGTCTGCGGTGGGAAATAAGAATGGGAGTTATGGTGATTAATACCTGATAATTCAGGCTGTAAAAGCAAGTGGTAATCTTTTGCGGGAAAATATTCCTTAATTTCGCATCAATGGGCTTGGTGCAAAAAGATGCTTTTAGAACAACAGTGATTTCCTATGTGGGAATTCTAATTGGTTATCTCAACAAAGGTGTTTTGTTCCTAATCATTTTGTCGACAGCACAAATCGGCTTGATCAACTTGATTATTTCCATAGGAACCTTGTTTGCTCAATTGGCGAATTTCGGTACTGTTTATGTCACTTGGAAGTTTTTCCCATTCCTTAAAAATGAAGAGAAGAGGCATCATGGATTCCTACCCTTTGTCTTGCTGATCGTCGGAACAGGGATTGTTCTTTACAGTGGACTATATATTCTTTTCCGGGATCAGATTCAGCAAGGGTATATTGAGAAATCTCCCATGTTCCTGGACTATTATTATTGGATCTTACCGATTGGAATCTCCTACGCCTTCTTCATTGTTCTGGAAACTTACCTGCGAAGTCTGTATAAGAATATTATCGCTGTTTTTGCTTATGAAGTGGTTCTTCGTCTTGCATTAACGGTGATCCTTGTCTTGAAATGGTTAGACCTCATCTCATTTGAGCTGTTTGTTGGATTACACAGTTTGCTGTACATTATTCCAACCATGATACTCGTCTTTTACTTAGGACGTATAAATGAATTTCATTTACGGGTTTCAACAATTCAAATTCCGAAACGTTTCAAAAAGATCATCTTTTACTTCTCCTCTTTTTCCTATATCAACACCCTGGGCGGAGTTTGGGTAAGCTCGTTGGATGTATTGATGATTGCCCAGTTTGTTGGATTGAAAGGTGCTGGAATCTTCGCTACAGTGGTGTTTTTAGCCGGAGTACTGCAGGTTCCCTTTAAATCGATTCTCAGAGTAAGTGCACCAATGGTCTCAGACTATTGGAAACACCGGGAAATGGACAAGATGAAAGAATTGTATACGAAGGTAAGCTCGGTTTCACTAGTGATCGGTCTGTCGATGTTCCTTTTGTGCTGGGTCAATATTGATTTCCTGTTTTCGTTTATCAAATCGGAATTCCGGGAAGGGATCTGGGTGTTCTTCTTCATTATGATCGGGAGATTGGTGGATATGTATTTTGGGATAAACGGATCCATCTTTTCCACCTCCAAGAAGTACCGATACGACATCTTCTTTACGGTGTCACTGATCATAGGGGTTTATTTACTGAATTATTGGTTGATACCGATTTGGGGAATTGTGGGTGCAGCAATTTCAACATCGATCGCATTGATTGTTTACAACGTAGGAAGATTATTATTTGTTTGGATCGCCTACAAATTGCATCCTTTTCATCGAAATCAGTTTGTAATCATCGGATTGTTTGTGATCGCCATGATGGCAGGACATTTTACTCAAGGTCTTATAAACAACAAGTGGATCCAATTTTTATTTGAATCCACTTTAGCTATTGTATTATTTTTTGTTCCGATTTATTTGCTCTCTTTGGAGAAAGAAACCGTGAATTATATTAAAAAAGGAATGGCTTTTGTCCGTTCCAAATTCAGACGCAATTAAGCGATTGTTTGTTTGATCGTTTCAATTGCCTGAGTTAATCCATCTGCGTTTTTACCTCCCGCAGTTGCGAAGAAAGCTTGTCCGCCTCCACCACCTTGAATCAGGGATGCAACAGATTTAACTAAGTTTCCTGCGTTCCAACCTTTGGAAGAAACCAAGGCTTCATCAACCAAAACACTGATAGCACATTTGTCTTCTTCTTTGGATCCGATGACAGCAACCAAATTCGGAACTTCACCTTTCAATTGGAATAAGATGTCTTTTACTGAACCTGCATCGAGGTCAATCAATGCGTCGAGGTAAGAGAAATCTCCTTTGGAAACGATTTTCGCCTTCAAGTCAGCTTTCACCAATTTCGCATGTTCTTTCTTGAAACTCTCCACCTGCTTTTGAAGCTGATTGTTTTTTGAAATCAGATCTTCCACCGCTTTGGATACATCTTTCGGATTTTTCAATAACTCGTTCACCGATTTCAATTTCGATTCCTGATCTGCATAATAGCTTTCAACAGCCACATTGGTAATTGCCTCTATACGACGAATTCCGGCAGCTACTGCAGATTCCGCTTGAATTTTGAATAAACCGATTTGTCCCGTGTTTTGAACGTGTGTTCCTCCGCACAATTCTACTGAATCGCCAAATTTGATTACGCGGACAGTATCACCGTATTTTTCACCAAACAAAGCCATTGCGCCCATCTCAGTTGCTATCTCGACCGGAACATTGCGTTTTTCATCCAAATCAATGCTTGCACGAATGGCTTCACTCACCAATGATTCGATTATTGCCAATTCTTCGTCCGTCACTTTTGAAAAGTGAGAAAAGTCGAATCGCAAATAATTCGGGTTGACCAAAGATCCTTTTTGTTCGACATGTGTTCCCAATACGGTTCTTAATGCGTGATGCAATAAGTGAGTTGCCGAGTGATTGGATGCAGACAATTTGCGTTTGCTTTCGTTCACTTCAGCCGTGAAAGGTCTGTTCGGGTTGCTTGGCAATGTTTCAGACAAGTGAACAATCAAGTTGTTCTCTTTCTTCGTATCGAAAATGATTACTGATTCCGAATCATTGTAAATTCTTCCGGTATCGCCAACTTGTCCTCCACCTTCCGGGTAGAAAGGAGTTTTGGAGAATACCAATTGATAGAATGTTTTTTGTTTCTGGGAAACCTTGCGGTATTTTACGATTTCAACAGCCGTTTGAAGGTAGTCGTAACCTACGAATTCTTCCACCGAATCATCGATCAACTGAACCCAATCATCTGTTTCGATAGCTGTTGCAGCTCTCGAACGGTCTTTTTGTTTGGTCAATTCTTCGTTGAATCCTTTTTCATCAACTGTTAAGTTATTTTCGCGGGCGATCAAGCTTGTTAAGTCGATCGGAAACCCGAATGTATCATATAATTCGAAAACGGCACTACCACCCAATTGAGTTGAATTGGAAGTTTTCGCAGCGTCGATCAGTCCTTCAATGCGTTTGATACCTTGTTCCAAAGTTCTGAAAAACGACAATTCTTCTTCACGGATCACTTTTTCAACCAATTCGCGTTGTTTGATCAATTCGGAGAATGGGTCGCCCATCACTTCGGAAAGTACAACGGATAAACCGGAAAGGAATGGTTCTTTCAATCCCAAAGTCTGGTATCCGTAACGAACTGCGCGTCTTAAAATACGACGAATCACATAACCGGCTCCGGTATTGGAAGGCAATTGTCCGTCAGCAATAGAGAATGCAATAGCACGCACGTGATCTGCAATGACACGCAATGCGATATCAGTTGTTTCGTTTTCTCCGTATTTCTTTCCGGATACCTTTTCCATGTGTTGGATCAAGGTTTGGAACAGATCGATATCGTAGTTGGATGTTTTGTCTTGTAAGGTCATTGCCAAACGCTCCAATCCCATCCCGGTATCTACATGTGTTGCTGGAAGAGGCTCCAAACTTCCGTCTGCTTTCCGGTTGAATTGCATGAAAACGTTGTTCCAGATTTCAATCACTTGCGGGTGATCCTCGTTGACAAATTGTTTTCCGTCTGTTTTTGCTCTTTCAGCAGCAGGTCTGTTATCCACATGGATTTCGGTACACGGTCCGCATGGTCCGGTGTCACCCATTTCCCAGAAATTATCTTTTTTGGAAGCCAGGATAATCCGGTCTTCGGCAATGAATCGTTTCCAGATGTTGTATGATTCCTGATCTTGTGGAACGCCATCTTTTTCATCACCCTCAAAAACGGTAACGTACAAACGGTCTGTTGGAATTTTGTAAACTTCTGTCAATAGTTCCCAAGCCCAGGCAATAGCTTCTTCTTTGAAATAATCTCCGAAAGACCAGTTTCCAAGCATCTCGAACATCGTGTGGTGATAGGTATCAACACCCACTTCTTCCAGGTCGTTGTGCTTTCCTGAAACGCGAAGACATTTTTGAGAATTGGCGACACGACGGTTTTTTGGAACCGCATTACCCAGGAAATAATCCTTGAATTGGTTCATTCCGGCGTTTGTAAACATCAAGGTTGGGTCATTTTTTACAACCATTGGTGCTGAAGGAACAATCTGATGTCCTTTCGACGCAAAAAAATCAAAAAACTGCTTGCGAATTTCGTGTACTGTCATTGTTGTTAACTTGTGAACTACCGTTCAATAATAATAAAGTCCACAAATTTAGTCGAATTAGTCAATTTTACAGATGAAAGACCCTGAAATATTTCGCTTACTTGGCTCTAAACATCATTCGGAGTACGACGAAAACGGATATGACAACGGTGGTTACAAAGAAGATGTCGGGGAAATTCCCAAAAACTTCATGAAGAATTCGTTTACCATCCTTGCCTGTAAAAATTTGGACATTGTAAATTTTCAAAAGTGTCGCACAGATCAATAACATACCAAGCAAAATGATCGCTCCAAAACGGTAAATGTGTCTTCTGATTTCCGTATTACCAATGGTATTGCCTTCTTCACCGAGTTTAATGCTGTGTTGAAGTCCGCCTTGTTTGAAATTGGTGACAATTGTCCGGATGTCTTTTGGAAGTGTTTCGACCAAATAGAGATAATCTTCCGCTGAACTTAAGAGTTTGCTTTTAATGTTTTTCCATCCGAAACGTTCCTTGATCTTTTCTTTTGCATAAGGTTTTACCATGGCGATCATATCCAGTTTCACGTGAAGGGATTCAGCCACTTTTTGGATGGTAACCAGGGTTTTCAGCAACATGTACAAACTACTTGGAATCGTAATCCCGTATTTCATCAGAAGCTTAAAGGTGTCGGTAAATAACCCGGAAATATCCACATCATCATAGGTGTAGTAGGCGTACTTTTGGGTAAGTTCCCGAATTTCAAACTCCAGACTTTCCATTTCACGCAAACTTTCCACTTCCGTCAGTTTCAATAGAGCCTTGGCAATTTTATGTGGGTTATTATCCGCAAAACCGATCAGGAAATCGATCAGACCATCAATTTGTTTTGGTTTCAAACTGGAACACATCCCAAAATCGATCAGGACTATCTGATTGTCTCCGCGGATAAACAGATTTCCCGAATGCGGATCTGCATGGAAGAAACCGTGTTTCAGTATCATAGTGAGAATCACATTCACACCGTTCTCAGCAATTATTTTCGGATCGTAATCTTTGGATACCAGGTTAGCAAGATTATCAGGTGCCTCACCTTCAATATATTCCATGATCAAAAGCTTCGACGTAGAATACTTGCTGTAAACTTTCGGTACATATGCTCGCGGGTCACCTTTGAACATGTGCGTAAACCGCATCATATTCGAAAGTTCATTCATGAAATCAAGCTCTTTCAGCATGATATCTCCAAAATCCTCTATGAATTGGATGAGGTTGAAGTTACTGATCTCAGGATATTGAATCTGGATTTTTCGTGCAAAGATCTGAAGTAGTTTAATGTCCAATCGGATCTTGTTCCGGATATTCGGGCGTTGCACTTTTAACACAACTCTTTCTCCGGAGTGGAGGGTAGCCAGATAAACTTGAGCGATAGAAGCGGAAGCGATGTGTTTCTCATTGAATTCAGAGAATACGGTTTCGATTGATGCCCCAATTTCATTTTCAATGATCTGGATTGCGATATCATCTGGTATTGGTCGGGCGGAAGATTGTAATTTCTTCAACTCCAATCGCAAACCTTCTGAAGCGATATCAGGCCTGTCAGCAACGATCTGTCCGAATTTAATGAATGTCGGTCCCAAATCTTCAATAATCAGACGCAGTCTTTCAGATCTGGTTTTCCGGTTTTTACCTCTTGGATCGAAAATGATTCGCAAAGGTCCTGTTGTGAACCAATTCGTGAGATAATGCCCCAGAATGATGCGGATGATAGAAAGTAATCGGAAAAAGTTTTTAAGATTTGAACTAAAGCGAAAGATCCACATACAGGAATGTTATTTATATCAAATGTAAGTTAAAGTTTAGTATAGTGAAATAAGGTAAGTTAAATTCAGAACAAATATTTAGATTTTAGCATTCATTCACATTTTTTCTATCTTTAGCCACTTGAAAACTGAAAACTATAATATACAATGGCTAAAAATATATGGCGAGTAAAGCCAATGAGTGCCTTTGAGGCAGACATGAAGAAAAATGATTTAAAGCGCGTTCTAACAAAATGGGGTTTAACATCTTTGGGAATCGGAGCGATTATTGGTGGTGGGATTTTCACCTTAACTGGTATCGCTGCTCATAACCATGCCGGACCAGCTTTGGCTATCGCATTTGCAATTGCAGGTGTGGGGTGCTTATTTGCTTCTCTATGTTATGCTGAATTTGCTTCAGTTTTGCCTGTTGAAGGAAGTGCATATGCCTATTCTTACGGGACGATGGGAGAGGTTTTTGCATGGATCATCGGTTGGAATTTGATTCTGGAATACATGATGGGAGCGACCACTGTAGCTGTTGCGTGGAGTGGCTATTTTGAAAAACTCCTCCATCAATGTGGAATCCATCCGCCAATGTGGCTCATGAATGACCCGGTTACTGCTGCTCAAAAAGCACATGATGCTGGAATTGCAGCTCCATCTTTTGCATTTAACCTTCCGGCGTTTTTAATTACTTGGGTAGTAACATCCATCTTGGTAAAAGGAATTAAAGAAGCTGCTAAAACGAACAACCTGATTGTAATCTTGAAATTGGCAGTCGTATTGTTTGTGATTTTTGTTGGTTTCTTCTTTATCGATACCAAAAATTACACTCCTTTTGTTCCTGCAGCTGAGGTAATTGATGGTGTTTCCCATTACGGTTGGGGATTTGGTGGAGTATTGACAGCGGCGAGTATTGTTTTCTTTGCCTACATTGGTTTTGATGCTGTTTCAACACAATCCGGTGAGGCGATCAATCCGAAAAAAGATGTTCCATTTGCAATTATTGCATCATTAATTATTTGTACTGTACTTTATATTGCTGTCTCTCTCGTACTAACAGGGATGGTTGGGTTTAAGGATTTAGATATCAAAGCTCCTGTTGCTTCTGCGTTTGAAGGAATAGGAATGCCTTGGGCGACAGTTCTTATTACCATTGCAGCTGTAGCGGGTCTTACTTCGGTAATGTTGGTAATGATGTTGGGTCAGACACGTGTATTCCTTGGAATGGCGAAGGATGGTTTGTTACCATTCAAAATCTTTGGAGTGGTTCATAAAAAATTCAAGACACCTTATAGAAGTACTCTAATTGTTGGTCTGATCATTTCAATTGTAGCTTCTTTAACTCCAATTGATAAGGTTGCTGAAATGTGCAGTATGGGTACTTTATTGGCTTTCTCGATGATCTCAGTTGCCGTTTTGATTTTAAGAATCAAGCAGCCGGATTTACCTAGACCATTTAAAACACCATTCTTACCGGTTGTTTCTATCTTAGGAACCTTATTCAATGTTGGTCTGATGTTCTTTGTGAAGCCTGAAACATGGGTGGCATTTTTGATCTGGACCGGTATCGGATTCTTAGTGTACTTCGCTTACAGTAGAAGACATAGTAAAGTGAATCAATACAACTTTGAACAGTCTTTGGGAGGCCATGATGCTATCGTAAATGCTTCAGAGAACCTGAATGATGACGACGATAAATAAATAAGAGATATTTAAATAATAGTCCTGCTTTAGTAGATAGAGCGGGACTTTTTTTTGACTTATGGAAGAAAAAAACACTAAGAAATCACTCGGGCTAATGGATGCCACTTTCCTTGTTGCGGGAAGTATGATCGGTTCAGGGATTTTCATCGTTTCTGCAGAAATGTCACGTGACCTGGGAAGTTCCGGATGGTTATTGTTCACCTGGTTGATTACCGGAGTGATTACACTTTTTGGTGCCTTGAGTTACGGCGAATTGGCTGCCATGTTCCCCAAAGCGGGAGGTCAGTTCGTTTACATTCGTGAAGCCTGGGGTAAATTACCTTCGTTTTTGTATGGCTGGACCACTTTTGCCGTAATACAAACCGGAGTGATTGCTGCGGTTGGTGTAGCTTTCGGAAAGTTTGCCGGAGTTTTCTTCCCCGTTTTGGTCGATCAAACCATTTTCGAATACACTTCCGAATACGCTTCGGTGAAGATCAACGGAGCCAATTTCGTTGGAGTTGGTACAATACTGATCTTAACTATTATAAATGTTCGCGGAATCAATTATGGAAAGATTATCCAGGCCATTTTTACCAGTTCGAAGCTGATTGCATTGGCTGTTTTAATTGTTGCCGGGATCGTAGTTGGTTTTTCTTCCGGTTTTTTTGATGAGAATTTCCACAACATGTGGGAAGCAACTTCTACAAAAAAACAAGCGGATGGAAGTTGGTTGACAACTGATCTTGCATCGGTCGGTCTGATGATCGTTCTTTCAACAACCATCATTAACTCCTTGTTTTCTTCGGATGCATGGAACAATGTGACATTTATCGCCGGAGACATCCGCAATCCGGAAAAGAACCTGCCACGTTCATTATTCCTGGGAACATTTATCGTTACTATCCTGTATATACTGGCGAATGTGGCTTATTTGGGTTTACTACCACTTCATGGAACTCCATTTGAAGGAGATTTTGTGTATACGAAAGAAGCCGTTCAGTCGACCGGAATCCAATTTGCAAGTTCAGACAGGGTAGGTACTTCCGCTGCTTATATGTTATTTGGAAATGTCGCAAATCTATTGATGGCCATATTGATTATGATCTCCACGTTTGGTTGTAATAACGGATTGATCATGGCTGGTTCGCGTTTGTTCTATGCCATGTCGAAAGACGGTTTATTCTTCAAAAAAGCGAGCAAATTAAACAGCGTTGGCGTTCCTGCCTGGGCGATGTGGATTCAAAGCATCTGGGCAATAGCCTTGTGCTTTTCGGGTTCTTATGGAATCCTGATCAAGTTTGCGACTTTCGGATCGATGGTTTTCTACATCGTGACAATCTTAGGTTTATTCAAGTTGAGAAGAACCATGCCGGATGCTCATAGACCGTACAAAGCGTTTGGTTATCCTGTCATTCCGTTCTTGTATTTGGTTTTTGCCGTAGTGATATGCGTTTCCCTAACCTTATTCACTTTCTGGGATACGTTTGGAAGTATTCTGCTGATCCTGGCTGGAATCCCGATTTATTATCTGGCATTTAAACCAAAGAACAAAGTCGTTTAGCAGACAGTTTTCCATTTCCTGACAAAACTCTGACACAAAATCAGACTTGGGTGTAGTGATTCTGTCAAATCGGCAGGAAATAGCACCTTGTTTGCCGGCTTCCCTGACAAAAAGTACCCAAATGGGATAGGTTTATCTACTGGCACAACCTTTGACTTATGGAAGGAAAATTCGAAAAACGAAAAACAAGTAAAATGGGAAAAATAATTGGAATCGATTTAGGAACAACAAACTCATGTGTTTCCGTAATGGAAGGGAATGAGCCAGTTGTAATCGCAAATTCTGAAGGTAAACGTACTACACCCTCTGTGGTAGCATTCGTAGAAGGTGGTGAACTTAAAGTTGGTGACCCTGCGAAACGTCAGGCGATTACCAACCCAACAAAGACAATTTACTCGATCAAGCGTTTCATGGGATCGTCTTATGATGATGTGAAATTGGAAACAGGACGTGTACCTTATAAAGTGGTGAAAGGCGATAACAATACTCCACGTGTGGATATTGATGGTCGTATGTATACACCACAAGAAATTTCTGCAATGATTCTTCAGAAAATGAAGAAAACTGCTGAAGACTATTTAGGTCATGAGGTGACTGAAGCGGTTGTTACCGTTCCTGCTTACTTTAATGATGCACAACGTCAGGCAACAAAAGAAGCAGGTGAAATCGCTGGTTTGACAATCAAACGTATTATCAACGAGCCTACAGCTGCTGCGTTAGCTTACGGTTTGGATAAAAAAGGAATTGACCAAAAGATCGTGGTATTTGACTTTGGAGGTGGTACTCATGACGTTTCTGTCCTTGAATTGGGAGACGGAGTGTTCGAAGTATTGGCAACAGATGGAGATACACACTTAGGTGGTGACGATGTGGATGATGCAATCATCAACTGGTTGGCTGAAGAATTCAAAGCTGAAGAAGGTTTGGATTTACGTCAGGACCCAATGGCTTTGCAACGTTTGAAAGAAGCTGCTGAGAAAGCAAAAATTGAATTGTCTTCTACGACTTCTTCTGAGATCAACTTGCCATACATCATGCCGGTGAATGGTATTCCAAAACACTTGGTTAGAACATTACAACGTTCGAAATTCGAGCAATTGATCGCTACTATCGTTGAAAGAACTATCGCTCCTTGTCGTTCTGCCCTTCAAAATGCAGGATTGTCTACAAGCGATATCGATGAAGTGATCTTGGTTGGTGGATCTACACGTATTCCTGTAATCCAGGACGCTGTTCAACGTTTCTTCGGAAAAGCTCCTTCAAAAGGGGTGAACCCGGATGAGGTTGTAGCAGTTGGAGCAGCAATTCAAGGAGGTGTATTGACAGGTGAGGTGAAAGATGTCTTATTGTTGGATGTGATTCCATTGTCTTTAGGAATTGAAACAATGGGTGGAGTATTCACGAAATTGATCGAGTCAAATACAACTATTCCGACTAAAAAATCTGAGACGTTCTCAACGGCAGCAGATAATCAACCGGCAGTAGATATTCACGTATTGCAAGGTGAACGTCCGATGGCAGGCGACAACAAGACATTGGGTCGTTTCTCATTGACAGACATTCCACCTGCACGTCGTGGTGAGCCACAAATTGAAGTAACATTCGATGTGGATGCGAACGGTATCATGCACATTTCTGCAAAAGACAAAGGAACAGGAAAAGAGCAATCAATCAAGATTGAGGCATCTTCAGGTTTGTCTGATGAAGAAATCAAGCGTATGAAAGCAGAAGCAGAAGCAAATGCAGATGCAGATAAAAAACGTATGCAGGAAGCTGAAACGTTGAATAAAGCGGATTCATTGATTTTCCAAACAGAGCGTCAATTGAAAGAGTACGGTGATAAAATTCCTGCTGATAAGAAACAACCGATTGAAGATGCTTTGGCAGCTTTGAAAACGGAGTTTGATGCGAAGAACATGGCGAATTTGGAACCGGCAATGGAGCGTTTGAATACAGCTTTCCAAGCAGCTTCTCAAGAAATGTATAACGCAGCAAACGCTGGTGGTGCAGATCAGGGAGCTCAACAAGGTGGTAACGCTGGCGGAAACGCGGGTGACGAAGTAACTGATGTTGACTTTGAAGAAGTAAACGAGAACGATAAGAAGTAACTTATCAATAAAGAATAAATTAACACGAAAAAGGGTTCTTGCATAGCAGGAACCCTTTTTTTTGTCTTGTTTTGTGCTGAATCAGCTTTAAAAATCAATTCTATCGAGTCTTTGCTGGTTTTCCAAAAGGGCAATTTTGTATTCGTTTTTCAATGAATGAATCACATTAGCTGTAGTGTCTATCTTTTCAATTCCGGTGGTTCCCTGACCTGCGGACCAAATATCTTTCCAAGCCTTTCCGTGTTCTGCAGTTAATTTAGAAAAGTCTTCTTCTTTTTTCTCTGTAATATCAACACCTGATTTTTCAATACTAGGCAAAAGAAAGTTTGCATTGACACCCGAAATCCCATCCGTATAAATAATGTCCTCTATGTGAGAAGCAACAAGCATTTCCTTGTAAGCTGGTTGTGCCATACTTTCTTCAGTTGCAATAAACCGTGTTCCCATGTAAGCAAAATCTGCGCCCATCGTTTGAGCCGCAAGGATATCTTTTCCTTTCGTGATTGCTCCGGCTAAAATCAATGCTCCGTCATAAAACGAACGGATTTCTGCCACCAAAGCAAAAGGGTTTGCTGTTCCTGCATGACCTCCCGCACCGTTTGCTACTGCAATAATCCCGTCCACACCCGATTCAATAGCTTTTTCAGCATGGCGCTTTTTAATCACATCGTGAAAGACCAAACCACCATAGGAATGTACTGCATCCACCACTTCCTTGACCGCGCCCAGTGAAGTAATGACCAAGGGAACTTTGTATTTGATGCAAAGCTCTAAATCAGCCATCAGCCGCGGGTTGGTTTTGTTTACAATGAGGTTGATCCCATAAGGTGCCGGTTTTGTATTGGATTCCTCCTCAAATGTTTTTAGGGCAGTTGTGATCTCGATCAATAATTGTTCGAAGTCTGCTGAACTTCTTCCGTTGAGGGAAGGCAAAGTTCCTATAATTCCATTTTTGCAGCATTCGATCACTAATTTACTTCCTGAAACCAGAAACATGGGGGAAGCGATAACAGGTAATGAGACGCTTTTTTTAAGTTCTTCAATATTCATATGTGATAGATTTTTCAGCTATAATTTACCAATTGGAAATTACGAATAAAACGGGTACGGGAGGATGAAATTCTAACCCGTAAAATGGAGAAATCCGGCTTTTATTTTCAGAGGAGCCTCAAAGTTTGTTTCATACAATCCTCCTGTTCCCAATCCTTGCGGTAAAACTGGATTATAATCAGCTGTAAATTGTGCAATCGCATTCAGACCGATATTGCTTTCCAAAGCGGAAGTGATCCACCACGGAATTTGTCTTGCTTCTGCCAATTTGATCCATTCACTTGTTCCGCTGAATCCTCCGTGCAGACTTGGTTTCAGAATGATGAACTGCGGGGTGATGGTGTTCAATAGATCGATCTTTCGTTCCCGTTCATTGATTCCGATCAATTCTTCATCCAGTGCTATTGGTAATGGGGTTTTCTCACAAAGGTCTTTCATTTCCTTCCAAGAACCGGCTTTGATAGGTTGCTCTATGCTGTGTAAATCGAGTTGAGCTAATTCCTTCAGTTTCCAAAAAGCATCCTCCATTTTAAATGCGCCATTTGCATCCACCCGTAGCACAATTTGTGAGGCGTCGTATCTGGAACGAATCCCTTCTAACAACTTTAATTCCTGTTTAAAATCAATTGCTCCTACTTTTAACTTGATACATGTAAATCCTGCGTCGAGTTTTTCTGCAATCTGGTCTCGCATATAACCGGGATCTCCCATCCAGATCAGACCGTTGATCGGGATACTGAATCCTGTGGATGCTTTTGCAGATTCGAAGTAAATTTGTTTTCCTCCGTTGATCAGATCAAAATACGCACTTTCCAAACCGAATAGGATGGATGGGAAATCATTCAGAAGATTTTTGTTCTCAATAAAACGAGCGGGATCTTGACAGACTTCGGTCAATTTGGATTCATACTGCTCATCAGAAACATAATCCGGAGATAAACCCGGAATTACCGAACATTCTCCCAAACCGACCACGCCATCAGAATTAGCCAATTTAAGCTTCCATCCTTTCTTTTGTGTTAAAACACCACGACTTGTTCCACTCGGACGTTTAAAGTCCAGGGTGAACGCTTCAAATGAAGCTATGAGTTGTTTTATAGGATCCATTGGTTGATAGAAACGCTAATCACATAAAGAATACTGATAAAGAAAGTTCCCAAAGCAACAATTTTTAGCTGGGAATCCAATTCTCTTGGAACGGTGTTCTTAGCTACAAAGAGCAGGTGTTTAATAAATAAAATAATCGGGATCAAAGAAATGAATCCGAGCCAATTCCGGGTGAGGATCAAAAATACGATCCAACTGGAAAAGGCAGTGATGATTAAAAAGTAATGGTACTTCTTTGCGTTTGAAGCTCCCAATTTTACAACAAGCGTTCTTTTGCCAACTTTTTCATCGTTTTCGCGATCTCTTAAGTTATTCAGATTTAGAACGGCTGTACTGAGGAAACCGATAGTTATTGCAGGAAGTATCAATATCCAGGAGAGTGTGTCGGAAAACAAGGGGTAAACACCGATAACACTAACTAAT
>NZ_CALRYJ010000009.1:0-178897 GCF_943372375.1 Fluviicola taffensis DSM 16823 | reverse complement strand
ATCAACATATAGATTGTTTCCGTAACCAGATAAATTTTTGAAGGCAATAATCACATTTGCCTGTCCCACATAAGGTGTCAGGTTTATTGTTTCTGTTCTCCACTGAGCAGTAGTTGGAGTAAATGCCGAAGTAGTTGCAGCTGCAGTTGCCAACGTTGTATTGGACTTGGAGTAAACACTTGTAAAAGTAGAACCACAATTGGTAGAAACCAAGACCTCCAAACCATCAAAGTTAGTTGCATCGTATGGTGCATAAGCAACATCGAAAGTCATTTGAGCAGAAGAAAGACCAGTAAAGATCACCGGTTTTAATCTTACGACATCATCATCCGAATCGTTGTATGCAAAGTTGTTGAACCACATGGCATTTCCAGCCGTAGGAGCAAGTCCTGCAGCTGTTGTTCTAGCCCAAGATGTCGGTGAAGCGTTGTTATTGATCAACGACCATGAAGTTGGAACAAATGTCGTTGCCGTAAACCCTTCATTTAAAGGTAAAGCTGTCGCTGTCGAACTAACAACGGTGATATAAGCCGTTTTCGTTTCTGTATCTGAACCGTTTGCATTGGTTGCAACTAATGTTACCGCATAAGTTCCGGCAGTATTGTAAGTCACCGTAGGATTAGTAGCTGTAGAAGTTCCCGGTGTTCCTCCAGCGAATGTCCATGCGTATGAAGTCGCTAACGTTGACAAATTAGTGAAGGTTACTGTTCCTCCCTGACAAACTGTTGTTGAAGAAGCTGAGAAATCAGCAACCGGTGGACTGACCATTCCCAATCCATTCAATACAAAATTATAGGTTCCTTCATCACAATCATTGGTTGCGAACTGAACATTTCCAGTGAAACTTCCTGCCGAAGCGGGAGAAAACACTACCGTGAAGGTCGTTGTTGAACCAGGTGTCACAGTTGTTGTTCCGAAACCGGTACCTAAAGTGAAACCGGTTCCAGTCACTGTAATCGGATTCGTTAAGGTAAGATTCGTTGTCCCTGTATTTGTCACTGTAAAAGTTGCAGTTGTTGAGCCTCCTACCTGCGTATTTGCATAGTTATAATAACCACCATCCAATACATCGACACTTGCGGAAGTCAAATTAATTTCTCCCGGAGTTGTTCCTTCAAACTTCACATTATCAATGAAGATGTTATTTCCATTCGCGGAAACTCCTCTGAAGCGGAAGCGAATATTATCCGATGTTGCAGTAACATAAGACATTAAATCAATAGTTTCTGTTCTCCAATCGGTAGCTACCGTTGGGAAGTATTCGGATGCCAAAACCGTTGCATTTTGGTATAAGAATGGAGATACATTTCCTGTTTTGCTATAGACGTTTGTCCAGGTAGTACCACAGTCTGTAGAAATTTGGACAATTAATTGATCATTGGAAGTAGCTGTCCTTTTTCTATAAGCCACATCAAATTTCAACGTAGCGGCAGTTGCATTACAAGGCAACAAGAAGACAGGTGTATAAAAATCCTCATTTGTAGTGGAACCATTTCCATAACAAGGAACTTGAGCAATATTATTTACAAAACTTCCTGTAGAAGAGATACCGGAAGCAGGTGACCATTTGTAACAGTCGCCATTTACATTATCGATTCTCCATTTTACATCCGGAGGAAAAGATTGACTTTCAAAATCCTGTGTGTAATTCGGCATAATACCATTGGAAACCACAAAATCAATTCCTGAAGTGTCGTAAACTGCATAAGGATCAGTCACTCCGTTCGGAAGTGTCGAATAAGCTCTAAATGTGTGTGTTCCTAAAGTTGCCGTAAATGCAGGTAAACTTACTGTTGCTGTTGAATTGGGAGTTAGATTCCCTGTCCAGCTAAATGTTACAGCAGTTCCATTGTCAATCTTATAGGCAATTGTTGCAGATGTCAAATTGTTTGAACCCCTGTTTTTCAACTGAACACTAGGTGTTATAGCACCAGCACAGTTATCACCAATCGGAGCAAAGACATCTGTTACTGAAGCATCACTTGGATTTGGAGGAGTACAGGCGTCCGAATTTATTAGTGCAACCCTTAAAGCTGATCCTTCCAATACGGCACGCATCCGTTGTTTCTGATCATTGGTAAAAACACTCATACACAAATCGTCCGTATAATCCATATAGTTTTCAACCATATCATTTCCGGGATCAGGCGCATTAGTACAACTATTAATTGTAGGACAGCCATAATTAGCCGCTGCTGCTTCAGGTGTATCATTACAGTAATCATCTACCGTACATCCACCATCGCCCCAAATGTGGCGTAGCCCAAGCCAGTGACCAATTTCATGTGTTGCCGTGCGACCTTCATTGTAAGGACCAGAAAAACCTGTTACGGAACTTTTACCGATCGAGTTGTAAAGAAAAACCACTCCATCTGTTGCAGCTACAGGTGTACCGCATCCCATTCCTCCTAATGGAGATTGAGGAAACTGTGCATAACCAAGGATTCCCCCACTGATGTTACACAACCAGATATTCATGTATTTGTCCGGAGACCAACCTCTTGTTGCTGTCGGAACACCACCATTATAAGTATAGGTTTTAATCGTCGCATCAATATAAGTCGTGCTGAAAGGAGGTGCTGTAAATCCGGCAGTGGTTCGATTGATTCGATTCACTCCATCTTCTCCAACAGGAAACGCAGATCCATCCGGTCTTCTTTTAGCCAAACAGAATTCGATTTGTGTATCTGCACCCACCGGATTTGTATTCCAACCATTCGAACCGAACATTCTCCTGAAATCCTCGTTAAGCACATCAATCTGAGATTGAATAGCTGCATAACTCACATTACTGGCTGTTCCTACAGCCTCTCCATTATGGATGACATGAACCACAACCGGAATCTGATAGACACCACCGATGATTTTTCCAGCGGCCATATTTGCTGAAATTTCAGATTGAATCCATTGTTCAAATTGTTGGGATGATTCCAATTCCGGGTGATTGGCATGCAAGATTGCATCATTTTCATCTGTGTAGCAGCGAACAACGCCATTTGTTTGACCCAATACTCCATTGGAGAGCAGTGAGAAAAACAGACATGCGAAGAGGGCACGTAGTTTTACTCCGTTAGTTTTCATAAAAGCAGTTTTTCATTTTTGAACAGAGTACCCCAATCGTTAACTTGGAAATAATTGATTTAGAGTACCCAATTCTAGTTTTAGCGAACCAATGTTACTAAAAAAAAACGAAAATCAAAATTGACAAGTTTATATTTTAACATAAACTTATTAACAGCGTTGGAATTTACTCAAACATATCACCCAGTATATTCTCTCCCCCTTTCCCAACAAAAGGTATATACCTCTTTTCTCCCTGAATGGCAGAGATCAGACATATCAACCAGCAGATGAAAATTGCCAATGAAAGAATATTAATGACGATAATCCCTAAAAATGGGATGAAAAAGAATATGGTATCCAGAATACTTACAGCTGCGCCAATCAACATCAGAATGAGCATTTGCCTTAAATGGAAAGCTGTAAACTTTCGCTCTTCTCCTGAAGAAGATGAAACTTGAGTAAGGGCTATTATCCAGCCGATCAAGGTGCAATAACTTACTATTGCGTAGGTTTTATTGAAAGATGACTTCATGAGACTATAGAGTAACACGAATTTACACCTTAAATTACAAACTTAGTTTATGAATTAGCAAATTGTAAATTTAAATGATTCGCTTTCAGTTATTCCCCAAAAATAGATGAAACGAATTCTTCCTTGTGGAAAACCTGAAGATCTTCAATCCCTTCTCCAACACCGATAAATCTGACAGGAATACTCATTTGATCCGAGATACCGATTACAACTCCACCTTTAGCTGTTCCGTCTAATTTAGTAATGATAAGCCCTGTCAATGAGGTTGCCAAAGCAAATTGTTTGGCTTGCTCATAAGCATTCTGACCTGTCGAACCATCCAAAACCAATAAAATTTCGTGAGGTGCATCCGGAATCACTTTTTCCATCACACGCTTGATTTTGGAAAGTTCATTCATCAGATTTACCTTGTTATGTAACCTTCCTGCCGTATCGATAATCACGACATCAGCTCCTTGTGCTTTGGCAGAACTCAATGCATCAAATGCAACCGATGCAGGATCGGCACCCATTCCTTGCTGGACAATCGGAACACCAACCCGCTCCGACCAGATGATCAATTGATCCACCGCGGCAGCACGGAATGTATCGGCAGCTCCGAGAACCACTTTCTTACCGGCCTTTTTGAATTGATTTGCCAATTTTCCAATGGAAGTAGTTTTACCTACTCCATTTACGCCAACTACCATGATTACATGCGGATTACCGTTGTGACTGGGAATGTTATATTCACTCGGTCCGTCGCTCTCATTTTCAGATAGCAGAGCTGCGATTTCTTCCTTAAGCACTTTATTTAGCTCATCCGTTCCCACATATTTATCTCTGGAAACGCGCTCATTGATTCGATCAATAATTTTCAAAGTGGTATTTACACCGACATCCGAACTGATTAAAATCTCTTCCAATTCATCCAGAACCTCATCATCAACGCGAGATTTACCAACAAGTGAGCGGGTTAACTTACCAAAAAAACTTTCCTTCGTTTTTTCAAGTCCTTTATCAAGTGTTTCTTTGTTCTCTTTCGAAAACCAACCAAATAATGCCATAGTTCAAAAATACAAAAAAAACCCCTCCGCTGAGGCGGAGAGGTTTTAAAACAATATCGAGTTTACAACTTAAAGAAATGGGTTTACTTCGTAAACCAGTCTTTTACTTTGTCGTTGTGTACAATCTCTTCTTTAAATGTGAAAGAACCAGATTTTTCAGACTTGATCATCTTGATTACTTTCGTGTGCTCTTTTCCTCCACCTTTTTGTAGGGATGCTACTACTTTCTTAGCCATGACTTATTTTTTTATGTTTTTAATCTGAAGGTATTCCTACCATAGCAGGCTTCAAATCGAAAACTACGTTTTCTCTTACTTAATT
Source organism: Fluviicola taffensis DSM 16823 (assembly GCF_943372375.1). GTDB lineage: Bacteria > Bacteroidota > Bacteroidia > Flavobacteriales_D > Crocinitomicaceae > Fluviicola > Fluviicola taffensis_A. The sequence goes on along the minus strand of NZ_CALRYJ010000009.1, from coordinate 173,935 downwards.
TCCTTATGAAGGGTATAACGCTTCAAGACCGGATTGAATTTTTTAATCTCCAAACGATCAGGCGTATTTTTACGATTCTTCATCGTGATATAACGAGATGTTCCCGCCATTCCAGACTCTTTGTGCTCAGTGCACTCTAAAATAACCTGGATTCTATTTCCTTTTGCTTTCTTAGCCATTTTTTAACTCTTTACGATTAATCACTTTCGTGACCGAATCAGGATTTATTTCAAATACCCCTTCTCACGCGCTTCTTTCATACACGCAGAAATACCTTTCTTATTAATAGTTCTCAAAGCAGACGCAGAAATCTTCAATGTAACATACATATCGTCTTCTGGTACGTAGAACTTCTTAGTTAACAAGTTCGGGTAAAACTTGCGTTTAGTTTTGCGGTTTGAGTGAGAAACGTTGTTCCCGACCATTACCGACTTTCCTGTGATTTGACAAACTCGTGACATTGTATTTTATATTTTCCTTATTCTAAAAGCGGGTGCAAAGAAAAACAAATTCCCACAATTAAGCAACATTAATCTTGCTTTTTTTCAATATTTATTCCTAAAATTTCGCAACGCAACAAGTTTAAAGCTGTTAGCACTGTCATTTGCACTGTTCTTTGCCGATCTGTACCGAACAAAAACTTGCGGGAAATTTTCCCTTTCGGACCATCAATTGCGATCCAAACTGTTCCAACCGGCTTCTCATCACTTCCTCCCAAAGGACCTGCAATTCCGGAAACTGAAATGGACCAATCAACACCCAAGGTCTTCTTTCCACCGGCAGCCATTTCAAGTACGACCTCTTCCGATACCGCCCCAAAATCCTCCAAAGTCTGAGAACTCACGTCCGCCAATTTCATTTTCAAGTCGTTGCTATAGGTGATCAGTCCGCCGAGTACATAATTCGAAGAACCCGAAATACTCGTCAAGCTCGCCATAATACTTCCACCTGTACAACTTTCCACCGTCCCGACAGTTTCTCCTTTTTCCAGTAATAATTTACCTATCACTTCCGGCAATGACTCCTCATCTTCACCATACAGGTATGCAGGAATCATACGCTTCAATTCTTCACCATAAAATGCAACACGCGATTGATTTCCGGAACTGGAACTGATTCTCAACTTAACCATCCCTGGAGAAGGTAAATATGCCAAATCCAATCCCTCTTCACGCAATTGGTTTTCCCAATCAGTTAATCTATCAGCCAAAAATGACTCCCCGATTCCCTGGGTCAAATAGGTCTTCTGAATCAGTTTCTTTACAGGATACCGTTCAATCAATCGAGGAATAACATAGGTTTCCACCAGGTATTTCATTTCATAAGGAACTCCGGGCATCGAGACGAAGATAACGCCCTCCTTTTCGAACCACATCCCCGGAGCCGTTCCCTGCTCATTGAACAACACTTCACAAGCTTCGGGAACCATTGCCTGCAGCTTATTCACCTCCAGCATCGGACGGTTCCTTTTGATGAAGAACGATTCCACATGGTTCAGCACATTTTGATCCAATACCAACTTCGTATTGAAATAAGAACACAGAACCTGTTTCGTGATATCGTCCTTTGTCGGTCCCAAGCCTCCGGTAATCAAAACCACCTGACTTCGTTTGCCGGCATCTTCCAAAGCAGTAGTAATTGCTTCCCAGGTATCCGATATCGTTACAACATGAGAAACCTTGATTCCATTACCGGCTAACTGAGCCCCCATCCATGAAGCATTCGTATTAATCGTCTGTCCAATTAAGAGTTCATCTCCGATAGAAATAATTTCAACATTAATCATGGTACTGTTTTTGAACTATGGACAAAATTATTCTTAAGTTTGAACATAAAAAATAATCCCATGAGAAAATTCACTACAATATTGGCTTTAAGTAGTTTTATAATCGTTTTATCCGGATGTGACACGATAAAAGAAGCTGCAAGTACGATCAATAACGGTGGCACGAGTACAACTCCGTCTTTAACGAACACGGAAGTGATTTCAGGTTTGAAGGAAGCATTGACAGTTGGAATTCAGAACTCAGTGAATTTAACCTCTATAACAGATGGTTTCTTGAAAAATGATGCAATCCGTTTACCTTTCCCTCCGGATGCTTTAAAAGTTCGTGAGAAAGCCATGGATTGGGGATTGGGATCACAAGTTGAAAAATTTGAGACAACTTTGAACAGAGCCGCTGAAGAGGCAACAAAAGAAGCTTTACCGATTTTCAAAGATGCAATCCTGAATATGAGTATTTCAGATGGATTCAGTATACTGAATGGTGGAGACGGAGCTGCAACACGCTTTCTAAAGGACAACACTACCTCCAAATTAGTTACAGCATTCTCACCAAAAGTGAAAGAGGCTATTTCAAAAGTAAAACTGACTGAATACTGGAACCCTATCATCACGAAATACAATAATGCAATGAGTCTGACGGGAGGAGCAAAAATCAATCCTGACCTGAACCAATATGTTACTGAAAGAGCCGTTGCCGGTTTATTTCAGATGGTTGAAAAGGAAGAAAACAAAATTCGCAAGGACCCTGCAGCACGTGTAACGGATTTATTATCCAAAGTATTCGGAAGTATCGGGAAATAATTGAAAGGGACTTCGACTCCACACAGTCACCTTATCGATTTTGAATTTTGCAATTTGAATTTTGAATTATTATGAAGTATCCTGCATCAGAATTGGTATTAGATTCAAAGGGACATGTCTATCATTTAGGTATTTCCCCGGATGATCTGGCGCACACCGTTTTATTGGTTGGGGATCAGGATCGCGTTGCTGCAATTTCAGCTTTTTTTGACGAGATCACCCATAAATCAAAGCACCGTGAATTTGTTTGTCACACCGGAACTTATCGCGGAAAACGGATCACAGCGCTCTCAACAGGCATTGGAACAGATAATATCGACATTGTCATCAATGAACTGGACGCACTGGTGAACATCGATTTGAAAAATCGGGAAAACAAGACCATTACGACTTCCCTAAATTTAATTCGTATCGGAACCTGTGGAATTCTTCAAGCGGATATTGATGTTCACAGTTACATCTTATCGAGTCATGCCGTTGGAATTGATAACGTAGCTCATTTCTATCCCATCGAATTCAATGCAGAGGAAAAATCCATCGCAGATTCCCTGGATTCCTTTGTCGGATTTCCAACCGAAATAACCCCTTATTGTTCTGCAGGTTCGGATGCCCTGTTAGAAAAGCTGGACGGTGAAAAAGTGCATAAAGGCATTACAGTAACAAGCTCGGGCTTCTATGCTCCGCAAGGAAGATCACTTAGATTGGGGACGAAAACACCCGAAATCAATGAGAAACTCGAACAATTCTCATTCGGAGAAACCCGCATCGTCAATTTTGAAATGGAAAGTTCCGCCCTTTTCGCTCTGGGAAAAGCAATGGGGCATGAGTGTATCACCATCTGTTTGGGAATTGCAAACAGACCACGAATGGAATTCAGTAAGGGATATGAAAAAGAAATGAATGCGCTGATTCAATACGTCCTGGACAGAGTCTGAACATTATTTAACCGGATTCTTCTCTTGATAATCCTCCGGGCTTAAATTTTCACCACTCTCGTCATCGCGTATCAGCACTTTGAACGTCTTCTCATGCACTGTAATATTCATCTTCACTATCGTAGAGTTCCCTACATGTTGAACAACCTGAAACCAGTAGAATCCATTTCCCTTATTTAGCAAATCCTTACTCAGTTTCAACGAAATCGATTGATTCTTCGCCTCCGCACTCGCCTGAAGGTCTTTTACTATTTTCAGATTCTGAACCAAATCATATGCTTTGTACTCAGGTTTCTTTTGATCCACTTCAGTTTTCGCTTTCTCTTCCTTAGCACCACAAGAAACAGCACTCCCAATCAACAATACACCAACCGCAATTCCAATTAGACTCTTCATCTTTTCATTATTTGATTACAAAATAGGGAATAAATTTCAAATGAAACGGGCTTCAACTGTTATCAAAAACTAAAAAAGGCTTCCGTCAATTGACAGAAGCCTTCCTTGATTATTCAAATTTGTCTTTATTGTTTTACCAACGAATACACTTTGGAGCCATTCTTAACCAGATAAACTCCGGATCGCAATGAAGAAATATCCAAAACCAATGTTCCATCCCCTTGTTTGTAAGAAGTTACATTCAAGCGAACATCCTGTCCCATTGCATTCAGTAACTTGAAGGTACTTAAGGAAACCAGATCTCCTTTCACAGTTACCAAGTCCGTTGCAGGATTCGGGAACAACACCAAATCCCCCACTCCTGCAATGTCAATGTAAACAGACTCCATTTCATGAACCCGCTCCTGACCATTGTAATCCGTTTGTTTCAATCGGTAGTAAGAAACACCGCTCAATGGCAGATTATCCATCATTGAATAGTCCTTCGGTGTTTCAGAATTTCCTGCCCCACTAACAATCCCGATTGCTTCCCAGCCATCAGATCCGCTTAATGATCTTTCAATTGTGAAGTAATCATTGTCTTGTTCTGAGCTTGTTTCCCAGTTCAATCTTACCGAGTTATTATCCAAAGCAATCGCTTCGAAACTAACCAATCCGATTGGAAGTGAAGTTCCACAGTTCACGGTAATACATTGAGGTTGTGTATAAGTACACCCGAAATTATCCGTAACACTGTAAGTGAAACAAGGAGTTCCTTGATTGGTCGGAGTCACGTTTGCGTTTGTAGCATTCACGTTAGAAAGCGTTGGCGCAGCAACCCATCCTTGTGAAACAATGGTCGGTGTAAAGGAAGATGCAGATAATAATGCCGCACTGAAATTGATATCCCAGTTAAAGATATATCCGTTATCGGATGCCAAATTATCAGTTACCGAAATCGTCCAGCTCCCGTTGAGCGGACAACCGATCAAACCGGCAAAACTTTGCATTGGAGCATAGTTTCCTGCAGGCATATAAGAATCGGTATAGGTTGAAGGACCATTACCACTTAAAAAAGTCCCTCCTGTTAGTGCTCCGGTAGCCCAGGATGCACCCCCGGTCGTAAAACAGTAAGTTGCTCCTACTCCCGGTGTGGTCGTTGATGAACTTCCATCTACAGTAGCCGTTGCCCAAGGAGTTCCTAGATTAGCCGACGACGTCCCGGCCGGGTAAGTAATCAAACTGACACTTTGTCCATTCGGACAGATAATCTGCATGGATAAATCACCGGAATAGGAATGCTCCATATTCAAACAAATGTTTGTGATATCTGTCTCAGCAGTAACTGTTGCCGTCGGACTATAACAATTGGTTGTAATTGAAGTGGAATAAGAAGCTCCTGAACCATCCGGTAAGAAAGTAGTTCCTGAAACCGGCGGTGTACAATTGACCGTATAAGGATTCATTGTAACCGTAGCTGCTAAGGCCGAGGTCTGATTCGTACAAAGTGTAGATGGTGTTGCAGAAGTCGTAATGGTTGGTGTCGTAGAAACTTGAATATTTCTGTTGATGGAATTCGTATTTGTACATCCATTTGGATCCGTAATAACCAAGTTCGCTAAGTAACTTCCAACAGCCGGATAAGTGTAATTGATATTTGCACCGCTCACGGTCACACCGTTCCCCATTGTCCAGGAATAGGTTGCTCCTGTTGCAGAAGTACCGAAAGTTCCACTACCAACCAAATTGACACTTTGTCCCTGACAAATACGGATCACACCGTCTCCCATTGGTGCCTCATTTGAACTCACCCAGTTGGAGGTGATTGTCTGACAAGGTATTATACATGAAATTGCTGCAACCCAACCAGAATAAACTATTGAAACATCTGAGGTAAATCGGAAAGTTAAACAACCACTCGCATTACTTGGTGTAGCCTGAACCGTACCCGGACTGGTTGTTCCCGAAAAAGTTCCCAAAGATGGCGCTGCAACCGAGTTCCCATCAAAAATTTCCAAATAATCCACACTTTCCGTTTGGAAAGCACTAAAGACCAATTGCAATTTTGCTCCGGCAGTTGAAGGACAAATGGTGAAAACACGCGTATCTGAATTGGAATAATCAGATAATCCTCCACCATCGTAAAAGTTTCCACTGCATGCAGTTGTACTTCCAGATGTTGGCATTACAATGGATCCCGGAGGCATTACAGCCGGAGCGGTTAAGCACATACTAAATGTTCCTGTTGCAGATCCTCCATAAGCCCAAACTCTTATGTAATAAGTAGTTCCCGCAGTTAACGAGGTTGTGATCATAGACATCAAACCATTGGGTGAACTGTCATCATCACACGAAATCTCAGTTAGTGAGTTACAAGCCGCACCACCATAAATTCCCATACCACTATCCGTAATACCTCCCGTATTCAAATCAATGGTGTAATTCCCTGTCGCAGCTGCGGTAAACACAAACCAAACATCGGGTGCACCCGGACTACCGCATGAAGGAGTCCCTCCATTATTCGCATTCGTCTGATAGGTTGCACCAACTGTTGTTCCACTAATACTATATGAGCATGATGCAGACTCAGTTATTGCAGTTGCCGTACAAGGTGTGTTTCCACCTTGTGACCAACCCATATTACCAAGAACAACCAATCCAACAAAAAGAACCAGTTTAACTCGCAAGGCTCTGAAGTTATTTAATGTATTTCTCATGGCTAGTTTCTTGTGATAGGTTTAATGATCATGATGTAGTTCGTATTATCAATACGCATTACTTGGATCTTATCTGAAAAGAATTCAAGATTGTACACCAATGGATTGAATGTACCCAGATTGAAATTGGCAAAATTCGCCCCTTGAATTGCCGGATTAGCTTTTGCCATCAGCGGAAAAGAAGAAAGCAAAGGATACTTCTCATCTTGCGTTTGAGGAGAGATACTATATTCAATGCGATGTCTCATCACATCTCCCAATGCAGTAACAAGTGTCGGATTATTCAGAACAAAATCATTTCCGTGCACATACGCAACCCGATTTGCAATTTCTTCTGAATTCAATTGTTGGGAGACAGTTTGCCCGAAGGACAGAAAACTCATCTTTACCAACAGGAAGGTGAGAGCTCCCTTTAGTAGTAGTAATTTCATAAGTAAATAGTTCTATAACGAGTTAAATATAAATGAAATAAACTGTAAAGAACTATAACTAAAATGTTAAAATTAAGAACTCATTTTGATCTAATTTTGAACATAAAGAAATAATCGACCAATGTTATAAAACAATCATCAAAAAGCTAATTATAAAAAAAATCAACAACTTTGTTCCTAAAATTAACAGGTAAAATAAATTCAAAATAATTTCCTGATCAATCAATTTTGATCCAAAAAAGGGTTAATCTGCCATCACAGATCAACCTTTTATATGAAGTTATTTCTATTGCTTTATTAAGGAATATACTTTTGAGCCGTTTTTAACCATGTAGACACCAGATCTTAACGAAGAAATGTCCAATACCAAAGTTCCATCCCCTTGTTTATAGGATGTCACATTTAATCGAATATCCTGTCCCATGGAATTCATCAATTTGAAAGTGCTTAAGGAAACCAAATCTCCTTTCACGGTTACCAAGTCCGTTGCCGGATTCGGGAACAACACCAAATCACCCACTCCTGCAATATCAATGTAAACAGATTCCATCTCATGGATGCGTTCCTGACCATTGTAATCCGTTTGTTTCAATCGGTAGTAAGAAACACCGCTCAATGGCAGATGATCCATCATTGAATAGTACTTCGGTGTTTCAGAATTACCTGCTCCGCTGACAATCCCGATTGCTTCCCAACCGTCAGATCCGCTCAATGATCTTTCAACAGTGAAATAATCATTGTCTTGCTCAGAACTTGTTTCCCAGTTCAATCTTACCGAGTTATTATCCAAAGCGGTCGCTTCGAAATTGACCAAGCCAACTGGTAAAGAAGCACCACAGTTCACCGTAATACATTGAGGTTGTGTATAAGTACATCCGAAATTATCCGTGACGCTATAAGTAAAACAAGGAGTCCCTTGATTGGTCGGAGTCACGTTAGCTGTTGTTGCACCCGTATTGGAAAGTGTTGGAGCGGCCACCCAGCCTTGAGAAACAATTGTTGGTGTAAAGGATGCTGCAGATAAAAGAGATGCATTGAAATTGATATCCCAGTTAAAGATATAACCGTTATCGGCTGCAAGGTGATCCGTTACCTGGATGGTCCAATTCCCATTTAGCGGACAACCGATCAAATTGGCAAATGAGTTAACCGGCATATAATTTCCAGGAGTTATGGAATTCCAGGCGGGATTACCTGCTGTCACGGTTCCACCACTTACCAATAACACACTAGCTGATGGAGTAAAACAATAAGTAGCTCCGACTCCCGGTCCTGTTCCTCCATCATCCAAAGCACTACCGAGGTAAGTACCACCTCCTCCGGGATAATCTTTTAAACTGATAGATTGTCCGTTCGGGCAAATCAAACGGATATCCAAATCTCCCATATACGAATGTTCAATATTCAAACATACGTTCGTAATATCTGCTGCTGCAGTTACCGTTGCGGTCGGACTATAACAATTGGTAGTGATTGCAGTCGTGTAAGAAACCCCCGATCCATCGGGTAAAAATGTAGTACCGGAAACCGGTGGTGAACAATTCACATTATAAGGTGTCATCGTGACATTGGCGGCCAAACTAGCCGTCTGATTGGTGCACAATGTTGATGGTGTTGCAGAAGTTGATATAGTGGGCGTGGTGGAAATCTCAATATTTCGATTGATGGAATTGTTATTCACACATCCTGAAGGGTCCGTAATAACTAAGTTAGCCAAGTAGCTTCCTACTGCAGGATAAGTGTAATTGATATTGGCACCGCTCACAGTCACACCGTTCCCCATCGTCCATGCATAAGTGGCTCCTGTTCCGGAAGAGCTAAATGTTCCGCTCCCCTCCAAGTTTACACTTTGACCTTGACAAAGCCGGATAATACCATCCGGTTCCGGAGCCTCATTCGAACTTACCCAGTTAGATGTGATCGTTTGACATGGGACAATGCAACTGATCGTTCCTAACCAACCTGCATAAGTAGATGTAAAAATAAAGTTTCCATCAGAAGTGAATCGGAAGGTTAAGCAACCGGAAGCATTACTCGGTGTGGCTTGTACAATACCCGGACCGGATGTTCCGGAATAGGTACCAAGAGAGGGGGCAGAAGTATTTGCACCGTCATAGATATACAAAAAATCATATCCGTTCTCTGTGACAAATGATGTAAAATTCACCCGGACTTTATTTCCGGCAACACCCGGACAGATGGTATATGTACGGTTCTGTCCATAACCATAATTAGATCCGGAACCTCCGGAATCATAGAATGTTCCATTACAGGTACTCACCGTATTGGTACCTGAAGGCATATTGTAGACCTGTGAGAATGAACTCGCTAAAGTGGATGAAAATCCCAAAATGAGTAGTAGCTTTTTCATGATTAGTGTTTTGTGAGGATAGGGTCAATGACAATAATGTAATCCGTTCCATCCACTCGAATGACTTGTTTTTGGTCACTGAAAAATGGAAGATTGTACGTAATCGGAATAAATGTTTCCGGGTTGAACTGGCTATAGTTAATAGCCACAATCGTTGGATTGTATCGGTTCATTAAAGGAAACGATGAAAGCAAAGGATACTTGTCATTTACTGTCAAAGGTTCGATTTGATACTTCATCCGATTGGTGAAACAATTCTCCAGAGCAATCACCGCTTCGGAATTGTTCGCAACCCACGTATCTCCATAAACCGAGGTTATTGCAGGAAGATAAGATGGGACATTTGCTAATTGTGGAGGAACCATTTGATCCTGAGCGGACGCTTTGGTCCACGCGAAAGCCCAAAATAGGCACGCAAGAGTAGTAAGTAAGTTCATGTTTTAGTGTTTGAAACAAAAGTATGTGAAACTATTGTTCCAAAAAACACCTCAAAATGAGCTAGTTAAATTCTCAACTAACTAACCTTTTAGTAAATTATACATATTCAGCAGACGATTATAAATATTCGTCAGGTTGTACAAAATTTTAAACCTTCACAGATTTATCAAAAAAATGAACCGTTAAATAAATTACTTAAAACTATTAATTAACAATTATTCCAAACAAAAATCCCTTCCTCTAACAGTGCAGAAGAAGGGATTAAATTACTTAAAGTGAATAAATTACATGTTTCGTCTGTATTGTCCACCAACTTCAAATAACGATTTCGTTATCTGACCAAGCGAAGCATATTTACATACTTCCATCAATTGTTCGAACAAATTCTTATTCTGAATAGCCGATCGTTGAAGTTCATTCAACAACTCATCCAATTTATCCTTGTGGCTTGTATGAAGGATCTCCAACATCGTGATCTGATACTGTTTCTCCTCTTCTGACGCACGAATAACCTCTTTGGGTTCAACTGTTGGTGAGCCTTTCGAACTCAGGAAGGTATTCACACCAATGATCGGGAATTCGCCATTGTGTTTCAACGTTTCATAATACAAGGATTCTTCCTGGATTTTGGATCGTTGGTACATTGTTTCCATTGCACCTAAAACTCCTCCACGTTCTGTAATGCGATCGAACTCTGTCAGTACCGCAGCCTCAACCAAATCCGTCAATTCTTCGATAATGAAGGAACCTTGCAATGGATTTTCATTTTTAGCCAACCCTAACTCCCGGTTAATGATCAACTGAATGGCCATTGCTCTGCGAACAGATTCTTCCGTAGGAGTCGTAATTGCTTCATCGTATGCATTGGTATGCAATGAATTACAGTTATCATAGATCGCATACAATGCTTGCAAAGTTGTACGGATATCATTGAAATCAATTTCTTGAGCATGCAATGAGCGCCCGGATGTCTGAATGTGATACTTCAGCATTTGTGCACGCGGATTCGCCCCGTATTTCTTAGCCAATGCCTTTGCCCAGATTCTTCTGGCAACACGACCGATTACGGCATATTCAGGATCAATTCCATTGGAGAAGAAGAACGATAGGTTCGGTCCGAAATCGTTGATATCCATTCCACGACTCAAATAGTATTCTACATATGTGAACCCATTTGCCAATGTGAATGCCAACTGCGTAATCGGATTTGCTCCTGCTTCCGCAATGTGATAACCTGAAATGGAAACAGAATAGAAATTACGTACTTGTTTCTCAATAAAGTACTGCTGAACATCACCCATCAAGCGCAATGCAAACTCAGTGGAGAAAATACAGGTGTTTTGAGCCTGATCTTCTTTCAAAATATCCGCTTGAACCGTTCCACGAACCTGTTTCAGGGTTTCCACTTTGATTTCATTATAAATATCCGCAGGAAGTACCTGGTCACCTGTTACTCCTAACAAGAATAATCCCAGACCGTTATTTCCTTCCGGAAGCGGTCCTTGATAACTTGGTCGCTCTACTCCTTTTGACTTATAAATAGCTGCAATCTTTGCCTCCACTTCTTTCTCCAGGTCGTTTGCCTTGATGTATTTCTCACAATTCTGATCAATCGCAGCATTCATGAAAAAGCCCAATAACATGGGTGCAGGTCCGTTGATCGTCATCGAAACGGAAGTAGCCGGGTGCGACAGATCGAAACCTGAATACAGTTTTTTCGCATCATCCAAACAGCAGATCGACACTCCGGAATTTCCTACTTTACCGTAGATATCCGGTCTCAAATCCGGATCATTTCCGTATAAAGTAACGGAGTCAAATGCCGTAGACAAGCGTTTTGCCGGCATTCCCAAACTCACGTAATGGAAACGACGATTGGTTCTCTCAGGACCTCCTTCACCGGCAAACATACGTGTCGGATCTTCCCCTTCCCTTTTAAAGGGGAACAAACCGGAAGTATATGGGAATTCTCCCGGAACATTTTCTTGCAATGACCAACGTAAAATATCTCCCCAGGATTTATACTTAGGCAAAGCAACTTTCGGGATTTGTGAATGCGACAACGATTCTGTATGCGTCGCCATTCTCAATTCCTTATCTCGCACCTTAAAGATAAATTCAGGAGCTGTATACGTTGCTTTCTTAGCTTCCCAATTTTGGATAATATCCCAATTATGCGGATCCAAATTTCGTTTTTCATTTTCAAGCGCTTCTTGAACGCCCTTCACCAAACGATCCTTGTCATCCATGGAACTCGCCGAGATCGTTTCAATTGATTTTGTCAATCCATACAATCTTTCAGCAACTTCTACCTGTTTGTCAACCCATTTATCAAAACTTCGGTTATTCTCAGATATTTCAGAAAGATAACGGGTTCTATCCGGTGGAATCACAAAGATTTTTTCAGACATTTCCTTGGTGATCTCAAATTTAGAATCCAATGGAGCCTTTGTCTTCTCCTTCACTTTATCCATGATCACTTTATACAAAGTATTCATTCCCGGATCGTTGAACTGGGAAGCGATCGTACCGAAAACCGGCATTGAATCTACTGGTTCCTCCCAAAGATTGTGGTTGCGTTGGTATTGTTTACGCACATCTCTCAATGCGTCCAATGCTCCTCTTTTGTCGAATTTATTCAATGCAATAACATCTGCAAAATCCAACATGTCAATTTTTTCCAACTGTGTTGCAGCTCCGTATTCCGGAGTCATCACGTATAAAGAAACATCCGAGTGATCCAGGATCTCCGTATCGGATTGACCGATTCCGGAAGTCTCCAAAATAATCAAATCATAATTAGCTGCTTTCAAGATTTGGATCGCTTCAGCCACATGTTTGGACAAAGCCAGATTCGATTGACGTGTAGCCAACGAACGCATGTAAACGCGGCTGTTTTTAATGGCATTCATTCGAATTCTGTCTCCCAACAAAGCACCACCTGTCTTGCGTTTCGATGGATCGACAGAAACCACCGCGATTTGCTTATCTGTAAAATCCATCAGGAATCGACGAACCAACTCATCGACCAAAGATGATTTACCGGCACCACCGGTACCTGTAATTCCTAATACAGGAACCTGATTTTTCGCAGCCATCTGGTGCACTTGCTCCATAACCGGAGCAGCCATCTGCGGATAATTCTCCGCAGCAGAAATCAAACGAGCAATCGATGGAACATGCTTTTCTGCCAAATGGTTGATTTCCCCATTCAATACATCCCCAACAGGATAATCGGAACGCTCCACCAAATCATTGATCATTCCTTGAAGTCCAAGTGAACGACCATCATCCGGGTGATACAAACGTGTGATTCCGTAATTTTGTAATTCTTCGATCTCAGAAAGGAGAATCGTTCCTCCTCCTCCACCGAAAATCTTGATATGCGGCGCACCTTTTTCCTTCAATAAATCGTGCATGTATTTGAAGTATTCCGTATGCCCACCTTGATAAGATGTCATCGCAATTGCCTGTGCATCTTCCTGAATTGCCGTATCAACAACCTCTTCCACAGAACGGTCATGTCCCAAATGAATCACCTCACAACCCGTAGATTGAATAATTCGGCGCATGATATTGATTGCCGCATCATGTCCGTCAAACAACGACGCTGCTGTTACAATTCGGATATTATTTTTTGATTTGTAGGGTGCTTGTTGTTCCATCTAATCGCTTTTTGTTTTTTATAACCCTTCAAAGATAATCCAAATTAAAAATTCTCTTGTCCGGATTTGATGGAATACACTAAAAAAAATCATAGAAACGAGCTAAATGGTCATTTCATTCATTAAATGGTCATTTTAAAACCAGAGGATGTAGTCTATTTGTGACATCAAAAGGTGAATCAATTATACCTCTACATAAATACCTTCATTCACTTTCAAAGAACCACTACCTAAATCAAACGCAAGAGACGATAAAAACTATCGTCTCTTTTTAGTAATCTTGTATGGTGAAATTAATCTATCTCATAATTCTATTCTTTCTGCTTGTTCGCCCCGCAAAAGGGCAAGAATTGTATGGAAAATTTCTAGATCAGGAACAAGGATTATTATCCAATGAATGTTATGACATCAATTACGATGAAAAAGGCTATTTGATTGTCGGAACACAATACGGTCCGATGAAATACGACGGGGAAAAGTTCATTCCTATTTGTACCAACCTTCCCATAGAAAGACGAATCATGTATGATTTTGAAAAAGATCCACATGGAAACACCTATCTTCTTAATTCGCAAAATGAACTCTTCAAATTGCAAAATGACAAAGCGATTTGGATCGGACCAAAAAATTTATCCGAATTCAAATCACCGGAACTCCGTTTTGCCAAGTTAAATTGGACTCCTAATGGTATCTACATTTGCACCTTCTCCGATTTTTTAAAATATTCTTTTAAGAGCAAAAAGATTCTGCATTACTATGAATTCGAGTATTCAAAAACCGGTCCATTCAAATTTGTATACAATTCAAAAAAAAGCTTCCCATTTACCAGATATCAAGGAAGCAGATTCGCAAAAAACTCCAATGATATAAACATTGAATTCCCTGAAAGTAAGCAAGCCTTTCATTTCAAAAAAATATTTACTCCCGATTCAAGAGAAAGTCAAATAAAGGTCGGAAACAAAACCTACCTGCTGATTTGCATGAAACTGTTCAAAAAAGAGGACAACCATTTAACCGCTTTAGACTTTAGCCGTGTTTTGTTCTTCGAATGTTTTCATAACCGATTATGGCTTTGCACATTTAATGGTTTGATGGAATTAGATTTGGAAGGCAATCTTATTCATCATCATTTCAAAGGTGAGATCATAGGAGGTGTCGCTCCGTTAAGATCTGGCGGAATTGCGGTTTCATTTAACAGCAAAGGTGTTTTTATCTCTTCAAACATTCATGATCGGATTCACTATAACTTCACCGCCACATCCACTGCCCATATCCTCAAGAAGGATCTTGTTGGAAATATGAACGGAGGAGTCTTCAGATATCAGGATTACATGCTTACCAAGATCGCGCAAAGTGATACGTTAAACACAAAAATAAGAGTGCCCTATCAAGACGGGATCTATAGTATTTCACTTTATAAAAATTCTCTGCTTTTTAACTCATCCAACGGGTTATCCATTTTCACTTCCGATTTTAAAAAAATCAAAACGATTAAACACTTCAGAAACATCTTTTTCGAATCGTTTATAGATCATGATAATATGTACTTTATTTCCAGAGTTTCTCTTACCAAAACCACCTGGAAGAACCTGGTTTCACTTCCCCATCCCTATAAATCACTTAGAATCCCGATAAGTTACATCAAATGTCATATCCGTCTAAACGATTCCACCGTTTTATTCGGAACGAATACCGGACTTTTAAAATACAACCTTAAAACAAATGCTTATTCGAAATTCGGACCATTCAAGAAAGATCTTCAAATAGTTGCAATCCATTTTATGGATAAGAACAACATGCTCGTCTGCACCAGATTTGATGGAATCTATATTATCCGAAAAAACAAAATTATACGGAAGATCAAATCACCATGCATTTCGATTTCCAAAGCTTTGATATTTCATGACCAACTTATTTTGGAGGGAAATGATGGTATTTATATACAGAAATTCAATAACTCATCCGACCTTCCCTGGATCTATTTTTTCAGTGGTGAAACCAAAAACATGTGTATTCTGCGTAACTGCCTATTCATATCCTACAGAAATAATCTGATCATTAAGAAATTAGCAGATTATAAATTACCCTTCAAACCAACTATCCGGTTAAATAAATTCCTGTTAAATAATCTCGGAATAGATTCATTTCCCAAATTAATTCCCCCTAACAAATCCATCTCAATTGATCTGGATATTCTTCAGTTTGATGCAAAAAAAATAGACCTGTATTACAAACTGAAAGGTGAAAATAGTATCAATAAGTTTATTCAAGGAACTAAAATTAATTTTGACGCATTAAAAAGTGGTCATTACCAATTGCAGATTTACCCAATTATTGATGGTAAAATTCAATTTCAAAACTCTAAAAAATTTCAATTTACCGTTGAAAAAACTTTTTGGGAAAGTACCATCTTTTACATTTTAATTGCTGTCATTCTTCTTTCAATCATTGTTTCCATTCTTCTTTTAATGAACCTGAGACGCAAGAAAAGAAGTGAAGAACGCTCCAAACTGGAAAGCAAATTGAATGAATACAAATTACTTGCTGTAAAAGCACAAGTGAATCCGCATTTCCTAAGTAACGGCCTCGCAGCCATTCAAGCATTGATCCTAAAAGGCGATAACGATAACGCTGCGCATTACTTGGCAAAATTCAGTTATCTCATGCGGAAAATTCTTTACTACAGCGAAACTCAGTTCATCTCTGTAAAACAAGAATTACAATTAATCGACGCTTATTTGGAATTGGAACTATTGCGTTTCCGAAACCGTTTCGAAATCCGAAAAGAAATTGATTTATCGGAAAGTCAACTCAATGAGTTTAATTTCCCCTCACTTTTACTTCAACCCATTTTTGAGAATGCCATTTGGCATGGCTTGAAGTTCCAGGAAAACAATCCGCAACTTCTGATCTCATTTAAGATCAATCAAAATCAGGAGCTAGTTGTTCAAATAAGCGACAATGGACCAGGATTCAACTCCTCCAACAAAAATGAAGAACATTTGTCAAAAGGAAATAACCTAATTTCCGAACGAATTGATGCGCTTAATAAGCAATTTCAAAAACAAGTGGCTTCAATGGAAGTTATTAGCTCCGATTCCGGAACAAAGGTGATTTTCATTTTCAGTCCCCAACTCTATAAATCCAATCCGATATGAATGTATATCTAATTGATGATGAGCAAGCCAATAGAGAGGTTCTTCAAATCCTGATTCAAAAATATTATCCGGAAATAAAGATTATCGGCGAATCTGACAATTTGAATACCTTTATTGAAAGCAGGGAGCTGCAACAAAAAACGGACTTGCTTTTTCTAGACATTCTAATGCCCGACAGTACCGGGTTCGATTTACTGAATCAACTGAGCAAACGAACTTTTGAAGTCATTCTAGTAACCGGATTTGAACAATTTGCAATCCAGGCATTTGAGCATTCCGTTATTGATTATGTTCTGAAACCAATTGATAAGGATCGTTTTTCTTCGGCAATAGAAAAGGCAAAGAAACGCATCTCTGAAAAAAGATTAATCGAATCTATTAAAAATCAATTAGATAACCACCATAAAATTGCGGTTATCAAAAACAAAAAAACACATTATATAGCCTGTTCGAGTGTTGCATACATGATTGGGCAATCCGGTGGTTACACTACCATTTTTTGTAAGGATGGCGAATCATATCTTCTATCGCGATCACTCAGTAACCTGGAAACGGATTGTTCCGATGTTTCCTATCTCCTTCGTGTAAGTCAATCAATTATTATAAACCTGCAAGATATTTTAACCTGCGACCAGGGAGGATCGGGTTATATCGGGCTAAAAACAAATGATTTTGAAGTGTTTCTGCCCAGAAGAAAAAAAAGGGATGTATTGCAGCAAGTGGAAGGTTACCTGAAATCAAAAGCTTAAAAGTCCATTATTCGGCAGAAAAACCTTCTTCGGTCGGCAACAAAAGTGCTTTCCCGTATTTTTCAATCCGAAGGGCGTGACGTTTTTTGATGTATTCTGCTATGGGCAAAGATTTCCCCTCTTCATCAATCCGCACAAAAGTCATATTGGTATGCGTCACCAAATCCTGATTCCCTGTATACACATTGTGCTTACGAATTTCCATGTACATTTCAATAGAAGAATTCCCAAAGCGTACCACCTTTCCATACACTTTTAAGATCGCACCCGATTTCACCGCTTTTTTGAATACCAATTCATCTACTTTGATGGTAACCATGTTGGGAGAATCGCAAATTTGGGAAGCAAAGGAACCCGCTGCATCATCAATCAACGACATCAGCTTTCCTCCAAACATATTGTTGTGAATGCCTATATCAAAGTCTTTACAGATATATGTGGTGATCAATTCCATTTCCATTGTGCTCAAAAGTGTTGCAACGCTTATGCAGAAGCTGCTTCAGCGAAGGCACAAAATTAACAAGACTTCCGCTATTAGCAGGCAAAATGAACGAAATGTTTTATTCTCTTTAACAAAGCTTATGAGTATAAATTGTATTATTGTGACGTGAAAAACCAGTTGCTCACTATTACTTTGATTCTATTGATTGTTCCTGCCTGGGGACAAACAAGTGGTATGGATTCCATTTACAAACTTGGGAAGGCAGAAAAAAACATCAAGAAGAAACTGCTTTTACTCAACGAATCCGTCGCTTACGGATGGTATTACGGCGATTATGATAAAGCCATCCGCTACGGAAATGAAGCACTTCAATTGGCACACAAATACAAACAGGATTCCATTGCCAGTTTGATCGACAACAACATCGGAATTGCTTTTGATTATAAAGGCGATTACTCCCAAGCTTTAGCACATTTCTTTAATGCCTTGCGCATCGCTGAACGAATCAAGGATAAAAACAATGAAGCATACATTTTAAGTAATATCGGACTGATTTATAACAATCAGAAACAATACGACAAAGCGCTCCAATACCATAAAGAATCACTTCGAATCCAACGTGAGCTTAAATTCAAAAAAGGAATTGCTGCATCCGTGAACAACATGGCAATCGTTTTCATGAACCAGAAGAAATACGAAAAAGCCATTTATCATTACCATGAATCCCTGTCCATTGATCTTGGATTAAATGACAGTACTGGAATTGCTGATGATTACAATAATCTGGGAGTTTGCTATCAGGAAACAAAAGATTTCGAAAAGTCAAAATTCTATCAGCTTAAATCGTTGGAAATCCGTGAAAAACTGCATCAGACTTTAGGCGTTGCAACTTCCAAATTAAACTTAGGGGTTTTAGCAGTTAAAGCAGGAAAATTGGATGAAGGTGAAAAATACCTTTCTGAAGCAAAAGAGTTGGCAAAAAAATTAGGGGCTAAAGAAATACTCAAATCTGTTTATGAAAGCCTTTCCGAATTAGGTAAAAAAAGAGGCGATTTTAAAACGGCTTACGAATACCTTTTTAAATTCAATGAAATAGAAAAAGAACTGGCCGACGAAAACAACATTCGCAAGCAGACGCAGGAAGAAATGAACTATCAATTTGACAAGGAACGTGAAACACAACGCCTGAATCAATTGAAGACCGCTTTGGAAAACAAGAAGAAACAGGAACAATCTCTCATCATCAATTGGGCAATTGCCGTTGTAGGGATATTAATCCTTGGTTTTTCATTCATCCTATATCGCCGCTGGAATGAGGTGAAGAAGCAAAAAGTGATCATTGAAGAGAAGAACCGACAGGTCGAGGAAAAGAATCACGAGATTCTGGATTCCATCAATTACGCCAAACGCATTCAGACCGCCATTCTTCCATCTGCACAATTGCGGGCAAAAGTTCTTCCGGACCATTTCGTTTTATACGAACCCAAAGACATCGTTGCAGGAGATTTTTACTGGCTGGAAGAAACAAAGGATTCCATCATTTTCGCAGTTGCGGATTGTACCGGACACGGTGTCCCCGGAGCTATGATGAGCGTAGTCTGTCACAATGCATTAAACCGTTCGGTGAAAGAATTCGGACTCAGAAAACCGGGAGAAATCCTGGATAAAACACGCGAAATCATTGTAGACGAGCTCTCTAAGAACCAACAGGATGTTTCGGATGGAATGGACATTTCCTTGTGTACCTGGAACAAAAGCACCAATGAGATTACCTGGGCAGGAGCGAATAATCCGCTGTGGATCTGGAAAAAAGAAAGCAACGAAATTGTCGAAATCAAACCCAATAAACAACCTATCGGAAAGCATTTCGACATGCAGCCCTTCACCAGCCATCCCGTGGAATTACAAAAAGGCGACCGCATCTATCTAATCACTGATGGTTATGCGGATCAATTCGGCGGACCGGAATCGAAGAAATTCAAAGCAAAAAACCTGAAGAATCTTCTGGTTCAGATTTCCACTGAAAAGATCCATCAGCAAATCGAGATCCTTAAATCCAATTTCTTCCAATGGAAAGGGGAATTGGAACAGATCGATGATGTTTGTATTATGGGGATTGAGATGGAGTGATTAATTCCTAATTACGAATGCCGTCCCGATAATTATCGGGATACGAATTACGAATTGTTTGATAATCGTTAAGGCGACGATTCGCACCTCTCAATCAATGATGGTTGAATCTTTAGAAGGTTTTCTTATTTTCAGATTATGAAATTGATTTTTAGCGTCTTCTTGATTCTTGCTTGCACTAACTGCTTTTCGCAAAAATTGGTCTCATCACAATTGCTTCCCTGTTATGCTTTTGGCGAAGTCATTTTTAAAGAACGTATTGCTTCACAGAGGTTCAGTTACGACACACTTTATTTGGAAATCAATCTGAGTGCCAATTGTGCTGCGCAATTTAAATCAACCCTTAAGTCAACTAATGATAGTCTTTTTATCGAACTCAAAAACATTTCAGAAATATATGATGCTTGCGACTGCTGCTATACGATGTTATTCACAATAACTGAAATGCAAGATTCCATATTTAAACTATTCATTGATCAACAAGAATTTAGATTTTCAAAGTCCAAATATATTGATGTTCCGCCAAGAAACATTCCAAAGGAACTGTTTAAAAACGAGCTCACAAAAGATGGATTAAAAGTCGGATATTGGAAAATTAAAGGACAAAACGGCAACTATTATAACGTTTTTTATGGAAATGATCCCAACCAAGATGACAATCCTTTATGGGTTAAATCATTCAACAAGAAAGGGGAATTGACCTCTATATCTGTAAGAGCAGGAAAGCCAACAGATCATTATTCGATTAACGTTAATCTAAGGAAATACGAAGAAATACTGAACGAGACTATCATGGAAGAACAAACAACTAAATAGGATACTGATGAAACACCTTTTCCTGATTCTATTTTTACTGCAATTCTTTTCTGCAAATGCACAGAAACTTGTCAATTTTGAAACCATTCAATGCAAAGATCCGATTGTTTACTTTCAAATCATTCACAACCGCCTTATTTCTCAAAAAATTCAGGGAGATACGCTTACCTTTTCAATAGGTTTTACACACAATTGTTCCTTTGATTCAAAAGAACCAGTTTTCAGTTTAAAAAACGATTCTCTTTACCTCCAAACAAATGGACTTTCAGAATCATACGCTGCGTGTGAATGCTATTTCACTATGAATTTTATACTTGCAGGGATGGCAGACACCATTAAAACCATGGTAGTTGACGAACGTCCTTTAATAAGGTCCAAATCCAAATACATCGATTTTCCAAAAGACGAACCGATTCCTAAAAAAGGAATTAAAAATAAAACGGACAAAGAAGGAAGGAAAGTTGGATACTGGATTTACCGAAATCAATACGGGGTTTATTCAATTGCCAATTATGGTGACGGAAGTAATTATAAGAATCACTTTCTATGGAAAAAAACATTTCTGGATACAACCAAGGAACTCATGAGCATCGATTTATATTGCCCAAAAGACACTCTGATTAGTATTAATAAACCGCAATACGTGAAAATTTTGAACGAGATAGCTAGTGAAAACAATTAACTTCCTGCCTTCTTTCTCAAAAACTGCTTCTTAACAACCTTCGGAACCAAGGGATCAACCAACTGTCCGAGATAATTCCGTGGAAACTCTTCCTTGATTCCAAATTGTTCCGGTTCATGATCCGGGCAAACATAGGTCCCGAAAAGAATGTCCATCAAGGGTGAGATATTCGCATAATTCCCACGGTCGCGGTCCAGATCATGATGCCAATGATGCAATGCCGGTGAACCGATGATCTTTTGCAGAAAACCAATATTCAAGCGCACGTTACTGTGAATGTAAATTGCCCAGATTCCTCTGAAGACAGCAATCATGACAATTGCTTCCAGGTCGAATCCCAATAAGAATGCCGGCAGATTAATAATTCCGACTGTATAAATCGAATCAATCGGATGTTCCCTGTGTGCAGCCAACCAATCCATTGTTTCCGCGGTGTGATGCACTTTATGAAAACGCCAAAGGAAATCCACTTTATGTTGGAACCTGTGTCCCCAATAAATCAAGAGATCACTTAAAACAAGAACCTCCAGACCTTGCAGCCAAATAGGTTGCTGATGAACCAATTGCAAATACGAAATAGAAAGTTGCTGCTGGATAAATTCATTCAAGTGGTAGAGAATCCAAATCACCAGGCTATTCCAAACCAGGTATTGCCCAAAGAAAAAACACAAATCCAGAAACCACTGTTTTCGGAAAAAAGCTTGATTTTTCTTTGCAGGAAATACGCGCTCCATAGGGACAAAGACGAAGACCAAAAACAAAAAGCTAATTCCAGTCGCAAAAAACAATTCCAACAACCACATATTATTTCTTTTTCAGTTGATGTTTTAATTGGGTTTTGAGAAATGATGAAACCAAATCAGTTTGAGGAGCCTTAAATTTGATAATCATCGATTTGGAACTACTGATGAAACGATCATTTCCGGGAGGTTCGATGTACATTGTATCAAAATTTTTCGGATCAAACCCACCAGACAGCTTTAGTTTTTGGAAAGTACTTAATCCATACTTTTCCCTAGAAACTGATTTCAATTCACTAGCCGTTCCTCCATTCGGATCTAAAATGTACTTCACCTTGTTTTCATTGGAAAAAAGATAACCACCTTGGTAAAGAGTAAACCCGGAAATCAATGCTACAAACAAGGTCAAGGTCAAAATTTTGATTGGTGTTTTTGTTTTCATCCTAAAAATTTAACGATATCTTGGTGATTCTATTGTAAGCCCGAAAGTTAAAAACGTTCAATTTGAGTTTAAAAAAATGAAAATCCTCGAAACACCACGCCTCTATTTACGCGAGATGACTCCCGAAGATGCAGAGGCAGCTTATATCCTCAATCTCGACCCGGAAGTGCTTCGCTATACGGGGGATGATCCATTTCAAAGTGTCGAGGAAGCCAAAACCTTTTTGGAAAACTACGCTTCTTATCGAACTTATGGTTTCGGTCGCTGGGGAATGATCCTCAAAGAAACGGGCGAATATTTAGGTTGGTGCGGATTGAAATACACTCCGGAACTGGACGAATTCGACATCGGATACCGCTTGATGAAAAAATTCTGGGGAAAGGGTTATGCTTCAGAAGCCGCTGAAGCTTGTATGAAGTTGGGATTCGAACAATTCGACATGAAAACAATCGTTGGAAGAGCTATGCCTACAAATTTAGCTTCGGTTCGCGTATTGGAAAAAATTGGTTTAACTTACCTTGAAAATCGTTTTACAGACGGAACAGAAGAAGTTATTTATATCAAACACAAACCTTAAACTATGAAAGATCCGAAGGTGGATGAATACATTTCGAACCTGGACTCGACTGAGCAGGAATTTGTTGATTATTTGAGGAATTCAGTACTCGCCATTGATCCGGAAATTCACGAGCAGATCAAATGGAATTCTGCCAGTTTTTTCTATGTCGGTGAAATGAAAGACTTTGACGCAAAGGAATACAAACGCGATCTATTAGTTTTGAATCTGCATCGCGGGAAATTTTTGTTAGTCTTCCCCACCGGGGCGAAAATCAGCGATTCCCTTTTAAAAGGAAAAAACTATCCGGATGGAAGAAAAATCATCACCATTGAAAACCTGGAAGACTTACAAAAAATCGAATCTTCCTTGAAAGCCGGAATTTTAGATTGGATGAATCAAATTGAGAAATAATACTTCGCTCAGTAGTCGAAATCACCTTTTGGATAAATTAAAAACAAGATAAAATGAAAAGATTAACACTTCTATCGTTACTGATTGGAACATCATTGACAATCTCTTCTTGTGGGGGCGATTCTTCAAAGAAAGAAACCGAAGAAGTTTCGACAGACAAGGAGATTAAAGAAGTAAAAGCGCCAAAAGAATCTTCTGAGACTCCTGAAAAATCAGATTTCCTGATTGAAAACAAGATCATGCATGCATTTTCAAACCCTTCAAAAAAGGACGAATTCCGCATCGTGATCACCGGGAAAAGTCTTCTAAAAGGAAAAGTACTTTTAACCATTACCAGTTCCGATGGAAAGAACCTGATACGGGAAGAATTTGATGCAAATTACTTGTTGGGATACGATTTCACAGGAAACATCAACTCCAAAAAGGAAACGGATGCTTTCATCCAAAAACGCATCCGAGAGTTTTTCTCCGAAGATCGATTCAGTACTCCGGCAATTGAAGAAAACATCACTTTTGAAGACCAAAGTTATTACATCGACAAGGAAACTTGGGAAGAAATACAAGCGGATAAACAGGCAATCGGATTTTACTATTTATTGGGATCAGAAGATGGCAGACACATCGCTTTTTCCAAGAAAAAAGGGAAAGTAGTGATGTTCTACAATTGTTGCTAGCTCTCTGAAAAACACTCTTTTTAGTTAAGAATTCATAAAGCCGCACACGAACAAAAATTAGTGG
Source organism: Fluviicola taffensis DSM 16823 (assembly GCF_943372375.1). GTDB lineage: Bacteria > Bacteroidota > Bacteroidia > Flavobacteriales_D > Crocinitomicaceae > Fluviicola > Fluviicola taffensis_A. The sequence continues at coordinate 149,549 of NZ_CALRYJ010000009.1, read as the reverse complement.
TATATTCGCTTAACTTTTAAACTAAAAAAAACATGATCGCTGGTATTATCATTGGAGTTGTTGTATTGATTTTAATCATCTGGTTAGTATCTATCAATAACCGCCTTGTTTCATTGAAAAACAATCGCGAAAGCGCTTTTGCGGATATCGATGTACAATTGAAACAACGTTACGACTTAATTCCACAATTACTTGGAGCTGTTAAAGGCTACATGAATCACGAAAGTGAAGTATTAACACGCGTTACGGAAGCTCGTTCGGGATATCTTCGTGCAGGAACTATTACTGAAAAGATCGAAGCAGAAAACAAAATGACTTCTGCAATGAACGGATTGAACATTCAAATTGAGGCTTACCCGGATTTGAAAGCAAACGCAAGTTTCATGAATTTACAACATGAGATCAGCGACCTGGAAAACAAGCTGGCTTCTGTACGTCGTTTCTTCAACTCTTCAACAAAGGAGTACAACAACGGAATCGAACAATTCCCAAGCAACATGATTGCTAAATCGAAAGGGTACAAAACAGAACCAATGTTTGACCTAGGAGTTGATCAACGTCAAACACTTGACAAAGCACCGGAAGTTAAATTCTAATCGGTTTTAATGGCAGCTTATATTGGTCTTCACGAGCAAATTCGAAGCAACAATTTAAAATCTACCTTGATATTGGCTGGATTCCCGTTAATTATTTTAGCGGGAGTTTATGCTTTTTTCTTCTTTATGATGGGAGGAAAAGAACATATCGAGCAGGTAAATCAACGCTTCATCGTAACCATTCCTTTTGTAATAGGCGGAGTGCTGATCTGGTTTTTGATTGCTTACTTTGCCAATTCTTCCATGATTCAATTAGCTTCCAATTCAAAATCGTTGGAACGCCGTGAAAACATGCGGGTGTATAACCTGACAGAAAACCTATGTATGTCGGTCGGCATGAAAATGCCCCAATTATTTGTCATCGAATCTTCTGCATTGAATGCCTTTGCAAGCGGAATCAATGAAAAAAGTTATGCCGTTACGCTTACAACCGGAATCATCGAACACTTGAACGATGAGGAGCTGGAAGGTGTAATCGCACATGAATTGACGCATATCCGGAACAAAGATGTCCGTTTGTTGATTGTTTCCATCATCTTCGTAGGAATCCTTTCTTTTGCTGTTGATATCTTACTACGCAATTTACTTTGGGGAGGAGGCAGAAGAGATAAGGACGATAATAAAGGAGCTTTGATTGCCTTGGCTATTTCAGCTGTCGCACTCTTGTTATCCATACTCTTCAAATTTGCTTTATCTCGTAAAAGAGAATACCTGGCAGATGCCGGAGCGGTTCAAATGACACGGAATTCGAAAGCCATGGCTTCTGCACTTCGCAAGATTTCCGGTCATTCGGAAGTTTCCAACGTGAGAAGCGAAGATGTAAAGCAAATGTTCATCGAACATAAAGCATTGGATGGAGCAGGATTTGCCGGTTTGTTTGCAACACATCCTCCAATCGAAAAACGCATTGCTGTTTTGGAGCAGATGTGATCCGTCTTCCACTTCCACTTCCACTTCCACTTCCACTCATCAAATAGACACATGTCTATGCGTATTTTTGAAAATTTGAAGTGCGTGACGAAGATGGTTTTCCGAAAGGCAAGGTTAGCCACTAGAAACTCCACTCCAACTGAGTAAATAGACACATGTCTATCCATATTTTTTTGGTAAATCGCTTGTTTGAAATGATGTTTTACACTAACTTAAATAGAAAACGTAAAATTATTTCATCATGGGAGCTATCAAACTCACACTTTATCCACGCACTCAAATTCGAAAATCCGATGTTGCTCGAGCAGTATCCGTACCAGCCAGAATAACTATTCTAAAAAAAATTATTGCTGAAGGTAGGACAAATGGATTGTACTTAGCTGAAGTTCTAAAACTAAGCCAACCTACTATCCATCATCATTTAATGATACTTAAATCCAGCGGTTTAATAAAAGGGGATTTTTTTAATGAGAGTTATTACTGGACCTTAAACCATGAGTGCGAAGATGAGCTTAATGCTTTGAAATGGTTTTTGGAAGATTGATTTCTCGCTGAAACCAGCATTATCCCTAACTAAATAGACACATGTCTATGCGTATTTTGGAGTTGAGAATTTGGGGAGCCAACTGAGTTTAAGCCGAAGAAGCAAAAAGTCTTAACCTCCCGCATCCACTGATCAAATAGACACATATCTATCCATATTTTTGAGTTGAGAATTTGGGATTTTGTTCGTGCTTCTAAACCGGAAAAGTTGAAAATTTCTAATCCACTCGCCCCCTCAACTTCTTAATCTCAGCCCGTTTCTTCTTTACCAAAAGACGACGTTCTCTCACTCCTCTCGGAACTTTGGTTTCCTTCCGATTCTTGACAATCTTGAATGCATATGCAAGCAATTCATCCAGTTTTTCCAAAACCAATTGTTTGTTACCCAATTGTGAGCGGTCTGCTTGCGAGATAATTTGAAGCACTCCTTCTTTTGTAAGCTTATGAGATAGTTTATTCAATAAGATCTCACGTTGCTCCTCAGAAATAAGTGATGAAGTTTGGATGTTCCAGTTCAGCTCAACTTTCGAAGAAACCTTATTGACATTTTGACCACCTTTTCCTCCACTCCTACTAGTCTTGAAAGAAATCTCAGAAAGGATCTGATGTGCTGAGATTGCCATGAGCTAGATCCTGACTATCAGTTTCACGTTGAACCGGCGTTGAGTCAAGTAATTCGGGATGGAGTAATACTTTCCGGAAACATCCTGAACCCATTGTTTCGAAAGTACATTATTCACACCCAAGAGGTTAAATACCTCAAAGGAAATGATGGCACTTTCCATCTTCTTGAGGAAATTGCGCGTTTTACCAGGTTTACGGTACAAAATATCATAAGACATTCCCATATCCACCCGAAAGTAAGCTTTCATCGTCAAGGTATCCTTGTAACGTGAGTGATCCGGCGGACCATAAGGCAAACGTGAACCATAAGTAATTCCAACCTGACAAGTCAACTGTTGCAATCCCGGCATGTGATCCTGGAACAATACTCCCACCGTAACATGCTGATCCGTTGGTCTGCGGATGTATCCCGGATTTACGCGCGCCGAATCAACAATATTCTGATCCTCGCTGTAACCGAAAATGATCTTTTCACCAGCTGCGTTATAGTAATTGTAATAATAATCGTCCTTGATATCTTCTTTCGTAGAAAGGAATCCGAGTTTGAAGAAAGACATCAATCCCGGAACAAATTCACCATTCAGATTCAAATCCAATCCTGCTGCATAAGCCACAGCATCGTTATTAGCAAAATAGCGTGTGCGTACATTATCTACCTCGTAAGGGTTTACGTCCCACAAATACTTGTAGTAAGCTTCTGCAGAAAATTTGAAAGGGGATTCGCGCTTCCACATAAAGAAACTGTAATCCATTCCCAATACAAAGTGAGCGGATTTTTGGGATTTCACGTTCTTATTGATCTGTCCGTCAAATGTTCTGAACTCCCTGTAAAATGGCGGTTGGTAATACAATCCGGAAGAAAAACGATACCGAACTCCTCTTCGAACAAACTTCCCGTTTTGGTAAACATACTTTACAGGAAAATAAGTCAATGTCAATCGTGGTGTGATGAATCCATCGCTATTGAAAGTGGTGTAAGTTCCCCTTAAACCATAATCCAGGCTCAATCCGGATTTTGATTCTGCAATGGTGTCTCTTTTGTGATACTCATGAGTAATTCCCAGAGAATCCTTATAGGTGAATTTCTTTGAAACAGGAATATTCTTGCGAATCTTCTTCCATTCCCAATGATCCTGGACGTAGGCATTGTAATGCTGATTATCCAATTCGAGTTTACTTTTGATCGTTTCGTATAAATCAACTTTTTCCGTTGGTTCATCTACCTGGGAATAACCGGCAGAATCAACATATTTCCATTCACTCAGGACATCATTGAAATGATCGATCTGAATTCCTGCACCAACCTTTAATTGATGTTTCGCATTTTCATTCTTCGGGTTGAAATTGACCGTTCCATCGTGATAAACACTGATGATATCCGCTTTCAATTTGTTCCGGGCATGATTTAAGAACCCTCCGACACCAAGAACAGCGATCGAATCTCCATAATTTTCTTTGGACGGGTCAGTTTCCAACTCATTGATAAAATACTCGCCCAGGATGTCGAAATTTTCGCGCTCATCACTTCGGAAGTAGGTGAAAAATGTTTTCCCCTCATATTTTTTCGAGGTATAATTCAAGGATGTTCCAACGGTCGATGTCAAAAACTTGGTCTTTTCCTGTCCTTCAAAATAAATATTGAAAGCATAAGCCTGATTCGCCGTTCCAAAATCCGTTTGACTGGTTTGTGGTGCAAATTGATAGGTATTGGAGGATACATGAGCAAGCGTCGTCCAAGTCCAATGCTCGTTAATGGTGTAGCTTGTTAGAGCTTGTGCATCCCAGAATACGGGATTGTAATTTCCTTTTGTCGGAAGTGAATTCAATAAATATCCGTTGGCACGATACCTTGCACCAAACAAGTACCGAAAACGATCGTGTTTTCCAATCTTATCTTCCACATGAGCCTCCACACCAAGTAATGAAGCCATAGCAGAAATACGAAGTGAATCCGGGCGCTTGTATCGAATGTCTAGAACAGAACTCAACTTATCGCCATACATAGACTGAAAACCACCCGAAGAAAAATAAATATCTTCAACTAAAGCTGTATTGATAAAATTTAATCCTTCCTGCTGACCTGAACGGGTCAAAAATGGACGATTAATCAAATATCCGTTGACATAAACCAGGTTCTCATCATAATTCCCTCCACGAACATTGTAATTGGAAGTCAATTCGTTATTTGAATTAAAACCAGGAGCCGTGAGTACCAATGTACGACCGACATCATTGAAAATTTGTTTCTGCAAATCAATTTTCGGAAGTTTTACCAAGCCGTCTTCGTAGTCTTTACTCTTATTAATCACCACCCCATCAATGATTCCAAAATCAAAAAGAATCGGATCCAAAACAAATGAATTTACGTCAGGGATCTGAACATTCTTCCGGAAGTCATTTTCCGCATCATACTGAGCAATCATCCCATATTTATTGGGAGTAAGCTGCACGTTAAAATGACCATTGACATCTGTTCGTGTAGAAATGGTATCTGTTCCAAGAATGAAGCGAACCATTACATTCGGTAATGCTATTTTGCGGTTATCCAGTACACTTCCGGTTACCTGAACTTGAGACCAAAGGGCGGTCAAAGGCATAAAAACAAGAAGAAATACTGCTAGAAATCGGTTTCGCATGTTCGCTTAAACGTTGAAAAAACGAAATTAGTGTAAATGTTTCTATTTCGTTGGAACAAGCACGCTTTTTTTAAGTTTCCCACGGAACGCTTACGCCCAAGCTTCAGCGTTGGCGCATGAGCACAGAGGAACACAGATTTAATTATTCTGTTTCTCTGTAAATAGAAATGAATGTACCAAGTATTATAAGACAGGATCCGAAAACTGAAAGATCCCTTCCTATTTCGCTACTTCTACCACATGGTGTGGCACCCCAGCTTGGAGGATCCCAAGTGAAAAACAGATATAATAATAGCATAGATGAAAAAGTATACAACAATGCTTTATTGACTATATCATGATAGAAATAACCGGAAACAAAGGAAGCTATCGTAAATACAAAATGCATCCAAAACACTCTGGATGAATATCCAAAAATTAAAACCGAAACAGTTCCAGATTCGTCCGAATTCCATTTGCAACTGCCATAATACGGAAGAAAAACAGATATAGCAAGCAATAGTAATAGTAATCCTACTTACAACAAAGCCCATTCTCAAATATTTGATCGAAGTATAAATCATAGTTTGGCAATCTAATTCAACCTATTCTTCCAATAAAAATCTGCGAAATCCGCGAAATCTGCGTGAGCTTATTTAGCCAAATCAACCACGATCAACTCCGCTTCAAACGGATCGATTTCCTGATGAATCTGGTTTAAAAGCTCCTGATATGCCCCGCTCGGCGCAAATTGCAACCAATGAAAATGACGTTCTTGCAAAGTGTTTTCCGGGATGATCCGTTCTGAAATAAAATCGATGGATTGAAGTACCTGCTCGTGGCGTTGTTTCAGTTGCTTCACCAAACGTTGTTCAAACGACTCCAATTGCTTTTTCATACGGACACTTTCTGCCTCCGCAAAAGATTCCAGGGTCGCTTCAATGGATTTCGCTTTTTCAATCATCGTTGTACGCAAAGTCTCAAACTCCGAATAAAGGGTAGAAAGATCCAAGTCATCCCCATCATTTTCTTTCAGGAATAACTTCTTCAAATCATCCTTCGACTCAAAATAGCGTTCTCCGGACCAATTCAACTTATCCATTCGTTTCTTCAATGCTCCATCCACCAACTGCACGGATACGCGCTGCTGGATCAAAGGAAACAAGGTGTGATGCACCTCAAATACGCCTTTCAATTGAATCCAATACGCCATTTCTCCACCACCACCAACATAAACCAGATTCGGTAAAATGGTTTCCTGATAAACGGGTCGCAAGATCACATTGGGCGAAAAATTCTCCGGTTCTTCCTGAACCAACCTGCTCAATTCTTCTATGGAATAAACTTGTCCATCAACAGCCAATCCATTTGCCACAGGCTCGATACGTAAACGTTCTCCTGCTTTCAAATAGAACAAATTGCAATCCCTTGCATGTGCCTGCGGTTTATATCCGGCAGATTCGATCAGTTTATTCGTATTCTGAACAGCATGATTCGCCAGGTCACTTGAAATCTCTCTTAGAACAACCGGAACAAATTCACGTTTCAAATCGCGATTATCCGGTTGAAGGACCAAAACTCCGAATTCTGAGAACAGTTTACTGATGAATTCCTGCTGGTATGAAGCATAATCCGCTTTTTCCGAAATGGCAATCAATTCATTGATTTCAGTCTCTTTTCCTTCGAAGAACGATTTAAAGGAAGACAAGACTTCCTGGAAGTCATCCATCTTGAATCGACCAACCGGACCGGTTTGTGCGGATTCCCACGTCAACTTCTGATTGAACAGATGAGTCGATTTAACTTCATCAAAATCATGGTCCTCGGAAGCCATCCAAAAAACAGGAACCGCTTTGAAATCCTTTTGACTCTGATTAAAATCTTCTGCCAGACGAACCACATGCAATACTTTATAGATAAGATAAAGCGGTCCGGCAAAAAGTGTCAATTGATGTCCCGTGGTAATGGTAAACGTATTTTCGCTTTCCAAAGATTTCAGGTTTTCCAATTGACTTTTCGACGCGTAAGAACCGATTTGTCTGTTCCAGACCTGCACCAGGTTTTGACGTGTTTCAGAAGAATAAATGACCTTCTTTTTTTGTGCTTGCACTTGCAAATCCGAAATGGAATTCAATGGTGCTGTAAGAAATTGCCCGAATGTTGATTGTTTCCCAAATGCTTGGGAAAATGATGAAAATTGTCTGATTTTATCTCGAGCGATCGTTGTATGACTCATGGAGCAAATTTACACATCATTTTCAGTTGAAGCAGTTACCATGGAAGCCAAACTGTTAAAAACCTTAAAAGAATTCCGAGTTCCGAATTACGAATTGCGAATTACGAATCCAAGAATCATTGGTTTAATTGCACTTTTTGACTTCAAATCTGAACAGTGAGCTTGCTGAACAACCCAAATTTTCAATTCGGCATTCGGCATTCGTAATTCGTAATTTTTAAAGTACTTTTGTAAAAAATACTTTAAATAAAATGGAAGCTATCATTCGCACTGAAAAGGGAGATATGCGTGTAACCTTCTTCCAGGAAGATGCACCGAATACAGTTGCTAACTTTGTAAAGTTGGCCAAAGAAGGGTTTTACGACGGATTGACATTTCACCGTGTTTTACCTGATTTCGTAATTCAGGGAGGATGCCCGAATTCACGTGAAGGAGCAAGTGGGATGCCTGGAACAGGTGGACCTGGTTACAAGATCGATTGTGAATTGACAGGTGGAAACCAACACCATGATCGTGGAGTACTTTCCATGGCTCATGCAGGAAGAAATACAGGTGGATCTCAATTCTTTGTTTGTCACAGCAGAAACAATACAGCGCATTTGGATCGCCAACATACGTGTTTTGGAAAAGTAATTGATGGTTTGGATATCATTGATGAAATCAGACAAGGTGACCGTATTATCGCAATAGAGGTTCAAGACTAACTATTGATAAAAAAAGTAGGGGCGCGATTAATCGCGCCCCTACTTTTTTTATGTCATTTCTTTCTTAGTTTGTCTTTGGAGCATCAGTTGCTGCTTCCTGAGGCAATACCTTACCAGTAATTGTCAGGATAATTGGCTCTGTAGAAGCATTTGTCGTTACTGTAATTGTTTTTGTAAACTGACCAACACGTTTCGTATCGTAATTCACCACAATTTTAGATGACTTCCCTTTTGCAATCGGTTCAGTTGGTTTCTCAGCTGCAGTACAACCACAAGAAGTCTGAACATTTGTAATGATCAAAGGAGTTTTTCCATTGTTTTTGAATTCAAAAATAAACGGCTCTTTCGAATCATAAGGAATCTCTGCTCTTTCTATTTTCAATGTTTTAAAAGCGATCGGTGACTTTGTTTCAGTCTTCACTTCTTTTTTTGCTTTCTCTGTTGTTTGTGCGAATGTTCCAAATGAGATCAATGAAACCGCAAGAATTGCTATTACTTTCATGTGTTTTAGTTTTGTCTATACAAGAATACGAACTCTTTTCATAATGGTTGTTTAATTAACAAAAAATTAGCCAAATTTTCTGAGTATCGAATTCCGAATGTATCCCCCAACCCAGTTCGACAAGTTCACATTACAATTCCCCATACAAACACTTCATTTTCATCTAAATCAGAAAAGAAAATCTATCACAAAAGAAGCCCACCTTTCAATTCGTAATTCGGAATTACCGTCACCAGTCTTCAGCCATTCGAAGCACCTCCAGGATCGAATCATAGGTATTACTGCGGATCAATTCCCATTCATCCTTTTCAATCCAGATAGCCTGAGTAATGGACTCTTCTTCCTGCGGCTGAACATCCATTGAACCGGAATAGCTTAGCGCATACCACCAATTTTTCTTGATCGTCAGCCTTCCCATATAAGAATAGGTATGAAAAGTGATTCCAAGAAAATGGTCAATTACCGGACCTTTGATGCCACATTCTTCTTCAACTTCCCGCACAGCAGCCTCCCAGGGTTGCTCATTTGAATCCAATTTTCCCTTGGGAATATCCCACATTCCATGTCGTTCAATAAATAAATACCGCCGATTACACTTTACTATCCCTCCGGCTGCATCCATAAACTCGTATGCATGAAAAACCTGATTGAAAGCCAATTCGAAATCATCGTAAATCACTAATAAACAAACTCTTGAAAGCGAGAAATCAAACTGATCCAAAAGTGTTGACAAATCATTTTCCCTGGAATTGACAACCAAATCATACCCTTTCGAAGGTGTCTTTTGATCCGAATCCAAAAAATCTATAACTGAATTATCAATAAAAACTTTGTACATTTGCACCATGATTTTAAATAAAGATCGAGCACTAAAAGTAGCTGAATTTTTGCTACAAATTAAAGCAGTAAAGTTACAACCAAATTCTCCATTCACATGGGCTTCCGGTTGGAAATCGCCTATATATTGTGATAATAGAATCACTCTTTCCTTTCCTGCGATTAGAACATACATCCGTCAGGGATATGCAGATGCCATTTTGGAGCACTTCGGGAAACCGGATATCATTGCTGGTGTTGCAACCGGTGGAATTGCTCAAGGAGCTTTAGTTGCCCAAGAGTTGGGTATTCCTTTCGTATATGTTCGCAGCTCAGCGAAAGCACATGGGATGGGTAACCAAATCGAAGGTCATTTTGAAAAAGGACAACGAGTGGTAGTTATCGAAGATTTGATTTCTACAGGCGGAAGTAGTTTAAAAGCTGTTAAAGACTTGAAAGAAGCAGGATTAGAAGTAAAAGGGTTGGTAGCAATCTTTACTTATGGTTTTGATATTTCCATTAAAAGTTTCGCCAATGCGGAATGTCCGTTTGTAACATTGACCGATTATGATCATTTAATTGATCAGGCATTGAAATCAGATTATGTTACAGATTCTGATCTTGATTCGTTACGCGAGTGGAAGATTAATCCTGAAAACTGGAAAAACTGAGACCATGCTTTTAAAGACTGACTCTTCACCCGTAAATGCTTCAGCACAAAAGGTATTTGAATTTCTTTCAGATGCCAAGAATATTGAACATTTACTTCCAACTGATAAAATCTCGGATTTTCAATCAGATGAACAAGGTTGTTCCTTCAAAGCACAGGGCGGAATTGTAATTCCGTTGATCTATGTTTCGAAAGAAGCAAACACCAAGATTTTAATGGAGTCGGGAGATAAAGCTCCGTTCAGCTATACCTTATCGATCATCTTAAAGGAAACAAGCGAAACAACTTGTGAGGGACATATTGAATTTGAAGCAAAGATCAATATGTTTATGAAAATGATGGTTGAAAAACCACTTACCAGCCTCTTTGGTGTAATGACAAAAAATCTTCAGAAACAATTTGACTAGAGTGACTTCGACTCCGCTCAGTCACCAAAATTGAATTTATAGCATTTCTCCCTAATCGTGAAAAGGTCGTTGAGCGCAGTCGAAACGCACTTTTCACTTCTACATTTTAACTTTGCCATAATTCGCCTCGAAATTCAATTCCTGGTTGTGATAAACTGTGATAACCCCATCTTTTTCAACCAATAAATTTCCAATTTGATCCACACCCCGGATAATTCCTTGAAATGGAATTGGATTTTGCCGTTCTTCCAAGGTAATATCCTCGTCCTTCTTCCATAAGAATGATTCGTAAGTACTTTTCAAATACTCGAAATCAGACCGTTGGATATGCTGATAGAATTCAGTCAGGTTTTCGTTCAATACATCCAGAATAGTCAACACGTCGGGAGCTTTTCCGGAAAGCTCTTCAAGCGATGTCGCGTAACCCACACTTTGAACAGGCGATATATTGACCCCGATTCCTACAATTGCTCCTTCCACCCGACCATTTTTCCAATTCGTTTCAATCAGGATACCGGCAATTTTGTGATTCTCAATGAAAATGTCGTTCGGCCATTTGATGGAAACTTTCTTGCGTGTGAAGCTTTGAACCATTCCGCGAACCGAGAGTGCTATGCTCATATTCAGATAACACAAGTGGTCGACTGACAAAAAATCAGTTTTTAAAAAAAAGGTTCCGGTGAACTGTTTAGAGCCCACAGACTGCCAACTTCTACCTCTTTGCCCCCTTCCGGCGGTCTGATGCTCTGCCAAAATTACAGTTCCATGCGCCAATTTACCCTCTGAAAGTAACTTGGCAGCATAATTGTTGGTAGAGTCCACCTCATGTAATTGGATAATTTGTTGACCAATCATGTTTAATTAACAAGTATTTGCATTTAACAATCACACAAATCAAGCTAATAAATGCTTAGATTTGTACTTACAAATTTACGAATGTATAAATTAAAAAACGACATAGATTCTAAAGTACTTTGCGACGCTATCGTTGAAGGTATGCAAGAAAACAAAGCGAAAGACATCGTTGTATTAGACCTACGAAACATTTCAAGTGCAGTTACAGACTTTTTTGTCATTTGCTCCGGTGAATCCAGTGTGCAGGTAGATGGTATTGCTTCTACAGTAACAAGACACACACGAAAAGAATTGCAAGAGAAACCATGGCATCAGGAAGGAAAGACAACTTCCGAATGGGTTCTGCTTGACTACGTGAGTGTTGTAGCACATATTTTCTACAAGGATGCAAGACATTTTTATGAATTGGAAGATTTATGGTCTGATGCTATCAGAACAGATATTCCAAATTTGAATTAACTCTATTATGGCTGAAAATAACAATTCATCAAACAAACCGAAAAAGAATCCTTACGCGATATATTGGATTTATGCAGTGATCGTCTTAGGAATTATCGTTGCGGCTTATTACAACAATTCTTCTGACGCGAAACTGCGCAACATCAGTACATTCTATGCATTGGCAGATTCAAGTATGATCGCTGATGCAGCGATTGTAAACCGTTCGCGTGTTGACTTCAAATTAAATGAAAAGGGAGAAAAATTTGTTACGACAACTCCGAATCCGAAGGGTGAACTAAAATACCTGAAGCAGGCGTTGCAAAAGAAAGGAAATGGAATCACTCAAAAAAGTGCCCCTGTTTTCTCTATTGACATTGTAGATGCCGGAAATTTCGAAACGAAGTTAGACGAGATCAATGACCGATTGGTTGCGAAAGGAAAATCTGCTTTATCCGCTCCTCCTATTGAGGAAGTGAATTACTTCAGTTCGATTATCGGGTTCCTTTTACCGATTCTGATCATCATTTTGATCTGGGTATTTGTTATGCGTCGTATGTCCGGCGGTGGCGGAGGTGGCGGAGGTCAAATCTTCAACATCGGAAAATCACGCGCTCAGGTATACGAAAAAGGAAAATCTACCAACATCACATTCAAGGATGTGGCCGGTTTGGAAGGTGCAAAAGAAGAAATTCAAGAGATTGTGGAATTCTTAAGAAGTCCGCAACGTTACACAGAACTGGGAGCGAAAATTCCGAAAGGTGCCTTATTGGTAGGTCCTCCGGGAACGGGTAAGACCTTATTGGCAAAAGCTGTTGCCGGTGAAGCAAAAGTTCCTTTCTTCTCTCTTTCAGGATCTGATTTCGTGGAAATGTTTGTTGGAGTTGGAGCGTCACGTGTTCGTGATTTGTTCCGTCAGGCAAAAGAGAAAGCTCCTGCAATCATCTTTATTGATGAGATTGATGCAATTGGTCGTGCAAGAGGAAAAAACAACGGTTTCAACTCGAATGACGAACGTGAGAATACATTGAACCAGTTATTGACAGAGATGGATGGGTTCGGAACAAACTCCGGAGTTATCATTCTGGCAGCGACAAACCGTGCAGATGTATTGGATGCAGCATTAATGCGTGCAGGTCGTTTTGACCGTCAGATCTATGTAGATATGCCGGATTTAAATGAGCGTAAGGAAATTTTCCAGGTGCATTTGAAACCATTGAAGCTTGACAAAAACATGGATGTTGACTTCTTAAGTAAACAAACACCTGGTTTCTCAGGAGCCGATATCGCAAACTTATGTAACGAAGCTGCCTTAATTGCTGCACGTAAAAACAAAAAGTTTGTTGAAAAACAAGATTTCTTAGATGCAGTTGACCGTATTATCGGTGGATTGGAAAAGAAAAATAAGATCATTACTAAAGGAGAAAAACGTGCAATTGCATTCCATGAAGCTGGTCACGCTACAACCTCTTGGTTATTGGAACATGCACATCCTTTGGTGAAAGTGACTATTGTTCCTCGTGGACGTTCACTGGGAGCAGCTTGGTATTTGCCGGAAGAACGACAAATCACCACTACGGAACAAATCCTGGATGATATGTGTTCTGCATTGGGTGGTCGTGCTGCTGAGCAATTGATGTTCGGACAAATTTCCACAGGTGCTTTGAGTGACTTGGAAAAAGTAACCAAACAAGCTTACGCAATGGTTTCTATCTACGGATTGAATGAACGTGTTGGGAATGTTTCATTCTACGATTCACAAGGTCGTGATTCTTTTACAAAACCGTATTCGGAAGATACAGCACGTATCATTGACGAGGAGGCAAGTAAATTGATTGAAGCGCAATACCAAAGAGCGTTGAAAATCCTTTCTGAAAACAAGGATAAACTAACTGCTTTGGCAGACAAGTTGTTGGATAAAGAGGTGATTTTCAAGGAAGACCTGGAGGAAATCTTTGGAAAACGTTTGTGGATTTCGGAAGAAGAGGTCAATACAGCAATCAATACTGCTCCGGCAGAAGATTCCATGCCAGATTTCAATCCGGGAGAGCCTAAAAATGACGAAACGAGTACTGATTCAAATGTGATCAATCCAACTATCGAACCGTTGGACAACTCAATCAAATCAGAAGAATAATAACTTTTAAATATGATCCCGAAGCCAATTTATTTTGTGCTTCGGGATTTTTTTTAGGATGAAAGATGTATTGATACGCTCCGTTTTCGGGGCTTTATTTTTGATGGTTGTTTTCACTCCGTTTGTATACGATGTGCGAAATGGAGGAAATATCCTGAACCTGGTTTTCTATGTATTCACGATGTTGGGAACCCATGAGTTGTTCGAAATGAGCAAAAAAAGCTCCTTCAAAAATAGTCTGAAATTACCTGCTCTTTTATTGGTGACGGCTTTCTTCATGCCACTTCTGATCCAAACAGCAGCACAGTTCTACCCCTTACTTTTCAATCCGGTTTGGGACTTCATTATCCAAACACCACTCATTTTTGTCCTTTGGGGAATTTTGATTATCAGCATTTTGGTAATGAGTTATTGGATTTTCAAGAAAGAAAAAATTGATTTTGTCTTTAAAAACACCTTCCTCTTCAATTTCTTCTACCCGCTTTTACCGATGTGGGTTCTGGCTTGCGCTTACACCTTCTCCAACGGGGAGACAAAAACCTTGTTGCTGATTGTTCTTTTACCGATTTACCTGAATGATACCCTGGCTTATGTTTTCGGACGCTTGTTCGGAAAAACCCCATTGATTCCAAGTGTTTCACCGAAGAAAACCCGCGAAGGATTCCTGGGTGGAATGATCGGAGCAGCAATCGTGATGCTGGTCATCCTTTATTTTGTAAACGAATTCACGAAGGAAAATGCCATTGCTATTGTCGGAGTATCTGTTCTAGCAAGCATTCTGGCCACATTAGGCGACTTATTTGAGAGTAAATTAAAACGTTCAATCGACATTAAAGACTCCGGAAATATTCTTCCTGGTCATGGTGGAATTCTGGACCGAATTGACGCGATGCTTTTCGTAGCTCCCGTTTTATATGTACTTTTGGCGCTCATCATCAGTTAAAATCAGAACATGACACTTCACAGGGAAGGAACAACTACGATCATTATTGCAGTAATTATTTTGGGATTGATCCAATGGGGAAATTACTGGTTGTACACGAAAATAGACTGGCTTTGGTTATTCTTGTTACTGTCTGCCGGAGCATTGGTAATGCTTTATTTGGTGGTTCAGTTCTTCCGGATTCCAAAACGCACTTTTTCTTTCACTGATTCGGATATCTTATGTCCGGCGGATGGAAAAGTGGTTGTAATTGAAGAAGTGGAGGAAACGGAATATTTCAAAGATCGCCGCATCCAGGTATCCATTTTCATGTCTCCATTGAATGTGCACGCAAATTACTTCCCGATCAGTGGATTGGTGAAATATGTGAAATACCACAAAGGATTATTTTTAGTTGCCTGGCATCCGAAAAGTTCTACGGATAACGAACGAAGCACCGTAGTAGTTCAACATTCATCCGGACAGGAAGTTTTGTTTAGACAGATTGCCGGAGCTGTAGCCAGAAGAATCTGTTATTATACAAAAGAAGGTCAGACTGCGGAAACAGGACAGGAATTCGGCTTTATCAAATTCGGATCTCGTGTGGATGTATTTTTGCCTCTTGGCACGAAACTAGATGTTAAAATTGATCAAGATGTTAAAGCTAAGTTAACGAAGCTTGGCTCATTCTAATATAAATTGTATTTTTAAGCAAATTAAAACGTTGAATCATGAAAAAAGCATTTGTTGCATTGACTTTATTAATGTTCGTAGGTTCTGTAAGTGCTACAGTTTACGCTGCTTCTAATAACACTACTGTTTCTATCGTTAAACATGACGATAAAAAAGGTAAAAAGAAAAAAAGCAAAAAAGGTACTTGCGCTGGTGAGAAATCCGGAGGTACTTGTTGCCAAAAGAAAGCAGCTTAATACATTAAACGAAAATAAAAAAGTCGGGGTGGAAAATTTTCCACCCCGACTTTTTTTGTATCCAATAATGATCTTTCGATCTAGTCTTTACTTTTCACCCAGGTTTGAGTGCGGTAAAATGGTCCGACATAACCTCTTACATGTAATTTGGTATAATCATCCTTATCAATCCAAATCGCACAAGTATAAACTTTTCCATTTTCAGGATCCACAATCGTTCCGTCTTCCCATTCTCCACCGTCCCATTTCAGTCCGCGAACAATTTGCAAACCAACCAAAGGCTGATCTTTTCGGTCGTCTGTACATTTCTTACATTTCGGATTGTCTTCTCTTCCCTCTCTGGGATACAAGTAAGTGACTTTTCCATACAGCTTTTCATCTTTCTTGTAAAGCTCCACTTTAGATTTTTTCTTGCCTGTCTTATCGTCAATTGTAACCCAAACACCCACGCAGGATTGTGCTTTGGCAGCTACAAAAAACAACAGAAATAACGTTGTGGTGATCCATTTCATAGTTTCGAATTTTACCCCAATATACAACTTTTTACTATGATCGCATAAGAATTTTGGCCTACAAGTGAAATTCTAATGTCATTTTAATCTTATGAGCATCAATAAAACATAATAATTTATGTAAGCAGTCAATGCAGTTCCAATCCCAACGGTTTGCCATATATTTCCGATAGTTTTAAACACGGCGCTATTTTTCAGAATAAATGTGTATTATTGAATACTAATAATGTAATGAGAACTATTCACAAAAAACCATTCAAAATCCATTATTAATCATGACTGCAAAGTCAGTAATACACTTTAAAACAAGCTATTACAAATCATTATGTAATTATTGAAAAATCGAAACTGAAAATACTATATTGTAATGGATTTAAATAAATTTTCTAAAATAGCGGAATCACTAAGACAATATCAAAGAGCGGAATTAAAGGATTTTGAAGGTGATATTGGTGCAAAACCAATTGACCAACTTTATGTAGATCCTCTTCCTGGAGATGCTGTATTAAAGTCAATTCTATCAAGTAATACTACCTTTCTTCTCGGTCGAAAAGGAACAGGAAAAAGTACTGTTTTTGCCAAGGCTCAATCCATATTTAGAGAAAAAAAGGATGTCGTATCTATTTATATTGATGTTAAATCACTTTACGATGTTTTGGACGGAAATGATATCCCCGATATAGAATTAGAAGAACTTGGAATCTCTAATGTAGCCTATAGATCACACATGCTCAGAAAAGCTTTACTTGGAAAGGTTATAGCTGAACTTTTAAAAGAAATCAATAGCAGTTGTGACAAATTGACCCTTTTAGAAAGATGGCGTGGAGCAAAGAAACAATATGATGAATTAAAAGAGTCGCTGCGATTAATCGGCGAGAATATTAAAAATGCAAAATTGGAAAAACTAGAAATTCCAGTTCTTCAGAAAATTACCAACCAACTAAGGATAAAGAAGCAACAAGAGAATTCAAAAACTGGAGAAGTTTCTGGAAAAATTGCAGGAAAAATTTCTTTCGTTAACGCCAGCGCTAGTGCAGAATCTGTTGGTTCATTAAAAGACTTCGATAAGACATTAGATGATACCGAAACTTACAACGAATATTCTGATGTTGTTTTAAAATCTTTTCCTTTCAGCAGGATTTTGGAAGAAATTCAGACACTTTTATTAGAGTCCGGTATGACAAGAGTTGTGGCATTCTTTGATGACTTTTCCGAACTAAATTTTATTGATCAGCGTCTTTTCGTTGATGTAGTGCTTTCTCCATTAAACAATTCTAGTAATGAATCTGTCAAACTAAAAATAGCGGCATATCCAGGCAGGGTTTATTATGGTAAAATTGATCCTGGGAAAACTGACACAATTGGGTTAGATTTTTCCGATCTTTATGAGGCAACTGAAGTACAAGAAATGGAAAGATCTGCATCAAACTATGCTCATAGACTTCTAACAAAAAGATTTGATGCTTTTGGTATTAAACTAGAGGACTATTTTGAACTTACGACAACTGCAAGTATCGAAGATTATATGGACTTAATTTTTCAAGCTTCCTTCAATGTTCCAAGAATAATGGGACATCTGTTACACATATTATATTTAGATAAAATTTCAAGAACTCAAAAAATCACTATTGCCTCATTGAGACTTGCTTCAAAAAAGTACTATGAAAATACTATAGTTAAATACTTCGACAGACTGAATCGATATGCTCTTGAACCCTTCGAAAACAAGTTGGACAGATATAATCAGAAACAACTATTAACTTGTCTAACTAATGAAGCTAGAAAAGTTCGAAAAAGGATTATTGATAAAGAAGTTGGAGGTAGTTATTTTGATGATCTAGGAGCTAATCCTCAGACCAGTCATTTTATTGTTAGCCCTGATTTAGAACTGATATTTTCATCCTTAGAATCAAACTTTTTTCTTTCTAGATATAAAAAAACAAGAGATAAGGCTGGAAAAGACGTAATTGTATATGCTTTATTCATGGGTTTATGTGAAAGCGAACGCATGAATTGGGGCTATCCAAAAGGACGAGATTTTAGAAACTATTTTGTTCAACGTTGCTTTGAATACACAAGAAGTGTACAATTATTTTTATCGCAAAAACAGACTATTAAATGTGGATCATGTGGTCATTGTCATCCTTTAGAACTCAAAGAAAGTATTGAACTTTTTAAATGGAAATGTCCTGAATGCTCGGATGGAATTTGTTCTGTTGTAAATATCTCTGATGATTTCAAAGAAGAGGTAGAAAGGCTTAATAAAGATGTTATGCTAGAACCCATCGAATTAGAAATAATCAATACCCTTGGTGAAGAAAGGCGGAAAATGAGAGCAGGAGAAATTTCTGCTTTAATTGATACTACTCATCAAATGGTAGGAAGGCGAACTAGTAAATTACAGGAAATGGGATTAATTTCAAAAGAGAGGGATGAGACGGATGGTAGAATGAAAAATGAATTAACTGAAATGAGTGAGAGTATTTATTTTGCTAATTAAACACTATGATTTCTTCACGATCTCCACAAAATTCGCAATCATCTTCAATCCCATCGGGGTCAAAATGCTTTCCGGGTGAAACTGAACCGCATAGATCTTTCTCTTCGGGAGTTCCATCGACATCAATACTTCGCTTTCGGAGTACGCAGTTGGAAGATAAGGTGATTTTTCATTCAACTTCACTGCCCAGGAATGGTACAAACCCACTTCAAAGATTTCCGGGATTCCATCGTAAAAAAGCGACTCCTTCTCTACCCTTCTGATTTCTTCGCTCAATCCGTGTTTCACCACTTCCTGGTTATACAAGGTATCTCCGGCGTGAATGGCCAAAGCCTGCATCCCCAAACAAACTCCCAAAATCGGAATCCGTTTTTCAAATGCGGTCGCCACCACTTCCATCAATTTCCCTGCCTCCGGAGGCAAACCCGGTCCGGGAGAAAGGACAACAGCCTCGTAGTTCCCAAGCAAAGAACAATCGACGTCCACGTTGGTAAGCACATCAACAGTCACATTGCACTGTTCCAGGTAATGAACAATGTTATAGGTAAAGGAATCGAAGTTATCTACTAATAAAAACCGCATGTGCACCAAATTTAGTAAACTTGCAAAAAAGAAACGATGAAAAAGGCAATTCAAATCCCGGGAGCTCCTGCTCCGATCGGACCATATAGTCAGGCAATTGTTAGTGGAGACACTGTTTACGTGAGTGGTCAGATTCCATTGAATCCGTTTACAGGAGAATTGGAGGTCGGATCCATTGAAGAAGCTACCCATCGCATCCTGAAAAACATTGAAACACTCTTGAAAGAGGCGGATTTGACATTGAACCACATTGTGAAATGCAGCATTTTCATGACCGACTTAGGACAATTTTCTGAAATGAATGCCGTTTATGGATCATACTTTCAGGATGTGCCTCCGGCAAGAGAAACCGTACAAGTTTCCAAATTGCCCATGAATGTGCCGATTGAAATATCTTGTATTGCCGTAAAATAAATTAAAACACACGCATTATTGTGACTCATCCTGCTCCAAAAATTGCCGTTATTATAGTCAACTACAACGTTGTCTTTTTTCTGGAGCAATGTCTCAATTCTGTTTCTGAAGCAATGAAACAGGAGCCGGCAGAAGTTTGGGTCGTCGATAATAACTCCGTGGATGGTTCTGTGGAAATGGTCCGGGAGAAATTTCCGTGGGTTCACGTCATCGCCAATAAAGACAATAAAGGATTTTCCAAAGCAAACAATCAAGCAATGGAAATCTCCCAATGCGATTACCAACTGCTTTTGAATCCGGATACCGTTATTGAAGAGGATACACTTTTCAAGGTGGTCAAATACATGGATGAACACCCGAAAGTGGGTGGATTGGGAGTTCGGATGGTAGATGGGAAAGGAGTTTTCCTTCCTGAATCGAAAAGAGGATTGCCTACTCCAGCCGTTGCATTTTACAAGATCTTCGGTATTTCACGCATTTTCCCCAAATCCAAACTCTTTGGAAAATACCATTTGGGTTATTTATCCGAATTTGAAACCAATGAAATAGAGATCCTTTCCGGTGCATTTATGCTCATGCGGAAGGAAGCTTTGGATAAGGTCGGTTTGCTGGACGAGGAATTCTTCATGTATGGGGAAGATATCGATCTTTCCTACCGGATCATCAAAGGAGGTTACACCAATGTGTATTTCCCGGAAACGCGAATCATTCATTATAAAGGAGAAAGCACCAAAAAAAGTTCAGTAAACTACGTTTTCGTCTTTTACCGTGCGATGGTCATTTTCGCCCGAAAGCATTTTTCACAGAAGAATGCCCGTTTATTTTCATTTTTGATTAATTCCGCCATTTACTTCCGGGCTGGATTGGCAATCGGGATGCGCTTCATACGAAAGATCACCCTTCCGGTTTTCGATACGGTGTATCTGCTATTGGGATTATTTGCTTTGACAAATTACTGGCAACAGGCTCAAATTGATTTCCCGGAGCAAAGCACCAATATCCTGATCCTTTTCTACACCATGATCTGGATGTCTTCCGTGGCGCTCCAAGGTGGATACGATCAGCCGATCACGTTCCGGAAATTCTTTTTCGGCGGAGCAATCGGAACTGCGTTCATCCTGATATTGTATGCCTTATTTCCAAAGGAATGGCAATTCTCCAGACTCTTTATTCTTCTGGGTGCCGTTTGGATCATTGCGTATTACATTCTTTCACGCTCTATCCTGCATCTGGCGATTGGAAAACGGTTCACGATCAATGGGCGGAAACATGCCAATTTCGCCATTATCGGTTCACAGGAAGAATTCGAACGCGTTTCACACTTATTGTATCAAACTCAGCCCAAAATAGCACGGATCATTTCCGTTTCTCTTAACGAGGAGCATGGAAAAGATGCCCTGGGTTCCATCAATCAGTTGGAACAAATTGTGCGGGTTCACAACATCGACGAAATCATTTTTTGTGCGAAAGATCTAAGCGCAGCCGAAATTATCCATTGGATGACTGCCATTCCGGATGTTTCCGTTGATTACAAGATCGCACAACCGGACAGTCAATACCTGATCGGATCGAATTCCATTGAAACTGCAGGTGATTTATACATTCTGGAAATCAATGCGATCAGTCAGCCTGCAAAAAGACGTCAAAAAAGATTGTTTGATTTCATTGTCGGATTGGTCTTATTGCTCACTTCTCCCCTGATTTGTTGGTTTTACCAAAATAAGCTTCAATTCTTAGGAACTATTTTAAAATTGATCAGTGGAAGAAAAACGCTTGTTTCATATAATGAGCAAAGCAATTTATCCAACAAGCAATTACCCAAAATCAAGAAGGGAATCCTCACTCCAACCGACCATTTAAGCGGTTTGGATGAGAATCTGAAATCCAAACTGGATTTGCTCTATGCACGGGAATATTCGGTCTTCCGTGACATTCAGATTTTATGGAAAGCGTGGAAAAAATTAGATCAATAAAAACCATTGATGAAAATCCTATTTTTTCCGTTATTTTTGTACGAAAATTAATCGAGAATTCTTAGTCGTTATATGGCACAAATTGAAATTCGTCTTCCAAAAATGGGAGAAAGCGTTACAGAAGCTACCATTACCAATTGGTTAAAAGAAGTTGGTGATTCCGTAGCAATGGATGAACCTTTGGTAGAAGTTGCAACTGACAAGGTTGATAACGAATTACCTTCAGAAGCTGCTGGAGTTTTGGTTCAAAAACTATTTGAAAAGGATCAAGTTGCTCAAGTGGGTGATGTCATTGCGATTATCTCTACAGATGGAGATGCTGCACCCAGTGCTCCAAAAGCTGAACCTGCGGCTGTAGCGGCAGTTGCTGACACAGTGACTCAGGCACAAGCAGTTGTTTCAAACGGAGGAGTTACTTTGGAGAAAAGCAGTGGGAATGGAAAATTCATTTCTCCGCTTGTAAGAAGCATCGCACAAAAAGAAAATATTTCCATGCCAGAAATCGACGCACTTAGCGGAACTGGTATGGGTGGAAGAGTGACTAAGAAAGACATTCTTTCATACATTGAAACACGTGGAGACGGAGCTGTGGCTGTAACACCAGTTGCTCAACCAACACCGGCTGTTTCTGCACCGGCTGCATCCAATGGTGCTGCTCCTGCAGTTGTTTCAGGTGGATCTTCATTCCTGAGCAACATCAAGGAACCGATTGTGCTTCCTATGCCGGGAGACGAAATCATTGAGATGGATCGTATGCGTAAGCTGATAGCTGAGCACATGGTTATGTCGAAACACGTTTCTCCTCACGTGACTTCATTTGTTGAAGCAGATGTTACGAATATCGTAAACTGGAGAAACAAAATGAAAAAGGAATTCGAAAAACGCGAAGGTGAAAACTTAACGTTCACTCCTATCTTCATGGAAGCGATCGTGAAAGCAATCAAGGATTTCCCAATGGTGAATGTTTCCTTATCCGGAACTCAGATCATCAAACGCAAGGATATCAATATCGGAATGGCAACTGCACTTCCTTCAGGAAACCTGATTGTTCCAGTTATCAAGAATGCAGACCGCATGAACTTAACCGGAATTGCGAAATCTGTCAATGAATTGGCGAGAGCTGCACGCGATAACAAATTGAAGCCGGAAGATATCCAAGGTGGAACATATACTGTAACAAACGTGGGAACATTTGGAAACGTGATGGGAACTCCTATCATCAACCAACCACAAGTTGCGATCCTTGCTTTAGGAGCGATCCGCAAGATGCCGGCAGTAATTGAAACACCGGAAGGAGACTTTATCGGGATCCGTCACAAAATGTTCTTATCCCATTCGTATGACCACCGTGTAGTCGATGGTTCATTGGGAGGTCAGTTTGTAAAACGGGTAGCTGACTACTTAGAACAATTTGATGTCAACAGAGAACTTTAATGACATTAGTTGTAACTAAAAAATAAAACACACGTAAGACCCACCAACTTAAACAGAAAGAGGTGGGTCTTTCTTAATTTATACTACAATGAAATTACTGAAATCTACTATTTTACTAACTCTCTTGTGTCCGTTTGTGTCCTTTGGCCAATACGACAGTAAGCGCGTTATGGAATTGATTAACAGCGGTTCTGAATCCGAACTGGTAATGGAAAGTGCCATTATGATCCAGGAGGGTTATTTCTATCAAGCCGGAATGATCGTAGACAAACTACTCGAATTCCAACCAACAAGTTCCAATTACAATTACCGACGTGGTTTCATCTATTTGGAGATGTCAACCGATTTCGTGAAAGCCACTCCTTATTTGGAAAAAGCGGTATTGAAGACTGACAAGAAATACGACCCGTTCAATACCAAAGAAACAGCGGCTCCTATTGATTCCTATTTTGAAATGGGAAAATGTTACCATGCAGCTGGAAACATCGATAAGGCGGAAGAATTTTACAACAAGTTCCTGACCAATTCCATTGCAAAGTCAAACAATGTATTCTTTGCAAAACTGTATTTGGAGCAATGTAAGATTGCACGTGCTGAAATGGCAAGCCCGAAAAATGTATTTTTGAAAAACATGGGTAGCTCGGTCAATACGGCTAACCCTGAATTTTCTCCGGTGATTTCATTGGATGGTTCGGCCTTGTACTACACTTCCCGCAGAAGATGGCCTACAGGAGCTTCTGATAAAGGATTAGACTCAAGAAACAACCAATACCCGGAAGATATTTATGTTTCATACCGCGATTTCGATTCGACCTGGATGGACCCGATCAAATTGGAATTCTGCGATTCATTGCAAAACGAAGCAACTCTGGCAGTAAGCCCGGATGAGCGTCGTGTTTACGTTTACCAGGATACCAAAGGAAACGGGGATATCTTCTATTCCGATTTCTCTACAAATAAATTCCAGGAGGTTTCACACTTAGATGATAAGAAGATCAACACCAACGATTGGGAAACGCATGCAACAGTTACTCCAGACGGACAACGCATGTATTTCGTATCGAACCGCAAAGGTGGTTACGGAGGTCGTGATATTTATTACAGCATCAAACAAAAAGACGGTTCCTGGGGAGATCCTGTAAATGCAGGACCAAACATCAACGGACCGATGGAAGATGAATCTCCATTTGTTTCCATCGATAACAGTACACTTTACTTTTCCAGCAACGGAAATAAAAGTATGGGAGGTTTTGACATCTTCATGTCAACAATCGACAGTAAAGGTCAATGGGGACCGGCAATGAACCTGGGTTCTCCGATCAACTCCACGTGTGACGATATTTTCTACACGACTACAGTGGACGGTTTGACAGGATATATGACATCTCTTCGTGCCGACGGTAAAGGAGAAAAAGATATCTACGAGATCAAGAACAACTATTTAGGAGTTAAAAACATCGCTGTATTGAACGGAAAGATCAACGTGATCGGCAACAAGCCACTTCCGGAAGATGTATCTGTGACTTTGAGATGTCTGAACTGCGACAATCCGTATGACCGTAAATTATTCCCACGTTTGCGTGACGGAGTATTCATGAATTCTTTGGAGCCTTGTAAGGAATACGACCTGACATTCTCTTATGAGAAAGGCGGAAAGAAAAACTTCTACAACGAGAAATTCAAAACAGAATGTAACAAGGAATACTCGGAAGTTTACCGCGAATTCTGGTTAGACCTGGATAATCAAATGATGGTGAAACCTTACTACGTGGTTGGAACAATTACGGATAGTAAGACCAAGGAGAAATTATCCGATGTTGCCATTACTTTAGTGAATAAGAAAACAGGAGAAAAACTATCTCAATCCGTAACGAAAGCTGCCGGAGCATACAAAACAGATACATTGGGTGGTATGAAGAAAGGCGACAATGTGGAATTTGCATTGACCTTGGAAAAAGTGGGATACATTACCATGACTTACGATTCTCCTATCACATTGGACGACAATTCCGAAATCCGAATTGACCGCTCATTGGCTAAAAATGAAGTTGGAACAGATATCGGGTTGAACGTGAATCCAATCTACTTCGATTACAACAAATGGGATATTCGCCCGGATGCTGCGGAAGAATTGGATAAGATTGTCGATATCATGAAGAAAAATCCGGGAATCAAAATCGAATTGGGTTCTCACACGGATAGCCGTGGTAAGGATGATTACAACATCAAATTATCCGATCAACGTGCGAAAGCTTCTGCCCGCTACATCGTTTCCAAAGGAATTGCTGCTAACCGCATTTCAGGAAAAGGATATGGTGAAACGAAACTGAAAGTATCTGATGCACAGATCAACAACATGCCAACTGTGGATGAGAAAGAAAAAGGACATCAGCTGAATCGTAGAACTGAGTTCATTATTGTGAAGTAATAGAACAATCAAATAAAAAAGTTTAAATAAAAAGTCGGGGCGGAAAATTTTCCGCCCCGACTTTTTTCCGCATCTTTGAGGAATAACTTTTTGCACTATGAATTTATCACTCACTCGGAATTTTGTCATGCTGGATCTGGAAACAACAGGACTGGATGTAGCGAAAGACCGAATTATTGAAATTGCTTTGATCAAGATCACTCCAACCGGAGAACAGAGTGAATATTGCAAACGCGTGAATCCTACGATTCCAATCACAAAAGAATCAGCTGAGATTACAGGGATTACGGACGAGATGGTTGCCGGAGAACCCACCTTTGGTGAATTAGCTGATGAGATCGCTGCATTCATCGGAGATGCGGATCTGGGAGGATACAACTCCAACAAGTTCGACATTCCGGTTTTGGCAGAAGAATTCCTTCGCATCAGTCATGGGTTCAAAGTTAATGAGCGCCGGTTCATCGATGTACAAAACATCTTCCACAAGATGGAACAACGCACCCTGGCTGCAGCTTACCAGTTCTACTGCAAAGAATCCATGGAAAATGCGCACAACGCTTTGTATGATACGCGAGTGACTCTGGACGTTTTCAAGGCACAATTGGAGCGCTATCCCGATTTGGCTAAATCCATCCCTGAATTATCCGACTTTTCACGTCAGGGAAACCAGGAATGGCATGATTTCGCCGGAAGACTAGGAAAAACAAAAAACGGTCAGGTAACCTATAACTTTGGAAAACACAAGGGAAAAACGGTGGAAGAAGTCGCAGAATCGGAACCGGGATACTTTGGCTGGATGATGGATGCCGACTTCCCCCTATTCACCAAGCAACTCTTGCGCGAAGAAATGGAACGCATCAAACAGAAACGCAAAGAAAAACGCGAAGGCGAAAACTCCAATTTGAGTATTGAAGACAAGTTGGCGGCATTGCAAAACAAGTTTAAAAAGTAACACTTCGACTACGCTCAGTGTCCTTTTGATTCGGTGACTGAGCGTAGTCGAAGGCACAGTATCATAAAATCAAAAAAATGAAAATCATTTGTATCGGGAGAAACTATGCAGATCACGCGAAGGAGTTGAACAATCCACTTCCGAGTGAACCCGTTTTTTTCATGAAACCGGATACAGCATATTTGCCGGCAGGAAACGACTTTTACATCCCTGACTTCACGAAGGACTTACATTACGAATGTGAGATCGTGGTGAAGATTAAAAAAGTGGGAAAAAACATCCAGGAGAAATTCGCCAAGGATTACTACGACGAGATCTCATTGGGAATCGACTTCACAGCCCGCGATTTGCAGGAACAATGCAAAGCGAAAAGCCTTCCGTGGGAAAAAGCAAAGGCATTTGACAACAGTGCCCCGATGGGAACGCATTTCATCCCGGTGAGTTCCGTGAACCTCGCTGATTTCCATTTCAACCTGAACAAGAATGGAGAAACGGTTCAAAAAGGACATTCCGCCGACATGATCTTCTCCATCGACCAGATCATTGCATTTGTTTCCCAATATGTTACCCTCAAAACCGGCGACCTGATCTTCACCGGAACACCCGCAGGAGTTGGCCCGGTAGCAATCGGAGATCACTTGGAAGCGTTTATCGGGGAAGAGAAAATTTTGGATTTGAAAATCAAGTAGTCGCTTCGGAAAGCTGAAAAAGTACTATATTCGCAAGCGTTTAACGCATAAATACCGCGCATGTGGTGATCCCGATAGCTATCGGGATGGTAGACACGCGTAAAAGTAAAATAAGCATACCGCGCATGTGGTGAAATTGGTAGACACGCCATCTTGAGGGGGTGGTTTCCTATGGATGTGCTGGTTCGAGTCCAGTCATGCGCACAAAAAGAAAAAGCGAATTGCGGTAGCAGTTCGCTTTTTCTTTTTCCCTCTATACTCGCACTCTCCCTCACACTGACCCTATCGGCTTTTTCTTTTTGCAGTAGTGAGTGTGGAGTTTTGAGTGTGAGGAGAATATGGCTTCGAAAATTTTCATTTCTCCTTCCGAATAATTATATTCAAGTAAGCAAATAACTTTAACCATTATTCATGTTCGATTTTGAGAAATTAGAAGTCTACAAAAAAGCCAAAGCATTTAATAAAGAGGTCTTAGGGTTGATGAAAAACACTAAATCTATTGATGTTGTTACGAAGAATCAATTACGCAGAGCATCATTAAGCATCGTATTAAATATTGCAGAAGGTACCGGTCGTTTTAGTAAAGCCGACAAACGTCACTTTTACATTATGTCAAGAGGATCAGCTTTTGAATGCGTTGCTCTTTTCGATGTGATGAAAGACGAAACCATTTTAAACGAAGAAGAGTTCTCCCAATTTTATTCCAAAGCAGATGAATTGTCGCGAATGTTGTTTAAGATGATTGGGAATTTAAATTAGCTAATCTGTATCTTGTTTGTCATAAATCAAGTTATTGTGAAAAAAGATGAAAAGGATTTTGGTAGGCTTACTCAAGAACAAGTGAATGAAATAGCGGAAACGCTTGAAATGGGAATGAAATGTTTTTGGTGTAGAACAACTAATGAGTTGGTCTTTGTTCCCGAGACAGATGAATTTTCCGATGGGGAAGAATTTTATGCTAATGAATTCGAAAAGTTAGAAAACAACCCTGAGATGTTTGTTGAAATTGAAGCCATGCGTTCTTATGATGCATTTAAAGTCATGAAAGATTTTACCGAACGGTTAAAGGACAACGGATTAAAATTCCAACTGGAGGATGTGTTATCAAGCAAAAAACCATTCCAAAAATTCAAGTTCATTATTGACAATTCTGGGGATTACAGGGAACAATGGTTTGCATTTAAATCCGAAAAATATCGGGAATGGGTAATGCTCCAAGTTGATAAGTTCTAGGGGAATGTATTATATTGAATCAGGGGTAGTGAAGAGAATTTGGTTCGACCTTTGAACTGACTTGCGCACAAAAGGAAGTCTGACACGTAGTGTCGGGCTTTTTTATTTAATGGTATTTTAAACTTGTTTGGAAAATGGCTGAAATGAAAAATTCCGAATTAGGCATTTTCCAGGTTCCCGTGTAATCTGCAAAGGTGACGGGCGTATCTTCCTGCCAGTTTTTAGGATGGTGTTTGATCAATGTTCCATTGGATTTGAACTCGTAACCAGCTGTTCTTTCTTTGACTTCGGGCGTTTTATCCCAATGAAAACCTTCGTTGAACTCACTGAAAGACCAACAGCAGATCAACTCTGATGATTCGATTCTTGCTTTACCAAAAGAACTGAGAATAGCTGAAAATAAAATCCCAAAAATGAAAACACTCTTTTTAATAAATTTCTTTTTACCAAGCTCAAATATAGCCTGATTTACAATCTTTTCGGCATAATCCCCTTCTCAATCGTAAACACCAAATTACCGCGTTTGATCTTTACCACAACCGGTCCTTCTCCTTTACTCAAAGTTCTCGTCCATTGATGGAACTCACAGAAATCAGTAAAGGCGGACAGTTTTTCGTTATTAACTGCTATAACAGTATCCCCTAAAAGAAGTCCGGCTTTGGCTGCCCCGGAACCTTCATACATATTTGCTACCGTAAAAAGGTTGCTTTTGGAATCGTAATGGATGTAGAAGCCGAATCCTTTTTCATCACTTTCCTTCTTCTCCGCACGAGTTGGTTTCAGATACAGGTCGTTCTTTCGGAAATCGAAAAACAGGTTGTAATCGGATAAAATTCCCATTCCCAAAAGTGAGTTATTTCGTTTGTAAATGTCGATTGAAGGATTGGAAATGTGAACTTTTCCCATCTCAACATCAACCCTATTGTAGCCATAAGTTGTATCCATGCTTCCACCCAACAATCCGAAACTCGAATATCCCCACAAAACTGTTTTCTGTTCATTCTTAAAAACCGAATCTGTTTTCTCATCCTTCGGCATAGTAAGTGATCCTGCAGATCCTGTATCGATATAGACATCCTTGAACTTTTTTCCTTTTATTTCCAGATCTACCGTGAGCCCGGGAACAACCGTCAGCCAGGGCATTCTGTTAGATGGAGAGCGTTTTGAGCACTTAACCTTCTGGTAACTTTCCAGGTTCGGTTTCCCGGATTTAAAATCCGTCAGAATGATCTTTTGGTTCTCCATGTCAATCTCCCAATTGGCAGTTTGCAGCAGGTCTGCTCCAATGATTCCATCCAGGGCAATGCACCGTACAATCTCACTTGGTTCTGCGGCATAAACGGTGAAGATATCTTTGAATTTGCTGGTCCCGAGTGTCATATCGAGCATCACATACACGCTTTTTACTGAATTTCCGCGCGAGTCACTCACATTGTAAATCATCACCGTATCTGCTTTTGCTGCTTCGAAAGCTTCTTTGTAGATCACAGAAACCGGTGCGCCGGTATCCACCATAAACTCATATTCCTTGTCCGAATCATCGAGTTTCACTTTGATCACTATCAGTTTATTGTGGATTTCGAAAGGAATTTCTGTGCGGAAAGTTCCTTTAGGTGCTTTCCCTTTTGACATGTAGCGAAATTGCTTGGTGGTGGAGCAGCTAGCCAATAAAATAAATAAGAGCGAGATCAATGTCATTTTTTTCATAGCGTGAAGATAATTGAATTAACTAATTCCGAAACGCTTTTATCTCCTTCTGCCTTTTCCAACTAATTTTTCTTTGTCAGAAGCATCCCAATATTCCTGGAAATCCATGTTGACCTTGACCACTTTAATCTTACAATTTTTATTGTTTTTCGCCAGATCTTCCCAAATTTTCACATGGTCCTTATTGAGTTTTCCAGTCCAAACCGCCCAGTAGATAAAGACATAAAAATCAGCAGGATCTGCATTTTTCAGCTTGTTTCCTTTCAGATCACGGAATTTCACCCATTCAGTTTGCAGGTTTGCACTGTCCGGTTTATGATAGGAAGCATCCGTATTCAAATCGGGAATGAACTGGAATAAACCTGCGTTACAAGAGGTATCAGTCTGACGGTATTCAATGTATTTGCCCTGACTGTCAAATATTGCAGCATCCGGAATAGCTTTCGATTTCATCATTTTTAGATAATCACTGCTATTTACAGTGACGATATTCGTCGTATCCAATTCGTACTTCAGTGCACGTTTTTTGATGGTTCGTTCATTTTCCAGTTCGGGGTCCTTTATTCCATATATTTTCATCATGATGGGATTACAGCTCATTAAAAAGAAGAAGACTGCGATAAATGGAAAGCTTTTTTTCATGGTAGTGTTATTGAGTATGAATTACGATTTTCAGGGAGTAAACCAATATATTTCTTAATTTTTTCGGTTCAAACAGCCCTCAAATCTTAGACCGTCTATCGAGTGAATAGTTACACTTGCACCTCAATAAATGAGGTGTGAAAAACAATTTTCTTCCTATTAAAAATCGCTCTAAACTGAAAATCATGTCTTTAAACAGTCAAAAAAATTCTCCCATTTTTTTGTCACAAAATTACTTCTGCCCAGTCTTTGGTACAAAAACGTTTATGGAAACTCCTTTTTTAGCCCCGATCGAGAAGCCGAAAAGTCGTCTTTGGAAAAAAATTTATTTTATGGTCCGCAAACGATTCTGCAAAGTCATTACCCCTTTAAAAGTGTCGGCAGTGCGAATGCCCATCGCTTTTGGTAGTTTTTCGGGAAAAATCGTTAAATCCGTTAATTTCAGCTCATCAGGGAACGGATGTTATCCTTTACGGAAATTCACTTTTGGAATATTGGGAAAAAGAGTTTGAGTTATAAATTCGGTTCTACTTCTTTACCGATTTCCTTTCCCCCTCCTCTCTCACCCTCTTCCAAATTCAATGATTCCATTGATCAATCGGTAGTAACCAACTATTTTACTAGTAACATTTATCCGGTGTTTTATGGTATTATTGATTCATTAAAACTCCTGCTTATGAAACACCACCACACTTTATTTGTGTCCCGGATTTATTTGCGGCTCATTATTGCGGTTCTATTATCCTCTCCGTTTTCGGTATCAGCGCAGGAAGAAACTGCCTTTCCCAATGAATATGCAACCTGGGAAGTCGGATATATCTGGATGAATTTTCCTCCTGATGGTCCTTGGTCAACTTATATCGAACATTTTGAAGCGTTTCCACTTAATACGGATACACTTATAATGCTATTCGACGACGGAGTTTGGCTGGGAAATTACTATTCTACAGCTGATAAAGTGTATTTCAACTTTGTATCTAATAACAGACCATTTAATTTTCAGTCTGAAGTGGTGGATACAGGAGTTTATCACCTGCTTTATGATTTTACACTTGAGGTAGATGATACAGCATACACGGATCAAGTTGGTAGTTATGTATACTATATTACCGTCGACAGCATCACGATGGAAGATGTTGACGGGGACAT
Source organism: Fluviicola taffensis DSM 16823 (assembly GCF_943372375.1). Taxonomy (GTDB): domain Bacteria; phylum Bacteroidota; class Bacteroidia; order Flavobacteriales_D; family Crocinitomicaceae; genus Fluviicola; species Fluviicola taffensis_A. The sequence continues at coordinate 117,410 of NZ_CALRYJ010000009.1, read as the reverse complement.
GTTGAAACACTTCCACCTTTCAAATTCGGACATAATTGTTGAGAAGATAGGCAGTCTTCAGGGTTTATTTCGCCCCTATTCCCGTTCATTCGAAATAAATCAAAGTTTATGCTCTTACAACGGCAGTTCTGTTACTGAAAATCTAGGCACAGCATATAGCTATAGTATTGAGAACTGTCTGCCATCAGTTCTAGGTCTCGAAACAAATGAAATGAATGCAGTAATTGCATACCCGAATCCCGCTAATGACAAACTGACTATTACCACCGAGCTTCCTGTATGGGAATATCACCTTTATTCGGCAGCTGGAACGGTTGTTGAAATACCCCATGTAATGCAGGAAAACAAACTGGAATTAGTCGTGTCCGGATTACCTTCCGGTATTTATTTCCTCGAATTAAAAGACCACAGCGGGAATTCGAAAATGTTACACTTTATACGAAATTAATCCAGTCGCTTTTTCTTTTCCCTCTATACTCACAACTTGTCCCGATACTTCGGGGCCCTGCCTCACACTGTCTATCGACGCTCCTATTTTTTTGTAGGATTAAGTGTGAGGAGATTCCGGCTTCGGATTGTTTCGTTTTAGTTTCAAAATGCGCATATTCAGTAAGAAATTTATCAACAATTAGGATATTGCCTGTAACCTAAAACCACAATCGTCGCTATAGACAAATACTCTCCAAAATGTGCTTATGAAATCAATCTTCACACTCTTTGTATTTTTCCTTTTTAAGGGTTTCTGTCTTTTCGCACAGGAAACTGTTTTTACGCTTCGTTTAAAAGACACTCAGAATAAGCCCATTCCGAATATTGTTGTAACCGGCGAACATACTGACGGGAAAATTGTTCTGAAGTCGACAACCAACGCTGCCGGCGAAGCGATTTTTAAGTTGTCTGAGCCAGGTTTTTATAGCTTCAGCTATCTGGAAATGAAAAATGTAATAAAGAAGGAAGTAAAGGAGGGATTCTATGGGACTTTTACCCAATCGGTAACCTACGATCCGAAAGGTATATTTGCGGAAAAACCAAAAGCTGATCGCAGCGGAATAAACTTCAGAGATGTTTCCCCGCTGCAGTTAAGGAACGATATAAAGGCCGCTGAAGTCACCATTCTCGTTAAAAAACAGGATGGGACACTTGTGACCAATGTTCCTGTAAAGATGGTCTCTGTGGCAGATAAAGCCAGATATGCTTCGACCAGCAATTCTCAGGGCAAAGCCATTTTTTACGTGCCGGCGGGAAAAGACTACGAAATTGATATGGATCAGACAATAGCATTTAAAACACTGGCTGTTCCCAATCACGAGGGACTGCAAATGACAGAAGTTGTGTTTTATGAAAAAGCTAACATCCGCGAAACGATCAAAGGCGACACGATTATTCAGCCTTTGATAACCAACACGAACGGTACTTCTACGCATGTGCTTTTTACGCTGACGCTGAGTAACTACGACAACAAACCTTTAGAGAATGAACCGATTTTTATGAGTGCACTAAAAGGAAAACGGGTTTATCAGGGAGTTACAAACAAGAATGGCGTCTGCGTTTTTCTGCTCGAAAAAGGAACCGATTACGTGATGAACTTCAAATACGAGCAAAATGTTCATTTGGTGGAAGCGACGTCAACGCAGGGATTTAAAATGGCTTCGGCTTCAAGACGATACCGCGGTTCAGCAGAAATTGAGGCAATTCTGGCCGCTCAAAAGGAGGAAATGCGCAGAGCGGAAGAAAGCCGAAAGCTCGCGGAAGCTGAAAGACTCAAACAAATCGAAGAGAACAAAAAGTTAATCGCGCAGTACAAAAAAACAGCGCTTATTCCTGTTCCACCTGTTGCGATCACTCCAACATACAAGGAAACTCCTGTTAAGTCCATTCCGGCACCTCCAGACTACCTGAAGAAAACACCAGAGGGCTACACACTCGACTTTGGCACAAGTTCCGGCGCTACCGGCACACCGACAGTCATGGAGAACAGATTGTATTCCCAGCAGGGTGCGTATTCGTCTAATTATTTCTGCGTCCAGTCAGGAACAGGAAGCTTTCTCTGGGGACTTGAGTTAGGCGAATCGGGATTGTCGCCGGCAGTCTCCCACCAAGGAGTTTTACTGATCAACACATATTCCTGCACACTTTACGCCATAGATGCCTTAACAGGGAAATTGCTCTGGAGTAAATGGCTGGCCGGCACCGTGTATTCTACGCCAACTGCAGCTGATGATGATGTTTTTGTGGTTTACAAACATGGAGGGAAACCTGTATTGGTAAGTTTTGATCTCCGGTCGGGCAAGTTCAACTGGATGCAGGAGCTCGACCATGAAGCACTTGCTTGCCCTGTGGTGGAAGGCGAGGAAGTTCACGTGGCTTCGCAGGGCGGAACCTACTACATATTCAATAAGGAAACAGGGGTTCGCACAGCAACAACGAAGGACGTTTTCGTTTTGTCGTCGCCATCTATAAGCGGTGATAGAATATTCGTGACCGCAGAAGTGAATGGAGCTGAAAAACTGGTTTCGCTCGACAGAAAAACGCTGGATGTAAAGCAGGTTTTTGACTCACCCGTAGCAGCATTGAGACCCGGAGGAGCTGTCGAACAAATGAATTTTAACGGATCGCATCCGGTCGTTTATCAAAATAAATATATCGTCATGACGGATCAGGATCATATTTACGCTTTTGATGCAGTGACTGAACAAAAACTGTGGGAACAGCCCGTTCAGCTTTCCACCGAACAAGTTCCGGTGATAGCGAATAATACCGTTTACCTGGCTGTGGAAAACGGAGCAGTCATGACATACGATATTGTCACCGGAAAGTCGCAGAAACTGCACAATGGAAATTCAGGCTCACAAACGGAAGGCCAGCCGGTTTTTGGAAACGGATTTTTGTTCATCGCTGCTGCAGGAATAGTGAAAGCCGTCAAAACAGCAACAAAAGTAGACTGGAATCAATGGAACAAGGATGCGGGCCACAATTTGGTTTGGAAGTGATCTTCCTGGCCGGAAGTGATCAACCAGTAAGGGTATCTGACGTTGGTTTATTGGTGAGCATGGTTCTAACTTTTCTTTTTGCAAGATTGAGCGTGAGTTTTGAGTGTGAGGAGAATCTGGCTTCGGATTGTTTCGTTTTATTTTTGATCTTTAGCCTAAATCAATTATCCTCATGGACTGGAAAAAATTTAAACAACGATCAGAGAAAAAATTCAGGACGATTCCGCTTTACTCCAATTGTTATGGGTTTCAGATTCAGCCTGGAACAAAATGGAATCCTGGATTAAGTGAATTTGAAATCGAATCGTTGGAAGAATTGTTCGGATTCGAATTTCCTGATGACTATAAATCCATGCTCACGGTAATGAATGGTTTTGACCGGGATGAGATTTCCATTGATCCTGATGAAGAAATTGAGGATGAATTTGGTCGAATGTTATACAAGTATCCGGAAGATTATGAAAGAACAAAATGGATGGTTGACGAGCTATTTGAATTCATGAATTATACAAAGGAGCCTCTGTTAAAATCAGGTTTTGATGTCGAACAGATCATTGGTTTTATCCCCTTATATGCTAATCGCCATCTGGTTATTTTTCAGGATAAATCGTTAAGTCCGGTAATTTCAGCTCATCAGGGAACGGATGTCATTCTTTATGGAAATTCACTTTTAGAATATTGGGAAAAAGAGTTTGAGTTATAAAGTGGTTCTACTTCTTTATCGAATTGCTCCTAAAAAAACAGATCTAAGAATACGATTCTTTTTTATTTACGGCGACCAATCTATTCAAAATTTTAAATACCTTTTACCCATTAAACACTATTCACATGAAAAGAAATCCACTATTAGGCTTGCTGCTATGTGCCAGCTTGTTACTTACAGCATCCTTAAACGCCCAACAAAACCTTCGAACGCTCTACCGCAATGCCATGAGCACAGCCGTTTATCCCGATTCGTCAAAAATTGACACCAACCTGGTCGCGATCACGCCTCAAAACCCAAACCTTACCTGGAAGACCTTTAACGGTGAGAACTATTTGCTCGTCGTAACTTGGAAAAGTGTCTCTTATTACCCGAACGGCGGAGATTCGCTTTATAATACGGGACCATACCAGATCTGGGTAACCACTTCTCCGCAACTGAAAAACTGGTTTCACCAACAAAATATAGCGGATACCAATCTGCGCCTCAAACAATTACTTGGATTACCGCCTTCGGGAACCAATTACAACTATTTCGTAGAGTTTTGGGTAAAACCTTCGGATCTTTTCCGTCCGTGTCCCGACAATGAGATTAACGATAAATCCTGTTCTACCTGCTTTCCGGCTAATACGCCTCCGGATTACATCACCTGGATCAATGAAAGCCGGATTAGTCGCTATTACGCTTGTCAACTCTACGATCAGTATCCGTGGACACAACTCGGTTATACCTATGACTGGAATCCGGGGAACCCGACCCATGTGGGAATGAGTGAATTCGTTATCCAGAAAAATGCGACTGTTTATGTGAAGCAGGTATCAACTACAAAGCAATATCTGGCTGATTAAAGATTTTTGATCCTGTTTTGATATGAATGCTGTTGGTTCTGCTTCAGACCAACTTGCAGACAAAAAAGAATCGGGATTGTTACCTCAGTGATGATCCCAATTTTTTTTCACTCCCCCCCTCACTCTCACTCCCGATAGCTATCGGGACGCTCTGTCCCGATTCTTTTCAGAGCGGGAGCGAGATCCTCCTGGAAGAATAATTTCCGTCCACTTATCATGTTCGATTTCGAAAAAATTAGGAAAGCCTATTTATTCACTTACGAACACCTCGGACAAAGTCCGGAAACCGTGAAATTTATCGAATTGACCTTGTAATTCTCCGGCAACTGAAATGACGGTTTAATATCGTTCATACAGGTAATCGATTGGCATTTTTGACAACTAAAATGGATGTGATAATGGTTGCAGGATTCCGTGTTACCGATTGCATAATTCACTCCACCATCCAGAGTGATCACCTTGTGGACCAAACCTTCACATACCAAACGGTTCAATACCCTATAAACTGTAATTCGATCGCATAACCCATTCAATACGGACTGTATTTCCGAACGCGACAAAGCCATCTCAGAGTCCTTTATGATAGTCAGAATTTTTGTTTTTGCAGCTGTATTTCGTGATTGCTTCATGAGTTTATTAAAATGCTAACGCAACATAGTTGCAATTTTAGAAAATAATAATTAGTTTCGCAACATTGTTGCATTAAAGAGATTTAATTTATGATTCCACAAACGTTTGAACAATGGCAAAACTGCATTAGTAACGATTGTAAAATCAATCTGACCAAAGATTTTGCACAACAACGTCTGGAGGTTTATCAAAAACGGAGCAATCCGGAAACACAAAAATTTGTTTCGCTTTATGGGGAGCAGCACCTGCAAAATATTATTCATTGGTTAAAACAAGTATGATACTAAAAATCAAAGCAGATACATTGGGAATTGCCTCCGGTACCATCTGTCTGATCCATTGCGCGGTAACACCGTTTATATTTTTGGCAAAAGCATGCTCAACAACCTATTGCATGGATACTCCTTTTTGGTGGCAACTCATGGATTATATATTTATTGTTATCTCGTTTATTGCCATTTACAATTCAATTGGCAGTACAACAAAAAATTGGGTTCGAATAACCTTATGGTGTTCCTGGATTGTTTTACTCCTGATGATTCTAAATGAGTCATTCGGAATGATACCGCTTCATGAAATGCTTGGATACGTTCCCGCTCTTAGCATCATAATGCTGCATTTTTACAACCATAAACAGGGGAAATGTGCAAAGGATTGCACTGTATAACGCAGTAAAACGGTCATCGAATATCTTAAAAACGCCACACAGTATGTTTAAGTTAATTTTTTTAGGAGCTTTACTTTTTTCTTCTTGGTTACTGAGTTTCAGTGATGCTTCTGATATCCGGGAAAGACGGATACCCGATACTCAGCAAGGACTTCGTTTTTTTGTTATTGGCGATTGGGGGAAAGGTGATACAAACCAACGGAATGTTGCTCAAGCAATGGCTGCTGAAGCATTCATTCATCCGATAGACTTCATTATTAGTGTTGGGGACAATTTTTATCCGAAGGGAGTGAAAAGCGTAAAAGATCCGCAATGGGAATGCTCCTTTGAAAACGTTTACGTGGATACAAACCTGAAACGCGATTGGTATACGGCATTTGGCAATCATGATTATATGGGGCGGATCAGAGCACAATTGAACTACCACAAAATCAATCCCCGCTGGAAAACGGAAAAACGGTATGATAGCTTCACAAAAGGAATTCCTCATTCATCTGATTCCGTATTAGTTGTTTTCATTGACACAAATCCGTTCGATGGAACCTTAAAAGGATTAAGATACAATGGTTTGGGGAGACAAAACAAAAAAGCACAACTGGTTTGGCTGAACCATGTCCTCGGGCAGTCAAAAGCCAAATGGAAAATCGTTGTCGGACACCATCCCTTGTTTACCACCGGTTACCGCAGAGGTAAAATGTTGGATGTCAGGGCTGCCTTTTTACCTGTTTTCGAAAAATACCGGGTAGATGTTTATTTTGCCGGTCATGACCACGACTTACAGCATCAAAAGCCGGTTGGATACACACATTATTTCGTGAGCGGTGCCGGATCCGAATTCAGGGGAGTTACCACTGACTCCAGCATGACCAAATTTGCAGTTGGTGACTTTGGATTTATGGGTGTTCAGCTTACATCGAACAAGCTGACAGTTTCGATGATCAACTCTCAAAACAAGCAGTTATATCAAGCAGAAATTTCAAAATAACAATCACATTTATGAATACAACGACGAACAAACTTCCGGTAACTGTACTGAGCGGTTTTCTTGGAGCGGGTAAAACAACATTGCTCAATCATATTTTACATAACAAAGACGGATTGAAAGTGGCCGTTATTGTTAACGATATGAGTGAAGTAAACGTAGATGCAAAATTGGTAGAAAACCAACATGTCCTTTCCCGAACGGAAGAGAAATTGGTAGAAATGAGTAATGGCTGTATTTGCTGCACCTTGCGGGAAGATTTAATGATTGAAGTGGAGAAGCTCGCGAAAGAGGGACGTTTCGACTATCTGCTCATTGAAAGCACAGGGATTAGCGAGCCTGTTCCCGTTGCTCAAACCTTTTCTTTTGTGGATGAAGAAAATGGAATTGATCTTTCCCGTTTCAGTTATGTTGATACGATGGTTACGGTAGTGGATTGCTTCAATTTTTTCAAAGACTTCGGAACAACTGAGCTTTTGCAGGATCGCAGTTTGACCGATATGGAAGGTGATTACCGGACTATTGTAAACTTGTTGACCGACCAGATTGAATTTGCCAATGTGATCATTTTGAACAAAACAGATTTGGTTACTGAAAACACGGTGGGACTGCTTCGAGCTGCCATTCATAAGCTCAATCCGGGAGCAAAAATAATCTCCTCCGAATTTGGAAAAGTTGCCCCATCCGAGATTTTGAATACCCGGCTGTTTGACTTTGAAGAAGCGCAAAATTCGGCTGGTTGGCAAAAAGAGTTAGAAGCAGAAACCCATACCCCTGAAACAGAAGAATACGGAATCAGTTCGTTTGTTTTTCGTGATCAAAGACCATTTCATCCTGAAAGATTCTGGAACTACCTCAATGAAGAATACCCGGGTGGAGTTATCAGGGCCAAAGGTTTGTTTTGGCTGGCTTCTCGACCTGATGATGCCTTGAATTTTTCACAGGCAGGAGGTTCTTCCCGTCTAGAACGAGCAGGAGTTTGGTGGTGCAGCATGGAGTTTAAAGAAAGAATAAACTACCCTTCTTTTGTGGATAATAAAGAGTACATTGAAAGTAAATGGAGTAAACAATGGGGAGATCGTATGAATGAACTTGTTTTCATCGGGCAGGATATAGATCAGGAAAATATGATTAAAGCACTCGAAAAATGCTTGTTGCAAGCCAATGAGCAGCATTTGTTCGGTAAGAAGATTAAATGGAATGATCCTTTTCCTCAAGACATCTAATCAGGACAGACCTAAAATGATCAAACGATGCAGATTAGCTTCAACATGGTGATCAATGAAAAAGAATATGGTCTAAAAAGAAATGGTAGATTTCATTCATACGATAGAACCTCAAATCCGGTTCGAACTTTGAACTGAGTTGCGCACCCAATAAAAGCAATACCGAAAGGTGTTGCTTTTTGTTTTAACCTTATATTTGATTTCAATCTGATCCCAGAAAGACTCTATGAAACCCTTGTCTTCAAACATTTATTTTTGTGCCCTCGCTCTTCTTTTTATCATCGGAATTTCATTTCTCCCACAAGGCATGTGGAATTTCATGCCTGTGGCATATACGCTATTAGGTCCTGTATTATTTGGTATCTCTTACGGCAGAAACAAAATGAAGTTCGACGATTACTTTTTCGAAAAGTATCCGGACCTGGCTGCAAAAAGTGCTATCCAATCCGGCGTTATGAAAGGAAGCGCATCGAATCCTCTTAATCTGTATTCCAATCGAAAAGATCTTTTTAAAAAAGACGATGCACAGCTAAACAAATTGCTTGATGCAACTTTTCGAATGGGAAGGTTTTCAATTTACTCTTTTCTGATACTTGTAATAGCTTCGGTTATTGCTAGCATATTCAGGTAACTTATTGCTTTTCCCTTCACACTCACACTCCAACTCAAACTTATTTTCCTGCTTTTTCATTTGATGACTAACCGCGTATTTATACCTATAAAATATACCGAAACGGTCAAATATACCTGTATTTGAAAACAGGGCTTTATACGCTTATCCATTTCAGCAAATTGATAAATCTTTGCTCCGTAAGCGGGGCGATCCCCACAAAAGAAAAAACTAAATAAGCGTAATTATGAATTCAGTAAACACAACAACATGGAAGTGTTCGGTTACACAAAGTAATAGTGGTCCTATTGCTTCAATGACTGTTACTACCAATGGCTCAGCGGTTAGTCCCTTCAGAATAAAGGGAGTTTGTTACTCGCCTTGCCCGATCGGAGGATCAAATAACAATGCCTCGAACATTGGAGATTGGTTTTGGGACACCTATACTTCCGGTAGTACAACGATTACAAGCTGGGAGCAGACATGGGAAAACGATTTACCCAAAATAAAAGCACTTGGTATTAACACCATTCGGGTCTACTGTATGTTAAGCCAACAACTTCCGAATCAATGGAACACGGATACAATCTTTACACACCAGAAATTTCTCGATGCATGTTATCAACTTGGTATTTACGTGTTAGTTGGTTTTCCACTTCCAACCCAACTATTCGATTCTGGCCAGGTGCCAACGCCTGATCAAACCTGGTGGCAGAACAATCTTCAAACTACCGTGACCAATTTGGGGTCGCATCCGGCGGTAATGGGATTTATCATTGCCAATGAAGTGGACAATGGATCCGTTGACACCTATGGTCCTTCGACCAACCAAACCTATTGGTGGAGTCAGGTTCAGGCGATGGCATTGATCGCAAAAACGGCTGCTCCTGATAAATTAATCGGTATCTCCAATCACGATGATCCCGGTATCTGTGAAAATTGTGAAACTGAGATGGCAACCTGCACCAGTATTGATTTTTGGGGTGTAAACACGTATCAGCCTCAAACTTTTGCCTCTGTGTTCGGAAATAGCACCATTACTAGCGGGTATGCGAAACTGAGCGGTGCGGCACTTAAACCGGTCATTCTGACCGAATACGGTTTCCCGGCAACGTCACGTACCAGCGAAAACACTCTGAGTCCTTTGCAAATCATGTCTAACACCGAAACCCAGCAAAACGTGGCAACCGTATTGGAAACAATGCTTCCGGCAGCTTATGCAGAGCAAATGAATCTCGGTGTATGCTATTTTGAATACTGTGACGAATGGTGGAATCAATCCGGTTACACCTTGAGTTCTTCGGGCAGTTGTCCTACCGGAACAGGACCGTATGCTCCAAATGGCAGCAACAGTTCAAGCGGAACAGCATTTAATGCGCCGAATGACTACACTTGGTTTGGTGGGCCAATAGCCTGTGGTTTCCCGAATTATTATTGGGACAATGAAGGTTTTGGGTTGTATGCTGTAGCAGTAGGTTCCAACAGAAATCCCGCCCAACCATGGGATCAATCTACGAATTCACCTGCACTGCCTCTGGACACCAGAACACCAAGAACTCCTATTACATCTCAAATAAGCACATTTAATAATTATAACCTGATCAGCGGTTTCGTTACAGCTATCGATCAGGTGAATGGCTCTACCCAGGTTAGTGTTAGCTCAGATGAATATGGGCGCCCACCCGCAACCGGAAAACCGGGTTCGCTAACAAATTATTTTTACATGCCGGGTAACCTTAGTCAAGCCGAAGAAACCGAATTGGCAAACGCAAAGACATCCGGTAAGTATGTAACGTTAGTCTTTAACGACGACAGAAGCATCGTTCTGGTAGTTACAGGAAGTTAGGCACTTCAGTCTTACGCACAAAAAAGAATCGGGATTTTACGGAAGTAAGGTTCCGATTCTTTTTTTCTCTTCTATAGAAATGCTCCTTTTTCATTTAATCGAATCACCCTATATTTACTGAAATGAATAATCCAACCAGAAGAAATCGAAATATTGGCACTTCTAAACAAGGATATGGACAAAGTAATAAACTGATAATTCCAAGTCCTTGCGAAACATCTAAAACTTTTTATGAACGTTTGGATGAATATGAAAAAACGACCAAGGTGATAAATGGCCATGAATTCATATTTGTAATCGAGAAAACACGAGAATATTGTCAACATGCCTGTACAGTAGAAGATGTCGAACGCATTGTCTCAAATATTCCAATCAATGATTATGGTGATTTACGCCTAATCATTTTCCGACAACCAAAGAGAAAAGAAACAATACTTTCACCTGTTTGGGGACGTTTAATTTATTCTTTTGAATTTGAAAACGATTTTCATCCTGCTATCATTATTGAAGCCGTTGATTACAGTAAAAAATTGAAGTGGTCAACAAAAATGTCTGTTGACTCTCAAAAGGAATTTGAACGATTAAAATTAGACGGACATTTGTTTGTGAATGAATCTCGTTATTTTGTCGCTGAATATAACCCTGAACATGTTAGAAATACCCAACTCTATAGAACTTTACCTCATGAGTTTGGTCATTATATGCATTATCTGGAAGTTGTAGAAAGACCTTCAACCGAAAATGAGGAATTGATAGATTGGGAAAAACGGGATGATTTTTACTTTACCATACCTTCTGCTGAAAAAGAAAAATTTGCTCATTTATATGCAGATAAATTCAAACAACGGTTAGTTGAACTATCTGTTATTCCGTTTGATAGAATAGAGTAATTATGTGATTCTATTTCAATACCGAATCCCCCACCAATAGAATCTGCAACAAACGGAAGCTGTTGACTTAATCAGCAGCATCTATTCATCTATTTATTCTCAGAAGCACTTGTTTTTGATGTTTTAGTAAATATTGATTCAGTAATTCATCGGGTTCTGAAAAAAGCGGAATTGGGAAGTCCCGACTTAATAACAAAATAAGGCTATTTAGTTTTTTTTTCCGTTTAAATTGGTTGTTACAAATCAACTCTCTATTTTCTTTCTGAATTTAAAACCATTATTCACTATGAAAACACTGAGTTATGCAGCTACGTCTGCACTTTTCGTCGGTTTGACGATGGCATCCTGCCAAAAAGAAAAACCATCTCCCGCTTCAGAACAACTAAAAAACTCTGATGAGAATATTGAAACATTTTTTGAAGAGAATCGCGCCACCCAGACGCTAACGTATTCGATCAATCCGCAGATGGGCGGCAATATTACTACTCCTGACGGTTCGCAGCTAATCTTTGAGGCAGGAGCTATTCGCAACATGAACGGCGGACCAATTTCCGGAAATGTGATTGTAAGGATCAACGATGTTTATACACGTTGGGAAATGCTAGCCAATAACATGCCGAGCGAAACAGCACTAAGTGAACCGACAACCGAAGGAGGACCACTTTCTACAGGTGGATCTTATACAATCTCCATAATGACGGCTGGCGGTAATTCGGTAACGATTCCAAACGGAGGAGTGAAACTCACCACTTCCGGAGACAATACGGGTGGTTTCAACCCGGGTATGACACTGTGGAACGGTGTACAATCTGATGATCAGGCTCGCGATAAGGTATGGACAGCATCTCCGACAACTTTGCAAACGAACGATCCTGAATATAGTTTTCCGATCAATAATCCTATAGAGAGGATCAATATTGATATTCCGGAAATCCCCTTAGGCAAAAGCGGTGCTAATCATTTGATCCCGAAAGTTTACCTGCCAGCCAACTTCAATACAGATAACACAGAGATCTTTGTTTCTGCCGATGGGAAAAATTTCCTACTGACAAGTCTTGACTCCTATGTTTCCAGCTCATCAGGAAACTACTGGACAGATAATTCAGGTTATTTTTCCGAAGGAGAAAACGGAAATATCATTGTCGTATCGAAAGAAGGAGGTGTACTGAAAGCAAATATCACCCCTTTTACTGCTACACCGAATCAATCGATCACGATCTCTAGTATTTCGACCATCTCGTTAGCAAATTTAAAGACTGCTGTCGAAACACTCCCCTAACAGAACATAATCTCTTTTTTTTAGAAGTCGCTTCCACTTTCCCGGAAGCGACTTTTTCATATTCCAGGCAGAAGGAAAAGCAACGAAAAAGATTGGTATCACTTGATATCCCTTCTGATCCTGCTCAAAGACGATTGTGTAATTCCCAGGTAAGAAGCCAATTGGGAAAGCGGGATTCGATTTGCGAGTCCGGGGAAATTCGTTAAAAAATGGAGGTAACGTTCGGTTGCATCCTCTGCCATCATGGAGCTGATCCGGGTTAGTTTGTCAGCCAATCCTTTTGCAGTTATTTTGGAGATAATTGCGTCCCATCCGACAATGGTCAGTGATAATTCTTCCATCCCCTCTTTGGAAAATGCCAGGTATTCGCAATCGGTTACAGCCTGGGCATATTCCGTGGATGGAATTCCCTGGTTGTAGCTGTTAATGTCTGCAATGAAGCGATTTTCATCCATGAAATACTTGGTGATATCATTGCCTTTGTTGTCGTAATAACTGATGCGAATGATCCCTTTGGTCAAAAAGATAATTTCGCGGGGGATTTTTCCGGCTTCCTGGTAGTATTCGTCTTTTTTCAGAGACTTGAATACTGCTTTGCTTTTTACCAGGTCAATTTGCTGTTGATTCAACTGACCGAACTGCAAAATGTAATTGATGAGTGATTCCATATTCTCTTTTTCAACGCAAAGTACGCTAAGACGCAGAGAAAGAACACCCTTTGCCTTGGCGTTCTTTGCTTCTTTGCGGTTCATTGTTTTTATGCTGTTTTCAGCATTATTTCATGCCCCTCATGAGCATTCTGTCAAATAGTTTATCGGACAGCATTCTCCGAAGAAACAACATTGGTTTTGCCATTTTACCTCCAATATAACGGGTTTTTGGATTTTTAGCCTCAATTCCTTTTTTAATCAGCTTTGAAATGACGATGGCTTCCGATGCGCTTTTTTCGACAGCAGCATACATCTTATCCAGACTTTTCGCCAGGTTCGCATAAGCTGTTTGTCCGGAAACCCGCATCAGGTCCTTCCCTCCTATTTCCACCATTTCCGATTTTGTTCCTCCCGGTTCGATGACAATCACATCAATCCCGAATTGCCTTACTTCATTCCGAAGACTGTCGCTCAATCCTTCAATGGCAAATTTACTTGCATGATACCAGGTTCCCATCGGCAAACCGACCTTTCCACCTATCGACGAAATATTCACGATCTTTCCATATCGGTTCTTACGCATCCCCGGCAATACCAATTGTATCAATCTGGCCGCAGCAAAGAGGTTTATTTCCAGTTGGTTTTTCGCTTCATCCATCGGGACATCTTCCAGGGCGCCATACGATCCCAATCCTGCACTGTTGATCAGAACATCCACCCTTCCCGATTCCTCCAGGATACGATTTACACAAGCGACAATACTCTCGTCCTTTGTAACATCCATGGTAATCGGTTTAATCCCGTAGGTTTCCAATTCCTTTAATTTTTCAGCTCTTCGCGCCGCACCGTATACCTGGTATCCATTTTGCGCAAGGTAAATGGCTGTTGCTTTTCCAATTCCCGAAGAAGCTCCTGTGATCAATACTGTCTTACTCATTTTTCGTTGTTACTGATTTAGAGCAAATGTAGTTCGGGTCAAATGGAACAAATTTGTCATTTGGCAAAAAGTGAAACAGGCGATTCATTTTCAAGAATCGGACTTTTAAACTGACTTGTCTAAAATTTGGAAAAATTTATCTTTTCCTCCAGGCAACGATTGCTCCCAATTATACGTTTCGAATAAGTAAAGAAGCGACCTTTCCATGAAATACAAATTACTGGTTATTTATTTTCTCGTTTTAGCATTGCCGGCTGTGGCTCAAAATCAGCACATGAATTGGCTCTTCGGATTTGGAAATAGTTTGAACTTCAGTACAGGAAACCCTGTTCCAGGTGGCAGCAATATGATGCTCTCGACTGAATCCTCCGCCTCTATAAACGATGCAAATGGAAACCTCTTATTTTACACAAATGGGATCGATGTATGGAGTGGAAATCACAATCCAATGCCCAACGGATCAGGACTAATGGGGAATGGAAGCTCTCAATGTATGATTATCCCTAAACCTGGAAATCCGGGCACATACTATATAATCACAACGGATGCTATTGAACACGCTTGTCTAAATGGACTGAGGTATTCTGAAGTAGACATGAACTTAAATGGTGGAAATGGAGATGTCACAACCTTTAAAAATGTTCTACTAAACGCATTTAACGGCGAATGGATTACCGCCGTGCGTCATGCAAATTGTGTCGACACCTGGATTATTACCCATGGAAAAGATGCAAACAGCTTTTTTCTTGCTTATCATGTCAGTGCTTCCGGAATCGACCCCGTCCCTGTATCAACGGACCTGGGCATTCCCGTTCAATCCAATATCATGGGAGTTGGTATTATGCGACCAAATCCGGATGGAACAAAAATCGCCATGAGCCAATCTTACAATGACGGAAAAATCAATCTGATCGATTTCGATAAAGCAAGTGGCATAGCAACTGGAATCAGTACTCTTTATTCGGGGGTTACTACAGGAAGTGCATTCGGCTTGGAGTTCTCACGAAGCGGGAATCGATTATACTCAAGTGAATGGGGCAATGCAACCGGAAGTATTTTTCAATATGACATGACAGCTCCGAATATTGCAGCTACCCGAATAAAAATCAGTACACCACTTTCATTTCCCGGAGAAATCGGACAACTTCAAATAGCTCCAAATGATCGAATCTACGTTAGTTACAACGCATGGCCCGCTGTAAATTTCATCGGAGTGATCACCAATCCGGAAGTATCCGGGTTAGCTTGTGGATTTGTGGAAAATGGAGTTGCATTAAATGGTACAGCCATGTACGGTCTTCCATGGTATTATAACCCGGATTATTTAATTCCATCTCCGTTAGAACTCGGTCCGGATCTCACGATCTGTTTAGATACCAACATGACCCTTTCAAACAGTTTATCCAATGTTCCCGGAGCCTCATACCTTTGGTCGGATGGCAGCACGGGCTCTACACTTCAAGTTTCCGAACCTGGGACATACTGGGTTCAGTACCAAGTAGAATCTTGCCTCACAACAACCGATACCATTACCATTTCAAACGATACAACTCAGATTAGTCACCTGGTTGGTGATACCTCAGGATGTACACCATTCACCATTCAATTAACCGGAATAAGCCCTTCAACTATTACAGAATGGATTTGGGATTTTGGAAATGGAAACAACATTCACACACAAAATGCCGAATTTACCTACACGGCACCGGGAACCTATCCGATCTCATTGATGGCAATTAGTGCCAACAACTGCTTGGTAAAAGATTCCGTGACGTTTCTTGCAGAAGCATTTCCCGTTACAACAGCCAATTTTTCCTACCTGCCAAACCGAATTGAACCATTCATACCCATCCAATTTACAGATCAATCTACCGGTAATGTTACTGACTGGTCATGGAAAGTAAACGATCAGCCCATTTCCACATCTCCTCAATGCACCTATACGATGGAAGATTATTTTCAGCCAGTAACCGTTTCACTAACTGTTACAAATTCGGATGGTTGCAGTGACGAAAAAAAGGTCATGATCTTTAAACCAACCGATCTTCTCTATGTTCCAAATACATTTACGCCTGATGGGAACGAATTGAACGCTGTTTTCAAACCTGTTGATTACCTGGGAATCGTGAAAGAATTCACTATTTACAACCGTTGGGGCGAACTAATTTGGTCAGGAACATCTGCCAGGGATGGATGGGATGGAACCATTAACGGAATGCAAGCCCCGACAGGAGTTTATAACTGGTTGATTACCATAGCAACCAACGATATCCTATCCAATCAAATTCAGGGGCATGTAAACCTCGTGCGCTGACATTTTATTATGGTCTACTCAGGTTCCGGGTATTTCCAAATCCTCTTTGGAAAAACCACTTCAATGGATTAATTTTGCAGTCAAATACTTTAGAATGAAACTCCTGCTATCCTATATTGCCTTGTTACTGGTATCCACTTGTGCACTTGCTCAGCCTGGAGCCAACGATCCCACATTTAACACATTCGATGATGGCGCTTATGGAGACGGAAGCGGTTTCAATAATACAGTATTCTCAACAGTTGTTCAGCCGGATGGGAAAATAATTGCAGGTGGGCATTTCACTTTATACAATGGAATTCCCAGAACCCGGATTGCACGGCTCAATGCCGACGGATCTTTGGATACGACATTCAATCCCGGAACCGGTTTTGATTGGATAGTTTATTCGGTCAGTCTTCAAACGGATGGAAAAATCATTGTGGGAGGAGAATTTGACTATTTCAATGGAGTTTCAAGAAGATCCATTGCGCGTTTGAATACCGATGGTAGTTTGGATTTAAGTTTCCATCCTGTCGGCGGTACTGTCAATTGTTGTGGTTTGAATAATGAAGTTCTTACAGTTGCAATTCAACCGGACGGAAAGATCATTGCGGGAGGGGCTTTTACTAATTTCGGCAACAATTATCAAGGTCATATCATCCGATTCAATACCAATGGATCAATGGATCCGACTTTCAATATCGGAACCGGTTTTAATGACTGGGTTCATGCCATCACCCTTCAACCGGACGGAAAAGTAGTTGTTACCGGATCGTTTACCTCATTCAATGGAACTAGTATAAACCGGATTGCACGCATCAATGCAAACGGAAGTCTGGATACCATTTTCAATCCAGGCACGGGGTTTAATAACTTAGGCACTGTACGTGCGCTTTCTCTTCAACCAGATGGAAAAATCATTGCCGGTGGAGGTTTTTCTCATTTCAACGGAACTCCACGGAACAAGATTGCACGCTTAAACTCTGATGGGAGTTTAGACACCAGTTTTGACCCCGGAACGGGTTTTAGTGGTAGCGGTGCGGTTACATCAATTATTCTCCAGCCGAATGGAAAGATTATGGTATCGGGAATTTTCTTCGTCTATAATGGAACAAGTCCAAGATACATTTTGCGTCTAAACACGGATGCAAGCGTGGATCCAACGTTTGTCACCGGAACTAGTTTTACGGGAACTATATATGAAACAGTTCGCCAACCTGACGGAAAATTCGTTTGTGTAGGAGATTTTGCAAGTTACAATGGGACACCCAGATCCAAAATAGCACGCCTCAATCCCGATGGTGATTTGGATTTCAGTTTCAATCCCGGAAGCGGTGCCAATAAACAGGTTGATGCAACTGCTATTCAACCCGATGGAAAAATAATTGTAGGTGGAAATTTCACCTTATTCAATGGAAATACCAAGAACCGCATTGCGCGTCTGAATGCCGATGGCAGTTTGGATGCAGGTTTTGATCCGGGAACAGGGTTCAATGGAGAAACGACAACACTTGCCGTTCAATCGGACGGAAAAATCATCGTCGGAGGAGCATTCACTACATTCAACGGAACAACAAGAAACCGGATTGTGCGCCTGAATACGGATGGCAGTATAGATGTCGGTTTCACCATCGGAACAGGTTTCACTGACACGGTTCGTTCGATTGTTATCCAGGCAGATGGGAAAGTCATTGTCGGAGGTAAGTTCACCAGTTTCAACGGAACGGCAAGAAACCGGATTGTGCGCCTGAATACGAACGGAACACTGGATGCAACTTTCAACCCAGGAACGGGATTCAATAATCCGGTAAGTTCACTTGCTGTTCAATCGGACGGGCAAATCATTGTCGGAGGAGATTTCACGAGTTTCAATGCAACTACAATCAACCGTTTGGCGCGTTTGAATACCAATGGGACTCTGGACCTGACTTTGAATCCGGGAAGTGGATTTAATCAGGAAGTAAGATCAACGGCTATTCAAGCAGATGGAAAGATCATTGCCGGAGGATTGTTCACCACATTTAACGGAACTGCGATCAACCGCATTGCACGTCTGAATTCAGATGGCAGCTCCGATTTATCATTTATCCCGGGAATGGGTTTTAATGATTCTGTATCGTCCATTGCAATCCAGGCAGACGGAAAAATCATTGTGGGAGGTAATTTCACCTCTTTCAATGGAACAGCAAGAAACCGGATCGTACGTTTGAATCCTGACGGTAGTCTGAATGCACTTTTCAATCCTGGAAGCGGATTTGTTAAACGCGTGAGGTCATTGTCCATTCAATCGGATGGAAAAGTCATTGTCGGAGGAGATTTCAGTTCTTTCAACGGAATTGCAAGAAACCGGATCGGAAGACTTCTGGCTAACTGTCCCGCAATTTCTTCCGGAATAACTACCACGGATATCAGTTGTTTTAACAGTTCGAATGGTGAAATCGATTTGACTCCAACCGGTGGATTCGCACCTTACACCTTCATCTGGAATGATGGATCTGTTGCAGAAGACAGAACCGGACTTGCAGCAGGAAGCTATTCAGTGATTATCAATGATGCAATCGGATGTTCCATCAATGTCAATACATTAGTAACAGAACCCGCTAGCCCATTTTCCACCGCGACTAACATTACGAATGTGAGCTGCTTTGGTGGTTCGAATGGTGAAATCGACTTGATTCCGAGCGGAGGAACTATTCCATATTCCTTTGATTGGGGTGGTGGAATCACTACTGAGGACCGGACGGGATTACCCGCTGGAACGTATGCTGTAACCATTACCGATGTGAATGGATGTGCAACAATAAGTGTAACGGTTACCCAACCTGCTTCTGCCCTTTCAGGTACAACTTCGGTTACACCTATCAGCTGCTATGGCGGTGCAAATGGTGGAATTGATTTAACACCAGCTGGAGGAACTGCTCCTTATTCATTTGATTGGGGAAGTGGTGTAACTGCAGAAGACAGAACAGGACTTTCTGTAGGAACCTATCCGGTTACAATAAGCGATGCGAACGGATGTTCAACCGTTCTTTCTCCTCTAGTGACTCAAGCAGCTCCAATCACCAATGCATTCGCTTCAACGGCTTGTTATTCGTATACATGGAATGCACAAAACTACACATCTTCCGGGTCGTATACTCAATCATTCACTGCAATTAATGGTTGTGATTCAACGGTTACTCTGAACCTGACAATCCATAATGCCACCGCAGGTTCACTCACACAAACAGCTTGTAACTCGTTCACCTTGAATGGTCAGACTTACACGACAAGCGGAATCTACACACAAAACCTAATGAATGCGGCAGGTTGTGATTCTACATTAACTCTGAACCTGACAATCAATCACCCGACAACCAGCTCTCTTATTGAAACTGCTTGTGATGCATTTACCCTAAATGGCCAAACATATTCAACAAGCGGAACATACATTCAGCACCTGACCAACGCGGCAGGTTGTGATTCTGCACTGACCCTGAACCTGACAATCATTCAAGCTACTACCAATACAATTACCGAAGCTGCCTGCTATTCATTTACCCTGAACGGTCAGACGTACACTGCGAGTGGGATATACACGCAACACCTCACGAATGCGGCAGGTTGTGATTCCACCTTGATCTTGAACCTGACAATCAACGGCACTACAACAAGTTCCCAGACTCAGACAGCTTGTAATTCATTTACGCTCAACGGTCAGACATATACTGCAAGTGGAACCTATATTCAGAACCTTGTGAATACCAACGGTTGTGATTCTGTATTGACTTTAAATCTAACAATCAATCACCCGACAACTAGTTCCATAACCCAAACAGCTTGTGATGCATTTACCTTGAACGGTCAAAACTACACGACAACCGGAATATACACGCAAAATCTGACGAATGCTGCCGGTTGTGATTCGACTTTGACGTTGAACCTGACGATTAATCATTCGCCAAACATGACAGCGGTTGATAATGGGAATGCTTCCATCACAGCTTCTCAGGCCAGTACCTATCAATGGATTGATTGTTCAACCGGAAATGCACTTGTTGGAGCCAATTCACAAACCTTTACAGCTTCCATCAACGGAATATATGCTGTGATTGGAACATCAACCGGTTGTTCGGATACGTCAAACTGCATAACGATTGACAATCTTGGATTGGGAGAGCAAAGCTTATTTGACCTGAGGCTTGCACCAAACCCGACACAAGATTTGATTGCGGTTCAATTCGAAGGAATGCATGCATGGCTTACTATTCGTGATGCACAAGGTAAACAGTTAGCTCGTCAGCATGTTGTTTCCGGAGAACAGATTTCACTAAAGAATTATGCAGACGGGGTCTACTTGTTTGAATTTCATACTACAAAAGGAATCGCGACAAGAAGGGTTGTTAAGAACTAAAAGTACTTTGAAGTTGAAAAAAGACAAGGTGGTTTGTCGCTATTTAGTTATAAAATGTAACTTTTTATCACACAAAATGAAATAATCTAACTTTCAGAATTTCTTCTGTGCTATAATCAACAGAAATCCAAAATTTAACGATTTCTTTTTTGACTCGTGACAGTAAATAGCTTAAATTCCTGTCTTTAACCATTATTCACGTTCTTATGAAGACAACACTATTCACAGTGGCGCTCTTGCTTGCGCCGTATTTTAGCAATTCTCAGCGAATTTTCGAAGCAACCAACGGAAGCTGGATCAATCCGAATTTATCCGTCGAAACTTTTCAGGATTTCGTCATTAGCGGCTATACGGAAATCAATCCGGCAACTGGCTTGTTAACACCCACTTTTAAGGTTTCCAATACTGTTGGAGCACCTTTGAACACCTATTACGTCGATTACTCGGATGCTGTTTATTTGATGGATTTTACAATCAGAGAGGCTACCGGCACCATTATTTTGACAGGAATGACTGCTGTTACAACCGCCGGAACACCTTATAAAATGATTGTGGCTGAAGTAGACTTCATGACAGGAGCACCGATACAAAGTTCTATTGAATATACTTTCAATGGAAATTCGATGGTTCCTCATCAAGTGATTTGCTCGGAAACAATGGCTCAGGTAACTGTAGTCGGAACGGAGATTGTGGGAACAGTCGATGCAAGTAATTATTCAACTATTCCGAAATTCGGTTTTGTACTCGGTTTGGATCTCAACAATTTCAACTCAATTATTTATCCTCCAATTGAGATGGATCTTCCGGCTACCAGTATATGGGATTACGATATGTTGGAAAACATCACAGAAGTCCCGGGCTCAGGCTACTTTATTTCCGGATCATGCAACCCTCCAGCTTCCGGCGAACAAAACCTCATCATAATGGGAACCGATTATGCAGGAAGTGTAACATTTTCCAATATTATCGACAATACCAATTCACGTTTTGCAGGATCTTCAGTGATGTATAATCCATTGCGAAATGTGGTCTATCTGTTAGCCAACAACAGCGTCATCCACCAATTCCAGGTAGCTATTTGCGATCCGCTTACAGGAGCTTTCCTATCTCCTTGGACCCGTCATCAAATGACCGCATATCCGATTGGTAGTGGTGTCGATCAAAATGGGTTCCGTTTACAACAATCCAGTGGTAACTTGATTGTTGTAGGTGGGTATTTAAGCGCTCCATCCGGAGCATTGCCGCAACAACTTACTCCTTTTCAAATCACCATGAGGGATAATTTGGCCTTTCTTGTTGCTAAGGTTTATCAATCAGGAAATAACTCCCCTTTATCTCCAAGCTATTTTGAAGAAAATGGTAATTCCGTTTTCATCAATACTCCTGATATGATTACTTACAATACTTACTCAAATCGCACTTATTTGGTTAATCAAAACACCAATAATGGTGGTTTTGACCTGAATGTATCTTCCCTTCTGAAGATTTCCAAGTGTGAAAAATCGATTCCGGTTACTACTACTACCACCAATCCTATTTTCGTTGGTACAGGAAACTTCAATCCGCTTGCAATGTATCCGGTGACGTATATGCCAACACCTGGACACCGTCCAATTCAAGAGACGATACTTTGTCAAAGTGTTGCTCCGGCAATTGCTGTGAATACTCCGGAAATCACATTGGCACCCAATCCGGCAAACGATTTCGTGAACATTACTTTGGATGAAGAAACGATTCAGAATGTGCTGGTATATGACCTGAAAGGTAACCTGGTACTTTCACAAAAAGGAAGTGAACGAACAGCGAATGCCATTACGATCGGAGTAGGCAAACTGGATCAGGGAGCCTATATCGTAGAAATCACCACGAAAGAAGGTACTATTCACCGCGAACGGTTTGTGAAGGAATAAGAGAAAGCACTGCTTTCGATGATTTTATCAGCCAAAGCTGATCGGCATTAAAACAGCTTCTGAAAGGGAGATGACGAAAGTTGTCTCCTTTTTTATGAGCCATTCGTAATTCACAATTCGGAATTCGTAATTTTGAATAACTATGTTGGAAAGACGATTAGGGCTTGGGCAAGCCACCGCAATAAACATGATCGATATGGTCGGTATCGGGCCATTCATTACCCTGCCGATGATCATTACGATGATGAACGGACCTTACTTTCTTTACGCCTGGCTTGCCGGAGCATTGTTGTCTTTCGTTGACGCAATGGTTTGGAGTGAACTCGGTGCAGCTTTTCCTAAAGCCGGAGGATCTTACAATTTTCTGAAAGAAGCATACGGTCCGAACAAAGCAGGCAGTTTGATGAGCTTTTTGTTCGTTTGGCAAACAATGATCCAGGCTCCTTTGGTGATTGCCTCCGCAGCCATCGGATTTTCCGCCTATTTTTCCTACCTCGTTCCTTTGGACCCAATTGCAACAAAAGCCGTCAGCGGAAGCGTTGTGATTCTGATAGTATTGTTGCTTTATCGGAAAATTGAAACTATCGGAAAAATCAGTGTCTTCCTTTGGGTAGGTGTGATCTTCACCATTCTATGGATTGTTGCCGGAGGAATTTCCCACGGGAATTTCTTAGGTCCGGTGAAACACATGAACGACGGATTGACCATAAACTATGCTTTCATTTCCGCAATGGGCTTTGCAAGTGTCAAAACCGTTTACAGCTATCTGGGATATTACAATGCCTGTCATTTGGGCGGAGAGATCAAGAATCCGACACGAAATATTCCCCGAAGCATGTTTCTTTCGATTGCAGGAATTTCGGTTCTCT
Source organism: Fluviicola taffensis DSM 16823 (assembly GCF_943372375.1). Classification (GTDB taxonomy): domain Bacteria; phylum Bacteroidota; class Bacteroidia; order Flavobacteriales_D; family Crocinitomicaceae; genus Fluviicola; species Fluviicola taffensis_A. The sequence goes on along the minus strand of NZ_CALRYJ010000009.1, from coordinate 93,684 downwards.
ACCTGGCAATGAATATCAGTGTTACGAGTGTTGTTCCGTGGAACGAAGCCAAAGACAGTGAGTTTGTCATCAGTCTGTTCATGGAACGCTTGGCGGGAAGTACAGCTGCGATTATTGTAACTTGCCTGATCCTTTGGGTAGCTTTTGCTTCCTTATTCTCTGCCACATTGGGTTATAGTCGGATTCCTTACGCAGCTGCGGCAGACGGAGCTTTTTTCAAGGTGTTCGCAAAATTACATCCGACCAAACATTTCCCACATATTTCCTTGTTATTTCTCGGTGGATTGGGATTCATTTTCAGTTTGCTGTTCCGACTCAGCGACGTGATCAGCGCGATTCTCGCCATGCGAATTCTCATCCAGTTTATCGGACAGGCGGTTGGATTGATTCTGCTTCACAAGGCACGCGGAAAACAGTCCTTTCCCTGGAAGATGCCCCTATTCCCTTTCCCTGTTTACCTTGCAATCATCCTTTGGGCAGGAATCCTGTTTTCCACAGGTTTAAAGATGATTTTGGCCGGTATTGGGGTAATCGCAGCGGGAACAATCGTCTATTTCATTAAGGCGCGGCGAAATGGGGAATGGCCTTTTGCTGAAGGAGAAACAGAATGAGAGGTTAAATCATCATTCTCATTCTCATTCTCTCTTTGTTACCTTTCGTATTTCTTAGCCAACTGGCTGAACTTCGAGGTTCGCTTTATTTCCCGCATGACAAAAAAGACTATTACACTTTGAACCGCTGCAAAAAAGCACCACACGGATACCAGGTAAGCTTCATAGAACACTTGCGTGACCACCAGAGAGACCACATTCACTACTGCTAAAGCAATTCCACTTCTCCAGCTGGAAAAGAAAGGAGCTATGACAATTGCGCCGACATATAAAACTCCCGTTACGATCTGCATGGTTTTAAATGCGCCGATCTCATATGAAATGTGACATCCGTCGATCTGTGCCAGTGAGGGGGAGAAAAAAAGACGGTAGCTAAGTATGAGCGAATCTGCAATTCCGGCAAAAAGAAAATAACGAATTATTTTCCGCCGTTTGGGATCCGGTTCAATCAACAGGAATGAAAGGGGAATGAAAAATGGCCAGATAACCTGTGCAAAAATTAGAAAAGAGTATTTTGCAAATAAATGCCACCCGACAAAATCCGGATTGGACAGGGAAAGCCAAACAAATCCTTCACAAAACTGTTGGATAGCGAAAAATAAAGGCATGGCGGCAAATACGAGGTGAACAGGTTTACGAACCTGACTAACGGAAGCTACTCCGACAACTGTTAAAGCTGCTCCCGCTATAAAACTTGCACTTGCTGAAAAACACATATCGATCACATTGCGTGGTTCATTATACGACCGCACAAACCACTGTTTATGCATCCCGACAATGAATAAAAGTAATGTACCAATAATCGGATGAAAAGATTCCTAACACAGACATTTTTTAACAATTAACCTTCCTTTGAACTCCAATCAAAAACGCATTCTATTCCTCACGCTCATTCTCATTCTGTTTCTCATTCTGTTTCTGTTTCTCATTCTGTATGTATCTTTACCCCATGAAAATTGCAATAACTGGTGCTCACCTGGTAGGAAAAACAACACTTGCTGAAAAACTTCACGAATCTTTGCGGGATTATATCCACATGCCCGAACCGTATTTGGAACTGGAAGAAAAGGGATACCTCTTTTCCGAAATGCCCACTGTGGAAGATTTTTCAATCCAGCTTGACCATGCAATTGAAAATAGTTCCATCGATGAGCCTGATGTAATTTTCGACAGATGTCCACTCGACCTGCTTGCTTACGTCTATGTGATCGGTGGTTCGGAAGCTTCCAAGAATTTCTACATGAAGGTCCGGGAAGCGATGACTGAAATAGATCTATTCGTATTGGTTCCCATTGAAACCCCGGATTTGATCGGTTGCCCGGAGAATGAATTTCCCGACCTCCGAAAAAAGGTGAACGACCTGCTGGAAGAATGGATGGAAGATTTTGATGTGGAAACAATTACCGTAACCGGAACTTTAGCCGAACGGGAAAACCAGGTGTTGCGCAGATTTTTGGAATTGGAAGGAGAATAAGCTGTTTCAGGAATTAAACCTTTTTAGTTCACCATAATCCTAGAATCAATGAGCAATTTAGAAGACAATAAGCCCGAATTCTGGGAATCAAACTTCAAAGAAAAACAGGAAATGTGGGGTTTTGAACCTGCGAATTCCGCCGTTTGGACAAAGGACTTTTTCATCCGACATTCGATAAAGGACATCCTTATTCCCGGAATTGGTTATGGGCGAAATGCCAAGATATTCCAGGATAATGGAATGACTGTCACAGGAATTGAGATTTCAGAAACTGCCATAGCTTTGGCAAGAAAACACTTCGGAACGGAGATGACCATTCATCACGGTTCTGTCACGGAAATGCCCTTTGATGAAAAACAATACGCTGGAATATTCTGCTATGCCTTGATTCATTTATTGGATACAAGTGAACGAAAGAAACTCATCCGCGATTGCTACAATCAATTGAACGAAAACGGCTGGATGGTTTTTACGGCTATTTCGAAAACAGCTCCCAGTTATGGAAACGGCAAAGAGATCGGTAAAGATCGTTTCGAGCAATTCGGAGGTGTGAATATCTTCTTTTACGATGAAGATTCAATCCGGGAAGAATTCAGGGAATTTGGATTGATGGAGATTATTGAAATTGAAGAAAATCTCCCGATGTTTTTGATCGTTTGTCGAAAGTAGTTATACTTGCTTATGCATAAATTATTCCTGACCCTCATAATCGCAATATTTGGCTGTGTTTCTTGTGATACACAAACGGAAAATCTTCCTGACAGTAAATCTCTGGACAAAATTACCGATGCAAATTCAAGTTTGCTTTATGATTGGAATGAAGAATCTGCAAAAAACGAAAAAAGTATACCAAACGAAGAGGATTTGGATATTAAAGTCAATCGTAAAGTTTCCTTTTCTTTTAAAGGGAAGAAGTATATTCTTTATCCTTTTTTCAAAAAGACCGCACACAACAAACAAATACTATTTCTCCATTTCCTCCTGACCGAAAGCACTTTAGACTTGAATAAACTGAAAGACATTTCTTTTAAAGACTTAAAGATCATTGATTCAAACAAAGCTTACTATTATTACAATTAAAATCAGCTTTGGTCCAAGTCGCAGAAAATCATTTAAACCTCACCTCTTCTCCCTTAAAAGGTTGTGAAATCCACTCCATTACAATGGAATTAAACAGGCGCGGATTCAAGGTCGCCATCTTGTGCACTTCTCCCGGAGAAATACTCAGGTTTGCTAATGGAATATTTTTGTAGATCCACAAAGTATGCTCTTCCCTGATTAGATCGCGGTCGCAAGACATGACCAAAACAGGAATCCTGATTTTTTGCAGATCTTCAGCTGTAATGTGGGGTTGAAATTCCATCATGCGGTATTTCTGCTGTTCGAGTTTCCAGTTTTTTGTGGTATCGCCTTTTGCCAGCATCTGATCTGCTTTTACGCGTTCCAAATGGATTTCCTCTACGGATTTCGGGAACAACCCATCCGGCTCGGCATTTGCACCGTAAGCCACCAATTGCTTCATGGATTTCGGATGATGAATCGCCATTAGTAATCCAATGATGCCACCATCGCTTTTTCCAATAACCGTTACTTTCTCGAGCTTCAATTCTGTAAGTAATTTTGCTAAATCGTTCGCTTGCTGCAGGTATGTCAGTGAATCATCCCCCAATTCGGAATTTCCACGACCACGACAATCTACCGCAATGACCTGGTATTTCCTGGAAAAATGAGAGATCTGTGACGACCAGCCTTTGATTCCCGTTCCATTCCCATGAATCAATAGGATCGGTTCACCTTTTCCATAAATTTCATAGTACAGTTTCACTCCGTTGATCTTCATAAACTTACCCACTGTTTTATTTGAACCATAAAGAACATCCTCCTTCTGGGAAAGGGCACTAAAAGACGTGAGTATTAAAAGAGAAAGAAAAATGAACTGTTTCATGTCAATGTGAATTTGAGTAAGAATCCGCCATAGCAGACCCGATAAAAGTAGTAAATTGTATTTTCAATTCCACTTTCTAACTAGTTTAGTCTTTATGCACGCGGCAAAACAAATCATTCTGAAACAGCGGAAAGCGGACGAATTGATGAAATCACTGATTGAAGAAGCGGGGAAATTGATAAAATAAGCATCGGTATTGTGGAATCTATGTCATTCAGACATCTCTATGCAAAACAATGCTTATGAAATCCATTTTATATTCCGTCTTATTCTTGCTTACAGCAACCAATTCGATTGCCCAAACCTCCGTTTCCGATACGACTATTCATATTAGAGGAGGAGCCGATTATTATTACATTGACGGATGCAAAATCCTTGGATCCAGTTCTCTTACCGGAACAATTGTGAAGGACGCAACAGTAATTACCGGAGGTCTTCCGGTCAATTATGGGGACATAAACAGTAGTATCATTCAAGTAAATGCAACTCCTGTTCCGACAATTCCAAGAAAAGCTATAGTTTCCGACAAAGAACAAAAGTTGGCGACGGAGTGAAGCGAATCATTTTTTTGATTGTTTTACCTGTTTTCCATTCTTAAGATAAAGAACAACCAATGCCTTGGATCCATTGGAAACAATAATCCGCTCCCTGCCTTTGGCATCTAAGCCACCATTGAAGATGCAAAGTTCATTCTCCTGTTTGTTTTGAAGATAGGTCCGAATATCTTTCTCCCAGATTACCTTTCCCATGTCTTTCACTTGAAGCAAGTGCTGCGATTTGTAAAGTGTGCATTCATACATGCATTTACGTTGAAAAGGTATTCGCATCATAACGGTGTCCTGGCAACAATCACAGCCAAAAAAGGCCTTATACGTTTTGGGCGGAACGCTGTCATTCTTTTGTGAGAACGAATAGTTGGACAACAGCATAAGCATAACTAGAAAAGGGGATTTCATAAACCAAAAACGGTGATTTCGGCAACTTATTCTATTCAGAAGAGTTCAAAATTAGCTCCGATTCAATATCTTCGTAATCTAAACATCTTGCGAAAACATTAAAATTTATATCCTGATAGCTACCTGAACGTAATTATCATCGTCTCTCAATGATCCTCATTTCAATTGTCATAGCGCTAGTATCCCTGCTTTGTCCTTTCCTGATCTTTTTGGATTATCACAAGCGTAATAACATTCACCTTGCGATCATGTATGTCCTTGTATTTTTCGGAAGTCTTTTCCTCCTTTCGCGTATCATTTATCATTACGGGATGTTTTTGGCAGCTCTTGCCCCATTTTTCATCTTGACCATCTGCATCATCAAAAAAAAACGTTGAAAAAACAGCTAATTAGCATGTTCAGGGGAAACCCCCATTTTTCTTTTTTAAAGCAGAAACACACCCGCTCCTCTTTAAAAACGCTACCTTTGCACCGAATTTTAAATCACTATTGATGAAAAAAAGACTACACACACCAATTCTTGCGTTAACACTTCTTTTAGGTTTCAAAGCTTATGCACAACCCTGTGCCGTTATTCTAAGCTCCACAGATTCACTGATCTGCTCCGGAGACGGAATAACACTTAATGCGCTTGCTAACGGACCGGATGTTCAGCTTATTGCTTCCAATGCATCGGGAAATAACCACCGTGGGAACATGTTTGATATCGTTGCAACAAATGCAGTAACCATCTTGTCATTTGATGCTTCTCCAATGGGAAATACCACGATCGAAATCTATTACAAGGTCGGTACATGGAACGGGTTTGCTAATACTCCTTCAGCATGGACATTCATCGGCTCAGCACCTGTGACGTATACAGGCGGATTCGTAGCCGTTCCTGTAGATGTAAATATCACTATTCCTGCAGGTCAAACGTATTCCTTTTATGTAACATCGAACAATTCTGTTGTTAGTTTGAACTATTCCAATGGAACTAACGTGGGCAATGTTTACAGCAGTGATGCAAATATCACCTTCCTGGAAGGTGGTGGTATGGAATACCCGTTTACACAAAATACAGGCGCTGTTTACCAGCCACGTATCTGGAACGGGAATATTCATTATACCCTTGCAAACCAACCAGGAACTACCATTACCTGGGGTACCGGAGAAACAACAACTTCTATTCCGGCAGCACCAACTTCTACAACAACTTACACGGTATCTGCAACTGTTGCCGGGTGTCCCTCAACATTATTTGACACACTTGACGTAACTGTTTCCATTCCTGTGGTAACAGCAAATGGTACACTGGAAGTTTGTATACCAAATGACATACTACTTTACGGTGAAGGTGCCGAAAGTTATACCTGGGACAATAGCGTAACAGACAGTGTTGCATTCGAAGGGATCGCTACAGCAACTTATGTAGTAACCGGTACCGATTCAGCAGGTTGTACTGACACTGATACGGTAACCGTTACCGTAAATCCTCTTCCAAACGTCAATGCGGGCGCAGATTTCAGCGTATGTGAAGGAAACGATATCACATTAGCTGGACAAGGTGCAGATACTTACATCTGGAATAACGGGGTAACTGATAATGTGCCGTTTGAACCAACAAGTACAGTTACATACATCGTAACCGGAACGGATACGAACGGATGCGTTAAGAACGATACAGTCACCGTGACATTCAACACCAACCCAATCGTTTCCGCAGGACCTGATCTGGATCTTTGCCAGGGAGTGCCACATATCTTTTTAGGAAGTGGTGCACAAACGTATAGCTGGAACAACGGGGTAATTAACGGAACACCAATCGCTCCTCTAAACACAACATACTCAGTCACGGGAATAGACGCCAATGGGTGTTCAGCGAGTGATCAAATGACCGTTACCGTTCACAATGTCATGTCTTCGATCTTCTCATCGGGAGGAACGCTAACTGCAGGGACGCTAGTGGACATGACTGCTCAATGGGTAAATTGTTCGGATATGTCTATCATTCCAGGTGAAACAGATGTTGTATTCAATCCGGAACTAAACGGTAGCTATGCGATTATCGTTCAGGATAATGTTTACGGTTGTATAGATACTTCAAACTGTGTATCGGTAGACTTTACAGGTATCGAGGAAATGGCAGCTTCAGAATTAACTGTCTATCCAGTCCCAACAAACGGTAAGCTTACCATCGCTTCAACCAATGCGGTAATTGAACGTCTGGAGTTAATCGACCTGCTTGGAAAAGTTTTGGAAACAACTGAGCCAAATGCACTTCAAACAGAACTTGACCTTTCTGCGTATGAGTCCAATACGTTCTTCCTGCGTGTTTATCGCAGTGGGCAGATGGCCTTGCTAAAAGTGGTGAAGAATTGATAAAAACAAACTTCCTGATTGACAGTTCATTTTAAGTTGTCAATTTACGTTTAAACCTCAGTGGACTATGTTTACTGAGGTTTTTTTGTATACCTATGATTGAGGTTTGGTTTTAACGAATTTTAAATCTTCAAATCTTTCCGCAACCGGATTTATTCGCTTAACTTTATTCGTTCAAAAATACAGGCTTCATCCAATAACAATTTGACCGAACATTTCATTCAACTAACGGTCAATCAATAACTAAAACAAACAACACCATGCGCAAAGGATTTGTATTCACTCCCTATTCCGCTCCGGAGCAATCACCTTTTGATCGGCTCTTCGAGATTTTCAAGGAATTGATCACACACACTTCAGGAGATTTTGACGAAGCCATTGATTGGTTGCGTGTTCTTGACAAGGAATACGAACTCACTACTCCTGATTACACCATTGATGACTTCGTGGAAGAACTCCGCAAGAAAAATTACATCCGGGACAAAACGGGAGACGAAGGAAGCGGAACAGCTATTACAGCTAAAACAGAACGTGCCATTCGTCAGCATGCCCTGGAACAAATTTTCGGGAACCTGAAAAAAAGTGGTGTAGGAAATCACCGGACCAAACACAGTGGAAACGGAGACGAACAAACGGGTGATTACCGCCAATTCAACTTCGGAGACGGACTGGAAAAAATTTCCATGACAGAAAGCTTGCGAAATGCCCAGATTAACAATGGAATGGGTGAATTTCAATTGCACGAACGCGATCTGGTCGTCGAAGAAAGTTTCTATAAAGCACAAATGAGCACCGTTTTAATGATCGACATCAGTCACAGCATGATCTTGTACGGAGAAGACCGAATCACTCCTGCCAAAAAAGTGGCTATGGCTCTTGCTGAACTGATAAAAACGCGTTATCCCAAGGATACACTTGACATTTTGGTGTTCGGGGACGATGCCTGGGCTATCGAAGCAAAGGAACTTCCTTACTTACAGGTTGGACCTTATCACACCAATACGGTTGCAGGTTTGGAATTGGCTATGGACCTACTCCGTAGAAAACGCAATACCAATAAGCAAATCTTCATGATCACGGATGGAAAGCCCAGCTGCGTCATTGAACCGGATGGTTCGTATTACATGAACTCCAATGGGTTGGACAAATACATCGTCGACAAATGTTACACCACAGCACAACAGGCGCGGAAATTACATATTCCGATCACTACATTCATGATTGCACAGGATCCGTATTTACAGCAATTCATCCAGCAATTTACAGCTGCGAATCAGGGAAAAGCATTCTACACCGGAATTCAGGGATTGGGACAAATGATCTTTGAAGATTACCAAACAAACCGGATTAAGCGAATTAGAGGATAAAAAGGCATTTCGACTACGCTCAATGACCTTTTTAAATATTCCGGTGACTGAATACTTGCGCTGACCGCATGTTGCCAAAGCTTTAGCGGAGGAACAAGCTACAGCAAAGTCGAAGGCACCATTGAAAAAATAAACAGACACAAACAAATCGTATGAAAAAAATCAACACACTAGGCGAATTAAAGGCCTCAGGATATCAGACAAAAAGCGTTAAGGAAGAATTGCGTTCGAACTTAATGGAAGCACTAAAATCAGGAAAACAGCCTTTTGAAGGAATCCATGGATATGAAAACACGGTGATTCCTGAATTGGAACGGGCTATCCTGGCCAAACACAATATCAATTTACTGGGATTACGCGGTCAGGCGAAAACCAGATTGGCTCGTTTGATGGTCAATTTGTTGGACGAATGGATGCCGATCATTCAAGGTTCAGAAGTGAATGACGATCCTTTGAGTCCGCTTTCCCGTTATGCGAAAGACCTGATTGCCGAAAAAGGAGATGCAACACCGATTGCCTGGGTTCACCGCGACGATCGTTTTGCAGAAAAATTGGCTACTCCCGATGTGACCATTGCCGATTTGATCGGAGATGTGGATCCAATCAAGGCAGCTAATATGAAACTGTCTTACGCAGACGAACGCGTGATTCACTTTGGAATGATCCCACGTGCAAATCGCTGCATTTTTGTAATCAATGAGTTACCCGACCTGCAAGCGCGCATTCAGGTTGCCTTATTCAATATCCTGCAGGAAGGCGATATTCAGATCCGCGGATTCCAATTGCGTTTCCCATTGGATATTCAATTTGTATTTACAGCAAACCCGGAAGATTATACCAATCGCGGAAGTATTGTAACACCTTTGAAAGACCGGATCGGTTCCCAAATCCTGACACATTACCCGGAAACAATCCGGATTGCACGAACGATCACCGAACAGGAAGCAAAATTGGAAGGTGACCAAAAAGAGAATATCTCCGTTCCAAGTCTGGCAATGGACCTGATTGAACAAATCGGTTTCGAAGCCCGTAACAGCGAATACATCGATGTAAAAAGTGGTGTGAGTGCCCGTATGAGCATTTCAGCTTTTGAAAACCTGGTAAGCGCTGCCGAATTGCGTGGTTTGAAAAGTAAGAACCCCAAAACCAGTGTTCGTTTGGCGGATTTTGCCGGAATTATTCCTGCACTGACAGGAAAAATGGAATTGGTTTACGAAGGCGAGCAGGAAGGAAGCACTTATGTTGCTGAACAATTGATCGGCAGAGCCGTAAAGACCTTGTTTGAAAGTTACTTCCCGAAAGTGGAGAAACTGGAAAAACCCGGAGAAAGTGGTCCTTACCAGGCAATTGTAGATTGGTTCTTCGAACAGGATGAATTTGTGCTTTCTGAAGAGGCAGACGATCAAACCTATCATGCACAATTGGATTCCATCGCACCTTTGGAAGCGTTGATCCAGAAATACCAACCCAAAGTGATTCGAAGTGAGAAGCATTTCCTGAAAGAATTCGTTTTATGGGGATTGGTTGAAAGTAATAAATTGAGTAAATCGGAACTTGAGAACGGAACCACTTTCAGCGACCAGTTCAGTTCGTATGTAAGAGGTGGTTTGAACTAAATCTGTTATTGGTGAAAAAAAGAATCATCATTACCATTGGTATAAGCATTTTACTAGTCGTCGGAGTGATTTATTATTTCACTCATTATTTTCATTTCCCCATGTGTTAGATCAACCATGTTGGATTTAAAACCAGAAGAGCGCATCTCAATTGAAATGCGCTCTTTTTATGTCAGGAAAATGAATTCAATTTTAAATGTTTGTTTTATAACACAAACACGAATAAACTTAAATATTTAAACGTTATTAAAAATAAATTATTAAATTCAAATCGAATCCATTAAACTTTTAGCTTATGAGAACCCTATTCTTTTTAATCGCAATTTGTATTCCTTTTTTGTTTTCAGCCCAAGTTCATGTTAAAGGATACTATAGAAGTAATGGAACATATGTACAACCACATACTCGATCAAGTCCAAATTCCACTAAAACTGATAATTATAGCTACAACAATAATTACAATTCAACTTATATATCCCCTACAACTGCCAAAACTAATACAGGAAACTATATCTCAAAAAGCTCAACAGATGTTTGGGTAGATGGATATTATAGGAAAAATGGAACTTATGTTCAGGGATATTGGAGAACTGCTCCAAATGAAACAGAGAAAGATAATTTCAGTTATTCTGGTAATATAAATCCCTATACTGGAAAATTAGCCTACGGTGATAAAGTCAACGTAAATGCCTCAGAGCTCAATTTACGTACAGAAGCATCTGTATCTGATAATGTAATTATGACATTAGATAATAACTCTCCATTAACTGTAATAGAAGAAATTAATAACGAATGGGTTAAAGTCCAATATTCTTATTACGATGCATCGAACTATTACAACACAAAAACTGGTTATGTAGCAAAAAGATATATCACAACGAATGACAACTCCAACTCTTCAGTTTTTTTGTCTTCACCAACCTATTTATCTTTAAACTATGTAATTGCTGACTTATTAAATGTTAGAGACAATCCCTCTATAACAGCTAATGTTATTACAACTATTGATAGATTTACTTTCGTTTACATCATAGAATATGTAAATAATGATTGGGCCAAAATTAAGGTAGAGGTTGCGAATACTAGCGGGATTGGAAAAAAAACTCTTATTGGTTATGTAGCAAAAGAATATTTAAGTCTTTAAGATCTTGAAAATCGAAATACTAAAAAAAGGGAATCCGATTTGGATTCCCTTTTTTTAGTTGTGTTATTTCCGACTATTATTTTTCAGCCAACTTGATTGTTGTAGTTCCTTTAGTTGAGCTAGTTCCTCCACCAGTAGAAGTGTTGCTGTTGCTAATCTCAGATTCCAATGCCAATTCTTTACCTTTGGATTCAGTAACTGTGTAAATCATTACGTTCTCACCAGTCAAGTAAGTATCCGTACTTGCACTTGTTTGAGATGATCCGTTATAAGTGTAAACCTGAGTATATGTTTCAGACAAAGTATTGAATAATACGCGCTCATTCTTTTTGAAATCGTCACCCTTTGTTTTTCCAACAAAAGCCCATGTTCCGCTTGTAACTGTTTTCATGTTTGTAGTTGCAGTCGTACCCAAAATACTCTGAGTAGAAGTGATGTCTCTTGTCGAAGTCCATGTACCATCTTTATCGATAGTCATTTCGTTTGCATTCACTGTACCTGATTGAGTAGTTGTTTGTGAAGATCCACCACTTGTTTGCACGGTTGTCATTGTAGCTGTAGACTCTGTCATGGACGTTGTAGAAACAGTTTGGTCACCGTTAGAATCAGTATCCGTTTCTGTTGAGTTGAACTCAGTTACTTTCCACTCATTAGCCATTTTACCTTTGCTTGATTTAGCACAAGAAGAGATAGAAACTGCCAATAAAGCAACACTTAGGGTAGAATAAATAATCTTTTTCATCTTTATTTAAGTTATAAATTAGTTGGCGCAAATGTAGGACAATTCTAATCGCATCCGAGTATTTAACGAAATGATAACCTATTGAAAATGTGGCTTCAGGCTAGATTGTTGCTCCTGATTAGTCAATGGTTACTTATGACTTATAAAATGAAAATCTTCTCTACCCATTAATTTTGATCCTTCCTATTCTTTTCCCGAGTCTATCGCTTCTGATCTATTTACCGAAGCAAATTTACATGCCCACTAAACGCTGTGGGAATCCCGAAACAGTCTTCGTAGATTACATGAACCGCATACATTCCGTCCGGACAAACCTGACCCTGAAAATGCCCGTCCCAACCTGTGAAATTTCCGGCTTGTGAAAACACTTCTTCTCCCCAACGGTTGAAAATGCGAATCTCACGTATGACGATATTCTCGCCTTTGAACTCAAAACGGTCGTTGTGCTGATCACCGTTCGGAGTAAAGGAATTCGGTAAGTAGAAGAATTGCTCGTTCTGAAGGTTTACGTAAATCGAATCCCATTTCTCACCGCAAGCATTAAACGCATGAACGGTATACCAACCGGATTCCGATAAATGAGTTCCGATTAAACCCCCACTTGGAGAAAACACTTCCAGATTGTAATTCGTTTCAATATGCAAAAGGGAAACAGATAATTGGTGCGCACAATAACGGATTGAATCTTCCGGAAAATACAAATTAACTTCCGTTAACCGGCGAACCCGCATGGAATCCGTAATACTTCCGCATTGATTGGTCAAAGTACACGAATAAATCCCTTCATGAGAAATCCATTCCGTTGCAGTCTGAGAACCCGAACTCCATTGATAAGTTCCTACCGAACCTTGAGCCGTGTAAGAGAATCCAACTCCAATCTCAAAACAGGTATCCAAAGTTGCCGGCAAATCCAATTCGGGGAAATGATTGATCGTAACAGAACAACTTGCCGAATCAATACCACACACATTCGACCCGAAAACAGTATAATTTCCGGAAGTTGAAACAGTCAACTGGTTACCGGAACTTCCTCCCGACCAACTTACATTCGTTACATCCGAGAAAACGGGAATCAGAACACAATTCCCTCCTACTTGCAGACAAGTGTCTATACTTGAAATCAGCTGCACATCCGGCAAATTTGTTTGAGAGACCACAATCGCCGCATTCACTGTTCCACACATATTTGTTGCAGAGATGGTGTAAGATCCAGGACCGTTTACACTTCTTTGTATGGTTGGCGTTCCATCATCCCACAAAACACTTGCTCCGGAAGAAACCGTAGGACTCAAAATTGCAGGGAAATCATCCTCACAAACAATGATGTTTGCTGTATTTCCGATAACAGGAAGTGAATTAATTCCCACAAGAATACTTGCCGAATCAATTCCACACACATTGGATCCGTAAACAACATAAATTCCGGAAGTAGAAACAGTCAATTGATTTCCTGGACTACCATTCGACCAAAGTACCGTATTTACATTATTCAGTGTGGCCGTTAAAACAATACTTCCACCGTTTTGAACGCAGGTATCAATTGATACTGGCAAACTAACATCCGGTAAATTGGTCTGAGAAACTACAAGTATTGCAGTCGTTGTTCCGCATGAATTCGTTGCAGCAATGGTATAACTTCCCGGTCCGTTTACACTTCTTTGTATGGTTGGCGTTCCATCATCCCACAAAACACTTGCTCCTGAAGAAACCGTCGGACTTAAAGTTGCGGGAAAGTCGTCTGCACAAACCGTCACATTTGCTGTGTTCCCAATAACCGGAAGTGCATTCACCGTGATCACGATCGAATCGCGCAATGTTAAACAACTATCCGAAAGTTCTACCCAATACGTTCCTGAAGTAGTAATTGCTAAAGAAGATCCATTGGTGCCGTTATTCCACAAATACTCAACAGGTGCATTTGCCCCGGAGAATGTAGTGGTAATTGTGAACGAATTTCCAGGTTGAAGACAAATCGAAGTATCGGCAGGAAGACTCATGGTGAAAGAAGAAGGAATGATCGAAGGAATGATCGTATCAATCAATTCGCAGCACTTGGTATCCAGGACACGTAGAAAAACCGTATCGGTTGTGTTTACAGAAAGTTCGTTTACAGAAGTAGTGTCTCCTGTTGACCAATAAAAGGTTGGACCTGTGAATCCAGCTACATTGGCAGTAATTGTTGATTGACAAACGGTAGTTTGAACCAAATCAAGTGAAACATTTTGACAGTAAGGAGTAAAAGAAATGTCTTCTAAGATACCACCATTCTGAAAAAGCAAAACATTCGGAATATAGGTAACTGTCAAGGGTTGAAACGAGGGAACTACATCCATTGTTGGAACAGCCATTTCAAAAAACTCGGAGCAATCTTCAATAGTATTGAGATCTTCATCCAAAATAATTTGATTGATATCACCTTGTTGTAAAGGAGAAAAAGTAGTTTCTGTCGTAGCAAAATAGTGCTTCCCGTTTATAAACTTGCTATTACCAGTATCCCGCCCGTATATCCCTGAGTTAATTCCCAGATATACATTCGGCTTGGTAATTCCCATGCATTTTTCAAAATTTCCGTTCTTATCTACTTTTAACACATATGAACCATCAAAACTCCCAAGGTTAGTGCCAAAAAGCGTATAGCTGGCAGCCGTTTCATTCAATGTCATAAAAGAGCAGCTAGCATAATCTCCGATATTGTAATTTTTGCAAAAGAGGACATTCCCAAGAACATCACACTTAATTAAAAAAACATCTGCATAACCGTTAGTGAAATCACAATCCACACCAAACACGAGATCTCCGTTCAGATCAAAATGAATTTTGGTTCCCCGGGCCTTAAAAAAAGTTCCTCCTCCGGGAGGAGTAGGAACAGTAAGGTATTTTTCAAAAAAAACAGTCCCTGTTTCCGTAATACCAATCAGAATTGGCGCTTTTACACCTATCGTATTATCAGTAGAACCAGTAATAAATAGTTTCCCGTTAACCACTTCCGATGCATTCAAAATAAGCGAATGATTTGTGTTTCCTGAAGGATTTGGAAGCAAATAATGAAGCAATGGAGTTTCCCATATCATATTTCCGGTTTGAGAAGAAACGGCAAATACTTTCCCGGAAAAATCTCCTGACAAACGAACGTGTCCTGTCAAAAAGAATTTTCCGTTCGAATAACGCATACAAAATAAAGAACTGGTTGAAATAAGATCATACTTACACCAGTAAAGTGCCCCCGTTTGTGCATTCATTTTAAAGTAAAAACTACTCGTGTTGATTCCAGCTTGACCAATATTCCCGCAACCAAACAAAGTGTCTCCCTGGATATCCAAAAAATTGATTCTTACATTATTCGAAGGATTAGTAGTAAAGGAAAGTGTTTTACCCCATATAGTGTTGTGAAGTGCATCTTGTTTAACAATCAATCCCTTGTTATTTTGCTTTCCCCCAACATAAGTGTTTCCCAAAGCATCCGCCACTATATTTACTCCGAGTTCATCGTCTCCCGCATTTCCAATAATGGTGCTTTTCTCGTCATTTTGAGAAAAAACTAACTGCGCTGTCATCAAAACCGACAAGCAAGTCAGTATTAGTAGAAGTATTGTTTTTCTCATGATTATGAAATTAAATGGTTGATTAAATCTAAGGTTATTTACAGTGATTCCTATAGACTGAGTGATTTATCCGATCAGAATGTCTAACTACTGAAAACCTTGGAAATCGAGAACCCGAAAAACAGGTAAGACATTGTAAAACAAGCTGTTGAGACTGATTTGTTTTCAGCTTAAATTGAATTCAACCCAAAATCAGTGAATTTATTCTGTCTGAATCATTTAGCCACTATCACAAGTTATTGATTCAGTGACTTACTTCAGGAATTGCTAATTCGAATTGATTTCTCCGCTAAGTAGGCAAAAGACTGCATATTAGTCCTTTTTATTCTTTGCCCGGAATAAAAGAATTGGAATGACAAAGATTGCAAGGGTCAGACCTGAAATAAACAAGTCAAATTGTTCCGATTCGATCCATTCGGTTGAAGGTACAAAATGAACAAGTAGTGCCAGACACAGTTTCACTCCCAGAATTCCGATCACCAAAAAGGCGGCATTTTCCAGAAACGGATATTTCTCCATCAGGATCACAAAATACTTCGCGACATAACGCATGGCTAGAATCCCAATGAATACGCCGATGCAGATTAAAACGACATTGTCAGAATAAGCTACCACCGCGAAGATATTGTCAATTGAAAACACGATATCCATAAACTCAACTGCCAGGACAGTCGACCAAAAAATCCCGATCACCCCAACTGTTCCGCGGTAGATGAAACTTTTCTTTGTTTCCTCAACCTCCTCATCAATTTCAGTCTGAATGCTTTTTGCTGCAAAATGCTTGACCGCCATGTAAATCAGGTAAGCACCACCGATTGGTTTGAACCACCAGATACTTAAGATGGATTCCACCAGAATCAATGCAATGCCACGAAAGACATACGCTCCAAGGATTCCGTATTTCAACGCTTTCGATTGTTGCTCCTTAGGCAGATCTTTCACCATGGTTGCAAGCACCGCAGCATTATCGAAAGACAAGATTATTTCAAGCAGTAAAATTCCAAGGATCAATAAAATGGCATTCAAAGGATGCTCTGTCATCATTGTTGCAAATTCTTGGAATTGTTTCATCATAGAGCGTCGTGTAATCTGGATTTGTATTTTTTCGAGTTGTAAAGATAGCAAGAAAAAGTGATTGTCTATTGAGACATAATAACCAGGTCATGATAAAACATCCGTGAAAAATGCGCTGTTTTATTTCCCATGGAAGAACACAGAGGTATTATTCAAAATGGGAATTTATTATTCTTCCGTGTGCATTTGTGCTCGTCCGTGGGATAAATACTCTTTTTCAATTCAAGATTTGCATCCGGATAACTATCAAATCCAATTCGGCATTCGGCATTCGTAATTCGTAATTCCCTATATTTGTTATTATGGATTTCCAACTCACTTCTGATTTTAAACCGACCGGCGATCAACCGGTTGCAATTGAACAATTGGTTAGCGGAATTCGCGACGGACTTTTCGCACAGACCTTATTGGGTGTAACCGGTAGCGGGAAAACATTCACCATGGCCAATGTGATTCAGCAAGTGGAAAAACCTACGCTGATACTGTCACATAATAAGACTCTTGCCGCTCAGCTTTACGGAGAATTCAAGCAATTCTTTCCGAATAATGCAGTGGAGTATTTCGTGAGTTATTACGATTATTATCAACCGGAAGCTTATTTACCGGTGACGGATACCTACATCGAAAAGGATTTGCAAATCAATGATGAAATTGAAAAACTGAGACTTTCAGCCACATCAGCTTTGCTTTCCGGTAGAAGAGATGTCATAGTTATTTCTTCCGTGAGTTGTATTTACGGTATCGGAAATCCAAATGAGTTTGCAAATTCGATCATTCCTATTCACGTGGGGCAATTGTTTCCAAGAAACAAGTTTTTACTTCGTTTGGTAGAAAACTTATATTCCCGAACGGAAGCGGAATTCAAACGTGGAACCTTCCGTGTAAAAGGTGACACAATCGATATTCACCTGGCTTATGCGGATTACGCCTTGCGCGTAGAATTTTGGGGAGATGAGATTGAGCGTATCCGGACCATCGATCCCGAAACCAATTCGGAAATAGAAGGATTCCAGGAAATCAGTATTTATCCCGCAAACATTTTCGTTTCCAGTCCTGAAACGACCCGCAGAGCAATCGATCAGATCGGTGAGGACATGGTCATTCAAGTGGAAAACTTCAAGCGGGAAGGAAAGATCCTGGAAGCAAAACGCCTGGAAGAACGCACTTCCTACGACATGGAGATGATGCGCGAATTGGGATATTGTTCCGGAATTGAGAATTATTCACGCTATTTTGATCAACGAGAACCCGGCACAAGGCCTTTCTGTTTGTTGGATTATTTTCCAAAAGATTTCTTGATGATTGTGGATGAAAGCCACGTGACCATGCCTCAAATTCGTGCCATGTATGGTGGAGACAGAGCGCGTAAAATAAACCTGGTGGAATACGGTTTCCGCATTCAAGCTGCTATGGACAATCGCCCCTTGATGTTTGATGAGGTTCTATCCATCATCAATCAGGTGGTCTACGTTTCCGCAACACCGGCAGATTATGAATTGGAGCAATCGGAAGGAGTGGTGGTGGAACAGTTGATTCGCCCTACCGGATTGCTGGACCCGATTATCGAAGTGCGACCGAGTCTGAACCAGATAGATGACCTGATTGAAGAAATGCAAATCCGCATTGAAAAAGATGAACGGACTTTGGTCACGACACTCACCAAGCGCATGGCCGAGGAATTGCAGAAATACCTGGACAAACTGGGAATTTCCTGTCGTTACATCCACTCGGATATCGATACGATTGAACGGGTTGAAATCCTGCGACAATTGCGTTTAGGAGAATTTGATGTCCTGATTGGGGTGAACTTGCTCCGTGAAGGATTGGATTTACCTGAAGTGAGTTTGGTAGCGATCATCGATGCCGATAAGGAAGGTTTCCTTCGAAATGAGCGTTCCTTAGTGCAAACAGTTGGTCGTGCAGCACGAAATGTGAATGGACGTGTAATTATGTATGCGGATAAAATGACGGATTCCATGGCACGAACCATATCGGAAACGGAACGCAGAAGAGCCATGCAAATCGCTTACAACGAAGAACACGGACACGTTCCAACAGCTTTGAACAAGTCGAAAGAAGTGATCCTGAAATCGACCAAAGTGGCGGATGGTGATCCCGAAACGCGTTTACAAAAGGCCAATTACACGCCTTATGAAGCAGGGACGGGATTATTTGCAGCAGAACCAAAAGTGAACTACAAAGATCCGGAAGAATTGGAAAAAGCAATTGGCGCGAAACGCAAACAGATGGAAAAAGCTGCTAAAGACCTGGATTTCATCGAAGCTGCGCGTTTGCGGGATGAACTTTTTGAATTACAGGCTCGCAAAAAATAAATACAATCAGTACATTTATAAGAATTAAAGGAAAGACTTGAAGACAAAAGACAGGATTCTGTCTAAAGTCTAATCCAGAGAAAATCTAAACAATGAAAAAAATTCTATTCCTCACTTTTACAACACTGTTGCTCGTAGCGTGCAACAAGCCACTTTTAAAATACAATCAGGATTTTGAAGGCACGTGGTATAGTGAAACACAATACAATCCGGATCTGCAAAAATTTGTCGGTGACGAATTGACTTTTTCCGGGACAACCGGAACCTACCAGGTGGATTGTAGTGACACCTGCGATGCCAATTTGTGTTCCTGCACTGGACAATTGACCGGCAAATCAGAGATCAATCAGCAACGCACCATTATCCGACTCAATTCACAAACCCCAAGAACTTTCAACCTCGACGCAGAACCCTACGAACAAGGTGGTTCATGGTTCATGAAGGTCGATGGGAAAGTTTATAAGAAACAATAAACGAGTTGGAGGACACGAAATATCCTGTACGGACGCATCGCGTCCCTGCAAATATTTCGGTGAATGGTACCATTCTTTTAGCTTTCAAATACTAATTTCGCAAACAAAAAATATGAACTTCAAATCTGCTTTAGGTGCCTTGCGCATCGTTGCGATCTTGGAAGGGATTTCCTTTCTTTCGTTTTTGATCACCATGCCCTTGAAATACATGATGCAAATTACCGCTCCGAATAAGATTGTGGGTATGGGTCATGGTGTTTTGTTCATTGCTTACGTGTTTTTGGTATTCTGGGCTTCCACCGAAACGAAATGGGATCTGAAAACAAAATTCTGGGCTTATATCGCTTCATTGCTGCCTTTCGGAACGTTTGTAGCAGATGCCAAAATCTTCAAACCGACACAAGAATCCCAAAAATCCATCTGATTTTAGTACCTTCGCATTCGATATGGATACAAGAAAGCTGATTGAAGTTTGCTATACTCCCGGAGAGTATGCCTATTTTAAAGATGAATTTGAAATCGTGGTGGTGATTGATGTGCTAAGGGCAACTTCTGCTATCTGTGCTGCATTCCACAACGGAATTGCATCCATTATTCCGGTTCCGACAGTTGAAGAAGCATGGGAATACAAGCAAAAAGGCTATCTGGCAGGCGCTGAGCGGAAAGGTCAGATCGTGGAAGGTTTCGACTTCGGAAATTCCCCTTTTTCCTATATGAAAGAAGAATTCAAGGGAAAAGAAGTTGTTTTGACCACTACCAACGGAACCAAATCACTGGATGTTGCCAAAGATGCTGAAATCGTGGTCGTTGGATCATTCCTGAACCTGAACTACCTGAATGAATGGTTGACGAAACAAGACAAAAACATCTTGTGTTTGTGTTCAGGTTGGCAGGACAAGTTCAATCTGGAAGATACGATCTGTGCCGGAGCAATCTGTGACCATCTGATCAATACGGGAAATTTCACCTCCGTGGAAGATTCATCCATTGCAGCAAAATACCTATACCTTTCAGCGAAAGACAATTATCTTGGATTTTTAAAGTCAAGTTCGCACAGAAGACGATTAAAAAACTTAAATTTGAATAAAGACATCAAGTACTGTTTGACACCGAATCAAACAGACGTGATTCCAATTTTAAGAAATGGTAAACTGGTCAACATTTCGGAGAACTAATAGTATTCTACTACTTTCCATCCTCTTTTCGGGTTCAGGAAATACTTCTCCACTGCCCTATTCTACGCTGGCACACTCCAATCTTTGGGGATTCTTTGGTCATAAACGCATCAATCGTGTGGCGACCTTCACCTTGCCCCCGGAAATGTTTGGCTTCTTCAAGGAAAACATCGAATTCATTACCGAACATGCAGTGGATCCCGACAAAAGACGTTATGGTGTGGATGGCGAAGCCCAACGACATTACATCGATATCGACCACTATGCCGTAAACGGTCAGAATCCTTTTGAAGTCGTTCCGAAAAAATGGAATGACGCCGTTGCCAAGTTCACCGAAGACACCCTTCAAGCTTATGGAATTGTTCCGTGGCACATTGTGGTGATGAAAAACAGACTCCAAAAAGCCTTTGAATCCAAAAACATCGACCTCATCCTGAAAAATGCAGCTGAGATCGGACATTACATCGGTGATGCACACGTTCCGTTACACACTACGGAGAACTACAATGGTCAATTGACCGGTCAGCGCGGAATTCACGGATTATGGGAAAGCCGAATTGTCGAACTCAACTCCGAAGAATACGACTATTTCGTAGGGAAAGGAAAGTACATTCCGAACGTACTCGATTTTGCCTGGGAAGCAGTAAAAGCTTCGAATGTGGCAGTAGATTCCGTTTTACGCATGGAAAAAGAATTGACAAGCGAATTTCCCAGTGATCAGAAATACACCTACGAAACACGAGGGAATGTGGTCATTCAAACCTATTCCAAAGCCTTCTGTGACGAATATCAGAAACGTATGAATGGAATGGTGGAACGACGTATGCGTCAGGCAATTATCGCTGTCGGTTCGATTTGGTACACTGCCTGGGTAGATGCCGGTCAGCCCGATTTAGCAAAATTAACAAACAACCCACCATCTGCGGAACTCCTGAAAGAGCTGCAGGAATTAGATGATTTGTATCAGCATAGTGATCATAAAGGAACAATTTGTGATTAATTCTGCCTGAAATCCATTACCTTTATTCCCAAATTATTGAAAAATATGACAGTAGACACAAACACAGTGGTTTCCTTGCATTACAAGTTGACCAATCACAAAACAGGTGAGCAGATCGAGGAGACTTCTAAAGATCAACCGATGGAATTTCTGTATGGAGTTGAGCGCATCATTCCTGCATTCGAAGTGAATATCCACGGATTGAAAGCTGGTGATACGTTCGAATTTTCAATTCCATCCTTAGAAGCTTACGGAGACAAAAACGATGACCATTTAGCAATGATTCCTCTTTCCGTATTCTTTGACGAAACTGGAAAAATAGACGATACACAAATCAAGGTTGGTGCAATCCTGCCTATGACAGATAACGAAGGAAATCATTTGAGAGGAACAATCCTTGAAATCAAGGACGATACAGTTACTATGGATTTCAATCACCCGCTTGCCGGAACGGACTTGTTTTTCCAGGGAACAATCCTTGCTGTAAGAGAAGCAACTCAGGACGAGATCACTCATGGACATTCTCATGGGGAGCACGGACATCATCATTAAATAATTCAAGGTTCAAAGGGTTCAAAAGTTGAAATGATGAACTCTTTGAACTTCAATTTCCAAAAAGAAACAAAGCGCTGGGCAATAAACTCAGCGTTTTCACTTTATCTATTAAAAAAATTAACATACTAACATGAAAAATATTCTCATCGCCTTGTCATTCGTTTTCTTCGGAACAACAACTTCTCTTCACGCACAAAACAGCATGTTTGATCTGGGTCTGGAAGGCGGACCAAATTTGAGTACCATATTGGTAAGTAGTACCTTGTTTGATTTTGATCCACAACCGGCAGTTTTTGGTTCCGGGGGATTCATTTTTCAATACAACTTTAAAAACTTCCTTTCATTGAAAACAGGAATTTCCTATCAACGAAAAGGTTACCAGTTAAAGGATCTGCTGTTTACCGATAATAGTGGCAATCAAATTGGAACTGGAACAACAAGCTCACGACTGGACTATCTAACCTTTCCGATTCTAGTCAAAGCAAGCTTTGGAAAGAAAGTCAATTTCTTTGTCAATGCAGGACCATATATCGGCTATCTTTTGCAAAAAACGGATCGCACGAAATTCGATGGTTCAACTACGACTTTCAAGGATGATCTAAGCATAAACGGAATGAACCGCTGGGATTTTGGAGTTGCCGGAGGAATTGGGATAGCCATTCCTATCCGTACATTCTGGGTTATTTCCATTGAAGCACGCAACTATTCCGGTTTGTTGGATATTGCCAAAAGCAGTAACACAAAATGGTTAACAAATACAACCGACTTGCGTGTAGGAGTAGCTTACAAGCTGGGATTCTATAAAGACGAGGAATAATCCAATCAAATACCCACCTAAAAAATCAAGATGAAACCCCCATTAAAAGTACTCATCCCGCTTTTTGTTTTAGTTCTCCATTTCTCGTATGCACAATCCAACCGCTACGACTGGGGAATTGAAGGAGGACCGAATTTGAGTACTTTCAAAGATCAACCTGGTTTTGATGCCCGTACCAAGGTCTTCTTTTCCGGTGGAGTTAGCTTTCAATACAACAGCAAGAAAATTTTTTCCTTCAGAACAGGTTTATATTACCAGAAAAAAGGATATCAACAGGAAGTGAAGGATAAAGGTTTTTCTACCGGAATTGTAAATGCATCAACAGAAATGACATCCAACTATCATTATCTGACCTTGCCTTTACTAGCCAGGGCAACATTTGGGAAAAAAGTAAAGTTCTTTATGAATGCCGGACCATACGTCAGCTACCTAATGGTTCAAAGGTTTACATCTGAGTTATCGAAAGTCCCTGTAAACGCTGAGAATAACAAAAACTTTAACGCTATCAAAGATTGGGATCTGGGTATTACAGGAGGAGTCGGGATTGCTATTCCTTTAAAATCCTGGATGATCTCTCTGGAAGTCCGCAATTACTTCGGTATTTTGAACACACATATAAGAACTAACGATGGCTATGGCAATAGCAGTGGTAAGGAAATCGAGCAATACACCAATACAACTGATTTGAATATCGGAGTTGCATACCGCTTGGGATTCCGGGATTCGAACTAATTAATTTGGTATCTTTTCAGAATGGAAAAGCCGATTTGCTATATTTTATCCGGTTTGGGAGCAGATCAGCGCGTTTTCGATCAAATTGATTTTGGCTCAAAACACAAAGAAGTGAGCAAAGTGATTCAGAAGGCATTAAACAAACTCACAAATAATACCTCCCGCTGATTACGCAAATTGCGCAGAAGATTATTTTCAATCTGCGCCACCAAAGGTGGTCTGCGGTATCTGCGGGAAACCATAGTTTCGGATCAGATAAACGAAGATTAACCTCAAATAAAACCTTTCATCCTAAAAAATCACTTTCATCCCGTATTTACTGGCATTCCTGCGAACAACTTCTTAATTTAGTAGAATAATCTCACACTATGATTCAAATTTCGCATCTCAGCAAGTCGTTTACTTTAAACCGACAGCAAAAGAAAGAATTGGGCACTACCAAAAATTCGGTCCTTGCCGTCGATGATATCAGCTTCGAATGTCTTCCTGGAAGAGTTCATGCTTTGCTCGGACCAAACGGCGCAGGAAAAACGACGACACTTCGCATGCTGTCAACCATTTTCAAACCTACAACAGGAACGATCATCATTGACAATATCGATGCGGTGAAAGATCCGCAGGAAGCAAGGAAACACATCGGTTTCCTCACAGGTTCCGCCGGACTTTATGCCCGATTGACTCCCAACGAACTCATCGCCTATTTTGGTGAATTGTATGGTGTTTCAAAGAACGACATTGAAATGCGCAAGAAAAAATTGTACGATCTGCTCGATATGCACGATTTCCAAAACAAGCGCATTGGAAAACTGAGCACGGGAATGAAACAAAAAGTTTCCATTTGCAGAACCATGATCCACGATCCACAGGTTGTCATTTTTGATGAACCGACAAGTGGATTGGATGTCATCACAGCAGAAAATATCATTCAATTGATCCGCGACTGTAAAAACCAGGGGAAAACGGTTATTTTCTCCAGCCATATTATGGGGGAAGTGGATCTGTTGTGCGACGATATCACCATCATTCATAAGGGAAAAGTCTTGTTTAATGATACCATGGAAGCATTCCGTACACAGCAGCAAGCTCCCAATCTTACCGCAGAATTTATCCGAATTGTTAACGATCAAAAAACTGAGAACGCATGATCTTCACCGTATTTAAAAAAGAATTGCGCGATACTTTACGTGATCGCCGAACAGTCATGATGATGATTGTCATTCCGACATTGGTATTTCCAATAATCATGAGCGTGTTCATGTCGGTCTCGGAAAGTTTCCAAAAAGAGGCAGCAGAAAAGGAAGTGAAGATCGGTCTGGTGAGCAACCAGGTTGGAAGTCTGGAAGCAGACCTGTTGAAAGTTCCCGAAGCACTCGGCAAACGAAAGTTCATTCCGTTTACAGATACGATTTCCCTGATCAAAGCCATCCGTTCGGATTCCGTTCAGGTCGGAATTTATGTTCCTGACAATGCAGAGCAATTGAAGAAAGCGATGCAGCCGATTTCCGTCACTGTTTTTCACGATGGAACAGATTTGGGAATGAAGGAACGTGCAGAAACGTATTTGACTTATATCCAGGAAAACTGGAAGAAGCAGCGCTATGCTGAATTGAAAATTGATGAAGCAAAAGTGACTCCGTTTATCATGGCATATTCCAATGTGGCTTCAAGCAAGGAAATGATCGGAAAACTGGCTGGAGGATTCCTTCCATACCTGTTTATCGCCTTCGGATTCATGGGATGTATGTTCCCGGCTATCGACTTGTTTACAGGTGAAAAAGAACGTTCAACGATTGAAACCTTATTGACGACTCCTGTTCCACGTTGGAAAATCCTCTTCGGGAAAATGGGCGTGGTGGTCCTTTCCGGTCTATTGGCAGCAACCTTCAATTTACTGGGAATCTATCTTTCCATCGAAGTATTGAACCTGGTGAAAGATCCGGTTGTACTTCAGGCAATCAAAGACATTCTTTCCCCTACGTTCATTATCATGTTGTACGCCTTGTTGTGTCCATTGATTATTTTCTTCGCCGGGATCATGATTCCGATCGCGGTTCGGGCAAAAAGTTTCAAGGAAGCGCAAAGTATCATTTCTCCACTCAACCTGTTGATCATCTTACCGGCAATGGTTGGATTCTTCCCGGGAGTTGAGCTGAATGAAGTAACTGCTTTGATTCCGGTAGTGAATATTGTTTTGGCAACGAAAGAACTGATCGCAGGGACTTTGGAGTGGCATTTGGTATTGATGTCTTTCGGTGTGATGGTTCTACTGGCTGTAATCGCCGTGATGCTTTCTTACCGCAAATTCGAGAACGAAAACAATGTCATCTCTTAATAAGATGACTTAGTTTTTATCTCCCACGGAGGAACACGGAAGATCACTGAAGTATAATGTCCCCTAAAGCATACTTCTTTAGCTAAATATATCCTTCTTCTGTGTCCATCCGTGCACGTCCGTGGGATAAATTTTAAATTGCTGGTTATCTTCGTAGACTAAAAACGAATCATGCAATCGATACACCCTCATTTGGAACAAGCCGTAAAGGAAGAGATTTCCTATTCTCAGCAATTGGCTGCCGAGAATTTAAAAGTTTCCCCGAATGAGTTGCGTAAACAGGGATTGAGTCTGTTTCCATGTGAAATTGCAGATATCCGAAGTGGAATCGATGGCGATTTTTATCAGCTGGAAACCTCTTTCGTAATCAACAACACCTTTTTCAGAAGAGGTGCTACCGTTTTATTGTACATCGAAAGCAAAGCCTATAAAGCTCGGATCGTGGAGATCAATACCTATTCCCTACTCCTTTTTTGTAAGGAGGAAATAGAAGGAAATACGCGAGAAAATACGGTTCGTGTTGATTTCACTCCCGACGACCGAACATTGGAATGCATGCAATTGGGATTGCGTTTCCTGAAGGAACAAAAATCCTTGCAAGAGATTGAAAACGACTTCCGAAAAGAAAAGGAAACTCATCCGTTTCAGCACGAAATACTCAATGACTCGCAACAAGAAGCCGTTGGAGCAATTTTAAGCAACGAATTGACAACCGTGATCCAAGGTCCTCCGGGAACAGGAAAAACACATACACTTGCCATCGCGATAGAAGAATTGGTAAACCGTGGAAAAAAAGTGCTCATTACGGCGCCAAGTAATACAGCTGTAGACAATCTCTGCAAGAAACTCATCGGATCAAAAATTTCCTTATTGCGTGTCGGGAATAACGAGAAAGTGGCTGCTGAGATCATGCCTTTTACTATTGATTCTTACCTGGAATCGGGCAAAGCGGCCCAATATGGTCAGACCTTGAAAAAACAAATCCAGAAGGTGGAACAGATTGCAAACCGGACCATTCGGAATTACACTAAAGAGGCTGCAGATGAGCGACGACAAGCACGGAAGGAATTGCGTGAACTCCAAAAAGAAATCCGCAAACTGGCTCATGATTCGGAACAACAGCTGATCGATACCAGCTCTGTCATTGCAGGAACACCGGTCGGTTTATTCAATGCCTTATCGAAAAACCAATCCGTTGATGTAGTGATCATGGATGAAGCAGGTCAATCGCTTGCTCCACTCACCTGGCTTGTAGCCACTTTTGGTAAGAAGCTGGTTTTATGCGGTGATCCACAACAATTACCTCCCGTTGTATTAAGCAATAAAGCGGTGCAATCAGGTTTGAATAAAAGTTTATTGGAAACGGTGAGCGAATTACAGAAACCGATCCTGTTGAACGAGCAATACCGCATGTCTCCTGAAATTGTTTCGGTGATTAATCCCTATTTCTATCAGAATCAATTGCAAACTGCGGCAGGAATTCCGGCCGGTCAGATCCAGTTTATTGACATGGCGGGATTCGGAAACGGGGAAGCAGAAAATGAGACTACCGGAAGTTTTGAAAATTGGGATGAAATTCAAGTGATCAAAAAACTGATCGAATCCGAATCCTTAAAACCGAATAATACCACGATCATCGCTCCCTACTCTGCTCAAATTGCGCGTTTACAGAAAGAGCTGGGACCAACCTGGAAGGTTTCCACTATTGATGCCATTCAAGGTCAGGAAGAAGAACATATCGTGGTCAGTTTCACACGCTCCAATCCGGATGGAATGATCGGTTTCCTGAGTGATTACCGCCGAACAAATGTGGCAATTTCCCGAGCAAAAAGAGGGTGTTACCTGATTGGCGACAGTGCCACGCTGGGAAATGATCCTTTCTATTCCGAACTAATTCATGAAATCGAACAAAATGGTGTTTATCGGAGTGCTTGGGAATTCAATCTATAATTCCGAATTAGTTTTTTCTTTTCAATTCTGTTCAGATAATCCCTACCAGTTTTAATGAAATAGCTGCAGATACTAAAACCCAAATCGAGACATATAAAAAATTCCTTAACGATCTTGATCTGTATTCAACTTCCGGTTCTTTATTGAAAATGGAAATAAAGAGCAAACGAAGTGGCCATTGGATCAGTAATAAAATCACTGGAAATACGACGAGTCCAAATTCAAATTCGTTCAAATAGACCATTTTAAGATAGGTGATCAAAGAAATATGAATCAATAACAAAGCAGATAATCCTAAACATTTCAGATAACGCTTTTCATTCCTCAAGATCTTATAATCATAAAAAAACCACCCGGACATTCCTATGAAGAGAAAAAACGAAACACTTTCAAAAGTAATTGTCGGATCAACGGAGAATGGTCTTATGAGTAAAAAATTGAATGCCTGTAATCCGATAATCACAATAAACATCCATTTCAGTCGCTTGTCCAACTTTTGCTCATTTTCTAACTCATCCTTCACGGACTTTTTAGTTCCCTTTACTTTCAGAACATCTGTAACAACACTTGAAATAAATGAAGGTTTTCGATAAACACGGTTTTCAGTACTTTCGGAAAGTTTTCCGCCAAAATCCATTTTATAGACCTTATTCTCTTCTGTCACAATCATCACGTTGTCACATTCTGTATCGAATTCCGAAAGAAAAATCATCAGTTCTTTCCCTTTCAATGCATTCCTTTCCGTTCCAATTGTAAAACCTTCGACAGTTACTTTATAATCGATACCTTCTGGATAACCGATATAATTCACCAGGAAATAAAACAACGTATTATCCAGTCTTTCATCCGCTTGAATCACATGATTACCCGCACTATTCTTGTAGATTTTGAAAATAAAGTCAGGATCCAGTTGAGACACATACGAATCAATCCATTGCCGCAGTGCTTTTTTGACATCAGTAAAAGAACCTCCGTAAATAAATATCTCGTTGGTTTGAAATTTAGGCATATCAAATAATATAGAACGTTTCAAGTAATTGCCTGCGCATTCGCCGAATAATCAAGAATCTTGATCTGGATCATTGCTCCCGAATTTTCAGTGGCATTTTTTCCGATAATGAAACTCGCATCGATCTGTTCACACAAAGACCGGATGAGTTCAAAACCGAGTGTCGATGAGCCGTTTTGCCTATCCGCACTGATTCCGGGACCGTTGTCTGTGACTTCGATTTGCAAGGAATTTCCAACTTGTGAAACATGAATCGTGACAACCAACTTCTTGTCTTCAGTCATGGCGTGTTTGTACGAATTCGTAATCAGTTCATTCATGATTAATCCAATCGGTACTGCTTTCGAGATCGGCAAGATC
The DNA here is from genome assembly GCF_943372375.1 of Fluviicola taffensis DSM 16823. Lineage (GTDB taxonomy): Bacteria > Bacteroidota > Bacteroidia > Flavobacteriales_D > Crocinitomicaceae > Fluviicola > Fluviicola taffensis_A. Next base: position 64,056 of record NZ_CALRYJ010000009.1, on the reverse strand, counting down.
AATTCATTGGAATCTACTTCCAGAAGGATATCCGCATCTCCACCAAAAGCATGTTCCACATTTCGGATAAGCTCCACCAGGTAATCCATCATGTTCAGGTTACCAACTGTCGAACCGGAATACATCTGTTGATGGACCAAAGCCATGGAATAAACCCGTCCTCTGCAATCCTCCAAAGCATCAATCACTTCCTGTATATTCGAATTGTTTTTTCGGATATTGATCAAGCTGGTCACAATGTTCAGGTTGTTCTTCACCCGATGATACAGTTCCGCTAAAAGCAATCGTTTCTCTTCTACGATGTTCATGATCTGCTCTTCCTGTCGGATATTCAGCCAAGTTATGACGGTTATTTGCATAAATCCGCAGAAAAAAGCGAAGAGTCCGTTAAAGATCTTGAGGCTATTCATCTGAACCGAGTCAATTTTAATCGAATAATAATTTGGACCAAAAATGACTAAAAAGCTAATCGTCAGGAAGTAAATAATGCACCAAACAATGAGATGTTTGAACAATTCTTTTCGACCATAGATCTGAACGATTGAAAGGGTCAAGGGAAAGAAATACATGAGTACATTACTTTCCAAATGCATGATGATGGTCGCCATTCCCAACAAATAAATTCCGATTGCAAAGAAGAGGTAGGATGCGCCGATAAATTTGCCCCAATAATTCAATAAAAAAACAGCAATAGAGAGACCCAAAACCACAAAAAAATGAAGATTCAGGAATTGGAAACCGATGATGTTAAAGACAATTAATGAGGCAACTACATTGAAAGAACCAATCAAACTTAAGAAATTGACCTTTCGAACTAAATTCTTCTCCCATTCATGGGTTGTCTCAGGCAATTTCAGACCTAATTTGTTGCTTATCACACGTTTCAGTTTTGGCTAATATACCAACATTTTTCAAAAAAAATGCGGGATATTCAGATAAGCTACATACATTTGAAGCAAATTAATAGTCTCAATTCATGCCTATTCAAAAGACTTTACTGCACGCAGTCTTACTTCTTACACTTTTGTTGATCACGAATACCGTTGATGCTCAACCTTCTGTTTTAGCAAATCGCAAACCGTATTCCTGGATGATTGGTATCAGTTGGACAGCGGTTGAAGATGATGGTCGTGGTTTATGTCAACCTTTTGACGTAGCGCAATCATGGAACTACGAATATTTCCCAACCCGAATCATGGTTGATAAATATTTCAAGTACGGATTGAGTGCGGAATTTTCCGGAGCATACGTTACTTACAAAGCCGGGAAACTAATCAATGATTCCACTAATCGTTCAGGTGTCTTTTTGGCGCTTGATCTAAATTGCAAATACAGCTTCTATCCCTTAATCACTCCTCGTTGGGTCGATCCTTATGTTTCTTTGGGAATTGGAATGACACAGCGCACCATGATGCCAGGAGTAAGCACTATCACCGGAAACGTTGGTGTCGGGGTAAACCTGTTCTTCTTCCGTGGATTGGGCTTCCAGTTACAGACATCCGGTAAATTCGCATTTACAGGTGGTGTTCTAGCAGGAGGAGGCTACTTACAACATCAAGCCGGATTTGTTTACAAATTCAATTCCGGTAGCCGTGGAAGAGAAAACTTCAACAAGAAACGCTATAAGTGGACGGGCAAAAAAGAGAAGTTCAAAGGAAATAAACGCGGAGGATAATAGAGAGAGAGAGAATGAGAATGAAAACGAGAATGATGATTTTTTTCCTCATTCTGTTTCTGTTTCTCATTCTGAATTAGCCCTTCAAGCCCATCATCAGCAGATCGATATCCTTGTATTTCAGGTCGAAAACACGTCCTAAGACTTCACTTACCAGAATTCCTCTGTAAATATAGACTCCTGAACGGAATCCGTGATCGTTTCGGATCAGGTCCAGACATCCTCCGGATTCTCCCATATCCATCAGGATTGGAGAAAAGATATTTGACAAGGCAAAAGAAGCTGTTCTTGGAACACGGGAGGCAATATTCGGAACACAATAATGAACTACTCCATGTTTCACGAACGTCGGGTTATTGTGGTTCGTAACGCGTGAGGTTTCAAAACATCCGCCCTGATCGATACTCACGTCAACGATGACAGAACCTTCTTTCATGTTTTCTACCATTTCTTCGGAAACCACACAAGGAGTGCGCCCCAAAGGTGAACGGATAGCACCAATGACCACATCAGCACGCATGATGGATTTTGCCAATACTTTCGGCTGTAAAACAGATGTGAAGATGCGTGATCCCAAATCGTTTTGTAAACGACGTAAACGGGACAAGCTATTATCGAAAACTTTTACCGAAGCTCCTAAACCCATTGCAGCTCGCGTAGCAAATTCACCAACAGTTCCTGCTCCCAATACCACCACTTCTGTTGGCTGAACTCCTGCGATTCCACCCAACATGATTCCTTTCCCTTCATTAAATGAAGACAGCAATTCCCCTGCAATCAAAATGGAAGTCGTTCCTGCAATTTCTCCCATGGTTCGAACTACCGGAAAAACTCCCTGCTCATCGCGGATATAATCCCATGCAATGGCTGTCACTTTCTTTTCAATCAGTTTTTGGAGTATGCTTTTTGGCTGAATGCTTAACTGCAAAGCAGAGATCAGGGTCTGGTTTCCTTTCATCAAATCCACCTCTTCTTCAGAAGCAGGTGTGACTTTCAGGATAATGTCGCACTCAAATATTTCTCTATTTGACGGACAAAGTTCCGCTCCTGCTTCCGAGTATTCACGGTCGCTGAATTTACTCGATTCGCCCGCTCCTCTTTCCACGCGCACATCATGCCCGTTTGCCACTAAAAATGAAACTGCCTCCGGAACCAGGGCAACCCGTCGTTCCTGGAAGCTTAATTCTTTTGGGATCCCAATTACCAATCTTCCTTTCTTCTTAGCAATTTCGAGCATCTCTTCCATCGGAAGAATATTGCCCTCTTTCAAAAGTTGCTTGAGTAATTCCGGGTCTTTTACCATGATACGTATTCAATTTTAGCCAAACGAAGATACGAAAAATATGGATATGGATTACGTCAGACGTAAAGACATTACACAAAAATTTCTTACTGATTTGCTAACTAAAAACCGAAAAAAACGCCTCGAAAATAAAATTTCAAAGCAATGATAATCAGGGTTCTAGTACTAATTCTGTTCGCATCTTTGCGAACAAGCGAATTCTCGAATTCTAAAATTCTCGTAGATTGAAATTCTGGAGGATTGAGGTTTCAGAAAGTTGCTCGAAACACGGATCAACTCTGTCGATGCATTCCTCAAAATGATGGATAGGCATCCTGCAATGGCGTGACAAGTTCTGTCTATTTGCTCTGTAAAATCGAGCATATCAGAGCATTCTCGCAATCAGAAGAAGAAAAATCAAGTATCAATCCCAAAATGAACATCGCATTTTCAATCAAACTGAATCAATCGCTCACCGGATTCATTGATTGTCATCCGAACCTTTACCACATCTTCCGGCAACAAGGGCTCAATGATTTCTGCCCATTCCACAAAACAAGTTGCTCCGGAGTAAAGCAATTCCTCCACTCCAGCATCCATTGCTTCTTCCAGTGAATTCAATCGATAAATATCAAAGTGCATCACTCCTCCATAATAAGGCGATTCATAAGAATTCACTAAGGAATAAGTGGGAGAACCTTCCAGGGATTCGATTCCCATAGCACGTAAAATAGCAGAAATGAGTGTCGTTTTTCCCGAACCCATTTCCGCATAAAATGCAACGACTTTTCGATTCCCGATGTATTCCAACAATTCTTTGGCTACAAATGGAATATCATCTAAACTATGTGCAATCAGTTCTTTCACTTCGAATGAAGAATAATGAATGGGATCAACAATTCTTCCATGGAGATTCCCCCATGTTGGAAGGTATCGTTGTAATAATTCACGAAGTGATTGTAATTATTGGGATAGACAAAGTAATCCTGCTCTCTGGTAAAGACAAATTCAGCTGACAAGCTCGACTTCGGAAGCCCCACTTTATCCGGATGTTTCACCGTAAACACTTCTTTGTCCTTATAGCTCAGATTACGTCCTGTCTTGTATCGTAAGTTGGTATTCGTACTTCGGTCTCCAACAATCTTCACCGGATTGGTTACGCGGACCGTTCCATGATCCGTTGTAATGACCACCTTCCCTCCTTTTTCAGCAATTTTCTTGAACATCTCCTGTAAGGGGGAATGCTCGAACCAGGAAAGAGTCAATGAACGGTAAGCAGCTTCATCAGCGGCCAATTCCTTGATCATATCCATTTCGGTACGCGCATGGGAAAGCATATCGACAAAATTGTAAACGATCGCGTTCAGTTGGTTATCCCACAAAGTATGGAACTGGTCCACCAATCTTTTACCCGCTTCCAGGTTGGTGATCTTGTGGTACGACCATTTGACATCTTTTCCATTGCGTTTCAGATTCCCTTCCAGGAAAGTTGCTTCGTGCATGTTCTTACCACCTTCATCGTCCTCGTTTAACCACTGTTTCGGAAAACGTTTTTCAATTTCAGAGGGCATCAGACCTGCAAACAAGGCATTTCTGGCATAATGGGTTGCTGTTGGCAAGATCGAATAGACGATTTCCTCCTTTTCAATCGTGAAGAAATTGGAAATGATGGGTTTCAATACCTGCCACTGATCGTAACGTAAATTGTCAATCACCATCAGGAAAACACGGTCTTTCTCATTTAACAAGGGAAAAACCTGTTCTTTCAACAAATGATGCACCATGTCCGGAGCTTCCTCTTCCCCATTGAACCAATCTTCGTAATTATTCTCAATGAAACGGCAAAACAAGTCATTCGCTTCTTTTCGCTGTGCATTCAAAATCTCCCGCATTCCCTGGTCTTCAATTCCTTTGAATTCCAAATCCCAGTAAGTCAGTTTCTTAAAAACATCCTTCCACTCTTCCGCATCCAGTCGACCGTTGAGCTGCATGCTTAATTGGCGGAACTCTTGCTGATAGTTTGAATTGGTCTTTTGGGAAACCAATTTGCGGTGATCCAGGTTCTTCTTCAGGCATAAAAGCAACTGATTGGGATTGACCGGTTTGATCAGGTAATCCGCGATCTTACTTCCGATCGCCTCTTCCATAATGGATTCCTCCTCACTTTTGGTGATCATAACCACCGGAGTTTGGGGCGTAATTTCCTTGATTCGAGCTAATGTTTCCAGTCCGGAAATACCAGGCATATTCTCGTCCAGGAAGACAATATCGTAATTGTTTTCCTGACACTTCTCGACAGCTTCACTCCCGTTGTTAATGAGTTCTACACTGTATCCTTTTGCTTCCAAAAAGAGTACATGCGGTTTTAGAAACTCCATTTCGTCATCTGCCCACAGAATCTTTGCTTGCATATCCTAAAGATTAATTAGCTTTGATATTAGATTATATTATAAAGGTATTCAATTGCGTACAAACACACATCGAAATAATAAAAAGAAAATCATCAACGACCCCGTCTATGGTTTTATTTCAATTCCAGACGAATTTATTTTCGATTTGGTGGAGCATCCGTTCTTTCAGAGACTCAGACGGATCAAGCAATTGGGAATGACGCACCTGGTTTATCCGGGAGCTTTGCACACGCGTTTTCATCATGCCATCGGTGCGATGCATCTGATGTCGCAGGCTATTGCTGTGATTCGCAGAAAAGGGCACGAAATTACGGAAGAAGAGGAACGCGCTGTCATGGTGGCGATCTTATTGCACGATATCGGTCACGGACCATTCAGTCATGCGCTGGAATACGACATTGTAAAGAATGTCAGTCACGAACAAATTTCCTTTTACTTCATCCAGGCATTGAAACGCGATTTCCCTGAAAATTCAGACGATTTGGAACGCGCCCTGATGATTTTCGCCAATAAATACCACAAGACATTCCTTTATCAGCTGGTTTCAAGTCAGTTGGACATGGATCGATTGGATTACCTGACACGAGATAGTTTTTTCACAGGCGTTTCGGAAGGAATTGTGGGTACGGAACGCATCATCGAAATGCTGAACGTGCACAACGACCAATTGGTGATCGATGAAAAAGGTATTTACAGCATTGAGAAATTCCTGGTTGCCCGACGGGTGATGTACTGGCAGGTTTACCTGCATAAAACGGTTGTTTCCGGCGAATTCATGCTGATCAATATTTTGCGAAGAGCGAAAAAACTGATTCGGGAAGGTCAGGACCTGTTTGGGAGTCCGGCTTTATTGTTCTTCATGGGCCGGGATATCCAAAAGGTGGATTTCGAAACGAATCCGGAAATCTTGAAGACTTTCGCAGAACTGGACGATTACGATATCATGGGAGCCGTGAAAGTGTGGCAAAATCATTCCGACAAGGTGTTATCGATCCTTTCCACGAGTTTGGTCAATCGCAACCTGCACAAAGTGGAAATCGCCAAGGAACCTTTCAGTCCGGATCGCATTCTCATGGAAAAAGAATTGGTGCGCACACAGTACCAGCTCAATGACGAGGAAATCGAGTACTTCGTCTATTCCGAATTGCTTTCAAATAATGCATACAGTCAGGTGAAACAGACCATTAACCTACTGATGAAGGACGGACAGACGATTGACGTTTCCAAAGCTTCAGACAACCTGAATATCTCTGCATTGGCGCAACCCGTGGAGAAATATTGTTTGTGTTATCCGGTTACAAGGCACTAGAATCAACCGTATTGTTTGACCACGAGGAACACAAAGAGCACAAGGAATTATTTTAATATTTACAAGTTAAGCTCTTCAAAAAACTTCGTGTGCTTCGTGTATTCTTTGTGGTTAATAAAGTTTGTGTTATCCTGTTGCAAGGCACTAGAATCACCCGTATTGTTTGACCACGAGGAACACAAAGAGCACAAGGAATTATTTTATCATTCACAAACTGAGCTCTTCAAAAAACTTCGTGTGCTTCGTGTCCTTTGTGGTTAATAAAGTTTGTGGTATCCTGTTACAAGGCACTAGAATCAACCGTATTATTTGACCACGAGGAACACAAAGAGCACAAGGAAATATTTTATTATTTACAAGTTAAGCTCTTCAAAAAACTTCGTGTGCTTCGCACTTTGTGGTTAATAAAGTTTGTGTTATCCTGTTGTAGGTACTAGAAATTTAATTGGAATGTTTAACTCTCTGTGAAATGGACAATTGCTATTAATAATGCTGAATACACATGTATTTTACTACTATGTTCTTGTGCCCTCGTGCCCTTGTGGTTGGAATGTTTTGTAGATTGAACGGAAATACTCATTTTTACTAAAATTCAAAGCTTATGATGATTCTATGGATTATTCTTGGGGCGATTGGTGGATTGATTGTCCTTGTATTGCTTATTGCTGCTTTTAGCAAGAAAGATTTCGCAGTGGAACGCTCCATCGCAGTCAACAAACCACTACCTGAAACATATGATTTCCTGACTTCACTTGAAAAGCAGAACCAATGGAGTAAATGGGCTAAAACGGATCCGAACATGAAACAAAGCTACATCGGAACGGACAAAACGGTTGGATTCATCTCGAAATGGGAAAGCCAGCACAAACAAGTCGGTGAAGGAGAACAGGAGATCATGAAATTAATCCCGAATCAACGCATTGAAAACGAATTGCGTTTCATGAAACCGATGAAAAGTTTTGCAAACGCTTACTTTACAGTTGCCAGTGAAGGTGACAGCCATACCCGCGTTGCCTGGGGATTCAAAAGCAGAACTCCGTGGCCGTTCAATGCTTTCTTGCTGTTCTTCAACATGGAAAATGCCATTGGAAAAGATTTCGAAGAAGGATTGGGGAATATGAAGAAGATGATCGAGGCGGAGTAATTCCGCTTTTTTAATTTTCACCGCAAAGGACGCGAAGGCGCAAAGTTTTTAAAGTAGCTATAGATTATTGACTACTCTTTGAAGACCATGCTTTAAACGAACTTCATTAAAGTTAATCAGCAAACCCAATTTCAAATTCGTCAATTTCAAATAGGTTAGTGTTTGCGCTACATGCACATCACAGAGTTCCTTTACTGCTTTAAGCTCTACTATTACCTTATCCTGAACAATCAAGTCTAATCTAAGCCCTGTTTCAAGAAAGATCTTTTTATACTTCAACGGAAGATCTACTTGTCTTTCTACTTTTAAACCAATCTCCTTAAGTTCATAATACAAGCACGTTTCGTAAACACTTTCAAGAAGTCCAGGACCCAATTGTGTATGAACCTCAATAGCTGCTCCAATAATAATTGATGATAATTCGTTTTCTGTCATTTTGAATAGTTATTAGTTACTATTCTTAAGATAAGAAGAATTTTTGACAAAAAACTCAACTCTGAGATACAGTGGAAGCGAAATTCAGTTCATATCCTTTGCGCTCTTACACTCTTTGCGGTTTAATTTCAAACACTGCTTTTACTCTTTGATTAGTGCCTTATGCATTGAAACTCCATCTTTCTCCAACTCCACAAAGTAAACCCCGTTCTGTAAATCACTTAACGGAATCGTGACTTGATTGGTCGTTGAAAAATCAATTGATTGCGTTCGGACCACTTCTCCTGAAACACTCAAAATACGCAGATCAACTCGTCCCAATTCCAATCCGTTTTCATAACGCACCGCAATGCTTTCTGTTGCCGGATTCGGGAAAAGAGAAAATTCCGTTTCAGCAAACAATTCCGCTAAAGAGGTCGTATTCGAAAAAATCGTGGATTGCACACTTGTGTTACATCCGTTCTGATCCGTCACCACACAGGTATACGTTCCTGCACACAAATTAGTCGCCGTGGAAGTAGTCTGATTCAACGGATCATTCCATTGGTAGGAATAAGGTGCTGCACCTCCTGAAACAACCACAAAAGTTTGTCCGTTGCACGTTCCATAATCCATTCCGTCGAAAGCATTCACATTCAATACGCTTGTAGCCGGCACTTCGAAACAAACCTGGTCCGTCAATCCGTTGTTATCCGTAACAGTCACACAATAACTTCCTCCCGGCAGGTTATTCACGGTAGCCGTTGTCTGTGAACCCGCATTCGCACCCCACTGATAGGAATAGGGAGCCTGACCTAGATTGGGCAGGACAGTGACACTCGTTCCACCAGTCTGACAAGCGCCTCCGCTCATCGTCAGCGTCAGGTTCAATCCGTTATTCGTCGGGATGGTAGCCGTCATATCCAGTTTCACCGGTAAATGGTCGGAAGAATAATACAGTGCGCGCACCACCGAATCGGGATACTGGGAATTGGTCCCGGAAAGGATGCTTTGATTGTAATGGTTTCCGTCGTTGCCGATTGCCTTGTAAGAAGCTGTGTTGTATTGCAGGAGATTCGCCCCGTTTAATACATTCTGCGAAACGATGATGTGATCGAATCGGTCGTCCAATCCGCCCGTAACACCACAATCTGTGGAACCGCTTACTCGTGGAGATTGCGTATGAATGGCAGCAAAAGAACTATTCGTCGTCCAGTTTCCCGGCATATTCAAAGGATCTTTCAAAAAATTGGTTCCGCCACTCACCAGGTTCTGGTAGCCAACTTCGGTGCTTCGATAAGTATTCAAATCGCCACACACGAACAAGTGACGTCCTTGGGGTCTTCCGTCCAAAACACTTCGCAACAAAGCTGTTTGAGCCGCACGATCCGTCAGATCTGCATTCGCACTCCCCGCTTTCAAATGACACATGAACACTTCAATGAAACAGGTGTCGTGGTGTTGTGGCAAGGTATTGTCGTTCAGGTACAAGATGTAGTGATTGATATCGCGAATCCCTGTGGGAATTTTGCGTTGCTCTTTCAAAGTCAGCTTAGCTGAATTGTAGAACAACATGTTTTGCAGGTCTCCACCGTCGGAATTCACCACAAAAGCCGCACGTTGGTAATGCGTTGTCCCGAATACGTTCAATGCGCGTCTCAGGATACTGTCGCAACCCGCTTCCGTTTGGATCTCACACCCCACAAAAATATCGGGCTTCAGGTATTGCATCGTCTTGCGCAAAGAATCCGACCGGTTGGGAAGGTTGACATTCCCCGAACCGCAATCGTTTCTTCCGTTGGGGAAGTTCAAGAGGTTGTAGGAAACAATGCGAAGCGGAACGGTTTGTGCTGAAGCAGCGATTCCAAATACCATCCAAAGAGCAAACAAAGCGTATTTCATGGTACAAAATTACAACGGAAAAGCGGTCGAAACCAGTATTAAACAAGCAAATATTGGGTAAATCGGTTTAGTTGACACGCTTTTTTATCTCCCGCTGATTGCGCAGAGGACGCGGATTAAAGTCTCCCCCTTTGGAGCCTGCCTGTTTGCAGTCAGACAGGGGGGATTAAGGGGGAGGATATTCAAAATCATGCCTCCCACGGAAGAACACAGACGAACAACGCTTGCGCCGTAGCTTGTGCCGCCGCTAAAGCTTTGGCGACATGCGGTCAGCGAAGGAACACGGATGAACGCAGTTTATTTTTACCGCAATGGAAGAGCGCAAAGTTTTGGTAATCATCTTTGCGCCTCCGCGTCCTTTGCGGTTAATTCATCCTTCTTGTAGGTTCACTTCGCCACACTTGCCCCCCTTCCTCGTTTCACTTGTGGGTGTATCCGCGAATGGTCACTACCCTATTTCGGCTTACTTTCAAGTCGCCCATGAATGCTTGTGGGGTTATCTTCTCTTGGTTGTGGATTAGCTTCCCCCTTGGGAGGGGGACTGAGGGGGAGGAAGATGGGACTCATCTCTCACTTGTAGGGTTACACACGAATGCTTGCAGTTCTTCTCCTCGTTAGTTGTTGGGGCATCTCTTTCCGGTTGCACCCCGAACTTCTCTTACTTGCGGGATCACACAAAAGTGGTTACAGGGCTATCAATCATTAGTTGTGCGGCTTACTTACTTTACTGAGAACCTTGTTTTTGAATTTTTCATTTTGCATTTTGAATTCTTCTAACTACTTTGTGCACCTATAACTGAAACACTATTTAACTGATGAGCGCAAATTCCCTGGAAAATTATTGGATTGTTAGTTGTAGATTGGTTTTCGGATTATTTCAATCTTATCTATAAATATCAAACTACTATGAAAAATTTTATTTTATTCCTTACAACCTATTCTCTATTATTTTCATGTTCCCCATCTCCGGAGAAAATTCAGGAAGATATTAATAAGAAATACTTAGATCAAGCTCAAACTTATATTCAAAGTAAAATTGACAAGGCAAATAAAGATGAAGATGTCACTATAGATAGTTTTAGCAACTTGGAAATTGACTCTACGATTATTTTATCCTCTCAAATGGTAGAGCGGATTAAGATGCAACCACTTTGGGAAAAATACAATCTGGAAAAAGAGTATTTTGATAAACTTTTAGAAATCAACAAAAGATTTGCTACTGCACCGGATAAAATGACTATTGCCTCAAGAGATAAATGTCAGGAAATAATCGACAGCTTGCAACGTTGGGAAAACAGAGCTAATTCTTTATCCAAAAAAGATACCATGGGGTTTGCAGTTCAATTTGAATATGATTTAAAACAATCTGATGGCGTTTCATTGAAAAATCGTCAATATATCATCTACTTTGACAAAAACCATGACATTAATGGAGATTGGAATGATTAGATCAAAGACTACAAAGCACTAAACTGAAACACTATTACTGATGAGCACAATTCCCTGGAAGTTTATTGGATTGAGTTGTGGATTGGTTTTCGGTGTGAAAAATAAATAATGAAAAATTTGTTTTTGTACAAGTTAAAAACACATTTATGATTGATAACAAACCACTTGAAGAACAAGCTGAAAATTATATAAAATCGCAATTACTAAAATTTGATTTCAATGTTCTAAAACCTTCTTTTGATAAAAAGGGAAGTGACTTAATAATTGTTGATAATATTGAGAAACAAAATATTAGATTAATAAAAGTACAAAGCAAAGGAAGAAAAATAAGTACAAAATCTACTAATGTAAAAATTCCGAAAACTTATGTCCAAGATGATTTCATTTTGTTTATTTACACGATTGATAATCATAAAAACGAAGCATGTTTTTTGTTTCTGCCAGATGATATGAAACAATGGAAACTTAATGGTAGTGATTTCGTTTTATCCTTCAACGAGAATAAAGTCCTAACAAAATATTTTAAGGATAAATTGTTAAATCAAATTTTGGCAAACCAAATAAAGCAGTTGTTGTCCAAGACTGAAATCATGGAATATACTTCTATTATTATAGACGGTATTTTCTTAGAAAAAGCAATAATTACAACCACTCAGACTTTTCAAAAAATATGGCCAGATAAGAATCTTATCAAACCAAAATTGAATGAAATAATTGAGATTATTTTGAGTCAATATGACCGTTTTAAATCTGAGAAAAAAGGTATCAATTGTTATCTAATTATTAGCGATTCATTTAATCTTGAAAATTATGTAACAATAGATACCTCAAAACAAACGTTCAATACATCCAATGGGAATCAAGTTAGGACTTTCATAAATAGGACTAATGAGATAATTGCATTTGAAGTAATTGAACAGATTGAAAGATTAGTCAATAATCATAACTTAATTTTAGTTGCTGATGATATCATTTATGAATCTGAATTGAATAGATTTAAAGACAATGGTACTGAGATGATACTTATCAAAATGAATGGGGATTGTGGAAGTAATATGTTTGTTCATTACAAATGGGGAGATATAATGTATTCAATCGGAATAGCAATAGGATTAGAAAAACATGAATTATAGATTTCTCGCCTAAGCTGAGCAAGCAACCTGTCCCGACGCTTTGGGATCTTGCTCGTGCTTGTTAGAATTTCCTTAACTTTCCCTCATGTTCTTCAACCTCTTCAAAAAGCCAAAAGAAATCAAACCTCATCACAGGGAAGAATTGCTGCGGATTATTGAAATGGTCAAATCCACTGTTCATCCGGAAACGGAATTGATCTATTCCTATTTTGAAAGTGTGGACGAATTATTGAAGGAACTCGATGAGTTATCAGAAGAAGTTAAAAAGGGAGAACTGAACTCTTTAAATACGCTCTCCATGCACTTTGCTCCCACTTCCGGTTTTCAGGAATTATCCATGCAAAACGGCTGGTCGAAAGAATACTTGAAATTGGCAGATCAATTTGATAGTATTCACAATAAGTACAAGTAGAACAACTTGCTACTATTCTAGCGCGAGCAAATTGTGCTGAATATGTCTCGTCCTAGAATAGCTATACACAAAAACAAAGTGTATGGAAAAAGGAGAAAAACAAAAAGTAGTTAGTCGATATTCTCGAAAAACTATTTTAGAAGCAGTTCATTTAGTAGAATCAGGAGTCTTGCGCCGCGAAATAATTACGCGTTTTGGATGTGCGGAAGTTACTCTTGGAGAATGGATGAAGACTTATGGTTCACAAACTTACCATCAAAATAAGCGCAGGGTTTATTCTAAAACAGAGAAGCGATCCATTGTAAATGCTGTTAGAAATGGGATGAGTCTACAGGAGGTTCAGATAGCTTATGGGTTAAAATCTACAAAGCTTATTGGTTCTTGGGTTCGTCAATTTGAATCAGAAAAGTTCGATCTTTGTGTATCAGAAGAAGTGATGGCAAAGAAAAAGAAAGAGCAGGAACCCGATGATGTAGCAGCGCTGCGTCGAGAACTTGAGCTTGCCAAACTCAAGATCGAGGCTTTGAACACACTCATCGATGTTGCAGAGGACCATTTAAAGATCGATATCAGAAAAAAGTCTGGTGCCGGGCGGTCCTCGAAATGAAACGGAACCATCCCCGTTTGGGGATTGGTCTTCTGTGTCGACTGCTTGGCAAAACGCGCCATGCCTATTATGATCATTTATGGCGAAAAGACAATACGATTATTAAGGAAGATATTGTATTGCAACTGGTTCACGAGTTTCGTTCTTCACTCCCCAAGCTTGGAACAAGGAAACTGCATCACATGCTTGAGCCCCTACTCAAAGAACACAATATTGCTATTGGCAGGGATTATCTTTTTGATCTGCTACAGGATCACAAACTACTTATTCGTCAGCGGAGACGAAAGGTGATTACGACCAACTCACGACACTGGATGAAGAAATACTCCAATCTTGTTAGAGACTTAAAAATCACCCGCCCCGAACAAGTGTGGGTCAGCGACATCACTTACATCCGAATGGTGAACCAATGGGGCTACTTAAGCCTGATAACGGATGCTTGTTCGCGCAAGATTATGGGGTGGTGCTTCCGTCCCGACATGGAAGCAAAGGGCTGTATAGAGGCACTGGAAATGGCTTTTAAGAACAGGATCTACAACGAGCCATTGATCCATCATTCTGACCGTGGTTCGCAATACTGCTCGAAGAACTACGTTGGAATGCTTATTAAAAACAACGTGGCTATCAGCATGACAGAGAATGGAGATCCGTATGAAAATGCACTGGCAGAACGCATCAACGGCATCCTCAAAGCGGAGTTTAATCTTTACAACAGTCAGGCTGGCTTCGAGCAAACAAAATTGTTAATACAAAAAAGTATCAATGCTTATAATCAGCTCAGGCCACACAGTAGTTGTGACTTTCTTACTCCCGATAAGGCACATTTACGAGAAGAACAATTACCCAAAAGGTGGAAGAACTATCGTAAAACTTTTAACTTTGACAAACAGCTTGTATAGCTCCATCGGGACTAACAATTACAACTGTATAATAACATCAGGATTTAATTAATAACCTGTATAGTTATTTTAGGACGGGTCAATACAACTGTATAATAACATCAGGATGAGACACACCCCACAGATCAAGTATAGATAGAGCATGGATAAAGCATGGATAGAGCGTCTTTTGTACTAATTTTTAACATCTCAACTTTCGATGACAAATTAATGCAGCTTATACAAATCTAAATCGGCGATTTGGTGAACAAGATCGGGCACCTGTGCAGAAAATGACGGAAAATTTCTCATCCTGTTTGAGGAGGAACGACGAGTTTTATGAGAAATTTCGTCATAACCTGCTAACAGGTCGATTGGTTTACCCACGCCTAGACCTTTTTGGCTCCACCTTTTTGTGGCAATGACAAAAAGGTGGAAATTATGCTGAGAAGGTTTTTTATAAATTTGCAGAGGATATAATCATCCTGCACTTTCTTAATAAAATCCTAAATTAGCCCCATGCAACGCGTATTCATCCTTTTTTTGCTCATTTCCCTTTACAGCTGTAAGTCCGACAAGGAAAAGAACCTTCTAAAAGAAGAATCCGTTAAAGAGATCTCACTGGAAAAAACCAACTGGTACAGTCAATTCTACCATTATAGTAATTTCTATCATTTCGGGATGGATGGACGCGGGTATTCGGATGACGGTCAAACTGCCTGGAGCTGCCCGATTGATTGGAAGTCCAAACATATTCCCGGAAACAAGATTCTCTATGGTGGAAAGGAAAAATTCCGTTACGAAATCAAAAAGGACACTTTGACCATCAACTATCTCAATCAGGACCTAAACAGCCGCGTTTTCATTTACCGCAAAAAATATGGGAACTGGATAGCATTGAATAGTTATACTTATGGATCTGAAGTGTTGAAACAGGGAAAGCGTAAGGAGTTTTTTGATGAACGTTTCGAAATTCAAAAATAATTCATCAATAAAAATCTTCGTGTGCTTTGTGCTCTTAGTGGTAAATAAAAACCACGTAGAGCACCAATAACCACACCTTCCCAACTATTCAATCACCAACAAAGAAGCACTCGACTTTCCTAATTCGTCCGTACAACGGATAAAATAAGTTCCATGACTTACCGCACGGCAATCCACATTCACCCCACCTTCCAGGTAATCGAAAGGTACTGCCTGCACTCTTCCGACCTGATCGATCAATTCCACTGAAGTGATTTTAATGTGATCGTTTTCAGTAACAAAAGCAAATGCCTTCGTCGGATTGGGCGAGATTTGGTATTTATTGGTCATGGAATGGTTCACCGAACGAATCTGGCTAAATTCATACTGACCATTGTTATCCACCTGCATCAACCGGTAATAGTTGATCCCTTCAACCGGAGACTGGTCTGTAAACGAATAATTGTGTGCCTCCGAACTGGTTCCTGCACCTTCAATTAAACCCAGTGTTTCCCAAACCAAACCATCTTCCGAACGCTGAACAGCAAAATAATCATTGTTTGTCTCGTTTTCGGTCGTCCAACTTAAACGGATCTCATTTCCGGCAGATACCGCATCCCAGGCAGAAAATCCAACGGGTAAAACAATCGCACAATTCGTGGTCGCTGTTCCACCTGCATTTGTCACACTGATATTTTGAACCGTGTTGGCGTAATTCGTCACCAACAACACATAAACTTGTCCTGCAACCGTTCCTGCAATATTCACTTGTTCTACAGCTGCGGAGGAATAAGAACAATCAGAAGGAGCTGCATACGAATTACAAGCAGCAGTTCCAGCCGCAACACTCGCAAACGGTCCCCAGATAGCAAAATCCACATCCGAACCTGCTGTAATATCTACTGTTAACGTTCCCGGAGTAGCAATTTCCAGGTAATACCAACTTGGATTCGGTGAGGTAAACAAACATCCGTAACTATTACCCGGATTCACCGTACTTGCGTCAGCTCCACCCGTATTTGCCGTAAAAATGATCGGAGAACCCGAACAAATCGGAGTCTGAACAGTACAAGTGGTATTCCCTCCCGGCGGAGCAGCCACAGAAACACACAAATCAAAGGTTCCTGTTCCACCACCATATTGCCAAAAACGAATGAGATAGGTAGCACCCGGAGTCAAACTCGCGGAGCTAATTTGTGGCATTAATCCCACATCATCATCACTACAACTGATCTCCGTGAAGCTTCCACAAGTTCCGGAATACAAAGCCATTACCCCATCTGATATGGATCCTGCCTGCGTCTGAATCAAAACGGATCCCGAGGCCGGAGCAGTGAATTGGTACCAAACATCCGGTCCCATGGAACCACAAGATGGCGTTCCTCCGTTAGCAGCATTGGTTTGTGCAGTTGCACCGGCAGTTGTACTGGCAGTGAATGTACAACTGGCACCAACGGCGATAGAAGGAGCCGAGAGGACACCGGCTGTACACGGAGTATTGGATTGACCGTAAGTGAATTTTAGAGAAATTAGAGTGTAAGCTAGTAGTACAAGTAATTTTCTTGCTTTCATGAGTTGTAGTATTTGACGTATTAATGTGGGTAGTTCGCGATATCTTCTACTGTTAAATATTCTCCGATTAAAATCAGAGCTTCATAAGATTGATACATGGCCCGACGCTCTTCGGTCATGGTTTGAAATTCACTTTGCTTAATGATCTTAACATCCGGATGGAAAGCGCGCCAATTTTTGATCAGTTGTGCATCTTCCTCTTTGATTGTAGTCTCTTGGGAAACTTCCACCGACTTTTCAAGCCGATCGTAAGCCATTAAGTCATCGAAAGTCAGTTTATCTTTATAGATAATCACTTGATCTTTTAATTTGGCCTTGAAATCAGAACTGAGTTGATTGTAGTTTGCCTCAGAGAAAATAGGAACCGAAGGATGAGTAGAAACCCAGGTGACAATTCGGGAGTCATGTTGTCCAAACACTTCATTATAAGAAGTTTGGAGACACAAAACACACGCAAGTAGTATGTACTTCTTCATTCGCAAGAGCTGTTATGTCATTAATGTAGTGTGACCAAATTGCTAAGATTATTTTAAACGGATTTCGCCTTTCGAATATTTACCAAGAAACATTTTTCAAAATGGACTTCAAAGCGATTTTATTTTCTTTCAATACCTGTTTAAAGAAGATTTTCGTTCTGAAATCCCATAAGTTTCACTTTCCCGGTGGTCCATCTAAAACCGCTACGCGAAAGCAATTACTCAGCTAAGATGCAAGACTACAAAGCTTACAAAGGAAAATTCCTTAACTTAGATCATTCAATAAAAATCCTGCAATGCACATCAAACTTGTTTCAATCGCACTTCTTTCAATCAGCATCCTTTCCTGTACCCCAAATGAATCGACCGAAGAAGCCAAAGCGGCCGAGCGGGCAGAATTATTGAAGGATCCCGAAGGTGTCAAACAAACGAAGCCCGATCTGTTGGCAACTGTCCCTTTCAAAAAAGTACCGGTTGTTGATTCCACCAATTTCGACAATTTCAATGGGGAGGATAAACTTTCAAAAAAGCTCGTATCCAAATTACAGTTGAAAAGCATCGATCCGAACTATCAAAACTTTCATTCGAGATACCGCATCGCACTTTCAACCGATATCGACTTGCTGGTAGTAACATTGGCGGCAGAGAATGAACTAAAGACTTTTTTGATTTCCTACCGAAAAGATGATTACGAACTGATTGACAAAGTGATGATCTCGTATGACGAAATAGCAGAATCTGCATTCCGATCTGTTGGGAAAATCACCAACGATGGAATTGTGGTCACGAATTACAATTATATGGGTGAAGAACCGGTTGTTGATGTGAAGAAATACCGCATCGATAAAACCACCGGCAAGTTCCTGTTAAAGAGCTAAAGCTCCGAACAATTCCCCTCTATTTTTTTACCACTAAGGACACGAAGATCACGAGGATAGTATAACTATTATTTGAACACACCCAGAAAACATTTCTTCGTGCTCCTTGTGCTCTTTGTGGTTAACATCGAATCCTGCAAAGTAATTAAACCGCGAAGCACACCAAGACCACGAGTAAATAATTCATACAATGCGTGAAAAGAAAAAAACCTCGTGTCCTTTGTGTTCCTTGTGGTTAAAATAAAATCGTGAAAACCGCAAAGTAATTAAATTAGAAGCATGCAAAAAGAACTTCATCCCTGGAACTGGTTTGCACCGGAGAACAGCAAAGCCCTGATCGTCGGAACCTTTCCTCCTACTACCCGAAACTGGTCTTTCGATTTCTTTTATCCGAATAAGAACAACCAATTCTGGAAAGTCATTTCGCGGATCGCTGGAGCAGAATTGCACTATCCAACCGGAGAACTGGCGGTTGAAGAACGGAAAAACCTCTTGCGGAAATTACACGTAGCCGTCACCGACATGGGACTGCACATTTTGCGAAGCGACAACAGTTCGTTGGATGAAAACCTGAGCGTGGTAGAATACATGAACATCTTTCAGATCCTGGACGAGAACCCGACTATCCGGAAAATCATCTTCACCAGCAGCTCGGGTAAGGAAAGCGCAGCACGGTGGTTCAATCAATTTCTGGCAACCAGGGAAATCACCCACCGATTCCCAACCGGGAAGAAACCACTCAAAAGTTCCATGGAATACCAGGGAAGAACGATCGAACTCGTGGTTCTTTATTCGACTTCACCCAGAGCAGCGAACCGGATTTCATTGGAGGATTTGGTGGAACTTTACAAAAACGAGATCCTTTTATAACACTCTTTTCGCACGCTGATCACGCAGATTCACGCAGATTCACGCAGAAAAAAATAGGTTTCTTAATTTTAACAATAACAACATCTATGGAAATCTATAAATCTGCGTGCTTATTTTAATCGGGGTTAGCAGATTAGCATGGAGAACTTTATTTAATTTTATCCTTTTACATTTGTGAGATAAACTAACCGATGAAAAACCTCAAAGAACGTATCTTAGCCTTTGCCCTCATCAGCTCTTTTGCATTGAGCTTTTTAGGTTATGTACTGATTCGAGGTGCATTACGCAGTTTTGACAATTATGTGAGTTATATCATGCTTGCAATCGGGATAGTTTGTATTCTTCTGTTTGTGATTGTTTTGTTGATAGCCCTTCGTTATTCCAGGAAAAAAAAGAAAAGCGATGAACAGGAGAAATTAAACATCCTACAATACGGAACACCATTCAAAATTGACCTGGATTCCATTCGGATCAAAAGCAATAAATGGGAAGACTCGCATTTTGTGCAAAGTTTGGGAGGTGATATCGAATTCAAGAAGGAAAACATCCAGACTATCCTCGAGTTTGAAGTGGAATTGAATGGGGAAAAGAAACAATTCCAGTGGTCCTCGCACCTGGAACCTAAAAGCCTGGAAATGTATTTTGCTATTCAGAAGGAAACAAACCTCTACCTGGATCCCGCAGATCATTCGAATTTCTATCTGGATTTGAGGTTTATTGAAAACTAAGATACTTTTACAAAAAAACTTTTCTCCCGCTGATTACGCAGATTCACGCAGAAGTATTTTTTGAATCTTACAGTAACCAATAATCTGCGAAATCCGCGCCATCTGCGGGCAAAAAAAAAGAAACGCATGTATATCGAATCACACATTATCAACAATATCCAAATAGCAGAAATCACTTCTGAGGAAATCCTCATCGAAAAGGAAGAAGACGGATTGGATCTGCTCGGGAATCTCTATTACCAGGGTTTCGACCGCATCATCGTTTACGAAAAGAACATCGCTCCGGCTTTCTTCGACCTGAAGAACGGAATGGCCGGTGAGATCCTTCAGAAATTCTCCAATTACCGCGTCCGTTTGGCAATCGTGGGAGATTTCTCCGCATACACGGGTAAAAGCATCACCGATTTCATGTATGAAAGCAACCAGGGGAAACAGGTAAACTTTTTGAAGTCGCTGGAAGAAGCGCTGGGGAAATTAGCAATTGATTAGTATGATCCCCGGAAAGCCAATAAATGGGATTAAAAGGAAGTCATAGAAAAATTGCGCCATTTACAAAAAAAATGTATTTTCACATTATTGAAATCACTTAAATCTATTCATTATGTTCAAAAACACCTTAACAATTTTCTTGTTGACATTAGCTGTTTCATCAATAAGAGCGCAACCCTACAACCAGTTTAACACCAGTTACGGTTACATCCAACTTGGTCCCATGAATACGGATTGGGCTCACATTTACACCGATCGTTCCAAGTTTATTCTAAACAAACCGATCTACAGTTATGACGGAACTTTTGCTTCCTACAATACAAGCAATTTGAACTTTCAAACCAACTTGACATCGCGAATGACCATCCTTAACAGTAATGGAAATGTGGGTATCGGATTGACAACACCAGCCCAAAAACTTCATGTAAACGGAGATGGTCGTTTTGACGGGAAACTCTATGTGATTACGAATCCTGCAGCTGATTGGGATTACGGTCTTGCTGTAAGTGCTAACCGAGATAAAACCAAAGTACTTACTGTTACTCGTGCTCAAACTGGAGCCGACCTGTTTGTTGTTTGGGGCAACGGTGTGGTCAATACTAAAACCCTCTATTCCGAAGAGATTGAAGTTCGATCAGATGCTATTGGAAGCTATTGGCCGGATTATGTTTTTAAATCCGATTATAAGCTAACTCCAATCAAAGAAGTTGAATCTTACATCAAAGAGCATTCTCACCTTCCTGATGTTCCTTCGCAAGCCGAAATCAGTAAAAACGGTATCAATGTGGCAGAAATGGATGCAATTCTCTTGAGAAAAGTGGAAGAGCTTACCTTGTATATTATTAAGCTTGAAAAAGAAGTTGAAGCTTTAAAGGAAGCTAATCAACAGAAATAAGTCCAATTAATCTTCTGACTCATGAAATTATGGACTTTTTTGGTGACCACTCTGCTAATCACCACCAACTCAATATCGCAGACTGCTCAATCTAATGAGTATGTTTCTATTAAAGGGAAAAAATTCGAATTGAATGCTCAACCCTTTTTTCCTCTAACTATAAATTATGCCGTGGATATTGTTCATGACAATAGCAACAACCTTTTTATCGCTCCTCACAATGGTTATCGGGATCCTATCGGTTATTCCGGAACAAATCAAGCACAGTGTTTCCAATCTGTTCTCAATGACTTCATTACGATTAAAAACTTGGGATTTAATTCTATAAGACTCGTAGGTCTTGGATTTGGAGCTGCAAAACCATGGTATGAGACAAACAATTCTACCTATCCTGCAATTGTCAGTTATGACATTAACCTGAATAATGCGTTGATGACTCCTACCAATGCACCGTATACAGAATTATTCGGGTTGATTCAACAGGTACTTGATGCAGCAGAACAGGCAGACATAAAGGTAGAATTACTGGTTGGATCAAAAGATTTTGATTACGACCCTATATTACCTTTGTACACCAGTTATTTAGCCTCTGTTGCAACTCACTTTGCTGATAATGCAACGTTATTTGCTTACGACTTTTTTAACGAACCGCTGTATTTTGCGTCTCCATCAAATAACAAGACTCAGGTATGCGAAATCGTAAAATCCTGGAACAATGCCATTAAAAATCATTGTAATCAATTAACAACGATAGGTTTAGGAACATCCTCAGAAGTCTTTAAATGGGATCCGGGAATGTTAAACCTTGATTTTCTTTCCTTTCATCTCTACACGCAATTCACTAGTAGTCTGGATGACGTCAAACGTCAGATCAAGTGGATTGGCGAAACTTCAAAAATCCCTTGGGTTATCGGTGAGACGGGCTTTTCAGCAAGTGACGACCCTAATCTTCCTGGAATGGGAACACTTGCTTTCCAAAAGACATTCGCAAAAACAACGATGGAAATGGTTCGTGATTGCGGCGGTGCAGGATACTCTTGGTGGCAATACGCTGATATTGGATGGGGAGCTCCAAATAGTGCTTTTGGAATTATTGACAGACATGGTAATCTAAAGCCTGTAAGCACAGAATTTGCACTGTTTGATCCATTTACTATTGGAACAAGTTGTGCTATGTCAACAAATTACTATTCTGTTCCTGCAACCGGATCCTATATTCTGGACGGATATATTTTAAGAAGTGGGTCCTATCCAATACCAAATGCTTTGATATTAGGTCGCGATGCAAATTGGAATATCGTAGCAGAAGGATATTCTCGTTCTAGTGGTGCTTTTAGATTATTTTCCAATACTCCTGTAACACAAATAGATGTTGCTTCACCCAGAGGATTTCCGAAACATGTATCCAGTGTATATAATAATATGCAAATCTTTCTTACCCAGTACGCTCCTTCCTTTGATTTGACATTGAACACGGGTGGAACAATTGTAACCAATGCTTATGAACACATTCAGGCTGATAACAGTATAACCGTGTCTTCATTGACAATACAAGGAAATGGCACGTCTGGTGGGCTGTTAGATATGAATGCAGCAAATGCAGTTCGCCTGAATTCAGGTTTTATTGCTCAAAAGGGATCACGAGTGCATATATACAACAAGCCGGCAATACCAGAATGTAACTACTTTGTAGGAAGTAATATTCCACCATACGTTCAACCCAACAATAAGGTGGAGCAACCGTATTGGGGATGGATCTCAGAAGAAAACAATTTATCTCTTGAAGAGAGTGAATTCAAGGATGTCACTATTAGCCCGAATCCAAACAATGGAGTTTTTCAAGTCTCAACAAATGGAGACGTTACTATTGAGAAAATTACGATTGTAAATAACTTGGGACAAACTGCACTTGTTTTGAATAATCCGGGAAACATTTCGGAAATCGATATTTCCAGATTTGAATCAGGAGTATACACAGTACTGATTGTTTCTTCAAGTAGTGTATTTAAATCAAAGATCATTAAGAATTAAATTTGACTACATACCAAAAAACTCTCCGTGTAAATACGGAGAGTTTTTTGGTATGGCTTTCTTCGACCTGAAGAACGGAATGGCCGGTGAGATCCTTCAGAAATTCTCCAATTACCGCGTTCGTTTGGCAATCGTGGGAGATTTCTCCGCATACACAGGTAAAAGTATCACCGATTTCATGTATGAAAGCAACCAGGGGAAACAGGTAAACTTTTTGAAGTCGCTGGAAGAAGCGCTGGGGAAATTGTCCATTGGGTAAATTCTTAATTTAGTAAACTTAAATCATGACTAAGGAAATAAAATATATCGAATTGAAATCTGGATTTTCAGATAATGGTCCGGCATGGATCGCTGAAGTGGAATTTTCCAAATCCGGGCAAACGGTTTATTTCAACGATATGGCATTGAAAAAACTGAAGAACACCGGCATCAATTCGAATCACTTTGACATTGAAACTGGAGATGAATATTGGATTTCCGGAGTAAAGCGAAACGGTCAAGACAGGCATTGGGCTGGCGGCGGAAAAATCATGCTGGATGAAGAAATTGTAGCCGATTACCTCAAACTAGTCGATTTCACAATCATCAATGACAGACATTTTGAACGGATTCAATTGAACAAGAAGTTTGACAAATCGCGCTTTAACGAACTGGAAAACTCCACACTGGAAGGACAGCCCGGAATCACACATTATTCTCAATGGTATTGGGACAATAACCGAAGAAAATTAATCTGCGAATGAAAAGAGAATGGAATAGAAAACGGGTGGATTTAATTATCTTGTTAATCTACATAATCCTTTTTTCGATGGCAATGCACATTGCAGGATCATTCAACAGAAAGCATCACGATCAAACACCGATTGCAGATAAATTAATGAATCCTTTCCATTACCTCATGTCCCTGGTATTAACATTGATCTTCCTGTCACCGTTCTCATTCTACTTTAAGAAAGTTCCAAAAAGATTGGCAATTGATGCAGAATCAGGGAAATTGCAAATCAAAAAACGCAGCAGTACAAAACCCCTCAATTTTGATCTCAACCGCATTACTTACTATTCAGAAAGCACAAAGTTCTTTTGCATTTTAGAAATTTACAGCGAAGTAACCACTTCCCGCGGAATCACCATGAACAAACGTTTCACATCCATAGTAGTGCCTG
Source organism: Fluviicola taffensis DSM 16823 (assembly GCF_943372375.1). Taxonomy (GTDB): domain Bacteria; phylum Bacteroidota; class Bacteroidia; order Flavobacteriales_D; family Crocinitomicaceae; genus Fluviicola; species Fluviicola taffensis_A. Next base: position 39,375 of record NZ_CALRYJ010000009.1, on the reverse strand, counting down.
CATTTGGTTTTTCCTGGAACAGAAAGGTAATCAAAGAGATTACAGAGTACCTGAAAGAACTCCACGTACAGGTAGAAGAAAATCCTCAAAAAAGGACGATCTGGGAACATATTTACAATTGAGTAAATTCATGTTATGAAATCAATTTACTACCTCCTTATCGTTTTAATTAGCTGCTCTTGTTCAGGCGAACCGAAAGAAGTTCAGACCAAAGAAAAGACCGAAAAACCAACTTCTGAAATTCGGAATGAGAAAATCTCTTCCAAACCGGAAGAACTCCAAATCCATTCAACGAAATACTGTATTGTACCTATTGACGAAACCTCGGAAGATGAATCATTGCAAGCATTTGTTTCCAAATTAAAAGGTATTGTCAAACGAAAAGACTTAGCTGGGCTTTTGAACTGTCTGGATACCGGAATTGTAGTGAGTTGGGGAGGTGGAATGCACGGTGTGGAAACTTTCCTGGAAGAATGGAAACTGAATAAACAACCGAAAAAATCACCTCTCTGGGTTAAAATGAAACACCTTCTTGAATTAGGAGGGGCATGGGAAGATGACAAAAAAGAATTTCGATTCCCTTATGCACAATGCGACCGTTTTTTCCAAAACATGGAGTTTGATTTTGACTGGTATGTAACGGCTGTCTGTATTTCATCTAAAACCAATGTCTATCAAAGACCACTTCCAAATGCAGAAAAGACAGCGTTACTTTCTTATGAGGTTGTTCAAATCCTGGATCGTGGAGCTGATTTTATTAAAATCCAAACCATCGATAAAAAAGTGACCGGTTTTGTAAAAAAAGAGCAACTTGTCCTTTCCGCAGATTCTTACCCCATTCTGGAAAAAACAAACGGCGAATGGAAAATTGTCAGTTTTGCACCTTATGATTGAAAAAAGATCAAACCATAAAAACCAATATCATTTTCTTATTTTTACCAAGTATTTTAAACAACCAACTGAATAAATATGAAAATTAGTTTATCCTTAACTACCGCTATCCTCATCTGTTTCACTTCAATTGCACAAGAAAAAATCACTTACAAACACTGTAATTGTGTGGATGAGATTGAAACATTGAGTCCCAAACCCAACGGAAAATACACCCGTACCTGCGATTCAAAAGTCGTTGAAACCGGAATTTTTCTAAACGGACAAAAAGACGGAGCGTGGAAATCTTATAGCACAGAAGGAACTTTGATCAAAATGATTCACTATTCCAATGGTATATTGAACGGTGACGTACTTTTCAATTATAACAACGGTAAAAAGAAACTCTCAGGAAGTTTTACAAACGGTTTAAAAAACGGTCCTTGGGCATTTTACTCCGACGAAAGCAAACTCCAATGGGATGCTACATACGACCAGGGAAAACCAATTGGTATCACCAATGTCTATGACAGAAAAGGGAAAAAGCCTGTTATTTCTTTCAATTTCGATACAGATTCGTACATTAGAAACGATCCGAATTTCTCACTTCATGACAAAGAACCTAGCATTGCACAAGAAGCCACTTCTGGAGGTTGGTTCGTGTTATTAGTTCCTAAACCAACTGGAAAAACTGACAATCAAGAAAATACAGATTCCCAATTATTCATGAGCATGTTGGAAATCCCTTCAGAATATTTCAACACTTATTTCAAAGGACAATACAATATTCATGTATCATTTGAAAATTACGGTGTAAAAACTCTTTCTGCAGAGCGCGGAATGCCGACGAAGGAAAATATTCCGGTTTTTGCATTCCCTGTAATGACAAATGATCCTGACCAACTAAGTAGAATTGAACCGCAGGAGTTTTCACTGTTCTTACTTGACTCCAAAATAAAAGAAGCTTTCTCTATGATCCAGCCATGGCAGATCAAAAATGGTGACCTTGATTTCGTGTTCATCTACGTTATTAATGAAATAGGTGGAAGAGAAGCATTCGATAAAGAATAACCGAGGATTGGAATATCATTACTAACTGATGACCAAACAATGGATTTCTTCCAATAAAGATTCTGTTCTCATTTTCGAGGATCTACTCTATTATGGAGAATTGGAAAAAATGGACAACGGTGAGATTTTGGATCAGCAAGAGATCTTAAGTAAACTCGATTCCATTCCCCTATCCTATTTGAAATTGATTGAGATTGACCATAACAAAAAGACATCGACATTGATGTATGGCAAAAATTCCGATCTGACCGTTTTCATTCAATGGGAAAATCCGGTTTTCATAAAAGAGTTCCAGGAGTTCATGTTAAAACAATTTCCCGGATCATGGATTCTTCCTCAGGAACAAAAAGTAAGTTCCACGACTAAAAAACCTATGATTGCAATGGTTGTGATTCCTATCGTTTATTTTATTGCTTTGGCTATAGGAACGGATCACGTTTATTCTTCTTCAAACTCAAGAAAAGGAGGAGAAGCACTTATTGCCTTACTGCAGGCTCTTGCATCTATGGGAGTTTTCAATTTAACGTTATTATTTGGCAGCCTTTTTCTTATTGCACTTTTCGCATTATTCAGAGCAAGGAAAAAGAGTTCCCATATTACAATCATTCAATTAAATTAAAATTTCGAAAATTTTGACTATATTGAATGATGAGGAAAAGTCATATCATCCCCATCTGTTATTTCGTCACTGCTCTGATTTTTGGTGGATTTGCCTGGTTAGAACAAACCGAAGGTCTGGATATCGTTTTTAATGAGACCTATGTCGTTGTTCCAAAAAGCGTTCTTTGGTTGGTCCTTGGAGGTCTCTTTGTTTTTTTCGCACTGATTGCCCTAACCTTTGAGCTCTACCGAAAACCGATGAACAAGTACCTTTTTGCGACTCATTTTTTATTGACAACCGTCAGTTTGGTGATCCTCTATCATTCTACCCAACATCAGGAAATGCCACCGGCAGCAACTGCCGATTACAGCGTGATCGATGACATCCAAAATCAAGATCAACCGGAAGAAGCGATCGATTGGATTACTTATGCATTTTACATGATTGCGGGCGCACAGATCATTTTCGTATTGAATATCATTGCTTCCATTATCAGAAGCCGGAGACAGTCATTACAGGATCCGAAATAACTTTTAACCACTAATTACACGAAGAGCACAAAGTTCTTATGTAACACGTGCTGGTGATTCCAAAATATCCGGGGTTCTCTCAAGAAGGTGACTAAATTCACATCTGTGAGAAAGAAAACAATGCCTCGTGTGCCTTGTGCTCTTCGTGGTAGGTTTTAACCACTAAGTACATAGGAGCAAGAAGTTTTTCTTACATTTACTTTCAGATTAAAATGTAGATAATGAAACAGATCCTTACCCTTTTGCTGACCGCTACCCTGGTCTCTCCTGCAATTTCCCAATCAAAAGAAAAGAAACCGGACTTTGCCAAGCGACTTTCAGGTGTGGAGAAAGAATTGAATCAGGTACTTGCAGACCAAAAAGTGGCCGGTTATTCAGTTGCCATTGTTTACAAGGACCAAATCATCTACTCGAAAGGTTTCGGATACCGCGATCTGGAAAATAAAAAACCGGTTACTCCGAATACCTTGTTTGCAATCGGTTCATCCAGTAAGGCATTCACTGCTGCCATCCTCGGTCAGCTGGAAAAAGAAGGAAAACTGAAACTGGACGATCTGGCTACGACTCATCTGCCTCAATTGACTTTCAAATACGATTACATGAATACCGGAATCACGATTCGCGACATGATGTGTCACCGTACCGGACTTTCCCGTTTTGACTATTCCTGGTACCTTTTCAATACAAGTAACCGGGATAGTTTGATTCAGCGTGTGAAATACATGGAACCAAACGTAAAGCTTCGTGAAAAATGGCAATACAACAACTGGATGTTCCTCGCTCAGGGAATGATTGCAGAGAAAATTACGGAGAAAAGCTGGGAAGACAACATACGGGAGCGTTTTTTCATTCCACTAAAAATGACACACAGCAACACCGATATCAAAACTACTGAAAAAGATGCGGATGCTTCTCTTCCATATACTGTTGATGAAGACTTTAAAATCAAAAAAGTTCCTTATTACAACATCAATGGAATGGGACCTGCAGGAAGCATCAACTCCTGTGCAAACGACATGGGAAATTGGGTTTCTGCTTGGATTATGGGAGGTCAATTCAACGGAACTGAAATTATTCCCGGCTCTTATCTCAGAGAAGCTTCCAGTTCTCAAATGGTGGTTGCGGGCGGACAACCAAGAACCCATGCCGACATTCAATTCAGCAATTACGGATTGGGTTGGTTCCTGGAATCATACCGCGGACATTTTTTGGTAGAACATGGCGGTAATATCGATGGATTCTCTGCAAACGTGGCATTCTATCCTACCGATTCAATCGGAATTGTGGTTTTGACCAACCAAAACGGTTCTGCTGCAACAAGTATTGTACGCAACATCTTATCGGATAAATTATTTGCATTGAACCCTATTCCATGGAATGCCGATGTGAAAAAACAGAAGGAAGAAGCAATGAAAATGGCTAAAAAAGCAGAGAAAACAGAAGATAGTTTGCAAGTGAAGAATACCCATCCTTCTCACCCATTGGCTGATTATGCCGGTCTATACGGAAATCATGCTTTTTCAGAGTTTACGATTACCTTCAAAAATGACACACTCTTTACTTTCATCGGAGGAGAAAAAGCTTGGCTAAAACACTACCATTACGATGTATTCGAATTGAAGTCATTGGAAAAAAACGAGCATTCCGACGGAATCGATGAAAATCATTTCTTAATTAACTTCGGAACTGCAAGCAATGGAAAAATTGAGTCGGTTTCCATGGAAATGGACGAACCGGATAAAGAAACGATTTTTACCCGTCAGGCAATCAAAGTAAATCTTTCAGGCAATGATCTGAACAAATATGTCGGTGAATATGATTTGGAAGGTCAGACCGTGAAAATCTACCTCAAAGGAACAACTTTGATGTTGTTGGTTCCGGGACAGCCGGACTATGAGACGGTTTCTGTAGGAAACGACACCTTCAATCTGGCCATTGCAAAAGGGTACAGTATCCAATTTAAGGTTGAAGATGGCAAAGCAAAAACAGTCACTTTCATTCAACCGAATGGAAATTTCACGGCGAAACGCAAATAAGATGATTCGACTCCCTGCTGTCATATTCCTTTTTTTCCTAAGTGGAAATCAATGGGTTTCTGCTCAGGAAACAAAGATGGAACAATACGAACAGGAACTCGTTCAGATTTCTGAAAAAGTGGATGCTGCACGCTACGGAGATAGTGATTCACTCACATACTACAGCGATCTATTTTCGCACAAACTCTATTCCTTGCTTTCACGCGTATATGGAACCATGAAGTATCCTTTCAATCTTTTGAAAGAAGAACACGTTTGTGACATTTCAACTTCCAAAGACGGATTGTTCCGCATCTATAGCTGGGATACGCAAACAGGAGGAACCATGCACTTTTTCAAAACCATTTATCAATACAAGGTCAATGGAGAAGTCCGCACGAAAATGTGCGAATTGAACGAAGGGGATCCTGGTTGTTTTTACTCTGAAATTTTCACCCTGAAAGCCAAAAAGAAGACCTATTACCTGGGAATTGCGAATGGAATCTATTCTACTAAGGACGTCAGTCAATCCATTCAGGCATTTGAATTGACAAATACCGGGGTAAACGACACCATCCAGCTGATGAAAACTCCTGATGGAATGAAGAATTCACTCGACCTTTCCTACGATTTTTTCAGTGTGGTTGATCGTCCTGAACGACCGGTCGCTGTAATCAGGTACGACGAAAAGAAAAAGATCATTTCGATTTCCCTGATCAATGAGAAAGGAGAAATCGTGCCGGGTTATCAATACTATGTGTTCAACGGAACCGGTTTTGAGCCGAAATTGACTGAAACGAAAGGAAAATCTAAAGGCACTCAATCAAACTAACTCCACATCTTTTTTCAATGGATATTCAACTCATTTCCTCTTTATTTTAAGGGGAATTTTTAGCTTTACAACGAGTATTATACTGAAGAAAAATGACAAAAGAACTTTGGCTTAATTTGCCTGCAAAAGCAAACTAATTCTAGTTGAACTAACATAAAATGAACTTATGACTCAAGAAATCAAAAAAATCCAAGTAGGCTTGGAAAAAGTCCGTGAAGAAGTAGTTCACCATCCGAGCTACCATGCCATTCAATCCATTGAAGACATCCGTATTTTTATGGAACACCATATTTATGCGGTTTGGGACTTCATGTCGCTTTTGAAAGCCCTCCAAAATCAATTGACTTGCACACAGGTTCCCTGGTTCCCGGTGGGTTCTGCCGAAGTACGTTACCTCATCAATGAAATCGTTTGTGGTGAGGAATCCGATCTGGCTTCGGAAGAAGATGTGAAAAACGGAGACGGAATTCGCAAAAGTCACTTTGAATTGTACCTCGAGGCGATGGAACAAACCGGAGCTTCAAGTGCAGGGATTGATGCCTTATTCAGCCTGATCCAACAAGGTAAATCAGTTGAAGAAGCCATTGAGTTGGTTTCCATTCCGGAATCTGCCAAACGTTTCCTTCGTTTCACATTTGAAGTGATCGCAACGAAAAAACCGCATCTGATTGCAGCTGTATTCACTTTTGGAAGAGAAGATTTGATCCCGAATATGTTCCACAGCATCGTAAGTGATCTGAATGCCAAGTTCCCTACACAATTGGAAACATTCAAATTCTACCTGGATCGTCACATTGAAGTGGATGGAGAACATCACGGACATTTAGCATTGCAGATGGTGAGCGAATTGTGTGGAAACGACCCGGTGAAATGGGAAGAAGCCGAAAAGTACTCCATCAAGTCGCTCGAAATGCGCAAGCAATTGTGGGATGGAGTCATGGAAGAGATTCAAAAACATCAAATGGCTTAGATACACACTGTAAAAAGGTTACCCATAAAAGAAGGGGCGAAAAATTTTTCGCCCCTTCTTTTAAAATCATTAAATCTCTTCAACCTTTTTCATTTCTATTTTCGGTGGAATCAATCGATAGACGATTGGTGTTACCACACGAGATAATAAGGTCGAACTGATCAATCCTCCAATCAATACAATTGCCAAAGGCGAAATCAATGGATTGGTGGAGATTGCAATTGGGATCAGACCTCCGATTGCAGTGAGCGATGTCAATACGATCGGTAAGAAACGGACTTCACCTGCTTCACGGATTGCTTCATCCAGGGTTCTTCCCTCTTCCCGTAAATGGTTTGTGAAATCAACCAACAAGATAGAGTTCTTCACCTCGATTCCCGCCAAAGCGATCAATCCGATTACCGCCACGAACGACAAGGAATTTCCCGTCATCCAAAGTGCGATCACCGCTCCCACAATTCCGAGAGGAATAACGGATAATACAATCAGGGTACTCTTGAAAGTCTTGAAAAGCAGAATCAACACCGCAACAAACAAGAAAACGGTAATGGTGATAATGGTATTGAATCCGCCGAATGATTCATTACGAGATTCGTATTCACCTCCCATCACGTAGGAATAACCTCTTGGAAGCTTCTTCTCATCCATTTTTGCAATGACTTCCTTAATCAGGTTATCTACCAAAACACCTTTTTGAGCAAAAGCACTGATTGAAACTGTTCGCACCTTATTGTAGTGATTGATGAACAGTGGAGAACTTTCCAATTCCAAATGTGCAATCTGAGAAAGCAAAATAGCTTGCCCTTGTTGATTATTGATATACAACTGATTGAATACCTCCAAAGTAGCACGTTCCCCTTTATGGGTTGTTAAAAGCATGGAAAACTCATCGTTGTTTTCATCTGAAAATGTTCCCAAGTCCACTCCTGCAATTGCCAAACGGACCGTTCTGTCAATATCAACGGTGTTTACTCCCAAAGCACGTGCTTTTTCTTTCGAGATCACCAATTTGAAATCTGATTTCAGGTTACTCACCGGATTGTTCACATACATCGTTCCCGGAATGGATTTCAAAATATTTTCCACCTCTTGACTCAACTTACGCAAACTATCCAAGTTGTCTCCCGAAAGTCGCACTTCGACCGGAGCAACTATTGGCGGACCTTGTTCAAAGTTCTTCACTTCGATTTTTGCTCCCGGATATTCATTGAAGATGAAGCGCAAATGATCTGCAATTTCCTGCTTCTTGTCTGCTCCCGTATGTTTTTCCAATTGGACAAAAATCTGAGCGAAATCACTTCGTTCATTTTCCTGAACGACATTATAATAAACCGGAGGATTTCCTTTTCCAACATTCGCAGCGTAATATTCCACTTCCGGGATTTTACTCAATTCTTTCTCCACATATTTTGTAATCTCATCGGTGCGTTTCAAATTCGTTTGTAAAGGCGCAGAAACATTCACCATGAATTGAGGTTTTTCGGAAGCTGGAAACAAGCTAAATCCGATTACGGGAAACAAAGCCAAGGAACCAACAAAGATTGCCAATGCCACTGTCAAAGTGATCATCGGTCTTTTTAATGCCTTATCCAACAATACGGAATAAGTTCCTGAAATGGCTTTTTGAAGTGCTCTCAGGAAGATGTTTCCATCGTGTTGTCCTTGGTGCTGTTTCAACAAACGACTCGATAAAAACGGGATAATTGTCAAAGAAACGAGCATGGAAGCCAATACACTTGCAATCACCGCCATTGGAAGACTGCGAATGAAATCTCCGGCTACTTCAGGTAAAAAGACCAAAGGAAGAAAAGCAATGATCAAGGTAACGGTACAACCCACAACCGAAAGTCCGATTTGCTGAGTTGCCATTAAGGTTGCGTCCATCCGCGAATGTCCTTCACGAAGCCAGCGTTCGATATTCTCAACGACCACAATACTATCGTCGACCAATAATCCGAGTGCGACAACCAATCCGACAATACTCAACTGATTGATATTGTATCCCATCACATTCAGGAGAACCAATCCGATTGCCAATGAAAGCGGAATCGAGATCATCACGACCAAAGAAGCTCTTCCACCTAAAGGAAGTAAAGTAATGGCAACCAGTAGAATCGCAATTAAAAAATCAATTCCCAATCCACCCAAACGATCATTGACATTATCTCCCTGATCAAAATGATTCACCAAGTCAATATTCGAAGGAATATGCGAGTCAAATTCATCCAATACTTTTTGATACTTCTTTTGCGTTTCAGAAATATTGAATCCTTCTTTTTGGGCTGCTGTAACAAACACACAGCGATGACCATTCAAACGAGTGATGTGTTTTGTCTCAGAAAAATCGTAATACACTTCCGCCACATCTTTTAGCGGGATTGTCTTTCCTTCCGAGGCATAAACAATGGTATTGGCAATTTCCTCCAGAGAAATATAATTCCCACTGGTTTTGACATTCAGTGACTTGGTTCCAACATCGATACTTCCTCCGGGAATGTTTGCAATTTCACTTTGCAAGGTTCCCACAATCGCATTCAAAGGCAAGTGAATTTGAGCCAATTTATCCGTTCTTAAATCAATCCGAACTTGTTCTTCCGATAACCCGTGAATCTTTACATTCTTCAATTCGGGAAGTTTTTCCAATTCTTCTTGTAAATCTTCGGCTACCCGTTTCAAACTTTTCCGCGATGCATTTTCACTGATTAAAGCCGTTTGAATCACATTTACGTCGGAAGCTACCAGTTTCTTCACCTCAATACTCAGAATCTCATCCGGGAGTTCCGAACGCATTCCGTTCACTTCCCGTGTTAGTTCCTGAAATTTCTCATTGACATCCGATTCATACTTGTATTCCACCGTTAGAATCGCCACACCATCCTTGATTTGTGTTTTGATGCGTTTGATGTTTTCTAAGCTGTAAATCTGTTTTTCCAGCGGTTTCACAACCAACTCTTCCATATCCGAAGGACTGGTTCCCGGATAAATCACAATCACAGGAAACATGGGGGAATTGGTAGCAGGATCCTCACTTCGAGGCATGGTCAAAAGCGTATTCACTCCTAAAGCGATCGCCATGACGAACAACACCAAGGTAAATTGGTAGTTGCGTACTGCGTATGTTGCTATTTTCATCTATCTATTTTGTTTCATCATTTTCACCTGGTCAACCACTACATGCGAATCGATCAGTTTGTGAGCTGATACTATCGAAAGCAGTGGGTTCTCTTATTTTGACGAGATAACCGACTGTTCGTTCAGGTAGGGTCCGCCGGAAACAATCACATACTTGTATCCTTCCAAACCTTCCCCTATTTCCACTACATCCTGATTCAGGTTTTCAATCTTCACAGGAACTTTCTTCACCGTTTTCCGGTCATTCGAAACAAAGACAAACCCATCGTTTGCATTCCCGTCCAACAAAGCCTCGTAAGGAATTTTCCAGTTCTCGGAAGTTTCGGAAAGTGAAATCGTCGCTTTTCCAAAAACACCACTAGCCAGACCTTCCGGTAATTTCCCCTGGATCTCGAGTTCCACGGTAAACGTTCCGCTGAATGGGTCGATACTTTCCGATTTACGGGAAACTTTGGCTTTCAGGTTTCTATTCTTGAAAACGTCTGCCTGGATTTCTGCTGCATCTCCTATGTGGATCTGACTCCACTGACGGTCGCTTACCCCTACTTTCAATTTGAAGGAACTCGAACCGGCACCGTTTGTTTGAAAAACAGGTGTTCCACTACCTACCAATTGTCCTTGATTGGCCATTTTGCGCAAGATAAATCCGTTTGAAACAGCTCTGATCTCCGCATATTTCAGGTTGAACAAAGCCGACTGTACTTGTTCCTCAGCCACATCGACTGCTGTTTGTGCATTTTGTAATTGTTCCAAAGTTGCAAAACCTTCCTTCTGCAAATTCTTCGCACGGTCCAGATCGCGTTTGGATTTTTCCAATCCCAATTTAGCCTGACTTACTGTTGCTCTGACCAAAGTGAGATCCAAGGTTGCCAACAATTGGCCTTTACGAACTTTATCGCCTTCCTTGACATACAACTTCTGGATGATTCCTCCGGATAAAAAAGACAAATAGGTCTCGTCATCTGTAGTAAATTGTCCTGAAACATGAATTTCTTCTGTCGAATTCATTGCTTGTAACGATTCCAATTTCACAGGAATCACTTCCACTTTCGGAATTTCGTTTGTGATCTTCTCCTTCGAACCGCAAGAAGCAACCAAGAAGGAAAGAAAAAGCGCCGGTATTACTAATTTTTTCATAATCGAATAGTTTATTGATTGAATTTCAATGGATATGTTGCTGCTGCTCGCTCAAGTTCGGCTAGCGAACTCAAGTAATTCTGATATTGGATAAGGACAAACAGTTCAGCGTTGGTTACCTGATTGGAGGCATCAATGAATTCCAACTGACTGGTTAATCCTTCTCTATTTGCACCTGAAACCAGGGCGAAATATTCTTTAGAGGCTTCTAACTGAACCTTAGCTGTTTCCCAATTCTCTTGCGCATTTACTACATTCCGCAAAGCCTGGGTGCGCTGTAATTCCAATTGCTGCGAAACTTGATCCAGCTGCAACCTGGCATTCTCCACCTCGTATTTCGTTTGTTTGATTTGCTGTTGATTTCGGGAGCCATTGTAAATCGGAATGGAAGCCGAAACACCAAACATATAATAAGCCGATTTTCTGCTCACTTCCCAGTTGGTACCTTGTGAACCCAGATCCAAAAAAGCATTGATTTTCGGAACCCAATAGTTCTTGTTCATTTTCAAAACAGATTCCTGAACTTCAATGGATTGATTGATTAATTGAATCTCTTCACGCTCCGATTTCTCTTCCAATTGCGGGTTAGCAGTTGAAGCTTCCTCCAAAATAATTTCCGTGTCCAATGGTCTGTTGATCAGGAAATTGAAATACGCCTGTGCATTCTTTAACTGATTCTTAGCCGTTGAAATGGAGGTATTCATCTTCATCAACTCTGTTTGAGCTTTCAGGAGATTCACTTTCAATCCTTTCCCTTGCTTAATCAATGCTTCATTCAATTCCACATTTTGAACCAGTACTTTTTGATTGGTTTCATATACAGAAACGGATTTCGAAGCCATGATTACATTATAGTAAGCCACTTTGATGTTCTTCACCAATTCGCGGGCATACACTTGCATATCCAAGTTACTCAATTCCACTTTTTGTTGTTGGATTCGCTTGTTTGCGTAGATATCCATATTCAACAAGGGAACTGAAGTCCGGATATAGGTATCGTAGAAATTGTTCGGTAAAAAGTTGATTTGCTGATTCTGAATTTGTGGAAAGGCATTCGTTCCGGTCATCTGGTTCAAGGTCGAATAAACGGGATTCAACATATCACCCACAGGAAGTTCCGAATAGCGACCTCCTTCCGCAGTGGTGTAGGAAGCATTAAAATTGACGGATGGCAGGAAATTGCTTTTTGCCGTGTTTAAGGTCAGAAGTGCCTTTTCCAATTGGATCGAGCGTTGTTTGAGAACCAGATTGGAATCCAGTCCTTGCCGGATGTATTGCTCCAGTGCTCCCTGCGACCAAGCTTTAGTATGAAGGAACATACTTGCTGAAACCGCAACCAGAAGGGTTATTTGTCGTCTCATAATAATCGTTGTTATTTAACTAAACAGTGTTAAGTAATTATTAAAAAAATTAGCGCCCGAACGCGTCCAACAATTTTAAGAACTCAGTAAAAGCCAAATCAACGATTTGTTCACTCTTTTCTTCGTCCAAAACTTTGCAACGACCGCGGTCGTATAAATTACACATTCCATGCAATGTTGCCCACAACATATAAGATCCGGCTTCTACATCAGCGAAAGGAAGATATCCCTGATCCATGCATTGCTGAACGGAATATTTCAACCCATCAAATGTGCTCACTCCCTCCTTCCAAACTTCATGATCTTCATCCAGCTTATTCATAGGTGATTTTTGCACGAACATCAAATCGTAATAATCGGGATGATCCATCGCAAACTGGATGTATACACGTCCCATCGCTTTGATCCGTTCGAAAGGATTTTCAACCAGGTTAAGCACCTCCATTTTGCTTCCCAATAATAAAAATCCTTCGGAATGAAGTGCGAACAGAATTGCATCTTTATCCTTGTAATACAAATAAATCGTTGTGGGGCTGTATTCAATTTTCTGGGCAATGGAACGAATGGAAGTCTGGTCAAAGCCTTTTTCCAAAAAGACCTCACGAGCAGCTGTGAGGATGCTTTTTTGCAACACGTCTCTTTCTCTTTCCTTACGTTCGTTAATTCCCATTTTAAATATTGAATGGTGCAAATATACTTAACACTGTTAAGTTTTCAAATTTTATTTCAAAAAAATGAAAGAAAAATGCTAGAACCTTCTATTTCCTATAGTAAATGCGTGAAGGTGGTGGACACTTCACTAGGTGATCTATGTGTACTATTCTGGTTTTATTCTAACAAAAGAATCAATCGATCAATCTCTTCTTCGGTGTTGAACGCATGAATACAAATACGCAATCTTTGGGAACCTATTGGAACGGTTGGGGGTAAAATGGCTTTCACCGCAAATCCGGCATCCTGTAATTGCTGTGCTTTTAGCTTACACGTTTCCAAATCGGAAAACTCAATAATCTGTATTGGAGAATGCGGAGAACTTAATGTAGATTGTATTGTATCGGAAAAACGAGCGATATTCCTTTGTAAGCGCTTTCTGAGCCCTTCTTCTTTACTTTGTTCAATTTGATGCAGCAGATGCTGATACATTCCTTCCGGAAGCGCGGTTGTATAGATGAATGAACGGGCAAAATTGATCAGGAATTCCCGCACCTCATCAGAACAACACACAGCTGCACCATGAGCACCGTATGCCTTCCCAAAAGTAAATAGCCGAATAAAAACAGAATCAGCGATCCCGAGTTCCTGACACAAACCTCTTCCCTCTTTTCCAAAAACACCTCCCGAATGTGCCTCATCAACAATTAACAAAGCTCCGTACTCCTTGCACAAGTCAGTTATTTCAACCAGAGGTGCAATGTCTCCATCCATACTGTAAAGTGATTCCACTGCGACGAAAATGGTTCCTTGTGCCATCGCTGAAGCTATTGGCGACATGTGATGTGCTTTTTCCAATTTCTTCTTCAAATCGGAAACATCATTGTGTCGGAAGGAAAAGGAATTGGCAAAACTCAGTCGGATTCCATCCCGGACAGATGCATGAACGAATTCATCGTAAATAATCGTATCTCCCTTTTGAGGAAGGGATGAGAACAATCCCAGATTTGCATCATAGCCTGAATTGAAGATCAATGCAGCTTCCGACTCAAAATGACCGGCAACTTGCCTTTCAACGTTTTCAACGACTTTTGAATTCCCTGAAATTAGTCTGGAACCACTGCTCCCTTTCAGTTCAACCGGATGGGCGATGCGAGCCAATCCCAAATAATCATTCGACCAGAAATCGATGGGATTATCAAACGACAAAAGGGAGCGCAAACTCCCTTTCTCTTTTCTATCTTGTAAATTGCGTTGAAATTTCAAAGTCAATCTTTAGGAAACAGTCACTTTTCGCGGAACAAATCCTGCGGATGCAACCTTCGCATCTGCCAATTCTTTCGCTCTTTGAGCCTCTTTTTCTTTTCTAGCTTCAATGATCGGATCCGGCTTGGAAACCGGCTGTTCACCATCTGCAAAAGCTTCTTTCGGGATCAACCCCAAAATGGCGAACATCTCTTTATCTTCATTGAACTCCGGATTTGGAGTCGTCAATAATTTATCTCCTGCAAAAATGGATCCTGCTCCAGCCATGAAACACAAAGCCTGGCCTTCCATCGTCATTTTTGTTCTTCCTGCCGATAGGCGAACGACAGATTCAGGGAATGCAATTCGTGTCGTTGCAACCATGCGAATCATTTCCCATTGTTCAATCGGCTTTTGGTCTTCCAAAGGAGTTCCTTCAACAGCAACCAATGCATTAATCGGAATTGAATTCGGTGGTGTATCCATTTCCATGTAGCTCATCAATAAACCAACACGGTCTTCAATTGCCTCTCCCATTCCGATAATTCCTCCGGAACAAACGGTGATTCCCGCTTTTCTTGCATTGTCAATCGTATTCAGACGGTCTTCGTATTCACGGGTAGAAATCACATCTCCATAAAATTCTTTGGATGAATCCAGGTTGTGATTGTAAGCAAACAGCCCCGCATTTTTCAAACGATGTGCCTGATTTTCATTCATCATTCCAAGCGTAGCACAAACTTCCATTCCAAGATCGTTCACTGCTGCAACCATTTCGATTACATTGTCAAAATCCTTGTTATCGCGCACTTCTCTCCAAGCTGCCCCCATACACAAGCGGGATGAACCGTTTGCCTGTGCATTTTTCGCCTGTTCAATCACCGATTCAACAGTCATCAATTTGTGAGCCTCCACATCCGTATGGTAGCGCGCTGCTTGCGGACAATATCCACAATCTTCCGGGCAACCACCTGTTTTGATACTCAACAAGGAAGACATTTGAACTTCTCTTGGATTATGAAATTGACGATGTACTGTCGCTGCTTCGAAAACCAATTCCAACAACGGCTTGTTGTACAATTCCAATAGACTTTCTTTCGTATTATATGCTGGGTTTACTTTCATGTGTAATTCTTATGGCAACAAATATACGAAGTCTACCGAAGGTGGCTATTACTTGGCTTTTGAAATTATGAACAGAGAGTAAACAACCGTTGAATTGATTCACTCAGAAATATGCAGGAAAATCAATCTATTTTATGGAAACTGGCTTTTACGATCATCTCCTTCAAAAGACAATATGAAAAATCCATTTCGCTTTCCATTCATCCTTACCATTTTTTCACTGACCTTTTTGAGTTGTAAGACCACAAATACCAACAATGCGCCAGAAGCTTTTTCGCAGACGAACGTTTTACCTGATACCTTATACGATTGCCAGTTAAATGGAAATTTAAGCAAGGAAGAAAGGCGAACTATTTCGTTCTTCCGGATAGCGAAGAAAATCAAACTCATTTCCTTTTCACAGAAAGTAGTTCACAGTACTCCGATAGACAAGCATCTGATTGCATCCAACTATCTAAAGGACGAAATCACCTTAACAGAAGATCAGATTGACCGGTTGACAGAGATCCTTTACAACTACAATTTCTCAAAAGACCTGAACTCAAGAACAATTACACATGGAGATTGTTATGAACCAAGGCATGCCATTGTCTTTTTGAACAGTAGTGACAAAGTGTTCGGATACTTTGAGTTCTGTTTTGAATGCAAAAATCATAGAACCTTCCCAACAAAAGAGAATATCGGGGAATATTGCCCCACCAAGTATCTGCTGATTGCCGATTTCTTTAAATCAGTCGGAATCACCTTTTTTGAAGAGCAAGAAGAAGAGTGATCACTGCTCTAATGCTTTTTGAAAATACTTCTGCCGCTCATTTTGTGTAATTTTAACCGGAAAATGAAAATGACATGAGCCAACCTCAAGTAACCATCCGGAAATACGAAGCATCCGACAGAAATGCATGCATGGAAATGTTCCTTACGAATGTCCCGAAGTATTTCACCGAAGAGGAAGTGAATGAGTTTGACCGCTTTTTAGCTAAACTGGAGGATCCGGAAGTTTCTGACAATCCATTCTACTACGTAATGGAATTGGACAACAGAATGATCGGTTGCGGTGGATTTGGTGAAAAGGACGGAATCGACGGGATCCCTTCCATCACGTTTGTTTGGGGAATGGTTCATCGCGATTACCACAAAAAAGGGTTCGGTGAAGAACTTCTGCGGTTCCGTTTGGCAGAGATTAAAATTCAATTTCCAAATTGGAGAGTAATCCTGGACACCACTCAATTTTCATACACCTTCTTTGAAAAGTATGGATTTAAAACCCTAAAAATAACCGAGAACGGTTACGGGGAGGGAATGCATCGGTATGATATGGTTTTAGAGGGATAATAAGACATTCGAATTTTAAGATGTCAGTACTTCAAATTGTCATAAATCTTAAAGTCCTTTCGAAACCAGGCAAACGGCATAAGCTTTCACAGCTTCGCCCGCTCCGAATGAATCCACTTTTTCGTGGGTGGTTGCCTTGATGGAAACACGGTCTATTTCCACTTCCAGCAGTTCGGCAAGAATGGTCTGCATTTCAGGAATATGCGGATTGACTTTCGGTTTTTCCAGAATCACCGTTGCATCGATATTGACTACTGAGAATTGTTTTTCCTTGATCAGGGTCATGACATTCTTTAACAGGATCTTGGAATCGATTCCTTTGTATTGCGGATCGGTATCTGAAAAATGAAATCCGATATCCCGAAGATTCAAAGCCCCGAGTAAAGCATCGCAAATAGCATGAATCAGCACATCTGCATCCGAATGACCAACGGCACCAAATGAAGAAGGGAGCTTTAACCCTCCCATCCAAAATTCCCGTCCTTCTTCCAAACGATGAACATCCACTCCGAAACCGATCCGAATGTCCATTGTTCTATTCCGGTTTAGCGTCGTCGTCGTTTACTCTATCACCCAAAGTGAAGCGAAGTGTGAAACGCATCGTATTTGCCAAAGGATTATTTCTTTTCAATGCTGCCAGGTAAGAGAAGTCAAAACAGAAGATGTTGTACTTGAATCCAACTCCCATGGTGAAAAACTGACGACCTCCTTTGGATACGTTTTCGTAAAAATATCCTCCGCGAACTGCAAAAATATCATTGTACCAGTATTCCAATCCGGAACCGATCATGATCTCACGCATTTCCTCGCCGAACTTCGACCCTTTTTTTACTTTGTAAGTTCCATCTCCATTGTCAATCGGATCACCGTTGGCATCTGTTTCAACTCTTCCCGGAGCATCGTAGAATGATTGCATCATACCAGCGATTACACCTACATCGTTGCTTTTTCCGGAAATCAGTGTGGTAGTTCCATCGATATCTGCATAAACCGCAGGAGTTGGAACCAATAGTTTGGAAATATCCACACTTACCGTCAAGCTGTTGTATTTGTCAATTTTTGCGGTATACGCATTTCCAATCTTCAATGTCGTCGGAAGGAAATCTCTTCTTGCATTTTCAGAATAAGCAACCTTATTACCGACGTTTGTGATCGTAACTCCCAATGAGTAAATACCGTTTACTTTAAACCAATTGATATCCTCTGTTCTATAAGCATAAGAGATATCTGCAATACCTGCAATTGCTGCTTTTGTTTCAGTTCCCGCAGTAACCAAACCACCTGTCAGGTTGGAATAAGCAAATTTTCCATTGATCCCGATACTGTGTTTATCCGCCAGCTTAAATGCATAAGCCAATGTCAATTCAAACTCATTCGGTTTGAATTCGCGAATATATCCACCGGCAGCGTCCGTGAAAGTAATTTCTCCTAAACTGAAATAACGCAACGCTCCACCGATGACATGTCTGTCACCTACCCGTGCATAACCTGAAAGGTATGAAAGGTGCATATCGTTTGTCAATTGTCTTAACCAAGGCGTGTAACTAACTCCAATTTCCGATTTGGACTTGGAGAAATTCAACATCGCTGTATTCCAGATAATTGAAGAGGAGTTCGGACTTAAAGCCGTACCCGCATCCCCCATTGCTCCGGAACGTGAATCAGGATTGATACCCAAGAAAGGCAATGCCGTCGTGATGGTATTCAATTGGATATCATTTTGTGTAACTCCTTGTCCACCCGGTTGAGCGAATGAAAGATAGCTAACAAAAAGAGTGAAAATCAATATTTTATGTGATAACATGAATCTATTTCAGTTTTAATTGTGACAAAAATACGCAAAACTAGGACTTTTATTGTGCAACTATCTCAAAAGAACTAATTTTTCCATCTTTTGAGCTTTTTTGCCATCCGGCATCGTGACTTTTAGTTGATAAACATAAACTCCCTTAGCTAATTGGTCTCCAAAATCATCTTTACCATCCCAAGAAATCCCTTCCACCCGGAAGCCACTTGTCGGCACCAATTGATTGATTGTTTTTACCAATCGACCGGAAACAGTATAAATATTGATCTGAGTTTCCAAAGATGCACAAGATTGATTGTGTTCATACATGAACGTCGTATGTGTGGTAAACGGATTCGGATAATTCAAAACGTGATCCAATTGGACATCCTGATCTTCAGTCACCGTAAATTCCAAACGAACGGTACTTGAATTATTGTTCACGTCCCACATTTTGACATCCAGGGTATGTTGACCCACTGCCACATTGCGGAGCGTATACTGAAGCTTCCCGTCCTGATAACTATCCAAATTTGATTTGTAATACTCATTCAGAACAATCGGACTTCCCGTATTTCCATCCAATACTGCGGTGATATCGTGTCCGATTCCGTTCCCAACCGTGTTGATCCCATTCTCATCATGCGCCTCAACTACCAACAAAGGATTGGAACTGGCGATACTTCCATTCACAAAGGAATCGTCATTCAAATAGATCTTCAATTCCGGACCGACATTATCAACCGGAGGATTTGGATTGATACCTCCTACAACAAAGGTACTATCCCAGCCATCAGCATCAACTACTTTATTATCGGCATAATAACTGATCTTCCCTCTTCCATAATTAAAATCTATATCCTTGGGAACTACAAACTCAAATTTAAAATCCCCGTTCGTAACCGTTGCTCGACCTTTATACAAGGCATTCTTTTGCGTTTTAAATGAAATGATCGGTGAATCCTGGTCATTTCCTAATGTCTGAACAATCTTAGGCTTATCGAAAATCGTAGGAGACAATACCCCATTGAAAGACGTCAGCTTGTTTCCGGAATTGTCTTCCAAGTGTCCGACAATATGCATTTTTGTAAGTGCCCGAACTGTATCTGCTCCATTTGAAATGGCTACATGATTAATAGAATCGGTAACAATCTTCCATTTAGGCAGACAAATTTTCAAGGCAGGATCTCCGATCAGGTTAAAACATCTTCTGTTATCCGAAGAACCCGAAGAATTTTTGGTTCTTCTCATGATTTCCCCGAAAGGAAGCGGATCAAAATTCGCATCGCGTTCAATCACATGTGTAAACAAACTTGCCACTACCACTGTATTGATTGAAATATAAACAGACCGGGTAGTTGTCATCAATGCAATCGATCCTCCTTTCGGATTCAAGGAGATCAACTCTCCGATCGATTCTCTGGAAGGATCATCAAACTTGGTGAACTCACAAGTAGCAGTAACAAACAATCCCATTCTATTCAGGTTTGTCCAGGCATTTACTTGCGGAATGGTAATAATTCGTTCCTCTGCTGCTCCTACCTCACCACCGTGACCAATGTAGTTGGTGATCAGACTCCCTCTTTCGACACGGTCCGTTATAGCATTCAAAACATCCGGATAACGATGCCCACCTGTTGTGGACACTTGTGTATACGCGTCGGAATAAATTTTCTCGCAATTCATTTCGTTTGCAGAACCTTGAACCTGGTTAAAAGCAGGCTCTGCGTCTGCAGTTACGAATGAACCACCTTGCTCGTCATCCGTAATATTGGTATAAACCTGTCTCCAGTCCCCGAACATATTTGCAGTTTCTCCAATGCAACAGCTGTTCGGATCATTCGATATGATGGGCGAATTGATTCCATTCTTCAGGTAATGTTCGATCTTATCCACTTGGGTCTGAGCATGCGTGGCATTTGAAATCAACAAACGTCCGACACCGATATCCATCAAATCCAATCCACTGATCGATTCATTATTATCCAACAATCCAAAATAATCATCCGTCACCAAAGCTGCTATATGATCTTCCGAATTCAAGTATTCATAAGTCGGAATCATGTAATTATTTCCTGCTACGCGATTTTTAGGATCGTAAGTTGCATCACCGAACAGACAAAGGTATTTGGGTTGCAATGCCACATTCCCTCCTGCGCGTTCATAGAACATTTTTACAAATCGTCTGATTGCAGTGGCATCCTGATTTCCCGAGGAAAATTCATTGTATACCTGCTCAATATCCACCACCACAGTTGACAATCCATTCGCCTCATGCAAATTCCCTAATCGAACCGCTTGATTCAGGAATTGTTTCGGGCTTACGATAATATAATCGTATTGTCCCAAAGCATGTAAATCCTGGTTATCCACTTGCTTCACAAAACCCGGCTGTCCAAAATTGGTCTCATTAAAGACCACAAACTCACGTAAGGTATCCGTACTCTGTTTGAATGAAAAGATTCCGTTGGATAAAGTTCCTTCGATAAGCTGAGGATTCGTTTTTGAACTCACATCCCACACATGATTGACCGACGTCATTCCGGAAACAGTAAACAAACTCACATTTCCAACTCCAACAGAGTTCACATCCCTGAAAAGCATGAAATTGCCATAAAATGACAAACTTCTTCTTCCAACGATCTGAATGAAATCCAAATATGCTCTTACGGAAGCATTCACCCTAATCAAGGTATACCCCAACTCAATGGATGATGTTGACGGATTAAAAGAAAAAGTTGTCGCATTTCGAATATAATCTCCACCGGTAGAACTCAAGGGCATACTATTCACCTGGTTTCCGTTGTAAGTTACTTGAAAACTATTCCCTGATGTATTGGCATTCGTAGCAGTTGCATATTTAACCTGAATAGGAGTTCCCGGGTCAACACCAGGAATATTAAATTTGAACGATTGCGTCAATGTCGCATCAAACGACTCACCATACCAAACCTGTCCTCCTTGCACCAAATTAACCAACTCATTTTCATGAATATCATAATAGGTATAGGAATTCACTGTTTGCGTTGAAGGTAAAGGAGATTCAGGAAGATTTTGAATTCGAAGCGGTAAATCCGTTTCATCGATGTGAATGAAATAGGTATTCACAGAACTATAGATGTGCTGATTTCTATTAAAATTGGTTCCCGTACCGCGATCCCATCGATTTGGTCCGGCACCGAAAAACAAGAAATATTCCCCTTCATCAAAAGTGGTATCTGCGTTACCTACAAATTGAATGGAGTTCTTTTTCAGATCATCACGATAAGGGTCACTGTTCAATTCAGATAGTCTTCCGTCAGCATTTCCGTACAAATTGATTGTTTTCGGATCCAAATTATCCACATCCAATCCCATATCCTTGAAGAAAGCTTTGTTTAACTGGAAAATCCCGTCATTCGATACCGTGATCTTATACCAGGCACCACTATTCAATACCGAACTGGTTGCATAGCTTTTCAATTGACCGGAATAAGAAGTTGCTGCGCCTACTGGAGTCACCCGGAGTTTATACGAAATGATTTTTTCGAATCCGGATGGGGTGAGTATATAAGGTATACATTTTGAATTCAGGTAATTCTCATTTCGCGACTTGGAAACTTTCGCTTCAATCTGTGCCGAATTCGGAATTTGAACCTTGATTCCATTCAGATAATTTTTCTCATAAGAGCTAACAACCTCCGTTTTCACATCGATAATTGCCACCTGATAACTGCCCGATTTGAACTTTTGCTGAAAGGAATGCGCGGGAAGTTGATTTTCAAAATCATCTCCTTCAATGAATGGAACCATTGTTTTGACGCCATTAATCGTCAATTCTTTCGGTTCTCCCCATTGAATTTCCACAGAAACATCCTGAGCCACAGATGAATGCCCTATCAAAAGCAAAATGATGAGTTTGTAATATTTGTTAAAAATGTAACTTGCTTGTGTTTTGTCGTTTTTCATAGCACAAAATTCGAAAACTAGATGAATGTTCAATCAAACGTATGAATTCTTTTTTTATTTTTGTGTTTCGGCGATTTAGTTGTAACCATTGTATTTTTTTTTCGTAACATTGGCAAACCAATGCTACAAATTTAGCTTGAAAATATTCTTAACCGAATGAGAAATATTAAACTATTAGCGTTTGTTGGATGCTTATTTGGCTCGTGTCAGTTATATGCACAAGACCCAACTTTTACGCAGTTTTACGCGAACCCCTTGTACCTGAACCCTGCTTTTGCCGGATCTCACGGATGTGCTCGTTTTTCTATGAATTATCGAAACGAATGGCCTAGTCTTTCTGGGAACTATGTTACCTATAGCGCATCTTATGACCAATACTTCAAAAACATCTCGGGGGGGATTGGAATTTTAGCTACTCATGACATGCAAGGTCAGGGTACGATTAACACATCTATGTTAGGCTTAGTTTACTCTTACCACTTGAAAGTAAATAGAAAGTTTGCGATGCTTTTTGGCGTTCGAGCTGCCTGGTACCAGAAATTTTTGGACTGGGATAAATTGACTTTCGGAGATATGATTGATCCTAGAAGAGGTTTCATTTACCAAACCGGCGATTTGAAGCGAGGTGGTTCAAGAGGTTTCTTTGATGCATCAGCTGGATTTGTAGGGTATTCGAAACATTTCTTTTTTGGTGGAGCAGTTCACCATTTGAATATGCCTAATGAGTCTGTAATTATTGGTAATTCACCAATGCCTATGCGATTTACAGGACATATCGGTGCTGAAATTCCTCTAGGTGGTAAATCCAAGTATAACAATACAACTTCCATCATGCCGAACATCATATACCAATACCAACAAGGTTTCCAGGAAATCAACATTGGTACATATATCAAATATGGTGCTTTCAATGCTGGTGCATGGTTCAGAAACAGAGATGCGTTTATCCTTACAATTGGTATTACGACTCCTTCTTTCCGAATCGGCTATAGCTATGATGTTACAGTTTCGAGATTAAATAATGGTGTTTCAGGTGGTTCACATGAAGTTTCATTAGGTATCTATACCAAGTGTAAAGGTCCTACTAAAACGTTCAAAACAATTTCTTGTCCATCATTCTAACTATTTTTTGTAACCTTTTGTTGATAATCCGTTTATAAACTTAACTTTGGTGTCCCAAAAAAACGAAAAACAAACCAAGCATATGAAAATGTTGCGTTTATTTATCTTAGCAGTTGCAGGTGTTGCAATAGCTTCATGTAGTCGAGATTCATCCTCTAACACAGGATGGGATTACAACAATGTACAGCATGGAGGCTTTCAAAAAGTTCCGTTTGTAGATCAGGAAACTGGTCCCGGACTGATCTTGGTCGAAGGTGGTACATTCACAATGGGTATGGTCGAACAAGATGTTATGTTTGACTATAACAATCGTCCAGCTCGTGTAACAGTTTCATCCTTTTATATGGATCAGACTGAGGTTACGAATTTCCACTGGTTAGAGTATTTGTACTGGATTAAGAGATCTTATGAAAAGTACAACATGGTTTATCGCAATGCATTGCCGGATACGCTTTCTTGGAGAAGTCCTTTGGCGTTCATGGATAAATATGTCGATTATTACCTGCGTCACCCTGCATATAGAGATTACCCGGTTGTTGGTGTATCTTGGATTCAGGCAACAGACTATTGTAAATGGCGTACCGACCGTGTGAATGAGTACATTTTAATCCGTGAAGGCGTTTTAGGATGGGATATTGATGCAGCAGATGCAGAAACATTCAATACAGATGCTTATTTAGTAGGTCAATTCGAACAAGACGAAGAGCTTGGTGGAAGAAAATTAAAAGATTTGGATCCATCCAATAGAGATGGTAAGAAATTAGGTGAGCGTATCGTTCGTATGGAAGATGGAATTCTTCTTCCAAGATACCGTCTCCCAACTGAAGCTGAATGGGAATACGCAGCTATTGGATTAATCGGAAACCTTTCTGAAGGAACTGAGGTAATCACTGAGCGTCGTCAATATCCTTGGAATGGTCACTTCGTTCGTCAGGACAATAAAGAATTTACAGGTGCGATCCGCGCTAACTTCGTAAGAGGTAAAGGGGATTACATGGGGGTTGCCGGTCGTTTGAATGACGGTGCGGACGTAACAGCTCCGGTTGAGTCTTTCTGGCCGAATGATTATGGTTTATACCACATGGCGGGTAACGTTTCCGAATGGGTTATGGATGTTTACCGTCCGTTGACTTCTGAAGATTACGATGAGTTCCGTCCATTCCGTGGAAATGTATTCCAAACGAAAGTTTTGAATAACGATGGAATCGTAGAGCAAAAAGACCAACAAGTAATGTACGATGTTCACGGTATGAAAGAATACCTGAATGCTTTCGAACGGGTACGTTACCAACGTGTATCTGCAGCGAATCACGATCCGAACGATTCAATCATTCCTTCTGGAGTTCAAATGCACAACAAAGCTGAGTTCCGTACAAAACGTGGAGTTGCTCCGGATGAGTACTATGTTTCTCATGGAAAAAAGAAAGACTCTATCGAGTTAGCGCTTATTGCTGAAATCGGTGCTGTATTAGACAGAGCAATTCTTGACAAGAATGATAAATACGATATTGAAGCATCTTCTTTGGTTCAGGACGAAATTTTCGAGGGAATTTTCGCTGAGCGTACAAGACAAGGTCGTGATGAGGAATACTCTTTCGAAATCATCCCTATGCTTCGTGAAGGATTCAATCAGTTTATCATTGGTACTCCAGGAAAATTGAAATACAGAAATGTAACTGAGGAAGAGAACATCAGTCGTTTGAACTACCGTAAAGATGATTACATCGATTACTTGGATGGTGATATTGAAAGTTCCATTTACTATGACAATGACGATCGTAAAAACGGAATCAATGAGGCAACTCGTGATCCACATCTGATCATGTACCAAAACGAATACGAAACATACGATTTGAATGGTACTCCAATCAAACCGGAAGATAGAACATCTTGGCCAACAACTTTGATCTCTGATAAATCAAGAGTTTACAAAGGTGGTTCTTGGAGAGATCGTGCTTATTGGTTGAATGCTGGATCTAGAAGATTCCTGGATGAAGACCAATCTACATGTACAATCGGATTCCGTTGCGCGATGGATCGAGTTGGAAGCCCGGTAGGACATAACTACGGTAAAAAGAAACAAAAGAAAAAATAATATTCACCTATTAATTGAAGCCCCGATAATAAAACTGTCGGGGCTTTTTTATGAACCATGGAAGCACTATATACCGTATTTCAAGCTAGCACGGGTGTAGAAACAGACACACGCAAAATCAAAAAAGGATCCTTATTCTTTTGTTTAAAAGGAGCTAATTTCGATGGGAATACCTTTGCCGAAGAAGCAATCAAATCAGGTGCTCTGGCAGCAGTGATTGATAACCCGGAATACCAGATTGAAGGAAAAACAATTTTGGTAGAGGATTCGCTGCTTGCGCTCCAGAACCTTGCAAGACATCACCGCAATCAATTTCAAATTCCCATCATCGGAATTACCGGAAGTAATGGAAAAACAACCTCAAAAGAGCTTATTTCAGCCGTATTGGCTACTCAATTCCAGGTTCATTTCACCCAAGGGAATTTCAATAATCACATTGGTGTTCCGCTAACCCTTTTGCAACTGACCCAAGCACATGAAATTGCCGTCATTGAAATGGGCGCAAACAAACCCGGTGATATCAAGGAACTGGTCGAAATTGCTTTACCAACTCATGGCATTATCACCAATATCGGGAGAGCACATTTGGAAGGTTTCAAATCATTGGAGGGTGTCATTAAAACCAAAACCGAATTGTTTGACTTTTTAGCTCAGCAGAAAGGTCACATCTTTGCAAACAAGGAAGATGAAACAATCACCCGTAAACTTCCTTCAACGACGCATAATCATTTCTACAACGCCCCAACCGAATTAGGAGGTTCACTTCTGAAACTAACTCCTTTGGTTGAAATGGAATGGTCCGAACCGAATTACTCAAGTCCTGCGATTCATACCAATTTGGTGGGAGAATACAATTTCATCAATTTCCTGGCGGCAATCCGCATCGGAAGATTCTTCGGAATCAGTCCTGAGAATTGCAACAAAGCCATTTCCGAGTACAAACCAACGAACAATCGCTCACAGGTCACTAAAACGGAAAGAAACACCCTGATCGTGGATTGCTACAATGCGAATCCGACCAGTATGCGCTCTGCCCTATCCAGTTTTGCGAAAATAGATAATCATGCGAAGATTTTCATTCTGGGAGATATGCGCGAAATGGGTGAAGATGCGCCAATGGTTCACGAAGAAGTCATTCAACAAACAATCGACCTGCGCTTAAGTGGTTTCTTTATCGGTGAAGAATTCCTGAAATTCAAAGGAACACATCCGAATGCGATCTTCCTGAAATCCACCGATCCTTTGATTGAGCATTTCACCAATAATCCTCCGTCCGATTTACTCATTCTGTTGAAAGGATCGAGAGGAATTTCGTTGGAAAAGGTGATTCCCTATTTATAAAATTGATAAAAAAAAGTCGGGGCGAAAAATTTTTCGCCCCGACTTTTTTTATGGTGTTATCCGACTAATTAATCAGCCAAAATATTTCTTGAAATAACAATCTTTTGTACTTCAGAAGTTCCTTCGTAAATCTGAGTGATCTTCGCATCGCGCATCAAACGCTCCACGTGATACTCTTTTACGTATCCGTAACCTCCATGAATCTGAACAGCTTCAACCGTTTGCTCCATTGCCACTTTCGAAGCGTACAATTTAGCCATTGCTGAAGATTGGTCGAAGTTTCTACCTGCATCTTTATCAGCAGCAGCACGATAAACCAACAAACGGGCAGCTTCAATTTCTGTAGCCATGTCTGCAATTTTGAATGCTATTGCCTGGTGCTTGTAAATCTCTTTTCCGAATGCCTTGCGTTCTTTCGAATAAGCAGTTGCCAATTCAAATCCTCCGGCAGCGATTCCGATACGTCCACCGGAAAGCGTTTTCATCGCGAATTTGAAACCGAATCCATCTTCACCGATACGATTCTCTTTCGGAACCTTTACATCCTGGAACATCAATGTATGCGTATCACTTCCGCGAATACCCAATTTATCTTCTTTCGCTCCAACGATGAAACCTTCCATTCCGCGTTCAACGATCAATGCGTTAATTCCTCTGTGACCCAATTCAGCATTGGTTTGAGCAATCACAATATAAGTGGAAGCAGTAGAACCATTTGTAATCCAGTTTTTCGTACCGTTTAACAAATAGTAATCTCCCATATCGATAGCTGTCGTACGTTGAGATGTAGCATCTGATCCAGCCTCAGGCTCAGACAAACAAAAAGCTCCGATTTTCTCTCCTTTTGCAAGGGGAACCAGGTACTTCATTTTTTGCTCTTCGTTACCGAATTTCTCAATCCCCCAACAAACCAGGGAATTGTTCACTGACATACAAACCGAAGAAGAAGCATCTACTTTGGAAATCTCTTCCATCGCAAGTACGTAGGACATCGTGTCCATACCTCCACCTCCATACTTCGGGTCAACCATCATTCCTAAGAACCCAAGTTCACCAAGTTGCTTCATTTCTTCAACAGGAAATTTTTGATCTCTATCTCGATCTATCACCCCAGGTTTTAAAACGTTTTGAGCGAAATCACGTGCAGCTTCTTTTACCGCTTTTTGTTCTTCTGTCAATTCGAAATTCATCTGTATCGCAGTTTATTTTATATTTGTTTCAGGAGACAAATGTACCTATAAAAACTTAATTTTCGTCTTTTATGAATTCATTCAAAATAATCGGCTTAATGTCAGGCACTTCGCTTGATGGGGTCGATGTAACTTATGCAACATACACGAAGATTTCTGAGAAGAACTGGGAGTTTATCATTCATGCGTCCCACACCTTCCAATTTCCTGAAATACTGCTTTCTAGCTTACATGAAGCAAGCAAATTGTCCGGATCACAATTGGCAACTTTAGACCATGATTTGGGAGAGTTTTTCTCCTCTTCAATCAATGAGTTCATCGAAGATAAGGGGATCATACGAAACGAAGTGGATGCCATTGCTTCTCACGGTCAAACTATTTTCCATCAACCTTCACGTGGATTTACAACTCAGATTGGGAATCCGGCGGTGATTGCCGTAAGAACAGGAATCCGTACAATTGGTGATTTCCGCACGAAAGATGTACTTTATCACGGACAAGGAGCTCCTTTAGTTCCGATCGGTGACCAATACCTGTTCGGATCGAAAGCGGACGGATTTATCAATATCGGTGGCTTCGCAAACATCAGCTTTGAAGAAAAAGGAGTTGTCCGGGCTTACGATATCTGCCCGGCGAATCTACCAATGAACAAATTGGCTCGGGCAAAACACCTGGATTACGATAAAAATGGCAATCTGGCTCGTGAAGGGGAATTGAACTATTTCCTGCTCGATTTACTGAACAGTCTGGATTATTATCAGGAAGAAGGTCCGAAATCATTGGGAACGGAATGGCTGGAACAACATTTCTATCCTCTGCTCAAATTTGATAAAGATATCGAAATCAATCTGGCAACCGTTGTCGAACATATCGCTATCCAACTAGGTGAAATCTGCACCAAAAAAGACCTGAAACGAGTAATGATCACTGGCGGAGGTGCAAAAAACACCTTCCTGATCGAACGCTTCAAACGGTATTACACCGGAGAAATCATTTCTGTGGACAGTGAACTCATTGATTATAAGGAAGCTTTGATTTTTGGACTCTTGGGCGCACTCAACCTGAACAACGAACCCAATTGTCTTTCAAGCGTTACAGGCGCTACAAAAAATGTAATCGGAGGAGTTCATCATTTACCGTAAGATTCCTATTCTATCAAAAGATTCCCAGAGAATTCATCGTTTTTTCATTCTGAAAGAGCAATAATTCCTACTTTTGTCACTCAATATTTGAATGATCCAACGAATAAGTTAACATGAAAGATTTACTTCACAAGTTTGAAAATAAGCGCCCGGAAATCGTTTTCGAGTGGAAAGATGCTGAAACGGAAGCAGAAGGATGGGTGGTCATCAACTCCTTGCGCGGTGGTGCAGCTGGTGGAGGTACCCGTATGCGTGTCGGTTTGGACAAACGTGAGGTAGAAAGTCTTGCAAAAACAATGGAAGTGAAATTCACTGTTGCCGGACCTCCAATAGGTGGAGCTAAATCCGGAATCAACTTTGACCCGAAAGATTCGCGTAAAGAGGGTGTTTTGAGACGTTGGTACGCAGCTGTTACTCCACTTTTGAAACATTACTATGGAACAGGAGGAGATTTGAATGTGGACGAAATTCACGAGGTCATTCCAATTACGGAAGATTGTGGAATCTGGCATCCGCAAGAAGGTGTCTTTAACGGACATTTTCAACCGAGAGAAGCTCAGAAAATCAATCGTATCGGTCAATTGAGACAAGGTGTCTTGAAAGTGATCGAAGACCCACAATACAGTCCGAGCGTACAAAAAAAGTTTGTTATCGCTGACATGATCACCGGATACGGTGTTGCTCAGTCAGTAGCTCATTACTATGATATTTGGGGCGGCGACCTGAAAGGAAAGAAAGTCATCGTTCAAGGTTGGGGAAATGTAGCTTCAGCCGGAGCTTATTATTTGGCTCAATCGGGTGCTAAAATCGTTGGGATCATTGACCGCGTTGGTGGATTGATCAATGAAAACGGATTCTCTTTGGAAGAGATTAAGGACTTGTTCCTGACTAAAAACGGGAACGAGATCATTCACCCGGATTTGAAGTCGTTTGACGAGATCAATGCGAAAATCTGGGATATCCAGGCAGATGTTTTCATTCCTTGTGCTGCATCCCGTCTGATAACACAAGAACAGGTTGATCGCATGATCAAATCCGGAGTTCAAGTTATTGCTGCAGGAGCAAATGTTCCGTTTGCAGATAAGGAAATTTTCTTCGGACCAATTGCGGATTATGCAGATAATCACATCTCAGTTATTCCCGATTTCATTTCCAATTGTGGAATGGCACGTGTTTTTGCTTACCTGATGAGTAACGACCTGAAGGAATTGACTGATAAAGGAATTTTCGAGGATACAAGCAAAATCATTGGCGACGCTTTAAGAAAAGCACACGCTGCAAACTCATCCAAAACAGGAATTGCAAAAGCTGCATTTGAGATTGCGCTGAACCAGTTAGTATAATGTAGTTCAATTGTTCAAAAAGTAAAAAAGTTCAAGTTTTAAAACCTTTGAACTCTTTGAACATTTGAACGTTTTGAACTTTCAAAATGGCAAAACAAAGATCAGATAATAGCGTATTCAAAAAGTTTTTTGAAAGTGAGAAATCAAGTGGTTTAGTGCTGATCGCATTCACCATTCTGTCTCTGCTATTGGCTAATTCTTCGATCAAACATTCCTATACCGAATTTTGGGAATATTCCCTTGGTGGGATGAAAATCGAACATTGGGTCAATGATGGTCTGATGGCTGTTTTCTTCCTATTGGTTGGACTGGAACTGAAACGTGAATTCCTGGTTGGCGAACTTTCTTCCCTTAAAAAAGCCACCCTTCCGATCTTCAGTGCATTAGGTGGAATGTTGATTCCTGCAGGAATTTTCGTATTTGTAAACCTGGGCAAACCAACTGTTTCCGGCTTCGGGATTCCCATGGCAACAGATATCGCTTTTGCTTTGGGAGCACTTTCGCTTTTGGGAAATAAAGTTCCACTCTCTATCAAGGTTTTCCTGACAGCTTTGGCTGTAATTGATGATTTGGGTGCAATTGTGGTCATTGGAGTCTTTTATACCAAAACCATTTTCTGGTTGAATTTTGCCATCGCAATCGCCATTTTTGGAACACTCCTGATCCTGAACAAGCTCAAAATCACTTCACTTCTAATCTATGTCCCGCTGGGAATCGTCATGTGGTATTTCATGCTTCATTCCGGAATCCATGCTACGATTACGGGAGTTCTCCTTGCCTTGGCGATTCCTGCATTCAGTAAAAACACGAAGACCGAATCTCCTTCCCATCGACTCCAGCATCTGCTCCACTACCCTGTTCCATTTGTCATTCTGCCATTGTTTGCTTTGGTAAATACAGCAATTGACATTGGTCCGAATTGGGATAAAGCATTGTTCAGTGACGCCAGTTTGGGAATTATCCTTGGACTTGTACTTGGAAAACCGATTGGAATCATTGTTTTTACCTGGATTTCCATTCGTTTCAAATTTGCAGATAAACCGGCGGGAACGACCTGGAGTCAGTTATTCGGTGTTGGTATTCTCGGAGGAATCGGTTTCACCATGTCGATTTTCGTCACTATTCTGGCTTTCACAGATAAGGAAATCATCAACGATTCCAAATTCGCCATCCTGATTTCCTCCTTATTAGCAGGTTTAATTGGCTATCTGTGGCTAAAAGCGAGTTTCAAAGACCGACCTAAAACAAAAAAGCCTCAAAAAGCGCGTTTAAAGGGGTCCTCAAATTAATCCCCAACCTGTAACCAAATCTTCCTCTGCGAGTTATTGAAAGTAGACACGCGAATCGCAAAAATCCAATCCCTATAAACAAAATGCTGTGAATATCTCTTTATTAAAAGGGCAAATCATCTAGTATTGGGGCGTATTTTTGGAAATTGATTCATGTATTCATTTATAAACCAGATGAGAAAAGCAGCAATATTTACAATTTTATTTTTGGCAACTCCACTATTGAGTTTAGCGCAAGTCGTTAGAGACAGTATTCCGGAAGCTGAAAAAGCAGCGAAAGCAGGTGAAAAGATTACGGCATTGGAATTCGTAATGAAGGGTGGTGTTTTCATCATTCCGATCATCATCTTGTTGTTCTACACCCTGTATGTTGTGATTGAGCGCTACCGTTACATCCGTCGCATGTCCGTGTACAATTCGAATTTATTGAATGACATCCGAATGAACCTGGAGAAAGGAAATATTCAGGATGCTTTGAATCAGGTTCAACGCGACCAAAGCGCTTACGGATCAGTAGTTGCAGAAGGAATCCAGACTATCGGACGACCGGTTTCTGAAATCGAATCCAACATGGAAAAAGTTGCCAATATCGAAATCGGTAAAATGGAAAAAGGAATGGGGATTCTGGGATTGATCGCAGGTATTGCTCCAACCTTCGGTTTTATCGGTACGATTGCCGGGGTAATCAAAATCTTCTACAACATCTCGATTTCTGAAAACGTGAGTATCGGAAATATCTCCGGAGGTCTCTACGAAAAGATGATCAGTTCCGGAGCCGGTTTGGTTGTAGGTATTATCGCTTATTCCGCATACCACATTCTAAATGCGATGATCGATAGCTACACCTTGAAAATTCAATCAACCAACTTAGGATTTATCAACATCATTCAACGTCCGGGAAAATGGCAATAATTCGCAAAAAACGCTTCCATGCCGGGGTAGAATCCTCGTCCATGAGTGACATCATGTTCTTCTTGCTTTTGTTCTTTTTGATCATCTCTACATTGGCAAATCCGAACGTGATTCAGGTTCCGCTTCCAGATGCAAAAGACACGGGAGTTACAACTACACAACATTTGACTTTAACTGTCACAAGTGATAAAAAATATTACCTGGACAAGGAAGAAGTCACTCCTGAAAACCTGGAAGTAAGATTATTACAGGAAACAAAATTGCGAAAAGATGAAACCGTAGTACTTCGTCCTGCGTATGACTTGGATGTGCAGGAGTTGATAGACTTATTGCAACTTGGATTGAAGCATCAATTGAAGTTTGTAATTGCTACCAAAGCCGGGTAATATTAAATTCAGGAAATATGTCCATTCGTGTTGAAACAGAACAAACTTACGGGATTAAGGATCGTAAAATTGCCGGGATAATTGCATTCGCGGCTTTTGTATTGTTAGCAACTCTGTTTGGTTTCATTGGATACCGTATTTCGAATCCTCCATTACCAAAACAAGCACCATCTGAGGAAATGACACTCATTCCTCTCGACCCACAGATTTTGAACCAAATTCAGAAAGGTGGTCAAGCCGGAACTCCTGCCAAGGCGGAAAAATCACAGATCACTCCTGAACAAATGGAACAGATCCTGACTCAACAGAGCAGTACTTCACATTTGAAATCGGGAAAATCCGATATCACCAATACGAATACCCCGAATAATAATCCTTCAAGTGCACAACATGTGAGTGACAATCCATTCGCAACCGGCGGGATCAATGGAGGGAAATACAGAGGGAAAAATTTGGAAGGGATGCGCGATGATCAGATCAGTGAGTCCAAATCGACAGAAAAAGTAACTCGTTTTTTGGTTAAAGTCCCGAATACAGATAACATTAAATCAGACGAAAACTGTAAAATCGTCTTAGCTGTTTTAGTAGACCCGAATGGAACCATTATCGGGAATCCGACCGTTGTAAAAGGTAGTTCTACAACCAACAATACGGTTTTGGTCAATCAGGTGATCAGCTCGGTTAAGAATCAATCCCAATTCAACAAAGCAAATGTGACAAAGAATATGAAGGAAACAATTACGATCCATATTATCGCGAACTAATTTGCTAAAAGTCATTAAAAAAATGAACTATTCCGGTCTTGAGTGGTAAATTACAAGGTAACTGCGAATAGGAAACAATAAAAATTAAAGAACATGGAAGAATTTGGTTTGGAAACAGAAAGAACTTACGAAGTAAAAGATCGTAAAGTTGCCGGAATCATCGCTCTATCTGCGTTTGTATTACTGCTTGCTATTCTCCATTTTCTTGGATACCGCATTCCTACACCTCCACTTCCCGAGCAATTATTGTACAAGGACATGGAAATGGAGTTAATTGCTGTTGAATTACAGGAATTACCGACAGGAACGGGTGGTGGTGGATCCGGAACTCCGGCAAAAGTGGAGCAATCCGATAAAACACCTCCTCAAATGGAACAAGTACTGACACAACATAGCAGCAATACGCATGTGAAGTCGGGAAATTCCAACATGACCAATACAAATACTCCGAATAACAATCCTCCAAGCGGACAACACGTTAGCGACAATCCATTCGGAACGGGTGGAAGCGGTGGCGGAAGCGGTTCCGGGAACGGACATGGAATCGGAAATGACGATGGAAATGGTACAGGTCCGGGATCAGGAGGTGATGGATCAGGAGGAAATGTAAGACGTTACTTGGTCGAAGAGCCCAATACAACCAATATCAAATCAGATGAAAACTGTAAGATCGTCTTGTCTGTTCTGGTTGATCCAAGTGGAAACATCATCGGAAAGCCAACCTTCGTAAAAAGTAGTTCCACAACAAACGATATGGTTTTGATAAACCAGGTTGTGAATGCTGTTAAGAATCAGGCGCGATTCAATAAAATCGATGGTTCGAAGAACATGAAACAGGCGATTACCATTCGCATTGTAGCGAACTAGTTTTCGTTAAAAGTGGTTTAAAAAAGGAATTTCTTCATTTTTTACTTGTAGATTTAAACTGGTTTACAAAGAGGTTTATGTTATTCGTATATATTCTATTTATACTCATTATTATTTTTTCACTCTACCAATATGTAGACAATAGTGAATGGGAGGAATTTCATGCGGAAAATTTCAAAACGATTTTCGAACATCGGAATAAACGCTACGGAGCGTACCAGATCAGAAACCGGCAGCCTGCTATTATGTCGTATGTGCTCCTCGGATTGGTTTTGGTGGGAGTCATTGCAGTTTATGCCAAAACAATTGTAAACAATTACGAAGGTCTGAACTCTATGACATTCAGTGATGTTTCAGATACGACCCAGTTTACACTAAACAATAAAGATGTAGAAGAGACTCCTCCAGCCCAGTTCAATTACCAGGGAGAAAACGGAGACGGCCTTCCTGAAGCAAAAGACGGCGGTGAAATCCGGGAAGACCGACCGGAAACAACCGATCCTTCTTCCAAACCGCAATCAAAACCCGAACAAACGAAACCGCGAACTCCGGAAGAATCCATCCAGGATTTTGAGAAGAAGCAATTCGAAATGGCGGGTGGTGCTGCTGAAAGGGAAAAGATCCAGAAAGAAATGGAGAAACGCCAGAAAGAGCGGGAAGAAAAGAAAAGACAGCAACAAAAACAGGAAGGCGGAAACGGTGGAAACATCGGAAATAAATCCGGGAAGCAAGGAAAAAATTTGGCAGAATGGGATGTGAACGGACGCAAACCATTGCAAGACGACCCGGATTACATCAAAATTCCAGGATACATGTGCGGAAGATCCGTTACAGCAACAATTGTTGTAAAAGTAAAAGTCAACTCCAACGGCGATGTCTATTGGGCACAATCACTCGCTCCGGCAGATGCAAATCCATGTTGTGTGGAACAAGCCCTTAATTATGCTAAAAAATCGCGCTTCGAATATTCCGAAAAACCTATCGAAGAAGGAACAATTACCTATTCTTTCAAACCGCAACAATAATTCCATGAATTATCCGGAAACCATCGATTGGTTGTTTCAACAATTTCCAGCTTACCATAATTTAGGTGCACAAGCTTATAATCCGGGATTAAAAAACATCGAAGAGCTAAGTTCTTTTTTCCATAATCCGGAAAAGGAATTGCGCTTCATTCATGTAGGAGGAACCAACGGAAAAGGTTCGGTTTCGAACATGCTGGCATCCATCCTCACGGAAAGTGGTGAAAAGGTCGGATTGTTCACTTCCCCTCACCTATTCGACTTCACAGAGCGAATCCGCATCAATGGTGCAACAATCGACGAGCAATTTGTGATTGAATTTTGCGAAAAAGTAAGAAATCATTCCTGGAATATTGAACCTTCCTTCTTCGAGATCACGTGGATGATGGCCATTCAATACTTTCGTAAGCACCATTGCTCCATCGTAGTGGCTGAAGTTGGTCTGGGAGGTCGATTGGATGCAACGAACATCATACAACCACTTATTTCCGTCATCACCAACATCGGATTGGATCATGTGAATATATTGGGTGACACCCGTGCTAAAATCGCTTTTGAGAAAGCCGGGATCATCAAACCAAACATTCCGGTTGTACTCGGTGAGGTCGATCCGGAAACATTTCCGGTTTTTGAAAGCGTTTCCACAGAACTGGATGCTGAAATCATACTTCCCCAAAAGGATGGATTCTTGCCGGAAGGGATCATCGGTTATCAGGTTGGAAATTACCACATCGTTTCCGCAGTTTGCGATCACCTGGAAGCAAACGGATTTTCCTGCGATCAACCAACACGTGAAAGCGGAATTAAAAACCTGAAGCAGAATACCGGATTCTTTGGCAGAATGGAAGTTATTTCGACTTCCCCATTGACCATTGTGGATTGTGCACACAACGCAGAAGGAATCCATGCTCTCTTTGATTCTATCAAAAAGTGGAACAAAGGAACGCTTCATTGCATTTATGGAACCAGTTCGGATAAGGATTTGGATGCGATTTTGGATGAATTTCCGAAAGATGCCCAGTTTTACTTCACCACTTTTGCCAATCCAAGAAGTGCAAGTTTGGAAGATTTACAGGAAAAAACAGATTCACGGGTAGAAAAAAAACAATTTTTTAATTCTCCGGTAAACGCATTGTCAAAAGCGCAAGATTCTGCAAACAAAGCGGATACGATTTTAATTTTCGGTTCGTTCTTTTTAGTCCACGATTTTTTTGAAGTTTTTTTTCAAAAAGGTCTTGCAGAAAAGAAATAATGCCTTATATTTGCACTCGCGTTTGAGAAGCAACGGTAACTCAAAAAACGCGAAGTATGGGGGATTAGCTCAGTTGGTTCAGAGCGCCTGCCTTACAAGCAGGATGTCGGCGGTTCGAATCCGTCATTCCCCACCACCATGAAAGTAAAAAAAGCCTTGCAAATTTTGCAAGGCTTTTTTATTTGTAGAAACTCACACTATTCATGTTCTACTCTTACATCCTTTATTCTAAGTCAACGGATTCATTTTACAAAGGCTCAACCCAAGATGTTCAAGAACGCTTGAGAAAACATAATGGAAAGTTTGAAAAGGCAACACAATTTGGAGCGCCCTGGATATTACTCTGGTATATTGGAAAACCAACTAAAGGTGAAGCTCAAATTCTAGAATACAAACTCAAGAACTTATCACGAAAGCGCACATGCGATTTCATGCTAAAATACAATGAAGGAGTCGGCGGCCCTGACGAATTGCTTCTTATAAAGCAATTGTCAGGATACTGACCGTAGCGTCAGCATTCGAATCCGTCATTCCCCACAAAAAGTTCAGATGAAAGTCTGAACTTTTTTTTTGCCCTATACTCTCGCCTCCAACATCCTGCTTAAAACGGATCAAGACCAAATTGGATCAAGGATCAAGACCAAATTCTGGGGACTAAGAATAAATTTGGGTTAATCGGAATAAAAAATATTGGATGTCCCTAACACCTCTAAATTGTGATCTGAAAGCCTTGATTTTGGCATTGAAAGATTCAGCGGCGGCATTTGTACTTCGGTTATCAAAGTAATTAAGTATTGTTTTGTAATGATTTTGGATTGTTCTAGATATGGAGTTGAAAGATTTAAAACCAGCTTTAGTTACTTTTTCATGCCATTTAGCCAATTTGGTGTAAGCGTAAATTTTGTCTTTGGTTTGTTCAAAAATACCTTTCAGTTGTTGTGCTAGTTGATAAGCTATTTGGATATCCGGATAGAGATAAAACAATATTTCAGCTCGTTGTTTTTGGTTCCTGGTCCATTTAGAAGGCTTTTTATAGAGCACATATCTGCCTCTTGCTAATAGTTGCCTGATGGTATCTCCGTTTTCAAGGATTATGGGATGGTAGGCTTTCTTTTGTCTGCGAGCTTTTTCAATCGCTTCATTTTCTACATCAAGGGCTTCCCATCGATGCTTTACGCGAAGCTCCTGAACGGCTTCCAAAGCTAGTTTTTCGACATGGAAACGATCTGTAACAAGCACAGCGTCTGGAAAGTTTTTTTTTGCAATCAAATTCATGCTTCCAGCCATATCCAGAGTTATTTCTACTACCTTTTTACGAAGCTTTAGTGGAATTTTTTGAAGTATTGTTGTAATGTATTCGGAGTTGGTTCCGGTTATGATTGCCACAATAGCACCTTGTTTTCCTTTGGCTGCTTTATTGGTGATGATGGTGTAAAGTTCCCCTTGAGAAAGGGATGTTTCATCCAGAGATAAATGAGTTCCAATATTGTCCGTAAAAAGCAAATACTCTTTTGCATGAGCAAGCTGTTCCCAGTTCCTAAAATCACTTAACCAATCCTTATGCTGTCGTTGTAGTTTCTTACCGTTGACACCATAAAATGAACCAATAGCATGGCAGTTGAACGGCTTAGAAGCGACTGATTTGTTTTAAAAAAGAGGCAAACTCATCGGTCATGCGAGTACCTTTAGCAACGATATTCCAATCTCTCTGAATAATCTCCTTGGTGCTCTTATCAGTCCATCTTCTGCGCTTTACATGCAAAAAAACATGTTTACCTCTGAGAGGAAAATCCTGAATCGTAATTTCATCATGGAATCCTTTAGAGATTAATTCTTTATGAATATGCTCTGTTGGCGGTTTATTTAATTCTTCAAAGTAAAGATGTAGCGTTTCATTTTGCTTTTCAACTTTCATTAAGTCAAAGAAATCAACCAATAACTCTGGAAGTACCAGTTTCAATAGTTCAATTTGTGGATCCAATCGCTTTTTTTTCCAAAGTTCTAAATTCTATTCAAATTCCTCCCCAACTTTTGAGAATGATCC
>NZ_CALRYJ010000008.1:0-225017 GCF_943372375.1 Fluviicola taffensis DSM 16823 | reverse complement strand
ATTGGAAAAATTCTACTGGAACATTGCCTGGAATTTGCAAAACAAAAACAAATTGAAAAACTCATTTTATACTCCAATACAAAATTGGAATCGGCAATACATCTTTATCGAAAATACGGGTTTGTAGAAATTGAAATGGAGCAAGGAGTTTACGAAAGAGGGAATATTAAGATGGAAAAGGCTCTGAAGTAATTACGAGTTCCGAATTCCTGTTTAGTGAAATAACTCTTTGAAAATAAATGCTGTACAAAATTATTGATAGGGGTTTAGCTGCCCAATTAACTTAAATTTGGTCAGCATTCGTAATTCGTAATTCGGCATTCGTAATTATGAATTATCTTTGCACCAAATTATTAAGCATGTCACAAGATATTCAAGCAGTTAGCTATTGTATCGGTTTAAGCGTAGCAGATAGCCTTTTACAACAAGATTTGGGAGGAATTGATCCAACAGTAATGGCAGAGGCTATTTCGGATGTTTTTCAAGGGAAAACAATGAAGTATTCCCCGGAACAAGCAAACGAGATCATTCAGAATTACATTCAGGAAATGACTACTTCAAAATTTGAAGTATACAAGCAGGAAGGTGAAAAATTCCTTGCTGAGAATGGAAAGAAAGAAGGTGTTACTACAACTGCTTCTGGTTTGCAATACGAAGTGATCGAATCAGGAAGCGGTGAAAAACCGAAAAGTACCGATACTGTAAATGTTCATTATCATGGGACATTGATCGACGGAACTGTTTTTGATAGCTCTGTTACAAGAGGAATTCCTGCAACTTTCGGAGTTCATCAGGTTATTAAAGGCTGGACGGAAGCATTGCAATTGATGCCCGTAGGTTCGAAATACCGATTGTATATCCCTGAGGATTTGGCGTACGGAGCACATCCGCACCCAGGTGGGGCTATCAAGCCTTTCATGACACTTATTTTCGATGTTGAATTATTAGGAATTGAAAACAATTAATATGAAAAAAATCATTCTGGCTTCTCTACTTTTAGCGGTAAATTTCGCATGTGGTGATGAAAAAGCCGCAGGAAAAGTGCTGCCTTTAGACACACAAAAACAGCAGATTTCGTACCTGATGGGTGCAGATAATGCCGGGCAATTACTTCAAGACCCGAATTTTGCGAAGTACGACAAAGATCAAATTTTGAAAGGTTTTGAAGAAGGACTTAAAAATGAGAAATCATTTGATGATGCGTGTCAACAAACAATTCAAAACTTATTAGGTCCTGACCAGAAGCAATTCAACCAAAATTATGCGAAGGATGCTTCGTTGTGTATTGGTAAATTCATTGGCGGAATGTTCAAAACGAGCTGGGAGCAAGCAAAATCATTCAACGAATTCGATAAGGAATACTTGATCTATGGTTTCAGCCTTGGGTTGAAAAAAGAAGATACCTTGATCAAGAAAGAGTTGAAAGAAACGATGCTGAAAGATTTCATGCTGAAAGTCAACACGCGTGTGATGGCTGAAGTGACCAAAAAGGAAACAGCATTCTTTGCAAAAGTGAAACAGATGGCAGCCATTAAGGAATTGCCAAATGGTCTGTACATGGAAACGATCAAGGCTGGAACAGGAGGAAGTCCGACAGCTACAAGTGATGTGAAAGCACATTATGTATTGATGAATGTGAATGGAGATACCCTGCAGTCATCCTTAAATGGACCTCAGATCCCTGTATTCAATTTAGGAGGAGTGATTCCTGGATGGACAGTCGGGATTCCTTTCATGAAAAAAGGAGGAAAGTACAAATTGTATGTTCCGCAAAATATGGCTTACGGAAAAGATTCACCGGATCCGAATTCAATTCCACCATTCTCAACTTTGGTTTTCTATGTGGAACTGGTTGATTTTGGACCAATGGGAACTGTAAAATAAGAACTTAAAAAAATCCTCTTCGTACTTCGGAGAGGATTTTTTATTTAATAAGCATTTTTAATCCTCATAGTCACTTCCTATTTTTAGCTTATGGAAGAAGTTAACCAAAAAGTATTCGCTCAATTCCCAACGATTCAAACGGAGAGATTGGAGTTGAGAAAAATTCAATTGGAAGATGCTGTTGAAATCATGAAGATGCGTCAAAGTAAGCGAGTGAATCAGTTTATTGCACGAGACACTATGACTAATCTGGATTCAGCAAAGGAACTCGTTAAAAAGACTTCTGATGCGTTTGACTCAAAGACTGGAATTGGTTGGGCCGGTGTTTTAAGAAATCGTTCTGAAATCATTGGAACATGCGGATTTAATAGGATTGACTACTTAAACAATCGCGCAGAAATTGGGGGAGAATTATCCGTAGACTATTGGGGTAAGAATATAGCTATGGAAGCAGTGCGGGCAATTGTCACTTTTGGATTCGAGAATATGAATCTACATGCAATCGAAGCAGTTGTTTCACCCGAAAACAGAGGGGCAATTTACTTGCTGGAATCCTTAGGTTTTGAAAAAGAGGCGCATTTTAAAGAGCGAATTTATTTCAACGGAATTTACTTAGATATGGCTGTCTATACGCTCCTTCAATCTAAGTTTAGAGTTTAAAGAAAAACGCAATGCGATAAATCAAAGGGATCAGTGCACCTGGTGTACCATTTGCGGTTTGTTTTCTCATGAAATATCCGGTTCTCAACGGACTATTCGGACTATTGATCAGATCGTACATGATTCCTGCATTCAGGCGGAAATTTCCCTCTTCCCCAAAAGCATGAGAAAAGCCGAAGCCAAGTAATCCGGTTGGTGCCCAGGTTCTTTTGGCTGAAATAATCCCGTTGGTGTAGTTGTATGGAGTGGAAAGCAATTCAAATTCAAATCCTACGAACAGATAATTGAAGAATCTTCCATGAATGAA
The DNA here is from genome assembly GCF_943372375.1 of Fluviicola taffensis DSM 16823. Lineage (GTDB taxonomy): Bacteria > Bacteroidota > Bacteroidia > Flavobacteriales_D > Crocinitomicaceae > Fluviicola > Fluviicola taffensis_A. The sequence continues at coordinate 222,166 of NZ_CALRYJ010000008.1, read as the reverse complement.
CGCGCCGCCGCCGTAAACAGAATAAGATCCTGAGAGACCATACTGCTTATAAGTGGAGAAGTTGTAGCGCGCAGAAGGACCAAAAGAAATATACTTGTTCCGCACAACTCCGAATTTTAAACCGACACCGCCGGTTCCACCTAAATTGCTTGCAGAAAAATGCAAATCAAACCCGATTTCATTGTAGGGTGTGAATTCCTTTTTACTGGCTTCCTCTTCTTCATCGTGAACGTAGAGTTCAGTATCTTCCTGTCCAAAGCTGAAATTGGCGCTGAAAACAAGGATCAAAAATAAAAAGAAAGGTTTCATAGAATGGATATTAGTGTTTCTTTATGAATGTCGTGTGTCCCTTCAAAACGGGAAGTGAAAATTCCTTTTGATTGATAGTCCGCAATGAGCTTTTCCTGTTCTGATTTTGGGAAAAATTCATCTTCGGTCCCTAAAACAAAAGTATTCTTCTGTGCTAAATTTGAATGTGCTTCAATAGCTAAATCAGGAGGGTAGACACTGGCCCACGAGATAAAATGGTCACACGAAATACTTCCATGAGCAAGCCAGCGTGCTGCAGTGGCTCCGCCTTGCGAAAAACCAATGACTGTTATCTTTTCAGGGGTATGACTTTTAAGTATTTCGGCATGAAGTAAATCCAATGCCAATGTATTTAAGCGAATATCTTCTTCCCGCCATTCCTTTGTCATCCAGGAAGCACCAACTCTGCCTGAAGTTCCTCTCAGATAAAAACGGTGTCGGCCTTCGGGAAAAACAAAAAGAATTTCCTTCAATGGCATGTCGTGAAACTTTTGACTGAAATATGCGACCAACTGACCATATCCATGAAGGACATAGACCAGGTGTTTGGGATTTACACCGGATTGCATTGTCCGATATCTCAATGAAGAAGGAACTTCTATTTTCCCTTCGATCGAACTCATATCTTCTTTGGCAAATTTTTAGCAAATTCAGGATAGAGGCGGTATTTCTTTACAACCGGATCCAGGAAGAATTTGAATCTCAATTCCTTTTTCTTGGTAATGGAAGGGAGGTAGGTATAAATATCTCCGATATTCTTGGTATATGAATCTATTTCGCTTGCGTAAATGGCAATGTCCATTGGTACCTGATTCGGATTTTCTTCATACGCATGAACAAATGCTTCCGGATGATCTTCACCGGCATAATCAAATGATTTCCACTGGAAAACCATCATCAGGTCGTGGTCATTGAATACGGAGAAATAGCTTTTCCAACCGGAGTTCCGGATGCGATAACCAACGATCACATCTTTGCGTGTAGGAGCAATAATGGATTTGAATTCAATGTCTAATTCGCGTCCCGGACTGGATGGTGCGAAAACCGGATTGGAGATTCGGTCCAAGGCTCCATCGTAATAGAACAAGTAATTGTAATTACCTGTGAATCCCATTTCCGCAGCCTTTGCTTGTCTATTGTTCTTGATAGCCTCGTCCATGGCATATTCCATGCGATTGATAGTGATGATCGCATCTTCAATCGTATCTGCATTGATGTATTCCTTATAAATTTTCATGGAAAATTTTTCATTTACAGGAATCGCCAAAGATGCCATGATTTCTCTTTTGGCTCTTGCATCCAGACTTTCGGTGCTTTTTTCATCTGTTCCTTCTACTATTTCTGTAGGATCTGTGGCGGTTTCATCACCGCAGGAGCTGGCAACAAGTAATAAGCAAACGAGGCTAATTTCAATTAATTTCATATAATCAATAATCGATGTCTAAGTTAAAACGATTCTTCAGGTCGAAAAGGTTGGTATTTTTTTTCGCTAATTTGTCAAAACGATCCGGACCGTTCAGGTATTTCACTTCTTCAGGAGCGTCTTTGATCATTTCCAGCTGAATAACGAGGTCGTAATTCTGGATCTCTTTGCGGATATAAGCCATGACATCTCCAATTGCACCTTCCAAACGAGTCAGTTGAATTGTATTATCCACTTCAAACTGGAAAGTCGTCTCATCCATTTGGACAGGTTCCCGTTTGATCATCACGTGATAAACCTGATCTTGTCCATTCAATTTTTGGGTATGAGCCATCGTCTTCCATAGTCGGATCACATCGTCCTTATGGAATTCCTTTCTGGGCAGATCACTTTGAGGAACTTGAGCTTTTGCTTTTTGTTGTTCAATCAGTTGATTGATTGATAAGTTATTGGAGTTTAGATTTCCTGTTGGTGCAGAAAGGATTTTGGCTTCCGGTTTTGTTGCAAAAGCAACTCTTTCGGGTGTTACGGAAGGTTTGTTTACAGGCTTGGTTTCATTTCTGAGACTTTGACCTGCAAATGCGATAATTTGTACGGGATCAGTTAAGGATTTTTTTTTTCAAGCTCAGATTTCACTGAACAGATTTGCATCAGGGTCAATTCGACCAGCAGTCGCTGATTTTTCGCTGATTTGTAATCAACATCGGCTTTACTGAGAACTCCCAGACAGCGCAAGGAGAAAGCACCATCCACCTTTTTAGCCTGATCCACGAATAACTTTTCTGTTGCCTCACCAACTTCTAATAAGTTAGCCGTTCTCGGATCTTTACAAATCAGTAAGTTTCTGAAATGCTCAGCCAATCCGACCAGGAATTGATGTCCGTCAAATCCTTTTTCCATGACATCATTGAAGAGCAGCAAACAAGCCGGAATATCCTCATTCAATGCATTTTCCACGATTTTGAAATAGTAATCGTGATCCAATACATTCAGATTGTCCAGTACAGCTTTATGAGTGATGGTAGTTCCACAAAAACTAACAATCTGATCGAAAATAGATAAGGCATCACGCAAAGCACCATCAGCCTTTTGAGCAATCAGATGAAGCGCATCCGGATCTGCTGAAATTGCTTCCTGCGTAGCAACATGTGCCAAATGATCTGCGATGTCTTTTACCTTGATCCGCTGAAAGTCAAAAATCTGACAACGGGATAAGATAGTTGGTAAAATTTTATGTTTTTCCGTGGTAGCTAAGATAAAGATAGCATGCGCGGGTGGTTCCTCCAAAGTCTTCAAGAACGCATTAAAAGCTGCGGTTGAGAGCATGTGAACCTCGTCAATGATATAGACCTTGTGTGTTCCCAATTGCGGTGCAATCCTTACTTGGTCGATCAATCCACGGATATCATCAACGGAGTTATTGGATGCTGCATCCAATTCATATACATTGAGTGATGCTCCTTCATTGAAAGAAAGACAGCTGTCGCATTGGTCACAAGCTTCAACGGATTCTGTTCTGTTGAAACAGTTGATCGTTTTCGCTAAAATACGCGCAGTGGTAGTCTTACCAACTCCACGGGAACCACAAAACAAGAAAGCCTGCGCTAAATGCTGGTTCTTGATTGCATTCTTAAGAGTGTTGGTAATTGCCTTCTGCCCAACAACCGTATCAAAGGTTTGGGGTCTGTATTTTCTGGCAGAAACAACGAAATCCGACATGAGAACAAAGTTAGCTAAACTTTCCCAAAGAATTCAAAATGCAAAATGCAAAATGCAAAAAAGTTTAAAGAATGCAAAATTCAAAAAGCAGGAATCGAAAACCCAAACTTTTACATTTTGAATTCTGCATTTTGAATTAAAACTATCTTTGTGCAAAATTCAGTACATGAAAGTTTATAATAATATATTGGAAACCATTGGAAACACTCCTTTGGTACGATTAAACAAGCTCACAAAAAACTGTAAGGCAACTGTTTTGGCAAAAGTTGAAACAACGAATCCGGGCAACTCAGTAAAAGACCGAATGGCAGTGAAAATGATAGAAGATGCTGAGAAATCAGGACTTCTTAAGCCGGGAGGAACAATCATTGAAGGAACTTCAGGGAATACAGGGATGGGCTTGGCTTTGGTAGCAATTATCAAAGGTTATAAACTGATCTGTGTATTGAATGACAAGCAGTCGAAAGAGAAAATGGATATTTTGCGTGCAGTTGGAGCAGAAGTAGTAGTTTGTCCTACAGCTGTTGAACCGACAGATCCACGCTCTTATTATTCCGTTTCGAAAAGATTGGCGAAAGAAATTCCGAATTCATGGTATGTGAACCAATACGACAACTTGTCTAACAGAACAGCACATTATGAGCAAACAGGACCTGAAATTTGGGAACAAACAGATGGAAAAGTAACGCACTTTATTGTTGGAGTTGGAACCGGGGGAACTATCTCAGGAGTTGGAAAATATTTGAAAGAGAAAAACCCGAACATCAAGATTTGGGGAATTGATACTTATGGTTCCGTATTTAAAAAATACAAGGAAACAGGAATATTTGATGAGAATGAAATTTACCCGTACATCACGGAAGGAATCGGGGAGGACATTCTTCCTGCAAACGTGGATTTCGATGTGATTGATCTATTCGAGAAGGTTACAGATAAGGACGCAGCAGTTTACACACGTCGTTTGGCTCGTGAAGAAGGAATTTTCGTTGGAAACTCTGCCGGAGCTGCCATTGGTGGTTTAATTCAATTACAAGATCAATTGACGGAAAATGATGTGGTGGTGGTTCTATTCCACGATCATGGAAGCCGATATGTGGGTAAGATCTTCAACGATGATTGGATGCGTGAACGCGGATTCCTGGAAGAGGAATTCAAAACGGCAGAAGATTTAATTGCACGTCATGCGGATTTACCTTTGGTAACCTTGTATTCCGAAGAATTGGTTTCACACGCCATCATGAAAATGCGTAAATACAACATTTCTCAAATTCCTGTTTTAAGAGACGGAGAATTGGTTGGTTCGTTGAATGATTCTCAAGTTTATGAATTGTTGGTCGATAACCCGGCATTGAGAGATACACCGATTTCGAAAATCATGCAAAAACCTTTCCCGGTTGTTCAAGGAACAGCCAAATTGGAAGATGTTGCAAAATTGATTAATGAGCAAACTCCGGCGGTGATCGTTGAACGCGCAAATGGAGATAAAAAGATCCTGACTCGTCAGGATGTGATTGCTTCTCTTGCCTAAACGAGTCCTCCATTCTCACACTCAATCCCGATAGCTATCGGGTCACACTTCGACAGACTGAGAAACAGAATGAGTAAAAAAACATACATAGATCAAATGCAGCGAACGGTGGAGATTCATTCCACCGTTTCGCGTATTGTCTCATTGGTTCCCTCGCAAACTGAATTATTGGTCGATTTGGGGCTGAAAGAGCGATTGGTAGGAATCACTAAATTTTGTGTTCATCCGAAAGAGCTGCGAAAAGAGATTCAATTGGTAGGAGGAACAAAAAATGTCAAGATAAAACTGGTCGAATCGCTGAACCCCGATCTGATCATTGGAAACAAGGAAGAAAACAATCAAGCCGATATTGAAGGATTGGAAGAAAATCTGCCTACCTGGATGAGCGATATTTTCAATTTGGAAGATGCGTTGGAAATGATTGAACAGGTAGGTGAAATTACAGGAACACAGGAAAAAGCTGCTGAAATTATTTCTGAAATCCAAAAGAACTTTTTGAATCTGAAACCATTGGAAGGAAACAAATGTGTCTTGTACCTCATTTGGAAGAATCCATACATCGCAGCAGGAACAAATACGTTTATAGACTCTATGCTAAATCGTTTGGGGTTGAAAAACGCAATGGATGAGCCTCGTTACCCGGAAGTGGATTTAAAGCAAGTGAATCCGGATTTCATCTTTTTGAGTTCCGAACCTTTTCCATTCAAAGAAAAACACATCGAAGAGTTGCAAATTCAATTTCCAAACAGTCAGGTTATTTTGGTGGATGGGGAGTTTTTTTCCTGGTATGGATCCCGTTTGATAGGGGCTCCGGACTATTTCAATAAATTGTTAAATGTGATTTCAGTTTAGATAGATTCCGTGGTAAATAGTAAATTTATGCAAGCATATCTATATATACCATGAAAAGATCATTCTTCACCTTTGTTTTATTCGCTTTCGTTTATTTGCTTTCTGTTTCATTCAAAGCCCCGGGTTATCATACAATCACCGTTAAAGTGACCAATATCCGAAATAATACAGGAAATATTCAGCTTCAAATTTTCCGGAGTGCAGAAAATTACAACAAGGGACTCGCCTGGAAAGTAAAGGTGATTGATAAAAGTGAAATGAAAAACAATACGATTACTTGTACTTTCACCGGGATTGAAGAAGGAGAGTACGGCATGGCACTTTTAGATGATGAAAACAAAAACAAGGAAATGGATTACACCATGTTCATGCCTGATGAAGGATTCGGATTCGCAGATTATTATCACACTTCCTGGAGTAAACCAAAATATGAAAATTTTAAGTTTCAGTTGAAAGGTGACAAGACCATGACGGCAAAAATACGTTACGTTTAGAGCATTAGCTCACTTCAATACATTTGAGAATATTGTTCCGCAAATTGGATCATACCAAATGCCATTTTGGTCATTTCGTGAAGCGGATGTTTTTCGGCTTTGAATTTGATTTGCCCCTGGAGTGAATAACTTGTTCCTTGTTTCTTTCCGACTTTTAGCTGAACAAACTCCGTACTTTTCAGAAATTCATTAAACAGTTTAACGGGACCCAGGTTTTCAATGACCGCAGTTACGAATACGCCACCGTATACTTTGGTGATTTTTTCCAGGTTTCCATTGATCGACAGGATCTCATTTCCGTTATATGGAATAATGGCCCCCGGATCTACTCCAATGAAATAGGTGTTTGGTGAAAGTTGCTTTAAATGGTAGATCGTATTCCCGAAATTCAGACTTAAATTCGTGCCCTGAACAGATTTAGGAAATGCACTCCACAATTCCCTTACGTCGCAACTACTTTTTGTTTGAATGATCAAATTCATCGTTGGGACTAGCAAAAAACCATAGTTATTTGGCATACTGTCTTTTGTGTCTTCCAGATAAGTCCCGCTGAAATCCAACGCAAAAGCCTGAATGTCTTTAAAAGTAGTTAACCCATCAGGCAAAAAGTTCAATAAAGTATCGGGTAATTTTTCCGGAATTAAACGCGAGTAAACATAAACCCCTTTTGGCTTCAAACCGAATTTCATAGGGGTGGACAGTTTTTTCGGATAAGTAATGCTTCCGTCCAGATTAATGGATCTGTCCTGATGTTGAATGGATAGTTTTATGGAAGAAAACCCGGAGTTTGCAGGAAGCTTTTTCACATCCAGAGCAATGAATTCATTTTTTTCAGGAGCTGCTTTGCGTAATTCAATCACTGGGGCTTGAACTAGTTTGGCAAGATATCCTTCCAATTCTTTTTTGCTTGATTTTTTCCCGCTTACCTGACTGATAAAGATCGCATCATGTCCCTGGGCTCTTCCAATCTGATTGGATTTGCAGTATTCTGAAATATGCTCGTTGAACACAGCACTATTCCGGGTTTGTACGGCAATGACCAGGAAGTTTTTCCCGTCGCGCTCCAAACCATAAATGACAGCGTCTTCCTGAAAATCGATCTGTAATGATTTCTTTTTGGAATCTATATTGGTGTTTTGTTCATAGAGATCCTTCAATTGTTGTATGAAAGCATCGTCTTTTTCGGTGAAAAGGGTATTGTAAATTTCTTTTTTGATGTAGGATTCAGCATCCAGACGAATCATCCATTTCGCATCATCCGGAATAGGAATCCTTGGATTGGTGTGACTTGTAGAGAGCATGTTGATGCAAATAAAAATCAGTAAACTGGATACTGTAAGTAGCACTACAAGGAATGCTGCATAAAAGCGTTTTTTTATTTGCATGGCATAAAGGTAATTTTTTATTGAAATCGTAACTTTGTTTCATGGGAAAATTCTTTTTCTGGTTACTCAAGCTATTTGGTTGGAAAATAGATGATCGTACTCCGATTGGAGTTAATAAGGCTGTTGTAGTGATGGGACCACATACTTCCAATTGGGATTTCATCATTGGAAAAATTGCATTTGCGCATTATAAAGTGAATGCAAAATTCCTGATCAAGAAGGATTTGTTCTTTTTTCCATTGGGTTATTTGCTCAAAGCGATGGGAGGAGTTCCGGTTGATCGCAAAAAAAACAACAACATTACCGAGCAGGCGGTGAACTATTTTAAGAATCACGAAAAATGCTTCATGGTGTTTACCCCGGAAGGGACAAGGAGTTATCAGCCGAAATGGAAAAAGGGATTTTATTACATTGCAGAACAGGCAAAAGTTCCTATTTACATTGGTTACATCGATTATAAACGCAAAATCGGCGGATTCCATTCGCTGTTCACTCCAACAGGAAATGTGGATGCTGATATCAAATACCTGAAAAGTATTTTATCGGAGTTTACAGGGAAGGTTCCTGAGAATGGAATACGTAAAGCGGAATAAGATGTCAGAATTTCTAAGAACAGTAAACGTAACGAGATACATTTCGCCCTTGAGAGAAGGAGGATCACTTCCTGCTTTGGTGGATGCCGACGATGACTTCAAATATGTTTTGAAATTCAGAGGTGCAGGTCATGGGGTAAAAGCATTGATTTCAGAGTTTTTGGGTGGAGAAATTGCCCGCATGCTCGGATTCAAAGTTCCTGAATTGGTTTTTGTAAACCTGGATGAAGATTTCGGGCGCTCGGAAGCAGATGAAGAGATTCAGGACCTTTTGCGTGCAAGTCATGGATTGAATTTAGGCTTGCATTTTCTTTCAGGAGCGATCACCTTTGATCCGGTGGTAACGAAAGTGGATGAAGAAACAGCTTCACGAATTGTTTGGCTGGATGCATTGATCACGAATATCGACCGGACTTTCCGGAATACGAATATGCTGATTTGGAAAAAGGAATTGTGGCTGATTGACCATGGTGCTTCGTTCTATTTTCATCATACCTGGGAAAATTGGGAGAAAACGGCTCAAAGTAACTTCGTATATGTGAAAGATCATGTACTGTTGCCTCAGGCATCTAAAATGGAAGAGGCAGATGCGTTTGGTCATTCCAGATTGAATGAAGAGAAACTAAATGCATTGGTGGATGCAATTCCGGAATCCTGGTTGCTCTGGGAAGATCTGGATGCAACTCCGGATGAAATAAGAACGGTATACAAGCAGTTTTTAACGATTCGCTTGAATCACTCGGTCAATTTTGTAAACGAAGCTAAAAACGCCCGGAATGTTCTTATATGAATATGCTGTAATTCGCTTGGTTCCCATGGTGGAGCGCGAAGAATTCATCAATGTGGGGATTATTTTGTTTTCGAAAAAAGAGAAATTTATTCGAACCAGGATTGAACTTTCAGAAGAGCGTTTGAAATGGTTCAAATGTGAATTGGATTTGGACCAGATCAAGGCAAACCTGAATGCATTTGAACTGATCAGTGCAGGAGCAAAAGCCGGTGGACCGATTGCTTGTGAAGAATTACCGGAGCGTTTCCGCTGGTTGACAGCGGTCAGAAGTTCCGTTATTCAGACATCCAGACCACATCCGGGAAAGACGAATGATTTGGAGAAAGAGGTCGAGCGATTGTTCGCGGAATATGTAGGATAAAAGTCATCAATTCTAAAAAGCATGCAGTCAGAAAAAAAAGAACACGCTTCAAAAAGGTTACATGCTCGAAACAGAAACCGGGACAGGTACGATTTGGATGCACTTTTGATTTCTAATCCTGAATTGAAAGAGTATATGAAACCCAATCATTTTGGGGATGATTCCATCGATTTTTCAAGTCCGGCGGCGGTGAAATTATTGAATAAATCCTTACTCAACCATTATTACGGAATAGCGAATTGGGATTTCCCGGATGAGAATTTATGTCCACCAATACCTGGGCGAGCGGATTACCTTCATTATATAGCTGATTTATTGGCAGAAAACAATTTTGGTGTCATTCCAATGGGAGAAACCATCACTTGTTTGGATATTGGAGTTGGCGCAAGTTGTATTTATCCAATTATTGGAGTTACAGAATATGACTGGAGTTTTATTGGGAGTGATATTGATCCAAAATCAATTGAGTCAGCGCAGCATATTGTTGATGCGAATGAGTCTCTTAAAAATAAGGTTTCGTTCAGACTGCAGAAAAATCCAAGGGCTGTTTTTCGGGGAATCATTACCGATTTGGATAAAATTGATTTAACGGTTTGTAATCCCCCGTTTCATACCACGTTGGAAGATGCTCAGGAAGGAACTCGTAGAAAAATCAAGAATCTATCCGGAAAAACAGAAAAAACACCTGTACTCAATTTTGCGGGTAATGGGAATGAATTAGTCTTTAATGGTGGCGAATTTCAGTTCATTCAGAATATGATTTCGGATAGTAAAATGGTTGCGAAAAACTGTTATTGGTTTTCAACTTTGGTGTCCAAACAATCGAATCTGAAAGGAATTTATCAGTCATTGGAAAAAAATGGCGCGATTCAGGTCAAAACGCTTCCTATGGGAACCGGGAACAAATCCAGTCGAATCGTAGCATGGACTTTCCTATCTAAACCGGAACAAAAGGAGTGGCGTGAAACGAGATGGAAAAAACAAAGGTAGCACCGGTTGCTCTTTTTAGATTCTTCCGAAGAATTCGCTTATTTATAGGGAACTACTTTTTAAAGGAGTCTGTGCGCTTATCATATCCATACGGACAATGCCTGCAGCCACTTTTACAACAATGTCCACGTTTTAAATGATATTTTTCCGTAAAAACAATATAACCTTCGGGTGTATAATAAAAGTCTTCCGGATCTAAACCATTATTTTTGGGAAGTGGACGAAAATCATCATTCATACTACAAAATTACGCATTTCATGGAGCTATTCGAACCTTCAAAATCCATTTTACAAGAAATTAAGCTTGATTCCAAATTCAGGAATGTGCGCTTGCTGGTAAAACGGGATGATTTGATCCATCCGGAAGTTTCGGGAAACAAATGGCGCAAACTGAAATACAACATCGAGTTGGTTCTTTTCCAAAAGAAAGATGGAATCCTCACCTTTGGTGGAGCCTACTCCAATCATCTGTTAGCCACTGCAGCGGCTTGCAAATTAGCCGGATTGAAATCGATTGGAGTTGTCAGGGGAGAAGAACTAACGACAGATAGTAATCACAATCTGAAACGCTGCTCAGAATTGGGGATGGAACTGAAATTCATCCCAAGGGAAGAATACGATACCCGGAATGAGAAATTCGTACAGGAAACGTGGAAAGAAGAGTATCCCTTTTACTTGTTGGTTCCTGAAGGTGGTTCAAATTATTACGGGATAGTTGGCTGTCAGGAAATCCGGAAGGAATTGCCCGATGAAATTGACCACCTGTTTGTAGCACAAGGAACGACTGCAACAAGTTGCGGATTGCTGATAGGTTTGTCAGAAAACACGAAACTGCATGTGGTTCCGGTCTTAAAAGGATTTGATGCGAAAGGGGAAATGAAAAAACAACTGATTCCTTTCCTGATTGATGAAGAAACCATCCGGGAATATTTGGATCGGGTGGAAGTTCATTCCGAAGCTCATTTCGGAGGTTATGGAAAATGGAATCCGGAATTGGTGGATTTTATCTCGAACTGCAAAGAAGAATACGATTTGCCGCTGGATAAAATCTATACCGGGAAAGCATTTCATGCGGTGATGCAATGGTTGGCGAAGCAGGATTTCCAAACTCCTCAGACGGTTGTTTTTCTGCATACCGGTGGCTTGCAAAATGGATGACTTCGACTTCGCTCAGTCACCTCACATAGAATTGACTGCAGATAAATAAAGGTGGCTGAGCGAAGTCGAAGTCACAGACGTTTTCCCCAATTCTCCACTTTCTTCAACCACTTCTCCCGCATTTCAGGGGTAGAACCTTTGATAATTCCAATATAGCTTACTTTTACAGGTTTTATTCCACAAAATTGGAGAACGGAGCGTTTTAATTGATTTACACTGGGTCTTCTGAAATAAAAACGATAAAATAAAGCCGGCTGATCCAAAGTGGTGATGATATGTGCTGATTTTCCTTTCAATAATTTATCCCAAAAAGGAGAGTTTTCCCGGTATTGAAAAGCAAATCCAGGAAGGAACAAGCGGTCGATGAATCCTTTGGTGATAGCGGGAAGACCTCCCCACCAAACCGGATGAATCCAAACCAGATGATCTGCCCATTGAATTTTCTCCCAGGCATTCAACAGATCCGGTTCCAATTCGGTTCGTTTCTGGTAACCGAATTGAAGGTTCGGATTGAAGTTTAAATCTGCAATAACGATTTCCTGGATTTCTGCACCCGAACTTTCCGCACCTCTTTTATATACTTCCGCGATTCCGAAATTGAAAGAGTCCTTGTTGGGATGTCCGTTGATGATTAGAATCTTTTTGCTCATACTTGTTTGTTTTGAACAAAGCTAATTCCATTGGATTCTTTAAAAAAGGACATTTGTCACAAAACGATTTCTTTTCGAATGCGACTTAAATGCCGCTGTGTAATCCCCAAATAGGAGGCAAGGTGTTGTAGAGAGATTTGTCGGATGTATTCCGGTTGATTTTCGAGCAGGTTTTGATAACGCTCTTGTGCGGAATCCCGCTGCAATTGAAACACACGCCCTTCCAATTCCAAATACTGTTGTTCGGCAATGATCTTCAGAAAATGGATCCACGCCGGACTCTTTGTCAACAGCAGATCAATCTGATTTTTTGGGATGACTAGTAGTTCCGAATCGGAAAGTGCCTGAATGTATTCCACACTTCCGTTTCCTGTAATGAAGGCTGAATATGCTGCAGCCATGTCGCCCGGAAAACGAAAGCAATAGGTCATTTCGTTGCCGCTTGGAGTAAGATAGAACGAACGGAAAACACCGCTTTCAATAAATGCCACTTCTGAACATGTTTGTCCTTCCTGAACAAAGTATTCTCCCTTTTTCAGTCTGCGTTTTGAAAACAAAAGAAGTGCATCATCTATTTCGTCTTCCGTGAAAAGATTAAAATTTGCTAAGAATGCTTTTAATTGCATGCATCAAAATTAGTATGGTTTCTGTCAAACAAAAAGGGAGTAATAATTCTTATAAAAAAAGAGTGGGGACACGATGCTTCGCGTCCCCACCGGATCTTCATTTTAAAGATTTTTATTCAAACATTGTCTTATCAACTTCGGTGTTGAATTCAATGGATTTCACAGTTCCTGAAAGCGACATTTCACCCATTACCTGAGTCAGTTTGTGCGCAAACATAAATCCGTTTACATCCTTGTAATCATCATAGATAATAGTTGATTCCATTGTTTCTTCACCTTGTTTTGTGATGGAAACCGTTTTGAATTTCAAGTTTGTAGTTACATCGAAGTAATCAAAAGCTTCTTTTTCACCATCGTTTGTGGTCAAGACATAATAGTCTTTTCCGGCGATTGTTTCAATTCCTTTGATTTCGTATTTCATTCCTGAAGTTTTGTAATTTACTTCCGGGAACAACCCTTCACCTTTCTTTTTGGAAGCCAGCTCTTCAGCAGTCATTGCTTTCTTTCCGGTTTGCATACTCATTTCAGAACCTTTTGTTCCGTCGTAATAAGAGCTTTGGAAAACCATTCCTTGTGCTTCGATTTTCATTGCTTCTTTATTTGGGGCAACAAATGCGTCAGTCATAGAAATAACCACCGGAATTTGAGCAGAAGAAAGTTCGATTTTCTTAACTACCGATTTCACTTTCTTCATTTTCTTAGCCAAATCCTTTGCGGAAGCTGTTTTAGTTACCGTATTGATGTATCTTTCAATTAACTGGTCAGCAGAAATATCCGCTTTCTTCATTTCGATCACTGCATTTCCGAATGGATCCAACTTTTCGATTACTCCATCGCTATCGAATGCTTTCAATTTTGGCAAGATGTCTTCATTCCCGACAACTACAATGTTGAATCCGTTTTTGAAATATTTTTGAGCCACTGTCAAGACATCGTCTTTAGAGATTGCATCCAGACGTTTCAAATACGTTTGGTAATAGTCAGCAGGTAAATTATCGCGGATGATATTCAATGCGAAACGGGCAACTGTTTGCGGTCTTTCCAATGAACGAGCAAAGCTTCCAGCCATCGCTGACTTAGCTAAGTTCAATTCATCATCCGTCACATAACTGTCGCTGATTTTTGAAATTTCACTTAGAATCTGAGTGATTGCAGAATCCGTCACTTCATTTCTGAAGCTACCTGATGTTCCGAACCAGCTACCATCTCTTGTTACGTCGAAAGAAGAATAAGCTCCATAAGTATAGGCCTTGTCTTCACGCAGGTTTTGCATTAAGCGTGCTCCAAAGGAACCACCACCTAAAATACTGTTCATCACATTCAAAGCAATCTGATCAGAAGCTCCCGGTTTCATTTCAATCGGGAAAGTGATCGAGATCACTGACTGCACAGCACCTGGCTTGTTAACAAAGATCACGCGGTTTCCTTTTGCTTTTAATCCGTTTCCGAAATCTTCTTTGTAAGCCTGACCACCTTTCCAGGTTCCGAAATACTTCTCAGCCAATTTCATTGCGTTGTCTTTTGTGATATCACCCACAATTACAAGGTATGCTCCGTTTGGAGTGAACACTTGTTTGTAGTTGCTTTTCACGTCATCCAGGCTGATTGCTGCCAAAGTAGCTTCGTTCATTACTTCTCCAAGCGGGTGATTCGGGAAATCAGCTTTAGATTCAGCATTCGAAGCCATGGTGTTCGGATCTGATTTCGCAGACAACAAACCGGATTCGTTTTGCTTTTTGATTCGGTCGAACTCACTTTGCGGGAACGCTGCATTGATGGTAACATCCTGCATGATATCCAATCCTGTCTCCATGTGCTTAGTCAAGCAAGAGAAATAGATCGAATGTCCGTCTGCATTCAGGTCAGCGCCCATGTTATCCACTTCCTTGTCCAAAACGTCTTTCGAACGCTTTGCTGTTCCGGAAGTAAGCAATTGACCCATCATGTTGTTTGTACCCGCTTTAGAACCTTCAATCATTGGTGAAGCTCCCATCGTAAGCGAGAAAGAAACGCGAGGTAATTTATGGTTTTCAGAAAGAATAACAGTAATTCCGTTACTCAATTTGAAAACCTCGGAGTTTTTGATATTAATAGTTGGTGCTGCAGCTGCAGCGGGTCTTACAGAACGATCAATTTGTCCGTGAACCCCTGTAAATGCTGTTAAAGCAACAAGTGTAATTAACTTTTTCATGACGCTATTCTGTTAGTTTGCCTTTGGTAAATAATATAAAATGATTCGGTTGTCCTGAGTCAGATACTTCTTAGCAACACGTTGAATATCTTCACGCGTAATGCTCATGTAGATTTCCATTTGTTTGTTGATCAATTCAGTACTTCCGAAATACATTCTGTTTTGAGCCAAATTCTCAGCGATTCCTGCTACAGTTGAGTTTGAACTCACGATTTGGTTTTCAAACTGATTGCGAACAGCTTGGAACTCTTCTTCGGAAATCAAATTATCCTGGATGGATTTAATTTGTTCGTCCAATGATTTTTCCAAATCTTCCACTTTCGTTCCGTTAGCAGCAATTGCAGCAACGATTCCCAATCCCGGATCTTCCATGTTGAATGCGAAAGAGAAAGCAGCAACTGCTTGTTGTTTCTTCTCAACGATTTCCTTATTCATACGGGAAGAATTACTTCCGGATAGAACTGAATTCAAGAATTCGATAGCAGCAAAATCTTTATCTGTTTCTTTCGGGAATTTGTACCCCATAAATACTGCAGGCAATTGAATGTTGTCGTAAACAGTTTCTCTGACAACTCCATTGATCGGTTCGAAAGTTGAATTCGGTTTTGGAATGACAGAAGGCATTGCGCTGTATTTCTTTAACAACTCTTTTGCTTTCGCATCAGTTGGGTTATTGAAGTTCTTTGCGTCAAAAGCTAATTTCTCTACACCGTATTTTGTTTTGAAATCACCTTCTCCCAAATTCTCAAAATCACGGAATAAGTTAATAGCTTCTCCTTTTGGAACAGATGCAAAGTATTTGTCAATCCATTTTTTTGTTTGCTCGATATTGATATCTCCTGCAATCGAAAGAACTGCATTTGCAGGAACATAGAACGTGTGATAGAAATTAACGTAATCAATTTCTTGCGCAGCATTCAAATCTTCCATACTTCCGATCGGAACCCAACGGTAAGGATGATTTTTGTACGCCAACTTGAATAGGTTTTCCATGAAAGTGGCATACGGTTGGTTGTCCACACGTTGTCTTTTTTCTTCCTTTACAACCTCGCGTTGAGTTTCAACACCTGTTTGATCCACTTTTGCATGTAACAAACGCTCACTTTCCAACCACAATCCCAATTCCAATTGGTTAGAAGGAAGGATCTCGTAGTAATACGTTCTGTCCTGACTTGTATTGGCATTTAATGCTCCACCATTCTTCTCAACTAATTCAGAGTATTCACCTCTTTTGATGTTTGTGGAACCTTCAAATAATAAATGTTCAAAAAAGTGAGCAAATCCTGTTCTGGAAGGATTTTCGTTTTTAGAACCTACGTGATACATTACTGAAACGGCTACAATTGGAGTAGCGTGTTCTTCATGTAAGATAACATGCATTCCGTTTGCTAGGTCATATTCGATGTACTTCACTTTCTCCTGGGAGAAGCTATAGATCGAAGACGAAAGCAACAATGCTGTAAAAAGACTTTTTTTCATGTTGAATTTTTCGACTTGTTTGTACGAAAATAACAACAAAAATTGCTTTACAACCAATTCCGTGAATTTCGGGTGTAATTACGGACGAACGGCATTAGCCAATTACGAATTCCGAATTCCGAGTCCCGAATGTGGTTTTAATTCGTAATTCGGCTTTCTTAATTAGGAATTAGTAGCATGGTTTTTGTTATCTTCGAGACTATGAAATTTTTGACTTTTTGCTTTTTGCTTCTTTCGACCGGCCTTTTTGCTCAAAAACAAACTGTTTTTGCATACATGGACTACAATAATTTTTTTCACTCGTTCAAGGACGGCTATTTTAATCAGGTGGATCACCAGGCGGTTACAGGTATTTCATACGGTGACGAGGTGATAGCTTATTACAATAATCAGCGCGATTTTAAAATTTATGACGGGACGTTTGCCCGAGTGATGACCAATCAACCGGCAACTTTCAAGATTTCAGATCACCTTGCAGCATGGAATATCGGACAGTTGCTGTACTATTATGAAAATGGCAAACCACATAATATCACTTCGTTCGGAGGTGATTATTGGGTGACCGATTCCTTGATCACATTTCAGGATATTCGCTACAATTCATTGAATGTAGTTTACCAGGGAAAAATCTCCACACTTGTCCAAAGTACAACAGACCTTCCGGTTCCGGTTGTTCAAGGCGATAATTTATTGGTGTTTAAGGATAATGGAGACATCTTCAAGGTTTTTTACAGAGGTCAGACCTATGATTTGGGAACTTACAACGGAACTGATTTCGAGTTTTTTGCAGGAACAGATATCTTAGGGTTCAATGATCCGCAAACGCGCACATTCGCAGTGTTCCAGGACGGTGAGTTTTTGGATGTGGAAGACTTCAGAGTACCGAAGGTGAAAGCTGGAAGAGGTTTCGTCGCTTACGAAGATTTACAGGGGAACCTGAAATATTATGGAAAAGGTAAAAGGGAAACTTTGAGTTCTTTTGCCCAGTTTTGGGATGCTAAAGATGATTTGGTTGTTTGGGGTGATGCCAATACAACTTATCAGTTCTATAAAGGTGAAAAGAAAAATCTGGCAAATTTCGTAGTGAAAGAATGGCAAATGAAGAATGACGTCGTTGCTTTCCGAACATTGATGGGCGGAGTTGGAGCATCTGTAGGTGGGGTTTATAAAGAAGTTACGACCATTAACAATACAGATTTCCTTATCAATGGACATGGAGTCATGGTGACACTTCCCAATAGAGCTGTGATTGTTTTGTATAACGGACAGATTTTCCGGGATTAAATCAATTCAATTCCGATAGCAATCGGGATCAAAAGGCAAAATTCAAAAAAACAATCTGAGACTTTTGTATTAATTGTTTGTGAAGGTGACTGAGCGTAGTCGAAGTCAACTTTCGGAAATTTAACGAATTCACTTTTGCATTTTTCATTTTTCATTTTGAATTAGTAGTATCTTTGTTTCTCTAAAAATTTTGATAAAATGAATAGTTGGTTTACCGTTAAGGTTAAATATACAAAGCAGTTGGAAGATGGTACTTTCAAGCGCGTTTCAGAACCATATTTGGTGGCTGCAATGACGTTCACTGATGCAGAAGCACGAATTTACGAAGAGCTTGGAAGCTTGATTCGTGGAGAGTTTGTTGTAACAGGAATTACCAGAACAGATTTTCACGATATTTTTCATTACGAGGATGCGGATGTATGGTACAAATGTAAAATCACTTATGAAGCTGGTGCAGATGGTGGAGAAGAAGGAGCGAAGGCTAAAAAAGTATCTCAAAACTTCATCGTAACGGCTCATTCTGTAAAAGATGCTTACGAACGTATGAAAGAAAGCTTGGGCGGAATGATGATCGATTATGTTATTCCATCCATTATCATTTCTCCGATTGTAGATGTATTCCCTTTTGGAGATGAGTCTGAAGATCGCGTAGCTGTGGATTTCGAGAAGCAAGTGAAAGCGGATGTTGCTGAGCATGCTCTTGGTACGAAAACGGTTTTTTCTGCTCCGGGATCTGATGCGGACGAATTTGAAGGTGACGACGAAGACAGCGTTATCGATGACCAATTTGGAGAAGAAGAATAAGAAATGGATGACTTTCTGAATGTAATTCGAAACGACCATCATCAATTTGATAAAGGGAAATTGGAAGATCACTATGGGGATGAACCATTTGCTCTTTTGGCAAAATGGTTGAGGGAAGCAATCGAAAAACCGACTACTGAACCCAATGCAATGACCGTTTCAACTTTAGGACTGGATGGTTTCCCAAGGGCTCGTGTGGTTTATTGGAAAGAATTACTGGAAGAAGGAATTGTTTTCTACACCAACTATACCAGCGACAAAGGAAAAGCAATAGAGGCAAATCCACAAGTACACGCATTATTGTATTGGCCGGAAATGGAGCGACAAATCAGTATCACAGGATTTGCCGAAAAAGTTCCTGTTGAAATGAGTGATGCGTATTTTGAATCCAGACCGCGGGGAAGTAAATTGGGTGCTTGGGCATCTCATCAGAGTCATTTACTTAATTCGAGAGAGGAATTGGAGAAAAGAGTGGAAGTGTATTCTGAAAAATTTCCTGATTTCGTTCCAAGACCAACCCATTGGGGAGGTTATCTGATCCGACCGATCAATGTGGAATTTTGGCAAGGTAGACCATCCCGTTTGCATGACCGCATTGTTTTTAATTTGAAGCCAGACAATTCTTGGGAATTATATCGCAAGAATCCTTAAAAAATGATAGAATTATCACCTCATATTCATACCCTTTCAAATGGGCTGAGATTGGTTTATTTACATGCCAGCTCACCCGTTGCCCATTTAGGAGTAACTGTTCTTGCCGGTTCGAGATTTGAAGAAGATCACGAAGTTGGTCTGGCTCATTTCCTGGAACACAGTATTTTTAAAGGAACAGAAAAACGGAGAGCATTTCATATCCTATCCCGATTGGATTCTGTTGGGGGGGAATTGAATGCCTATACCACAAAGGAGGAGATCTGTTTGTATGCTTCATTTGTGAAAACTCATATGAATCGTGCGGCCGAATTACTTTCGGATATCGCCATCAACAGTAATTTCCCGGAAAAAGAGATCCAAAAAGAAAAAGAGATTGTATTGGACGAATTGAATTCGTACCTGGATAATCCCAGTGATAAGATTTTTGATGATTACGAAGCACTGATCTTCCCCGATCACCCATTGGGGAATAACATTTTGGGAACCCCGGAATCAGTGCAATCTTTTGGCAGGGAATCGTTGAAAAGCTATGTAGAGAAATTCTTTTTCACCGAAAATACAGTTGTGTCGTTCGTGGGAGATATTCCATTGAATACACTGGTGAAATGTCTGGAAAAACACTTTCATTCCATGCCTTCGGGAAAAAGGAAAGCTGTGCCAAGACCTTTTGATAATTACTCGCCTGTAAAGAAGAGAGTGGAGGAAGGGAATTACCAGGCACATGCAATCATTGGAGGAATTGCTCCGGGATACAACAGCGATCATCGAAGAGGAATGACCATGTTGACGAATGTGTTGGGCGGTCCGGCGATGAATTCGCGTTTGGTTCTTTCGGTTCGTGAGAAATACGGATATACCTATAATATTGAAGCGCAGTATTCCCCTTATCCTGATTTGGGATATTGGTCTATTTACTTTGGAACGGATCAGAAATATTTAGGAAAAACAATGAAGATCATTTACGCTGAACTGAAG
The DNA here is from genome assembly GCF_943372375.1 of Fluviicola taffensis DSM 16823. Taxonomy (GTDB): domain Bacteria; phylum Bacteroidota; class Bacteroidia; order Flavobacteriales_D; family Crocinitomicaceae; genus Fluviicola; species Fluviicola taffensis_A. Next base: position 201,901 of record NZ_CALRYJ010000008.1, on the reverse strand, counting down.
AAATTGCGTGAAGTCCCATTGACTACCAAGCAGCTGCAACAGGCAAAAGAGCAATTGAAAGGTCATATTGCATTGTCTTTGGATTCCAATGTAGGTTTGATGCAAGGCTTAGGAAAATCACTCTTGCTGTTCAATCAGATTGATACGATCCAGGAGATGTATGAGAGCATTGATAAATTGACCAGTAAGGAATTGCAGGAAATTGCTCAGACTTATTTCAAAGAGGAGAATATATCGGAGTTGATCTATGATGTGAAACCTGATTCAGGAAACTGATTACACTAGTTATAAGGACACGAATTTCAGAATTCGAGAATTCGCTAAATTGCGAACAGATGGTGTTTATTCTTGAATTCCTAGCGAAAACCATCGGATAATTTTATCATTTTTTGGAGTTATTTAAGACGAATTGAAACTAACTTTGAGTCATTCAAATTTACAGACATGACTTTTCAAACTTACTTGGAACAATTCGAACAGATTCTAAACTCTCAAAACCCAAAAGCTCCTTACGATAACCCTGATTATTTCAATTATACCAAATTGAACTGGTCGCGCATGAATCGTTGGTTAAAGAAAGGGGAAATACTTCCTCATGTAAAGGAAAAGATCCAATCGATCAAGGAAGCTCAGCAATGGATTGTAATTACGGAACCTTGGTGTGGTGATGCTTCGCATATTGTGCCTTTTATCCACATGATGGCAGAGTTGAATCCATTGATTCACATTGATTTCGAATTACGTGATGCGGAACCGAATCGTATTGAGAATTATTTGACGAATGGGGGAAAAGCGATTCCGAAGTTGATTATCAAAAATGCAAAAGGAGAAGATATAGCTGTTTGGGGTCCTCGACCAGCTGCAAGCCAAGATTTATATACTAAAATGCATGCAGATGAAGTGCCGTTTGAAGAAGTGAAGATAAAACTTCAAAATTGGTACAACGAGCATCATGGAGTGGAAATCCAGGAAGAGATAGCAGGGTTGTTATAAAGCCCGGTCGTGAAATTCCTGAGTAAGAACCTTATATTCTTCCGTATAAGCTCCGTCTTCCGTTCGGATGCAAATGGATGAGCGATGAACTTCCGAAAGCTGCTTCCGGAATGAAATGATTGTTCTCGTGGGTTTATCCGGTTTACCGAAAAGGGTGGTCAGATTCGAAACAAACAACTCATTTTCTCTCGCCAGTTGCTTAAGGTTCTCCGTACTCTCGTATGGAATGATGATCCATGCTTTTCCGTCTGCCGTTAACAGTCTCGAAATGGATTGGAGTAATTCTGAAAAGGAGAGGCTTTCGGTGTGTCTCGCCAGTGATTTGTGTTCGTTCTGATTTTTAGAACTATTCTCGAAAAATGGCGGATTGCTGATGATTGCATCAAACTGTTCATTCGGATTATAATTCTGGATTGCCTGATTTACAATTGAAATCGGGGAAATGAATGGAGAGTTTCCAGCGTTGATTTGTGCATCAATAATGGCTTTTTCGGAGATTTCGAGTCCTACAATTTCTTCAAAATTAAAACGCTGAGCGCACATCAGGGCAAGGACGCCTGTTCCTGTTCCAATATCGAGTAAATGTTTCGGGTTTTCCCAGTGACAGATTGCTCCGAGAATCATGGAGTCGGTTCCGACTTTTAAAGCAGTGTTTTCCTGGTGAATTTGAAAGTGTTTGAACTTGAAAACACTCATTCTTCTCCCATATACATTTCAATCAATCCTTCCGGAGAAGTGACGTGTAATGTTTTGGATTTTCGGTCTACCTTCTGAACAAGTCCTTCTACAAATGGAATGAGAATTTCTTTTTCGCCATTCATTACCTGGATCAATGGGTTCACATTGTTGTCAATTACCTGTTCAATGATTCCTGCTTCTCCATAACGGGTATCATTCAGTTTAAAACCGATGATCTCATGGTCATAGAAATGCATATCATCCAATTCTGGGAGAATTGATAAGGGAAGGTAACAGCTTTTTCGAAGGATAATTTTCGCATCGTTTTCGGAATCGACACCTTCCAGCTTAACGGCTGCAAACCCTTTGTTTTTCAACACGAAGGATTTGACAAAGAAGGGAGTCAGTTGTCCGTTGATGTCGATAAAGAAAGCGTCGAGTGTTCGGTAGTCTTCCGGATTGGTTACGTCTAAAAAAAGCGAAACTTCACCTTTGTATCCGTGAAGTTTCGCAATATAACCAAGTTGAAAGCAATCAGAATGTTGCATTGATCAACTTTTAATGAATTAAGCCTGAGCTTCTCCTTCTTCAGCAGCTGGAGCGTCCTCTGCAGGAGCCTCAGTTGTTGGTTCTTCAACAGCAGCTTCAGGAGTTGCTTCCTCAGCTGGAGTTTCAGTAGCTTCTTCTGTTGCAGCTTCAACTTCTTCTGCTTGAGTTTCCTCAGCAACCGGAGCTTCTACTTCTTCAACAGCTGGCGTGTTTTTAGCTTCAATAGCTTTTGCTTTTGCGTCATTTGCATCTGCTTCAGCTTTCAAACGTGCAGCTTTGTCAGCAACAGCGTCTTTTCCAAGACCTTCAATTTTACCTTGGATTTTAGATGCTTTATCAGCTTCCCAAGCAGCAAACTTAGTTTCTACTTGCTCTGCAGTCAAAGCTCCTTTTGTTACACCTTTCAAAAGGTGGTTTTTGTACAATACTCCTTTATAAGAAAGAATTGCACGAGCAGTATCAGACATTTCAGCTCCTGTACCAACCCATTTTAAAGTTGATTCAAAATTGATGTCAATTGTTGCCGGGTTCGTGTTCGGATTGTAAACTCCCAATTTCTCGATGAATTTACCATCACGCTTAGCGCGAGAATCAGCTACTACTACATGGAAAATTGCTTTTCCTTTTTTACCGTGTCTTTGCAAACGAATACGTGTTGCCATAATGTTAATTGTTTGAGGTGCGAAACCTCGATTAAAATGAATATTAACTTCTGTTTAGCGAATAAACAGGGTGCAAAGATAGTAAAAGCTTCAGAATCTGCAAATAAAAAAAGGGCAAGATATTCCTATCTCACCCCTTAACCAATAATAATGTTCTAAAGTTTATTCACCAAATGTGATTTTGAAACCAACCTGGATGAAGAAGTTACTGAAGTTTGCAATTTGTCTCAAATCTTCTTTAGCAGAATTTGCATCTGTTCCACCCGGATTTGTTGATGTATTATTTGAAGTATTTGTCAATTCATCAACGTATTTGGTCTCCTTGCTGTAAGTAGGGACATTTCCCAAAACATCTGTTCCGTTAACCGTATACTTCGTCAATTCGGTATCTTTTGATTTGACACGCAAGCTGTTTGCACCAACTTCAGCAAAGAATCCGAATTTTTTACCGAAGTGAACATTCAAACCAACTGCCCCGGTGTATCCCAAACTTACTTTCCCGGAAGTTTTCAATTCCATCACAGTAACTAAAGCCGGATTTGTAGCATCATTGATTTCCGACTTAACAGAACCAAGCAATGGTAAAACCAAACCTGTACGTGCGTAAACAGAAATTTTTTCTCCACCTGATTTTATTACAAATGCCGGTGAAATACGAAATTGCGTAGATGCTTGTGTATGCTTGTAATCACCAGTTGGTACACTTACCTCATCAATGGTTTTTTTGGATCCGAAAAATCCGTTCAAGCCCAATTCAATTCCAAAATGTTCGCCGAACATATATCCGGGAGTTAAATTTGCCTGGATTCCGTTTCCTAAAGTTCCGTAGATATTTTTTTCACTGTAAGATGAAGAGGTGGAAACGGTATTTGTTCCCATAACATGACCAGGTGAACCAATTCCGTAACCGGCAGAAATACCTAGGTTAAATTGTGCGGATGCAGTTCCAAGTGTCATAACTGCCAATACTGGTAGAATTAATTTTTTCATAAGAGAGATTTTAGATTTTCTTTGCAATGTAAAGTGTTTTAATTACTTATGCAAGCATAGTATCAAGAAAAATAAAATGAATTTATTAGAAGAGGTAAGATCGATTGTAGAAGAGAAGTTCAGGAGAGAGAGTGCAGACCATGATTGGTATCACATCGAACGGGTATTGAAATTGGCAGAATATATCCAATCCAAGGAAGGAGGAAATCTGTTGGTTGTTCAATTAGCGGCCTTACTTCACGATATTTCAGATCACAAACTGAATGGTGGAATCAAAAATGATTGTGGACGGGTATCCCGGGAAATACTTTCCAGGTTGAAAGCAGATGAGCAGTTAATTGATCAGGTCTGTGATATCGTTGACAAGGTTTCGTTCAAAGGGGCAGGAGTGAATGATGTGATTGAAAGCCTGGAACTGGATATTGTAAGGGATGCCGATCGCCTGGATGCTATCGGAGCAATTGGAATTGCAAGAGCTTTTCATTATGGAGGAAAAAACGACCGATCTTTTTATGAACCCGACTTGGGACCATTGTTGCATACGGATTTCGATTCGTATTCTTCCGATAAGTCTCATACCCTGAATCATTTTTATGAAAAACTTTTATTGATAAAAGATAGACTGAGAACGGAAACAGCGAAAACCATCGGAGAGGATAGGCACCGGTTAATGGAAGGATTCGTATCCGATTTCCTGAAAGAATGGAATGTTAATTTAGGATGAAGAAGAATGCTAAATCAATTTACTAAAATTTAATTCTCAAAAAAAAATCCCATTTTTACAGCATGATTGAACATGTTGCATTAGGCATAGATATCGGTGGAACCAACACTGCTTATGGTTTGGTGAACCGAAATGGAGAGGTGTTATTTGAAGAATCGTTGACAACTACCGACTATTTAAATCCGGAAGACTTGGTGGATAAGATTTACCAGGTTGTTAAGGATAATGGATTTATGGACAGCTTATTAGGCTTAGGCGTCGGTGCTCCGAATGGAAATGCATTTACCGGAAATATTGAATTTGCACCGAATCTGAAATGGAAAGGAATCATTCCAATTGCAGAATTATTCGAACAGAAATTCCATCGACCAACTATGCTCGCCAACGATGCCAATGCGGCAGCTATCGGAGAACATTTGTTCGGGAATGCCAAAGATCTGAATGATTTTGTATTGATTACACTTGGAACAGGATTGGGTTCCGGGATTTTTATCAATGGGGAATTGATTGTGGGGTCGCAAGGATTTGCCGGTGAATATGGTCATATTCGGGTAGTTCATAATGGTCGTTTATGCGGATGCGGAAGAAACGGTTGTTTGGAAACGTATGTTTCCAGTACAGGCGTTGTTCGAAGTGTGGAAGAATTGGATAGTGTACATAAAGCAGATTCCAGATTGAACGGACTTGCTAAAATTACTGCAAAAGAAGTGTTTCAGGCAGCAAGTGACGGAGATGAGTTTGCATGTGAAATAGTAGATTATACAGCGGAAATGCTTGGAATTGCCCTGGCTGATTTTGCAGCCTTCTCAAATCCGAAAGCATATATTCTTTTCGGAGGATTGGCACAAAGCGGTGCTTATTTTTCTGAAAAAGTAAAAAAATACATGGAGGAGAACCTTCTGCAAATTTATCAGGGACACATCGAAATACGAAATTCTGCACTTCATGATATGAATGCAGCTGTATTAGGTACGGCAGCTTCCATGTTCTGGAAAGCAATTAAAAAATGAGAAAAAGCATTGCTTTCAATAAAAGACAGGCGTCAGCGCGGTCATGAAAAATAAAACTGTCGGACAATAAAAAAATTCACTGTGGCGGAGTGATTAAAAATGAACCTTATGAAAAACGGAATACTTCTACTTACCCTTATTTGTTCTTTTTCGGGTTTTTCCCAGATCCAGGAATTGAAAAACAATTCGGATGCTGCAAGAGACAAGGTTTTTTCAAGTAAGCTAACTGATAGCCGACCGAATCCTTCTCAATACGTAAATACATTTATTGGTACTGGCGGACATGGACATACTTTCCCCGGACCGGTTCTTCCATTCGGAATGGTTCAGGTTGGACCTGATACGCGTTACGAAGGTTGGGATGGTTGCGGAGGATATCATTATTCCGATTCGGTAATCTATGGATTCAGTCATACGCATTTAAGTGGAACAGGAATTCCGGATTATGCGGATGTGTTATTGGTTCCGCAACAAGGAAAGTTGAATACGGTTCCCGGATATAAAAAAGCGGGTGGATTTGGTTCTGTTTTCAAACATTCGAAAGAGAAAGCACTTCCCGGTTATTATCACGTGGAAATGGAAAATGGAATTACTGCGGATTTGACAGCAACTTTGCGCTGTGGGTTGCATCGCTATCAGTTTTCCAGTCCAAAAGGAAAAAGATACATTCTGATCGACCTGGGATACAGGGATCGTGTGTTGGAAGTTTCAGCAACAAAAACGTCAGCTACTTCCGTAAGCGGGAAACGTGTTTCAGAAGCTTGGGCAACGAACCAACATCTTTATTTTAATTTGGAAACATCCATTCCTTTTACAAAGACAAAATGGATTCAGGATGAGAAAACAGGTACGTATTTGTTTGTGATGGAATTTCCGGATGGAGTGAAAGAGATTTCAGTCCGTGTTGGTATTTCAGGTACCGATGGGAATGGTGCTGCTTCCAGTCTGAAATCGGAATTGACCACCTTTGATTTTGATTTGGTGCGTGCAAGAGCAACTGTGGCTTGGGATAGTGAACTAGGTAAAATTCGAGTAGAGTCCAAACAAAAAGAGGTGTTAACTAACTTTTATACAGCGCTTTACCACACTTATGTTCATCCATCACTTTGGTCGGATGTGGATGGGAAATACCGGAACTACAAAAATGAAATTGCCCAGTCAACCAACTCCATGTATTCGGTCTTTTCATTGTGGGATACTTACCGCGGAGCTAATCCATTGTATACGATTACACAACCGGAAAAGGTATCTGACTTTGTCAATTCATTCTATCAACAATACAAGAATACAGGCTTACTTCCGGTTTGGACATTATCCAATAATGAAACGAATTGCATGATCGGATATCATTCGGTTTCTGTTATCACGGATGCGTATTTGAAAGGAATTCCCCTGGAAGATCCGGAGGGTCTTTTGGAGGCGATGATCGCTTCAAGTACTGCGGACCAATGGGGAAAGAAACAATACGAGGAAATTGGATTTATTTCAGCAAATATGCAGGCAGAATCCGTTTCCAAAACCCTGGAATATGCTTATGATGATTGGTGTATCTCCAAATTTGCAGAGAAATTGGGTAAAACGGACATTGCAAAGAAATACCAGATCCGATCTGCAAACTGGATGAATCTGATGCACCCGGAAACGCGTTTCTTCCAACCGAGAAAGGATGGGATCTTCCTGCCGTTTTTCAAGCCGAACGAAGTGAATCATCATTTCACAGAAGCAAATGGATGGCAATATTCACTGGCTGCGCCACATAATATACAGGCGCTGATCGACATGCATGGTGGAAACGAAGGAATGGTGAACTTTTTGGATTCGATGTTCCTGGGTTCTTCATCGATGTCCGGACGTGAGCAAGCGGATATCACCGGTTTGATCGGACAATATGCGCATGGAAATGAGCCGTCCCATCACATGGCATACACGTATAATTACTGTGGAGCCCCGGAAAAAACTCAAATGTTAATTGATTCTATTTTAAAGACATTCTATACCAATAACCCGGACGGACTATCCGGAAATGAGGATTGCGGACAGATGTCGGCTTGGTATGTACTGAGTTCCATGGGATTTTATCCGGTTGCTCCGGGAAGTCCAACCTATGCCATCGGTCGACCTTTGATGGACAAAGTGGTGATTCGCGGAGAAAAAGCCGACTTTGAAATCCGGACTTTAAATAATTCGACAGAGAACAAATTTGTGCAATCGATTTCCTGGAATGGAGCGGCTTATCAGAAACTATACATCACGCATGAGATGATCAAAGCGGGTGGTGTATTGGAAATTTCTATGGGACCAAAACCGAATAAACAGGTTGCGAACTATGAATTGGATCTAAGAAATGAGATCAATCCCGGATTTGTTCCGGTTCCGTTTTTCACTGCCACGCATACGATGTTTGAAACGTCCATGGAATTGGGAATCGATGTGCTTTTCTTTGAAAAAGGGAAGGTGTATTACAGTTTTGACGGCGTGAAATACCAACCATTCTACAAGCAAGGTGGGAAGAACATCCAATTGACTGAAACGGCTTATGTATATGCAAAAGTGGTTCGTGAGGACGGTTCGGAAAGTAAGGTGATCAAGAGTTTGTTTACGAAGTATGTGCGTGACAAGAAAATCAACTTGTCAACAGAATATGCGAACCAATATTCCGGAGGTGGAGCTCAGGCTCTGGTAGACGGACAAAAAGGAACCGAAGAATACAGGGGAACGGAATGGCAGGGAACTTTTGGAAAAGATGTGCAAGGGATTATCGAGTTGGATGAAGCAAAAGAAATCTCCATGATTCAATTCTCTTACCTGCAAGATCAGAAATCCTGGATTTTTCCTCCAAAATCAGTGAATATCGAAATTTCAACGGATGGAGTTACTTACCGCAAACTGGGAAAAGTTCAGGGAGTTTCAGTGAAAGAAGGGGAAACTTTGAAAATAGGGGAACTCGATTTTGAAATGGCTCCTACTTCCTGCAAGTTTATCCGTTTCAGTGTGGAGAACTACGGGCTTTGTCCGGATTGGCATTTGGGAGTTGGAAATCCGACTTGGTTGTTCTTAGACGAAATAACAATAAAGTGATACTTCGACATCTCGACTACGCTCGATGACCGAAGCTCAGTGTCCTTTAAAAAGACGGTCTTAGTTAAAAAGATGACTGTTTCGTCTTTGTCGGTCAATGGAAAGCAGTCGAAAAAAGGTGACTGAGCGTAGTCGAAGTTACCTTTTTCCATTTTGAATTAATATTACACAAACGGTCAATTGCTAACATTAAAAAGTTGTTACCTTTAGTGCTCTTTTAAATAAAATCTAAAGAATGAAAAAAATAGTATTCGCGTTGGTCTTATTGACCTATTCAATGGGTAATATTGCTCGCGCTGATGAGGGGATGTGGCTTCCATTTTTGATTGGAAGAAACTACGAAGACATGAAAAAACATGGCTTGAAACTGACTCAGGAGCAAATTTATTCCATCAACAAATCTTCTTTGAAAGATGCAGTGATCTCTTTTGGAGGTTTTTGTACAGGTGAGATCATCTCCAATCAAGGATTGATCTTGACAAATCACCATTGCGGATATGACGCAATTGCAGGTGCTTCAACAGAAGATCACAATTACCTGGACAATGGATTTTGGGCTAAAAATTTCAAAGAAGAAATTGCAGTTAAAGGATTGACAGCGACTTTCATGATCCGTATGGAGGATGTTACGGCACAAGTGGCTAAGGAATTGAATTCTAAAATGACTCCTGAGGAGCGTGCTAAGAAAATCAAGGAAGTAACGGATGTGTTGGTGAAAGATGCTACAACAGGAACTCATTACGAAGCGTTCGTTCGTGATTTTTACGATGGAAATGAATTCTATTTGTTCGTAAAGGAAACATTTAAAGATGTTCGTTTGGTGGGAACACCTCCGCAATCAGCTGGAAAGTTTGGTGGAGATACAGACAACTGGGAATGGCCGCGTCATACTGCAGATTTCTCCATGTTCCGCGTTTATGCCGGTTCGGATAACAAGCCTGCAGATTTCAGTGAAGCGAATGTTCCGTTGAAACCAAAATCTTCTTTACCGATTTCTTTGAAAGGTGTGAAGCAAGGTGATTACGCCATGATCATGGGATTCCCGGGAAGAACAAACCGTTACTTGACTTCTTACGGAGTTGAGCAGGCAATTTCTTTGGAGCAACCTAAAATTGTTGATATCCGCGCTAAGAAATTGGAGATCATGAAAAAATACATGGATAAGGACGTAACAGTTCGTTTGCATTATTCATCTAAATATGCTCAGGTAGCAAACTACTGGAAATACTTCATCGGTCAGACAAAACAGTTGAAAGGAAACCACGTTGCTGACAAGAAAAGAAAAGTAGAAGAAGAGTTCACGAAATACTCAGCTGGAAAAGCGGAATACAACAATGTGCTTTCAGATATTGAATCCGCTTTTAAAGCAACAAACAGCATTATTTATATCAAAACTTACCAAAGTGAATTCGTTCGTCAGGTAGATATCAACTCGGTTGTTTACATGTACAAATTAGCATTGGATGCTAAGAAAGCAGGAAACGAAGAGCGTTACAAAGCGATCCTGGATGCAGCGAAAGGAACCGCTGAAGAGATTTATGCCGAGCGTTCAATGGATATCGAGTTGGAAACATTGGAAGAAGTCTTGAAAATGTACATCCAAGACGTTCCAATGGAACAACAGGTTGGAATCACTAAATCCATCGGTACTGACGGAATGGCGGCATTCATGGCGCGTGTAAAGGCAAATTCGATTTTTGTTTCGAAAGAGCGTTACGAAGAATTCATGAAGAACTTCGATGCAGAGAAATTGAGCCAGGATCCATTGTTCATTTTGATCAAAGATTTGGACAATGCATATCAAGCTGCAATGGCACAGGATGCGGTTAAATCTGCTAACGCGAAATTGACACTTGCAAACCGTGCGTTTGTAAAAGGAGTTCGCGAAATGCAACCAAACAAGAAATTCTATCCGAATGCAAACTCAACAATGCGTTTGACTTACGGAAATGTATTGGCTTACGATCCGCGTGATGCAGTTCATTACGACTACTTCACAACGTTGGATGGAGTAATGCAGAAAGAAGATCCTACAAATCCGGAATTCGTGGTTGATCCGCGTATCAAGGAATTGTGGCAGAAAAAAGATTACGGTCAGTATGCTTCTAACGGGAAATTGCCTGTAAACTTCCTTTCGAACAACGACATTACAGGAGGTAACTCCGGTTCTCCGGTAATCAACGCAAACGGTGAGTTGATCGGAACTGCATTTGATGGTAACTGGGAAGCCATGTCCGGTGACATCTATTTCGAGCCGAACATCCAACGCACAATCTCTTTGGACGTTCGTTACACGCTTTGGTTGATCGACAAGTGCTACGGAGCAACGAACTTGATCAATGAAATGAAGTTGGTGAAGTAAGAAAGTACTTCGTTAATAGGTCATATTAAAAAGCCGCTGGTCTAAGGATTAGCGGCTTTTTTGTTAAGATTTTATTTTTTTAGTCAACCAATGTGGTTGACTAAGTGGTTTTATTCCAAAACTCTTTAATATCCTTAACAAGCACTTTCTTATCTTCAAATAATGACATAACTATTTCTCCTTCTGATTTGTCAAAATAATAATATTCGATTAAATCAATCGCCTGATTGTTTTTAATTAAGGAAATAATATGATCATCGTTATTTGGAGAGAGTCCCATAAACGTGATGCTACCACTTATGTTTTTGAGGTGATTTAAGGCATAATCGATTGAAAAGTTTAAATCGGAATTTTTGATTTTCAGTTTAATTCCTTCATATAGATTTCTAACTAGGTAGTTATTATCATCTTTCCAAGATTCAATTTCTCGCTTTGTTTCATGGTTATTCAGATATGCTTTTGCAAATTTATCAATGGCTGAATTTGCTAGTTCGGGACTCTCACCAACATGTTTTTTTAAAGCTCCTGAATTACTTGTTAAAGCTGTTGAAAATACATGTTCATACCCTTGAATTACGGGTGCGTTTTTAATAGGTTTATCGGAAAGTTGATTTCTAAAACTATTATGGTCGTATTCATGAGCTAAAACGTGAAAAGCCCCATGCAAATATAAAATTTCGCGTTTTGTAGCGATCTCAAGGTTCCTATCGTAATTAGATGTAAAGATATTATCATAGGAATTTAGAAAATTGATAAAATTAGATGGGAAATTCTCATGAAGTAAATTTACTTTTCCGTCATTAAATATTGAATCAAGAAATAGTCTGCGAAGAAACTCTTGAATATAGAATCTTTCAGGATTTACGATTTTATTTTTTCGACAATAGAGATTACTTAGAAGAAAGAAATCTTCAAATCCAATTTCATCGATTAGGGTTCTTTTTGTGTATCTTTTCTTGAAATTTATTAGTTCTTTTTTTTCATCATTTAGTACAGCTAAATAGTCATAATCTCCATTGATAAAATCAGGAAAAGCATGATATAGTAATGTAATCCAGATCTCAATTTCTTCAGTATAAACATTTTTGTTGTATTTTTTTGATTTGAGCTTCATTAAGGCTCTACTCACTATTAGTTTATTAGTGTTGTCAATTCCTCCAAATTGAATATTTATTCCATTTCCTAAGATTATGTTTTTCATATACCATGAATGCTATTGGAAGTTTTCTTAAAATCAATGATCTATTTAAGAGAGTCAATAAACAGTGTAGCGCATTTCGCTGTTCCAATACTACTTAAAAAATCAAAACAAATATCTTGAGAACTAAAATTTTCTCTTTTGGGTTACAATTCTCAGCTTAAAGGGTTGATCGGTTTTAAAGTTTCCTTTTGAATCTTGTTTAATCAAAACGAACGTATTGTCTACCAGGAGCTTATTACCCATGATGACGCGATCCTCTCCCAAGGGATGTTTTTCACTGAGCAGGATAGTATCGCCGCTCATGCGGTATTCACCGTAATTATTTGTCTCGCCAAAGACAGCATAATCACTGAGCTTGTAGGTTTTGTTTTGTCTCAGGTAAAGTGTTATACCATTGATATCACCATCGTAATGAGCTTGAAAGACAACGGGGCTGGATTCACGGATATTCAGCTTGATCCGCAAGGTGATGACAATTACGGTGTGGATGAGGCAGACAGCTATCGGAAAAAGGTATCCGCGTATTTTTCTTGCCAAAAGCTGGATCATGGAGTAAATAACGACTCCGATTAAAAGCGCATGCATGAAGAGAAAGTATATGCTCAATAAGACTCCATCGATAGGACCTTCTTCGATTTGGTAGAATGAACGGATCTCATCATCCAGTACAATGCCCGAGATGAGGAGAGAGAAGATGGTGAGGATGATAATCGTGTTTCTGATAGTTCGGTTCATGGTTTCCGGGATTATTCCAATACTACTTAAAAAAATGGAACTTTTATTCCGCTATTTTAGCTTTTCCAGCTCAACAATGCAATTTTCCAAGTCCTTTTCCCATTCGGGATTGATTGTTTGGTCTTCTTTGATCGATTTTAGATTTTGTTGAAGTAAAGGTAGAAACTCCTGGTTTTTAGTAGCAATGATTGCTTCAAAAAGCAAGGTTCCAAATTCGCCCTTTATCATTTCTCGCTTGATTACTTCGTTTACTCGTTTGTCTTTTCGTTTTGCCAATCCGGCAATAGCTTCCAATTTTGTCTCTTGATGCTTGTCGCCAATCCGTTTCCACAAAGCTTCCCGTATAGTTTTAGTATTTCTTTCTCCTTGTCCGATATAAAAGGTTGCCCAATTTCTGATAGGAGTCGATTGGTCGTCTGATAATTTTATTAAGATATCGATTACTTGGATGTCGTCGATAAAACCCAGAGCCGAAACAAGCCCCTCTTTTATAAGCTTATTGTCGCTGTTGCAGAACGAACAAATTTTTTCGATTTGCACTTTATCGAGGTTGTCGTTGTTGTGTCCAATTCCATAAAGCAAAGACAGGAGTACTTCGGGATTCTTTTCAGTAGTTAATAAGTCAAAATAGCATGTTAATGTCTCGTTCAAAAATGGTCTTGGAGATAAACCCAATTGGGCTAGAATGTCAATTCCGATACTGCGAATTTTTGGGTCGCTTGATTTTGTGAATTCCAAACATTTCCCCAATAGTTCTTCACTGGGACGTTTTCTTAAAACATGAATCGTATCCCAGCGAGATCTGTCTGACTTGTTATGGATAAGTCGAGACAATAATTTGTCGTCTGTCCAATTGATTCTACTCATTTCTTTCCGATTCTTGAAGTATCCGGCTCTTGATTGTAATTGTTAGTCTGCCAATATTGGTTTAGGAACTTTCAGCAAAATTCAATAATAGTCAAAAAAAAGTGGAACTGCCGCAACAATTCCACTTAAGTATTATGTATAATCGCCAGTGCTTTAGTAGCTATTACTTTTATTCGGGTTTAATTTTAACGATTTTATTATCACGTAAAACAACCAGTTCACTGTTTTTAGACTTCTTAAATTCTAAAAGTTTTTCATACGTTTTTTCAAGCCCTTTTAGGATTTTATTTTTTTCTTCTATTTGAATTTCAATTGTTGTCATAATGATTTTTTAAAAGGTTAAACTTCTCTTGATTCAAAACATTCAGTAAACCATCAATTTGTTTATCAGCTAATAGTTCGTGTTTGCCCTCAGAATTATCAAAAATCAAGGCTCCATCAACAATTGGAAGATAAATATCAAATAGATTTACAATTCCTCGGACATATCTTCTTTCAATAACTTCTGGTTCAATGTTGTGACCACCTTCGAAAACTCTTGTTTTTACACGTTCTTTGGCCAGCTCAATATTTTGAAGCCAAAAGAACAACAATGTTACCCGATACCCTTTTTTCTTGGCTTCGATTATTTTGTTTTTATAACTCTTTGTTGATAATGTTGTTTCAAATGCAAAATTCTCATTTTCAGAAAGCAATTCATTGATTCTATTTAACATGATTCGCCCCGATTCAAATGATACTTTTTCAGGTTGAAAAGGAGACAATCCTTTTGCTATTTCATCTGCATTTACAAATTCTTTACAATCTAAAATATCCGGTAAAATTGTGAAAGATGCAGTCGTTTTACCTGCACCATTACAACCTGCTATTATGTAAAGTTTTTTGTCATTCACAGTTGTAAATTTACAAATTATTTTCGTTGGCTTTTAGGGTTGATTTAGATAGAATAATCATTGAATTTTGACGACCTTGTTAAGGTGTGTTTGGTATCTTCTTTTTTCAATTCCAATTATTCGATCAGTAATTTTTCTCTCAGCTGTTCGCCTTTGGTAGTGTTGAATTGGACGAAATAGATTCCTTTCGACAAATGTGATACAGATATTTGATCGCTTTTTTCAAGCGTAAGGGTTTGTCCGAGTTGGTTTGTCAGGAGCACGTCGCTATCTAAATTTTCAATGGATATAAAATCAGAAGTTGGATTCGGATAGATCCGGGTTTTTGCCTCGGTATTGTCATCTAGACCTAAGGTTTGTCGGTTTTTAGTCAGGTAGTATTTTAAAGGTCCGTTTTGATTATGCCACATTTCTATAAACAGGTTGTTCTCATCCATGAACTTGATATAGCGGAGTTCATATTGGTTGGTTCCTACACCAAAATCAATGGTAATGAACCCGTTTGCATATCCTGAACTCAATATGTTATAGACGCTCATGGTTTTTAGATTGGAAGCTTGTGTTGTTCCATAATAAAAAACCGGGAGAAAAGTATCATCGTTTGGCCCCAAACAACTGGTGGATGTCGTGGTGTCGATATAATTTCCGTTTGCAAGGATCTTTACCTTGACCGAATAATTGCATGTCCACGGAGTAGAAGTGTAGCCGAACCAATCGCCGGGAAGGTAGTTGGTGTATTGCGTCCAGGATAGATTTGTCAGGTAATTTGCATTGGGATTGTAGCTGTAATCAATCACATAGGTTGCTGAACTTACAAAGCTTTGTAAATTTCCAGCAAATCCAATTGCTTTAAGGGTGACCTGGTTTCCATTTCCGCTAATGGGAATAGTTCCGGTGTATAATTGTGATGAGTTGTTGGGTGTTGTACCATCCAAGGTATAACGAATGGTAGTATTCGGAGTAGTGGCTGTTAGTGCTACCTGGATATTCGTAGCATACCTTCCCGATAAATGAGAGAATTTCGGAGAATAGACATCCGAGTTTGTTTGGGAAAAAGTGGTATTGATAGTAAGGAATAGGGGAGTGGCTAATGCAAGTAATTTAGATAGCTGATGTGTCATACGATTTAGATTTAAAGCAATTAAAAAAGAAAGCCCATCTACAAAAATTTAGCCAAAAAAGTGGAACTGCGACAATAATTCCATTAGAGTATGATTGAAAATGAATGTTTTTTTATTCTTTCGTTCTGCTTTCCAAGTCCATTTTTTCGTGCAGTATTCGGAGTATTTCTACTTCGTCTTCTGAAATTTGATGATAGAACAGAATATGCTTTTCAGATTTGAATCCTAGTAAATGGGTACTTATTTCAGTATAAACTTTTCCAATGGTTGGATTTTCTCCAATGGCTTTACAGGCAGATCGAATTGTTTCGTAGTATTTATCGGCTTGCTTTTCTGACCATTCTTGCACTGTATAATTCCAAATCTCCGTTAAATCGTCTATTGCTTCTTGTCTCAAGATAACTTTAGGCATTTTTACTTCTTTTCGGATTTTAGTTTGGCTAAGTGTTCATCAAAGTCAAAATTCTCAACTCTTGGACTATTCACTCCTTGTTGAATGGCATTTTTCAAAGCGATTACTTTGCTTTCTTCATTTTCTAAAAGTCGAAGCCCGGCACGAATAACTTCACTTACGTTTTTATATCGTCCAATTGAAACCTGGTTGCTAACGAATTCGTCAAAATAATTTCCAAGTGATACGGATGTATTTTTCATAGTTGAAACTTTTTCTAAAGTTACCAAAAATTGGTAAGTATTTCAATTGACTACAAAAAAAGTGGAACTGCCGCAACAATTCCACTTGAGTATGTTTTTAAGGAATAATTTAGATAATTTACTATCGTAATCTCATTGTCCTCCCCCTTTGTCCCCCTCCAAAGGGGGAAAGGAGATTCTCTTTACTTCTGGTAAAAAGGCATCTTAACCACTTTCGCTAAAACTCCTTTATCTCTGATTTCAATAAAAATTTCGCTGTCTGGAGTCGCAAATTCGGTAGTTACATAACCCATTCCGATTGCTTTTTTCACGCTTGGACCTTGTGTTCCGGAAGTTACTTTCCCGATCACATTTCCGTTTGCGTCCAGGATACGGTAATCATGACGCGGAATTCCACGATCAATCATCTCAAAACCGATTAGTTTCTTGGAAACACCAGCTTCTTTTTCAGCTTTCAATTTGTCTGCATCCACAAAATCCTTCGTGAATTTCGTAATCCATCCCAATCCTGCTTCAAGCGGGGAAGTGGTGTCGTCGATATCATTTCCGTACAAGCAGAATCCCATTTCCAAACGCAAAGTATCGCGCGCAGCCAAACCGATCGGTTTGATTCCGAATGCAGCACCTGCTTCAAAAACTTTGTCCCACACTTGTTTCACTTCCGAGTTCTTGCAGTAAATTTCAAAACCTCCTGAACCGGTATAACCTGTTGCAGAAATGATCACATGGTCAATTCCGGCAAACGGACCAACTTCGAAGTGGTAATATTTGATGGCAGACAAATCTACAGAAGTCAACGATTGCATTGCTTCAACTGCCTTAGGTCCCTGGATCGCCAATAAGGAATAATCATCCGAAAGATTTCTCATGGATACATTCTTCGTATTGTGGGAAGAGATCCAGTTCCAGTCTTTTTCAATATTGGAAGCATTTACAACCAACAGGTATTCCTCTTCCTTGATACGGTAAACGATCAAGTCGTCTACGATCCCACCTTTTCCGTTTGGAAGACAAGAATACTGCGCACGACCGATTGTCAAAGTAGAAGCATCATTTGTTGTAACACGCTGAATCAGATCCAATGCATCCGAACCTGATAACAAAAACTCTCCCATGTGAGAAACGTCGAAAACACCAACGGCATTGCGAACTGTTTCGTGTTCAGCGATTACACCTTCGTATTGTACGGGCATATTAAATCCTGCAAATGGAACCATTTTGGCACCCAAAGCTTCATGAACCTGGGTAAGAGCTGTGTTTTTCATTTATTTCGTTTTTAAGACTGTAAAAGTAATTATTTCGTTCAATTTTAGTGAAGGAAGTTCTGTAAGATTACTGCGATATTAATTTGGATCCGTGATAAGGACAAAATTCGTAGTTTGCCGGAAATAATTCTCCGTCATTGGAGCATTTCGAATCCTTAAAAAGACTTGGTAAGGGCAAATGGAATGAATTTTTGATAGAACCTAGTCCAAGCGTGAAATCGATATTTGAATAAGGATCCAAGAGGTTTTCTCCTTGTGGATCGGTGATTTCGAAATAAAAGATAGACATTCCGGATCCCATATCACCCAGCATTCGGGAAAACATGGGTTTCAAATAGCTATTGAGCATTTTTAAATCTTCCGATAGTTTCGCGTCTGCTATCGGTTTATAAGTCTTACCATTAAATACCACGGAAACGTTATTTCGCAAATAAGAATCCTCTTTTGCTTCAAACGAACCTCCATTCATTTTCCCCTGAACAGCAAAGAATATGGATTTGTTTCCAAGCATTTGTTTTAACTGGGTGATCACTTCCGGAGGGATTGATTTGGGATCTTTTGCAGCCATCACTTCCCAGTAAATTTCAGGAAACCAATATAAAAGGGTTAATTGGGTATCTCCGGAATGGGTATAGACAATATCCTTTAATAATTTATTCTGATCGACCTGGTTAAACTCTAGTTTGCTTTGACCGACTGCCGAAAAAGTAAGGGTCAGGATAAGCAGGAAAAGGAAGTTTTTCATGTTCTTGGTTTTGAACACAAAAGTATCCAATTTGTCCAAATGCAGGGAAGAAAATAGGTTAATTCTGCAACATCTTCACAAAACGGATCGTGCAATCGCGTTCTTCCGCTTCAGGATTCTCGAAAGAACCGAAGCGCAATGTTGCTATGGATTTATCCATGAAATAATGCTGTTCCAATATGGGTTTGATGGATTGGAAAATCTGCTCGGCATTTTTGCCATTGAAATAAAGGTATCCATCTCCAAAATCCATAGATATGTCGTGTCCGTCATATTTTCCAAGATCCTGAGCAGTAATGTTTGAATCCAATTGTTTTTCCAACTCATGCAATTCATTCAAATCTTCAATTCCATAAAAGAACTGAATGACAACCAGTTGATTTTCATTCATGTGCGTTGAATTTTCGGTTTTGGTTGCATCCAGGTTCTTTCGTTGAAAAAAATCAAACCATCCCATTTTGCAAGCTTTTCAATTAAGAAGTAAGTTAAAGAAAAAAAAAGGAAATTCAAATGATAACTTGTTATTTAACAAATGGTTAATCTGTAAATCAAAAAAAGAATTACTTACTTTTTTGAGAATCTTAGACAGCGTGGGGAAGCCACAATTGCACAACAGTGAAATTGATAGATCTAGTTGAAATCGTTTCTCGGCTATATAATTGATACCATCAAAATAAAAAGGCTTCCTTAAAATAGGTATGAAAATGTATTTTCATGTATTTTTTTTGGTTTCAATGAAATCAACAGGGGGTGTTTATAAAATTTTATACTTTTTATTGGAATACCCCCTCTGAAAATTGTAAATTTGTCAAAAATTTTGAATTTATGGCAACAAAACGATTACAGGCGTATCAGGATGTACTCAATCGTACACCAAAACACATCGATTATGATGGGAAAGTTTCCGAATTATTCGGGAAAAATGTATTTCACACAGAGGTTATGCGTGAATACCTTCCTTCAGATGCATACAAATCTATGATTGAGTCTATCCAGAATGGAACTCGCCTGGATCGTAAAATGGCTGATCAGGTTGCTTCTGCAATGAAAGATTGGGCATTGACAAAAGGTGCCACACATTATACTCACTGGTTTCAACCTTTAACTGGAACAACTGCAGAAAAACACGATGCGTTTTTTAAACCTGTAGGACCGGGAAGAGCAATCGAACGTTTCGATGGTGAATTATTGGTTCAGCAAGAGCCGGATGCTTCTTCTTTCCCGAATGGTGGAATCCGTAACACGTTTGAAGCTCGTGGTTATACAGCTTGGGATCCATCGTCACCGGCTTTCGTAATAGGGAAGACCTTGTGTATCCCTACCATCATGATTTCCTACACTGGCGAGTCATTGGATTACAAGATGCCTTTATTAAAAGCATTGCATGCTGTGGATAAAGCCGCTGTGGAGGTTTGTCAGTATTTTGATAAGAACGTTACAAAAGTAAATGCAACGCTTGGTTGGGAACAGGAATATTTCCTGGTGGATCAGGCTTTGTTTAATTGTCGTCCGGATTTAATGATGACAGGTCGTGCATTATTCGGTCATGCTCCTGCAAAAGGACAACAATTGGAAGATCATTATTTTGGTTCCATTCCGGAACGCGTTACTGCTTTCATGCGTGAGTTTGAAACAGAGGCGATATTATTGGGGATTCCGGTTACAACACGTCACAATGAGGTGGCTCCGAACCAGTTCGAGTGTGCGCCTATTTTTGAGGAATGTAACCTGGCGAATGACCACAACATGTTATTGATGGACTTGCTGGAGAAAATTGCACGTAAGCATGATTTCCGTGTCTTGTTGCACGAAAAACCATTTGCCGGTGTAAACGGATCCGGGAAACACAATAACTGGTCTTTGTCTACGGATACAGGTGTGAACTTATTACAACCGGGTAAAAACCCGAAAACAAACTTACAATTCCTGACTTTCTTCGTAAATACGATCAAAGCGATTCACGATAACGACGATTTGCTGCGTGCTTGTATCGCATCGGCAAATAACGATCACCGTTTGGGTGCAAACGAAGCTCCTCCGGCAATCATTTCCACATTTATCGGTTCTCAATTGTCCGGTATGTTGGATGAGTTGGAACAAAATGTGAAAGCCGGAAAAATGACTCCGGAAGAAAAAACGGAGTTGAAATTGAATATCGGTAAGATTCCACAAATTATGCTGGATAATACAGATAGAAACAGAACTTCCCCGTTTGCATTTACCGGTAACAAATTCGAATTCCGTGCGGTAGGTTCTTCTGCTAACTGCGCTTCTGCAATGATCGTGTTGAATACGATCATGGCGAAACAGTTGCAATTATTCAAAGTAAGTGTGGATGCCCGCATCGATAAAGGTGAGGCGAAAGATGAAGCGATTCTGAAAGAACTTCAAATCCTGATCAAGGAATCCAAAAGAATTCGTTTCGAAGGAAATGGATACGGTGACGAGTGGGTGAAGGAAGCTGAAAAAAGAGGATTGAATAACTTCAAGGATACTCCACGTGCATTGAAAGCATGGGGTGACAAGAAATTCATCCAGTTATTTGATGAAATGAATGTATTGACTCCACGCGAATTGGAAGCCCGTCAGGAAATCGAATACGACAGCTATACCATGAAGATTCAAATTGAAGCACGTCTGATGGGAGATTTGGTTCAGACACATATTTTACCTGCTGTATTTGAGTACCAAAACCGCTTGTTGACAAACATTCAGGGAATCATCAATACACTTGGTGAAAAGGTCGGGAAAGAAGCCGCAGCAGCTCAAATCGAATTGGTCACTAAGATCTCGATGCATTTGAATAAAATGAAATCAACTTGTGATACGATGCTTCAAGCCAGAAAATTGGCCAACAAAATTGAAGATGTGGAAGAAAAAGCGGTGGCATATTGTGATAAGGTGAAAGTTTATTTTGACGAAATCCGTTACCACGCAGATAAATTGGAGTTATTGGTAGACGATGAGTTGTGGCCATTGCCAAAATTCAGAGAAATGTTATTTACACGATAATAAAATTCAACTTAGGTTTGACCCCGACTTTCGAAAGAAACGTTGGGGTTTTTATTTCCCGCAGATCGCGCCGAAGAACGTAGATATTGGATATTTCTCTATTGTAAAATAAATAGTTCTTAAAAATAAATCAGCGTAATCAGCGAAATCTGCGGGAGAAGAAATACCTTTGTTTCGAAGATGAAACAATTCGATATTCCCTCCATATTTCGCTCGCCGATCATATCGAGAGTGAAGGCGTTTCGTAAAACCCAAGATCCACGAAAAAAGGATTTTTCCCCTACAATTCTGGACTTTGGAAACATTCAATTGCACATTGCACGACATTTTGGGTTTTGTTATGGGGTCGAAAATGCCATTGAAATCGCTTATCGCGCAGTGGAAGAGAATCAGGGGAAACGGATTTTCCTGTTGAGTCAGATGATTCACAATCCTACAGTGAATGAAGATCTGACACGACATGGAATTGAATTCATTCAGGATACTTCAGCAAACCAATTGATTCCTTGGGAAGAACTCACTCCAAATGATGTGGTCATTATTCCGGCATTTGGGACGACCATTGAAATAGAGCAGATTCTGAAAGAAAGGGGTGTTTCTACTGAAAAGTACAATACGACTTGCCCTTTTGTGGAAAAGGTATGGAATCGGGCTGAAAAATTGGGGACGGAAGATCATACTTTGGTCATTCACGGCAAATACAATCACGAAGAAACACGTGCTACCTTTTCACATACGGCTTTGAATTCGGAAGCTGTAATTGTTAAGAACATGGAGGAAGCCGCATTTTTAGCGAAATGTATTACCGGAGAAGCTTCAAAAGAAGAATTCTATGCCTTTTTTAAAGCAAAACACACTCCGAACTTCGATCCGGAAATTCACCTGACTAAAATCGGGGTGATCAATCAGACTACCATGTTGGCAAGTGAGACCCAGGAAATTGCTGAGTTTCTAAAAAAAGTAACGGAAGATTATACGGCTACATCGAAAGGAAGTAAAACATTTGCGGATACCCGCGATACGCTTTGTTACGCTACCAATGACAATCAAAGTGCTACGGAAGCATTGATGAATGGGACCTTGGATTTTGCAATTGTGGTTGGTGGTTACAATAGCTCCAACACTTCGCATTTGGTAGAGTTATTGGAACAAAGCTGTCCCACTTACTTTATTAAGGATGAATCGGAAATCCTTGATGCGGATACCATCAACAGTTTCAATATCCATACCCACCAAATGGAACAAATTGAAGGTTGGATAAAGGGACGTAAAATCGGAATTACTTCAGGTGCTTCTTGCCCGGATTCGATTATGGACAATGTAATAAGCAAATTATTAACGCTTAAAGAAAGTCAGAAATCCATAGAAGAGGCACTTCAGGAATTGGATTAACAGATAATGATCTTATTGAAATGCGTATCGTCATTGAAATGCGAATCGTTTTCAAAAATCAACTCATTTGCATTGCACTGGATATGCCATTTGAAACCAACTCCTTCAATGAAATTCTTGCTTGTTTTGCTAGAACACTCAATATCAACAGTGTTACACAATTTTTCAGTTCCATTGACAATAACCCGCCATTCTTTTGAATGAGGATCTTCACTATTAAAGTTCGTATTGAAACGAATTAAAACTTCCAGTTCAGAATTCATGAGGTAATATTAGTATGCGAAATTAATTAAATTTGCGAAAAACCTTACGTATTTATGATAATTCAATTAACAGGAATGTCTGGTGCCGGAAAGACTTCTCTTTCAATTTCTACCAAACAACTATTACAGGATAGAGGAATCAAAGTGGAAGTATTGGATGCCGATGATTACAGACAGAATGTATTCAAGGAGTTAGGTTATACGAAGGAAGACCGGAATGACAATATTCGCAGACTGGCTTTTGTTGCGAATAAATTCAGTCAGCAAGGAATTGTAGCTATTATTTGTGCTATTAATCCGTATGACGCAATCCGGAATGAATTGTTGGAGAAGTATTCTGAACTCTATACTGTTTATATCCAATGCGATCTGGAAACACTCACACAAAGGGATACGAAGGGCTTGTACCAGAAAGCAATGCTTCCGGATGGACATAAGGACAAGATTTACAATCTCACCGGAGTGAATGATCCGTTTGAGGTGCCAGAGGTTTGTCATCTGACGGTGGAGACAAATAAAGAAACGCTGCATGAATCCACACAGCGTTTAGCTCAATTTATAGAAAATAATCTTAAATAGTTTCCTTCTTGCGGTTGCGATAAAGTTGTTCATCAACAGCTTGAACCATCTTCTCCTCATTCATTGTTTCGGATAGGAACAAATTGATTCTGTTTGCTTCATGTGTGGGATTTTCAATCACATCCGCATATTTGACATGAAGTACCTGAATATTGGGCTTACCAGCAAGCCATCCGTTGATTTTTTCCTTTTGCTGTTCAAAGGTTGTCATTAACTTCAAGTTCAGTGTTTCCTCTTTTTTTCCAAGCATTTTTTGTTGTGACTTCAAAATTTCTTCTAAATCTCTATCCATCATAATGATTTTGTAATCACAACTCATGTCAAGTGCATTCAAAAGCTGTAAAATGATCTTGATTGTTTTCCCATTTTGATCTTTCAACCAGGAGTTGTTGGTCAGGAGTTTCTTTACAGGTTCGTATTCCATATAACCTTTCGGGTTATTGTCATCATTCTGTCTCAGATCATCCACTAAAAGATCTGCTCCTCCAGCTTTCAGCATTTGCATCATCATGGATGTACCTGAACGAGGTAATCCGGATACAATGGTCATTTGTGGTCTCATATTTTTATCTAATATTTGCTGATGAAGTTTTCTTCTTTCATCATTCTTAATCTTTTCGGTATAAATTTGAACCAGGTATTTTCTCGCCAAACCAAATCCGGGTTCTTGAGTTAAAGCCATTTCAAACGCATTGGCTGCATGTTCGTATAGTTCTGCATGAAACAATGCTTCTCCCAAATGGTAATGCGCATTAGGGAACATGTGTTTGATTGAAACAGCATTCAGCCCAGCTTCAATTGCTTTCTCATATTTTTGCTGTCTCATAAGTGCGACACACAATCCGTGATAAGCAACTGCGTTCTCAGAATCCATGGAAATTGCTTTGGTAAAGACTTTTTGAGCCTTTTTCCAATTTTTGGAAACCAGAAAAACACGACCTAGTGTCTGATAAAAACCGGCATTGGCAACTTCGTGGTTCGCAGCTTTCTCTAAAAAGGTTAATGCTTTTTGAGGTTGAACTTCTTGGATTAGAACTCTTCCTTCGAGAAAATCCAATTGAGGGGTGTTCTCCGTCCCTAATTTGTTTCTCATGAGAGTCAGGTATTTCCTTGCCTCTATAGGATTGTTTAATGTCAATTGAGCCGATAGTAATGTTCCAATAAACTTGATGTTTTCGGGTTTATTAGCATGCAGTTCTTCTAAAACAGGAATTGCCTCTAAGGTTCTTCCCGTTGAAATTTTTATCTGGGCACTGTGGAAGGTGTTTTCAGTTTGGATCTGATCCAGCAGTTTTTCATCCGATTCATCCAATTCATCGATATAACCTAGAGCAATTAATTGCTGCAGTGCTTCCTGGGCAGACCAAACATCGATTTTGATGGATTCGTCCAGTTCTCCCCAGTTCTTACCATCCTGAATTTCCCATGTATCAATGTATTTGGGCTCCTCCGGGTTGATAAATGACTGATCCAGTACCTTTCCTGACATATCTTTTCCAATCGGCAAATCGAATAGGTGCAATATGGTTGGAGTAATATCAATGAGTGAAGATCCGTAAACGCGTTCATCCGCTTTGATCCCCGGTCCTTTTAAACAGAATATACCGTATTTTGAGTGTTCGAATGCCGGAGCCATCGAATCTTTCGGTAACGTTTCCAATCTTCGGTGATCAGAGTAAAATCCATGGTCACTTAAAATCATTAAATGGGCTTGATCTCCCATCAAATCTAATAATCGGTCCAGCATCATGTCATGATAAACATAAAAACCGGTCATTACATCCTTGAACAGGTTGTAATCTTCATCCGAAATATGTTTTTGCTGCGGTGGATGAAATTTCATGAAATAATGGGATGCTTTATCAATGGTATCCAGATAAAGTCCGATAAAATTCCATTCTTGAGTTGCAAGAATATGTGTTGCAACATTGTGAAAACTCGAACAACGCGCCAACATCATGATAATGGCGTTGAGGAGTTCATGATTTTTTGGATCCTCGATGTGTTCTTTGGTTGCTGCCGGTACAAAAGGCGCAATGTGATTCCAGGTAAGTTCCATCGGATGAATTCTTAATTCCTTAAGCTCATCAAATTGTTCTTTTGGATGAATATGACTTTCTGACAGTTCCCAATCCGGGAAGCTGTTTTGTGAATTGACGTCTGGAAAATGATTGGATACATTGACACCGTTGATCGGTTCAGCCGGATAGCTTGGCCACCAGCCAATCAAATGGGTTTTATACCCCTCATGAGTCAAGATATTCCAAATTGCTCTAACTTTTCTCGATAGAACAGAAATAGGGATGCGTTTACCGGTTTCAGTTGATGGTTCCACAAAGTTCAATACTCCGTGTTCATCACCATATTTCCCTGTAGCGATAGATGTCCATAAAATAGGAGAGAGAGGAGGATCAATGGTTAAAATATTTCCCATTACCCCAGCTTCAACCACTCGCTGAAGAGCGGGCATTCTGCCGCTGTCCATTAATGGGGTGATAAATTTCCAATCTGCGGCATCCCAGCCTAAAACAAAAACTTGAGTGTTATTTTTTTTTGACATTCTTGTTTGCTCTTTTGTTTAATGTTTCTGATGATTGAATAGGGTCGCGATTCTCTCGCCATGGTTTTAATGCAATTGCACCTAATGCCAACTGACCCAAGGAGCCATTCTTGGATAATGCAATTTCAATGATTTTTTTTTCTTCTTCAGCATTCATTTGCGAAAACGTTAAAAAAAAACCTCCAGATGCGTAAACAAATGGAGGTTTTAAAAGGTTAAAATTATTCTTAGTTCAGAACAATTTTCTTAGTGTCAGTTAATGAACCGTTTGTAATTCTAACGATATACATTCCTGTATTAGCGTTAGCAACATTCATTGTCAACTCACCACTAGTGATTGTCCCTGTAGAAATTACTTTTCCAGCCAAGTCAATTACCTCAATGTCACCTTCGATAGAAGATTTGATTTTGATAGCAGACCCGCTTCCGTAAGCAGTCCAAGAAGCTGCATCGATTTCGGAAATACCTGCAGTTTGTCCCGCGTTGATCGGTCCGTTTGCTGTAGCGTTGTAAGCGTAATCTTTTACTGTAGCTTGGCTAGCGTCAGCCGGAACGTTAACACGTACCCATCCGTAATGTGTGTTAGTTCCAATTAAGAAACGTGCACCCAAATAAATGTCAGAACCTGTATTTCCTGTTCCTACCAATGTTTGTCCGAAACCAACTGCTGAAGTAAAATATAATGTACCTCCTGCTGCAGTTGTATCTAACCAAGTAGAAGCTCCTCCGATAGTTGTTCCTGCAGTAAGACTTGTAGTCGCTGGGAATGAATTTTGACCAACTGTTTGCATAGATGCAACAAGAGCTGCAGTTGCATTATTTGCTACGAAAGAGTAAACATAGTTTAATTGGTAATCTGTACCACCGTAGTTATACAAGTAACCGTAAGTCGCAACAGCCATGTCTTCATTTCCGTCATTATTGAAGTCAACTGCATAATCAGTTAATGATCCGTTTGTAACTGTCAACACTTGATCAGGGTTAACATCTGTATAAACGATTTGAGCATCAGCTGCTGCAGCTGTTCCAAATACCGCTGTAGCCAAAGCTGAATATGATTTCAACTTTTCTTTTAGTAATGATTTAGTCATACTGTAATAGTTTTAAATAAAAAATATTTTGGAAACGAATATACTCGTTTTTTTTGTAGAATAAATAAACCTCTAATTTTTTTTTATTAAAAGAATGTTTTTGATAAGTTAAGTTATTGATTCTTTTCAAAACATTTTCGGTAAATAGACGTCAATGCATTTAAAGATTTGAATTAATTGTTATCTTCATTTTTAGTTTAGAAATGATATATGGAGCGCCTAATTAATATTTTAATTATTGACGAAAAGGAATCAGACCGCTTAGCTCTCAAGGAAATTCTTGGTGGGGGAGGAAATATCCTGCTTTTTTGTGATTCCATTGAGGACGCTCACAGGATTTTAAAACGAAGAGAGGTCGGGATTATTCTCGTTGATGTGGATAGTC
This sequence comes from Fluviicola taffensis DSM 16823, assembly GCF_943372375.1. Lineage (GTDB taxonomy): Bacteria > Bacteroidota > Bacteroidia > Flavobacteriales_D > Crocinitomicaceae > Fluviicola > Fluviicola taffensis_A. The sequence goes on along the minus strand of NZ_CALRYJ010000008.1, from coordinate 174,092 downwards.
CGAATTTCTCATCCATGGAGGATTTTAAGGAACTGTTGCAGGTTCATGCTTCCCATACCCATTATTCCATCATTATTACGGAAAATACCAGAACGGGATCCAAATTGTTGAAAGGGTTTAATTCCGGGGCGGTTGATTTTATCACCAAGCCGTTTAATCCCTTATTGATCCAGGCAAAATTGGATGTTTACAAGTCACTTTATTATAAGGACCAGCGAATTGCTCAATTGTTAGGGAACATCCTTCCTGCGAATGTGTTGGATGATTTGAACCAATATGGGAAGTTTTCTCCTAAAAGAGTGGATAAAGGAGTGGTGCTTTTTACAGACTTCGTGGACTTCTCTATGAAATCAAAATCGATCAAGCCTATTAAATTGGTCAAACGCCTGGAATATTACTTTACAGCATTTGATGAGATTGTTGAGCGATATAAACTCGAAAAAATAAAAACCATCGGTGATGCGTATATGGCAATTGCAGGGGTGAATGAAGATAATAATGAGCCAATCCTGCGAGCTTGTATGGCTGCTTTGGAAATGCGCAATTTCATACGGAATGAAAAGGAACTGGCGAAAGCCATGAAAAAGGATTTTTGGGAAATCCGTATAGGAGTTCATGCCGGACCTCTGGTTGCCGGAATTATCGGGTCGAAACGGTATTCGTTCGATGTTTGGGGAGATACCGTAAATATTGCAGCAAGAGCACAGCAATTCAGCGGAATTGACCAGATCACGATTACGCAGGCAATCTATGATGAATGCTATACTTATTTTGATACGAAGGATTTGGGAAATGTTCCGATCAAGAAACGCGGAGGTACAATGGAAACATTTGAATTGGAATCCTTGAAATCTGAATACAGTTTATATAGCAATGGCAAAGTTCCTTCTGTCGAATTGCGTATTCTTTGTCAAATCGCAACGGTGGATTTTGAACACATGAGAAGTGACATCCTCAATAAATTGAAATCAATGTTGCCTGATGAAGTGATCTATCACGATTTGGGACATACCCTGAATGTGGAAAAAGCTGCCATTCGTTTGGGAAGATTGGAAGGATTGAATGAAGAAGAGATCCTTTTGGTAAGAACAGCTGCCTTATTTCATGATACCGGTTTTATATTCACCTATCATCACAATGAGTTGCATGCCGTTCGATTAATGGAACAGATGCTTCCGAAATATGGATTCAATGCCGTTCAAATTCAGGAAATTCGCGAAATGATTTTGGCGACTTCACTGGATATAGAACCCGTTGGTTTGCTTCAGGAGATTTTGTGTGATGCAGATCACGATTATTTGGGAAGAGCTGACTATTATGTCGTGGCTTCCAAACTCAAAGAGGAAATGATCGCTTTTGGAATGGATCTGTCTGAAGAGGATTGGATTCAATTGCAAATAAAATTTTTAGGGGACACACATCAATTTTATACCATTACGGCATTGAATATCCGACAAAAAGGAAAAATGAACCGCTTGGCTGAATTGAAAGTAGCTTTACACGAATTGCAGAATCAGCAAGTGTAAACGGTGACTTCGATTACACTGTCCTTGCTTTACCGAAGCGGCTATGTGAAGGCAAGAGCTCTAGCGCAAGGATTCAGACACCTTGTTTTTCGTTATTGATAATTTCCAGAATTTTTAAAGGACACTGAGCGAAGTCGAAGTGTGCTTTTTTCCTAAAAGCTCGGTTCAATCAAACTAAGCATATCTGTTGTTGAAATACTGGGTTTATAGTCCTGTGTACTTCCACCATAAACACCACTGGGATTTAGATCTGCATCCCGTCCCGCTCTTGATAAACCATCGACCACATGGCGTGTTTCTTTTTCATCTTCACTCTTCTTTTTTCCTTTTTCTGCTCTTGAGCTTGAAAAATAGGTTCCGCTGATAGTTGATGAAGAAGCTTTGTAAGTTGCTGCCGGACTTGCTGCCATGCTTTTATCAGATGTGGTCCATTGGTAAGTCGCAGTTCCTCCATTGGCAGTAGATGAAAGAGTTGTATTACTGGTTATAGGCATTTGTTGATCCGTATTTTCATCTTTAGGCATCGTGGAACTTGCGGTAAACTGTTTTTCATTTCCTTCATTCAAAGGGAATTTCTTCTTCGGTTCGGTGTCGGCACTTTTTTCCAGTGATGTGGAATCATTACTTGCTGTCATTTGAACCTTCTCATTAATCGGTAATTGATTTTCAGATAGGGAAACCCAAACCGTGATGACACCGGCAGACAGGACCAATAATGCAGCCACACGAAACCAGGTGGTACTGTATAAAGGAACAATTTTCTTTTCTTCCACTTCAGCAGTCGCATTCCAGTTTTGGCTAATACCAGGATGCTTTGCCTGAAAAACCGAGTTCAGGCTCGATTTCACAGAAGGGGATACTTCTTCTATATTGGAAATGGCCAATTGGTCGATTCCGGTATAAAATGATTTCATTTCATTGTATTCCTCTTCCGAAGATACAAGCTCTTGGATCACTTCCAATTCTGCGGAAGATAAATCGCTGTAAGCTTTTGTTTGTATTATTTCGTCAAAAGTATTCATGGTGTTTTTGTATGTTCTGGTTGGTATTCTTTTAATCCTTGGGCCAGGTATTTGGTTGCGTAAAATAAGCGGGACTTAATGGTTCCCTCACTGATTTCCAAAGCTTGGGCTATTTCTTTGATCGATAAACCGTCGAAATGGCGCATTTCAAATACTTCCCGGTGTTTTTCCTCCAATTGAGTGACCTGATGGTTATATGCTTCCTTGAACAAGGTGTGATGTACTTGGTTTTCGGTGTTCTTGTTCACGTCCATCACTGCATAACTGCTATCTAGTCCATTACTGGTGTTCTTTCTTATTTCTTGTTTTTTGTATTCATTCTTACACATGTTATTGGCTACTGAATACATCCATGTTTTGAAAGAACGTGTCGTATCAAAAAGTTCCGGACGATGAATCAGCTTGGTGAAAAAATCATGCACAAAGTCTTCCGACTTTTCGCGATCACGCCAAAGCATGCGCATGAAATACGAGAGCAGGGCAGATGAATAACGACCATAAAGCTTGTCAAAAGCCCGTTGATCGCCTCCAGCCATCCCAATGACCAATTGTTCGTCGGTCATTTGGTCGTATTCCTTTTTAATCATTCGCATCAGCGCTTAATTTTTGAAAGTTGACCAGTTTTGCGCGCCCTCGTGGCGACACTCATGATGATGTGATTAATTTCCTTAACGTCTTCCGTCTTGTTGTATTCTTCATATAACCTGGAAACACTTAGAAGTGTCGGTAAATAATTGGCTGAAAGTGCATCCGATTGCTGGTCCCTCCCAATTCCAAGTTCCGGTGTTTTCCATTTCGTTTCAACCAGGGAAATGTTCCAGGCATTGTAGTCCATTGTCGATTGGTCGTAAGCAAAAGTCAGACCAACAGGATTCAACGCCGAACTCATTCCTTGAAAATATTCTTTGGGAAATGACATGGAAACATAGAGGTTCTTAGAGACATTCAGCGCACAGAAATTTTGAACAAATGCGGTATCAACAAATGTTGAATTGGGCATGATATAACCTCTGGACGTTAAACTGGCTTGATAATCGAGACTTTGCAGGAGATCCACTGAGATTAATTCCAAATCACCTCTTCCCAGCGTATTTTTCTCATAGTTTACAGGGATCAACTCGGTGTAACCATGCAATAAGAGTGTTCCGCTGGCAGGTACTGAATTCACCAGATCGGTTGCGTAGCTCAATAAACCGTTGGAGATCTTATTCTGACCGATCATTTCACGGGTGACACTATCCGCAAGAACTTGATTATTGACCGCTATACCATATGCTACCAATTCTTGTTGGACTTCCGTTTTTGCAGGTTCCAATTTGGCTGCTTGTTGCAATTCCGGGAATTGTTTCGGGTCGTATTTGCTTAATAAATAAGTGTAAAAATGTTTTTCAAAGCTGCCGGGCAACATGTTTGCATAGATCTGGGCACTTTGTTTCATCTTCAGCAACTCTTCCGGACTGGCACTTCTTCGGGTCAGTTGGTGCTTTGAATTGGAATAGTTTGATTCGAATTGGTATTTTGCACTTTTCAGTTGTTGAATGCTTGCGTTGGAATCCTTATCTGCTTTCTCGTCGCTTGCAAAGTTCGGATCACTTATTGATTTGAATGATTTGTTTTTTTTCGATTGGATTTGTATTTCTTCCAACTGAGGTTCTGCAGTTTTCGTAGAATCTTGTTGATCCATCACTACTTTTCCCGAATTGGTTTTATTGTTCAATATATTTTCCTGTGACTGAGCTTTACTAAGAGCAGCGCAAAAAAGCAATGAAACAAGAAGGATGAATGGACGCATAAAGCAATTTTTATCTGTAGTACAATCAGATTAAAATTAAGTTCAAAAAATGAAAGAAAAAAATATTCTAGGAATTGGAATCCGCAGCGAATAGGAATTTATTGGGAGACACCAGGTTGGTCTTTACTGCATAAATCACAATTCCGGCGGTATTTTTCACCCCCAATTTCGCCATGATATTCTTGCGATGGGTATTGATGGTGTGATTGCTTAAACAAAGATAGTCTGCAATCATGACGTTTGTCAATCCTTCAGCAATCATCGTGATGATCTCTGTTTCACGTTCACTCAATGTGATCGGTTCGCAGCTGAATGATTCGAAATCAATGTCATTCACATCGATTGAAGCATCTCGGATTGTTTCCAGGATCTGACCGCAGAAGAATTTGTTTCCTCTCCAGGTTTCCCGGATTGAATCAATGATTTCAGAACTGTCACAATCTTTCTTGATGTAGCTTTTTACTCCGGAACGCAATGCATTTACCAAGGTTTGAGCAGATTGTTCAGGTGTAATTGCAACGACATTCAAATCGGGCTTTTTCTGAAGGATCTGAGGAATCACATCAATTGAAAATCCTTTGGAAGTGTAATCAACTAAAATAATGTTCGCATCGAAGGCTTTGTTGAGTGCAATCAATTCTTCATTGTTTCTTGCTTCACCTACAATTTGGATGTTTCGCTCTGTAGACAACAGCGTACGCAGACCAATGCGTATAATTTCATTACTGTCGGCTAAAATGAGTTTCATTATTTAGATTAATTTTAAACAAGACAAAAGTAAGGAAAAAATAATACCGTTTACCCTTTCCTCCGATAAAACTTTCGGCACATTAAGTCCGCCGTGGCGGAATGTTCAATTCTCAATGAAATTCATCTGAAAATGCATGAAAACTTTCAGTTAGAAGTGGAAGGTTTTTAATAGATGATCTTCTAATTGGAAAGGTGTCATTTTGGATAATTACCTGGTTTTTATCCCATCTGCAAGAAATCTCACCATCGATTGAAGTGTATTGGTCCGGAAGATGGGTATCCATTTTATAGTCCTTGAACTCATCATCCCAGGATTGAAGAATGAGGTAGTGTTGCCGATGAATGAAAAGCTGTTTGACCTGTCGGTTTCCAAAAACAGCGTACGCACCATGATGAGCGAGACGCGGAAATCGGTCATCATTCCAATTGTTACTGATCAGGGTCGGAAAGGTGCATTCAATTGCTACCAGTAATGCAAAGCCGAATTTCACTACTTGGTGTTTTCGTGAATACTTTGATTGAACCAATGCTGTTGGAAATCCAAAAATGCTTTTCCAGTTTTGAAGAAAAGACGCGCTATATACCAAACTGAAAACAAGCAGTGAACCCGATAAGAGTTTCACCGAGATATCGAAAGAGAAATTGATCAGAACCACTTGTCCGAAAATAACGATCGCAAGTAAGGAGGCTAAGAACCGGGTTCTTTTGAATAGTAAAAGTAGTGCGGTGAGAACTTCAATGATTCCAAGCGCAACGGTATATGGATAGGAACTTCCAACTAAGGACCAATAGGCTATGTCTTTGGAAAGCTTCCCTAAAGGAGTGTAAAGCGTATTTGGTTCAGGCGCATAAAACTGCACCTTTGTTAGTTTATCCCAACCGTATTTGAAAAGGAAGAAGAACAAAATGCTCGCAAGAATGGTTCTGAGTAAGTCGGTGGAACTCCATTTGTATCTGGAACAAATCCTGTTGATAATGGGCGAACAGACAACTCCTAAAAGAATGCTGAGTGCTACAAGAACGTAGGTTCCATAGGTGTCTGTTTCGAAAATCAGATCTTCGTCAACGATTTTTAAGAAACCGATAAATACTTTTTGAACCAGCTTGAAAATCCAGTCGAAAAGAGCATAATCAAACGGGAGAAGCAAAATCCACCAGATGGCAATCCCGATAAAACTCAATTTCAGATGTTCTTTCATGCAGATGTTTGAGGAGTGAAGAGACGACTAGAAAAACGGAACAGGAGCAAGCCACCACCGGTTATCAGGAAGATGAAAAGCAAAGCACTTCGCTTCTTTTTCTTGGGAACAGGTTCGGGAGTTGGTTCTATCTGTAACTGATCCGACTGAATTTCATTCATCTGAGGATTTTTTCTTCCTGGAGGAATCGGTTTTACGTGCTTTGGAGATTTCTTGAAATTGAGATATTCCACATTTCGATGATAGGCACTTTTAGTAATCGAATCAATGTCTAAATCGTAATTTGCATAGGCGAGATTCCTGTAAACAGTATCATACTGATAATACCCATGATAATTATCGTAGACCTCAATGCTGGTGCTATCATTCAAGCGAATAACCTGCACTAATCTCGGAGGGGGGATTCCAAAATTGGTGTTTGGATCGATGAAGAAATCGGCGGCAGTTCCCGAATGACTTTTATGTGTAATGATGGCTGTTTGCGCTAGCGAAAGAGAAGCGATAAAACAAAGGAAGAATAGAAATGCAGTTTTCATGATTCAAGCAATTGATTGTTGGGTAGTTTTGGATTTACTGAAAAGTTTCATCAGAAGCATTCCACCACCAGTGATTCCGAATAGGAATAGGAGGTAGGACTTCTTCTTTTTCTTTGGAGCAGGTTCGTTGATTGGGGTTTCATCAGGAATGATTTCCTGGCTTTTCATCTCTTCCATGCGATATCCCGGAGTTTTCGGTTTGATATCCTTGGGAGAATTTTTGAAATTGATGTATTCAATGTTATTGTAGTACCCCGGTTGTTTGAGTGAATCAATATTCAGGTTGTAATCGATTTTATGGCGAACCGTATCGTGATAGATGAATCCTGAAAACTCCGAGTAAACATTCACATAAGTGGAATCATTTAAACGAACGATCTGAATCAGCTGAGGACCGGGTTCTCCAAAATTGGTGTTTGGATCAATGAAGAAATCGACAGAAGTTCCCGAATGACTTTTGTGAGCAATGATGGCTGTTTGCGCTTGGGTAAAGGAAGCGATGAAACAAATGAGAGATAAGAATACCGTTTTCATAGTTTAAGCAATTGATTGTTGAATGGGTTTAGATTTACTGAACAGTTTCATCAAAAGCATTCCGCCGCCTGTTATTCCGAATAAGAAGAGCAGGTAAGATTTCTTTTTCTTTTTGATGGGAGCAGATTCTTGCACTGGCTGATTTTGTTGTTTTTTCAGTTCTTCTTCTTGCTCCATTTTTAGCTGATATTCTTTTTCGCGATATTGTTGTTCGCTCTTTTGAATCGAATCTTGGTACTTGTATTGGAATTGAACAAGAGAATAGCGGTGTTGATTTGGTATGGTGTCGATTTGGATGACTTTTTGTTCGAAGTCAGTCACTTCCACAATCATCACAGAGTCATTCAAGGGTTTGAATTTTTCTGATTTGTAGAGTTGTGGTGGTTGTGATTGTGGATCAAATTTCATTTCAATCGCTCCGAAATTACTGCTGGAAGCAATCAGGTAAGAATTTGAAGTTCCTGCGTGACTTTTATGTGCAATTAATGGAGTTTGGGCATTTCCGGTTGAAAAGAAATAGGCAAAAGCAAGTGTAAGAATGAATTTCATTTGTTGTTGTTTGAAAAGGGATACACTTACTTCCCAATTCGGTTCAAATTTATTTTACAGTGGGCACGCGATTAATCTCGTGCCCACAATACCAAACAAAAAACTCCCGGTTGCCGCCGAGAGTTTTGCCATCACTAAAGCTTTTAGCGACATGCGATCCGTTGCATTCCTACAACATTGTTTTGTGTATATTTCCCTTTACACTTCTAAGAAATGCGGGATTTATAAAAAGTAACGATGAGTTTAGAAGATTGATTTAATCTTCCACTTCAATTTCTTTAATAATCAGCTTATCAATGCGCGCACCATCCATATCCACGACTTCAATCTCAAAGTTCAGCCAATGAAACTTCTGTCCGGTAGAAGGTACACTTCTGGATTCGTTCAAGACCAATCCACCAATGGTTGTAAAGTTCAGTTCCGAAGAATTATCCTCCAATCCGAACTGGCGGAAGAACTCGGCGATGGGATATTGACCGTCGATTAACCACGATCCATCTTCCCGTTGCATAAACTCAAATTCTTCTGCGTAAAAGTCATTGAAATCACCAACAAGTGCTTGTAAGAGGTCGTTTAAGGTTACAATTCCTTGCGTTTGACCGAATTCATCTGTGATGATACCATAGTGAGTTTTAGACTCTTTAAAATGAACCAAAGCCTCATAAGCGGAAATGTTTTCCATTAAAAATTGAGGTTTCAGCATGAGTTTCTTCAATTCAAAATCATCATGATTAATGGTTCTAAACAAATCTTTCAGCAATACAACCCCTAAAACTTGTTCACGTTCTTCGTCAAAAATCGGATATACCGAGTGCATTTCTTTTTCAACTTGCTCACGAACTTCCTCTTTTGTATCATGAATGTCGATGAAAATCACATCATTCCGGTGCGTCATCAAGGAACTGATATTGCGGTCTCCCAAATGGAAAACGCGCTCCACGATATCCTGCTCAATTTCCTGAACTTCACCACCTTCAGTTCCTTCCTGGATAATTGCCTTGATTTCTTCTTCAGTCACTTTTCCGTCGGAAGATTGCTTGATCCGCAAAATCTTCAGCAATAAATCCGAAGTGATGGTTAATAACCAGACGAAAGGTGCGGTGATCTTTGAAATAATCAACATCGGTCGTGCCATTGTTTTGGCAATTCCTTCCGGGTTGGTAAGACCGATCCGTTTCGGAACCAATTCACCCAATACCAATGAGAAGAAAGTGATAATGACAACAACGGTAGTTACGGCTAAAAAATGAGCGTAAATACGTGTGACAGCAAAACTATGGTAAAAACCCTCAATGTCCGAGGTCATCTTTTCACCCGAGAAGATACCCGTCAGGATTCCGATCAGTGTAATACCGATCTGTACCGTGGAAAGAAATTTATTGGGTGCGTTCAGGGTTTCAATAACCAGCTTGGCACTTTTGTCACCTCTTTTTGCGGCGGCATCCAATTTGGATTTTCTGGCAGAAACCGTAGCGATTTCAGCCATGGAGAAAACCCCATTGAGGATGATTAAAAAGAGGATTATGAGTAGTTCCATTTATCTTATTGTTCCAGGATAAATTTCCAAAGCTTTTTCCAAACAAACAACTGCTTTTTTCAAAGAATCCTGATTTAGTACATAAGCAATGCGTGCTTCCTGCATTCCGGCACCTGGCGTAGAATAGAAACCGTTTGCAGGAGCCATCATGACTGTCTGTCCTTCAAATTCGAAATCTTCCAATAACCATTGGCAGAATTTTTCAGCATTGTCTACCGGGAATTTAGCCACGCAATAGAAAGCACCGCTTGGTTTCGGACAAAATACTCCGGGAATGCTGTTTAATCCATCTACCATGATGTTGCGTCGCTGAACGTATTCGGAAACAACATTGTCGAAATAGGATTGTGGAGTATTCAAAGCGGCTTCAGAAGCAACCTGATCAACAGTAGGAGGAGAAAGTCTTGCCTGACCGAATTTCAATGCAGCAGCCATTACTTCTTTGTTTTTAGTAACCAATGCTCCAATACGAGCTCCACACATGGAGTAACGTTTGGAAACTGAATCGATCATGATTACATTGTTCTCGATTCCTTCCAGGTTCAAAACGGAGAAAGGTTGTGCTCCATCATAACAGAACTCGCGGTATACTTCGTCAGCGAACAAGAACAAGTCATGTTTCTTAACAATGTCACGCAATTGTTCCAATTCGTTTTTGCTATATAAATAACCCGTTGGATTTCCTGGATTACAGATGACAATCGCTTTTGTCTTGGAGGTGATTTTTGCTTCGATTTCAGAAACCGGAGGCAATGCGAATCCCGTTTCAATGCTTGAAGTCACCGGAACAACTGTTAATCCGGCCATGACAGCAAACCCATTGTAGTTTGCGTAAAACGGTTCAGGAATAATTACCTCGTCTCCAGGGTTACAAGTTGTCATAAACCCGAAAATCAAAGCTTCAGATCCACCGGTTGTGATAATGATGTCTTCCATATTAACCGGAAGACCACCTTTTCTATATGTTTCAGCCAATTTCGTCCGGTAAGATTCAAATCCTGCAGAATGACTGTATTCAATTACTTTATGATCAAAATTACGAATAGCATCTAAAGCTACTTGTGGTGTTTCAATATCCGGTTGACCGATGTTCAAGTGGTATACGGTTTTCCCGGCTTTTTTAGCTTTTTCAGCATAAGGAACCAACTTTCGAATTGGTGAAGCTGGCATGTCAATGGCTTTTTGGGCAATTTTCGGCATTTCTTTACTTTATTTTGAGGACAACAAAAGTACAGGAAATGTTGACATATACATAAAAATCCTGATTTTTACCAGATGAAAAACACAGCTATTTTACTTCTAAGTGGATTATTGATAGGCGCTTGCTCGGAATCTGTTGAATCAGAAAATTCAAAGAAAGCGGTGGAACTTTCTCAGGAAATGGAAATTGAAGGGGAAAAAGACCCTAAAGCGGAAGTTTCAACAGAGAAATTCCTCCTTCATCATGGGGATACTTTGGTAAGTGTAGATCATTTCAATACAAATATCTGGTGGGAATTGAAATATGCGACCGCCGATAACTTCATGCACCGTGTTTTGTATGATACCCTTCAAAAAGTCTATGTTCAAATTGACGTGGCAAGAAGATTGGCCAAATCCCAGGAATATTTGACGGGAAGAAATTCGAATTACCATTTATTGGTTTATGATGGTTTGAGACCATTGAGTGTTCAATGGGAAATGTGGAATGCATTGGACACGATTCCGGCTTTTGAAAGAGGGAAATTTGTTAGTAACCCCCGAAGCGGAAGTGTACATAATTATGGAGCAGCAGTAGATGTGACCATTTGCAATTCGAATAAAAAGCCTTTGGATATGGGGGCGGGGTATGACGATATCCGGAAGATAGCTTATCCTTCCCTGGAATCAGAATTTTTGGCAACGGGAGAAATCACCCGGGAACAGATTGATAACCGGAAATTGCTTCGACGAACCTTGAAAAGTCAAGGGTTCTCGAATATCCCAACAGAGTGGTGGCATTTCAATGCATTTCCAAGACCGGTTGTGAAAGCGAAATATCAACTCGTAACAAGAGAGCTTGAGGAATAATTTATAACTATTAAATTCTATAGAATAAGTAGATTATTAAAATCTCTTATTAGATTTGTCCCATGAAAATGATACTCATGGGGAATTTATTCCTTTATTGTGTTGTTTGTTTTGGTCAGGATAAATACACAACAAACACCTGGTTGCTCTCACAGTTTCGTTTGGACTTTAAAAGACATCTCCATGTGGTGGAATTAGGACACAGAAGGCAAGACTCATTCTTAAATAATCATAGACAAAGTCTTTTTCGATATACATGGAGTTATCAAGCCAATTCAAAAAGAACCGGTTTTGGGGGTGGAATAGCAAGCTTTATTCATGAAAGAAAAGGTCCAAGGGGATTGGAAACCGAAATAAGACCCTTTTTACAAGTTACCCAACTTTTTCCATTGAAAAACAAACAGTTTCAACTAAGATTCAGGAATGAGTTTCGCTTTTTTGATGGATCGACTAAGGATCAGAATCGCATGCGACTCCAAGTGCTTTTTTCACACTCGCTGATTTCTGAATTCAATACAAAATTAGTTTATCTCAGTGAATGGTTCTATATCTGTGGAAATTTGAAGCCATGGGAATGGAGAGGCGGGATTTCAATCCAACAAAAAGTTTCTGAGAATTGGAAAATAGGAGCTGGGTATATTTATCAAAACAATGAGAGTGGGGGAATTAGAAATATTCATATTGTACAGATTTCAGGACTCTACGAACTCCTATTAAAATAGTGGTATATTTGTTTTATGATACCAAAGAGATCCAAATATGCCATTCAGGCTTTGAAGTGCTTGGCGAAAGTCTATCGTGATAAAAAGCACTTGTCCATTGCTACCATAGCAGAAGAAGAAAATATTCCCCGAAAATTCCTGGAGGCGATACTTTTGCAACTGCGGAATGGTGGAATGGTGGGAAGTAAGATGGGAGCAAATGGCGGATATTTCCTGGTGAAACACCCGGATGAAATTGTGTTGAGCAACATTATCCGGGTCACCGGCGGACCGATCGCTTTATTGCCTTGTGTGAGTTTGAATTTCTATGAAGAGTGTACGGAATGCCCGCATGAAGAATTATGCGGACTGCATGATGTGATGTTGGAAGTGCGCGAGGCAAGCATTCATATTTTGTCTAAAACAAGTTTGGCTGATTTAATTTTACGGGAGAAGAAGTTGTTTAGAAAAGCTGAAAGTAAACGTAAATAGGAGCTTTTTTTTATTTTAACTCCTATTTATCCGATAGGAGTAATGGAAAATAATTTCACTTTTACTTGCACCTTTTAAATGTAGCCACTTACTTTGCACTATCAAAAAAAACGAAAGATGATTCAAAGAAACTTCATGCTTCAAATGCAGATGTGCTGTATGTCCCGAATGGGAATGCGGAAGGAATAGTTATAAATTAACAATGAGTTATGACCCTTCTTTCGCTTGTCGATAGAAGGGTTTTTTAGTGTTATCAAGAGAAATAAAAATGAAAAAAGTATATATCAACGAATACGGTCCAAGAGTTTCAGCTGCAGTTTACGGTTTTTGGAGATGGACGGAAGAGGATCTTGCGGATTCAAAAAAGTTTGAAGAAATTGTCCTGTTCACAAGGGAATTAGGAATTGATACCTACGACCTGAGTTCAAGCGGAGGGCAATTGGAAACCCAGTTCGGGAAATTGATTGAGTCAGGAGCAATCAATCAATCCGAATTGATTCTTTCCACCAAAGTAGGGAGAAGAGAATACTCAGGTGCTTACGGAAGTGGAATTTATTACGATTTAAGCTCACAACACATCACCAAAAGTGTCGAACAATCCTTGAGTCGATTGAAACGGGATAAAATTGATATCCTTATCCTGGAAAACTTTGATTTTCTGTCGAATTTCGAGCAGACAGCTTCAGCACTATTGAAATTGCAACGAAGTGGAAAAATTTCGTACATCGGAGTTTCGAATTTCAATGTTTTTCAGCAACGTTTGCTTTCATCCTCACTTTCACAACCGATCATTACCAATCACCTGGAATTGAATCTGCTGCAAACAGAGGCTTTACACGACGGGAGATACGATTTTATCCGGGAGCAGCATAGCCGTGCGCTGGCTTTCTCTCCGCTGGCGGATGGTCGGATTTTATTGGGTGAAGATGCCCAGGCAGTCAAATTGCGTTTGGCTTTAATCGAAATTGGAAAGAAGTATGAAGCCAATGTGGAGCAGATAGCTGTTGCCTGGTTGAATAAACTGGGTGCTTTGCCAATCATCGGAAGCAAGGAAAAACGAAGAATTCAAAATGCGGCAACGGCTCATACCTTCGAATTGACTCAGGAGGATTGGTACTTTCTTTATAATGCCACCAAATAATCATGGAAAGCTTTAGAATAGAGTATGAGCTTCAGGTGGAAGCAAAAAAACTGCTGGTGAAAAAGGATATTCTTGAATTGGGAGATAAAATTGCCGCATTCAAGGATGGAAAAATTCCGGAAGATAAATTTCGTTCGTTGAGATTGGCTCGCGGAGTTTATGGTCAGCGGCAGTTGGGTGTTCAGATGATCCGGATTAAGCTTCCGTATGGAAAAGTAAGTTCCAATCAATTGCGCAGAATCGCCCAGGTCAGCGATGAATACAGCACCGGAAGGTTACACATTACGACCCGACAGGATATTCAGATTCATCATGTTTCCCTGGATAGAACTCCACAATTGTGGGCAGATCTGGAAAAAAACGATGTGACTTTGCGCGAAGCTTGCGGAAATACGGTTCGAAATGTCACGGCAAGTGATAATGCGGGAATCAATCCGGATGAATTATTTGATGTGACTCCGTATGCTGAACAGGTTTTCCAGTACTTTTTGCGGAAACCATTTGGCCAGGAATTGGGTCGAAAAATCAAAATTGCCTTTAGTTCCGATGATCGGGACGATGCGTTTACTTTTATCCATGATTTTGGCTTTATTCCACGAATCGAGCTTCAGGATAATTCAGAAGTAAAAGGTTTTAAAGTATTGATTGGTGGTGGATTAGGAGCTCAACCTTTTCTGGCACATGTGGCGTACGAGTTTCTTCCGGAAGAGGAGATTATTCCGTTTATTGAAGCCTCTATTCGCATTTTTGACCGCTATGGTGAACGAAATAGCCGCAATAAGGCAAGGATGAAATATCTGATCTCTAAAATCGGTTTGGAAAGTTTTTTAGAATTAGTAGGTAAAGAAAAGAAAGCTGTCCAATTCGATTGGAATAGAGATCAGGTTAAACAACTCACTGAATTTGAATACGAAGAATTGGCTCCGGTTGAACAAGATGATTTGTTTACAAACGATCCGGTCTACAACCAATGGATCCGAACGAATGTATTTCCACAAAAACAATCGGGCTATTTGGCTGTTTATGTGAAAGTGCCTTTGGGCGATTTTTACACCGATCAGGCGCGTTCTTTGGCTTATTTGCTGGATAGTTTGAATCTTCCCGAATTGCGTTTTACGATTAATCAGAATATCCAGATAAGAGGAGTGAAATCCGAACAGTTATCAGTCATTTATTCGCAATTGGAGCAATTGAATCTGATTGAATCAGGGTACGGAGGTTTGACAGATATTACGGCTTGTCCCGGAACAGATACGTGTAATCTGGGAATTTCAAACAGTACGAATGTGGCTTTGGAACTGGAATCGTTTATTCGTACCAATTATCCGAAACTCATTGAAGAAACCGGAATCCGGATCAAGATCAGCGGATGTATGAATTCCTGTGGTCAGCACGGTTTGGCTCACATCGGTTTTCACGGTAGTTCCATCAAGACAAAGGAAGGAACGCTTCCAGCTTTGCAAGTATTGTTGGGAGGAGGACAGGCCGGAGCAGGAACCGGAAGGATTGCTGAGAAAGTGATCAAAGTACCCAGCAAGCGTATCCTGAAGGTGGTTCAAGCAATTTTGGATGATTACCTCCGGTTTTATGAGAATGAGGAAGAGTTCAATTCCTATTACGATAAACAGGGAAATACTTATTTCTATAACCTGCTGAAACCATTGACGGATTTGGACGAGGTGAAAACAGAAGAATACCTGGATTGGGGACAAAATGAACGCTTCGCAACAGCAATTGGAGTTGGAGAATGTGCCGGAGTGATTATCGACCTGGTGGGTACCTTGTTTTTTGATGCAGAAGAGAAGCTTCTTTCAGCTCAGGAAGCATGGAAAGAAAACCGGTATGCTGATGCGGTTTATTATGGCTATGCAGCAGCAGTGCACTCGGCAAAAGCAAAATTGATTGAAAAGGGAATCAGATGCAATTCACAACACGGAATTCTGACAGATTTTGATACTCATCTGGGAGCTGATTTCGGTTATTCCGACTCAAACCTGTTTAGCGATTTCGTATTGAGAATTAACAAGGAAAAAGCTTCGGAAGCCTTTGCGAAAGACTATTTGAATGAAATAGAAGAATTGATAACCAAATTGAAAGTGAAAAATGAGTACTAAGGAACACCCACAGATTTCGTTAGTCGGAGCGGGACCTGGTGACGTCGAACTGATTTCCGTAAAAGGACTGAATCGCTTGAAAAAAGCAAATGTTGTACTTTATGATGCCTTGGTAAATGAGGAATTACTGACTTATGCTCCAACGGCAAGAAAGATTTTCGTTGGTAAGAGAAAAGGATTCAAAGCTTATGAACAGGAACAGATCAATCAGTTGATGGTGGATTCTGCGAATGAATTCGGGCATGTGGTTCGTCTGAAAGGCGGTGATTCCTTTGTGTTCGGAAGAGGTATGGAGGAAATTCTGTTTGCAAGACAACATCGCATTCCAACAGAAGTGATTCCCGGTATTTCCAGTTCAATTTCGGTACCTGCTTTGGCTGAAATTCCGGTAACACACAGGGGAATCAGCAATTCCTTTCTGGTTCTTTCGGCGACTTTAGCGGATGGGGCATTGAATCCGGAATTAAAGAAAGCAACGGAATTGAATGCCACGGTCATCATTCTGATGGGAATCACCCAACTTCCGAAAATTGTGGAGTTGTATCAAACGGCAAATAAAGGACAAACACCGGTTTCCTTAGTTTACAACGGATCGTTGGAGACACAGCAGGAAGTTTTTGGAACAATTGACACCATTATCGAACAAAATGAACAAGTTTCCGTTTCAGGTCCGGGAGTGATTGTTATCGGTGAGGTGGTTTCGCTGGCTGGTAATTACCATGAGAAAGTTTTTTCGGAATCTAGTAGTTGTTGTATTTCATGAGGGAAGTAGCAGAGCAAAATGAATTATTTCCGGTTTTCCTGAAGACCAATGAGTTACAGGTTTTACTGGTTGGTGGAGGTGAAGTGGCATTGGAAAAACTAAAGGCCTTGTTGACCAACTCACCACATACTACAGTATCTGTTGTAGCGCTGGAGTTTAGCGAATCGTTTATTGATTTTGCTGAAAGACACGAACAGGTTTATTTGGAAAATCGTGCTTTTGAGGAGCAAGATGTGAAAGGGAAGCAATTGGTGATCACTGCCCTGAATGATGTGGAATTGTCCGCTTCTTTGAAGACAATCAGTAATGATGCAGGAATCTTGTACAATGCAGCAGATAAACCGGAACTGTGTGATTTTTATTTGGGATCGGTCGTCAAAAAAGGAAATGTGAAAATTGGAATTTCCACCAATGGAAAATCTCCGACTTTAGCAAAAAGGCTCAAGGAATTGTTCGATGAGAATTTGCCTGCTGAACTGGATGATTCTGCTGTGCATCTGAACCGGTTTCGGGAGTATCTCAAAGGAGATTTCACTGATAAGATAAAGAAACTCAACAAGGCAACCGCGAGTTTGCTTGTGAATCCGAAAAGACCGTGGTATTTCTTTTCTCCATGGAAATTGGCCGCTTATTTCTTTGGGGTAATCGGGATTCTTTTAACGGGACATTTGCTCTTTACCTTGATTCCTTTGGATAGTATTTGGAATTCGGCCTCAGGGATGATAGATTCTTTGACTATTGATTTTGCTTACTTCATTTTGGCGGGATTTGTAGCTCAGATGATTGACGGTGCATTGGGAATGGCTTACGGCGTAAGTGCAACAACCTTTTTACTGTCTTTTGGAATTTCACCTGCAATTTCAAGTATGTCTGTCCATGCTTCTGAAATTTTCACCAGCGGAGTTTCAGGAATCATGCATTTGCGCTTCGGGAATGTGAATAACCGGTTGTTCAGATCGATTCTGATTCCAGGGGTTTTGGGAGCGATTGTAGGAGCTTATGTATTGTCGGAATTTGAGTCGTATAATGACATCATTAAACCGATTGTAAGCGGGTATACTTTGTTTTTAGGCGGATTGATCATATACAAGGTGCTTCGTAAGAAACAAACACGTAAAAAAGTAACGAAAGTTGGATGGCTTGGACTTTTGGGCGGTTTTTTGGATTCAATCGGAGGTGGAGGATGGGGACCGGTCGTTTCTTCCACTTTGATTGCGCGTGGAAAACACCCAAGAATGATTGTCGGATCAGTTAATTTAGCGGAGTTTTTCGTTTCTTTGGCGAGTTCTTTTACCTTCTTTACTTTGCTTGGTAACAATAATGTATGGCAACCGATCTTAGGATTGGTTTTGGGAGGAGTTTGTGCGGCACCAATTGCTGCTTATTTGGCGTCCAGGTTGAATATCAAGGCAATGATGTTGTTTGTTGGGATTGTAGTCGTAATAGTGAGTTTACGCAATTTTTTAACGGTGTTATTTTAAGAAAGAATGATTGAGAAAATAAAGGAAATAACCTATACGGATCTGGAAGATTACTTAACTCAAATCGCTTCTCTGGAAGGATTCCGGGTGGCTTTTTCCTCCAGTTTGAGTTGGGAAGACCAGGTCCTTACTCATGCAATCTATTCACAGGACTTGCCGATTCGCGTATTTACATTGGATACAGGACGTTTGTTTCCGGAAACATATAGTGTGATCGAATCCACCCGTCAGCGTTATCAAAAGGAATTGGAGGTCTATTTTCCTCAGTCTCGGGCAGTGGAAAACTTACTGACGGAGAAAGGCCCGCTTAGCTTTTATGAATCATTGGAAAACCGCAAGGAATGTTGTTTCATTCGAAAGGTGGAACCATTGAATCGCGCTTTGAAGGATGTAGATATTTGGATCACAGGATTGCGTGCCGACCATTCTGAAAACAGAGCTGGTTTGGAACTGGTTGAGTGGGATGAACAACGCCGGATAGTGAAGATCAATCCATTGGCGAATTGGAGTTTGGAGGAAGTGAAAGCGTATATTAAACAATACAATATCCCGTATAATGTTTTGCAGGATAAAGGATTTGTAAGTTTGGGATGTCAACCCTGCACACGAGCTATTCGGGAAGGAGAATCCTTTCGTGCCGGAAGATGGTGGTGGGAAGATAATTCCAAAAAAGAATGTGGTTTGCATAGTTAAACTATTTTCTCCCCTTATGCTTGCGCTAAAGCTTCAGCCTAGGCGCAGAGGGGAGACTAAGAGGGGTGGCAAATCTCCAAGTGCCATCCCCCTCGATCCCCCTTCAAAGGGGGAGGAATAATAAATAATTAAAAAAAAAATGAAAGATTATTTAGATGAATTAGAGGCGGAAGCTATTTATATCCTGAGAGAAGTTGCAGGTCAGTTTGACCGTCCGGCTTTATTGTTCTCAGGAGGAAAAGATAGTATTTGCTTGGTACATTTGGCGCTGAAAGCATTCAGACCCGGGAAATTCCCTTTTCCATTGGTTCATGTGGATACAGGACATAATTTTCGGGAAGCACTTGATTTTCGGGATGCTTTGGCAAAAGAATTAGGGGAGCAACTGATTGTCCGCAATGTGGAAGATACGATTGCTAAAAACAAATTGCAGGATGCCAAAGGAAAGTTTCCAAGTAGAAATGCTTTGCAGACATATACCTTGCTGGATGTCATTGAGGAATTCGAATTCGATGCCTGCATAGGCGGAGCGAGAAGAGATGAAGAAAAGGCAAGAGCAAAAGAGCGTGTGTTTTCCGTTAGGGATGAATTCGGACAATGGGATCCGAAGTTGCAACGCCCTGAATTGTGGAGTATTTACAACGGTAGAATCGATAAGGGCGAAAATGTGCGGGTTTTTCCAATCAGTAATTGGACGGAATTGGATGTGTGGAATTACATCAAACGCGAAAACATTCAATTGCCGGAAATTTATTTTACGCATGAACGTGAGTGCGTTGTGACAGAACATGGTCAGTTGATGGCGAACAATGAGTTTTTGAACTTGGATGAGACAGATCAGGTTGTAACTAAGAAAGTGCGGTACCGAACGGTCGGAGATATGACATGCACAGCTGCAGTCGAAAGTGAAGCTTACACCGTTGATGATATCATTGCAGAAATTTCAGATGCGAAGATTTCAGAAAGAGGAGCAACCCGAATGGATGACCGAATCTCGGAGGCTGCAATGGAGGATAGAAAAAAAGGAGGGTATTTTTAATTATTAATTAGCAATGTTGAAAGAGGATTAGGTTTCCCCCTTCGGAGGGGGACTAAGGGGGAGGATGCAATTAATAATTTATAATTAGACAAAATGGATTTATTACGATTTTTTACGGCAGGAAATGTAGACGACGGAAAGAGCACCTTGATCGGGCGTTTGCTTTACGACAGTGAATCGATTTCTACCGATATCATAGAGACACTTACCCGTCAGAGTAAGACAACGGGCGAGAATACGACAATCGATTTGGCACTGCTTACCGATGGATTACGTGCAGAACGCGAACAGGGAATTACCATCGATGTGGCTTATAAGTATTTTTCAACGGATAACCGAAAATTTATCATTGCAGATACTCCCGGACATGCTCAGTACACCCGGAATATGTTCACCGGAGCTTCAACTGCCCAGCTGGCAATTATCCTGGTGGATGCACGAAATGGAATTACGGATCAAACCAAACGACACAGTATCATTTCTGCAACGCTTGGAATTCCGCAGGTATTGTTGTGTATCAACAAAATGGATTTGGTGTCTTATAGTGAAGAACGTTTCAATGAGATCGTTTCAGAATACCGGACGTTTTCAGAACTGATCGGCTTGAATAAGGTCGATTTCATTCCAACTTCTGCATTGGCAGGCGACAACGTGGTTCATCGTTCTGAAAAACTGGACTGGTATAAGGGATTGCCTTTATTGGAGTATTTGGAAACAATAGCAATAGGTGAAGGAAATCTGAATGAGGAAGCACGCTTCCAGGTCCAATACGTCATTCGTCCGCAAACAGAAGCATTGCATGATTACAGAGGTTATGCAGGAAGTGTTTTGAGCGGAAATTTTCAGGTGGGAGATGAGGTGACGATCTTACCTTCCGGAGCACAAACCCGGATCAGTAAAATAGAATCCAATTTGAAGGAAGTGGGGACTGCCGGGAAAAATCAACCGGTGGTGCTGCATTTGGAAGATGATCTGGATATCAGTCGCGGAAATACCATCGTTCCTAAAAATGCGCTTCCTCTAACGGAGAAAATCTTACAGGCAACGATTTGTTGGATGGATAGTTCGGCATTCCATTCAGGGCAGAAGTTTTTGTTGCAACAAAATAGTTTTAGGACAAAAGCAATGATCAAAGAGATTCATTCGAAGATAGATATCCACAGTTTCCAGGATTTGGAAAGTGATGGGAGTCTTCACCTGAATGAATTAGCAAAGGTTTCGATTAAAACCGCAGACGGAGTAAGTTTCGACGCGTTCAAACAATTGCCGAAAACCGGAGCTTTTATTCTGATCAATGAAAATACAAATCAAACAGTGGCTGCAGGAGTCATTTGACTTCGACTCTGCTCAATCACCTTTCTCACAGGTGTAAAATAAAAAAATCTAAGGTGGCTGAGCGTAGTCGAAGTCACCCCTTGAAACAATTTAGAACTAAAAAATCATGATTGAAACAGATATCATTATCATCGGAGCAGGTCCGGTTGGACTTTTTACCGTATTTGAAGCGGGATTATTGAAGTTGCGTTGTCATTTGATTGATTCCTTACCACAGCCTGGCGGACAATGTTCTGAAATCTATCCCAAAAAACCGATCTATGATATTCCGGGGTTTCCTTCTGTTTTGGCTGGGGATCTGGTGAATAACCTGATGGAGCAGGCAGCTCCTTTTAAACCTGGTTTTACCTTAGGAGAAGCAGCTACTACGATTGAAAAACAGGCAGACGAATCATTTATTGTTTCTACTGTAAAAGGAACAAAACACAAAGCACCGATTGTCATGATCGCTGGTGGATTAGGTGTTTTCGAACCGAGAAAACCACCGATTCAAAGTCTTGAGTCTTTTGAAGAAAAAGGAGTTGATTACATGATCAAGGATCCGGAAGTTTTCAGAGGAAAGAAATGTGTGATCGCCGGTGGTGGGGATTCCGCTTTGGATTGGTCGATCTATTTGGCTGAAAATAACATTGCTTCGGAAGTGACTTTGGTTCATCGGAGTGCTTCTTTCCGTGGACATTTGGATTCGGTTCAGAAAGTGATTGATATGGCTGAGTCAGGGAAGATTTCCTTGATCACGGAAGCCGAAGTGACCGATTTGAAAGGGGGAACAACCTTGGAAGAGGTCGTGATCAGTCATTCAAAAAACGGAGAGATCATTACAAAAGCAGATCATTTCATCCCTTTATTTGGCTTGAAACCATCTTTGGGACCGATTGCTGATTGGGGATTGGAGATCGAGAAAAACGCCATCAAAGTGAATACGCTGGATTATTCCACCAACATTCCCGGAATTTATGCCATTGGCGATGTCAATACCTATGAAAACAAATTGAAGTTGATCCTGTGTGGTTTTCATGAGGGAACTTTGGCTGTTCAGTCCGCCTTCGCCCGCATCCATCCGGATAAAAAGAATATTCTGAAATATACCACCGTGAACGGAGTAAATGGTTTCTAGAAGTTTGAAAAACGACTTAAAACAAAAATCCCCCGGACAGTTAAGTACGGGGGATTTTTTAGTTATTTGAATATGCTTAGTGACTATGACCGTCGCCTTCCTTATGATCATGATCGTGCTCTTCAGTTGCAGAACAAAGACCTACGATTTGATGAAAAACATCATGTAAACCGGAAAGAGACTTGGTGATTTTTTTATCACTTGCCCCACCTTTGATCGCTGTTTGCAATTTTTCACTGTCAGTAACCAATTGAGCAACCGCTTTCTTTACTTTTTCGTTATCAAAATCAGTTGGAAATTTAGATGCTTGAAGCGTTTTTGCTTTTTCCACCATTTCACCGATTCTTGTTTTAATAGGTTCCAAATTCCCTTCCTCACTTGGGTGGAATGTTTGAGACATTACTTTGTGAAACTCTTTCAATTCTGCCCAGTCTTGCATTTTGCTTTGTGCAGTTGCCTGATTTGCCAATGCAGTAATTCCAAAACCTACTAATAGTAATAAAGCTATTTTTTTCATGAATCTTTTATTTAGATCCTGATATTTATCGTCAGGATTGTTTTTTAGTACCGTAAAATTAGGGATCATTTTTACATGTAAAATATAAATAACAATAAATTAAAGGTTTAAGGATAGAATAAACGCTAAATAAAGTCAATCTAAATAAATGTAACGCAAAAAAGAATCCCACTCATTACTAACGGGTGGGATTCAGAGTTGTTTGCTAATCGATGATTATCTCTTGATCAACTTATTGAATTTCTCTCCTGTAGATTTGGAAACCACCTGAAGGATATAGGTTCCTTGTGCCTGGGTTTTCATGTCTAGAGTTGTTGAGTTCTTAAATTCATTTGAAGTGATCACACTTCCTTTCGAATCCATCAATAGAAGGCTGTAATCTCCGGCTGTTCCCATTTCAATAGTAACAGGTCCATTGGACGGATTTGGAAATACTGAAATACGAGCCTTGTTTGGATTGTCTTCAATTCCGGCAGTGAAATTAATGTCTTTCACAATGCCATTCGATTTGTTACAAATCCAGTTGTTCGGATCGATTTTGGTAATGTTGATATAGTCAGCAGCATTCGAAATGATGAACTGATTCTGAGTTCCTGTAATTTGGAAACGAATTGTTGTATCAGCGGAAGTACTTCTGTCAAACAACAACTCCAGATCATTTGTGAATAAGGGAGTGACGGTTGGTTTGGAAGTAGTCTGATTGATTTCCAATAACAGATCATTTCCAACGGTATTCCAACGAACAGAATAAGTCGGATATCCTTCACCAAAATACCATTCCTCCGTAAAGTTGGAAAAATCTTTACCACTTTCATTTTCCACAACAGCGATCAATTCTACGCCGGAAGCTACAGAGTCGGCATACTGAATTTGGTATTGTTTCAAAGCGTCGTAAAACACCTGATCATCGCCAATAAGGAAACGCAAAGTATGCACGATTGCGGCACCTTTGTCGTAAACCAATCTGCTGGAAAAAATACTTCCGTCATTTAATGAATCCAATACCCAAACGGATCCACCTTGCTGTTGCATAATGTTGTCATGTCTGTCCAGCATATCCTGGAGCTGATCTCCGGGATACAAATTCTCCAGCATGATGTATTCGGCATAAGAGGCAAATCCTTCATTTACCCAAATATCTGCCCAGGAAGAACAGGTGGCATGGTCACCAAACCATTGATGAGCCAATTCGTGACAGGTGAGCGTTGGATTGAAGAATCCCTGGGTGGTCATGGTCTGATGTTCCATTCCTCCTGAAATTGGAGCCATGCAATGACCGTATTTTTCATCTGCAAATGGATAAGGACCGAATAAATCTGCATATAACTCTAAAAAGTCTACCGTTTCATCGATGTCATTTTGGAAGTTTGGCAACGTTGCCGGATTGTCATAAATGAAGTTTTGAATGAGGACAGGACCAGAGCCAGCCGGATTTGCAGTTACATTGTATTCGACGTACTTGGCAACTGCTACGGAAATCAGATAATAATCAATCGGATGTTTGTGTTTCCACTCAAAACGATGCGTCCCATTCCCAAGATCAACCACTTGCTGAAGAACACCATTGGAACCCGCTTTACAATTGGTAGGAACCGTAATCCATACAGCACAACTGTCGGCCTTGTCTTTCAGGGATTGTTTTGCAGGAAACCATTCATAGGCGGCAAACGATTCGGATAAAGACCAGGTCACCTGATTTCCCCAGGAAGGAGAACTCGCATTGGTCATTCCACCTCCACCTAACGGATTGGTAGCTGCGGTTGGAGGAGTTCCGCTGTAATTGACATGAATCACAAAGTTTTCACCTTGTAACTTGTTTACGGGAATTTTTAGTGCGCTATTCTGACGTGCATAAGTGACAGGAGTTCCATCCACCTCAATGGAAGAAATTACAAACGTATTGAAGAACTCAACCAAGGCAGTATCCAGATTTACGCGTGCTTTTGCATGAATTTCTGCCGAACCGGACAAGGTTGTCGTGGTATTGGTCATGTTCAGATTCAAAAAGTAATAATGCACATCATAGCGTTCAGTCTGAGCAATTTGCGCCACTGTAAAAGTGTTACTTTTTGCCATGGAATTTTTGAATCGCTTTACGGAAGAACAAGAACCATGGGAATCTTGTGCAAAATTAAAAAGTGGGAGGAAAAGTAGAGAGAGGAGAATATTGTTTTTCATAGTTTTATTTTATTGATTTCCGAATTTAATGAATAGTTGGCACTAATGAATTGAAATTGTGAAAACAAGTAGCCAAATGCCTGATTCATTTAGTATAAGGCACCGTTCACCCATTTATGACCCGATTGGAGGAAAAGCTGCAAAATATTCCCTAATTTCGCGGTAAATACCTGTTTTTCAAATTGATGAATAAACGTTTCTTTATGAAGTGTGTTTGTAAGAAGTCTTTCTTGATTTTGCCGGTTTTACTGCTTTTTACATCCTGGACTTTTGCCGATTCAGTTGATTATTCGAAAATGTCGGCAGAGAAGCTCCTTAAGATATCAAGAGATTTAGAAACTTCTGATATCAGGGAAAGTATTCGGATTTTAAAGATTGCGAACCTTCTTCCGGAAACTGCAAAAGACGAAAAGTTAAGACACCGGATTTTAATGGATCTGAGTGCTGCTCATATGCAAAGGGGCGATTATAAATTCGCTGTGAACACAGCTTATCAGGCATTAGAGTTGGCTGAAAAGTCAACTAATTACTCCCACATTGGTGAAGCACAGTTTCTCATCGGTTGGATTTTTAAAGAGCTGAATGTACTGTTAAAGGCCCGCAGTCACTTCGAAGCAGCTATGGATGCTTTCAAAAAGGGAAAAGATTTGTCAAGTTTTTTGGAAAGTAAAACCTATGTCGGACATTGCTTAACCGATTATGGGTTTGAAAAAAAGAATAGTTGGTATTTGGATGAGGCAAAGAAAGTTTACAAATCGATCTTATTGGAGGCAAAAACAAAAAAACTCAACCACCTCATTCTGAAATGCAATAACAATCTATCGAACTTGTATCTGATCTATTATCAGGTCCGGAAAAATGCTTCGGATTTGGAGACAAGTAGAAAATATGCTCTAAATTGTATCAAGGGTTCTTTGAGTTTGAATGACAGCATGGGTTACGCAGTTGGGTTTTCCAATTATGGTGAAGCTTATGGATTGGAAGGTCAGATAGACAGTTTAAAAAAATACATGGATTTTGCACGTGCAATCTATGTGAAAGAAAGAGCTCCGGACTATATTTACGCGAATTGCCGGCTTTTGATTCGGTATTATTTGGATAATGGAAAACTAAATGAAGCTGAAAAACTTCTGAAGGAGTATGAAAGGTATATCAAGCGGTTTCAATTTTTATCTGAATACAAGTTCTTTTTTGAGTTTTATTCCGAGTTGGAAAGTTTGAAAGGGAATTATAAGGCTGCCTACGAATATAGATTGAGATACAATCAGGAGTTTGAAGAATTCAGTACGGATGAAAATGCGAAGGAGCTTGTCCGGCTTCAGTTTCTATATGACCTGAATAAAAAGAATGAGGAAATTGCAATCCTGAACAGAAACAAGCGGCTTCAGAATGACAACAATGAAAATCAGGTGGTTATCCGGAATTTGTTGATTGGGAGTATTGCCCTATTAGCAGCATTATTGATATTCATTTACTTCAGATACAAAGACCGCGTTTCTTCCAATAGATTGATCTTATCTAAAAACAGGGAGTTGGAACGTCTTTCGATTGTGGCGAGCAATACCAATAATGGAATCACAATCACGAATCCGAATGGAACAATTTCATGGGTGAATGAAGGATTTGTGCGCCTATATGGATGGAGTACCACAGCGGATTTTTTTACACAAAAAGGGGATAGCATCTATGAAATAGTCGGTTTGACCAGAGCCGAGATTTCTGCATTTATCGACCAGGCAGTTGAAACCAAGGAATCGGTCGTTTTTCAGGCATTTAAAGAATTGAAAAATCAAGAGCAAAAATACATTCAAACCTCTTTGACTCCGGTTTTTGATGAGCACGGTGAATTGAAATTCCTCGTTTATGTAGATACGGACATTACCGATTTGTTAGAAGCTCGGGAATTAGCGATCCGTGAAAAGAGAAAAGCGGAAAATGCATTGAAAACGCAGGAATTGTTTTTGGCAAACGTCAGTCACGAGATTCGGACACCTATGAATGGTATTATCGGATTGACAAGGCAATTGAATGATGAGAACCTATCCAGGACACAACAGGAAATTGTACATACCTTAGGAGTTTCGGCAAATGGATTGCTGCATGTTGTCAATGATTTATTGGATGTTTCGAAGATTCGTGCCGGTAAGATGTCGTTTGAGTATGTGCGTTTCTCTTTATCGGATTTACTGACAACTTTTGTAAGTTCCATTTCTTATCGCATAGAGGAGAAGGGACTGAAGTTCAAACAGGATTTTAATGAGAACTTACCGGATTATGTTGTTGGAGATCCGGTTCGCTTAAATCAGATTTTATTGAATATTGTCGGAAATTCGATCAAGTTCACGATTGAAGGGAGCATTACGCTGAAAGTCAAGTCGATTAATAACCGAAATGGATTGGAGCGGATTCACTTTGAAATAAAGGATACCGGAATCGGAATTCCAATCCAAAAGCAGGATTTTGTGTTTGAAAATTTCACCCAGTTGGAGGATCACCGCACACGAACTGCTTCCGGAACAGGATTAGGCTTAGGAATTGCCAAATCGTTGGTGGAAGCAATGGGAGGAGAGATTCATTTGTTAAGCAAGGAAGGACAAGGAACTTCTCTTTCATTTGAATTGGATTTTGAACTTCACAATAAACATGTCGAGACCAAGAATGTAAGCCGGGAAGACATTGTACTGGTGAAGAATCTGGATGGTTTGCGTGTCCTTTTGGTGGAGGATAATTCGATTAATCAAAGAGTGATCCAATACGACCTGAATAAGTGGAATGTGGATGTTGTTTGTGTCAGCAATGCGATCGATGCCATCGCTATCTTGAAGGATAAGACATTCGATGTGATTCTGATGGATTATTACATGCCGCGAATGGACGGGATGGAAGCCACGAGATTCATTCGTTCCAAGTTTGCAGAACCGGTCAGTTCAGTTCCCATCATTGCCATTACAGCCTCTGCCATGGTAGGAGACCAGAATAAGTTTATCGAAGCAGGAATGAACGACTATATTTCCAAACCATTCAATCCTGAAAAACTCTATCAACTATTGGTGAAGTGGGGATATCAAAACAATACACTGCTTACAGAACCGAAAAATCAAGAGGAAGAAGTGGTGCAAGTTGAGCTCTTGGATCTTTCAATCCTGGAAGAACGTGCAGAAGGGGATGTGGAATATTTGTTGGAAATGTATGGGGCTTACCTTGAAATGATGCCACAATATTCAATCGACCTGATTCATTTTTTTGAAGATGAGAACTGGGGTGAACTGCGGAAACAGGCACATCAGATCTTGAGTCCTGCCCGATTGTTTGGAATGAATGAAACTTCCAAGTTGTTGTTGCAATTGGAAAAAGAGACCCAGCTCAGTAAAAAGGAAATCAAGGAATTGGTTTCAGAAATCGTGAATCAGATTCAGACTTGCGGGAAAATTATCCGGGATCAGATGAAACGACTGGAGTCGAACTGAGTAATAATTGAAAAGGCATTTCGACTACGCTCAATGACCTTTTCACTTGTTTTTTTAGGTGACTGAGCGTAGTCGAAGGCACTAAATAATTAATTTCAGGTCAATCCGCCTTCATCCAGAATCTTGATAAAATGAAATCCTCGTGGAGCATAGCCCTGATTGTAATAGAACCGATGAGCTTTGAAGTTGTTTGAATAGGCGTCCAATACCATGATGCTGCAATGGAGTTGTTGCGCCTTTTCTTCCAGGTAGTGTTGAATCAGTTTACCGGCTCCTGTTCCCCGTGCTTCCTCGCAAACAATCACATTGTCCAATTCCAGATAGGGACCACACCATAATTTTGTTCCCAACCAATATCCGCTGATTGCAACGCATTTATCTTCAATAAATACTCCAACCTGTGCGTAATTATTCGGAAGCATCTGTTCCAGCATGTTTCGATAGCTTTCTGCCTGAAGTTTTGGGTACAGTTCCTGCAGAACAGCAAGATGAGGTAGCATTTCCTCTATGGTTTTTAATTCACGAACTTCCATGATTCAATTTAAGGCAAAGTTTTATTTTTTTTTTCAGATCACCGCAAAGAGTAAAAGAGCGCAAAGTTTTTAACCCATTTATCTTGGCGTTCTTAGCGCCTTTGCGGTTAAAAAATTCTTTGTGTGCTTCCCTTTAGTTGGTGCGAGGTTCTAGCTCATGCTTTTACTCATTCTACTTCAAATTCGTTTCAAACAACTCCAAAATCCTCCGGTATTCATCGATCCATGCCGGAGTGAAAGTGAAGCCATGAGCTTCTGTC
The DNA here is from genome assembly GCF_943372375.1 of Fluviicola taffensis DSM 16823. Lineage (GTDB taxonomy): Bacteria > Bacteroidota > Bacteroidia > Flavobacteriales_D > Crocinitomicaceae > Fluviicola > Fluviicola taffensis_A. Next base: position 144,767 of record NZ_CALRYJ010000008.1, on the reverse strand, counting down.
GGGAAGATACTCAACTGAAAATTGGTTTTTCCCAATTCAATGAAGCGCTGGTTCAAACGGACAATATCCTGAAACTGAACATTGTCATCCACCATTCCATGAAGCATCAATAGTGGCTTATTCAGGTTTTCCGCAAAATAGATCGGACTGCTTCTGTGATAGGCCTTTGGATCAGTTGATGGATAATTCAGGATGTTGCTGGTATACTCGTGATTGTAATGAGCCCAATCTGTTACGGAACGCAAGGCAGCACCGCAATTGAAGGTGTTCGGAGTTTTTAAAAGTGCCATCAGGGTAATGAAACCACCGTAACTTCCACCATACATTCCAACTCGTGAAGAATCAATAGCTTGATTTTTGACCAGGTAATTTTTGGCATCTACATAATCCTGTAAATCGCGATTTCCCATATCCCTGTAAATGTCCGTTCTCCAATCTCTTCCGTAGCCTTCACTTGCCCGGTAATCCAAATCGAGAACCGTATATCCTTTTTCAATCAATAATTGATGAAACAGCATCTCACGTTGGTAATAACTCCAGAAATAATGTGCGTTTTGCAAATAACCGGCTCCATGAACAAAAAGAACAGCTGCTCCATTTGGTTTTGACGGGGTGTATTTCCTCGAGTAAATGATTTTTCCATCTGAGGAAGGAATTTGAATAATTTCGGGAGTTTGAAGTGTCAATTTGTCAAATGCAGGAAGTGTGCTTTTCGTCACCGGAACTAACTTCTGATTTGGGGCATTGGGAACAATACACAATTCCCATGGATGAGTTGTTGTTGAGTAGCGGATTGCCCAGGTTTTTTCATCCGGAGATAAAGTCCATTCGATTCCGAAATTGCCTTCAAAAAGGGGAGTGATCTGTTTGGAAGCAAGATCCAATTTATAACCGTTCCGAACCCCGGGATGAATTTTGTTTGCAATGAAATAAACGGTCTTTTTATCATGGGAGAGAAACGGATCGCGGACTTCCCATTTTCCATCGGTTAATGCCTTCTTAGAGCGATTAGTTGCATTCATGGAATACAAATGAGAATAACCACTTTCTTCACTCTGGAAGATGAAATCAGAAGAATTGATCCATGCCAATGTCCCTTCTTCTTCGTTCCATTCTGAAATTCCGGGGCCACCGATCCAGGCTTCATCGTGTTGATTCTCCAGCTCAGTCAATTTCCCGGTTGCCAGATCAACCAGACAGATCCAGCGGTCTTTGTTATCGAAAGAACGAACATCCACCAGGGCTTTGCTTTCATCTGGATTCATAATTGCTTGGTGAAAACAAACATCCCGATCCTTAAAATAAGAACCGCTTATCCCATATTCGGAGAGATAGACCGGCATTTTGCGAATGTCTTTCAACGAAGAGGCATCTACAAAATAAACGGTGTCTTCCACACTGTCGAAAATTCCCATCCGTGTGCTTGGTTCTTTGTCGTTCACTTTCGGTCTGGCTTGTCGGTGATGAGTAAATCCGTCACTTGTAATGTAAGACTCGTAATTGGTAGTCGGTTCATCCGAATCCATTGTCAGGACAAAGGAAATGTATCTTCCGTCAGAACTGATACTGTATTTGCTGACGTATTCGTTTTGGGAATAATAGATTCCAACCGGAGTTTTCCTTTGCGGCTGTTTTTCATTCCACTTTTTCTTATCGTCCTGAAGTTTGATGAATGAAAACAATTCGCGCTGTTGTTCATGCAAAAAACTCGTATCGGTTTTTTCGACTACTTGATTTCCCTGGACGAAATTGGTGATCTGGACAATGCTTCCAACTGTTTCATCATAACAGAAAACATTGGACTGAATGGTGAAATAGATGAACGAAGGATTCTTAACCCGGAAGATTTCCCCGATAGGTTCATTACGTGAATAAATGACAACAAGTTCCTTGGTTTTCTGATTGTATCTAACCAACTCGCCATCCTGATTAAAGTAATGATTATTAAATATTTGAGAGTGATTGGTTAAAGTTGGAGACGAAATGGGTCTGTTTTCAAGAAATCCAACTTTCTGTATCTGTTTTTGTTTCAATTTGTAAGCATACAAGCTTCTTCCCAATTCGCCGGTCGGGTTCCAATCAAAAGTGACGGATTCATTGTCTATGCTCCATTGAATATCCTGAGGGGAAAATCCAACGAATTCTTCTCCTTTCATGATTTCTTCCAGGCGAATGGTTTGCGAAAAGAGTGAACAGGTGAAAAACACAAATGAAAGGAGAGTGAAAAATGGTCTATTGCTCATAATAAGGATGTTTACGGTATTTTTTTTCAAAGTTCCGGGCCATTGCCTGCATGGATTTTTTGGGATGGTTTGAAATAACCTCGAAAAGGGTTTTCAGTTCCCGCATCAATTCAGGATATGCCGGTAAAAAGTGTTTTTCAATCATACGAAGCGCATGGTATTTCAGTGCCGGAAGTGCTTCCGATTGATGGAGAAAATCGATCAGGAGATCCAGCAATTCTCCATTCTCCGAACAATCAAAAGGGGAGTAAACCAATGCATTAGAAAGATTGCGTTGCAGCGAATGATTTTTTGTCCGGAGCAAAACCGATACCATCAAGTCGAACTGGCTTTTTGTCATCAGTTCCGAATGTTTTTCGAAGAAATGGACTGCGATCCAGGAAGCGTATTCGGGATAGGGATATTCTTCACAGGCGATCTCTTTAAAAATGGCAGCTCTCAAAGCTTCATCTTTCACTAATAATGGGACAATCTCCTTAAAATTTCGGGAAGATTTGAAATCGATTAGAACTGTTTTTGCCTGATCCATATTGTCGCAAATCAATTTCCGTTTTTCTCTTTGAGATTGAGGAATACGGGCAAATGATCGGAATAACCGCCATGATAAGTGTCTCCACCGTAAGTAGCACTTGGCTTTTGCCCACCATCAGGATAAGTAAAGATGAGTTCTTTATTTCGGGCGATAAATGCGTTGTGCTCATTGATTTCCAGTCCGGATTGTCCTTGCAGCAATCCCTGAGAGACAATGAGTTGATCAAATACGTCCCATTCCCGCTGATGAACAGTAGTTCCGTGGCCTTGTTTCTGTTCTTCAATCAACAGGTTGATCAGATCTCCGGGCGTTTGCTCGTGCTGACCTTTCGCGCGCAGAATAGTGCGAATACTGAAGTTCTCCGGAGTGTCGTTGAAATCGCCCATCACAATGATATTTGCTTCCTTATCGGAGTTTAAGATCTCATCGATTTTTCTTCTAAGCGTTGCCGCAGCAAACTTTCTTCGGCTTTCCGATTCGGAGATTCCTTCTCTTCTGGATGGCCAGTGATTCACGAAGAAATGAACAATGTGTTCATCTGCAAGTTTCGCTTTCACGTAAATGATATCGCGGGTCCTGAAATAAGGCTCATCGTCAACCTCAATGATCAGTTTCATTTCCAGATCCGCCTCAATAAATCCGGCATCGTAGACGAAAGCACAATCCACTCCGCGTCTGTCTTCCGAATTATAATGAACGATCTGATAATTCCGATGCGCCAAAAGATCCGTTTTGATCAAATCCTCGACCACTTTCCGGTTTTCAATTTCAGCCATTCCAAAAATAAGCGGAGTGGAACCATTAACCAGTAACAAAGCCTCTGCCAAACGGTTCAGTTTCATTTGGTACCTTTCATTATCCCACAGTTTGCTTCCTTCCATGGTGAACTCTTCATTTCCTAGCAATGATTTGTCATCAAAAGTGTCAAAGAGATTTTCTACGTTGTAAAAAATGATCGGATGCTTGTGAAAAGTACTGGACATGAACTGTGAATTGATATCGAAAACCAAATATAAACAATGTCTTGGAATTCGATTAAATTCATTGTTTAGTGGAAAATGTATTAGTTTAGATAAACTTAACTGAAAACAATTCTGAATTTATGAAAGGTTATAATTATCTCTTATTCATTTTACTAGTTAGTGTTTTTATTTCGTGTAATAATTCGGTTAAAATAAAAAGCCCTTTTCAGATAAAACAGGAGTTGCAAGGTCTATGGCTTTTAAGTGATTCAGTTGAAGAGGGAATGAAACACTTTACATTATATTTTAACGATAACATTTGTCATATTGCTTACGATCAAAGTAATTCAAATCGATATAAGATAAAAGACTCGGTCTTAGAAATAAAAATTAGCTCTGCCAGCACTTTAATCGGAAATCGTGTGAAGTTCAAACTTTGCAGAATTGACAATGAAAGATTGTATTTAGATCCTTTAAGCCAAAATTTGAAAGAGTATTGTAAAGATGCTGGAATAGACACTTTGAAATTTCAGAAGCAAAAACACCAAAATAAATTCGATTGGCAATCTGTTACTTTTTTGAGTTCAGGTTGCTTTGGAACCTGTCCAAGTTTTATATTTCAAATTAATAAATCGGGAAAAATACTCTACGAGGGAAAGTTATTTGTAAAGAAAGAAGGCAAATACAAGGCTAAAAGTGATAAGTGGTTCTATAAGCTTTTGGTTGATAAATTAAGGTACATTGATTTCAAATCGCTCAAAACTGAATATGCAGCAAATTGGACAGATCATCAAACAGTGAATTTTATTTTCGAAACAAAAGACAAGTTTTATAAAACAAGAGTATACGGAACTTATAAAGAACCTCGCGAACTAAGGGCTGTATTCAGGTATATCTTTTCAAATTATGAAGATTTTAAATTCCGTAAAACAATGGAAGAATATAGATTTAGGCAATATATCAAAGATGAACGGGAAATTACTCCTTTATTGGAAATGCCAGCGACTAATTGATTTGAAAACTATGAAAGATTGGCTGTTTTCCGACAGCATTGAAATCATTTGTTTCTGGACCGTACTCTTTTAATGAGGTATAAAACTCCCCAATGGATGAGAAACAAAATGGAAAACACGATTCCCTGGGCAGTTGCTCCGTCTTTGTTGAATGGGTAGCCACCATTGAAAAAAACTCCCCAAATAACAAGTAAGGTCCAGAAAAGACTGATAGCATTGAAAACGATGGTTAGAATCGTTCTGGGATTTGTAAGGATCAGAAAAGAGAAGGAATAAGCCATGAATCCTCCTGCTCCCAAAACTCGTAAGATTGAAGAAAAGGGCCAATGCATGATTCTGAACGCATATCCGATCAGAAAAATAAAAGACCAGATAAGAATTACCCACAATCGGAATCGGAGTGTCTTTTGAGTTGGGACAGATTGTTCGTCTAATAAATCTTGCATGGCGTAAAGATAAATTATTGATACAAATTAAAAATAGAAAAAAAATACAGGTATTTTCCCATAAGTGAGAAAGGTGTTGAAGCATAAAAAACTCACTTTTCAGATCAATTTTCTATGACTCGGAGAAAGAGCATAGATCAAGCATGGATAGAGCATGGATAGAGCATGGATAGAGCATAGATAGAGTATGCTTATGTTATGAATTTAACACCTGTTTTTACTGGATTTCAAACCGTTTTGATGCTCCAAACAAACTTATACTCTAATCCTCACCCCTAATTCACTAAAATCTTAATGTTCAATTCACTTCTCGTAAATGTGAAATCTCAATCCTTAAAACTTCTGTGTTCCTCCGTGCCCGTCCGTGGGAAATAATCATTCAACAATCGTCCGGAATGTCAAATTGACTCTCGGTTTTTTGGATAAACGGGTAGGAGGCAGTCGGTGAAGCCAATGTGTTTGTGTTTCCCCTTTCATGACGAGCAAACTTCCATGTTCCAGCAAGATCGAAACAGTTTCCGAGCTTCGTTTGTGCTTAAAGGCAAATTTACGTTCGCTTCCGAAACTCACAGAACCGATAGCGCCATTCTTTTTCAAATCCCGCTCCGCATCACTGTGCCAAGCCATCCCTTCATTTCCATCGTGATAGAGATTGAGCAGACAGGAATTGAATGTTTCACCCGTTTCTGCTTCAATGATGGTTTTTAGTTCCAGTAATTCTTTTGTCCAGGGTAAAGCCTGTTTGGTCGTATTGGAATAGGTGTATTCAAATGGTTTGTCGCCATACCAAGCCACTTTCCGCTTCGTAACAATGCGTTTTCCAAAGATGATCGCTTCATCATTCTTCCATTCAATGTTGTTCAAAAGATGTTCCAGGAAGAAATCAGCCAGAGCTTTTTGAAAAACAACCCCATAGTAATTTACAATCCCGTCATGCGGAAGCAAATTCGTTGTTTCGTCGGGGGAACTGAATAAATCCATAGTTCTGATTAAGAATGTAGAATGCAGAATTTTGAGTGGTCTTTCTCTTCATTCCGCATTCTAAATTCATTATTTGTTTTGGTAGAACTTCAAAATTGTTTTTCCAAAAATCAAAAATAGGAGACAAGTACAAGCTGCTCCGAGGAAAATTCCATTGGTCAGGATCGTTTCAATTCCGTGTTGAATGTGAAACAAAACCAGGGCAAGGACAAACTGAACCACCGCATACCAGATATTCGCCGTCGGTTTGTAGCCGAACATGCCCAAAAAACGGGTTTTGGTAATTCCCAATACAAAGTGGGGAAGCGCATTCATGATCAGTACGCCGATAAGAAAGTCTAGAATCATAAGTCTTTATTGAAGACTGAAAGTTACAAAATAAAAAAGCGCTCCTCTAATGATGGAACGCTTTTAGGAAATCTATCGGAATTGATTATTGGTATAAGGTGGAAACGATTTGATTCAAAGAACTTGGTTTTCTTCCCAAAAGTTGTTCCAGCTGAGTATTGGGAATATCTAAGTCGCCATTTTTTGTTGCTGTTGCAAAACCGATTGAAAAACCAATCATTCCTTCAGGAACACCTGCTTCGGCTAATGCTTTTGAAAAGTCGGCAACCGAAACATCATTGTAAACAACGGTTTTCCCGGAATGAGCCGAAAGCGCATCAGCTATATCTTGGTAAGAATAACTTTCTGTATTTGAAATATCATAAATCTTGTTTTCATGTCCTGCTGTACTTAATACGTTTGCAAAAGCCTCTGCCATTTCTTTTCTTAAAGTATAAGGAACACGACCGGTTCCTGCAGGGAAATTAATTCCGGTTTCAAAAACATGTTCTCCTACGAACATTGGAATAACATCCGCATACAAATTGTCGCGTAGGAATGTGTAGGTCAATCCCGAATCCAAAATGTGTTTTTCCGTTTCGTAATGAGCACTCATAAATGGCTTCAATGCAGACTGTTCGAAGTTTTGCATTGAAATACTTGTATAAAGAATGTGTTTCACTCCTGCTTCTTTGGCAGCATCAACCACTCGTTTTTGTTGACTCAATCGATCAACCAAATCACTGGAAGAAATTAAAAGAATTTTTTCCACTCCTTGAAATGCCTTAACCAAGGAGTCTTTATCTTGGTAATCCCCGATTCGGACATCCACACCCAAAGCCTTCAAATCTGCAGCTTTACTTGCATCTCGAGCCAATACGGCTATTTCATTTGCCGGATTTTTTTTCAAAAGAAATTCAACCGTTGCTTTTCCTAAATTTCCTGTTGCACCTGTTACTAAAATCATCGTGTATATTTTTAATTTGTACTGTCCTGACATTCATTGTCAGAGTTGTGGTACAAATCTAGATAAACCTAATATAGAAAAGGAAGTACTATACTTTTGTATATCGATATACTTTAGTATACTTGCAACAATTACTTTTGTGTTATGGAACAGAAAATGACTTTTGAACAGGCAAAATCTTGTCCTATTCAGTTTGTGTTGGCAATGACGGATACCTTGAATGTGATTTCAGGAAAATGGAAACTGCAGATTATCGGATCATTGCTTTTTGGAAAAAGTCGTCGTTTTACGGAAATCCAGCGCACCATTCCGAAGATCACTCCACGGATGCTTTCAAAAGAACTGAAAGAGCTGGAGTTGAACGGAATTCTAAAACGAACTGTTCATGATTCGATTCCTGTTTTAGTAGAATATGAATTGACCGAATCAGCCAGACAATTGCAGGAAGTGATGGACAGTATGATTCATTGGGGAATCAATCACCGGGAAGAAGCGAAACGCGAGATCGCTTCGGAAAAACTGGCAGGTTAATCTTCCTGAATTTGATTATTCGCTAATTTGCGAACAGAATTAGTGTTAATCGATTGTTGATCAGTGTGTTTTGTTTTTTTTAGTTCGCAGGCTTTGTAAACGCAATCCATTCCGAAGCTTTCTCGGATTTGTTTCCCAAACTGTCCATTAAGGAAAATTGAACCTCGTAATCTGTTCCTTCATTGAAAGTGAATGCTCCGGCACACATGCCGTGACCAATGGAAACTCGTGATTCAGATAGGGATAGAATATAAGAAATAGTAGTTCCTGTTTCCTTACTTTTCACCGTAGTAAGCACCCAAATATCCGAAGCATCTTTGACCGTGAAAGTGAAGTTTACCATAATAGAAGGACCACATCCGTAATGAACCAATGATTTATCTTTTTCCTTAGGTGCTTCAATCCATTGAGGAACTCCTTCATCAGAGCTGTCTTTTATGAGATAAGTGATCGGATCGTATTTGTTGGTTTTGGAATTGTAGTTACCGAAATTTTCATAATCGGGTAAATGTTCGATAACCACCTGGTATTCTTTACCGGGAGTCAGGGGGGCTTTCGGTTTCAGTAAGACCTGAGTCAAATAAAATTGTCCGACATGTGTTTCAATGACTTCCAGCGGAATTCGTTCATTTCCGGATTTCAGATAAATGGGGTATTTGGTATTTAAATCAGTAATTACATGTTGACTTTCGGCATACCCTTCCAAAAGAAAAAGACTTGTTTTCTTGATTTCTTTTTGAGAAGGAAGGAGGTTTAATCCTGTTCCCGCGCAATCTGCTAATCCATTAAATCCAATGGAAAGAAAGGCCAACAAAGCAATCATCGAAAATTTCATTCTTCTGTTTTTTGTTTTAATACAATGTCGCTGAAAATTAGTTCAATTCACAAAGAAAATGATCCTAAATGAGGAATCTCTTTTCAATTATCGATTTTGAATTCTCAATTAAGTCTATTTTTAACGCATGAAGCTTGCATTTTTCACATTCTTATTTCCGCTCCTTGCTTTCGCACAATGGGATGGAAATAGTACTCCAACATATCCGGAATTGATTCAAATCTACACGAGATTGGATTTTCTGCATGAAGAAATTGAACTCTACGATATGGGACCGTCAGACACAGAGTCTTCCATTTATGTGTTAATAATTAATGGAGGAGGAGACCAGGAGAAAACATTTGAGAAAGCACGAAAAAACACCACTGTTTTGATCAATAATGCCATTCACGCAGGTGAACCCGATGGTGTAAATGCTTGTTTGCTGTGGATCGAGGAGTGGATTAAAAAAGGAAAGAAGACAAAGGATCTGCCTGTCATTGCCATTATTCCTGCTTACAACATCGGTGGAATGATGAATAGATCATCGTCTAGCAGAGCAAACCAGGACGGACCGGAAGAATACGGCTTCAGAGGAAATGCCCAAAATCTGGATTTGAATCGGGATTTCATTAAAATGGATTCGAAGAACATGAAGACCTTTGTGAAGATTTATCAGGCATTGGATCCGGATGTCTTTGTCGATACACATGTTTCAAACGGTGCCGATTATCAATATACGCTTACGTTCATCCATTCGATGAAAGAACGGATGGAGGCGGGAGTTCTCAATCTGTTCAATCAAAAGTATATTCCGGCTTTGACGGAAACCTTGAAGAAAAAAGGATGGGATTGGTCTCCTTACGTGGAAACAATGGGGGAAACTCCGGAATCCGGGATTCAGGCATTCAATGACCTTCCAAGATATGCACAAGGTTATGGTTCGTTGTTCAATGCGTTGAGTATTACGGTGGAAACACACATGTTAAAACCCTTTCCACAGCGCGTTCAGGCAACAAAGGATTATTTGGATTTTCTGTTTCATTGGAGCAATGCAAACACTTTAGCGATAGAGAACGCTCGGATGAATGCTTTTAAAGACAATGTAAATGCAGCATATTATCCGATTCATTATGAATTAAGCGATAAAAAGGATTCGATTCTGTTCAAAGGCTACGAATTCGGATATAAACCAAGCGAAGTGTCCGGAAAAGACCGATTGTTCTATGATCGTTCGAAGCCATTCAGCAAGTACATTCCCTATTATCGAACCTATTATGCTCAGGATTCAGTTCGAATTCCCAAAGGATACATTGTCTCAGCAGAAGCAGAAGGAATCATTGGGCGTTTGTTGGCCAATAATGTTCGATTCATTGAAATGGATAGTAGCACAAAACCGGTTCACACGCTTCGAATTACGGACTTTAAATCGGGAAGCAGACCTTATGAGGGACATTACCTGCACAGAGAAGTTAAAAATACGGAAGAGGAAGAACTGGTTTGCATTCCAAAAGGAAGTATCTGGATTCCATGCGATCAGGATAAACTCAATTTTATATTAACGGTTTTAGAACCTCGCTGCGAAGATTCTTACTTTGCCTGGAACTTGATGGACAGTTATATTCAGGAAAAGGAATATTTCTCAGCTTATGTTTTTGAAGACGAAGCGGCAAACCTTCTCAAAGAGAATCCAAGCCTTCGGGAGCTCTTGGAAAAGAAGAAAACGGCAGATCCTGAATTTGCTAAAAGTGCCGAAGCACAGCTTTTCTTCGTCTATCAGAACAGTCAACGATTTGAGAAAAAGACTTTTAACAGACTTCCGATTTATAAAGTTTATTAATCAGCTTTACAATACTTCGGGGCACTTTGGTTGTAAAAATGAACAATTGTCCCAAGAATGTCACAAAATCGATATAGGTATCTCATGTTCTTTGGGTTATCTTTACCAGCCTATACTGATTATAAAATATGAAAAAAGGATTTCTTTCCGGTTTCTTGGCATTTTTGGCAATCGCTTCCTATGCGCAAGATACAACCTGGGTTCAAACCTATACGTTTGATACCATCAGCACCAGAAGGGCTGAATTTCAATTTCCGGCAAGTTTGGATACGAAACGCTTTGAACGCGTATTGATGTATTACAAGTTGAAATGTAGCCCGCTAACCACTTGGGATAATTACAATTGTGGCGAATGGGATTATTTGGCTTATACCCGGATTTTTGAACATACCGGAATCATGGATTCTGTGCAGGTTGATGGTAATAAATACCGCGTAAATACCATGGTTCCTGCAACGTATCCTTATACAAATACCGTTTATTACGATCAAAAGTGGATGCCCGTTCAGAAAAGAACTCCTTTAGTTCCGGTGATTCATCCGATTTCGGGAACGGGAAGTACACCAATGACATTAGTTAGTACAAATGGAAATGGAAAAACCATTCAGTGGATTATTCCTGCCAGTGAATTGGTAACAAGTGGTGTCATTGCCGGTGATATCCATGGAATGGACTTGAATATCCTGAATGCATTGGCTTCGTTACAAGGAGTTCAGATCCGGATCAAATCAACGCTTTCATCCACTTTGTCAGTACTAGAAACTACTGGATTCACAACAGTTTTCAATAATTCACTTACTGGAATTTCAACAGGTTCCAATACCGTTCATTTTTCAGCTCCGTTCACATACGATGGATCATCGAATCTGATCATCGAATTGAAATTTACAGATGCGCGTCAGGGACTTTCACAAGTGGATTTGGAAATGGCAGCTGTTACCGGTTCGAACACCTTGAGTTTTGACAATTCGAATGGTGTATTTACCAACAGTGGAACGGATTATGCTGAAATCAATTTGAATAATGTGAATTTGGGAGGTGATATGACGATTGCTTTCTGGGCAAAAGGAAACGGAAACAGTGGTGTGTCGACTTCTATTCTGGAAGCAGTGGATTCACTAAATAATCGCGTTTTGAACATCCACATGCCTTGGTCTGATAACACGATTTATTGGGATGCCGGACTGGGCTCAGGTTACAACCGTATTTCGAAATTGGCTACTGCTACAGATATCGACAATGTTTGGCACCATTGGGCTTTCGTGAAAAAGACTTCGACAGGACAAATGTTTATCTATAAAGATGGGGTTCAGTGGCACATTGGAAGTTCATTGACAACACCTGTCGGCACGATCACAAAATTCATCTTAGCAAATGGAAAAGATTTGAATACGAATTGGAAAGGTTCGATCGATGAATTTTCTGTTTGGTCATCTGCTTTGGATGCCGCAACCATTTCTTCCTGGAAAGATAAAAAGATTCAAGCTTCCCATCCGAATTATGCGGATCTGGAAGTCTATTATGATTTTGACGGACAATTGGTATTGATCGATCGTTCCGGGAACAACCGATTGGGAATGTGTTCAAGTACGAACATGGTACAGAATAACCAACCGATCATTGCAGGTGTCGAATCGGTTCCTGGAAGTCCGAAGATCGATTTGATTCAAGGAACAATGAATGCTGCAACTGCAGATTCTGTTTTGGTGACTCAGTTTCCGACTCCAAGTGTGGTTTTCGAGTATCAGCCGGGACCGCATAGTTTTCATATCGCTTCGAATATGTTGACTTACGACCAAGGAACCATTGATACGCTTGCAAGCAACGGAACGGTGATTCAATCAACTCCAAGCACTGTAACTTCCACATTGACGAATCAGACGATTACTTATTATCAAGTGGCTTTCGAAGAATTGAACGACATTGAAATCGGTCGATACATTACTCCTTATGGAATCGGATTTGATTTGGGACCTCAGGGATTCACCTGGATCTATGATGTGACGGATTATCAGAAATACTTGCACGGAACTGTTGACCTGGCTGCGCACAATACTCAGGAACTGATTGATTTGAAATTTGCATTTGTGGAAGGTATTCCAGCCAGAGATGTTCATGATGTCCAACCTATTTGGAGAAATTGGACTTCATACAATTATGCTGATATGGCGAATGACGTTGTTTTGCAAGCGAAGCAAGTTGTTCTTTCGGATACTTCCGAGAATTTTAAGATCAGAACACGATTGACGGGACATGGACAGGTAGGTGACGGTGCATGTTGCGAATGGCAGGACAAACAGCATAAATTGATCATTGACGGAGTAGAGCGATTCAGCTGGAGTATCTGGAGAACAGATGGCTGTGGTGAAAATCCAAATATAGGTCAGGGAGGAACGTGGCCGTATGCACGTGAAGGTTGGTGTCCGGGAGATATGGTAACTGATTTCGATCACGAACTGACATCTTATGTGACACCAGGTGACACGGTGACTATTGATTATGATATAACCGATGTTCCAGCAAATGATTTAGGTCAGGCTGGAGGTAACTTCGTGACAGCGATTGACTTGGTTTCGTATTCGGCACCAAACTTCCAATACGATGCTGCGATTTTGGATATATTGAATCCGAATAGCTATGAATATTACAGTAAATGGAATCCGACATGTTCCAATCCGCGTGTGATCCTTCAAAATAATGGAGCGCTTCCGTTGACATCTTGCAAGATCCGAATTTGGGTTACCTACGGTAATTTTATCGATTATGTTTGGAGTGGGAATTTAGGGTTTCTTCAGAAAGAGATTGTGGAGATTCCGATTACCAACCAAAACTTCTGGTTTGGAGCAAATCCTGCAACCGGATTTTACGCACGCGTGATTGAAATTGACGGTTCTTTCTCATTGGATGAATACCACCAGAATGATGAGTTCAAAACCAAGTACACGGCTCCTGAAGTGATTGACGGTGCATTCTTCGTTTGGATGACGACAAATAATAAGGCAAATGAAAACAAATGGAGATTGGTAGATCAAAATGGAGCTATTATTTTCCAGCGTACTACTTTAACGAATACAACGGATTATAAAGATACTTTTAACTTGGCTTCGGGTTGTTACTCGATTATTTTGGAAGATAGCGATGATGATGGAATCGGTTTCTGGTATTCTTCCCAAACAGAGGGAGAGACAACCGGAGGATTCAGAGTGCGTAAAGTGAGTGGATCCATGATGGAAATCTTCCCGGCCGACTTTGGTTCGTATCACCGATATGATTTCTCAGTTGGTTTTGCTTTGGGCTTAGAGGAAGAGGTCGTGAATAACGAATTGATGATTTTCCCTAATCCGGCAACGGATAAAATTCGGGTGGAATTGGTCGGTAACGTTGGTGAAAATGCCAAAGTGGAATTGATCGATATGAATGGTCGCGTGGTGAAATACCAATCGGTTGCCAATAAAAACCAAACTTACGGAGTAGATCTTCAGGTAAATGATTTGCAGAACGGATATTACCTGGTTCGTGTGAGTGGAGATAACGGTTCGGAAACGACCCCTTTTATCAAGCAATAAGATTTACACTAAATAAGGAAAACGCGATTCATCAAAAGTGAATCGCGTTTTTTATTGGTAGTAATTATCTGAATATTAATTGGGAGCTGAATTATTTCAATGCAGCAGCTACTTTGTTAAACCCGTATGGAATGACTCCTAATCCCAACCCAAAAAGTACATTGGAAAGATTTCCGAGATCTACATCTTCCGTTCCTGTAAATGATTTATAGAAATAATAACTGGTAATGCAGCAAGCTAATGCAACAGATGTGATTCCACAGATGAAAGCAATCAGCCTACTGGTACTTTGGCTTTGGTCCGAATTAGCGGTTGTTTGACCGTCAGTTTGTGCCGCAGGTGCAGCAGCAACAGGGGCAGGCTGACCGGCATTTACGGCTGCAATAGCGACTGATGCATCTGTTTTTCTTTTTTCCTGCACTGCTTCCTTGTCAATAAGAATGTCACTGAGTTTCACTTTGTCTTTTCTCAATTTGAAAAAAATGGTTGAAGTGATCAATAGAAAAAAAGCAACCGGTAAAAATGAGATGATATCCTCAATGGTTTTACTACCGCTCGTCGTCGGCAGATTCGGGTTACTTGCTGAAGGATTTCCGGTTTTAACTTGGGTTTGAGTCTCGCCTGATACAGGCTTGTTGGCATTGGTGCTTGAGTCTCCGGTTTGAGCTAAGCTGATCGTGATTCCCGATAACGCGATCAGGATCGTTAAAAAGAAGTGTTTCATAAATAGTGATTTTCGTCAAATGTAGCATAAAAATGAAACAAATCACGAAGCGGATAGAGGTATTTTTCCCTTTACCGAATGGGGGTGTTTACAGGGTGAACTTCCTGATTTCCTGGTATAATCGATTCGTTGGCAAGCCCATCACATTCGTATATGTGCCCTGCATGCGTTTTACGGCAACATAACCGATCCATTCCTGAACACCATAAGAACCAGCTTTATCAAAAGGTTTGTATTGATTGATGTAGAATTCGATTTCGTCTTCTGTCAGGTTTTCAAATTCTACTTCGGTTCGCTCTGAAAAAGAGGTACTGGTTGTTTTGGAGCCAATAAAAACTCCGGTTATAACCGTATGATTTTTTCCTGATAAACGGGATAGCATGTGTTTGGCATCGTTGAAACCGACAGGTTTCCCAAGAATTTCTCCATCGAGAATCACCACCGTATCAGCACAAATAACCACTTCATTATCCGCTAAATCGGGTATAAGAGCATCTGCTTTCAGTTTTGAAAGGAATTCGGGAACTTCTGAAACAGGAAGTGAATCCGGATAAACCTCTTCCGTGTCCTTGATCCGGACTTCAAATTCCACACCGATACCAGCCAAAAGCTCTTTTCTTCTGGGAGATTGGGAACCGAGGATCCATTGAATGTTTGTCATAGGAAATACCAGTAAAAGGGCATGGAACAACCAATCAACATGGTTATTTTTAAAATCAGGTCAATGCGTTTCAGTCTGTTTCGATCCGGTTTGTTCAAAAGAATGATACAACAAATCAGCAGCAGAAAGTAAATCAAAAATGAAGGTCCCATGACCCGTATGAATGTGTGATTGAAGACAGCGTACCCTTCGATTAAAAAAGGAAGTGAAATGCCGATTATTGCTATCAGACAAACAAAGGAAATCCATTTTGCCTTGTTGATTCCCAAAACGATAGGAATTGTTTTTGCTTTCAGCAACAGATCTCCTTCCACATCTTCCATGTCTTTTACGATTTCACGAACCAAATTCAAGCAGGAAGCGAAAAAGGCAAGGGCAACCACAAAGAATATTTTTAGGTTCAATTGCGAAATCCAATTGGCACCTTCTTTGAAATCGCTCATGAAATTGGCGCTTTGGAAAGGAGTTGTAAGACCCAAAAAGTGAATCCCGCATAATAAGGGAACCAGCCCTGTGAGAGCAGCAATAAGCAGGTTTCCAATCAGAAATTTACGTTTGAAATACATCGAATAGAACCAAAGGACATTGATGCTTAGCAAATGGATGAATACATACCAAAATGTTTCGTATTCCCATGTCAGATAACAAGCAATGGAAAAGGCAACTAAATTCAAAATCCAGTGAGAAACAATTGCCCATCTTGGTTTGAGATATTTCCCGATAATCACTTTGTCGGGTTTATTGATTCGATCTGCTTTTACGTCAAAATAATCGTTGATGATATTCCCTGCAGCTGCAATCAGAACAGTGGAAAAAACCAATAGGAAATAGTCAAGCGCTTCATGTGGATGCGATTTTTTTAGAACAATGTCTTCAGACATATAGGGAATGAAGAACATGCGGATTCCATACATTGTCAGAATAATGACAAGTAGATTGATTGGTCTTATGAGTCGGATGAAGTGCATTATTTTACAATCTTGTATTCCGTTCTACGATTTTCCTGATGCGCTTTCTCTTTTTCGTTCTCCTTAGCCATTTTTGCAATTACTTCGTCTGAGAAGATCGGCATGGTTTCACCATATCCTTTTGAAGATAGGCGAGTAGCCTCAATTCCTTGCTGAATCAGGTAATCCTTTACAGATTTGGCACGTGCTTCGGATAATTGTAAGTTTCGAGCAGCATCACCACGTGTATCCGTATGACCTCCAATTTCAATTTTGGTCGTCGGGTTCGCTTTCAGTAGATCACGGAGTTTATTCAATTCCACAAAAGATTCAGGGCGCAAAGTGGCTTTGTCCAAATCGAAGAATACGTTTTTCAAAGCTGTTGTGGATCCTGCAATAATAGGATTCATCGGAACATCCATGTGAAATGATTCCTGGTTGTCTGCAACCGTCATGTTAAAGTTTTGGGAGAAGAAGGTATATCCCGGATAACTCACCGATAAAGCATAATCCTCGTTGATCGGAAGGGATACCGTAAATGTTCCGTTCACCTGATCCGCTTCAGATTTGATCACCTCTTTTCCCGTTTTCATATTGACCAAAGAGAATTTACCCGGAAGTGGTTTTTTCGTGACTGCGTCGAATACCAATCCATCGAAGTACAATGTTTTCACCGGACGGAACTTTTCAGGCATGATGAAGTAGTAAATATCCAAATCACCGAAACCTCCTGCACGGTCAGAAGCAAAGAATGCGATTTCACCATCTGCACTTACCAATAATGAGTTTTCATCTGCACTGGTATTGATTGGATAGCCTAAGTTTTCCGGTTTGCTCCATTCTCCTTTGTCATTCATACGTGACATGAAAATATCCAAACCACCCATTCCCGGATGACCTTGGGAAGAGAAATACAATGTTTTCCCATCCGGGTGAATCAGAACGGACTCTTCCATGTATTGTGTATTGATGGTATTCGGTAAACGAACGGGTGTATCCCAGGAACCATCGTCTTTTAAAGTTGAAAAATAGATATCTGAATCAGGTCGTCCGTTACGGGACATTACTTTTCGAACAAAATAAAGTGTTTTTCCATCTGCCGACAAAGAGGGTTGTGATTCCCAATTTCCTGTATTGATTGCACCCGGAAGATTTACAGGGTCAACCCACTGATTCCCCAAGCGTTTGGTGTAGAACAAATCACAGCTTCCTTTTCCTTTTCTATTGTCTCCGTAGTTTGTTCCACTTTGATCCGAACAAGCAACAAAAATGAGATTTCTACCATCGGCACTGATCGTCGGGGCTCCTTCATTGTTTACGGTATTAATGTTCTTTGGCATCGGAATAGCCGCCTCCCAAGTATTGAAGGTGCTTAAATTCGACACATAAAAATCTTCCTGTTTCTGAAAAGGACCTTCCACTCGTTTGTCATCAATTAAACGAGTAAACAATAAGGTTTTTCCATCAACAGTGATTGTAGGGAAATATTCAGGATCTTTTGTATTTACTCCGGGACCCAGGTTTACAGGTTTGAATTGATTCGGATTTTTCATCGCCTCGATTGCAAAAGCACAATCGCTGATGAGTTGTTTCGAACGCGACACATAATCAGGATGCGCACCTTTTGTTTGTACGAAAGTGGTCAGGTTCTTCGAAGCATTTTCGTATTCACCGACACTGTATTCCAATGTTCCAAGGTAGAAATAAGTTGCACCACCGGAAGTTGGAGTAGGGTTGATTGCCAGTGCTTTTCTGTATTGTTCAATGGCTTTATGGGGTTGATTTAAGGATTCATACATTTCTGCTTCAACCATATGAACTTCCCAAAACGCCGGATCCTTTTCCAATGCTTTTTCCAATAGGGCTATTCCGGCAGAATAATTCGGACCATGCGTCTTTGGATCAACAGATTTTCCCGGTTCATCCCGACCTTGTTCAAATAAGGCAATTGCTTTTTTGTTTTTGGAAGAGTAGGTCATTTGGGCTGTAGAGCAAGAAGCTGTCGCTAAAATGAATAAAGCCAATAAAAGGTTTTTCATGCTTATGGTATTTCTAAGTATTTGTGAGTTTGCAATGAGATCTTCCATTTCGGATGATTTTTCACGTACTCAATAATTGTAGGCAATAATTGTTCCCTTTTTGACCATTCAGGTTGCAAATAGAGAACACAATTTTCATTCACTTTTTTAGAATGATCCTCTGCCCATGCTAAATCTGATTTATGAAAGATAACAATTTTTAGCTCTGAAGCTTTCATGTAAGCCTCTTCAACCGGAGCTTTAAACTTTTTTGGGGAAAATGTATACCAATCTACATTTCCAATCAAGTTGCTTGTTCCGGATGTTTCAATGGCAACGTATTTTCCAATGGAGTGAAGCGCTTCGATCAGTATAGTCAAATCGTACATTGCGGGTTCTCCACCTGTAATAACCACCAGGTCTGCCGGATATTGAGCAACGATATTTTTTAATTCTTCGACACTCATCTTCGGGTGGACATCGGCATCCCAGGATTCTTTCACATCACACCAGACACAACCTACATCACATCCGCCAAGCCGAATAAAATAAGCCGAAGTACCGGTGTATTTTCCTTCACCTTGCAGGGTGTAGAAATGTTCCATGATTGGGTACAAAGTCGAATGGTTTTGTGTCATAACTCAAAGGTAATTACTAATTCCGAATTATATATGCCGTCCCGATAGCTATCGGGATACGAATTGCGAATTAAAAAGTCATTTCGACTCCGCTCAATGACCTTTTTAGCTTTTTCGGTAATGTTTTTCCGGTGACTGAATGCTTGCGCTAAAGCTGCAGCATAGGCGCAGCGGAGTCGAAGGTGCCGGAAATCAGTAATTAAGAAAGGACTTCCAAGTCGCTGATCTCATTAATATTCAGAACAATTATTCCGGTATCGTCTGCACTGAAGTTCTTCTTGAATTTGACTCCGGTTGCCCATTGATGTTCGGCATAGGAATGTTTTCTGACAACTGTTTGGGAATATGTTTCATCAAAAGCTTCAATGATGATGAGCAATTCTGCCAGTTTTTCACGCACCTCGGATAAGCTCATGTCATATAATGGAGAGTCGTCATTGATGACGTGCACCAATGTCCAGGTGAGAGGGAAATACCTTACAAAATCAACTTCCAAAGGGATGTTGAAATATTTGCGATTCACGACATGCGTGTCCGGATTTTCATTCACCAGTGAGAGTAGCACGTGAACTTTTGTGTTTAAAAGGACACTGTTGCGTTGGTTCACGATTTTAAACATCAGAGCCATTTTATCTTTGTGGGGAGTAATGATTACATTGTGCGAGAAAGCGATTTTAGTTGATGGTCTGGAAAAACGACCGTAAATCAAACCGGTTGCAATTGCAAAAGCGATCAGTCCTACAAAAGCCTCCATTGCTGCGATAAAGGAAGTGAGATTTCCTACAGGAGCGATTGCTCCATAACCGACAGTGGTGAATGTTTGTGCACTAAAGTAATATGCTGCGATGAATGTATTTTGATTGGGGTTAATTCCATGTAAATGTTCGGTTCCAACCCAGCAATAAATTCCGGCGAAGAACAGGTTTGCGATCAGAAAACTTCCAACGAGGAAAAAACCGAATTTCCATGCATTCAGTTCAACCAGGTATTTATAGAAATCCTTCAGAAGGCGAATTGTTCCGATACGTTTGATGTTATAGGAACCATCTTCGTTCAGGATGCGTTTTACGGACTTTTGATATGCTGTGCCTAAACCAGGATCTTGCGATTCGTATTGATTGATTTCTTCTTTGACTCCCATGAATGTACCTGTTAATGAATTCTTGAAATTAATGAATCTATTGATTTGAAAATAAAAGAATAAGCAAAAAAAATCCCGTTCATCGGCTGATGAACGGGATCTTGTAGTATTAATTAGAGCGATTACGCTGTAACTCCTAAAATTTCCGCCATTTTCGCACCGATATGAGCTGGAGAATCAACTACGTGGATTCCACACTCGCGCATGATACGTTTTTTAGCTTCAGCTGTGTCATCATCACCACCAACGATTGCACCTGCGTGACCCATTGTTCGTCCTTTTGGTGCAGTTTCACCTGCGATAAATCCAACAACCGGTTTCGTACCGTTTTCTTTGATCCAACGAGCAGCGATTGCTTCCAAGCTACCACCAATCTCACCAATCATTACGATACCTTCTGTTTCCGGGTCATTCATTAACAACTCTACCGCTTCTTTTGTAGTTGTTCCAATAATTGGATCACCACCGATTCCGATTGCAGTTGTAATTCCTAATCCGGCTTTAGCAACTTGATCCGCTGCTTCGTATGTTAAAGTTCCCGATTTGGAAACAATTCCAATTTTTCCTTTTTTGAAAACGAAACCTGGCATGATACCAACTTTTGCTTCTCCCGCAGTAATAACACCCGGACAGTTCGGACCGATCAAACGTGCTCCTGAACCTTTCAAGTATTCTTTTGCTTTCACCATGTCATTTACAGGAATACCTTCTGTAATACAAACGATTACTTTGATTCCTGCATTTGCTGCTTCCATGATTGCATCTGCTGCGAATGCAGGTGGAACGAAAATAATAGAAACATCAGCCCCCGTTTTTTCTACTGCATCAGAAACTGTATTGAAAACAGGACGATCCAAATGAGATGTACCACCTTTTCCAGGAGTTACCCCACCAACAACGTTTGTTCCATATTCAATCATTTGACCTGCATGGAAAGTACCTTCACTTCCTGTGAATCCTTGTACAATTACTTTAGAGTTTTTATTTACTAGAACACTCATGTTTGAGAATTTAGATTTCGTTTTTAAAATGCGATTCAAAAATAGGGGTTTCTTTTTGTTTTAACAACGTTTTGAGCGTTTTTATATTGGGATTCTGTGCTTTTTTTACTGATTCTTGAAACTTTTTGGAAATGAGCTTTTTAAGAGACCTGAATGAATTGATTTTAGTTTGAACTGATCCATTTTTATTGTAGGTTTAATAGGTGTCTTTTGAGATTCAAATGCAATAAATGAGTAATTATCCTGTTAATCAGTCAATAAAGTTATTATTATGAGAATCAGCATCGTTTTATTGTCCGTTCTAATTAGCGGAATCGGTTTTTCCCAGCAAAAAGATTCATTAAAAACAAAGACACCTCGGTTTGTTGTGAAAATGACGCATGGCATGACTAATCGCAATCAATTTGACTTCACGAATTCCGAATGGGAAAAAATGACACCTGGATTTTCTATTCCAGATTCGTTAAAAGCAAATCCCAGCAATCATTATGGACAGAATATCCATTCTTTTACCAATGATTCCTATTATATGTTTTCATTTGGGTTAATCAATGGTAAAAACCATCAAGCCGGGAAAAAGTACCGTACAACAACGACCTTTCATTTGGGGTATGGTCCGCAAATGGTATCTTCCAAATTCTGGAATCACGAAGTGAAACAAGTCATCGATACGTTGATTTCTTCTCAAACGGGAGATGCCTATTACGTAACAGGTGTTAGAAGACAAGATGCTTCAAAAGAATACAAATCTCAGTCCATTGTATTTGGAGTTGGTCAACATTTTGCTACAAATCCGGAGCGGATATTCCAATTTGAAACCGGAGTTGATTTGTTGTGTGCAATTAGTGTCATGAGTGAAGTTCGAGCTAGTTTTTCAGATTGGTATACATTTGAGGGGTTGCCGGAAAGTAACAATTACCCATCTTATCAGCAACCAAGCAATATAACTCCTTCGGATTTTAGAAAGTATGCGGGTAAAACAGTTGCCGGTTTAATCATGCGCGTCCCTCTTGAAATGAGTTTTAAACTTTCCAGGAAAAATCCGGTTATAAGCAGGATGCGAATAGGAGCAGAGTTGAATCCGGGATTGGCGATGCAGTTCACGAAGGGGCAAACAAGTAACAATTTCAGTATGAGTGGAGGAATGAACTTCCGTTTTGCATTTTAGGAGAAATCAAGATATATGATATGAGCATAACCGATTTTGGTTGTGGTTTTTTAATTTTAAGTAAGCCGTCTTTAAAATCATTGGTTATTTTTGAAGTCGAATAAAACCGCCAAAAATGAAAATATCTTTTCTGTTTTCTATCTTCCTAATTTCAATTGCGGGTTTTGCGCAAAAGAATGATTCAATCAAATCAAAACGATTTCCGGCATATATAATCAAAAGTTCCCTGGGAATTCATAGTAACAACAATCTGACATTTACGAACGCTGAATGGGAAAGAAGAACTCCGGGAGTTTCTGTTCCTGATTCTTTTCAGGTTAATTCTAACGGTGAGGATCATTTTAACGCTGATCCGTATAAGCTTTATTGGATGCATAGTATTTCTCTTATTCAGAATAAAGAAAAACAAGCAGGAAGAAACTATCGGTTTACGACACTTTTTCATTTGGGTATAGGACCGGAAATAAGGGCCGATAAATATTGGTTTCATGAAAACAGGGAAGTATTGGATACCCTGATTTCACTTCAAACAGGCGATCCTTATTATGTCATGGGAAACCGAAGACAGGATATCCAAAAGTCCTATAGATCCAAATCAACCATGTTAGGTTTTGGAGAGCATTTCGCCACAAATCCGGAGAGTATTTTTCAATTTGAAACAGGAGTGGATGTTTTTGCGATGTTTAATTCCAGTATCACAGAATCTTACGTGAAAGATAGCTATATTATAGAAGGAGTTACTTCGGGAAGTTACAACTCATTAAGTCCCCAGCCTGTTTTGAATGAACCTCAATCAATCTCACACAAGGGAAGGACCTTATATGGGATTCTTTTAAGACTTCCTCTTGAATTAAGCGTTCCATTATCATACAAGAATCCGGTATTGAAAAGAATGCGATTGGGGGTTGAATTGAACATCGGTGTAACCATGTATTTCACAAAGGGTAAGACTAATTTCTTAGCCGGTGGTAATTCAGGAGTTAATTTCCGTTATGAGTTTTATGAGGTTAATAGACATTTTCTATCGAAACGTCAAAAACCAGTGTCGAATTAGCAGGAATATCGTCCAGAGCATCATCACCATATCCTAAGTGCGGAGGAACAACCATTCGAAGTTTCGTTCCTTCAACCTGACCCAAAAAACCGAGTTGAAATCCACCGATAAGTCCTTTCAGATTGCTTTTGAATGGTTTTCCAGGTTCTGTCTGATCGAATTTCTGTCCGTTTGTGAGTTGACCTTTGTATTCCATTTCGATTTCACTACCGCTTTGGATTTTTTCTGTTCCGGTTCCCTTCTCTAAAATTTCCACGATCAATCCACCTTCCAGCACTTCGTAGTTCCAATGGTGTTTTTTGGCGTAGTTCTCGGCTTCAGATATAAATTGATTCTTTTGTTCGTCAGAGTAGGTATTGCAACCGAAAGTACTCAGTCCGGCAAGTAAAAGGAATAATAAATTTCGCATAATCAATATCTTACAGGAGTTACTTCGTATCCTTTTTGGCGGAGCAATTCAATGACACCATTCGGTCCGCCCAAATGTCCGGCTCCAACAGCAAAAAAACAGGTTTTGGAACGCATCAGGTTTTCCATTTTCGGAATCCAGTTTTTGTTTCGTTTATCCAATAGTTCTTCAGCGGAACTGCCTAATTCGTCGCTTTCCAAAATCAGCTTTGCAAGACTTTCCAAATCCTGCTTGTTGTAATACTGAACCATTTTTCGGAAACTTTCTTCTCCCTGGTTTGGATGCCTGACAGTTTCCATAATGAAATTCGCCATTTCATCGGAAGGCATTTTATCGAAGATGGAAAGTTGGTATTCAACCGTTTCGAGACCGGTTACCGGAATTTTATCCTGTTGTGCTTTGGATTCAATTTCCATATCGACCATTCGGATTTTTCCCGAGATCATCTTTTGAAAGCTCAATTGCAACAAGGTGAAGGGTTTTCTTTTTTCGAATGCTTTTTCAAATTGTTCCGATTTCACGCCTAATAAATCCGCCCCCCAATTCAGAACTGAATCTTTTTGCTCCGCAGTAAAGATATCGAAACAGGAACCTGAATCGAGCATCATCAATTTCATCAGTGAACTTTGATCCGAGAGATTTGCAACTTCCAAAATCACTTCATCCGATTTGGAGATGATCTTATCGAGTTTACTTGGGAAATAGTAAAGCGAATCCGGAATCATATGAATGGTTCCAAAGAGGTAGGAAACTTTTTTGTCCTTGCTTTTCACTTGGTACAAAAGCGAATTGTTTTGTCCGAAAACAAAGCCTGAGAGGACTAAAAAGATCCAGGTTAGAAATCTCATCTTATTTTTCCAAGGTTAATTCAGCCAAATAATGATCGTCTTCTTCCAATACGCGAATGGCTTTCAAACCTACATTTTTTGCTGCTTGAAATAAATTATCAAAATCAACATAAAGCCAATCAAACCAAGGACCTTTTTGTTTTTTGTATTTCATTTGAAAACGGAAGTTTCCGTAATATTCCGTATTCAGATCAATCCAAAGAGCTCCGTCTTCATCCTCGTACAAGGAATGAATATCTGATGAATCACACAAGATTTTCCCTCCCGGATTCAATAACGATTTGGCATGCTCCAATGTCTTTTCCAGATTGGATAATTTACCGGCAATCCCAATTCCATTCATTAACATCAGGATGGTGTCGTATTTTCTATCCGTTAAGGAGAAGAAATTGATTCGTTCAGCATTCAGGTCGTTGCTTTTCAAGTATTCCACAGCACCCTGAGAAATATCGATACAATCGACTTTAAATCCTAAATCTTGCAGATAAGCTGCGTGAATTCCGGCTCCGGCACCCACATCCAAAACGTGACCTCTTGCCAATGTAAGCGCCTTTTGCTCAATCGCTGGCATTTCATCGAATTTTCTGAAAAGCACTTCCAACGGAATGATGTCGTCCTCACAAATATCGGAGGAAACAATAATGTCTTCCGGGCGTCTTTTATCCGCGTATTCTTTGATAGCAACTCCAATCGGATCGCCGTATGTTTTTTCGTTACTCATTTTTTTCTTTTTAGACTGAAAGACTCAAGACAATAGACAGTTAATTTGTCTTTAGTCTTATGTCTAATAGTCTTCATTTAATATTCATATTCTTCAAAACCTGATAAATCCTCCTCGTCGTATCCGTCTCCGAAATCTTCATCAAATTCATTTAAATCTTCATCGTCTTCTTCCCCATAAAACGCATCGTCCTGAACTATTTTCGAATCTTCAGGAGGAGCTGTTCCAACCGCAAGTGCAATTTGGGGTTTGTCTAAGGTTTCCTCTGTACGATCTTGTAATTCAATCAGAAAAATCCACATTCTTAGAAAATCGTAAACAAGAATGATTTTTTGATCCGGAGCTTCCATGAAATCTGTCAATTTTGCTTCAGACATAACGCTTGTTATTTCCGGATCTTCGTCAGAATAGCTCATATCCATCAAGCTAATTTCATGACCTTTGTCCCACTCATCATTTGACATGAAGAATGAACCGATTTCTTTTCCTTCAAAATTAAAGGAATTCAATATTACCCGATAGAATGATTCAAAGTTCTCATTTTCATTGATAATAATGTCTCTAAAGATTTCTTGGTCTTTTTCGGAATCTAATAACACGCGAAATTTAAGCGCTCCCATGCAGTTGTTTTTTTTACAAAGATAATTTTAATGGAGAATGTAGAATTAAGAATGCAGAGACAATTTGCTCTTAATTCGACATTCTTAATTCTTAATTGACTTTCAAGCCCAGTTCTTCACCTATCTTCAACATCAATTTCTTTGCCGTTTCAAAGTCATTCGGAATTTCACCTTCCAGAATAGCTTCTTTTATTCGGGTTTTAATGGTTCCGATTTCTCCACAAGGTTTGAGATTGAAGGTCGACATGATCAGGTCTCCGGAAATTGGAGGTTGGAAATTTCGAACATGATCTTTTTCCTCCACAGCCTTCAGTTTCTCAACAACCAATTCAAAATTCTTCTTGTATTTCTTGACTTTGAATTCATTTTTAGAGGTGATGTCTGCATTGCATAAGGTCATCAGATCGTCGATATCATCACCCGCTTCAAAAAGCAGGCGCCTGATTGCGGAATCTGTGACATTACTTTTCACCAGGGAAATTGGTCTTAAATGAAGTCGAACCAATTTTTGCACGTACTTCATTTTTGCATCCAATGGAAGTTTTAACCGACTGAATATTTTTGGAACCATGCGAGCTCCCAATTCTTCGTGTCCGTGAAATGTCCATCCAACTTGTTGGTCGAATCTTTTCGTCGGAGGTTTAGCAATATCATGTAGAATTGCTCCCCATCTCAGCCACAAATTATCGGAGTTGAGAGCAACATTATCCAATACTTCCAAGGTATGATAGAAATTGTCCTTATGACTTCTTCCGTCCCTGGTTTCGACTCCATGAAGTGCTATCATTTCGGGGAAGAATTGATGAAGCAATTTTGTAGAGTTCAACAGTTCAAACCCGCGTGAAGGTTTCTCCGCTAAAATAATCTTGTTCAGTTCATCAATGATTCGTTCCTGTGAGATAATCTCCAGTCTTTTGGAGTTTTCCAAAATTGCCTTCAGACTACTCATTTCAATCTGAAAATCGAGCTGAGTAGCGAACCGGATCGCACGCATCATGCGCAATGGATCGTCAGAATAGGTTGTTTCAGGATCCAATGGTGTGCGAAGAATTCCTTTTTCCAAATCAGCCAATCCATTGAAAGGATCAATCAGATTCCCGAATGTTTCAGCACGTAAATCCAAAGCAAGCGCATTGATGGTGAAATCGCGTCTTTTTTGGTCGTCGCTCAATGTTCCATCCTCCACAATTGGCTTTCTGGAGTCCCTTTGATAAGATTCTTTTCTGGCGCCTACAAATTCGACATCCAAGTCTTTGTAGTTGAATTGAGCTGTACCGAAGTTCTTGAACAGATTCACCCGTTTCACGCGCAGTTTATCTCCAGCTGCCTGAGCCAATTCCATTCCATTTCCGATCACCACAATATCAATATCCTTGGAAGGTCTTTCCAACAACAGATCGCGCACAAATCCACCGATGACGTAAGCTTCCAAGCCTTTTTCAGAAATGATTTGAGAAACAACCTTAAAAACAGGATGTTTTAGTTTATGGGCGAAATTTTGTGTTTGCATGCGGATGCAAAGTTACTGAATTTAGGGGAATCAGCTTCTGATAACTTGAATTGAACTGTCTAATCCTATTTTTATGATTTGAGAAGGAGTGGAGAGTTGTTCATTTGTTCGGATTTCAAGAATGGCATCAACATGCTCTTTAATATTGGGATCAATGGCTTCAAAACTGGTCGGAAATGGCTGACCGGAAATATTTGCTGAAGTTGAGACAATTGGTAAGCGAATACTTCGTATCAATGACAGACAAATCGGATCTTTTGTTAACCGAATTCCAACAGAACCATCTGCTGCCAATACACTCGGAGCTAATCCTTGCGCATTTGGGTAGATAATCGTCAAAGGTTTATCGGATAGATCAACCAGATCATAACACACAGCAGGAAACTCAGGAATGTACTTTTCAATCATCTGAAAACTATCAACCAAAAGTATGAAGCTTTTATTTTCCGGTCGGTTCTTGATTTCGAAAATCCGTTGACATGCTTTTTCATTCGTGGCATCACATCCAAGCCCCCAAATGGTATCGGAAGGATAAAGGATTGTTTTTCCAGCTTTGAGTGCTTCGATGACTTTTTGATCCAGAATCATTTTAGAGATTTTTTTGGCAAAGTTACTCCAGATGACTTAAATGGTAAGTCTTTTTTGTTTTAAAATTGAATAGTGTTTCCATTTTTTTATAATTGAGAATTTGCTCTTGAGTGATTTCAATACAAAGTGAATGAGGGGAATAACTGACGTCAATTAGCCCTGCATCCCAAAGTTTTTTGAGATGAATATGAACACTTGATTTTGATAAATGAAGCATTTCGGTCAAGTCTTTATTCGTTAGTTTGGGGTATTTAATAAGCAATTCGATCATTTTAACCCTGCAAGGATGTGATAGAGCTCGACCTGTGAGAGAAATGGAAATTTGTTTTGGGGTGTAATCAAGAGGTTTTGAAGTTGGCATAATACATTGAATATTAATTGAATAAAATGGCTTTCTAAATTAAGTTAAGGAAAATTAGCTCATTGTTCAAGAGAATTTTCAAAAAAATAAATTCGAGAATTTTGTTGTTCGAGAATTCGCTTGTTAGCAAAGATACGAACAGTTTTAGGGTTAATTAATTGTAAATCAGAATATTGTTATTTATTGGTTTATAATTTTTCTTCTCTCACTTTTTCTTAATTTTATCACTCAATCAAATTTCCGTGAAAAAAATATTGATTATTGAAGACGACCAACAAATTAGTTCACTGGTTGAAAAAGGATTATCGGAAGAAGGTTTCGAAACCAAAATAGCAAACAATGGACTAAAAGGATTGGATGAATTTCATTTTTGGAAGCCTGATCTGATTATTTTGGATCTCATGCTTCCCGGATTGAATGGAATTCAGGTTTGCTCCAAGATCAGGGAAGCCAGTCAGGTACCTATTTTGATGTTGACAGCTTTGGGAACTCCCGAAAATGTTGCTCTGGGATTAGATTCCGGTGCTGATGATTACTTACCTAAGCCTTTCAAATTTATCGAGTTGAATGCGCGGGTCCGATCATTATTGAGAAGAGTTGAAAACCAACAGTCGAATCCAAGTACCGTATTTCATTTTGACGATTTGGTAATGGATGATGATAAGAAGACGGTAACTCGTGGTGGAAATCAGATAAGCCTTACTTCGACTGAATATCGTCTGTTGTTGCTATTTGTAATGAATCCAAGAAAAGTGTTTTCGCGAATTGATATTCTGGAAGATGTTTGGGGAGTTGATTTCGAATCCGGAACAAATGTGGTGGATGTTTACGTCAATTACTTGCGGAAGAAACTGCTTCAATTCGGAGGTTCCAAACTGATTCATACAGTGATTGGAATGGGTTACGTAATGCGGGAGGAAGAATGAAGATACGTATTCGGATTATCTGGTTGTTAAGCACAACATTTGCAATTCTGGTATTGCTTTTCAGTGCTTTTGTTTATGTGTTGTCATCCAACTATGTATTCAATGATTTTTATGACCGACTGAAAACGCATACCAATACCACGATTCGAATCGAATTGGATCATCGCGGTGATAAGGAGTTTGTAAAAGAATTTAAAGAGGAATATCTGGAGAAACTGCCGGAAGAGAATAGTATTATTGTGGCGTTGGATAAACAGGGGAAACCTCTTCTGAATACAAAACAATCAAAGGAGGATAGCCATTTCATTCAAAAAGTTATTCGCTATAAAAGCGGACAGGAGCGAAAAGGAAACTTACTGAAATATGGAGTGCTTTATGTTGCCAAAGACGGGAAAAGCTATGTCGTCTACACCTCTGCGCGGAACATGTATTACACGAAGTACAAGAATTACCTGGGGGGATTGTTGATTTCCTTGTTTTTCTCAGCCGTTGTTTTAATTGTAGTTCTTTCTTTGTGGCTTTCTAAAAGGTTGATAAAACCGATAAGTGATTTGAGTTCCAGTGTGCATAAGATTGGAACAGAGAACCTGCATTTTAGAATTGAAAATAAGCAAGAGAGAGACGAATTAGGAGAACTCATCCGAACGATGAATAACATGTTGGATCGTTTGGAAACCAGTTTCGAAACACAGAACAACTTCATCAGCAACGCTTCACACGAATTAAATACACCACTTACAAGTATCATTGGTCAGGCAGATCTGATGTTGAGCAAAGAGCGGAGTGCGGAGGATTACAAAACCGCATTGAATCATATTTTGGAACAGGCGGAGAAGCTAAATAAGAAAACGAAAGCACTCCTGTTTTTGGCACGAACCGGATTTGATGGTAAAAAGATGACCATCGAAAAGTTACGAGTGGATGAACTGATCTTTGAAACAATGGAAACTGTCAATCGAATTATTCCCGGGAACAAGATTCAATTCGATTTCGAAAGTCTTCCGGAAAACCTCGATGCACTTGAAATAGAAGGAAACTCGCAGTTACTTCAACTGGCTTTGTCGAATGTGTTGTTGAATGCAAGCAAATACTCGGATAATCAACCTGTTCGTATTTATTTGACACATACTAAAGAAGCCATTTCCGTGCATGTCCAGGATCATGGGATCGGAATCCCGATTCAGGACCTGAGCCATATTTACGATCCGTTTTTTAGAGCTTCGAATACCACTTCATTTGAAGGTTATGGAATTGGATTGCCTTTGACCAGGAATATCATGCGCCAACATCAAGGAAAGATCATCGTTCATTCGGAAGAAGAAATAGGAACTTTGGTGAGTTTGGTAATTCCTTATAAATCCTGAATAAAAGTTAAAAATCGGAATTCTAATCCCGTTCTAATCCCGCTCTTATCTCATACTTATACCCGTGATCTAAATTTGTTCAAAACAAATAGAGATGGGAACAACAATTCTAATACCGACTGACTTTAACGTTTCATCATTGGAACCACTTAAAGCCTTAATTCAATTTCAGAATGAGGATTCAATCAATGTGCTTTTGGTACATGGGATTTATCTATCCAATTCAATTACCGACTTATTGTTTTTTGATCAAAGTGATTTGAAGATCGAATTGGCCGGAAAAAAATTCCTAAGTAAGCTATACGATTTGGAAAAGGAATTGGGATCAAAAGTGGGATCGATTCAAATCACCTTCTTCAGCGGACTCACCCAAAGTTCCTTTGAACAGTTTGCAGAAACGAATAAGGTGGATAGAATCATCATTCCCTATGAATTGACATTCGATTGGTCGCACAAAAAAAGTATGGATATCCTGCCTTTCCTGCATAAATCAAAAGTAAGAAAGCAATTGATTGCCTGGGATAATAATCAATATTCCAGTAAGACAAATCAAGTAATAGTTACAGCAATCGCATGAAACGAAAATTGGTCATATCAGCATGTCTTGCAGTTCTCACACTGAGCTCCTTCGGATACTATGTATTCAGTCATTCATCTTATCCGGAAGCTGCCATAGTGGGGGAGTGGAAGGAGGTTTCCTGGGTGTACGATAGAAACAATGTAGGGGAGAAAGTGAAACAGGTGATTGATGCGGAAGAACGCATGGATATAGCCAATCATTTGGTTATTCATGAATTTGAGAACTGGACTTTCCGAAAGAATTACAGTATCAAACTTCATGAACGAACCGGAAAGGAACATCAGGCCAAATGGCGCTTGAAGGATCGGGGAAGAATCCTGACTTTATTGAATGACGACGGAACAACGGAAGTCTATTCTGTTGAATCCTTGAAGAAAAACGAATTGATTCTTCACTTTGATACCGATGTTCATGCACGAGGAATAGTGAAGATTACATTAAAAAAAATGAATTAATATGCTACGTAGATTTAGTAATAGTAGAACGTTTCAGGATAACTTGAGATTGGGAATATTTACAGCAATCATTGCCGGAATGGTTAATGTGGCATCATTGGTTTTGTTTTATTCCTTTACCTCTAACTTAACGGGACACTTTGCCATCCTGGCACAAGAAATAGCAGATGGAAAATGGTTCCAGATGTTAGTGGTTTTCTTTTGGATTATCCTGTTCTTTTCCGGGAGTTTCCTGTCGAATAACCTGATTATAAACAGTACCAGGAAAAATGCCTTCGTTTCTCATAGTATTCCAATGATTCTTGAAATCGGGTGCTTTGTCTTTGTGGGAATTTATGGTCAGTTCTTTTACACCGAAACACTGACACAGACAGAGATTTTGGTTTCAGTATTGTTGTTCTCAATGGGGCTTCAGAATGGATTGACAGCGAGTATCTCAAATTTCCAGGTCAAAACAACACACTTAACAGGATTGACAACTGATTTGGCGATTCATTTATCGATGCTTACCAAAAAGAAATATCGAATGAATGCTCCATTGGTAGAGAAAACAAAACTGATGGCTGCAATCATGGGATCGTACCTGATTGGTGGAATTTTTTCCGGCTTGATCATTCATTACGTGCAATTCCAGGTATTTTACTTTATCTCATTGGCGATGCTGGGTGTACTCACCTATGATTTCGCAAAAACATACGTGCCATTTTTCGTGAACAAAAAAAAGCATGAAACGACATTGAAAACGAACATGGAAAAGATTCAGAATACAATCAAGAACACAACTAAAAAAAGTGGTGTTTTTTCAGAAAGTAAGCAGTAGATTATTCTTCTCCACTGAACTTTTTATACAAATCAGGTCGACGTGTTTTTGTGCGCTCAATAGCCTGTTGCTCTCTCCATTGCTCAATTTTCCCAAAGTCCCCCGATAATAACACGTCGGGGACTTTCCATCCATTAAATTCAGGTGGACGAGTGTAAACCGGCGGAGAAAGTAAATCATCCTGAAAACTATCCGTTAATGCAGAAGTTTCATCATTCATGACTCCTGGAATCAGTCTTCCTATACTATCCACAACAACTGCAGCGGCTAACTCACCACCTGTCAGGACATAAGATCCGATGGAAATTTCCTTTGTAATGTAGTGTTCGCGAATGCGTTCATCCACTCCTTTGTAATGCCCGCAAAGGATCAGGATATTCTCTTTCAGACTCCAATTGTTACTGTGTCTCTGCTCCAATAATTCACCATCGGGAGTCATGTAAATGATCTCATCATAAGTACGTTCGGATTTCAACTTCTCGATCACCGTTACAATCGGTTGAATTGCCATCACCATTCCGGCTCCTCCTCCGTACTGATAATCATCCACATTCTTGTGCTTGTCTGTTGAATAGTCGCGGATATTGTGAATGTGAATCTCCAGTAATCCGCGTTCTTGTGCACGTTTCATCATGGAAACATTGAAAGGACCTTCTAAGAGTTCCGGAAGAATGGTGAGAATATCAAAACGCATGATGCAAAGTTAGTCAAATTGAAAAGGTCAACCCATTCAGGGATGAATAAATCATAAAACCAAAGCTATTTCTTTGCTGCAATAAACGTTTGCAAAATCAAAAACTAATGCTTTTTCTTCTTCGCTTTGAAATAGGTGAAGATTGAAATAATCAGTAGAACTAGTGTCAAACCGATCCAAAGCATGGAATTATCGGATTTCTTTTTGGGTTTGGAAGTGATTTCTTTCGAAGCTACCTTTTCCGTCTTTGTTTCCGATTTTACTTTTTCCGTCTCGATTCCTAAATAACTTAATAGTTTCTCGGGATTCGTTTCTACTTTGGACCAATCGATTGAGTAGTCACTTCCGGGCGGATTGAATACATAGTTTTGATAAGGAACACCTTGAATCTTCTCAATAATCACTCCACCGGAAGGTGTTCCGGACATGGATTTGGTGGCATAATCTTCACGTAATTTCCGAGCTTGTTCAATCTTTTTAATGATGTCTTTTCGATCGGATTTATAATAGATTTGAGCCAGCTGATAAAAAGCTTTGGCATGTTCAAATGAAATGGTTTCGAAGTAATAATCACCCAAATTGACAAAGAGATCTGCCATAATCGGATTTGCTTCTTTTGGTGAAAAAGGAAAACGTTCTTGTAATTGAATGTACAACTGATCGAATATCTTTTTAGACTGTTTTTGTTTGGAGCTCAGGTTCAATACGGAATGATTGTTCAGGTAATTAGGATCTTTTTCCAGCGCAATCTTAGCTTCGAGAATCTTTACATGAATCCATTCACTTCCTCGGTGAGAATCCGGATTGATCTCAATACCTTTTCGGATATATTCCAGCGCTTTTTCGTTTTGACCTGACAATTCATAGGTTGTTCCAAGATTCGCGATAATACTGTATTCATCGGGATGAAGTTCAGCGAGTTTTTCGAAAATGACCAATGCTTCTTTCACTTTTCCGGACTGAACCAAATGCAAACCGTAATTGGAGAGCAACTTGAAATCGGCTTTCTTTTTGAGCTTCAGTTCCAATTCAATCAACTGTTTCTCTAAATATTGTTTATTAAATGCCTGTTTGAATTTTCTTGTACGTATTTCAACCGGATGGACTCTTCCTTTTGCGTCTAGAGCGTAGTATTCATTGTAACAGGAAAAGCTGGTTGAGTAACTGAAAAGTAGGAGTAAAGTGAGGACGCAACGCATAGGTATTTTTGTTTGGTTTGCTGAAAATTACGAAAAAAAGAACTAAAAATCAGCGAATTGACTATATTCGTCGAACTAACTGGTAAACTGTTTAACGAAACCAAACTGTTCACATGAAATTCATTCTGGCTATTGCTCTTGCGTATTGTTTCTCCTCCGGAGATGGTGTTGTTTACATCTGTGATTCTCCCGGTTCTGTTGCTTTTCATTACAAACGTGATTGCCGCGGACTCAATAACTGCAAACACGAAGTGAAAAAGACTACCGTTGCAGAAGCCGAAAAATTGGGATTGAAAATCTGTGGTTGGGAAGATTAGGGTTTTCTCCCGCAGATGCACAGATAGAAACTCGCCTACCGGACTCGTGATAGTTTCTATTCGCCTAGTCAGATGGTAAATGGATTTTAATTTTTAAATAGAGTTAATTTATTGTCTTTTTTACATCTTCAATACAAATAGAATAACCTTCCATTAGACTACTTGCGGTTATTGATTTTGCAGAAAGTATATTTACATACTCTTCAAGTTTATTTAAGATGTAATTCTTGTTTTTTATAGAACTAATTTTAATAGTTTTTGTCTTGTAATTTAGGTTTTCATAGATGAATTCGTTTTTTAGTTCATTTATTAGCTGAACTTCATTTTCTTGAAACATCATAAAAATTCGAGAGTCTGTTTTTAAATTATTTAAATCACTAAAAATTTCCTTGTTATAAATACTTGTAAAAGAACTTGAATTGAGTACTAGATTAATTTCATCGATTCTTGGATA
The DNA here is from genome assembly GCF_943372375.1 of Fluviicola taffensis DSM 16823. GTDB lineage: Bacteria > Bacteroidota > Bacteroidia > Flavobacteriales_D > Crocinitomicaceae > Fluviicola > Fluviicola taffensis_A. The sequence continues at coordinate 109,327 of NZ_CALRYJ010000008.1, read as the reverse complement.
GTATTTTTCTATCTGTATGAATTCAAATTTCTTAAAGTGATTGTTGAATAAAATATGATTTCCGTTTTCTAAATAATAACAGAGAGAGTCAGCAGTTTGCATTTTTTTGTATGCAGACTTTTTTATCTCCTTTAGTTTTATTAGATCTTTTGAAAATTCATTTGATATTAAACTGAAATGATTCTTTACTTCTGAAATTGATTGTTGACGCTCTTTGTAGCTATCAATTAATAATGCTAATGTGATTCCGATGAAGATTACGATTACTTCAATAGCCATTTGATACAAAAAGCCTTTTTCTTTTTTTTCCATGATCCAAGAATAGTGTTATTAAAAGCCTAAAGTATTTCTTTTCTGCTTATGAAAAGCTGCCTTATGTGATTTGAAGGATAATATTGATAAATAATGGCGACTGGTAAGCGCCATTAAAATCTGTGCATCTGTGGTGAAAATGAAATCCGAGGATTAATTCGTCTTCCGTGCATTAATCACAACCACCGTGGCTATAATGATCCCAACCCCCAGCCATTGCATGCCCGTTACTTTTTCGTGCAAGATCAATTGTGCAGAGCAGATGGAAACCGGAATTTCAATAGCAGCCAAAATTCCCGCTAATCCCAATCCTGTTTTGGGAATCCCGATGTTGAACAGGATAGGAGGGATCACCGTTCCGAAAAGACCCAGAACGATTCCAAACTTTAAGAAAATCATCCAATCCAGGTGTTCCCAGATCTGAATGTTCCAGTAAACGATGACCATCAATAAACTTCCTACAATCAACCAAAAACTGCGTACCACACTCGATAGTTGGGTTTCCACATGATTGGAAGCGTGCATGCTGATCGTGTAAGACAATGCTGCCAGTAAACCGTATACGATTCCTTCCACAGATATGTGAACATCTTCCTGAATGAGGTTTGTAGCTAAAATCGTTCCTCCCAAAACACAGAAACTGCCGACTATTTTGAGCCAATGAGCCACTTTCCGGGTTTGGATCATTTCCCAGACAACGCTCATCCAAATAGATTGCATCAAGAGGATGATTCCGATGGAAACAGAAATGGTCTGAATGGAAATGTAGTAGAAACAACTCGTCAAACCCATCGAAATCCCAAAAAGGATCAACTTGGATTTTGATTTCAGGGTCGCTTTCACCGGAGTTTTTTTTCGTTTTGCCGCTTGCATCAATACAAACAATACAATTACTCCAACCAATGATTGATAAAAGGTAAGGATACTCGTATGCGCATCGTGGTTATTGGCATACTTTACAATAGTTGCCAGAATTCCATAACTCGCTGCCCCCAATCCCACAAATAATGCACCTCTTAGCTTGCTCATACTTTTGTTTGAGAGCCAAAATTACTCCTTTTTTCGGGCTGAGTATTAAGCTAAAATTGCTAAAGCGATATAGTCCGGAAATAAATTCAAAAGATACCGGATTTTAAAAGCGAATTCCAAGCACCATCACATCATCGACTTGTTCATTGCCATTTTGCCATGTCAAAAACTCACTTTTCACCAACTCTTTTTGTTCTTCCGTTGGAAGGTGGGAAATGGAAAGCAGAAATTCATAAAATGGTCTGTATTTATATTTTTTATTTAATGATCCGCCAAATTGATCCGGGAAACCGTCGGTGATTAAATACAACATATCTCCGGGTTGAATTTCGAGCGTATAGGTTTTGAAACGCTCTGTTTTCGACGAGTGTCCTACAGGGATTTTATCGTATTCGAAGATCCTGTAGCTTCCGTCACGAATTAGGATAGGAGCGTTATTTGACGCAGCATAGGAAAGCATACTTGTCTTTGGATTATAGCGAATTAAGATTCCATCCATTCCATCTTGTCGCTCCTGCTGAAAAACGCTTTTCAAGAGACTTCGCACTTTTTCAAGAATGTCTCCGGGTTGTTCAATTTTTTCATTCATCAAAGCTTCATTTAAAAAAGAAACGTTCAATAAACTCATAAAAGCTCCGGGAATTCCATGTCCGGTACTATCGCAAACCCCAAGATACAATTCCTTGTTTCGCTCAGCGGCCCAATAAAAATCACCGCTAACAATATCTTTTGGTTGAAAAAAAACAAAAGAGTCTGGCACATAGCTGTTTACCATATCCTTTGAAGGGAAAATATTTTCTTGGATTTGTTGAGCGTACGAAATAGAATCAAAGATGTCTTTGCTCTTTGCAGATAAAGTCTTGTTGGTTTCTGTTAAATTATCAATCAAACCCACAATGGTATTCTGCATGATGCGGAAGCTGGATGCCAACTCACCAATTTCATTAGTTCCGACTAAGGTGATATTGGTATTAAAATTTCCGGCACTTAGTTCCTTCGCATGACGACTCAATTGTTGAATCGGTCTGGCTATTTGTTTGGCAATGACGATTGCTATAAAAGCGGAAGCAAGTAGTACGATTAAATAGGTGATGATCAGGAAATAACGTAACTCTGCAATTTCAGAAAAGGCTTCACTTTGATCCATTTTGGAAACAATTCCCCAGTGTACATTGTTGAGTTTTAATGGAGAATAGGCTCCCAGAATAGTTGCTCCACGATAATCATGTGCTTTAACAACTCCCGTTTTTCCAGCTATTGCCCTTTTGGAAGCCTCTGAATCAATTTTGATAATCTTGACAGATGATTTGCTGTTTTCCAGTTGGTTGAATTCTTTTTTCGGAATAGGATGGTTTTGCGCAATTGTTTTCAATAAACTATCCTTGTCTTCAATAAAAAAACGACTTTGGGAACGCATATACATGTCGGTACCAACTAAGTAAACCTCTCCGGTTTTTCCCATTTCCTGGTTTCCCCAATCTCGGTTAAATGTGAGAATATCATCTAATTCCTCAATTCCAATTTCTGCAACCAGTATTCCAACGTTGATATTGTCTTTAATCATCGGGCAAGCGATGAATGCAGATTGTTCATTATTAGCCGGTGGATAAGATTCAAAATCAACAATAAATGTTTTCGGTTCTTTGAATTCACGAACGGCATCAAATGCTTTTCGAATGCTGGTATTATTGTAGGGAGATTCCTTTACATTTGCCCCAATTTCTGAATGTTGATTGTTGGTGTAGATAATGTAACCCGTTTTTGAATCAACCAGAATGACGTCATGAAAGCCAATTTTATGGGCAATTCGTTGCGTACGGACGCTTAATTCCCCCTTTACATTCCGGTATCTCTTCGTACATGCCAATATAGGAAAATTATCATCCCACAATGAATTTTGAATAATTAAGGCTTCTTTATTGTTTGCTAAGTCTTTGGAAGCCAAATCAAGAGACAAACTTTTGTTTCCATAGTAAGATTTTACTTTTTCAAAGTAAATACTGTCCCGATGCTTTTTGTAATGAACAAATGTTTCCGTATCAAAATTGGGAGATTCAGAGATGTCTTGAAAAGCCTCTTTACATTCAATGAATCCGTTCACGAATGATTTAGAGGAACTCATTAATTCGGTTTGATCTCTTAATTCCTTGAAGTAGGATTCTACTTGCTGCTTTTTCAAGTTCCTGATAACTTCTAATCTGCTATAAGTTTTCCGGGTAATGTTTTGAGAAATCTCACGGTATACAACCAGAGAAACCGCTCCTAGTGATAGGATCAGTGAGATAAGCATCCCAAATAGGAATTTGTGCCAGATCTTTGTTAGACTCATTGAATAGAAGTAAGCTTTCGTCTAAATGTAGATAAATAAACGGAACAAAAAAATGAAAATGAATTTTGGGTTTGATTACAGGTTTGACCGGATATTCTTTTTTTGAATAAATGCTTTGATTTCCTCTAATTGCGCCACGTTCACATCCTTTGCAGAAATTACATTTGCAACCAATTTATTCTGCCAGATCAGGATCAATCCTGCTTTTTTGCGGATGCGAATAATTTCAGCCCATTTGATGGTTGATGCAAATCCTTCCTTTGAAATGGAAATGCCTTTGTCTGAAAAATCATAGGTCGTTTCCTGTCGAATTCTCGGGTTGTTCTGATAATGTCTCTTTGCGTTGTTGTAAATGCTGAATGCGAATAAAGCCAAAAAGACAATGGCCACAAAGACGAGCATATAAGCATCTTTATTTTTGAAGACAATCATGGCAATCAAAGCACCGATGATCAATCCTAAAATAGCCAAAAGCAAGAAGAGGACTTGAAGACGTTTCAGAAGTAAGATTCCGGTGAGTTTCGCGAATTGCGACTGCGTAAGCGTTGTTTTGATAGTCATATTCAAAATTAGTAAAATTCGGAGAGAAGTATAACTATGAAGAAGTACTGAATTCAATTTCTGATTCAATCAGGTGTTTTTTATTTCCCACGGACGTGCACTGAAGAACACAGATGAAAGCCTATTATTGGATATTGGTGTAAAAATTAAAATAATAAATCCTCCGTGTTCATCTGTGTTCCTCCGTGGGAAAAAATTAGGTGATTATTTTAATTTGAGAACCCAGCATTCCACAAACTCTTCGTCCCGCCAGGTTGCCTTCCGTTTTGTTTTGGATGATGCAGCAGCCACCTTTTTAATCGTTTTTTCAACCAACGAAAAGCGCTTCTTGCTTTTCAATTCCAGTTCAATTGGATGAACAAAATTCGAATCCATTAATCCGGCCAAATTTGAAAACAACAGAACCACATTCCCTTCCGGATTCAAATGCTTGTGAGCTTCTTCAAAAAATCGCGGGAACAGCTTGGCATCATAATAAATAGCCAGGTCAATTCCGGAAACTTCTTTTGGAAGCGGAATCCATGGAGGATTGAAAACAATGATATCTGATTTGAGTTTCGTTCCTGCAAACAGATCTCCGAAATACAAGTTGGTTTTTTGTTCCGAATCTTTTTCTGATTCCAAGGTTCCTATCAGTGCATTTGGATTGATATCGGAAGCATGAACTTCCTTAAAATCAAATTGATGGAGTAGTTTACTTAAAAGACCACTTCCAATTCCAACATCAAAAGCGCTTTCTTTCGGTCCACGGTATTTTTTCAGGTAATTCACAAACAAATCAATATGCTCAAACCGGGTGGGGAAGTACGTTCCATAAAACGGATGAAGTGTTTGTTTCAATCCGGGAATGCGGATTCCTTTCTCAAACCATTGCCAGGAACTGTTCAAACCCTGGACATCTGTGAAAGGAAGCAGAAAATCAGCAGTGTCGGCATACAACTTCTTCAACCAACCGATTTCAGGAGCTTTTTTGACCTGCAAGCGATGACCACTAATTTCAATCAATAACAGCTGACTCGCTTTTCGATAAGCATCACGAAGATTTCGTTGATTTTCAAAGCTTTGTTTGTTTTGATTTTTGTAGAGCCGATCCTTTAAAGCGTTTAAAACCAATAATCCACTGCTGAACTGATCTGCAATCAAGACATGATTCCCTTCCAGCAACTCATTTACAGCATATTTCGGATCGATTTCCTTGAAATATTCCAGTACGGGAATGGTTTCCGTAATCGGTTCCGGACGATGAATCGTTAAATCTGTTGCGTTGAGAATTTGTTTTGCTTCCAAAATTAGTGATTAAAAGCCTCCACCGCAGCCCGTACCGAACCGTGTTTCAATAGCAATTCATTCGCTTTTTCCTCTTCCAAACCGGTTGCCTCCATGACCATTTTGGTACCACGATCCACCAGTTTATCATTGGATAATTGCATGTCCACCATGCGGTTTCCTTTTACTCTTCCCAAACGGATCATGATCGCTGTGGAAAGCATGTTCAGAACCAACTTCTGAGCGGTGCCACTTTTCATACGGGTACTTCCGGTAACAAATTCCGGTCCGACAACAGGTGTGATGGCGATATCCGCCAATTGACTCAAAGGGGAATGTGGATTACAGGAAATTCCTCCTGTCAGGATTCCATTTTTTTTTGCGGTTTCCAATGCTCCTAAGACATAAGGAGTTGTTCCTGAAGCGGCAATTCCAACTACAATATCTTTTTCAGTCATGTTGAATGCTTCCAGATCTTTCCAACCTTGTTCCCGGTCGTCTTCCGCGAACTCAACAGCTTTGCGGATTGCAGTATCTCCACCGGCAATGATTCCGATGACCATTCCCTGAGGAACGCCAAAAGTAGGAGGACATTCACTTGCGTCAACAATTCCTAGTCTGCCGCTGGTTCCTGCTCCCATGTAAAACAAACGACCGCCAGCTTGCATGCGTTCCACACAAGCGTCCACCAATTTTTCTATCTGTGGAATTTCCTTTTCAACTGCTAAAGGAACGGTATGATCTTCTTCATTGATTCCAATCAACAAGTTTCTAGTCGATTGAGTATCTAGATCGTGATGATTGCTTTCGGATTCTGTTATACGCTTCATAATGAATGCAAAATTTACACTTCGACTACGCTCGGTGTCCTTTTAAAAAGGTGGCTGAGCGTAGTCGAAGCCCCTTTTATACCAAGAACGCTTCCAGTGACCCATTAGACGGCATCACTTCCACGCGTTCACCCAAAGTGGTTGTCAAAGTCATTCCGACGAAATCACATTTGATAGGATATCTGCGGTGCATCCGGTCGACCAGGGCAACGGTTTTCACACTGCGAACGGGTTGCTCGAGGATTTTTAATACCCCATATTGCATCGTCGTTCCGGAATTGATAACATCGTCTACCAAAATCACCCATTTACCATCGAATAAGTTGGGATCGATAGAACAATTGATCTTCGAATCCAATGGATGATCTTTATCCAGATCGATTTTGAAATAAGTAACCTTTTGAGAACTGTTCTTCCGGATGATTTCAGTGATCTGTTGCGCAAAAGTTTCGCCGTTCCCTATGATTCCTCCAATGAATAATTCAGGAATACCATAGGTGTTTTCTAAAATTTCATGCGCCAAACGCATAATTTTTTGCTCAATCTGATGCTGATTTAAAACCAATTTCATGGAAACTCTAATTTAATGTAAAGGTACTTTTTTCGAGCCACAAATAAACACTTTTCCTAAAACAAAATAGAGATGAATTGGATAGCCAAATCCCTGGAAAATCGAAAAAAACTTCCCGCAGATGCACAGATTATTAAGGCGCTTACCAGCCGCCTTTTCTATGGAAAGTAACAAGGCGAGTGCGGTAACCGAGCAAAAAATCAGTGCATTTGTGGTAAAAGAATGGAAATGGGTATCACTTGCTGTAAATGACAATTTGGAGACAAGGCTTTATGTTAACTGGAAAAATTATCTTTGATATAAAGTAACCGAAATGAGGAAACTACTTGATTTTTTTGATAGACGAAAGTATGAAGTTCTGCTTGCGGCCTTACTTCAGCATTTGTTTATTGGGGTTTTTATCAGTGACCACGCTAATTACCGGGATATCATCTGGCCTATCAATATGTTTCTGTTAGGACTGGCGTGTACCGGAATTTTCATGGGAAAAAATAAGTGGAAAGGATGGGTCAAAAACGTGTTGTTCATCGTGGTGGTGCTTCTTCCGATAGGAATTTCCTTTGTTGAAGATGTGAAACTCTATTTTGACATCCTGAATGTGATTTATGTCCTGTTCTTCTGTTTTATTTTCTACGAAGTAGTCCAATTCCTGATAAAACCCAGTTATATTGATAGTGATGTAATCTCAGCTGCAGCTTGTGGTTACTTTTTGCTCATTGAAATCAGTGTTTTCCTGCTTCAATTTATGATTTACAACAATCCGAATTCGTTTCACGGGATAGACATGCACGACAATGCTTCCGTTTATATGGATCTGGTCTATTTCAGTTCTGTTTCCATGACAAGTATCGGTTTTGGGGACATTGTTCCAACAGCACACAACACGAAATTGGTTGCTTCCATCTTAGGGATTTCAGGGCATTTTTATACCGTTGTCCTGGTTGGAATCATCATTAGTAAATTTACCTCACGAAAATAGTCGCGCATGCATTCAGGAAAATCATACCACATCGGAGAATTCATTATTTGGACAAGAAGAAACATCTTTTTACTGTTCCTTATCGGTGCGGTTCCGGTGGTTTTGTTCGATGTGTTCAATATTTACTGGATTGCAATTCCATGGACTGTTGTGGCGCTTCTGGGAACAGCAACAGCATTCATTGTCGGGTTTAAGAATACACAAGCTTACAACCGCACCTGGGAAGCCCGTCAGATCTGGGGAGCCATTGTGAATAGTAGTCGTTCGTGGGGAGCAATGAGCAAAAACATGGTGACGGATGATGCGAAAAGCAAGGAACTGATTTACCGTCATTTTGCCTGGCTCACAGCGCTGCGTTATCAGATGCGTGATTCGCGAATTTGGGAAACGGCTTCTAAATCATACAATAAGGAATACCGGAAATACTACAGGATCCCGGAAAAGGAAACCACCTTGGAATCGGAATTGGCTAAATACCTGGATCAGGAAGAAATTGAAGCGCTTCTGAAAAATAAGAACCGGGCAACTCAATTGTTGGCAAAACAGTCAAAATTACTCCGTGAATTACTGGATTCCGGGCAATTGGATACCTTCCAATACATCGAAATGCAAAAGGTCCTGAATGAATTTTTTGATCACCAAGGAAAAAGCGAACGCATTAAGAATTTTCCGTATCCGCGTCAGTTTGCAACGATCAACACCTTCTTTATCCGCTTGTTTTGCTTCTTATTGCCCTTCGGAATGCTGTTTGAATTTTCAAAAATGAACGATTACGTGGAAGGTCCAATGAAAGGTCACATGGTTTGGCTGGTATTGCCATTCAGCGTATTGATCTCATGGGTTTTTACTTCGTTGGAACAAGTAGGGGAAAGTGCCGAAAATCCCTTTGAAGGAAGTGCCAACGATGTTCCGATCTCGCAGATCAGTCGTACGATTGAGATTGACCTGCGTGAAATGCTGGGTGAAACCGATTTGCCCGAGCCATTGACTCCGATGAATAATATTGTGTTGTAGGAATATGGGAATCGTTCGTAAACTTTCAATCCGATTGCTATTATTCCAAGTTCTTGCGATTCATCTTTTTGGGATTGCATTCTTCCGTTTTTATCATTTCCTGAATGCAGATCTGTTCGAATGCATATTGGCAAATTATGGGGAATCAGTTTCGCCTTGTGCGAAGTACTTTGCGAATAGAACCGTTGGTGAGATAATAACTGCTCCGATTTATTACATGCTCTACGGGTTGTTGTTTGGGATTATTCTCGTATCAATTGTTAATGCAATAAGGAAAAAAGCGGTTTTGAATACGGTATTGGTTGCGGCTCTGTTTATTGTTTTATTTCTGATTGGGGCTTTCTCAAACAGATATTTGGACTCATGGATCTATTCACTTGGAAGACTTTTCTCCAAAAAGATTGGAATATCAAATTTTATAGCATCTTTGATTACATTTTCTACAGCACTCCTGCTGGTTTGGGTAAGTGTTAATAATAAACTGCTTTCAAAAACAGAAACCGATCATGTTTAGAACTAACAGACATCGCTATTTACTATTTATTTCAATAACGCTGTCCATTGGGCTTTTCTGTTCCTGTAATCAAAAACCGAAACTTTATTTTCATTATTCAGACGGAACACTGATCAAAGATTCTACGGTGATTCAATTTTTAATGAAGGAATTACCTGTTCAGGTCCCGGAATACGACAGTACCCTGAGCCTCGAAGTTCAAACTTGTTTGGATCAAAAAATCGAAGCGAAACTGAATAGCTATTTTCAAAAAGGCTCTATGGGAAAAGTCAGCACCATGCTGATACTGGAAAATAAAACAGGAAATGTGGTTTATTGCCGGAACTCGGAAGTGCTTTCGATTTACAGCCAGCGACTCCAAATGATGAAAATGTACGGAATACTCTTGTCTTTTGAAAAAGGAGTGAAATTGACGGATACCTTTTCATGGACGGGAAAATACAGTAAGAAAAAATACGATAGTACAGTTTCAAGACTCTACAGGATGTCACCTCCTTCATTGGATTACAAATACCCTTTCGATAATTATTCCTGTAGCCAATGGAAATCCTTTCTCCAGAAACTGGATGTGTCCGAAAATGAAAGAGATTGTGCGGATGGGGAGATATACCCGAGATATTATTTCAGAACTTCTTTGTTTGACTTAGTAAAAACAGGCGTTTTGATCAATCGAAACGGGGCTGTAAGTGCGAATAACTTATTTGGGAATGTAACCGATTCCGATGGGGAAATCTTGCATGCAACTGCTTTTGTGAAAGGGAGCCTATTGAAAACAGAAACTTGCTTAAGCGCTAAAAAAATCCTGAAACGTGATCCGTTTGATGTGATCGAATTTAACTACCCGATTTTTCTCTATACGCAAAAAGAGATGAGAAATGGAATGATTCTTTCAACAAAAAAATACACGATCGGATTTTTATCCGCTTCAAAATCAGGAAACAACGGTTTTGTTACCAAAGAAATCTATTCATTGGCGTCACTTTTTTGAAACCGCTTACACTAACACATTAAAGATACTCCATGAAAAAAATCCTTCTTCTCACTTCGCTTTGCCTGCTTATTCAAACTGCATTTTCCCAAGCGGAGATCAACTTCCAATTCAAAATCAGTAAACCTTATTGTATTTTCAATTTCCTGGAAGCAGCGAACGGGTCGAACCATGCTTCTTCTACTTTACGCCAATTCATTGCTGAAAAAACGAAGGGTGAAACAAAGTTCTTGAATCTGGTAAGTGATTTTGGTCAAATCCGATTAGATTATCAATTCAGAAGGGAAGAACTTCCCGACAATCGCCGTCAGACACGCACGACCTATGATTTCATTGACATTGCTTTGGTGAATTCATCCACGATTCCGGAATTTCGGGATCGGATCATTGGTGTTTTACCCAATAGTGAATTGCAAAGGTTGATTCAGGTCATGAAGGATGCGGAAGTTTATTATGACACATGGATCTGGAATGAGAATGAAGCAAAACTGATCAATCAGCGGGTTGCTTTGGAGAAATACACGACACAATGTTCTGAGTCATTCACCAAGATCAACCGTTTTTACAATTCCTGTTGGATCAAAGAAGTTCCCTTCGTAGTGGCGCTTTATCCGATTCCGGGGAAAAGTGGCAACAGTACGGCAACTCCGCATGCGAACAGTTTGTGTGTGGGAGTATTGACGGATGAAACGGATCATGTGGGAAGAATTGGGGTTGTACTGCATGAAATGTGTCATGTATTGTATGATGAGCAGCCAAGTGAATTTCAGCATAAGCTTGAAAGCTATTTCGCAGAAAACAAATCAGCTTACAGTCAGTTTGCTTACAACTTCTTTGACGAAGGATTGGCAACAGCTCTGGGAAATGGTTGGGCTTATAAATCCCTGAGTGGTGAATTGGATCAGAACCCGTGGTACGACAATGAATACATCAACGGTTTTGGAAAAGCATTGTATCCTTTGGTCGAAGAGTACATTTCGAAGGAGAAGTCAATCGATCAGGAGTTTGTGAATAAGGCAATCGATTTGTTTGCAGCGGCATTTCCGAATTCAATTACGGATTATGGAATTTTGTTGAATCGTGTTTCGATTTACAATGATGCAGACTCGGGACCGGCAATTGATGAAGTAATGAATTTGATCGGTTCTTATTTCCAGATGACCAGTTCCAATTTCTCCTCTCCGATTTTAGATCCTACAGCCTTGGAATACCTGAAGACAGGAAGTCAAACGCAGTTGGTAGTCATTGACAGCAATCACGTGGCCAATATCAAAGAAATGAAAAAGCTCTTCCCGGAACTTTCAAAAGTGAAGTTGGTTCCAAACAAGATTTACAGTTTCTTCGATTCCAAAAAACGACCGGTTATCATACTATATGCATCGGACAAAGCCAATTTGGAACTGCTGGTAAAAGAAATGTTCACCAAAAAGTATTTCGACCAAACGAAGATTGTTCAGAATTAAAGCACGCTTTTTTATTTTAACCGCGGAGGACGCGGAGGCGCAAAGAGAATTCAGACAACTTTGCGTTCTTGCACTCTTTGCGGTAAAAAAAATCTAAAAATCTTCTTTATCCAACTGTTTACTTTCAGCTTCTCCGCTTTTCTTGTTAATGTATCGCTGAACAATATCACTATTGGTCATGACTAAGAAACCTACGATTGCTTGAGCAGAATAAATGATCAGGTTAAGTGTTCTTGGACTTTGACTAAACGTTAAATCTCCAATGATAAATAGATAAACGTTCTCCACCAAATGAGGAATCGCTTTTATAAATACGATCCCGCCAATAAGGATAATGACAATTCGCAATAATTTACCGTAGGGTACGGTTAGATCAATACGTGTTTGTTCAAATCCTTTTTCGAGTCTTAAGGAATCAATGGTCCATTGTGATTTTAAAATCAGAAATTGAAGGATCAGTGCGTAGAAAGCAACAGCAAGAATAAAGTAAGCTACTTCAACCAGAGCAATTGATCTTGAAAATGGATTTGCCAGTGCATCAATAAGCGTGTAAATCATAGCGGGTAAAGAAAGAAGCCCTTGGATAAACAACCAGATCCCGATCGTTTTAAGAATTAGATGCCAAAAAGTGCGGATAGTCATGATTTAGAGTTTTATAGGATTAAGTACTGTTTTTCTTCTGCCGAAATTCACTAAAATTCAGCAATAATCCAAACAGCATTTCAGCGCAATAAGTCGATAAGTACAATTTTATTACCGCTAAGAAGCAAAGCGCGCAAAGATGAAAAACGGTTTCAAAAATTATTCTTAAATTAAAATAAAGAAATACCACTATTAAAATGACTGAAAACGAATTATCCTCAATTATAATAGGTGCAGCAATCGAAGTGCACAATTCATTAGGGCCGGGATTACTTGAAAGTGTTTATGAAACCTGTTTGTATTATGAATTAAAAGAGATAGGATTGAAAGTTGAAAGACAGCTTGATTTACCTGTAATTTATAAAAACATCCGATTGGATACTGGATTTAGATTGGATTTATTGATTCAAGATAAAGTAGTTATCGAAGTTAAAGCTGTAAAAGAACTTTCAGATATTCATTTAGCACAAACTTTGACATATCTAAAACTTACTGATACTAAATTAGGTTTACTAATTAATTTTAATGAAACTCGATTAAAACATGGAATTAAGAGAATCGTCAATAACTTATAGTATTTAAACCTTTGCGCTCTTTGCTTCTTTGCGTTTTTTATAATAGTATCCTTGCGTTTTGTAGTATAAGTCTGTTAATAACTCCGTAAAAAACAAAATCGGTTTTGTACGAGTCTGGATTAATTTCCATAAATTTGCGCTCAATTTGTAGTATAGGTAGAGCCATTTACCATGTTGCAAAGATTAATTACAAATTGAACTCTTAAAAAGCGCATAATGCCAAAAAACAATTCCATTAAGTCCGTACTAATCATCGGTTCAGGTCCCATCGTAATTGGTCAAGCATGTGAATTCGATTACGCAGGTTCTCAAGCCGCTCGTTCGCTTCGCGAAGAAGGTATTGAAGTAACACTGATCAATTCGAATCCGGCTACAATCATGACGGATAAGGTCGTTGCAGATAACATTTACCTTCAACCTCTTGAACCGGAAAGCATCATCGAAATTTTGAAAAATCATAAGATCGATGCGGTTTTACCTACTATGGGAGGACAAACGGCCCTGAATCTTGCAATCAAATGCGATGAAATGGGAATTTGGGAAGAATATGGTGTGGATATCATTGGTGTGGATATTGCCGCAATTGAAATTACCGAAAATAGAGAAGCATTCCGCATGTTGATGCAAGAAATTGGTGTTCCAATGGCTCCGCAAGCAACTGCAAAATCGTTCCTGGAAGGGAAGGAGATCGCACAGGAATTCGGATTCCCGCTTTGTATCCGTCCTTCTTATACATTGGGAGGTTCCGGAGCATCCATCGTGTATGATCCGAAAGAATTTGACGGATTATTGGAACGTGGACTACAATTGTCCCCGATTCACGAAGTAATGATCGACAAAGCTTTGCTTGGCTGGAAAGAATACGAATTGGAGTTGTTGCGTGATTCGAATGATAACGTAGTAATCATCTGTTCGATTGAGAATTTCGACCCGATGGGAATCCATACAGGAGACTCCATCACAGTTGCTCCGGCAATGACACTTTCCGATACGACCTTCCAAAGAATGCGCGATATGGCCATCTTAATGATGCGTTCAATCGGAAATTTCGCTGGAGGATGTAACGTACAGTTCGCTGTTTCGCCGGATGTGAATGAAGATATTATTGCAATTGAGATCAATCCACGTGTATCCCGTTCGTCTGCCTTGGCATCGAAAGCGACAGGTTACCCGATCGCGAAAATTGCTTCGAAATTGGCAATCGGTTACCACTTAAATGAATTGAGTAATCAGATTACAAAAACAACTTCCGCTTTGTTCGAGCCGACTTTGGATTATGTGATCGTGAAAATACCACGTTGGAATTTCAATAAATTTCCAGGAACAGACCGCAGACTAGGACTTCAGATGAAATCCGTTGGAGAGGTGATGGGAATTGGACGTTCATTCCAGGAAGCATTGCAAAAAGCATGTCAGTCACTGGAAATCGACAGAAACGGTTTGGGTGCAGACGGAAAAGAATTGACAAACCAGGACGCGATCTTACATTCTTTGGAGAATCCGAGCTGGAACCGTTTGTTCCATGTCTACGATGCCATCAAATTGGGAATTCCGTTCAAAACGATTTTTGAAAAGACAAAAATAGATACCTGGTTCCTGAAACAGATCGAGGACCTGATCAAATTGGAGCGTCGCATCGAAAAATTCCATTTGGGGAATATGCCGAAGGAATTGATGTTCGAAGCGAAACAAAAAGGATATGCCGATCGTCAGATTGCGCATTTATTGCGTTGTTTGGAATCGGAAGTGCACAACAAGCGTTCGGAAATGGGAATCAAACGCGTATTTAAATTGGTAGACACTTGTGCTGCTGAATTTGATGCGAAAACTCCTTATTACTATTCCACATTCGAATTCGAGAACGAAAGTATCGTAAGCGATAAGAAAAAGGTGGTTGTTTTGGGTTCAGGACCGAATCGCATCGGTCAGGGAATCGAATTTGATTATTCTTGTGTTCATGGTGTGCTTGCGGCTAAGGAATGCGGTTACGAGACCATCATGATCAACTGTAACCCGGAAACGGTTTCTACGGATTTCGATACAGCGGATAAGTTGTATTTCGAACCTGTTTTCTGGGAGCATATTTACGATATCATTCAGCACGAAAAACCGGAAGGTGTAATCGTTCAATTGGGTGGACAGACAGCATTGAAGCTAGCAGGAAAATTGGAGCGCTTCGGGATCAAGATCCTGGGAACAAGCTTTGATGCACTGGATTTGGCTGAAGACCGCGGTCGTTTCTCCAAACTATTGGAGAAAAACAATATCCCTTTCCCGAAATATGGAATTGTGGAAAGTGCTGAGCAGGCAATTGAGTTATCCAAAGATCTTGGATTTCCATTATTGGTTCGTCCTTCTTATGTATTGGGTGGTCAAAAAATGAAAATTGTCATCAACAAAGAAGAATTGGAACACCACGTTGTGGATATCATCAACGAAATGGGAAGCAATCAGATCTTGTTGGATCACTTCCTGGGCGGAGCAATTGAAGCGGAAGCAGATGCCATTTGCGACGGAGAAGATGTGTACATCATTGGTGTAATGCAACATATCGAGCCGGCAGGGATTCACTCAGGTGACTCGTATGCAGTTCTTCCTCCATACAACTTGGGAGATTTTGTGATGCAGCAGATCGAAGACATCACCAAAAAAATTGCGGTTGAATTGAGAACAGTTGGATTGATCAATATCCAGTTTGCTATCAAAGACGACAAAGTCTATGTGATTGAGGCGAATCCTCGTGCATCACGTACAGTTCCATTCATTGCTAAAGCGTATGACGAACCTTATGTGAACTACGCGACGAAAGTGATGTTAGGAGAGAAAAAAGTGAAAGATTTCAATTTCACTCCGAAAAGAGAAGGATATGCGATCAAGATTCCGGTGTTCTCGTATGAGAAATTCCCGGATGTGAAGAAAGAATTAGGACCTGAAATGAAATCTACAGGTGAAGCGATTCGTTTCATCAAGAATTTGAAAGATCCGTTCTTTACGAAGATCTATTCTGAGAGAAACATGCATTTATCTAAATGATGCGATAAAGAATAAGAGTGTTGAAATGGAAGTAGCAAACGTACAAGTCGTCGAGGCAAGCGTATCAGGTTTGTTAAAAACGGTCTTGATGATCTTAGGAGCATTGGTTTTGCTTCGATTCTTAGGTCGTGTGATGATTGCTAAACGGAATTTGGATCAGGAACGGGTTGATTTGGCTCGTGAAAAGGAATTTGTCAAGGAACGAAATGAAAAGTTGAAAAACTTCGGTAAGGTTTCCGTTTCAAAATCCACTCCGAAAGGCGACGTTCAGGATGTCGATTACGAAGAAATAAAATGATTATAAAGGGGCGGATTCGCCCCTTTTTCTTTTCCCGCAGATGCGCAGATAATGAAGGCGTCAGCCACGGCTGATTGCCTTTTTCTATATTTGATTAATCATTGGAATAGAGCGGGACTGGTAAGCCCGCTTTTAATTTGCGCATTTGTGGTAAGTAATTACCCTATGCATCACAGGTCTTGAATCCAATTCAACACATACCCATATTCATCTTCCCGACCTTTCTCTCCAGCAATAAAGTGACGAACTAAATTTCTCACAAGTGTAAAAAAAAGATGTCTTCGCAAATCCATATAATGCACCAACGCTTTAGCGGCGGCACAAGCGTTCTGCGTGAAAATAATTTGAAAAACGATTCTTGCCTAATCCTTTCCGTAAACGTGTACGAATCCATGCTTCACATAACTTGGATCTTTTATTCCATTTGGGTAATAGATATAAAAATAAACTCCATCCGAAGCACCGCTACCATCCCAATCATTTAAATAAGGACTTGCTTCGAACATTCTGTTACCCCAACGATTAATCACAATAATGGTATTTCCTAATTGGGAATAAGCATCATCAATAATGAAGAAATCATTGATTCCGTCACCATTCGGAGTGATGATATTTGGAAGTTCGTCATCGCAATTGACAGCATGTACCATCAAGGTGTCAGAACCGACACAACCATCCGGTGTAACCACATTCAGGATCAGTTCCTGGTCAAATGTGATGGGAATATTCGTATTGTTTCCATAAGTGGTCCAATAATAAGTGTTCGCATCATTCGGGAAATAGAATGTGTATATATCATTGGCGCAGAAAACGGTATCCGGTAAGATATCCAAACTTGGAACAGGTGATAGTGGAACAAAAACAGTATCCAGGTAAACACAACCTAGTTCATCCCAGGTACGCAAATAGAAATTGCCTGAGTTTTGCTGACTCAATGTAAACGATAACGGATTGTTAGTTGAATTCCCAAAAGGAGTGATCCACAATACGCTGTCTGAGGTCGTGTTTGCAACCAGATTTCCACTCGTTCCAGGACAATAATTCGGGAAGTTGATACTTGGTGTGAGATTGTAGGTCGAAGTATTGACAATCACGATTGCAGATTGGGTTTGACAGCCGAATTCATCAACAGCCGTGACCGTGATTGGCGAATAGGTGTTGTTTCCGTAAACGGTCAATTCATCGTCATTAATCGTTCCGAAACTACCAGTCCAAACTACCGAACTCAGATTGTTATTCATCAGGAAAACAAGTTCGGAATCAAAGAAGCAAAGATTCAACGTGTCATCCGAAAGCTGCAATACAGCAGGAGTAATGATCGAAACACTATCGAATTGGACAACGCTGAAACATGCATTCGAAAACTCAACTGAGAATACATTGTTGGCATTCAATGTTGCAAATGGAATCGTGATTGGATTCGCTGTTCCTAAAGAAATCCCATTTGAAAACCACTCCACATTATCAGTCGTATTGACATGAAACACACCATCTTCATTGATGCATAGGTTCGAGTCTCCCAAAATGCTAAGTATTCCCGGAGGGACAGCCAAAGTGACGGAAACCAACGAATAACTCATTCCACAGGTACTATTCGGTATGGTATATGAAATCAGGAAGCTGGTATCTTGTTGCACATTGGTCAGATTTACGGTTGTTCCGGTGAAAAGAGTTGTTGTATCCAATGAATACCAAACGATGGCGCCTGAAGAAGAAGAAAGAGTTACATTGTCACCGGGACAAACTGTTTGGGAGGCAATACTTGGAGGTGCGCTTCCCGGAACATTGGTGATGTTAATGGTGTTTGTTTGGGCAGAACATCCGTACATATTCGTCACCAGAGCTGAATAAGTCCCGCTTGTAATTGTAGCGTATGAATTACCTGTGATATCCCCGTTGGTCCATTCATAACTTGCTCCGGTTGCCGTACCAATGATTGAACCGGTAAATACTGCTGTATCACCGAAACACAAGATGGAATCGCTTACAGAAATGGATGCGGTAAATGAACCATTGATAATTTGGACACTATCCACAACGGTAACACCACATTGGGTGATCTGAACAACATAAATTCCGGGGACATTGGTTGAAATATGATCACTCGTAGAGCCATTACTCCACTGAAAAGTAGCATTCCCTGAATAACTGATTTGAATATCGACCAGTTCATTGGTACAAATGGTTGCACTTGGTAAGACAGATAGGGAAGGAGTCGAGTATTCAAAAACTTCGAATGGAGGAGTTGTCAGAACGCATCCGTCCGCATCTGTTACATTACAGGCATAACTTCCGATTTGGTCCGTGTAGCACTGGGAAGTGGTGGATAAGGTATCTCCATTCGGACCGAACCACATATAAGCGGTAAAGGTATTTGGTACCGACATTAATAAGGAATCGAACGGACAGATCACCGCGTCGCCAGGGGAAGAGGTGATGTCCGGAGCAACTTTCACACTGATATAATGGTTAAACACGATAAAT
This sequence comes from Fluviicola taffensis DSM 16823, assembly GCF_943372375.1. Classification (GTDB taxonomy): domain Bacteria; phylum Bacteroidota; class Bacteroidia; order Flavobacteriales_D; family Crocinitomicaceae; genus Fluviicola; species Fluviicola taffensis_A. The sequence continues at coordinate 90,439 of NZ_CALRYJ010000008.1, read as the reverse complement.
GAACTGCAGCCCGTGAGCGAATCGGTAATAACTCCTGTATAATTGTACCATCCGGGAGCATTGACCTCTATACTGTCCGAACCATTGTTCCAAAGTATATTCGAGCCGGACCATTGGAGACTCGGATGCGGATTGGATGCCACCAAATAGGTCGATTCGTTGGGACAAAGCAAGTTTCCTCCTGAAATGGTCGTTCCCCAGGTCGGATTCGGATTCACCTGGATATAGAATAACCGGGTTGCAGTGTAGATCGTTGTGTCCAATCCACAGAGGTTGTCATATCCTTTGATCACCTTGATAGTAACCGTATGCCAACCACTTGTTGAAGGATTGAAAACGGTTGATGCAGTGTCATAATTTATATGAGTGACTCCGTCGATTATCCAAATGACTGTGTCAATTGGTGGATAAACAGAAGGGTAGAAGTTTGAATTTGGATTGATGATAAGGTCAATACCATGGAATTCAACCGGGATGTTTTGACAGATTTCAATGGAATCACCTGTCGGACAAGTTGTATTCATGGCAATGGAAAGAGAAATACTGTCATGAGGATCTGCGTGGTCATGCGTAAAAGTGAAACTCCCGATATTCAGGCAGTATTGGTTCATGACCTGCACAAAGTATTGATATTCCTGGTTTAATAAATGCGGACCCGGTCCATTGAATGAAACCACATTTCCAATGGTTGTAACGGTGGAACCCGGATCAAGATTCGAATAATTGATGATCGCTCCTTCCGGGTAACAAAAATGATAGTTGTGGTACTGAGGACCTGGCTGATTTACATTTACACCATGATCATCCGTCAATAAAGGAAGATTTGGAATGGGTTCCTGAATCGCATAAATCGAATCGATATCTGTGTAACATTGGTCATCCCTTTGCTCTTGCACCCAATAAGTTCCTGTGGCTGATATGGTATTGATCACATTCTGACTACCGTCATACCAGGTACTGGTATAACTCGGTCCGAAATGTTGGAAAGTCAGGGTTTGATAAAACAAATTCGCGCTCGTACAGAAATGAACCGTATCGCCAATAACAGTTACGTAATGATCTGCTTGCTCTGCGTCAATGTATCCAATTAATGAATCGTTTGTCGCGACTGCATAGTAATTGTAGTTTGCATAATTTCCATTGACCTGGTTGGTCAAAAAGGAATTCCTGCTCTGATCTCCCGCTAAAAAAACATGATACGGTTCCATTCCGTAAAACGGATTGAAGGTGAAGTTATCATTTCCGATAGTTGCTGCTGCAGGCACGAAATTCAGATCTCTGGTATAACTTCCGCAGAGTAAAGGTTTATCCGCTTGTTTAACAGCAACACCTTTTCCTTCATCATCCAGTTTGCTACCGAATTGTTTGATGTACATGCGACCGCCTCCATTGGAAACTTTCAACAGGTAAGGATCCTTGAATCCAACAGAATTGAAGATGTTTTCGGTACTGTCCTGAATCTGGGATAGATCACACTTGAAATACCCCGTCACATAGATGTTGTTGCTCGGATCAATCGAAACAGCTCTTGCCGAAAGTTCATTCGTTGAACCTAAAGTATGCCCCCAGATATATTGTCCTGTATTACTTGTTTTTAGAACGAAGATCTGCTTGTCGTAAGGATTTTGAACAGAATTACTGCCATTCTGATCGTAATAAAGCATGTTTCCTAAAAAATCCCCCACAACAATCGGTTCGTTGCTTTGATTTACTTCAACATCGTAGGGTATGGTATAACCTGCTTTCATTAAATGAAAGAATTGGACTTGTCCGGCCGGATTCAGTTTACACAGGAATCCGACATTCATTCCATTGTTGTTATAGGTATTTGAAGCGAAATTCAACGTGTCGGAAAATTGTCCCGTAAAGAAAATATTGTTTTGTGCATCAACTGCCACAGAAAGCCCACGGTCATCATAATCAGCATAACCGCTTAATGACCAGATAGGTGTTCCGCCTGAATTGTATTTTGAAATGAACAGATCAAAAGAAGGAGCACCTGTTCCCGGATCGTTGGTACTGGTAAATGTATTTGATCCAATTGAAGCAACACCCTGATATTCACCTGTTAAAATGACGTTATTTAAATTGTCGATTGTCAATTTGTAAGCATTTTCAGGTAGATTTCCACCTTCCTTTCTCGCCCAAAGCACATTTCCTGAAGGATCCAGTTTTACGATGAAAATATCTTTGGAGTTTGCTGTTGATACGAGTGTTGTACTTCCGAAGGTCACACTTCCGAAGAATTGCCCGGTTACTACGATGTTTTGATCAGGTCCAACCGCTAAATCAATTGCCCGGTCAGCCGATAATCCTCCGAATTGTTTGATCCAGATAACCGAACCGGTTGAGGAGTATTTGGCAATATATGCATCCGTATTTCCTTGCGTGCCAGAAAAGGAACTGGAAGGACTGAACGATGTTTGTCCCGAAAAATATCCGGCAACATAAGACTCATTCAAATTGTTCAATTCGATATCAGCCGCTTCGTTTGTTGTTTGGCTAAAAGTGCTGGCGCCCCAGGTTTGTCCCCAGGAATTGGAGAGAAACAGTGAACAGCAGATTATACTCACAAGTAGTTTCATCAATGGGTTTGTCAGATACTAGTTCCAAGTTAGAGCTATAATCCGTGCAAACCAAGAATGTCATTGAAAGTTAACAAATCCCTCCATTCTTGTGTAATTGCGGATAATTCTATCTTATAAACCAGTTGTTACAATAGATAGACGATGCAATTACCAGAAAAGTTCGTTCAGCTTGGAAGAGAACTTTCTGACGAAATCGGTTTATGCTAACAATCAGTTGTTTATTTGCCAATAATATGTAAGAAACCTTGCTTGTAATTGGAAGGCGTATCGGATCCCTCCGGATAATACAAATAGAAATAAACGCCATCAGAAATGTGTTCACCATTCCAGTCGTTTCGATAAGGACTTGCTTCAAACATCTTGTTTCCCCATCTATTGAAAATAATGAGCTGATTTTTCTGTTGAGAATATGCGTCATCAATAATGAAATAGTCGTTCACTCCATCGCCATTCGGTGTAATGATATTCGGTAAAAGATCATCACAATTTACGGTATGTACCACTAAAGTGTCCGATGAAAGACAGCCATGAGGACTAGTTGCAGTCAAAATCAGTTCTTGATCGAATAGGATAGGAATGTTGGTGTTATTTCCATAAGCAGTCCATTCATAGGTGTTTGTATCATTCGGAAAGTAGAAGGTATACACATCATTCAAGCAAAAGATGGAATCGGGTAAGATGCTCAAATTAGGATACTGATAGACTGGAATAATCACCGAATCTTCGTAGTGGCAACCAAGCGCATCCCAATATTCGATAGAGTAGGTTCCTGCGTGCAGAGTATCGACTACAAAACTGATTGTGTCAGCATGCGAACTACCAATCGGAGTGGTCCAAAGAATACTATCCGCATTGGTATTGACACTAATTGTTCCGGAATCTCCCAGGCAATAATTGGTGAAATTCAAATCAATAGAGGCATTGAAATTAGAAGTGATAACGACCAGTTGGGCAACATCGGTTGAACATCCGAATTGATCCTGTCCGGAAACGGATACCAAACCGTAATTGTTTGCACCATTTAAAAGCAATACATCACTTGAAACAGTTCCGAGATTCGAATTCCAGATAATGGAATCGATATTTGGTGTGATAAGTTCCGCAAGTTCCGTGTCATAGTAACAAAGCGTGATGCTGTCATTAGCTAATTCGATAGGTGTTATTGGAAGTATGGAAACACTGTCAAAAAGAGTGGTCGAATAACATTGATTTGAAATCTGAACAGAAAATTGAGGATTTGAACTCAGTAAACTGAACGGAATGCTTATTGGATTGGAACTTCCCAGATTGGTTCCTCCCTGATGCCAGGAAATCGTTTCGGTTGTCGTATTAACAGAAAACTCACCGTCTTGATTTTGACAAAGCGTCGAATCACCTATAATTTCATAATTCCCTAAACTATCAACCAGTTCAACGGATACGGATCCGTATGCAGGCGGACATTCATTGGTTTGGAATGCAACAACGAAAGAAGTGTCGTTCAGGATGTTGTTGAGCGAAAATTGATTTCCGGTCGTAATTAATGTTGTGTCTGTGGAAGAATACCAACCCAGTGTATAGGGAGAATTAATTGTGAATACGACATTTGATCCCGCACAGACTGTCTGCGATTGAATGCTTGGTGGAGTAGATTCAGGAACCATCCCGATTGAAACGGAATTCGTTTGGACCATGCATCCGAATTCATTGGTTACTTGGGCAAAATAAGTTCCAGCATCAGAAACAGGATGATATCCATTGGTGACTTGACCGTCGTTCCATTCGTAATTGAGGTTTGATGGAGTTCCGGTAATGACGACAGTATCCTGGTAACATAAAGTTGAATCCGAAACACTGATGCTTGCAGCGAAGGAACCGTCAATGATTTCAATACTGTCAGTAATAGTGATTCCGCATTGGGTAATTTGCACGGAATAAACTCCGGGAGCATTTACCGTAATATGATCTTGAGTAGAACTGATTGGATTCCAGTTAAAGAGGGGAGTTCCGGTATATGCTACTTGTATGGTAACTGTTTCCCCTGGACATAAGAACTCATCCGGCATGATGGTGATACTTGGTGTGGTGTATTCGCGTAATTCATATGGAGGACTCGTTAAATAACACCCATCATTATCCAATACATGACAGTAATAGAATCCCAGATCTTCGCCATAACATTGATTCGTTGTGGACAGACTGTCGCCTTCAGGTCCAATCCATTGGTAAGAAACATAGGTCGTTGGTACATACATTAGAACCGAATCGTAAGGACAAATGATACCATCTGCCGGGATGGATAAAATTGCCGGAGCAGTTTTGGGATTGACTAAATGGGAGAGGTAAAATTCAGCATGGCATCCTGTTGAAGAATCGACCAATGTTCCTGAATAGGTATAATAACCTGTAGCATTTACCTCAATACTATCGTTTCCATTATTCCAAATTATACCGGGACCGTTCCAAGCAAAACTTGAATTCGGATTTGATACATGAATGAAAACCGATCCATTCTCGCAAAGCAAATTGGAGCCCGAAATAGTTCCGGACCAAACAGGAACCGGATTTACATGAATGTAAAAAGGTTTGGTCTTATAATAATGAACAGTATCCAATCCACACAGGTTTTCATACCCGATAATCAGATCCAGTTCCACATTGTACCAACCGCTTACTTGAGGGGCAAAGCAGGTTTTTAGTTTAGGCAAATTGCTGTAGTTCAAACCTGATATTGTCCAATTTGCAGTATGTATCGGGTGAGGCAATTCAATATTCCAGTCACTTTGAGGGTTGGTGATTAAATCAATTCCTTCAAAACAAACTTCATCTCCCAGACAGACTGTAATGGAGTCGCCAGTAGGCACAGGAGTGTTCATGATAATATCCAGTTGAAGGGTGTCAAAAGGAATCGGTTCATCATACAAAATAGTGAAACCAGCATTGTCTTGACAATATTGATTCGTCACCACAACGTTATAATCTCCACCATCATGAATAGTGAACGGTCCAACTCCATTCAGTACATTCCCATTCGGTTCATAAGTCGTTAAAGTAGTTCCTGCTTGCAAATTCGAATAGTTTATCGTTAAACTATCCGGGAAACAGAAATGATAATTGTTGTAAGGAGCAGGTTGGTTCAGGTTTATTCCATAATTGTCCGTTAAGTTCGGTAGGAGAGGAATTGGCTCTGAAATAGCATAAATGGAATCGATATCAAATGAACAGGCATCGTCTCTTTGAACAGTTACCGAATAATCACCGGTAGTCGTAATACCAATTGATTGATAAGTAGAACCCATATTCCAAAGAAAGGAATAACTCGGCCCGAAATGATCCCAGGTAAGAGTCGCATAAGTCAAACCATCATATTCACAAAAGTGCGTTGTATCAGGTGGTAGGAAATGAGGTGAAGAGGAAACAATGTAACCAATTAATGAATCGGTGGTATTTACATAATAGTAGTTCAACGTTTGGTAATTCTGATTCACATAATCAACCAAAAAGGAATTTCTGGTTGAATCACCTTGTAAATAAGAGTGGGTCGTTTCGGATGTATATGCAATTAAGGAATGGTCGGATACCATATTGGTAACAGGTGAGCTAGGATTGTATGCAAAATTCAAATCCTTCGTAAAACTTCCACAGATATGGGGTTTGTCATTTTGACGAATAGCAACACCATGACCCTCATCGTCCATTTTTCCTCCGAAATGTTTGATGTATTCGTGTTGACCACTATTAGTGACTTTAAGCAGGTAACCATCCTTGAAACCAACCGAATTGAATGTGGCTCCGGCCGTATCCTGAATTTGCGACAAATCACATTTGAAATAGCCTGTCACGAAAATATCCTTGTGAGGATCCATCGAAACCGATCGCGCGGAAATGTCATTTTCAGAACCTAAAGTATAATTCCATTGATAGTTTCCATTATTTGCAGTCTTGAGAATGAAAATATGCTTGTCGAAACTGTTTTGTATGGAATGTGTTCCGGTTGCATCATAGTAATTCAGGCTTCCCAGAAAATCTCCCGTAACAACCACTTCATCATCACTGTTTAGTTCCAAATCGTAAGGATTGGTCATTCCGGCTTTCAATTGATTGAAGAATTGAAGCTGACCTGCGGGATTCAATTTGCATAAGAACCCGATATTATAACCCAGGTTGGGATAACTAGTCGAAGCAAAGGTCAGGGTTTTAGAGAATTGTCCCGTAAAGAAAATGTTATTCTGATTATCAACTGCAACTGCCAAACCACGATCTTCATATTCTGCTGAACCATTCAAGGACCAAAGCGGGTTTCCGTTTGAATCGTATTTGGATACGAAAAAGTCAAAGGACGGCTGATTGGTATTCGGGTCGATTGCACTGCTGAAGTTATTCGTTCCAATCGTTACTGAACCTTGGAATTGTCCTGTTAGAATGACATTGTTTTGATGATCCACTGTAATTCCGTAGGCGTTTTCAGCACTATTACCTCCTTCTTTCCTTGCCCACAAAACGTTTCCTGCCGGATCCAGTTTCAGAATGAAAATATCTTTTGAGTTCGCAGATGAGGTAAGAGTGATGCTTCCAAAATTTACGGTTCCGAAAAACTGACCGGTAACCAGAATGTTTTGATCGGTCCCGATTGCCAGGTCGATAGCTCTGTCAGAATAACTTCCTCCAAATGTTTTTTGCCAGATCAATGAACCGGTAGGACTGTATTTGGCAACGTAAATGTCACCATTTCCCTGAGCGTAAGGAACAAGTGTGGATGGGTCAAAGGCCGTTTCGCCAGTTATATATCCGGCAGTATAGGATTCCTGATTGCTATTGATTTCAACATCGTTTGCTTCGTTTGTAAACTGCGAGATAGTACAGTTTCCCCATTGTTGGGAAAAACCCAATAAAGGAATGGTGGAAAGAAGAAATAGGATCAGAAGAGGTTTCATTCGTTTTTTTCTTTAGATGTCGGCCTGATCGAAAGGTTGTAAAATTTCCCGGGAATGAGATGTCGGATAAATACAAACGAACAATAAAAAGCCCTTTAAATACTGAAATTTTGGGTACTCTAAAAAAAACAACAATTAGATCCGTCGATTTTGTGAAGATTCTAATTCACGGTTGTTATTTGATATGTTAATAGACAGTTAACGTGAAAATTGGTTAAAAACCATAAATTAAAAACAGAATGCACACATAGTAATGTATCTTTGCAAAGTATTTTAAACTTTACTTCAATGCGTAAGAGAATAAGATTAGCTCTGCTAAGCTTAATAGCCACGGTTTCTACTGTTTTTTCCTTAAATAAAGTCAATGCTCAATGTACGGTTGTATCTTCTACAGGATATACTGTAAATGTTGGAATCACACCAAAGAATATTGTTGTCAGTTCTACGAATTGTCCTTGGGGCTACAATTACAATGTAAATTTTGATTACAATATTTCAATTACAGGACCAAATGCAAGCGCTCAGTATACGCTTCAGGCTTTAATCTATTGTGTGAATGGACAAATAAACGGAGCTTATTCTCTGCCTTTAAACGGGGGTACGGGAAATGCTACCACTACGACAAATCCTGCTATTCCACATAACGGAACTGCTTATGGCTACAATGCACCTTATGTAAACTGCACCAATGCAACGATTGCAACCATGAATTGTACTTCCATTGATTTGATTATTCAAGGTCCCGGAATTCCGTATCAAGTAATTAATTGTGCTGTTTCTACAGCGCCGCCAACCAATCTTCCAGTTGATTTTTTATTCTTCGACGGAGAGAAAAAAGACAGCGGTAACTTATTGACTTGGGCAGTGGAATCGGAGCAAAGAAATGACTATTTCACAATCGAAACCAGTTCGGATGGGGAAAACTGGAATGAATTGACAAAAGTGAAAGGCGCAGGCACTTCCACAGAAGCAAAGACATATACTTTCTTGGATGCAAAAAATGCGTCTCAATCCACTTATTATAAATTGAGTCAAACCGACTTGGATGGAACCAGAAATGAATTGGCGCTGAAATACATTCCGGCGAATGAATCAGATTTCAATATGTATCCGAATCCGACATCCGATAGCAAGGTTCATTTCACATTTTCAGATAATTCTGAAACTTCCACATTGATTCTTAGAAACGAATTAGGGCAGGTGGTTTTTCAACAGGATTTGGTGGCTGTTTCAAAATCTGGTAAGACTTCCTATTATAACTCGGAACTTGACTTAGGTCAGTCGGCAGGAATTTACTTGGTGGAAGTTCAATCAGGAGATCAATTGGTGAATCGTTCGAAATTGGTTATTCGATAAGTAAAGCTTCAATGATTTTAACCGCAAAGGCAAAAAGGAAATTGATTTCTTCTCTGCTTTCTTCTTTTCGCTGCGGTACAACCTTTCAAATCATAAGGTTTGATAATATGGAAGATTTCTTTCGATTAAAGTATCACCAGTGACATTGATTAGATTTTTCTAATTTCGTTTCAATGAAAGAGAAAGCCATTGTTCTTTGGTCGGGAGGAAAAGATTGTAACCTGGCTTTGCAATTGGCAAAAGAGGAAGGGTACGAGATTGTTGCGTTAATAACCTTTCATTCCAAATCAACGGAATTCAGGGCTCATTCACGGGAATGGATGGAGCTGCAATCCAAATCACTGGGGATCCCCCATCTTTTATTGGAGATTCAGGAACCATTTGCAGAGAACTACGAGCTGCAATTGCAGAAACTGAAAGATCAGCTGGATGTCACCCTTGCTGTTTCCGGAGATATTTCGGAAGTACACGGAAATTCAAACTGGATCAGTGATCGTGCACAAGCTGTTGGAATCAAGACTTTTCTTCCGCTTTGGGACATGGAACGGACAGAAGTCATCAAACAATTGCAGGAATTCGATTTTGAAGTACTTGTAACCATGGTGAAATCACCTTGGCTGGATCGGACATTTGTTGGGAGAAAGATGGATTCAAAACTGATTGAAGAATTCAAAGCACTTGGAATCGAAAATGGGTTGGATCTCTGCGGAGAACAGGGAGAATATCACACGATGGTCTTGAACGGACCGGCTTATCGTTCACCGATCTTAATGAATGGATTCAAGATCATTCAGCACGAAGAGCTATTCCATTTGGCTGAAATGAATCTTTCGTTAGATGACAAGTATAAAGTTCCAAGTCTTGAAAAGCAGAAGGTGTGTGTTCAATGCGGGATTTCTTTTTCTTGTTACACGCAAGGTTGTTGGTGTGCAGAGCTCCCGATGATCATGCCCATGGAAAACATCACCGATTGTTTGTGCCCGAATTGTTTGAAGGCAGCAATTGATGAGAAGTTAAATGAAAAGTAAACTAGGCAATTCTTAGTTGCTTTTTTACCATCTGAAAGTAATTCATCTAATGTGTAAAGTTTAGGGAATTCTAAGATTTCTACTTTCTAGTTATTTTGCTTTTGTGCTTCAAAAAAAGCCTTCATAGCTTCTCCATAAGTCCAATTCTTTCTATTCTTTTCAAGAAAAGTTTTAAAAGGTTCAATATCCTTTTCCATACCCAAATCAATTAATTTTGGCCGAATTCTTTCAAAATCAGCCAGGTTGACTTTGATGTTTTCCAGCTCCATCTGAGCTGATGTAGCCGTATATGAAAGTTTATATTCGTCTTTCCATTCTTTTTTGAACTCGGAGATGATCTCCAGGCCTCTTTTATAGGTGATTTTGCCTGCCTTCCGTTCCTTATTGTGCAGATCCACGAGAATGAGGTACATGAAGGGACCCGAGAATAATTTTGCATCAACGGAATCAAGATTCCCACACTCCATTAATATTTCTTGATCCCTTTTAAGAGAGTCTTTATGAAGCCCTTTACTCATGTGTGAACTATAGAGTCTTTCCTTCAAGACGTTTTCACAATCGTATTTTTCACCTTGAGAGCAGGAAATGATAGAAATGGAAAGAAGCGTTATTAGGCTGAGAATAAAATTAATTTTTTTCATTTGATAAAATTATAAATTACTGAATAGAGAGGCTTCCTATGATTATTAAATCACTTGATTCTTCTTTAAGTTTTCGGTAGTTGTAATTCACAATTCCCCAAAAGTAACAAGCCGTTTTTTTTCTGGTTATACATTTAATTAACAATTCCTTGCAACTTTATTAACAAACTTCCGAAAAAAGGTGGTATCTTTGCAGCCAATTTTAGATTTATTTTATGACCTTTAAAGAACTCGGGTTACGAGTTGAGGTTCTGCAGTCGATAGAAGCAATGGGTTTTGCAGAACCAACTCCGATCCAACAAAGTGCCATTCCGCACTTATTAAATGATGAAAGCGATTTTGTCGGACTCGCACAAACAGGGACAGGGAAAACAGCGGCATTTGGTTTACCGCTTATCCACAAAGTTACAGACCGACCAACTGAAACACAAGGTTTAGTCATCGCTCCAACGCGTGAATTGTGTTTACAAATCTCCAAAGACTTAGAGGCGTTCGCCAAATTTGACAAGCAAATAAAAGTAGTTGCCGTATACGGTGGTACCGATATTCGTAAGCAAATGACGGACATCAAGCGTGGTGCAACAATCGTTGTAGCAACCCCAGGGCGTTTGGTTGATTTGATCAATCGTAAAGCAATCAACTTGAAAACAGTTGAAACAGTAGTGCTTGACGAAGCAGATGAAATGCTGAATATGGGCTTCAAGGAAGACATCGATGCAATTTTGGAAGCTACTCCGGATACAAAGAATGTATGGTTGTTTTCAGCTACAATGCCAAAAGAAGTTTCGGCAATTGCTAAGAACTACATGACAGATCCTTTGGAAGTTGCCATGGGCCACAAAAATCAAAGTAACGAAAACATCGAGCACATTTACTATACAGTAAAAGAGCGTGATCGTTATGATGCATTAAAAAGATTAATTGACGCTAGTCCGGATATCTTCGGATTGGTTTTCTGTCGTACACGTAATGAAACGGCTACCGTTGCTGAGAAATTGGCAAAAGAAGGATACAGCGCTGAACCGTTGCACGGAGATTTATCTCAAGCAATGCGTGACCGTGTGATGGACCGTTTCCGTGAGCGTTCAATCCAATTGTTAGTTGCAACAGACGTTGCTGCTCGTGGAATTGACGTTGACAATATCACTCACGTGATCAACTACAACTTACCGGATGATATCGAGAACTATACGCACCGTTCAGGTCGTACAGCTCGCGCTGGAAAACAAGGTAAATCATTGGTGTTGATCAATACACGTGAAAACTTTAAAATTAAAGCAATCGAACGTCAGATTCGTACGACGTTTACAGCTGCTTTGATTCCTGAAGCTTCAGAGATCTGTGGAATTCAATTGAACAAATTGATTTCTAAAGTGAAAGAAATTGAAGTAAAAGAAAATGACATCGCTCCTTTCTTGCCTGCAATTATGGCGGATTTCGAAGAGTTGTCAAAAGAAGAAGTGATCAAAAAATTCATTTCTGCTGAATTCAATCGTTTTATTGAATACTACGATCGTGCAGGAGATTTGAACGTAAGCGCCGGAAGAGGTGATCGTGAAGATCGCAAGGAAAGAAGTGGAAGTGATCGTTTTGATCGCAAAGATCGTTTCGAAAGAAGTGATAGAGGTGAAAGAAGCGAACGCGCTCCAAGAGCAGATCGTGGCGTTGATAATGCAAACAGAACTCGTTTCTTTGTTAGTCTTGGAAAACGTGACGGATTGAACCCGGGTGGTTTATTGCGTGTGATCTGTGATTCAACAGGATTGAACAGTGGTTCTATCGGTCGTATCGACGTGATGCCGAACTTCTCGTTCTTTGAAGCAGACAAAACAGATGAAGGAGCAATTCTTTCAAAAGTGAATGGTGCTGATTACGAAGGACACAGTGTAAGTGTTGAAATCACTCAGAAGAAAGAAGGTTCTGATCGCAGAAGCAGTGGAGGCGGAGAACGTCGTTCATTCGGTGATCGTGATCGTTCAGCCGGAAGTGGAGAACGTCGCTCTTCAGGAGGTGGCGGAGGTTTCCGAGGTGGAAGCTCAAGCTACGGGAAGTCATCTTCAACTGAAGGTGGTTCTGATCGCAGAAGCAGCGGAGGAGATCGTGAACGCAGAGGTGGATTTTCAGGAAATAAATCCTACGGTACTCCATCTGGAGGTACTGGTTCATCAAGCAGAAGAGAAGGTGGTTCAGACCGTCGCTCATCTGGTGGCGGAGGACGCAAGTTCAGTTCAAACAGCTACAGTAAATAATTAATAAATCAATGTCGAATTAAGAATTAAGAATGCAGAGAGAGGGTTTTCATTTAAGTGTATCCTCTCTTCATTCTTCATTCTACATTCATAATTAATAATATGGAAATTAGAAACATCGCAATTATTGCACACGTTGACCACGGTAAGACCACATTGGTTGACAAAATGATTGAGGCAGGAAATGTATTGAATGAACGTGATCGCCCAACCGGGGATTTGATTATGGACAGTAACGATTTAGAGCGTGAGCGTGGAATCACGATCGTGTCTAAAAACGTTTCCGTTTCTTACAAAGGAACAAAGATTAACATTATCGACACTCCTGGTCACGCCGACTTTGGAGGAGAGGTAGAGCGCGTATTGAACATGGCTGATGGAGTTTGTTTGTTGGTGGATGCTTTTGAAGGTCCGATGCCACAAACACGTTTCGTATTAGGAAAAGCATTGTCGATGGGAATCAAACCATTGTTGGTAATCAACAAGGTGGACAAAGACAACTGTACTCCGGATGAAGTTCATGAGAAAGTATTCGATTTGATGTTCGAATTGGACGCAAACGAAGAGCAATTGGAGTTCCCGACTATTTATGGTTCCGCTAAAAACGGTTGGATGTCAACAGACTGGAAACAACCGAAAACAGATATTACAGATCTATTGGATCAAATTTTGGATTATTTCCCACCTCGTCCTATCGAAGAAGGAAATACACAAATGTTGATCACTTCTTTGGATTTCTCTACTTACGTTGGACGTATCGCAATCGGTCGTTTACACCGTGGGGAATTGAAAGAAAATCAACCGATTGTTTTGGCAAAACGCGATGGTGGACAAGAAAAACACCGCGTGAAAGAATTGTTCGTTTTTGACGGTACTGAGCGTCGCAAGGTAGATTCTGTTGTTGCTGGAGATATTTGTGCGGTTACTGGAATCGAAGGATTCGAAATTGGTGATGTTATTTGTGATATCGACAATCCGGAGCCATTGGCATCAATCAAAATTGATGAGCCTACCATGAACATGTTGTTCTCTATCAATGATTCACCGTTCTTCGGAAAAGAAGGGAAGAAAGTAACTTCTCGTCATATCCAGGAGCGTTTGCAAAAAGAGTTGGAGAAAAACCTGGCAATGCGTGTTTCCGATACGGATAAAGCAGACAAATGGATCGTTGCTGGTCGTGGTGTATTGCATTTATCGGTATTGATCGAAACAATGCGTCGTGAAGGATACGAATTACAAGTGGGTCAGCCACAAGTGATCCTGAAAGAGATCGACGGTAAGAAATGTGAGCCAATTGAAGAATTGACAATCGATTTACCGGAAGAATTTTCAGGAACAGCTGTTGAAGCAGTTACAAAACGTAAAGGAGAAATGACCAATATGGAACCGAAAGGAGCTCGTATGATCATTCAATTCCAAATTCCATCACGTGGAATTATCGGTTTGCGTAACTACTTGTTGACACAAACTGCCGGTGAAGCGATCATGACTCACCGTTTCTTGGAATACCAACCATACAAAGGAGATATTCCTGGTCGCCAAAATGGATCTATGATTTCATTGGAGCAAGGAACATCCATTCCATTCTCATTGAATAACTTGCAAGATCGTGGTAAATTCTTCATTAACCCGAACGAAAATATCTACGAAGGACAAGTAATCGGTGAAAACTCACGTGCAGGAGATTTGTGTGTGAACGTTACTAAGACAAAGAAAATGTCTAACATGCGTTCATCAGGAGCTGACGAGAAAGTTCGTTTGGCACCGGCAAAAATCTTCAGCTTGGAAGAGTGTTTGGAGTACATCCAGGGAGATGAATATGTTGAAGTAACACCTGAAAACTTACGTATCCGCAAAATCTTGTTGAAAGAAGGCGAGCGTAAACGTTCAGGAAAATAATTATGAATTCAAAATGCAAAATTCAGAACAATTTAGTTTTTGAATTTTGCATTCAGCATTTTGAATTTGAAAAAGCGATTTATCTTCGGAGGATCGCTTTTTTGTTTTCTACAGATTAAGAAACAGTTTGAACAGAATTTATTCATAAAATGGGGATATGAATATGGTTAACTAGTACCCAATTGAAAAAATGAAGATCTACGTTAAGAATATGGCTTGTGAAAGCTGCAAAATTGTTGTTCAGGAAGCTTTGAATGAACTCGGTATCGCACCAATTAAAGTGGATTTGGGTGAAATAGAGACGAAAGAAGATGTTTCTGATGATGAAAAGAGGAAACTGAATCGCATAATCAATAAAGCAGGATTAGAGTTGCTCGAAAAAAAGCAAGGGGTGATCATTGAGAAAATCAGAAAAATATTGGTCGATTATGTCTACAATTCAGACGAAAGATCGAACATCAAGTTCTCCGTTTTGTTAAGTGAAGAATTAAAACTGAGTTACAAACACTTGTCCAATCTCTTTTCGGAAGTTGAAGCCTCTACTATCGAACAATTTCTTATTGCATTAAAAATTGAACGCGTAAAGGAGTTAATCATCTTTGGAGAAGACACCTTTTCGGAAATTGCACATAAACTACATTATAGCAGCGCGGCACACTTATCTACACAGTTTAAAAAAGCAACAGGGCTGACTCCATCGCATTTCAAAGCATTGAAAGAAAAAAGAAGAATAACGATTCAGAATATATAATCACTGAAAACACCGATTAAAAGCGATTTGTCTTGCACCTGCCCTGAAGTTTCAGCACAAGTGTCCGGATGGTTCGCTTTTTTTGTGTGCTGAATTGTCGGTTGAGAGCTTACCAAGCCTATCGGGTTTTAGCGCTGGAATGGACACATGTAAGTACTAAAAGCTTACAAACTATCAAAAGTCCGTTTGACGAGTTCTGGAAATCAATATATTTGAGAAACACAAAAAGATCTTTTTATGGGATGTATACAACACTCACAGAGTGTTTTTGCCTCATTTTATGGGAGGTGTAAATAAGTTAGCGGCAAGTGTACCACGAGACACCAAAAAGACAATAAACAGATGACTGAAAATTTTGAAATAAAAAACATTGACGATTGGAATTCTCTTCTTAAAAATGCAGAGAGTGGAAATACTAACGCAATGAATGAAGTCGCTTTTTGGTATGAAAACGGATTGACAATTAACGACATTGAAATTGTAGAAATCAAACCGCAGTTAGCATTTGAATGGACGAAAAAATCGTATGAAAACGGAAATTTAGACGGAATAGAAAAATATGCCGACTATTTGAGCGATGGAGAATATTTATACTGCGAAAAAAATATAGAATTGGCAATGAAGTTATATGAACAAGCGATAAATGTAGGCTCGACAACTGCAACACACAGTCTGGGAATTGAATATCGAAATAAAGAAAATTTTGAAAAGGCTTTTGAACTTTACCAAAAAGCAAATGCTTCAAGTGAATTTTTTCCAGAACTTTCAATCGGTTTATGTTATTATTATGGTATCGGAACAACGAAAGACAAAATAAAAGCATTGGAAATATTCAAGAAAATAGAACTTGGAAACAACTCAGAGTATGAAGTTGATGAAGCAAACTATTTAATTGGAAAAATCTATCTTGAAGGCGAAATCGTTGAACAATCAATTGACAAAGCAAGACAATATTTAGAACTTGCAGATAAAGACGGAGACCATCGTTCTGCACAAGAACTTTTAATAATAATTGGACGAAAAAAAATGATTAACCAAAACACCAGCCGCTAACATCGGTTTGGCAATATGGCGGCTGAAGTGCTTCTATGTAACATTTATGCAAGGTTCAATAGCAGTAATTCTATTGAACTTTGGTGTTGAAAACCGCCACATCGCCAAGCCGAAAACCGTTGGTAGCAATTTTGCGTAAAACCTTGCAACATAAAAAAACGACAACAATAATTTAAACAAATACTTTATCAGCCTTATCTACTGGTTTTTCCAAAATTAAAGTACCCCAATCATTAATGGCTTCCAAAACGGGAACAACAGTTTCACCAAAATCAGTTAATCGATAGACTACTTTTACGGGTGGTTTGTCACCATATACTGTTCTTGAGATTAACCCATCTGCTTCAAGCTGTTTTAGTTGTAAACTCAATGTCATTTCGGTAATGGTTGTAATCTCTTTGCGTAATTCTGTATAACGTTTTTCGCCATTTTTCAAGTGAAATAAAATAACCGACTTCCATTTTCCACCAATCAAATCCATCGCTAAACTTACAGTACAAGGATACGTTTTACCATTAATCTCTATGTTTTTTGCCATAATAAACAAGCTATCTGTATTGATAGTTATTGCAAAGCTAATAAACTATCAATAAGTTTGCAACTATAAAAATTATAGTGAAAAATGATAAAACAAAATGCAATCATCTGGCCAGAAAAATATACTCCAGGTACAACCGATAATTATTGTTCTAACGAAGTCATCGTAGCGGGTTTAACCACCGAAGAGGTTTGGAACTATTTAGTAAATCCTTTTGCTTGGCCAACGTATTATGCCAATTCATCGGACATCGAATTTCTTAATCCAGAGGATAAAGAATTGTATGATGGTGTACGTTTCCGTTTTAAAACTTTCGGTTTTCCTATCGAGGCACAAGTAACGGAATGTGTTCCTCCAGCAGTAGGTGAAGCTGCAAGATTGGCTTGGCATGGTTGGGCAGAAGGCAATGAAGAAACACGTTTGGATGTAATTCACGCTTGGTTGATTGAAGATTTATCGGGCGGAAGAGTTCGTATTTTAACACAAGAAAGTCAAATTGGAAAACCAGCACAAAACTTAGCAAAACAAAAACCAAATCCTATGATTAACGGACATCAAGATTGGTTAGAAGGTTTGGTAGAAGCGGCAAAAAATAAAATCTAAGCTCGTGAAAAATTATATTATCATTATACTACTGGCGTTTGCAAATTTTGCAAACGCTCAGTTGTTTGAAACCGTTTTTGAAGACAATACCTATCAATTAACAGGTGTTGCGGTTTCTAAATCTGGAAGAATTTTTACCAATTATCCTCGTTGGCACGAACCGTATCGCTATGCCTTGGTGGAAGTGGACAAAAACAACGAAGTAAAACCTTTCCCCAATGCCGAATGGAACACTTGGGACGTGGCAAAAGGTGGCGATAAAAACACACATTTTCTAGGTGTGCAAGCGGTGGTGATAGACGATAAAGATGTGATGTGGGTAGTAGATGCGGGCTACGCCAAAAATGCAGAAGGTGACAACAAAGGACAAAAATTGGTGAAGATTAATCTTCGCAAAAACGAGGTAGAAAAAGTCTATCCACTTTATCCAACCTTGAGTGTGAAAAGTTATGCCAACGACATTAGAATTGACACCAAAAAACAGTTGGCATATCTTACCAATTCGGGCGAAGGTGGCATCATCATCTTGGATTTGAAATCAGGAAATGTGCGACAAGTGTTGTTAGGAACGGAAGTGACAAAAGCTGATCCTAATTACATGATGCAACGCAACGGAAAGGATTTGTTGAGCAACGGAAAACCGTTCATCGTGCATTCTGATGGCATTGCTCTACATCCTGATGGAACGCAGTTGTATTTTAAATCTTTAACGGATAACAAACTGTATCGTGTACCAACGAAAGCCTTAAAAGACCAAACTTTGAGCGAAACGCAACTATTGTCACAAGTGGAATTTTTGGGTACCTATATCACTACAGACGGAATGGCTTTTGACCAAAAAGGCAATTTGTATTTGGGCGATTTAGAACAACGAAAGATCATCCGTTTAACCCCCGATTTGAAGACAGAAATTGTTCTTTCAAACAATGAAGCATTGGCTTGGCCAGACAGTTATCACATCACCAAAGACGGTTGGTTGTACATCAGTCTCTCTCGCATAGATGAAGAGGCACGTTTTGGCAACGAAAGAAAAGGAGTCTATAAAATAATAAGAACCAAAATTAATTAGATAATGGAAAAAAGAAATAATAAATACAAAATTCAATTAGAAGAAGTTGAATTGAAAGACGGCAGTCAAACGGGCAAAAAATTGACGATTGAAATAGAAAATCACGACGATCTATTTCAAATTATTGAAACGGCAAAATCGAAAAATATTTTCCCTGATACACAACAAGCCACCGAGTTTGCTTTGGGTTTAAAACTCTTTACCGAAGTGGTTTTGAGAAATAAAGAAAATCCTCTTTTTGAAGATTTAAAACCTGCCATTGGTGCCTTTATGCAAAAGCTAAAAAAAGTCTAGTTATGAACAAAATATTCAGCGTTGGGTTGCTCATTTTTTTGATTTCCAACGCATTGCAAGCACAGCAGAAAAGCTATCCATTAACATTCGATAGCAAAAAGTATCAAACTAAAACCTTGACTTTTGAGGGGAAATCTTTTGAAGTGAGAGCTTATGAAAACATCGTTTACGTGAGCAATCCAGTGGATACAACCTATCAAAAAATCAACATTTACATTCCTGAAGCATATTTTCAAGGAAAAAGCATGAATGGTTACACTGCGAAAACAGCACCTATTTTCTATCCCAACAAAGTGGGCGGTTATATGCCAGCTAAACCAGGCACCACAGAACCCGACAAAATGGGAATGATGCCACCATTAAACGGTGAAGTTCCTGCCAATAACACACCTCAACCTGTTGCAAAACCTCAAACCAACCAAGCACCACAAGTTTCTACTGTTGTAGCTGCATTAGCGAATGGTTACGTAGTGGCTTCTGCTGGAGCAAGAGGGAGAACCACAAAAGATGCAAACGGTATTTACACCGGAAAAGCACCGGCTGGTTTGGTAGATTTAAAGGCAGGTATTCGTTATTTGAAATTCAACGACAAAAGAATGCCGGGCGATGCCAAAAAAATTATTTCTAACGGAACGAGTGCTGGTGGAGCAATGTCGGCTTTGTTAGGAGCAACGGGCAACAACAAAGATTACGAACCTTACCTAAAGGAAATTGGTGCTGCAAAAGCCACAGATGATGTTTTTGCAGTTTCGGCGTATTGCCCGATTACCAACCTGGATCATGCCGATATGGCTTATGAATGGCAGTTTTACGGCATCAATAGTTACAAAAAAGGTGGGCCTTTTGGTGGTGGAAACAGTCAGGCACAAACGTTAAGTCAGGAACAGATAAATGTTTCAGAACAATTGAAAAAAGCATTTCCAGTCTATGTAAATTCGTTGCAATTGAAGGATAAAAACGGAAACATTTTAGCATTAGACGAAGCAGGAAACGGTAGTTTCAAAGAGTTGGTGAAAACCTACGTAATTGCATCGGCACAAAAAGCTTTGGATAATGGAAAAGATTTGAAAGATTTTAAATTCTTAACCATCGTAAATAATAAAGTGGAAGCCATTGATTTTGATGCTTATCTGAATTATTTAGGCAGACAAAAAACGCCACCTGCGTTTGATGCATTAGATGTTTCAACACCTGAGAATATGCTTTTTGGAACGAAAACCATCGACAAACAACACTTCACCGATTTTTCTTTGAAAAATTCTACTGTGAATGTCAATAAAGCAGATACCAACATCATGAAAATGATGAACCCAATGTATTACGTGGGACAACCAAAAACAACAACTTCTCAAAACTGGCGTATCCGACACGGCGAAAAAGACAAAGATACTGGCTTAGCGATTTCAATAATGCTTGGCACATTGTTAGAAAACAAAGGCTACAACGTCAACCTTGAACTTCCGTGGGAAACCACCCACAGTGGGGACTATGATTTGAAAGAGCTTTTTCATTGGGTGGATGGTCTTTGCAAATAGAATAAAAATTGCCACCAATAAGAGTTTTTCATCAGGCGGGCAGACTTGTAAACTTGGAGTTTTGTGTTCATAAGAAACTTTAGTAATAGTTTGAAGGTTTGTGCTTCGAAACCCGCCCGAACGCAAAGCCCGAAACCGTTATATACCATGCTGTATCACCAAACATTCAGTTGATAAACTATTACCCAGATTAATATCAGATAATTAGGACAACTTCTATTTCCCTGCACGATGAAATTTCATTCGATAAAGATTTCCGGCTGTTAAACCAATTGAGCTGAACAACCACAAATAGTACCCGCTATTTTTGCTAATGATAAATACAGGTGAACAATCCATAGGCTCCAACCAAGAACCGCATGTCCCTATTGGCATAATCTTGTTTGAAAACATAAAAGTCGAAGCTAAAACCATCGACAAGGAGCCAAACAGCAAAGACCTGGATGTATTCCTCATTGTTATCCAGGAATACCATAATAATGGATTTGCCAACCAGACATAACCCGCTCCTTCGGCAAATACTTCTGACCAACCAAATAGGACTAAAAGATAACCAGGATTATCCTCGTTTGAATTTGGGGTGGAATATCCAGAGAAACACAGTGAAATAATGTAAAGCAGAATGCTAAGCCAAAACGTCAACTTGAATACGATTTCTTTCTTATTCATTGGGGTATTACAATAATGAAGGTAGAACGTGATTGAGGGAATAATATTTCAACAACACTTGATACAGCTGATCAAGCGTCAGCCCACAAATTTTGCTTCGAAACAAAGATAAAATTGAAAGAAAAAGTTCTATCTTCGGAACTAAGATTTAGTTATAAATATTGCCCCTACGCCAATCCGCAAACACTAGCGGTTATTGTACTCGAAACTGCAAAAAAATGAGTGGGAAAATAAAATATGAATTTTCAGAAAAAACATGGCAACATTCTTCGCCTGGAGGTTGGTATTTTGTTTCGCTTCCAAAAGAAATGTCGAAAGAAATTAGAAGTTTATTAAAATCTGAAGAAGAAGGTTGGGGAAGATTGAAAGCGGTAGCCAAAATTGGTGTTAGTGAATGGAAAACCGCAATCTGGTTTGATAAAAAAAATGAAACTTATTTGTTGCCATTAAAAGCGGAAATAAGAAAAAAAGAGCATATTGAAGCACCAAAACAAATAGATGTGGTTATTTGGATTTAGTACATTACTGAAAAGAAACAACAACCGCTAACAGCCGTCATGACTAATCTGCTTTTGTAACAAAAGGGCTGACTCGACTGTCTTAGTATTATAAAAAGCAGAGCTTATGAAAATTTACTTCAGTTTATTAGTGTCATTTTTTTGTTCTGTTTATTTATTTTCTCAAGTAAATATCAAAATAGGGTCGCAAGAAACAACGGTATACCCATTAATTATTAACAAACAAGATTTAGCCGAACAATTGCTCCCGCTTAAAGAGTTGTTTTCTTCCAAATCAATTATTGGGATGGGGGAAGCTACACATGGTAGCCGTGAGTTTTTTGAAATTAAGAATGGAGTATTTCAATGGCTGGTAAACAATTGTAATTACAGAGTATTTGGTATTGAAGCGACCTATGGAGGATGTTGTTATATCAATGATTTTGTGAAGTCCGGTGAGGGGAATATTGATAGCGTGATGGTTTACTTAGATTTCTGGACTTGGCAAACAGAAGAAGTTCGTGACCTGATTTTGTGGATAAAAGATTATAATGCTCAAGCAGAACAGTTGGAAAAAATATCTTTTTACGGTTTTGATATGCAAAACTTTTATTCTCCGGTCCTGTATTTAAATGATTATGTGAAAAAACACTACTCAGAACACTACGACAAGATTAAGGCTATAAGTTTTCCGATACTTGGAAAAACGGAATTGAAGATTTACCAATTGCTCCAAAACAAGAAAAATACGTTTGAGGACACATTACGGCAAACACACCAACTACTTGCAGATTGGGTGCTTTTCAATAAAAATAACATTGAAACAACGCAATCAAAGAACCAATTTCAAGACCTTCAGCTATGTATCGAAAATTTAGGACAAGCAATAAACAGTTTATCTGTAAATAATGCATCTCGATACAGAGATAGTTGCATGGCTTATAATGTCTTAAGAATACAAAAGCTTGAAAATAAAAAAATGTTTATTTGGGCGCATAACGGGCATATTAATTTTGCTCGGGCAGACAATTATGTTGGGAACGGTTTGTATATGGGTGAACATTTGAAGAAAAATAGGGGGGATGCTTATTATGCCATTGGATTGGTGTTCAATCAAGGTAGTTTCCAGGCTATTCAGGGTCCAAAGTCGATTGGTAGTGCAATATTTAAATACATTTTTGCCAGAAAGAAACTATATCAAGGCTTGAAAGAGTGTCATGTGCCGGTTAGCCATAAAAACACTTTCACGAATGCCCTGTGTGAAACCAATTATCCTATCTATTTTACAGATATTTCCCATTCAGAGAATCCTGTTTTTTCAACCATTTTAAAAACCTATGACATAGGTTCCATATTTGTTAATTACAAATTAAGCTCAGGATCAATTAACGCGAAAAAACAGTTTGATGGTTTGATTTATGTTGAAAAAACGAGCAGAGCGCGACCTATTTATATTAAAAAGTAAAAAACTTGTAATTTCGAAGAACCAAAACGAATGAGTGTATTTATACCGCTAACAGCCGTCTCGTTATTGGTAATGCCCGGCAGACAAATATCATGAAATTGACTGCAATAAAATTATCTTTGACACAATAAAAAACGGGGGAAGCTGAAAACCGAATAGAGTAAGTAACAAAACGATAACCAGAATGAATAAATTTATGATAGATATCCTTTTGGAAGGATTAGACAATGAAACACGAATGAAATTATTGCCAAGAGAGCAAGAAATAATCAAAGAATGGGAAGAAGATGGAATTCTTTTGGCTTCTTATATAAAAGCGGATACCGCTGGAATTTATTTGGTGTTATTGGCTAATGATAAATCGGATGCAGATAAAAGACTTTCAACGCTGCCATACTATCCTTATATGAAAATTGAAATGACGGCATTAAGACCGTAAGAAATTGGCGGTTTACTGGTTAAATGAAGCAGGGTGCTTCGAATCAACTTTAGTAATAAATTGAAATTGGGTGTTCCGAAGTCCACCAACGCACAGTCCGAAAATCGGTGGTGGCAATTTTAGCACCTTACTTACAAAATGAAATTAGATTTTTACAAACCACTTGACCCAGTTCTGCAAGAATACATTCAAGGATATTATTTCATTTCTGAGAGTCAGGATTCCGAATTATTGCATTATTGGACTTTCCCCAATAATTACACGATTCTTTCGATTCATCAGAATGCTAAAACTGAATTTCAGGCAAACAAGATCGTTGTCAGCAAAACAGATGACAAAAAAATCACCGCAGATTTAGTGATTCGATATACTAAATCGATCGAAGTAGTTTATCAAGCTGCTACAAATGAAATTACGGTATACTTCAAACCGTTGGGAATTCAGAAATTTATGCACCCGGATATAGGTTTTATTCAGGAAAACCGGAATGGTAATTTCACTCCATTTAGTGATTTCGAAGAAGTGATGCATCACCTGTTTTCTATACCGGATCGGCAAAAACAAATTGAATTATTTGAAAATTACTGGATTTCAAAATTCAGGGAGAAAGATGTTTCATTCATTCAGAATATATTAGATGATGTTGAAGCAGGTTTGAAAATCGAGGAAATTGCTGAGAAATACAGTTTTTCGAGACAACATATCAGCAAACTGTTTAAAGAAAACATGGGCAAAACGCTCTCCGAGTATAAAAAAATACACCAATTCAGAAGTACATTGAAAAAAAACATGAAAGTTAAAAACCTGACGGAATTGGCTTACGAAAATTCATATTACGACCAATCACATTTCATTAAAAACTTTAAAGAATTAACTCAAATTAAGCCCACCGCTTTTTTTACAAAAGTGGATATTGAAAAAGAAAATATTTGGCTTTACATCTGACAGGTTCCATTTTTACAATTTTGCCCCGAACAATGGAGCTAAATTTGAAATACAATCCTAAAACAAAGAAAAATGAAAAAAGGTTTATTCATGATTGCGCTCTTAATTTTCAACCTTGCATTTGGACAAGAAAAAAAGAAAGCCACAGACGAAGAAAAACTGACTAAATGTATTCTTGAAAACACAAACTATTTCACCTTTAATGGACAAAAGCCGGACGGAAAGGGCTGGGATATTCTGGAAAATCTTTTCGCAAACAATCAATTTGTTGCTTGGGGCGAATATCATAATTCACCATTACTATCGCAATTGACAAATTATGCCTTAGAAAGTGCTTCAAAATATGGTTATAAAACCTGGTGTGCAGAAATAAGTCCATTTGCGGCAGCTGAACTTATGCGTATTGCAAAGTCTAAAAATCCATTGGATACCATTTCTCGGATTGCCAATGAGCGACCAAATTTTACAACCTTTCCTTTTTTTCAAACGAAAGAAGATATTGGTATGCTAACAACAGCTAATCAGTTTGGATATACCATTTGGGGTATTGATCAGGAATTTCAAACAGCTTTTCCTTACTGCCTTGATAAAGTATACCAAGCGCAACCTAAAAATACCAGGGAACGATTCAAAGCAGTTTATGACAGCCTGCAAGCTAGTTGGTGGAATCCGGAAGCTAAACTATTAGACAGTTTAAAAAAAGGAATAAAACAACCGAATTTAAAGAGAGTATTAGACGATATCAAAATATCAAAAGACATTTATTATTACAGCGATAATCAAAGGCGAGCCGACTTGATGAAAACAAATTTTTATAATTACTATGATGGTTTAAAAACTAAAAATGAAAAAGTCTTTTTCAAAATGGGTTCGAATCATTTGGCTAGAGGCATGAATTTGGAAACTAATTTATACGATATTGGGAATGCAGTTTACGAGCTGGCACAGAGAAATAAAACGAATTTTTCAAATGTTTACATTATGGTTAGATACACGGAAGAGGAAGGTGTAATAACCGATGATTTAGAAGAAAAAAACAATCAAAACCCCAAAGTATTTTCAAAATTATATGACAAAGATAAGTGGGTATTAGTAGACATAAGAAGTTTGAGACTTCGAATGAGATATGATAATTCACTCACTTCAGACACATACAAAATGATTGAAAAGTATGACTATGTCTTAGTATCACCGGAAATTCTAAAATAAAAGGTACTGTTTTAAAAAGCAAGCAATAGACAAAAAAAGTATTTTTAGTATTCTTAAAGAAGTTAGACCTTCGAACTATCTTGTGTAGTCCCAGCTATAGAGTTGGGACTACTTGCTTTATAACCTTCAATAAATTCGGTTTGGTTCTTCTGTTAATATTGTTTTACAGCAATCAAGTCTGACCAAGTTGAAGCGTATAAACACCATAACAACGCCTCAAGTGTAAGCTTAAATCTTGCTTCGAAACAAAGATCATTTAAATAGAAAAAGTTCTATCTTCGGAATAATAAAAAATTGAAAAAGTGGGACTTACGTCTGCGTGTTGACCGCTATAACCAATTTAGACCAAACAGATACCAAACAAAGAATAAAATTCGAATGATATATAAACTCCTATCATTTTCTGAGCATAAATTTTTAAACGAATTTGTTTATGATATTTACCGGTTACAAACCACAAAACAAGGTGTCGAATATAGCACTGCACCAAATGGAATAGTAGGTATTTCAATTATTATGAGTGGCAAATCAGAAGTTTTAGTAGGGAATAATTGGGAAAAAACACCTAAAGTATTTATTTATGGACTAATAAAAACACCAGATGTTTTTAGAATAAGTGCGAACTATACTGAAATTGCAATTGGCTTCAAACCTTATTTTTTGCAACTGCTTATAAAGAACAGCATGAGTGATATAATTCAGACGAAAAACATGAATGCAACTGATATTTTCACTCATACAGATGAATTTTACGAACAGTTGTGCTCTGCAAAATCTGAATATGAAACCTTAGTAGTTATTGAGAAGTTTCTTTTAAAACAACTCAACCCTCTAAAAACAGATAAAAGATTATTGACGGCGATGAAATATATTTATGATGATGGTATAACAAACGTTTCTGAATTGAGTGAAAAATTAAATCTATCATCAACAAGTGTACGAAATATATTTAGGGATGGTATAGGAAGATCTCCTAAAGAAGTTGTCACGATTTTAAGGATAAATAACATTTTAAAATCAGATATTAATTCATTTGCTTCATTGACAGAACTATGCTATAAAAATGGGTATTTTGATCAATCCCATTTTATAAATGACTTTCGGGATTCATTAGGGATGACTCCTAGCCAATATTTTAATAATAATAAGTTGGCTTTCGATTTTTACAATTCTGGTAGATGGGAAGGTAATATTTTTGAGCAATCTAATTTAGGAAAATGGAAAAAATAACCTTTTTAATGCTTGTGGTCTTGATATCCTCATACTCACTTGCACAATCATCAGATTACAATGAACAAAAACATTCAATTGAAACGATAGTAGACGCCTTCAATAAACAAGACTACAAATTGATGCAAAAACCATGGGGTATAATAGGTAAATTAATCATTTCGAATAATATGCTTCGCAAAGATTTTGAACCTTATTTCAAAAGATATGGCGCTGCAACAATTGACACTACCATTTTTAGCTCCATTTATAATGGAACGGCAGAGTTAAAATTCAATGCTTATCCTAATAATAGAACCTTTCTCACTTTTAATTTTAATGAAAAGGGTAAGGTAGAAGGAATGGGATTTGGCTATCCTACTTTCGTTTACAGAAAGCGTGTGTCAACTGAAGAACCATTTTTGTTAAATACAGATAAAAATAAAAGGATAGATTCTATAGTTGCTAGATATATAAATAATCCCTCAAATAATTTTAACGGTTGTATAATGGTAACCAGTGGGGATGATATTATTTATAAAAATTGTATTGGCTATTCAAATTTTGATAAACAAATTACTCTAAATGATAGTTCGAAGTTTCTCCTGGCTTCTTGCACTAAACAGTTCACTGCAATTGCAATCATGCAATTACAAGAACAAGGTAAACTAAATTATGATGACAATATTAAATTATATCTTCCTGATTTTCCATACGATAATATTACAATTAGGAATCTTTTAACTCATACTTCCGGATTACCTGATTACTTTTTACTTCTTGATAAGTATTGGGATAAAACAAAAATTGCTACTAATAATGATGTTTATTCACTATTAAAAGAAAAGAAACCTAGAATACAATTTTCTCCTAATGAATACTTTATATATAGTAATACAGGCTACGTAATACTTTCATTAATAATTGAAAAAATATCAGGTAAAACCTACAATGAGTTTTTAGTAAATAATATTTTCAAACCACTAAAGATGAACCAAACTTTCGTTTACCACAGAAGAAAGCAAATAGAAAAATTGGAAAACTATGCATTAGGTTACGTCTTTTCAAAGGATATGGGTAGATACATACTTCCGGATAGTTTGGAAGCATACAATTATGTTACTTATATGGACGGAATAACAGGTGATGATGGAGTTAGTTCAAGTATTATTGATCTTAAAATTTGGAATGAAGCCATCAGAAATAATTCTTTAGTAAGTCAAAATTCAATGGATTTAGCGAATACTAAGCATAAACTAAATGATGGGAAAGAGATAAATTATGGTTTTGGTGTATTCTTAATTAAAGGACAAACGATAGAAAACATTGCCTACCATACAGGGGGATGGCCAGGCTATTCAACGATGATACTTCGGTTTTCAGATAGAAATGAAAGTATCATAATATTATCAAATAATGATTATGACAACTTTGCGTTTTTAGTAGACGAAATATGTGCCTTTATACTCAACTGAAAACTTAAATCCGACTTCTCTATCTAAGCGAAAAACGGATATATAATACTTTGAAAAGACAGATGTTTATGAGAAAATTAGTAACACTATTGATATTAGTCTGTTGTTTAGCATCATGTGGGCAAACAATACCGAATAATGACCAAACCGGAAAAACAAACTTAATACCTGTTGATACTTCTGTGATTGCTATATTACCATTTGACACTACACAGACATGGATTTTCAAAGGATGCAAACAGGGAAATTTATCAGCTGCAGACTTTGAAACAATTGATAGTTTATTGATGCAATGTGTTGATAATTATAACAAAGGACAGGAACTCATATATAAGGAAAAAAGGCTGGTAAATAATTATTTACTCGATTTAAAAACCCAAAAAAGACAATACATAGCAGTAGTCAATGACAAAGGTGAGAGAGAAGTATGGGTGAATTGTTTTTGTAGGACACGGGGCCGAAACTGGAAAAAGCAAATGATAATGGTTGAAGACGGAGGGGCTTGTTATTTCAATCTGAAAATCAATCTAACAAATAAGAAATATGATGAGTTAATGGTGAATGGAATTGGTTGACGACAACAGAAAAACGCTACTTGACAATACACCCAAAAGGCAGCGGTATGTTCAAAAACAGTTTTGTGGTGAAAATCCATCTTCGGCCAGGACCTTCAGGTTTTTGTACAGGGCTAAATCCAGAAACTTCCGTATAGATTCTATTGGCTTTTTTACTAAATTTGAATTTTATGGTCTTTCTACCACACCTTCGCAAAGCATCTTGAATGTTCCCTGCAAACAAGACAAACAACCTATTATTGAAACAATCCAATGCAAATACAAAACATTCCGGAAAGCTTTTTAGATTCAACTATTCAATCCCCCGAGTTATTTGTTTACGATTTCAAAATGACAGAAGATGCTGTAAATATCAAAGTCAATTTGACCCATAATATGTTTAGTTTTTTGCAATTGGGCGAAAAAAAAGTGAAGTTTGAAGACGCCTTTGTTGAAGTAAATAACAAGCAATCGGTTTTAATCAAATCGGGAAACTGTTTAATGACCGAATTGTTAGACAACAATGAAATTTATTTTTGCAAATTATTGTTTTTCACCAATAAAAATGTTGTCCATTTCCTTAAAAAACATGCTGAATACGTTTCGAAACTGGAAAAAAAATCAAATTCAGAGACTCCTTTTTTTGTTATAGAAAACGATGATTTTATCCACTCTTTTGTTAACTCCATTTCAACTATTTTAAACATAAAAGCAGATACTAAAGTATTATTGGAAATTAAATTGGAGGAGATATTGTTCTATTTGTCTCAAAAATATGGCGTTTCGTTTATTCATTATTTGCAATCATTGGCATCTGCTGAGAAAAATACTACATTCAAAAATATTGTAGAAGCCAACATAAACTCTAATTTGAGTTTAATAGAAATAGCTTTTCTTGCCAATATGAGTTTATCCACATTTAAACGACATTTCCTATCAGAATATAATGCCAATCCCGGCAAGTGGTTGCAACAAAAAAGACTTGCATTAGCAAAACATTTGATGGAAAATGAACATAAAAAACCATCCGAAATTCATAAGCAATTTGGTTATAATAGCCTTTCAAATTTTTGTGTTGCTTTCAAAAATGAATTTGGTTTCAGTCCAAAAAGAGTGAAATAATTAGAAATCATTTAATTTGAACCTTTTTCATAAGTTTTTGAACTTTGCAATTGAAATATGCCACCTACTTTTGCTATTCAATTCAAAAAGTAAAAAACAAATGAACATTACCTTAGAACAAGCAGAAAAAATGATAGTTGCTGCAAAAGCAAAAGCAGTAGAATTAGATACAAAAATGAATATTTGTGTTGTTGATGCAGGTGCAAACATATTGGCATTCGTGCGTATGGATGGCGCTTGGTTAGGGTCAGCAGATATTTCTTTAAAGAAAGCAAAAACGGCTCGTTTCTTTGATTTCCCAACAGGAGTAATTGGAAGTCTTTCACAACCAGGTGGTTCATTGTTTGGAATTGAACATTCAAATGGTGGATTAATTTCTTTTCCCGGTGGAATTCCTGTAAAAAATAGTGCCGGTGAAGTTATTGGTGCTATTGGTGTTTCAGGTAGTACTGTTGAAAACGACCATACTGTTGCTGAAGCAGGAGCTAACGCATTATAATTTTTATATCGTATTAACTAAATGGTCTGGAATGTACTTTCAGACCATTTTCTATTTCTTAAAAATGAAAAAGTATATCGCAGAATTCATAGGAACGTTTATTCTGGTATTTTTCGGAACAGGTTCGGTCATTGTTAATGAACAATATAACAACGCATTAGACTTAATTGGGATCTCCTTTGCTTTTGGAATTGTTATCGTTGCGATAATTTATTCACTTGGAAGTATTTCCGGTGCACATATCAATCCGGCGGTGACAATGACTTTATTGATTGGGAAGTTAATAGACAAAAAGGATGCTTTGTTTTATATGATTGCGCAATTTTCCGGGGCTATTATTGCAAGTTTATTGCTACATTCTATTTTTCCAAATAATCTGGAATTGGGAGCAACAAATCCTTCTGGTTCTATTGTTCAAACTTTTGTAGTAGAACTAGTTTCTTCATTTGTCTTGATGTTAACCATTTTAGGAGTTACTCAAAAAGAAACAAAAGTAGCTGCCGGATTAGTTATCGGTTTGACTGTAACTGGCCTGATACTATTTGCCGGACCAATTTCCGGAGGTTCATTTAATCCCGCAAGAAGCTTTGCTCCAGCAGTAATCTCAGGGAACATTTCAAACTTATGGATTTATTTATCTGCCCCGTTAGTTGGAAGCATATCGGCATTGTTAATATGGAATTTGATGAGTTTAGGAAAAAATGCTGTCAGGTAACAATGCTTGTGCGTCGGGTGATGATGTAGAACTTGATGATTTTAGACATTTAACTAAATTTACTTCCTGCATGAATTGCTGCCCCGAAAACCAACAACTCAAAGCTTCAGTTATTATTAGCAACTTTAACAGGTAAATTAAACCAATCAAGAATTTAACAATCTAACTGATTTAGAATGAATAATCTTATGAAAACAGTTGTTTATATCACAATTTTGGTCGCGTTTAATTCGCTTTCTTCGTTCGGACAAACTTACATGGGACCAATATCAAAACCGACAAGCGGTTATGGTGCAGACGGAAGTTATACCGTAGCAACACAATCCTTCAATAATCCAAATTATTCGGGACACGATATTGTAATTTACTATCCTACAGGAATAACGTCACCTGTTCCGACCATATTTTACAGTCACGCTTTTGGTGGAAACAACCCGAATAACATTTCAGGCTTCTTGAATTTTGTTGCTAAAAAAGGTTACGCCGTTGTCTATGTTCCGTATCAAACAACAGGAGTTACTGTTCAGGACCGATACAGCAACCTGTTAACTGGTTTCACAAAAGCAGCACGTGATTACCCCAGTATTATTGACACGACAAAAGTTGGCTTTGTCGGACATTCTTTTGGTGGCGGAGCTTCTTTTGCCAATGCTTTTCATTGTTTCACAACACTAAATTGGGGACAATCCGGGCGTTTCGTTTTTGCAATGGCACAATGGTATTCCTACAATATTTCTCAGACAGAATTACAATCATTTCCCAATGACGTAAAATTATTGACCATCGTTTATGAAAATGATGATACAAACGATCAACGTATGGCAAACGACATTTTTAATACGATTAACATTCCTGCCTCAGAAAAAGATTATCTGCGTGTAAAATCCGATACCATTAGTGGATATGTTTATACCGCTGATCACGTTGTTCCAAACAATTCAGCTTTTGACGCTTTGGATTATTATGCCTATTACAGACTATTTGACGCCATGTGCGATTACGTTTTCAACGGGAGTAATGCAGGAAAAGATGTTGCTTTGGGAAATGGAAGTGTCAATCAAATTACGATGCCGGGCGGTTTACACAATTTAGTACATAGCGAAACTCCAACATTTGCAAACGCACAAAGTACTTATCAATATCCTTGCAGTTCTTCCGAGAATCCAAGAATAGACCATTGCGATGAAGCTCTTTCAACTTCCGAAATAGTTGCAGATATGCGGTTTTCAATGTTCCCCAATCCAGCTAAAACACTCTTTTACATTGAAACGGACAAAGCAATTTCTCAAATTGACATTTTAAATCAACAAGGACAACTTGTATTAACAACGAATACGAAAAACATCTCAATCAGTGAGTTGCCAAGCGGACTGTATTTTGTGAAAGTCGGTTTTATAGACCAAAGTTTAAGTGTGGGGAAATTGATAAAAGAATAACTCCGTCAACAGCAGATGGTCATAATTTTGACCGGAAAAGGATAGAAAACTTGGATGAACCTTATCCCTCAGGTCAAAACAGTAGTAAATCAATTTAACATAAAAATTCTGAGGAACTAAAAATATGACTTTAAGTGAGATAATATTGAACTGTATTCATTATGTAGATGATGAAAAGATACATATCGTTTTTGCAAAGAAAACAAATGGAAAATTCAGTCCTGATTCTGAAGCAGTTGTTTTATTATTAACTGAAGAGGAACTTGAAAATAATGATCTGCAAGAAATAGCGAATTCACATTGCCCCAGATTTGACTATTTTTTAGAAGTTTTTATAATTCAAGATTTTTTAGAAGATTTGAAATCCCTTAAAGAGTTTGATACAGATTCTAAAATTGTCAACCGAGTAATTTACTATGGTGAATACGATGCTTGATTAATACACATAACGGCAGTCATGGCGCCAAATATCAAATGTTCTTGAAACAATAAATAACTTGAAAGAAAATAATTTTAACTTCGGTAAACCGATTTTTTAAGAGTCGGGGCAAGTGTCGGGCTCAAAAAACCGTTAATGGCGATTTTTCAGGAAACGATATAGAGAGCAAGAACTAACAGAAATACACCAAATGAATATTAAGAATTTTGAGTTCAAGGCAAAAATTGACGAAATCGCAAAATACGAAAACCTGTTATTGACACTTAATCCAAAATTTCAAGGACTTGATCATCAAATAGATACGTATTTTAATGCTAATCAAGGAAGATTGAAATTGAGAGAAGGAACTATCGAAAACTCGTTGATTCATTATGACAGAGAAAATGTTTTGGGCTCAAAAGAATCTCAAATCATTTTGTATCAACACGAACCAAATGTTGCTTTGAAAAATATATTAACTAAACAACTAGGTGTAAAAACTGTCGTGGATAAGAAACGAAAAATCTATTTTATAGACCATGTTAAATTTCATTTTGACCTTGTTGAAGGTTTAGGAACATTTCTGGAAGTTGAAGCAATTGATAGTAAAGAAGAGTTTACATTAGAAGAATTGAAACTAGCATGTGACAACTACTTTCACTTTTTTGAACTGACACAGGATCAGGTTATTGATCGATCATATAGCGATTTGATAATGGAACTAAATTAAAAAACAAGCATTAACTTTCGCCTTCGGAATACCCAAACCGTTATCAGCAAGCATAAAACAACATGAAATAAAAAGTACCAGTAGCATGAATGGATTATTTTACCACAATGAAATGAAGGAAGGCAGTATGTCTACCACTCTTAGCTTATTACGTTTTTACGAAAACGGGTATGTAATATTCAAAAAAATCACGGGAGATAAAGCGTACTTTACAAAAGAGTTAAAGACATTCTCTATGACAGGACATGAAGTGAACGGAGAACCGGAATATACTTTTTGCGGAGCATTTGAATATTTTGGAAATGGCACCATTTCATTTAAAGTTGAAAATCAAGTTAGTGCCCCTTCAAACACTTGGGTAGAAAAGGATCTTTTAACTTTTAAAGGATCAGTAGTAAGTGAAACAGAATTGATTTTGAAGCAGCTTAGTAAACGGACAAACTTTGAGGTTGAAAACAAGTATTTAAAGACAACAGACCAAGACTTGATAAACGAACTATAGACCAATTTTCAAAGGGTTGCAAGCTAGAAACGAAAGAAAAAACAACAATAAAATTAGAATATGGCAGTATCCATATGTGCGTTTAATTCAACAGAACTAACGAATCAAGAATTAATAGATGATGGATTGAACTTATTCGTAGCGTGGGAGCTGAGTGATATGTTTAGCGATTTATTGATTAGTAGAGAAATTGCATTTGGCAATGATCTTGGGGAATTAGATCAAATAGCGAAGATTATTGATGTGAATGTTGATATAATCTACTCAATGAGCAACTATTGGGATAAAGAGCAAGAGTTAGAACATTTATCCAGGTTAGATAATGAAGTGGACAAAGCAAAACAGTTAGTAATCATTCAAACCAATAATGACCAGTTAATAGGGAATATTGAAAAGGTTTACGAAACAATCTGCTCACTTGAAACGGGAATTTTAAGAATAGACGATTTAAAGACTTTAATAACGGATACAAATGCCTATTTCTATGATAACAATCGTTACTTTTCAAAAGAAAGTAGGCCTTATAGTAGTAACTTATTAAGTGACCTGTTAAAAATGAAAGAATTCATTGAATTTGTTAAACCTCTGGATGCTGACACCCTTTACTTTAAATTTAAAACAGTTAATTGAACGGATAATGGGAACTTGGGGAGTAGGAATAACGGATAATGATACAGCAAGTGATGTTTATGCAGATTTTGTGTTACTGCTAAAAACAAATTCGATTGAAGAAGTGATGGAAAAGATGACTGTTCATTATCAGTCAAAAATAAATTCGCACGAAGAACAGTACAATTTTTGGTTTGCAATTGCATCTGCCCAACTAGATACTAATACATTGCAAATGGACATTGTTGAAAAGGTTAAACAAATTATTTTAGGTGGCGAAGATATGCTGTTGTGGAAAGAATTAAACGCAAGTGAATCAGATCTCAATTTGAGAAAAGAAGCATTGAATCATTTTTTAACGCTTCTGACGTAATATAAAAAATCATGACAACAGAAAACGTACTTCATTCCGACCTGAAAATGGTGAAAGAATTGATTTATGATAAATGCGGTTTTGGTCTGACCAACTTAAAAGTGAATTTGGAAAGTGTGGAATATGGTGCTTGTTCATTTGACCTGGATGAAAAGAAAATGGTGCATCGGGTTTCGAAAATCACACCAACAAAAGTAGGACAGTTTGTAACCATTTGGAAGCGAAATAAAAATGGCATAACGGAACCTTTTGATAGTTCAGATGACTTTGATTTTATCGCAATCACATCAAAAAGTGGCGGCAATATCGGGCAATTTATTTTCCCGAAATCGGTTTTGGTTGACAAAGGAATTATTACACAAAACGGAAAAGGCGGAAAACGGGGGATAAGGGTTTATCCACCCTGGGAAACCGTAACGAATAAACAAGCAGAAAAAACGCAAAGTTGGCAGACAAACTATTTCGTAGCCATTAAGAACGACAACACAACGGACTTTGACCTGGCTCGAAAAATGTTAATTGAAACCTTGTCAATAGCTTAAAATGGAAGAATTAACTAATGGAATATGGATTTTGACAATATAGCATATTTACAATCCGGGAATCATCTTCAACAAGAGGCATATTTCACATCAAAGAGGAACCAGTTCTAAAATTGTTAGCCTCAAAAGAAACAAAACTGTTAAATGAAGTCTTAACACGAAAGTCAGATTTCATAAATAGCAGCTTTTAATCGAAATTCATCTTGCAATCAGTTGATGGGAATCAGTACGATAAAGCCCATTCATAGAGAAATACATTACTCATCCAGCTGTGAAAATAGAATCACTTTCTGCGGAAGATTTTCGAATAATTAGGGCAACCGAAAACACGGTGGTTATGACTTTTTTGGAACTGTTGAAACTCGAAGGAAAAGACTCTGAAACACTTTTCATAACGGAAGTGTTTTCAAAAGAGAAAAATGACTGGAAATTGATTTTCAAAAAGGAGCGAAACAATAATTCAGTATTTGAATTTAGGAAAGCGATTTGTTCTCGGGCAGATCGCTTTTTGTTTCAATCACCTAAAATCCTTACCTTAGGAACCTGTTCACGGCACTTTCATTAAACTCTTTAGCCGGGGAATAAAGGCATTTTTAAGCTGCTGATTCGAAAATGAAAGAACACATTTACAAATACAAGTCTAGCAAGGTTCTTCTAAAGTCTATTCTAAATTGGATTTGCTTGGCGATGCAAATAGGTATTTCCATTTTAATTGTTTTTGACGGTGGAGGAATAGGCTCGTTACTAGTTGTAAATCTGTTTTTTTCAATTTTTACTATTCCTGGGATCATTATACATCTTAATTACTTGAAGAATACACGCAATGCTGTTCTTATATTGAGATATAATACCATCTCACTAACGAGTAGTGAAAAGGAAATCACTTTGAATACAGCAGATATTACTAAAGTAATTCTTCATGAAGGTCCAAGAGGCTCCAGAATGCCTTGGTGGAACTACAGTTGGTTTGAACTGATTGATAAAGAAGGTAAGAGTATAAAAATAGGTTGTTACCTTTTGGATATAAGTGGCTTTTGGCTGGATTCTCTTAGCCGTAAAGTTAGTTCGAAGAATTTGGTACGGGAAGAAAGTCTTTTTCCGATCATAAAATAATGTACTGCTAAAAACATCCGGATACTACAAATCATTAAAGATGGACTTAATCCAAAAGTTAAAATAAGTTTAATTCACTTTGTAATTCAAAGTACTTTTAATACATTTGAAATCTCAATCAATTAAATACAAGTAAATGAATGTCCTAATCATCAACCCACCTCATTTATCCATAGGAAGCAGAATGCCTAATGAGCATTTGCCACCATTAGGACTATTATCCATCGGTGGTCCTTTAATCGATGCCGGTCACGATGTTAAACTTTTGGATGCCGACTATCACAATTATAAAATTGAAAAGGTTGCAGCTTTGATTCTTGAAAAGAATCCTGATGTAATATTGCTAGGGCATTCAGGTTCAACTTCGGCGCAACCTATCATCAATGAGATAACGAAAATAGTCAGTCAAAGAAATGAAAAGATAAAGATCATTATCGGTGGAGTTTTCCCAACTTATCATTGGAAGGAAATTTTGGAAGATAATCCACAAATCGACTATATCGTTTGTGGCGAAGGAGAAGAAATTGTATTAAACTTAATCGCAGCAATTGAAAACAACGCGAATTTGGAAAACATTAAAGGATTGGCATTCAACCTGAATGGAATCCCTTTTAAAACACCAGCAGCTGATACCATTAAAAATCTGGACGATTTCAGAATCGGTTGGGAATTAATGAAAGGTTACAATTATACCTATTGGGGAAAACGGAAGGCAGTCGTCATCCAATTTTCAAGAGGTTGCCCATATCCATGTACCTATTGTGGTCAGAGTTTGTTTTGGAAAAAGTGGAGACATCGAAGTGCAAAATCGTTGGCTGATGAAATGGAAATGCTACATAAGGAATATGGGGTTTTAGTCTTTAATTTTGCAGATGAAAATCCATCATCCAATCCAAAAGCATGGCGGGAGTTTTTAGAAGCATTGATTGCAAAGAACTTAAAGCTGATTTTGGTTGGTTCGATTCGGGCAGATAATATTGTCAGAGACGCGGAATTCCTTCATTTATACAAACAAGCAGGTTTTGAACGCTTCCTTTTAGGAATTGAAAACTACGATGAAGTGGTTCTTGCAAAAATTAAAAAGGCTGGAACGATTTCAAAAGACAAGGAAGCAATACAACTATTAAGAAAACACAATATTCTTTCTATGGCGACCTATGTGGTGGGCTTTGGAGAAGAAAAGACACGTGATTTCTACAATAGCTGGAAGCAATTAATATCCTATGATCCGGATCAGATACAATTACTTTATGTCACTCCGCACAAATGGACGCCTTACTTTGAAGACGTAAAGGAAAAAGAAATTATATTGACGGATCAGCGGAAATGGGATTATAAACATCAGGTAATCAGAACACAGTATTTAAAACCCTGGAAAGTTATTCTTTATGTCAAATTGATAGAAATAACGGTCCAGTTGAGACCAAAAGCATTGAAGCGATTGTTCTTTCACAAAGAAGCTAGATTGAGAAGTGCCATGCGCTGGTACACCCGAATTGGCAGACGTGTTTGGTTTTGGGAATTGTATCAATTCTTCTTTGTAACTAAATTGACACGGGATAAAGTGAAAATGAAAGACTTTTGGAAATGAGAAGTCCGGATCAATCAAATTTTCGGTATTATTGAGTGATGAAATCAAGCTTATTTAAAGAAAGAACATTGAAAAATTCGAACAATCAAATTGAGGCTTTGGAATCCGACTATTTGTACAAAAGTCAATCTCAAATCCCCCATGCGGGCTATGGTCTTTTTACGGTAATCGACATCTATAAAGACGAAACCATTGCTATTTTTAAAGGAGAAATCCTCAGCGATTTAGAAGCTAAACTAAGAGCCGAAGCAGGAAATGATGGGTACTTTATCAATTTATTGGATGGAAGTATAATGGATTCCAAAAATGTGGAGTGCTTTGCAAAATATGCCAATGATGCCGAAGGATTGGTTCCTTCAAAATTTAAAAACAATGCACGAATTACCTTAGACCTGAACGATCAGGTTTGCATTGAAGCTCTAAGAAATATCCGGGCAAACGAAGAATTGTTTTGCAGTTATGGGAAAGCTTATTGGAAAAAGCATGGTTGAATGATGCAATATACATAATTGAAAAAGAGGAAGATTTACTTTTCGTAAAAAGAAATGGACTCTTTTTTTATCTAATGCTGCGGAGAAAATCCCAATTACACGACAGGAAAATCGAGACATTTAATTTAAATCATCAGCCGATCAATTTATTGAACATTATGAAACAAAAAGGCTTCCATTTCGGTTGCTTGTGCAGAAAAGTGCTTGTCATTTGGGATCCTGATCCCGCCTTTTCATGCATCAAGCCCGAAAGGGGAGACTGCTCGAAAGTCGTAATTGGGTTGAAGGCATTTTTGCTTACTTTTTTTGCCTTGGAAAAAAGTAAGAGTAATTATCGATCAGCTACAGTGACTCGAATCTTTAAAAAAAACTAACCCAAACTCTCCAACTGCTCAAAAATCGGCAGCAAAGACTTTCCATTTTCTGTGAGATAATATTCAATGTGCAGAGGTTTTTCCTTGATGACCACCTTTTGAAGTAATCCCACTTCTTCCAATTCCTTTAATGCAACGGATAAGGTTTGTTTATTAGAACCGCTTATTTGGCGAAGTAAGCCGCTAAACCGCAAAGGACCATTGGTTGCCAGACGAAAAATTTCTGGTTTCCATTTGCCTGAAAGCATTTTCAAAAGTGCCTGTGCAGGACACGTTTCATTCTCTTCTGTAATTTTTTTTGTAGTCATAAAAAACTGACTTATTGTGGAGTGATTTTATTATTCTGACCTTCGTACAAAGGTAAAATAAATTGTGCCTGACAACAGACTTGAATGAAATTGACCCATCAAATTTTACTTGGTTTACTTGCGCTGAGTAGTACCAAT
The DNA here is from genome assembly GCF_943372375.1 of Fluviicola taffensis DSM 16823. Classification (GTDB taxonomy): domain Bacteria; phylum Bacteroidota; class Bacteroidia; order Flavobacteriales_D; family Crocinitomicaceae; genus Fluviicola; species Fluviicola taffensis_A. The sequence continues at coordinate 50,499 of NZ_CALRYJ010000008.1, read as the reverse complement.
TGTAACTCACAGAATTCAAAGACAATGCAAGAAAAAAGTAACCCCTTACTTTGTGATATCGAAAGCGGAATGTGCGCTTTACCAGGAAATGATTCCGATTCTCTAGGTTCAAATGGCTTTAAATCCGTTACAAAACCAATCAAGGTGATTTATTATACGGATCCGATTTGTTCTTCTTGCTGGGGAATTGAACCACAGCTTAGGAAATTGAAACTGGAATACGGAAACAGTATCGAAATTGAATACCGAATGGGCGGTTTACTTCCCGATTGGAACTACAACAGTGGAGGAATCAGCAAACCTTCCGATGTGGCTCATCATTGGGACGAAGTAAGTGTTTACTACGATATGCCGATAGATGGAGCTATTTGGTTGGAAGATCCTTTATCTTCTTCTTATCCTCCGTCAATTGCTTTTAAAGCCGCCCAGCTTCAGGACAAGGAAAAAGCAATCCTTTTTCTTCGTGAAATCCGTGAGATGGTTTTCCTGGAGAAAAAGAATATCACCAAGTGGGAATATTTAGAGACAGCAGCCAAAAAAGCTGGCTTGAATGTGGAGCAATTCAAAACAGATTATGAAGGAAGAGCAAAAGAGTTGTTCCATGAAGATTTGAAATTGGGTAAGGAATTGGGAGTGAGGGGATTTCCTACTTTGTTCTTTATGGATAAGGCAGGTAAAACCGAAAAGGTATATGGTTCACAAGCTTATGCCTCTTATGAAAACGCGATTTTGGGATTGGAATCGAAAGCCCAAAAAAGCAACTATTCCAAAGAGTTTACTTCCATTTTTGCCAACTATTCTTCTTTAACAGCCAGGGAATTTTCAGAATTGACCGATACCCCAAGAAATGAATCGGAGAAAGTGCTGAATGAATGGACTGAAAAGGGAATCTTGGAAAAACGAACAACGAAAAACGGTTCAATCTGGAGAATGAAATAGTAACCGCCCCTGATAAATAATTGAAAAGTAAGAGGATTTCCTCTTCTCTATTTTCAATTCAAAAAGCGATTTGTCCGACCTAAGCGGATGAGTCGCTTTTTTGGTTTGTGTGAAAGAACAAAAAGACAGTCGAAATTAGTAATTGACAAAAATGATTAAATCTGATAATGGTGTAACGTTTCCAATAATTATGTAACTATTCCTAAGGGAATTTGACTGAGATTTAAAGAATGAAAGTCACTCTTAAAAAATCAGTCCTTGTCCTAACGATTCTCACCACCTTTTTGGTTTCATGTAGTTCCGGTAATGAGGAGCCTTCAAGCAAGCAGGAAGAGGATCATCCTCATTGGAAACAACCGGAAACACTCGCTTATGAAATAAAGAATGCGAAACTTTGGTTGTCGGATTCCATTATAGGAAGTTCGGAACGCGCAATTGTATTTGCGGTAAACAGAACCGACAGTCTGAATTTCGCAAAGATGGATTCGGTCATCGTACCGGTTGATCTAAGCGGTGATATGGTTTGTTATCTTCCATTTCCATTGAACGTATCCTATCTGAAAGACATTGATAAGATCATTTTTTTCTCTTATGCTACTCAGACTTTCGGAGCTTATGAATACGGTGAACTGATTCATGCCGGACCAACCAATATGGGAAGAGAGAAAGATCAGACTCCCACCGGACTTTTCTTTACCAATTGGAAAGCAAAAAAGACAATCAGCACCTTTAACGATGAATGGGAATTACACTGGAACTTTAACGTAGCGAATAAAGCCGGAATTGGTTGGCATCAATACAGTTTGCCCGGCTATCCGGTTTCACATTCTTGTATGAGACTTTTGGAAAAAGACGCAAAATATCTTTATTACTGGGCTGATCAATGGATCTTGTCCGACAAGACAACCATTCAAGTGAAAGGAACACCCGTAATTATTTTTGGAAGTTATGATTTCAACGCTCCCAAACCTTGGTTGCAATTGATTCATGATCCGCATTCCCTGGATATTTCCGGAACTGACATTAAAAGGATAACGGAACCTTTCTTAAATGAAATTCTGGTTGAACAGAAAAACAGGGGAGTATCGACCGAAGCTAATAACAAGACCGCACAAATAGAATCGGATAAGCATTGATTAAATGGAATTTCAGTTTAAACATGTGAATTATATAACTTGATTCATTTTTTACACAACAGTTTAATGGGAGAAATTTGTGACCTTACCAATGAAATGAAGGCACAAGATATAAAACCCGTTGAAGAAGTAACCAATAGTGGATTGTCCAAAGCACAATCACATGTTATGCTTGAAATCATAGAGTATGTTCCTGATTCCATAGTAAGTAAAACGGTCATTAAACAGTCGAATGGTTCTGTTATCGCTACTTCCTTTGATGAAGGCGAAAAATTTTGTGAGAAAACCATAAAATCAGATATCTATGTTCAAATCATTGATGGTAAAGCGGTTGTAACAATCGATAACATCGACCACAAACTCAATTTAGGAGAAGGAATCATCATTCCGGGAAATAGTTTGCATTGTTTTAAGGCGGAAGAAAAATTCAAGATGATAACCACCATCATAACATCCATTACTGATAAGGATTCAATTGAGAATTGAATTTCGATAGTTCTCCGGACTGAAAAAAAAGATTTGCTTGCTCTTTGAGACGCTGTTCTGGTTTTGAATAGCTCCGTTTCTAATTAAAATTGTGGAAGCTTGAATTCAAACCCGGTTGTGGTTTGGAAAAGAAGTCTTTACTTTGAACCCTTATGAAAAAGGGAAACCAAATGATTTTGAAACAGATCTTAGTTATTTTATTAGTTGGAGTAGCTTATAGCGGAAATCTTCTTTCCCAAAACACCTCCTTTTCTCGAGGTAAGATGTTGACTAAAGAGAATGCGATCGAAGATTTTGGAATCTTACATTCCTCCCTGATCAATTATCATCCGGCTCCGTTCTTTTATGTAAATGAAGTCGATTTCACTACCTTTTACGAAAGCCAGAAAGCTTCGATTACGGACAGTCTCAGTGAAATGGACTTTCTCTTTTTGTGCAGAAAATTGGTTTCACAAATCAGATGCGGGCATACTCAGGCATTGCCATCTGATAATTGGTTTGCATCAGTCAAAGGTTTGGACAACCAGATCCCTTTCGAAATGAAACATGTGGAAGGCAAGATCTATATTTCAAATACGGTTGACGATTCGCTGGATTTTCAGATAAATGATGAACTAATCAGTGTCAATAATAGACCGGTACAGGATATCATTGATGAACTATTGGCAATGGAAACCGGGGATGGATTCACACAAGTTTTCAGAAATGCCCTGATTGAAAAACGATTCGGTATTTATATGCTATTTCTCTCAGGTATTCCTCAGGAATATGTCATTGAGTTCCGAAATAGTAAAGGGGAAATAAAACAAACAGCTGTTCAACCAACCAAGAAAAGAGCCGTTGAGCTTGTAAAGCCTGCTCTTCCGGACAATTTGAACAAGATCCTTGAAACTAGTTGGAGCAGTTTTAGTTTTGATTCCGAGGCGAATTTGGGTTATTTAAGAATTAGAAGTTTTATGGAGAAGAAAGAATACAAAAAATACTACAAACAAGTTTTCAAGTATCTCAAACAACATCCGAACTCCAAGCTGATAATTGATTTAAGAGAAAATTCCGGAGGAGATTTCAGGCATGGAAATCGGTTCCTGACTTATTTATCCTCTGAAAAAGTGCTGTTGAATTTCGAAAGACCCGGAAAAAAGCGCACGGAGAACGAGTATGTCAAATACTCCGGCTGGGACAAACTAGTACAATTTGCATTTGCAATTAAACCGCGTAAATACAAGGCGGAAGGACAGATTACAGAAACTTTTACCTACAGACCGAAAAAAAATGCATTTAAAGGAAAGTTGTATGTCATTACCAATGGAATAACCTTCTCCCAGGCTGCATTGGTTTCTTCGCATTTGAGAGAACACGGAGCCGTGTTTTTTGGTCAGGAAACCGGAGGTGCTGAACTTGGATGTAATGGAATATTGACCTATAAACTCGTTTTGCCAAATTCGGGTATCAAGCTCGATATTCCGGCATATCACGTAAAATCGAATTCGACCAAAGGTGAGTTTGGACGTGGAGTAAAACCCGATTTCCCGATAGCTTTGACCGTTGATAATACCATTGATCATACCTTGATGGAAGTGTTGCGGATCGTTAGAAACAATTAGCATCTAGATGAAAAGACAGGAGAACAGCATTGACAATTATCTCAATAGTTTAGAGCATTTTCGAAAGATTGAAGGGTCTATAGCAAATTACATTGGTATTCAGGATCTTAGAAGCGGAAACGTGACAATTCGAAATGAAAAAGGTTGGCGGGAAAACGAAAAATCAATAGAATATATTTGGATCGTTAAAATAGCTCGATCGTTTGTTGGTTGGGGAGGAATCTTTGCTATAAAGTTTGCCGAGAGCGAATTCCGAGGTTATTCTAACAAGGAAGAGCTTATTCATGGAATTTTTATTTCATCAGAGAATGGAGCAGAACAGTTATATATTGAAAATCTGATAGATATGTCTCAGGAAAAAGTTAGCTGCTTTAAATTAAATCTGTTTGATGCCAATAAAGGAGTTTCACTGGATGGTATTGCTTATGATCTGAGAATAATTGCGAGGAATGTAGATACATTTATTCAAACCAATAACCCAAATACGAATGATTGGAAGAAGTGGGAAGCAGAAATTTGGGAAATGGGGAGACAATTGGCAAAAAATTCAAATGACCTGGAGTTAATAAAGTTGTTTCAATCAAATGATAACTAAACATAATCAACAAACCATCAATGTTTTACAATTATCGGGAGAATACTGCTTATAATTTATAATCAATCACCTTCAACCTTGGCATAGCTCTTGCTATTCCTCTCACGAAGAAAAATTAAAAAACAGAAATCATGAAAAAGCTTCTTTTACTAGTTGTTCTTGCATCAGGAACATTATTCGGGCAAACAGACCAACAGAATTCAAAATCTACAGTTACGGTAAACGGAACTTCCAAAGTTTCCATCATTCCGGACATGACGGAGCTGAACATTCATGTTTCATCACTAAAAATGAACATGGCAGACGCCACCAAAGCGATTGGTGACCAGACCCAGCAATACTTGAAAATACTCAAACAACTTGGGTTTCAGGAAACGGATGTGAAAACAACCAATTTCTCTGCTTCCAAAAACAGGATCTACCGTCAAAACGGACCAATCGATAGTGGTTACGTGGTTTCTCAAAACCTGACAGTGAAATTTGGGTACAATCAGACAACATTGCAGAAGATAGTAGCGCGTTTTTCAGATGTAAAAGATCCGGTGGATTTCAATATCGGTTTCTATATTTCCGATGCTTTGCGTGAGAAAACAGAAGCAGAACTTCAGGCGAAAGCTGTTACGGATGCACGTAAGAAAGCAACCAATTTAACAACGGCTGCAGGAGTTAAAGTTGGAAGTTTGAAAGCGATTATCTTCGGAAGTGAATCTCCGTCAGCAGTTTATTATAAGTCTGATATGAGAACTTTTGAAGCAGCTGAACTATCAGATGGTGCGAATCTCAGCTTTGCTCCCCAGGAAATAGAATTACAGGAAGCAGTGGCAGTGGTTTGGTTTATTGAGTGATTGGTCAGACAACTCATTTTAGAAAAGCGGTTCTTATGAATCGCTTTTTTTTTGACCAATTGGGAATCGAGAGAATTGATCTTTTCTGAAATAAAAGCAATAAACCGAATTTATTATGTCGTTCTTTAGCCTATCCTCTTTGTAAGACATGCATTCAGGTAAAACCAATAGGTTTATAGAATGACTGATGAAGAGACCCAAGAGCAAGAGCAATCAACTGAATTGCTTCAATTCGAGGAATTGATACAAGGACTTATCGATAACGAATACGGTTGCTGCAATGATTTCATATTGCCCGGAACTGTAAACGGATTGAACGCCACTATCCGGAGCTTAAGTGAATCGGAAAGTATGAAGCCTTCCGGATTCGGGAATAATGAAGATTTCAAAAAAGATGAGCTTGTCCGAGGTGATAAAATCAATTGGATTGAAGAAGAAAGTACCAATCCCTTTGAACTAATCTACCTGAATAAGATCGGGAAGTTTATCGGGTATTTGAATCGCACCTGTTTCACTGCCATCACCAGTTTTGAAAGTCATTATTCCTCTTATGAAAAGAATAGTTTCTACAAACGGCACATTGATCAATTCAAAAACGAAAAAGGCCGGAAATATTCGATCGTTCTTTACCTCAATGAAGATTGGAAAAAAGAGGATGGCGGACTGCTCTCACTCTATCCAAAAGCAGGACAGCAGATTGATATCTCTCCCTTGGGAGGAAGAATGGTCTTGTTCCGCAGTGATGAAATGGAACACGAGGTCAATCCTTCTTTAACCCGAACCCGAAACAGTATCGCCGGCTGGTTGAAAAATTGAGATATAGCACTAACTTCGGCAAATAATTCAATAAAACAAGATGATAGAATCAAAACTTACTTTGGACATTATTACTGCAACATTGCAAGGTGAAAAGTACGAAGAGCAAATAACCAAACAACTGGAACACCTGGAAGAGGTGGAATACGAACACATGGATTCGGGACTTTTGATATACATTGAGTATCGGAAGGCGGCAAAAGAGTTTTGGTTGACGGATCCACAGTTGTACGAATTGTTTGGTGAATCGAGTCCTGAATTGTCCAAAGTTGAATTGATTCATGACGAATTAAAGATTCAGGCAGAAACAATGGTGCATTTTACGAATGGAATAATCGATCGCGTAGAAATTTGGAACAAACTGGGGGATTATCCGGAAGAGGATTTAGTAAGCTGGCAATTAAAACGAAAATAAGAACCAACCCTTTGATAAGAAGTCAGTCTTATATCCAAACTAACTAAAACGAAATGAAAAAAACGATACTATTCCTAACCGCAATTTTACTCGTGTTCACCTCTTTTTCTCAGGCTCCAAGCTGGATTTGGGCTCAAAGTTCCGGAGGAAACAATTACGATGAAGGAAGGGCTATTGCCAAAGATGCAAGTGGTAATATTTATGTAACAGGTAAATTCCTTAGTCAGAGCATCACGTTCGGCTCTACTGTATTGACAAACAATGGGAATTACGATGCTTTCATCGTGAAGTATTCCCCTGCAGGAAGTGTGATTTGGGCAAAGAATTTCGGAGGGACAGGTGATGATGCAAGTACGTGTATAAACATCGATGCAACTGGAAATATCTACATGGCAGGTTGGTTTTTCAGCCCGTCCATTGTATTCGGAGGAACAACGATAAACGAAGCGGCTTCCAATAATTCAACAGACCTTTTCATCGCAAAACTGGATCCTTCCGGAAATGTAATCTGGGCAAAAAGTGCCGGGGGAACAGTGGGTGAGGACATCACGGGAATTACTACCGACGCTTCAGGAAGCGTTTATGTTACAGGAGGTTTCGATAGTCCGTCTTTATCATTCGGTACTTTTACCTTAACCAGTGGAGGACCGGGACATCAGGTTTTTTTCATGGTGAAATATGATGCGATGGGAAATGCGATCTGGGGGAAGACAGCAGGTGGAATTTCTACGGATGTCGGCTCGGGCATTGCAACAGATGCATCCGGAAATATTATCGTAACCGGTTATTTCCATAGTTCAACGATTACATTCGATGCCACGACTTTGACCTGTCAGGGATTCTACAATAGTTTTATCGTGAAATATGACAATTCCGGGAATGTCATTTGGGCAAAGAAATCGGGAGGAACCGGAGATGATAAAGCGTTCAAAGTATGTACTGATGCCAACTCCAATGTTTACGTTGTTGGGACATTTACCAGTGCAGCCGGGTTATTCGGGAATACGACCCTGACAAATGCTTCTAGTGCTGGAAATACGGGGGATCTGTTCATTGTCAAATACGATTCTTCCGGAAATGCAATCTGGGCAAAAAGTGCAGGGAACACTTCCAATGACTTTGGAATCAATCTGAATGTGGATCCGAACGGCAATCCTTATGTCATCGGATGGTTTTCAAGTCCGACGATCGATTTTGGTACAACAACCTTAACTAAATCTGGTCCGGATGATATCTTTATCGCAAAATACGATACGTCAGGAAATGCTATCTGGGCGAAGAATGCCGGATGTGATGACTACATGGACGGCAATGATATTTTGATCAATGCACAAGGAGAAGTTTACATTACCGGAGCTTTTTATTGTGACACACTCGATTTGGGAAGTATTTCGCTGCCGAATGCATCCGCAAACATGCGTTCAGATATCCTGACAGCAAAACTGACTAGTACGCTTGGTCTGGATGAAATCAATTCCGACAAGCAAGTGACGATTTATCCGAATCCGTTTACCATGCAAACAACGATTGTTTTTGAAGAAGAACAAAAAAATGGAACCCTGAAAATAACAGACGTCTCCGGAAAAGTGATCAAGACCGTCAATTTTACCGGAAAACAAGTTGTATTGGAAAAAGGGAGCATGCAGTCCGGAATTTATTTTGTGGAGATCGGCAATAGCGTCAGTAAGAAAATTAGTGTAGAATAAGGTAAGCAGGTGTTTTTTTGAATAGCTTAAAAGAAAGTAATGGAGAATTTTGATCGTCAAAAACATTGGGAAGAAATTTATCAGACCAGGGAATTGAAAGATGTGAGCTGGTTTCAGGTAAAGCCGGAAACCTCTTTAAGCTTTTTTGAAAAATGGAATGTGCCGATAACAGCCAAAGTAATTGACATTGGCGGGGGCGATAGTTTTTTGGTGGATCATTTATTGGACTTGGGATACCAGGATATTTCCGTTCTGGACATTTCTGCAAGCGCAATTGAACGGGCGAAGCAGCGTTTGGGAAATCGGGCTGAACAAGTAAAGTGGATTGTCTCGGATGTAACCGCTTTTCAGCCTACGGAGAAATATGATTTCTGGCACGATCGGGCAGCCTTTCATTTTCTGGTGAATGAAGAGGATCTATCCAATTACATCAAGATAGCTCATGAAGGACTCAATCCATCAGGTATTTTGGTGATCGGAACCTTTTCGGAACAGGGACCAAAAAAATGCAGTGGAATTGAAATCAAACAATATTCTGAAGCCAGTATGACAGATCGATTCACTCCACTTTTCGAAAAACTGGATTGCATCACAGTGGATCACAAGACCCCTTTTGATACGATTCAAAATTTTGTTTTCTGTACTTTTAGGAAGTTGAAGTCGATTTAAGATCATTTATGTGGTCGACATGCTGACAAAAAGAGGATGGCAATGCAATAAATATTGTGATACATATGAGAGATCCTTTGAAAACTATAAATTGATTTTTTTGACTGAAAAACTGATAATTTTAAGGAATAATCATTTAAACAAAAATAATGGGATTTTTAAAAAGGCTTCTAGGTAGCAATAAGAAGCCTACAGAACAAGTTTCAAAACAATTTGAGAACATACCATCTGAAAATGAATCGGATGGTTCTCGCGGGAACGCAATACTTGAATTTCACAGATCCATCCAAACAGGTATTAATTGGAACGAACTGAACGATGTTGAGTTTGGGATGTGGCTTCCGAATGAAAAAGATCCCCGCTTTTCCGAATCATCTATTGTGGAAAAATGGGATGTTATTTATTCAATCACAAAAGACTATTGGTCTTATATTGCGGCGGATATCTTAAAGATTCTGGATGAAATCGATGAAGAAACATTTAGAATTGGACTTCCTGAAGATTTTCAGGCATTTGCTTTTCTGACCACTGAAGGGGAACAAATTGTTTTTTCCATATCACAGGAGAAAGGAATCAGGTTTCATTTTTCAGAAACTACCAGTTTGGAATACCGCTCAGATTTTATGGATCATTTCATAGCATATTGTAATGCATGGAAAAGTTTGGTAAAACAGAACAATGGGGAGCAGGATGAAGATTTGGAATTCGATAAATGGTGGAAGTATACTTTAGAAGTCTCCAAAGGAGTTGAGGAGAAAGAACCTCTGAATGGAGTAGGCAAAATTGTAAAGTAGCTCAGGATGAATTTTCTTATAGTGCACGAATACTTTAATTTCAGATGAATCCCGAAATCCAAACATACAACCTTTCGCAGTCAGATGAACATCTAAAGTCCCTATTCTACAATGAGATATCGGAAATCAAGTTGGAAAACCTGGAAGGCTGATTGAAAAAAGCGCGAGACATCCAATGGGATTACAAGAACCTGGTGAAACGCAAAGGGCAATTGGAACGGTTGAAGTAACATTTTCTCCAATTGAACGTTCATTCTGAGAAGTGAAGTTTTTAATGACCACCTTGTTTAACTTATAATTAAAGCGAATAAGCCCGCTCTTCGTCTATAAATCTGATAAACTACCAAAATGAAAAAAACAACCTTAACCTGTTTAATCTTGATCTCAACAATAATGGCTTATTGTCAAACAAAAGATTCTATGCCAGAATTGAATTTCGATTTTGAGACAGTTAAAAACGGAACCCCTCTTTTTTGGGATAATTTTGGAAGCGCTGATTATAAGCTTTCTCTCGATTCCACAGTGGTAAAGAATGGTAAGTATGCTGCGTCTATTGAATACAGGGGCGAAAAACCGGAATTTAGTGCTTGGGCATTCACCATTCCGAATAACTATTCAGGAAAGAAAATAACACTTAGTGGCTATATAAAAACAGAGAATGTGACGGGTGGATTTGCCGGTATTTGGATGAGAATTGACCCTGAAGTTGATTTTGACAATATGAGCAAAAAAGGTCTGAAAGGGACAACAGACTGGACAAAATATGAGATGACTCTGGACATGGATCCTGAAAACACAACACAAATAGTCTTTGGTGGCGTAATGGCTGGAAAAGGAAAGATTTGGATTGACCAGTTTACAGTAACAATCGATGGGAAAAATATCAAGGACCTAAAACCTCTCGAAAGAAAGGTGTTTCCTGCTGATAAAGACAGGGAATTTGATAATGGCTCCGGAATAACAACTATTCCTGTTAGTGAAAACCAAGTTGAAAATCTGAAAGTTCTGGGGTTGATTTGGGGTTTTTTAAAGTACTATCATCCCAATATTGCTAATGGAGAATATAACTGGGATTATGAACTTTTCAGAATTCTTCCCAAGGTGTTGAATACAGAAAACGAAAAAAGTAGGGATGAAGTTTTAACTAAATGGATTGATGGTTTTGGAACTTACCAGGAAGGAAAGGAAACAAAGATCAAACCATCGGAAACAAAACTCGTCCCGGATTTGGATTGGATCAAAACGTCGAATTTATCTGATGAGTTGACAGGGTCTTTATTAAAAATCAAAAATGCAAAAAGACCAAAAGAACATTATTATATTGGATTGGGTGTAGTTGGAAACCCTGAATTTAAACATGAAGACAGCTATTCGTCCATGGAATATCCGGATGCAGGTTTTCGACTGTTAGCTTTGTATCGGTATTGGAATATGATCCAGTATTATTTCCCGTATAAAAACTTGATAGAAGAAGACTGGAAAGGTGTTTTGACAGAGTTTATTCCGAAAGTGATTGCTGCCGGGAATGAAACAGAGTATACACTTACGATGTTACAGCTCATTGGTCGTATTCATGACACTCATGCCAATATCTGGGGAAGGAACAGAGCCTTAACGGATTATTTCGGATCCAATTACGCTCCTTTGGAAATAACATTTGTGGAAAATAAAGCTTTGGTTACAAACTATCATAACGATAAATGGGGAAAAGAGACAGGATTGCAAGTGGGAGATATGATCACTTCTGTGAATGATAAACCGGTTGAGGAAATTATAAAAGAACGGCTAAACCTTTCTCCGGCATCAAATTACCCGACAAAGCTGAGAGATATTGCCTACAACTTACTTCGAACAACTGATTCGACCATTTCTGTTGAATTTACCCGGAATAATAAAGAAGAGAAAGCAGTGTTGAAAGCATTCAATCCGAAGGAGATGCAGCTAAGAAGTAAATTCGATGCTTCAGATACTTGTTTCAGGATGATAACCAATGAAATAGCTTATATAAACAATGGATCAGTTAAAAGAGAATACTTGCCGGAAATATGGGAAGAAGTGCAGAAAGCAAAAGGTGTAATCATCGATGACAGAAACTATCCTTCTGATTTTGTACTATTTGATTTGATGAGCTATTTGTTACCGAAGAGTACACCGTTTGTAAAGTTCTCAAAAGGAAATATAACAACTCCCGGGCTTTTCACTTTCAAATATACACTCGAGGTAGGTGAAAAAAACCACGATTCCTTCAAAGGTAAAGTCATCATCCTCGTAAATGAGGTTTCACAAAGCTCTGCTGAATACCATGCGATGGCATACAGAGTTCATCCGAATGCAACCGTTGTCGGTTCAACAACTGCAGGAGCTGACGGGAATGTTTCCGAAATTAGTTTACCTGGCGGTATCATGAGTTTGATTAGTGGGATAGGAGTTTATTATCCTGATGGAAAAGAAACCCAAAGAATAGGTATCGTTCCGGATATTGAAATTAAACCGACCATTCAGGGAATTAAAGAAGGTCGCGACGAAGTGCTTGAAAAAGCAATCCAAATTATAAAGGGAATTTAGAAAATCACAGAAGAGATCAACCGCGACTGATCGATAAAGAATACGCGACAACGAATCTTTCACCCTTAGAATTCCGAAAGACATTTAATTGATTCTTAGATTATCTCCAAAACACCGACCATTTCTGTAGCTAAGAATAAGAAAATCAATGCTTTGGAAGAAGCTTGAACCGGGTATTTCCAAAGCGTTGTTTCGGGATTAGTTGGAAATTCTAAAGAATAGTTTGAATTGCTATTGGAATCAGGAATGTTTGTGATAAATTTAGAGTGTTTAAGTTTAATTGAAAAACATTAAACAAAATAAGTGTAAGCAAAACTCTAAAAGTATCCAATGCTAAAGAACACTTTCAGACAACAAGTTGATGTTGATCGAATCATAGAAATGGCTTGGGAAGACCGAACACCCTTTGAAGCAATAAAGGCACAATTTGCCTATTCGGAATCAGATGTGATTGTCTTGATGAGACGGGAATTAAAACGAAGCAGTTTTAATTTATGGCGAAAACGGGTCAATAGCGGAACAAGTCAAAAGCACGCACAAAAAAGGAATACAGAGATTGATCGCTTTAGATGCAGTCGCCAGAGATCTATTTCGATGAACAAAATCAGTAAGCGCTGATGGCACTGGAATTTACTTCTAACTGTACTCATCATGATTATTGATAAACAAACATTAAATCACTACGAAAGCCGTTATAGGGCGAAGTTGATTAATTCGTTGGCTGGAATGAAACAAGCTGTTTTGGTGGGAACCCAATCGACTGACGGACAACCAAATCTGACTGTTTTTAATTCCTTGATTCATATCGGAGCGAATCCTCCGCTTTGGGGAATTATTTGTCGACCGGATACGGTGAAGCGGGATACATTGGACAATATTCTGGAAACCGGTCAATACACCTTGAATTATGTGCAGACAGGTGATTTTGAAAAAGTACATCAAACCTCCGCAAAGTATGATCAATCGGTTTCTGAATTTGAAGCTTGTGGTTTTACAGCGCTCTATCAGGCGGATTTCCATGCACCTTTTGTGGCTGAAGCACCTGTGAAAGTGGCCATGAAACTGGAACAGAAAATAGACATTTCCATCAATAATACGATTTTGATTATTGGAAGTATTGAGCAAATTGAATTGGATGAAAGCCTGATTTCAGCAGATGGTTTTGTTTTTCTGGATCAAGCAAATCTATTGGCATGCAGTGGGTTGGATGCCTATTATGAAGCACATCTAATCGGAAGATTGAGCTATGCAACCACAGATAAATGGCCAACAAAACTAGTGTGAAGGAAGAAATCGTTCTTGTTTGGTTGAAAAGGGATTTGCGCTTTACCGATCACGAATCGCTTTACGAGGCACAAAAACAAGCTTTGCCCATTTTGCTTTTATATTGTTTCGAGCCGTCCGTCATGAACTATGAAGACAGCGATGTGCGGCATTGGCGATTTGTTTATCAGTCCATTCAGGATATGCAGGCGAAGCTTACAGGAATGAGCATTTATGTGTTTCACGATGAAGTTATTTCCGTTTTTGCGGAATTGGCCAAAAATTATGCAATTCAAACTATTTTCTCACATCAGGAAACAGGAAACAAACTAACATTCGACAGAGATCTTTCGGTTCAGCAATTTTGCAGGGAACATACCATCGAATGGAAAGAATACCAGAACAATGGGGTAGTTCGAAAACTCAGGTCAAGAAAAGATTGGGATGAATTGTGGAAATCAAAAATGCAGGAAGAACCCCGGTTTTTCGAGTTGAATTCCTTGAATTTAGTTCGGATGAAAGAATCGGTATATCAGAGGATAAAAGGTCCTGAATTAAATGCAGATATTCTGGTATTCGATAAGTCTTTTCAACCGGGAGGTGAGAGTTATGCCTGGAAATATTTGGAAAGCTTTTTAAAAGGGCGCTATGTGAATTATTCGAAACACATTTCCAAACCGGCATTAAGTCGCAAGGGATGTAGCAGACTTTCTCCGTATCTCACTTATGGAAATATCAGTATGCGGATGGTTTATCAATCAACCATGAATCTGTATGAAACTGCAACCGCAAATAAAAGAGCACTTTCCAATTTCATTTCACGCTTGCACTGGCATTGTCATTTCATCCAAAAGTTTGAAGACGAGTGTCGAATGGAATTTGAAAACGTCAACCGTGCCTACAATGTGTTGGTAAAACCCAAAAATGAAACGGACATTCTTGCTTGGCAAGAAGGGAAAACAGGTGTGCCAATAGTGGATGCCTGCATGCGTTGTTTGGTGGCAACCGGTTATATCAATTTCCGGATGCGTGCATTGGTCGTCTCCTTTTTTGTATTTAATCTTTGGCAAGACTGGCGAGATCTGCATTTTTTGGCGCGACAATTTTTAGATTATGAACCGGGAATTCATTATCCACAGCTGCAAATGCAATCGGGGGTTACGGGAATAAATACGATTCGCATTTACAATCCGGTCAAAAATTCAGAAGAACATGACTCGGAGGGAGTGTTTATTAAAACGTGGATTCCGGAATTAAAGGAAGTTCCTCCTTCACTTATCCATGAGCCGTGGAAAATGACTGCAATGGAACAAAGTCTTTACGGGGTTCAAATCGGAGAAGATTATCCCAATCCGATTGTGGATATCGAGGCTACCAGAAAAGCGGCTAGTGATATGGTGTGGAGTTTCAGAAAACAGGAAGTGGTGAAAGAAGAAGGCAGCCGCATTTTGAAAAAACATGTGAATACTTCCGGTTCCTTCAAGTCAAACAGGAAGAAATGAAGCGACAGAAAAAACAGGATTTACCAAGCAAAATGTGTGTTGCTTGCCAACGACCATTCACTTGGAGAAAGAAGTGGGAGAAAGTTTGGGATGAAGTAAAGTATTGCAGCGAAAAGTGTCGAATGAATAAGTAAATCAATGAGTATAGGAGTTGTTTTTCCGCATCAATTGTTTGAGCAAAGCAAGCTTGTTTTAAGTTGCAAAACCATTTATTTGGTAGAGGAATGGTTGTTTTTTCGACAATACCATTTTCACAAACAGAAAATAGCTTTTCATAGAGCAAGCATGAAGTTCTATGAACACTATTTGCAATCAAAAAACATCCAGGTCATTTACATCGATTCCTTCAATGAATTATCGGATGTCAGAAAACTCATTTCGCATCTTCATTCGCTGGGTATTCCACACTTTGAATACATTGACACCACAGACAATTGGTTGGAAAAAAGAATCGGTGAATCATGTGAAAAGCATGGTATTCAATCGGATAAACATCCGTCATTACTTTTTATCAATTCTTCTGAAGAACTGAGGACTTATTTTTCCGGTAAAAAGCGCCTGTTTCAGACCGATTTTTATAAACATCAACGAATTAGCAGATCGATCTTATTAGAAAAGAATGCTAAACCGCTTGGTGGAAAGTGGAGTTTTGACGATGAAAACCGATTGAAATATCCGAAAACAAAGACCCCGCCGGAAGTTGAAGGGATTCCTTTAAACCCTTTTCATGAAGAAGCAATGGGGTACGTCGAAAAGCACTTTTCAACAAATTATGGCAAACTCAATACAGATTTCATTTATCCCGTAACCTTTGATGATAGTAAAAAGTGGCTAAGAGATTTTTTGAAAACGCGGTTTTCCGAATTCGGTGCTTATGAAGATGCCATTGTTTCCAAGGAGCATATTTTACATCACAGTGTGTTAACTCCGATGCTCAATGTTGGATTGATTACTCCTCAATTCATTGTGGATGAAACAGTAAACTATGCCCTTAGTGAGGAGATCCCAATGAATTCGTTGGAAGGTTTTATCCGGCAAATCATCGGTTGGCGTGAATTCATCCGGGCAGTTTACGAATTAAAGGGAAGTGAAGAACGAACGAAAAATTACTGGGGATTTAAACGAAAAATTCCTCGTTCATTTTGGGAAGGAACAACCGGAATAGAACCCATTGATTCGACGATCAAAAAAGTATTGGAAACAGGGTATTGTCATCACATTGAGCGATTGATGGTATTGGGGAATTTTATGCTCTTGTGTGAATTTGATCCCGATGAAGTTTACCGTTGGTTTATGGAACTTTTTATTGATTCGTACGATTGGGTGATGGTTCCGAATGTTTATGGAATGAGTCAGTTTGCAGATGGAGGACTGATGTCAACCAAACCTTATATCAGTGGCAGTAATTACTTGATGAAAATGAGTGATTTCAAAAAAGGGGATTGGCAGAAAACCTGGGATGGTTTATTCTGGCGATTCATGCATGTACATCGGGATTTCTTTTTACAAAATCCGAGATTGGGCATGTTGATCAGAAGTTTTGATGCGATGTCGGAAGAAAAGAAAAGGGCACATTTAAGTGAAGCTAAACACTTCCTGCAATCGCTTGATTTGTTGAGTAATAAGAATGAAAAATAACTAACAGAGATATGTCAAACTATTTAATTATTGGTGCTTCTTCCGGAATAGGGAAAGCACTGGCGCAACAATTGGCTGATTCAGGTCATCGGGTTTTTGGAACATTCAATACAACTGAAATTCATTCGGAAAATCCATTCATTCAGTACCACCATCTAAATGTTCTGGAGGACCAATTTTCTTTGGATTTTTTACCGGAGGAACTGGATGGGGTGGTTTATTGTCCGGGGAGTATTAACCTTCGACCATTTGAGCGAATCAAACCGGCTGATTTCCTGGAAGATTATCAATTGCAGGTCATTGGAGCCATCAAAACGATTCAAGCTGTCGCTTCCAAATTGAAAAACAGCAAAGATGCTTCTATCGTATTGTTTTCTACTGTTGCCGTTCAGACGGGATTGCCATTCCACTCTCAGGTTTCGGCTTCGAAAGGTGCGATTGAAGGGTTGACAAAAGCATTGGCAGCTGAGTATGCTCCCAAAATTCGGGTAAATTGCATTGCACCTTCACTGACAGATACGCCACTCGCAGCTTCATTGGTTAACAGTGATCAAAAACGGGAAGCAAATGCGCAGCGACATCCATTGAAACGAATAGGAACTGCTGAAGACATTGCTTCTATGGCTGAGTTCTTGCTTTCAGCGAAATCAAGTTGGATAACGGGACAGATTTTACATGTAGATGGAGGATATTCTTCACTTAAAGTTTAGGTTTCTAATAGTAGTAGGTCAATACCTTTAAGTGGTTGAGTAATAAAAAAACACTCAAAGATCGAAGTTAGTCACTAGCAGGAAGTTGAGCTAATTTTAGCTTACATTTGAGAAGCGATTTAAATTGAAAGCTATGAAACAACAAATACATCAACTGATGCATTCAAACCGGCAATTGATTTGCTTCTTCATCTTGTTCAATTCCATGGCTGCATTTGGTCAGGTTTACACCGGTCCCATTGCAAAACCTACAAGTGGATATGGTTCCGAAGGAACTTATACTTTAGCTATTGAATCTTTTACAAATCCGAATTTCCCCACAGAAAACATCCGGATTTATTATCCTTCAGGCATTACATCAAGTGTTCCGACTTTGTTTTATAGCCATGGATATGGAGGAAGTGATCCGCTTCATGTGATTGGACTTTTGAGCTTTTTTGCTAAGAAAGGATATGCCATCGTTTTTGTTCCTTATCAAACGAATGGGGTTTCCATTAATGATCGTTATGTAAATCTAACAGCAGGTTTTCGTAAGGCAGCCCGGGATTATCCAACTATTATTGACACTACCAGGGTTGGTTTTTTAGGTCACTCTTTCGGAGGTGGCGCTACAATTGGAGTTTCTCATACCTGTTTTACAGAAAATAATTGGGGGCAAAATGGAAGATTCATTTGTCCTTCTGCCCAATGGTATTCTTTTAATATTACCCAAACTGAGTTACAGACCTTCCCATTGGATACCAAAATGCTAACGTTTATCTACACGACCGATAGTGTAAATGACCATCGAATGGCGACTGAAATCTTTTCCAATATTAATATTCCTTCCGCTGAAAAGGATTTCATCCGAGTGGTTCCATCCACAGTCAGTGGTTACGATTACACTACCGAACACGATATGCCAACCACTTATGCGGCCTTTGACGCATTGGATTATTATGCATACTACAGACTGATAGATGCCTTATGCGATTACACATTTAATGGCAGTTTGGCAGGAAAGGATGTTGCATTGGGAAATGGCAGTACCAATCAGATCACGATGCCATCAGGAATGGCAAATTTGCTTCAAACGGATATGCCTGTAGCAGTATTTCCCGAAAGCATTTACGGATTTAAGTGCAGCGTATTGGCAAATCCAAGACAAGAATATTGCAATTCCAATCTCACATTGACAGAAGCATCACTAAATGATTCTCAGATTTTCATCTTTCCGAATCCGGCTCTGTCGTCTTTCAGTGTGAGGTATCCCAATCAAAACTTTTCTCTTGAAATTTTAGATGGTTCAGGCAGTAAAATTTACGAGAAAAATAAGATCACGGAGCAGGTAATTGTTTCGATGGAAACCTTCCCGAAAGGATTGTATTTGGTCAAAATGATTTTGGAAAATGGTGATTTGCTGACAGAAAAACTGATCAAGGAATGATCAACATTTTCAGATAAATGAAACTCAAAAAAGGAATAACAGGAATTTGGAATGTAAAAGAGGAACAGATCAATACAAGTTCCGATGTTTCAAAATTCAAGGTTTTCTGATATCCAATCAATGCATTGGATAGTTAATGAGAAAATCAGTACTTTGGAGGAAGCTTAAACTCCGACAACATGATCAGTAAGCTGATTTTCGGGATGCTTTTTATGAGCAGTCTCTTTTTTGTTTTTTCCTGTGGTATCACTGGTAAAATCACGTCCTATGATTTTGATGTATCAAAAGACTCTCTGGAATTGGCGGTCAATCAATTTTTAGCTAAAAACGAACTATACCGGTTCCCTAAAAATGATCCTGCATGGAAGGCATATGCTCCTGAAGATTCCGTAATCGATTATCAACTGATTGATGGTGTAATGGTCCACAAGTACAAGAAGCTAACGAATATAGAAGTGTATTTCTATTTTAAGGATGAACCGGAGGAAGTGTATGAAATGAAGTATTATATGAATAAGGAGTACTGGGACAATCATCCGTTTAACAGTAGTTTGATGCTTATCAGTGTGGTGGAGAAAGGCGGGAAGTGGAGATACAGTGATCCCGTTTTCAATAGGTTCTTTCGAGGTAGGAAAAGAGTGGAGAAACGGTTGGAAGAAGAAGTTCTCAAAAAATTACCTTACAAATACAAAAAAGCAGCATGATCAAAGTAGCTGATAGAAGCCAATTATGGCTTTTCGGGCAAGAAACCGAACGACTTTCTTTTCGAAGGGTACATGAAGATGACTTCGATACCTGGTTGTCGTTTTGTGAAGATTCCGAAATCATGCGCTATTTTGCTTTTTCCGAAACAGCTTCTGCATCGGAAAAATGCCGGCAGTGGTTCGATAAGATTGCCTGGAGATATGAGAATCTGCAAGGAGGGATGAATGCATTGATTGATACCAAATCGGGAAAGTTTGTCGGTCAATGTGGCTTATTGGTTCATACAGTGGATGACACGGAAGAATTGGAAATCGGTTATTCCCTGATGCCCGAATCCAGAGGTTCCGGTTATGCATTCGAAGCCGCCCGGAAATGCCGGGATTTTGCTTTTCAACATGATTTCAGTGATTCCTTGATCTCAATCATCCATCCGGATAATGTCGCTTCCCAACTGGTTGCACTGAAAAATGGAATGAAGCTTTCAAAACAAACAACTTACAATGGCATGCCTGTGAATGTTTATCGGATTACAAAAGAAGCATGGGAAAACACCCTTGAAAACAAAAAGTAAGCTTTGTGATTGAGTGTAGTAGAGGAGGGGACCGGAACTAGAGTCGAGTACTTTGGAAGAGAATTTTAAGCTCCTAGGCTAGCTCTCCCACAATCAAATCTCACTCGTTCTGAAAAAGAGCTTCGAAGAAAGTGTGAGTTGGAAAGTGAAAATTGAGAGAAAGAAAAAGTCCCCATTTGGAGGCGTTTCCGAAGCTTTATATATAGTGGGCAACCGAATGAGGTACCGATTTTACTAGCTTGTATTGTAATGATTTTAAGTTTTTTTTTGTTATTCAAATATGCGAAATTTGCTAGTTGAGGTCAACTTGAGCTTAATTAGGGTCATTCGTTGCAATGATTAGATATTCATTGTTTGTTGAATTAGATTTATTTAAAGCATAACCATACATACCCAAATCCAATGTAACTACTCTATTGTTGGGTCTACATTGTTGAATTAACTCCGATATATCTTGAATGCTTGGGATGCCATTGTTTCGGTACGACACTACTATAATTGAATTTTGATGAGTATTAATTAGTTGCTCAAGTTGGAGTAGGAACGCTCTTGGGTTTTCGAATTCTGAGCTTTTATTTATGCTGATTTCTCTATTAAGTTTCTCAAAATTTATATGATTTTCTATCTCGGTATAATTAGCTAATCCTTCAAGAAAGTGATATTTCGCATGATATGTTGTATGACTACGACTTGTACTAAAATATGGTGGATCAACGTATAGCAAGTCAGCTCTGCTTGGGCAGTTTAACGCACTGAAATTCACTGCTATATTCTCTCTTCCGTTATCGAACGTAAACTTATCTAATTCTGCAATGAAACGCGTGAATAAAGTTTCAAAGGTATGTTCCCATGTGGTTTTATTTCCAAAACCGCCTCCATTATAATTTACTCTCATATTCAAATTGTTCCTGTGGAACAAATTGTATGGTCGTTTTATGATACATGATTGGAAGAGAATATAATAGGCACTAGCTTTTTGATTTTCGTTTTCAAGCATATTTGCATTCTGAATAAAGATGTCGATCTGCTCATTTTCTTCTTGTGTAAAATAGATCCCTTCAAAATTTGCAGCAATCGTATCTCTGTATTCGATACCCGGTCTTCTATTCAGGAGTCCTAGTGCTTCTTCAATGGTGAGTTCATTGGTAGTTTGTTGTATTAGCTTTTTTCCAATGTTATAATTGAATGCAAAAATATCATTATAAATTACGGATTTCCCTTTGACCTTGGCAAAATATGAAAAAATGCCAGTTCCCCCGAATACGTCCAGAACAGAATCAAACTCTAATCTTTGGGCTTCAATTTCTCTCCAAATTCTTTCAATAAGTTTTCTTTTGGAGCCGTAATAACGCGTTACTGGAAGGGCTATTTTGGGCATATTGAAAGTAAAATTTTTTGTAACTTGTCGAACTCTGGTTCGGCTACACATGTTATTCGTTGTCCCTCTTTGTCTGGAATTGGCACCTGGAAATGGTACGGTAAGCAATTTAATCCTGAACGAGTTTCGTTGTAGCCAGATTCTTTTTTATCAGAATGTTCATCGATGAAGAATTGGTAATCTGTGACAGTCTTGTCACTGTAGCTGGATAACAGTACGAAATGAACCTCAATACCTTGATCAATCATAGGTTGTAATTTATCGATTATTTTAGAAGACTTTTTCAAAAAGTCATCTATATAATACCGAGACAATTTGGTTTTTGCCTCAACATAGTAGAATTTTTTATTAGCCAAAACAAGAAAGTCTACTTCACAATATACTTTCTTGTTTTCAAGTAGAGTGATGTTAGATAAAAACTGATAATTATTGGTTTGTAGCGCCTTTTCAACTAGATCCTCAAAATACTTCTCTAGAAAATAGTAGCATATTGCTGGCTTCAAAGTGGAAACTAGTTTTTTTGCCTTTTTTTCAGGTTCAGTTCCCCCACGAAAATGTCTTGCCTTGTCAATTCCCTCGTGGTTCAGCCAATGCAGCAGGTTATATTCAGTTCCAATTTTGGTGTCAGAGTAAACACCTAAAAGTGTTTCTTCTTCGATACTGGAAGATAACAAGAACTGATAATCCTTTAGGAGTGCTAACTTTTCAAAATGAATTACAGAATTGAAAAATATCTTGAATCTTTCTTCTATTAGCGCTGGATTGGCGATATAAAAGTTGTTTTTCAAGTGTGAAAGTAGTTGGTTTAATGCTACATCCGTACTTAGTGCTTTAAATTCTATCAGTGATGAATCAGCATAACCTAGTTTTCTGACTTTTTTACTGTATGTCTTTTCGAAAAGCAAAAAATAATACTCTTCAAGTCGATCACGCTTAATGAAACTGCTGAGGTCAATGCCTGGTTCTGGCAATAGAAATTTTTGATTTACTACTATTCCCAATTTTACACCTGTACTGATAGCTTTGAGAATTCCGGTATCAGTAACGTTTTCGAATCCTGGTGACAATTTAGCATACTTATCCTCATTAAACCAGAAATGTTCTTTATCAACAGGATAAGTGGCGACTATTCCATTTTCAATAAAATCTAGTCCAATTATCGCTAAAACGGGTTGTCCAGCTCTTTGTTCTGTCGAGATAGCTCCCTTGTAAAGGATGTCAGTTTCGAAGATGTCGATTTTTTCGAGACTTTTTTGGATTTTATCACTTTTTAGTTTAGAAATCAGTTGTTTTAAAATTCTAACTTTTTTCAATGCCGCCATTAGCCGTTCGTGGGCCCTTTCTCCCGTGCTAATGAATCTCGTGTCCTTTTTGTCAACGAAAAGAATGTCCGAACCATTTAATTGTGCTATAAAATCTTTATCAATGACTAAATTATCATTATAATGTTGCGAAATCAATGCAAAAAACTCATCATTTGTATAGGGTTTAATTTCCGTTCCGTCTTCTGCGATTTGTTTAGTCAATCTCTCTGGCCTGATCGACATTTCCGCAACAAATTCATCCTTGAACAAATCTTTTATCGAGAATTCCGCATCTGTGCTCCCCGCAACTGCCGGACCTTGTAATTGCATACCGATGTCAAAGGATATGTCACAAATCGCTTTGACAATGTCATCCAATTGTAGCGTAAAGTCATTGGAAAAAACGTTGCTATTATTGTCAAACATATTAAAGCTTATGTTTAGTGTAGTTTGAAATTATCTCCGTGAGCTGAGGTTGGAGATCATAATTATCGCGGTACATTTCTAAAAGAATAAACAAATCTTTTGGTTCAATGTCAATAATTTCCACACGTTCATCTTCACTCAAATCAAGCTTTGTATGGGTAAGTTCAAGCGTAACCGGACTGTACACAATGATATTAAAATGTGGATAAAGCGATATAAGTTTTTCAATCTTCGTTTTTTCGTTTTCAAAATCCTCCAGATAAGTGTTAAAGATGAAATAGTGTACCCTTTCAGTAACTTCATCAACAAACGTTCTTTCCTGCTTATTTAATCCCTTTGTCAAGCCAAGTGCTTCAACAT
This sequence comes from Fluviicola taffensis DSM 16823, assembly GCF_943372375.1. Taxonomy (GTDB): domain Bacteria; phylum Bacteroidota; class Bacteroidia; order Flavobacteriales_D; family Crocinitomicaceae; genus Fluviicola; species Fluviicola taffensis_A. The sequence goes on along the minus strand of NZ_CALRYJ010000008.1, from coordinate 26,646 downwards.
AGTACTCCAAAGGATCAAAAAACTTTCTATGAAGATTCTTAAATGCGTCGTCATTTTCTAGTTTTTCCTCTGTATCAACGTATAACACGGACAATTCTGCTGTCTCTAAAAGTTCATGCAACGGTGCGACAGCCTCTTTCACGTACAACAATTTTGATATTTCCTGTATAGCTTCTCGATTGTTTGGGGTATTTTTTCTGAGAATCTGTGAATAGATATCTGTCGAGCTTTTTTCCGTTTGGAAGAGATCATTTAAATAGTCGATCAATTCTAACATTTCTTTTTTCTTAGCTAGGGGCTCAATTTGAATTATATCACCGTTAATTCGTGAATATAAAGCATCGTTAGCTGTACTTATCTCTTGCGCACCGGAAGCCGTTGTGAGACTAACAATAAGATAATGACCATTTACTTGGTTAAAAAGATCGACAAGTTCACGATATGACGTCAGAAAATGGCTAAAACGAATCTTGGATTTTTCCCGGATTTTTTCTACTTCGTCAATGGCAAATACAACGTAATTTGAATCATGTGATAAGATATTTAAAAACAGGACTAAAATTTCTCTCCTATTAAAATCTTTCAATTGCTCTAATTTATGATTGTCGAAATATCGTTTGTTGTAAAATCGCCCCGTGCCTAAATAGAGAATTTCGATAATCGTTTCTTCCGAATTACTAGGTTCGAAGAGCTTTTCACAGTAACTTTTTATCTCACGGAAATTACTATTATAGTCGTTTACTAGTTTTGGGATTATATCAGGATTCGCCCTTATTTTAACAATAATTCTTACAATTTCCTCTAAATATTGATCCTGCAATATTTTAAGCAAGAATAAAACAAGATCCGTTCTTTCAACATCAGCCCTTGAATATTGGACCTGAATTTTAAATTCTGAATATGTCTTGAAGAAAAGTTGAAGATACTTTAGCAAATTAGTTTTGCCATTTCCATACTTCGCAATAATCAAATTGGTAATCATTCGAGACGAATCAATTACTTCAAGCCGTTCTTTTACTACTTTTTTCAAAGCATCTTGTCCTACTATGTAGTATGGAAGTTCTGGAACTTTGCCTTCTGAGATATCTTTTCTAAAGCCAGTGAGTTTGCCACTTGGTAGGGCAAGTTTATCCCAAAGTTGGTCTATGTTCATTGCTGTTTAATTTTAATTTTGATTACAGGACGGTTTCGAATAAAGAAGCGTTCATTTCTGTCAATTGAGTTGACTGTATTGTCAAAAAAAATATGAAAGGTCTTCTTTTCACTTTCATAGAATTCAATTAACAATTTTTGAAAATTCTCTGGTGATATTCGCAGTCCTTTTTTTATATCATATAAGTTTACAAACCCTTGATCACTGACGTTCGTTGAAACATATGAGCGATAAATGTCATGGAATTTTTGTTTACGCAGCAAATACGTTTTCTTCATTTTGAAGTTTTCCTTTTCAAAAATTGAAAACAGCTTTTTAAGCTCGTCGAACAATATACTGAATTTAGGTTGGTTTTTAATGATCTCGATAAAATTCTTCCTGATATTTCCTTTCACATCCACAACATTCAGAGACTGCACCCAATATGAACGAACTACATTATAATTACTAAGACTAGAACTTGTGAAATTAAAATGTTTAATTTCTAAAAACTCATTAATGAAATCTATTTGGTCTCTTATCGTGTTTTTTAGAGAATATTTTTTTTCAAGTCTAATAAATAGACAATGCGTTATGAAAAGATGAAAATCAGCCTCCAGTAACCGACAAAAATAAAATTCTACTTCCTTTTTAGACAACGAGAAGAAACTTGATCGCATTTTTAATAATAATTCCCCATGCGGTGTTAATTCGTTTCGATTATTAATTAGTTCAAACTTATCTTTCGCTAAATTGACATAATAAGAAGCTGCCTTGTAGGTTGAATAGATCTGTCTTTCTAAGGAGGTTTTTCTGCTTTTAATTATTTCAGGTACTTCACTAAGGAAGTCGGCTTTCGATCTTGAACTTATATATTGGGAAATACTGTTAATTGCAACATCACTTGGAAGTCCATTAAATTCGGTGAGTGTAACCTTCTTGTATTCGCGTTCCAATGATTTAATTAAGTAGTAGTAAAAATTTAGATTAAGGTCTGAACTCGAAACTTTAGTTTTAGAATTCGCTATAAAATCGCATACCCACTTCGTCGTTTTTAGCTGTTGACTAAAAGGCCGATGTAAACTAGCGATGTATAGAACGTGGTTCATTATTCTTTTTGCTACAAAGTTAACATTTTAATTCATCATTCTAGCAACCCAAACGTATGCTAGAGGGCATATAGTTGCGGATGAATGTGCTGCATTTCAATTACCTTGGAAATCATATGGTCTAGCAATTATGTTCTGAATCGATATTTTCAAGTTGATAATTATTTGGTGCCCCCGTAGGGATTAGATATCCTTCTGTATTGTTCATAACGAGCATGGAACCTGCCATCTGCTGCATAGTGGCTAGGTTTTTCATTTCATCCAAGATGAAACGGTTTTTTTTCGTGAACCCATTTGAATTGGAACACGAATCGCAGGATTAAAAAAAAGTTTATCTTTCGTTCTTCAATTTCCACGATTCATTAAACACAGTAAACTTAGAATTCCAGTATGAAAGATTTTCAAGAAATCGAATTGTCCGATTCGGCAAAGACAGAGAGACAAAAAGCGATCAAAACAGTTTATCAACTTTTGATCTTAATGGGGATAGAATATGTCATATCCATCTGTTGGTTTATTTTACAAAAAGTGGTTATTCCTATCTTTTTTGAAAAAGATGGAAATACGAATTGGCAAAAAGTATCCCTTCTTTACAAAAGTTTTGGTTGGACAATGGATATCCTTTCAGTCATAGCCCTTGTAATTTTCAGTATCATCATTCCCAATAAAATCGCACGAATATTCTTGTTTGTTTTTCTCGGATTAAAAATCATATTTATCATTAGCTATAAAATACTGGAACAATAAGGATTCTAATTCACAGATTGCCGAAACTCTACAGGTGTCTGATTGGTTTTAATCTTAAATAACTTACTGAAGGATTGTGAATGCTCGAAGCCCAATTGAAAAGCAATTTCTCCGACGGATAATTCAGTGGTTGAGAGCTTTTCCTTGGCTTTTTCGATGAGCTTGGCATGAATGTGCTGCTGGGTGCTTTGACCGGTATGCTGCTTGATCAGATCACTGAAATACTTGGAAGTCAGGTTGAATTCCGAAGCCAGGTCGGCGACATTTGGAAGTCCGTTTTCAGATAGTAGTTCGTCCGTGAAAAGTTCATTCAATCGCGCTTCAAATTTTGATAGCAGGTTATTATACTGCGGTTTCCGCGTGATGAATTGCCGGGTGTAATAGCGATTGCTATAGGTCAGTAACAATTCCAGATTGGAGAGAATCACATCCTGACTCAGGGAATCAATCGGTCGGTGAAATTCCTTTTCGATCTGGATAAAGACGTTTTCAATGAATTGCTCTTCTTCATCCGATAAGATTAAACTTTCGGTGACAGCATAATCGAAAAAACTGAAGGTCTTGATTTTGGATTCCAGGGGATAGGACCGCAAATAATCCGGATGGATCAAAATCAGATAACCGGACGGAGCAATGAAATCTCCTTCAGTGATAAACACTTGGTTTGGAGCAAAAAAAGACAAGACTCCCTCATCAAAATCATAATCGGATTGTCCGTACCTGAATTTCCCGGGACATCCCTTTTTAAAAGTGATCTGGTAAAAATCCATCGAAAGTTTGATCTTTTCCTCCGAAACGATTTTGGGGAAATCCTCGAATCGCTGAATACTAAAGAGCGGATGTTTCGGTTTTGGAAACCCCAAAATAGCATTTTGCTGCGCCAAAGAATAGATATGAATATGCTGGATCGCTTTCTGTTTCATCTCTTCTAAATTTACGAATTAGTTTGCTAATCGTTTGCGGTAACTTTTCGCCCCCTGTTTTGCAATCGTTCTGTTAGGGATCAAACTGATGATCTTTACACCGAAACGGTTGAAACTTCCTGAAACATGAAACGGTTTCTTCTTCAGGTACGCACCAATAAATTCCTCTGCCACTTGTTCAGGTGTTTGAGTTCGACCAACAGCCGTCAGTGCTTCTCCGGTTTTATTTTCCAATTTGGCAGCTCTCATGAAATTCGTTTCTGTCAACCCTGGACTTAGTAACATGACATGAATATGGTACGGTTTACATTCCTCGTATAATGCCTGAGTAAAAAAACGGACAAAGGCTTTCGTTGCACCGTAAAGCGCCATATAAGGAATGGGCATGAATGAGATCATGGAACCCACATTGACAATCGTTCCACTTTTCCGGATTTTCATATCCTGCAGGAAATAATGCGTTAAACTAACCATGGAATTCATATTCAAATGCATCATGGCCAGTTCGCTTTCCAGGCTGATCTCAGCAAATTCACCTCCCGAACCGATTCCGGCATTGTTGATAAGACTTTCAACCTCGTAGTTCTCCTTTTTACAAGTGTCATAAACCAATTTTGGTGCATCTTCCTGTGCCAGGTCAGCTACAATGTAATTCGCCTGGATTTGGTGTTTGAGGGCGAGCTCCTTGCAAAGGATCTGAAGTTTGGCTTCATTTCGCGCTACGAGCACCACGTTATTCTTTTGTTCTGCAATCTTTCTGGTAATGGCTTCTCCGATTCCGCCGGAAGCTCCTGTGATCAATGTGACTTTCATATGATAAACTTTAATTTGTTGATACAAAGGTCAGTCAGAAGTTGGGTCTTTCTGTATTCAAATGGCGGGAGCTTGTAGGTGAAAGGCGGTTTTAAAATGCTTGAAAGGTAATTATCCTAATAAGCCATTTGTTAGATAACTTTTGGTTTTAGTAAATGAAGGAATTATCATAACTTCGGCAACGAATAGCAATGTTCAGACGTAGCCGAAGTGATGCACCAAAATTATTGAATCAAAAAATAAGATGAAAAAAAATAGTAGATTGTTACTTGTAATGACAATGATTTCCCTCATTGGGTGTCAAAATGCTGACAATGTCGTTGAAGAGTATAAGAAACGCGATGAAGCAAAAAATGAATTGATCAGCAAGGTTTATTCTGATAACAATCTCAAAAGTCAATTATTTACGATTGATAATACCAAGGACACCTCAATAGTCTCAAAGAATGGCACTATTTACAGAATCTACAGAAACTCTTTCATGTTTTCAAATAGTTCAAAAGTTCCTTCAAATATTGAAGTGGAGATTAAGGAAGCCTTGTCTCCGGTTGATTTTGTAATGGGAAATCTGACAACTACTTCAGGAGATAAAATGTTAGAAAGCGGAGGGATGATTTATATCAATGCCACGTCTGATAACAAACAGCTTGAACTTGCAAAAGATACTGAAATAGGTGTGATGCTTCCTGATGACTCGATGAAGGAGGGAATGAGCATCTTCGAAGGAAAAGAGGAAGGCGGGAAGATTGATTGGGTAGAACCGATTCCTGTTATGAACGAGGAACTTAAGTCTCTGGAGCAATCTTTTATTACCATAAGATATTATCATATTGGGGGTGAAACTGCATCTAAGGAAGAGAATAATAAAGTGGAAAATTGGCTTTGGGAGCTTGGACGAAAACCGGGTGATAAAGTGACTTTTGGTCAGAGTAAAATTGAAATAATTTCAATATTCAAAGATACTAAGGCGTTAAAGGAAGGTTCTAACAGTGTTTTTACACAGGAAGTGATTATAAATAAAGGGGAGAATGGGTTTGTTGAAGATTTCAATACGAGTTATATTTTCTCCGTCAAAAAATTGGGATGGGCTAATATTGACAGGCTATTCTCGGAACCTAAATCTAAAGAAGTCAATATGCTCGTTTCTGTAGACAATGAAGATGAATTCGGATACGTATATACATCATTAATCTTACCTGAATACAACATGTACCTTCCCGGTTACCAGAAAAAAGATGACAAGTTTAACTTTTCTCATGATGATTCGGAGAAAATGATCTTGCCGATAGGTGCCAAAGCTAAAGTTCTGGCAACGGCTTATAAAGAAGGCGAACCCTATTTTTGTATGAAGGATATTATCATTGACAAAGAAATGAATTTATCAATGAATTTGAAGCCAATTAAGTTGAGTGATCTTAAAAAGGAATTGGAAAAAAGAATTTAGAAGCACGGATTAAGAAATTTTAATTCCGGCAATCAAATAATCTTGCTATTAACAGCCGCCGCAAGCGCTTCGACAATATTATTCACGGACAAGCGCTCAAAAATGCGTCTTCGGTAATACTTGACTGTATCCGGAGAAACAAATATTTTTTCTGCAATCTGGTTAATGGTTAATCCTTGTGCATGCAGACGAAGTACTTCTATTTCTCTTTCGGAAAGTGTTGGTTTCAGTGATTTGCGCCAAATGTTATTTTTCAGGTCCAATTCCCATTGTTCTTTCGAACCTTGTCTTTTGATAAACACATTCCCCGGATGTTGATGATGTGCAAGGGAAACAATAGACACCGCTTTCCATATTTTCGAGTCATCGGTCAAAAATAAAGGAGTCAGTTTGTGATTGATCAATGTGTTCTTGCCATTCTGGTTGGTCAAATGAAAATCATAGGTGATACTGTATTCCTTTTTGGTGTCTGCAGGCAGCTTTTCAAAAAAATCAAATCCGGCCTCATTGATTTGCTCCAATAAGTTCAATTCTTCTTCAGGTACATGCTTGAAATAGAAATCGTAACCCATTTTCAGAACCTCTTCAGAAGAATAACCGCATAAGAATAACGGGTTTTCAGAAACATATTCAAAAGACATCGTTTCGTAATCAATCACATACACACTTTCATAGGTCAATCGGGCAAAAGATTTTACAGCTTCCAAATAATTTGTTTGCTGAAGGGTATCCTTTTCGGATACGACTCCTACTTTGTTTTTGGTAAGAAGAGTGGAGGGTTGCTTGTTCTTCATGTGTTTGGTTCGAATCCCCAAATTTACACTAAAGTGTAGTCTTTTTGACTATTCCTTTTTTGAATTTTGTGGAAATCCATTCGTTTGGATGAAACAAGCATAGACATGACAAATTGCTCCAATTGTAAAAGTCCGATTACCGATAATTTTTGTAGTCATTGCGGACAAGCTGCAAAATTGAAACGGATTGATGGGAAGTATATATTGCACGAAATAGTGCATGTGCTGCATCTTGAAAAAGGAATTCTGTTCACGATAAAGGAACTGATCGTTCGCCCGGGGAAAAGCGTTAGGACCTTTATTTCCGAAGACAGGAGTCGGTTGGTGAAGCCGGTCATTTTCATCATTGTCACTTCTTTGATTTATACGATCGCTTCTCACTGGTTTGTTCATGTGGAGGAAAACCATTCACCGTTGGAAAAGTCAATACTGGCTTCTATCGCTGTAATTTTCGAGTGGATCCAGCATCATTACGGATATGCGAATATGATTATGGGGGTATTCATAGCGCTTTGGTTAAAATTGTTTTTCAGAAAGCACGATTCTAATTTCTTTGAAATACTCATTCTCTTATGCTTTGTAATGGGAATCGGGATGCTGTTGCTTGCCGTTTCTTCCGTCATTGAAGGGGTGAGCGGGATACATCTCGCACGAATTACTGAAATACTCGGTGTGATTTATTGCAGCTGGGCAATCGGGCAATTTTTTGACAAATCCAAAATTTCATCTTACCTGAAAGCATTTGGAGCTTATTTGTTGGGAATGATAAGCTATTACATTCTAATTATGATCTTGTGTATAGTAGTGATAATGATAAAGAACTAGTTTTTTGAAAATAAATCAATATTTATTGTTTTTCGATAAATATTTAGTATTATTGTCTTGTAATTTTAACTAATTCAAGATGAAAAGTAATACAACACAGATTCTGAAATTCCTCTATATCCTTTCCTGGATCATTTTTATTGGCGTATGCTTTGAAGCCGGTGTATTCCTATTCAATACGGTCTTCCGATTGTTCATTGATCCGGCTGATGCTTCTATTTTCTGGCAGGAAGTGAACTTAACAAATCTCTACGATTTCGATCCTGGTTATTATTATATCGAGACTTCCCTGATGAGTTTGGTGGCCATTGTTCGGGCATGGATTTTTTACCTGATTGTGAAATTACTGCACGATAAAAAATTAAATTTAGCTCAGCCTTTCAACAAAGATGTGGAGCGTTTTATCTTCAATCTTTCCTATTTGTCCTTTGCAATCGGGTTACTTTCTTCCTGGGGAACTAAGTTTGCCAAATGGTTTATTACGCAAGGAGTGGAAATGCCCGACACGGAGGATTTGCGTTTAGGAGGAGCTGATGTCTGGTTATTCATGGGAGTGATCCTATTCATTATCGGACAAATCTTCCGAAAAGGAATAGAAATTCAAACAGAAAACGAATTAACCGTATAAGCTATGCCCATTATTGTGAATTTGGATGTAATGATGGCCAAACGGAAAATGTCGCTGAATGAACTGTCTGAAAAAGTAGATCTAACCTTATCCAATTTGTCCATTCTAAAGACCGGAAAAGCGAAAGCCATCCGCTTTAGTACGTTGGAAGCCGTTTGCAAGGCATTGGATTGTCAGCCGGGAGATATATTGGAATATGTGGATTAGGATAATCATTAAGAAAACAGATGGAATCACGTTTAATATATGAATCGAGTAAGTTATACCTTGACAAAGTCAAATGGTTTTTACCTTCCGATATCTCAGAAAGTGAATGGATTCATACTGGTTTAGGTAATGATTTAAATAAAGAGTTTGTAAGTGAATTAATAGATCAACATTTTGCAGGTGAAAATCTTTTTCTTTCTATGGGGCGAAAATCTTCGCGACCAATTGAGAAAAGTTGGTTTAAATCTCAACTGGAAAATTTTATAGGGATTACGGATTTTGTACTTTGGGATGAAAACTTTCAATCTGTTATTGAAGTCAATAAAATAGGAGTATTGAGAAAGGGATTAAATGATGGAAAACTTTAAACTGATCGAAACAAAACGCTTACTTCTCAAAGGACTTTCTCCTGAGGATATGACGGAGATTTTTGAACGGAATCTAAAGCCAAAGATCATGACCATCCTGGGACATCGTTCGGAAGCTGATTATGAGAAGGAATACCAGAAATACAAAAACGGGTATGCAAGTTACAATCGAAGCTTTCTACTGTTTCTGCTTGTAGACAAAGCATCTGAAAAGATAATCGGTCGCTGTGGATTGCACAATTGGAACACAGATCACTTGCGTGCAGAAATCGGCTATGTAATGGAAGATGAAAACTATTAGAAACAGGGATTGATGGGAGAAGCGCTTGAAGCAATCATCGACTATGGATTCAAGTTCCTGAATCTGCACCGGATAGAAGCATTGGTGGGGAAGGAAAATATTCCTTCTTTGCGTTTAATGGAAAAGAATAACTTTATAAGAGAAGGAGTCTTGCGCGAACATTATTATGTTGCAGGAAAGTTCGAAGATTCAATCCTATTCTCGAAATTGCGGGAGGAATATCTAAATGAAAAGAAGTAACTAAAACGCTGTCAAATGTATTCAATTGTTCCGTTCGAAGAACACCATCAGCCTGAAATAGAGGAAATGATGGGTGAAATTCAAAGAGAGTTTGATCTTCCGTTTAGAAATCCGAATTCCGTATCTGTTTCCGAATATGTTGAATCGGGTAATTTCTTTTGGGTTGCCATTCATGAAGATCAGATTGTAGGCACCATTGGATTATCGTGTTTTGATAGCGAAACTGGCGTACTGAGAAATATGTTTGTTGCAAAAGAACACCGTGGAGGACAAACAACTGTTGCGAAATCTCTGTTGGATATGGCACTTGACCAAGCAAAAGATTTGGGTTATACCAATGTTTATTTGGGTACGATGGATCAATTTAAGGCAGCTCAGAGATTCTATTCCAAAAACAAGTTTGTTCAGATTCCGAAGACAGATCTGCCGGAAACAATGAGTTTCAATCCGGTAGACACCTTGTTTTATGTTTTAAGAAATGAGAAATAGTAAGTGATGAAAAAGGAAAAACGTACCAGTTTCAATTTCACTCTGTTTGGTATCCTGCTGATTTTAAGTAGTTGCATGAACACGAGAACAGTTAGTAGGAATTACGAATTCGCTACTGACGACACCTGTGATTGCTATACCAAACATCCATTATTCTTAATCGGAGGAAAATCAAATTATTACAGCAAGCAAAAAGCATTTTGTACGCGTTGGAGTTATCCAATACGCAATGACTCAATTGCAAAATTGCGGGATTTAATTGACGAATTGGAATACGGTTCTGAATCTAGTAAAATGTCCGAAGATTCGATAGAAATCAGAGTGAATAGAATGAATGAAATCATTGATAAATTGGAAACGGACTGGACCCATTCCAAAATCAAGACCAAATGGAAGAATTCTTCCGGGGGAACGATCATCCTGAAACAGCAAGTGAAGTTCTATAACAAATTTAAATCCGGACGAAAATTTGTCGGAATGAAAAAATATAAAAATGGTTTCTTGATTAAGGTTAAATTAGAAGACCAAATACAAGGGTAAATGGCAGAAAAGAAATCAAAACCAAACCGACCGTTGTGAGTGTAATTGGAACAATTGGGTAAACATAAAACGGATGGTGGTTGTATCTACGTCAAGAAGTTGGCGGATGTGAACCTGGATGTGCTTGAGGGAATGATTGATTCGGCTTTGGTTAAAAATCAAAATTTAGGAAATGAATAATGGAAGAAGATAAGATAAACGGGCTGAAACAGTTTCTGGGAAAAGAAATGTTGCTGCTGAATTTGAAAAGAAATATTGTCAAGAAGGCACAACGAAACTTTAATATTTCGCGGGAGGAAGTTGAAACAGCATACTTGATCGTAAGATCCCAAATAAAAAAGCAAGCTGCTAAAAGAGCCTGGACTTACTTGTTGATAGGTTCGATTTTTTTAGGCGTTGGATTGTTCGGGAGTTTAACTAAAACAGGTTTTATTTTTATTGGAGCAATACTTGCAGGAGCCGGATGCGTAATTACCGCAATCGGACTTTTTCGTTTAGCCCTTCGAAAATCAGTCAATGATTAAATCTATGGTCATGCATCATCATTTGAAATAGTACTTGAGATCAATCACCCGATTAAAATCACCCAATGAAATCAACAAATTATTCTTTATTCATGCTTTTGTTGCTGATAACAAGCTGCACGCAACTCAAACGGCTGGAATTAAAAGATTATCCGATAACTCCCGTTTCCAGGGAAAACTACACGGAACTGAACGGAACGTATTTGAACAAATCCGATACGGCGTGTGGTACTTCATACGATTCCAGAGTCGATCATTCGGATATCCCGGTAACAGATGATGATTTGATACGTACGCTAATAACCAAAATCCCTGAATCGGTTGATTTGGATCAAGGGGAAAGTGTTAAAATTGAATTTACTTCACACAAAAAAGCAACAATAGGCTATTACCGTGTGGACAAGCTTTTGTTTTCCAAAGTGATTTCCGGTAAATTCAAAAATGGATACTTTTACAGACGCACCAAGTGGTATTTGATTCCTTTTTTTCCTTTGTTTGTCAGGTACGAAAATGACCAGGTACGTATAGGGAAATCCGGAGACAAGCTGATAGTTGACTCTTATTATAAGGAATCGGGGCTTTATTTTATTGCGGGCAGCTCGAATAGAGGTCGCACAAAAGCGGTTTATCCGAAAAAAAAAGAAACAGTTCAGAATGACAAATAATACTAAATAACCAGCACATGGCTTCAGATCAACACTTCATAGATTTTATAATCGACCAGATAAATTCTTCGGGAAGAGTGACCTACAAGAAAATGTTCGGTGAATACGGATTGTATTTCGATATCAAACTATTCGCGCTGGTTTGTGATAATAAGCTATTCATTAAGCCAACATCCGCAGGAAGGACATTTATCGGGAATGTAGTGGAAGCTCCGCCTTATCCCGGTGCAAAACCCAGTTTTTTGATCGAAGATAAACTGGAAGACGCCGATTGGTTGAACGAATTGATCCGCTTGACCGTAGAAGAATTGCCGGAACCGAAACCCAAACCGAAAAAGAAGTCGAAATAGAATGATTGATGATTATACAGCAAAGAAATTCAATCTGCCAACAAAATAATTGAATCTCAAACGAAAATTGGAGCATCAAGAAGCTGAATATTTTAAAAAAAGCACGCGGATGTCTCGGATTTACGCAGATGTATAGCAATTAAAATCTGCGCTCCGACCTTGTCGGAATATGCGAATCTGCGTGTCAAATAATTCTAAGTTATGTTCATTTTTTGATGTTACCTGACTTAAGTACATAACTCCCACCGGTAGGCGCCTTCTTCATTTGTGGTGAAAAATACGAGGAGCGCTATCGAACAGCCTCCTTATTGTATTTATTCCGGTATTCCAATGGCGACATCCCGGTGATTTTCCGGAAGACTTCACGAAAAGCCTTCACATCCGAATAGCCCACATCGTACATCACTTCATTGATTGTTTTCCGGCTGCTTTCAAATGCTTTCTTTGCCGATTCGACTTTTACCCGTTGGGTGTATTCAACAGGCGTGTTTCCGGTAGCTTTGATGAATCTTCTGTCAAAATTCCGCCTTCCGACAGCAAATCGGGAAGCCAGATGTTCGATTGATATTTTTTCCTTCAATTGACTCTCAATAAACGTCTGTGCCTGTATGATCAGTTCGTCGTTGTGAAGTTTTTGTCCGTTGAAGATCACAAATTCCGATTGACTGTTCCGGTCCATTTCAATCTGGAAAACTTTCGAGCAGAAAATAGCCGTTTGCCGGTCGAAATACTTTTCTATCAGGTAAATGATGAGATTCAGGAATGAATAAGCACCGCCGTTGGTATAGATTCCCTTTTCATCCGTAATCAACCGGTCAGGTTCCATATTAATTTTCGGAAAGAGCGCTTTGAAGCCATTCACAGCCGACCAATGGGTCGAACAACTTTTTCCATCCAATAATCCGCTGGATGCCAAAATGAATGCGCCGGTACAGATACTTGCCACTTCTGCGCCTTGTTTGTACTGCTTTTCAATCCATTCAATGAGGAATTGATTTGCTTTGATAGCTTCGACATAATTGTGGTTCAATGAGGGAATGATGATCAGGTCCGTTTTTGCAATATCGGCAAGATGAAGGTGGGGTTTCACTTCAAACAGACCATCGAAAAATTGGATGTTCTTTGAAACTCCAGCCAATTGAATGATGAACCGCTCCGGATTTCCGTTCTGTTTCCAATACTCATTGGCTTTGGAAAACAATTTGTACGCACCAACGATGCTACTCAGGTTATTACCTTCTCCTTCCGGAACAATAATCGTGATGTGTTTCATTGCAAGCAATTTGCTACAAATGTACAAAAGACTCTTGTCCAAATCAACCCGTTAGATTGTCTATTTAGCCACTTGTAGGAATGGGTTTTAGACGATAGTTTTGCAGAATAACATTCAAAATTGATAATCATGACAACAGATCAAACAATGGTAAAGATCATTTTAGACAGATGGGAAGCATCCGTGAAGAATTGCGACACACTAGTGAATTCCTTATCGGACGAACAATTACAAAGAGAAATAGCACCGGGGAAAAACAGAGGGATTTATATACTAGGACATCTGATTGCAGTACACGATCACATGCTTCCATTATTGGATCTGGGCAAGGCAAATTATGGGGAATTGGACAAGGCTTTTATCGAATCTCCGGACAAGGCGGTTAGTGAACTTCCATCCGTAGCTGAATTGAGATCCATGTGGAATAAACAGAAGGAGGAGTTGAAACAGCAATTTGACAAGTTGAGTGCAGAAAATTGGTTCGAAAGACATACTTCCGTTTCAGAAGAAGATTTTGCAAAAGAGCCGCACCGTAACAAATTGAATATCATTCTAACGAGAACGACACATTTGGCTTATCACACAGGACAATTGGTTTACTTAAAGTAGAAAAACATGGCAACAGATTTCACATTCACTGTAAGAACAGATAAAACTCCACGGGAAGTTTTTCAGGCGATCAAGCAAGTTCGGTCCTGGTGGTCGGGATTGTATGAAGAAGAGTTTAGCGGCGATTCGGAAAATTTGGGTGATGAGTTCAGTTTTCGTGCGGGTGGTGGCGCTCATTATTCCAAACAGAAACTAGTGGAAATCATTCCCGATGAAAAACTCGTTTGGCTCATAACAGAAAGCGATTTCACCTTCATCGAAAAAGCCGATGAATGGACAGGAACAAAATTGGTTTTTGAAATTTCGGAGAAAGGAGGTCAAACAGAATTAATATTCACACACGTCGGTCTGACTCCCGAAGTGGAATGCTACGATGCTTGTGCTCCGGCTTGGTCACAGTATCTAAAGGAAAAATTCCTTCCGTTTGTAAATCAGTAAGATACAAATACATCCTCTTTTCAATTCAAGCGATTCATTTACCGGTTGGTATCTGAGTCGCTTTTATTTTGGTCTAAGTTGTTTTAAAAACAAGCTGAAAGAGCTATATTCACTATTGAATTCAAGATATATAATCACTTCAGTAGATAAATCCGCATGCATAAATCAATCATACTTTCTCTGGCTCTTGTTTTTTTCTCCTTTTCATTCGGACAAAAGACCACAAAACAGGAAACATACTATTTGTATTTCAAAACCTGGAATTTTATCAAGTATTATCACCCGGATTTGGCTTCCGGAAGGATTGATGCAGATAGTTTGTTTTTAACATACCTTTCCGGGGTCGAACAAATAGCCAATAAGGAATCATTCAATAAATTGATTGATCAGATTCTGAACAGGTTATACGAATCTCATTCGGAAAGCAGACCAACCAAAGAGAACGCGGATGTAATCAGCAAAAACCTGGATTTCAACTGGTTTGAAAAAAATGCATTCTTCGATACAAAGAACAAGGAGCGGCTAAGCGCTGTTTTTAAGAATCGCTATACTGGAGATGATCATTACTATATTCCTGAAGAGAACTACATCGCATTACTTCCCCATGAGAAGGAGTATGATTTTTCTAAAGGCGAAACCGTTCCTGTGGATTACCGGATGCTTGCCCTGGCTAAGATTCAAGGCGCTGTGGATTATTTGTACCCGCACAAATATCTGATGGAGCAAAATTTTGACCAGCTGTTAAAATCACAAATTGTTCCCATGCTGGAAAGTAAGAATCGAAAAGAATATGAATTGATTCTATTGAAGTTAGCAGCTTCTTTACAGGATTCGCATTCGTTCAAGTTTTATAAACAATTGCGAGAGAAAAAAGAAATTTTCAAGAACAAAACATACCCTCCATTTGCCTATCAGGTTTTTGAGGATGGGATACTTATTACAGATAGCATTATTCCGGATTTATGCCAATCAGCCGATATTCGGGTGGGAGATTATATTATTTCAATAAATGGTCAGACAGTTTCAGATAAAATAACCGAATTGTCCTTCTTGCTTTCCACTTCGAATCGTCAGACATTACTTTATCATCTTTCCAATTATATTGAAAATTTGATCTGGAGTTCTGATAGTAAACAATTCAGTTTTGAAATACTAAGGAACAAGAAGAAAGAATTCAAAACTATTTCTTTCCTCGGAAGCGGTGATCCGAATTTAAAAAAACTGAATACTTATCTTGGGATGATCAATCGTGAAAAAGTGGAGAGTGACTCCTTAATCATTTTGAATCGGGAGATTGCCTATTTCAATATTCATGAGACCTTCCGCTTTATTCAAAATGTGGCTGATGAAAAGATCGATCAACAAATGGATTCTATCCTGAATCTGGCAAGAAGTAAAAAGGGAATCATTTTCGACATGCGCGGCTATCCGGATTGGGGAGGTTTTGTGCCGATGTTCGTGACGAAGAGTTTTGCTCAAACATTGACTCCTTATGCGAAATATTACCAGGTGAACAAACTGAAAGTGGGAACTTATGTTCACAAGACGGCTCCCGATGTGTATTATAATCCGCAACTGAAATTAAACGGTTCAGCAGTTTATGGCGGAAAGGTGGTGATTATCGTAAATCCGGCAACTCAGAGTATGAGCGAGTGGAATACCATGAATCTACAGCATATTTTCCCGAATTCAGTTACGATAGGTGAACAAAGTGCCGGTGCAGACGGTGACTTGAAAACCATGAATCTTCCCGGCCCTTATGAATTGGATTTTACCGGGAATGCCATCTTTTATCCGGATGGTACGGAAGCCCAGAAAAGAGGAGTGAAGATTGATGTTCCGGTTAAACTCACCAAAGAGAATTATTCGAAGAATCAGGATCTGATGTTGCTCAAGGCAATTGAATTGATTGAGAAGTAAGCAAAAGTCCAAATTGCACGACACAGAAATCTCAACCTAATTATAGAATTGTCACCCGACCTTATAAATAGCTTGGCGAAGTTAAAAGCCTCCTGCTCCAGCTACCAATGTTGGAAAGTGCTTGTCATCTGGGATCCTGATCCCGCCTTTCCTTAGATTGGTCTGGAGCAGGGGGCTGTTTGAAATTTGCAATTGGGACAAAGGCATTTTTGCCTTGGAAAAAAGTAGGAAGTAGAGAAAGCAGGAGGGAAACCAACTAATTTTAGTTAGAGAATAATGATTTCAAGGGGTATATTCGAATTATAAGTACTTTTCAAACTTAAAACACTATTCACAAAACCGCTATGAAAACATCACGAACCTGGCTCAATCGAATGGAAGGCATCGGATTAATCCTGATCTTATTCTCCTTTTTTGTGCAATCGTTTCAAAGTGACTCCGAAAGCTCATTCCGTGAATCACAGAATTATCATTTGAATAAGAAGCTGGATCACATTTGGAGATTGATCGGTAAAGAATATGCGGAGGAACATTCAACGAGTGAAATGAATCTGAAATCTTACGATAAGGACTGGGAGTTCTATTCCAGACAAGTGAAAGAATTGGAGAATTGGGAAGGCAAGATAAATCTCTTCTCACAGATCGGTACCTGGATCTTTGTATTGGGAACCATTCTGGTCATTGCTCCTAAGTTCATGGAGGAGAGGGAGTGAATTAAGCTTCCCCCTTCGGAGGGGGAATGAGGGGGAGGATAGATATGATTAAAACGATTCGTAACTAATGAGTCGCTTTTTTGTTATTCCAAAGCGTTATAAAAACAGAAAACCTTATACTAGCAGCCATGAAAGTACTTATAGCCTTAATTGTCCCTATTTCATTCTTGTTTTCCTGTCAATCGGATATTGATCCGGGAGAAATTTACGCACTTGAAGTTTTGCAGGGTAATACGAATCAACAGTTTGGCTACGGTGAGGAGAAATTGTCTGATATAAGAGAGATGTCAGAAGACAGAAGTAATGGAGAAGTGCAAATAGTTTATATGGATTTATATCGGTTCTTAATCAAAATAGATAGTCTTTCAGGTAACTATGTTTCCATTATTGAAAAAATGAAAATGGATATGTTCACCAGCTTTCATGAAGAGTTGTCTTTTGCAAAAGAAGAAAGTATCATTCAATATGATTATAAAAAGGAAAAAAGTTCAAGACCGGTTAACTATGTTCTATCTAATGTAAAAAGTCGGGGAGGAAGTGATATTCTGAATCCAAAAAACAGGGATCTGTTAATAACATCAATTCGTAGGTTTAGAAGAGAACTTTGTGAGATCATTGAAAAATCCGCATGTATTGATGATAGACTGTATTTTTTCAAAGACCCGACAATTAATGATTTCAAAGACAAAAAGGATTTCGATCGTCAATTTGATGAGAAAACTAAGGAGTCGAATATTGCACCTGACGATATTGAAGCTGTTCGGAAAATATACTTTCTATTAAGTAAGACAGACAAGCAGTGGGAATCAATTCTAACTGAGGAGGATTCTTGGGTAGATGTAATGGGTGTACTCTTATCCGTCGAAAACAGTATTTTAGAAGCAAGATTGTTGGCATTTTATCAAATGCGCGGCAGGGTAGGATGTGGAGGAAGTTATAGCTTTTCAAAGATTCTTCCGCTCGTAAATGTTCCTAATGCAGCAGTTGCAGGAGATACAGTGCAATTGGAAGTCCTAATGGCCGCTTTCAATGAATACAAGACACCTGATATAACTGTCTCTGGGGGTCGCGTCGGAAAAATCAAAGATGGAAAGGGATATATTAGCATTGTGGTTCCAAATTCAAAAGAACTGGAAGTGAAAGGAACCATTACGATAAACAATAAATCAGGAATCCCGACAACAAATGAATGGTCACATAAAATTAAGGTGATACCAACGAAATAAATTCATATAATTCAACATGCAACTAAAAGAATTCAAACAAAACCTGGGATTAACAGATATTCCGGCAGAACTGGAAAAATTGATCCATTTTCAAAATACAGTTTCCGACTTTGAGGAGTATTCTCAAGGATTCGGCGTTTTGATAGATGATAAATCGGGAATTAAAAGCTGGAGTGAAGATGAAGCGTTTTTAGAACGGTTGTTTCCTTTCGCACAAGCAAACTGTTCGGGGTCAATCTATGCGGTTTGGAATGACGGTTCTTCTAAAGCCTTCAATGAATTACCGGTAGTTGTTTTCGGGGATGAAGGTGGTGTGCATATTGTTGCGGAAAATTTGTCGGCACTGCTGCAACTATTGACGTTTGATTCTGAAATTTCCGTGGATCATGAGGAAGTCTATTTCTACAAGGACGAAGAGGATTACGAGGAAAGTGAAGGACATGCATCCTACAAAAATTGGTTGAAAGAACAATTTGGTCTGGAACCGGTTGAAAATCCGGATGAATTGATCGAACAGGCTCAGGAAAAGTACAAAGTGGATTTTGATCGGTGGTTTAGCGGGTATTACAAGGATTGAAAGAAGTTCACAATTATTGTTGTCGTAACATCTTCCATTGAAAATATAACTAGTTTTGAGAAATTGTTTTTAACCAACTAAATCAAATCGGATCTGTTACCGGGAAAGGTTGGTTGTACTTTTATTTGACAACACATGAAACGGATACTCATCGGGATTTTTCTCCTTACCATTTTCAATTCAATAGCACAAAGCACTACTATTCAGAACTTACAAGCCGTTAAGGATGGAAATCAAACCCTTTACAATACGGAAGGATACGATGTTGCCCAAATTGATTTTGAATTGTATTTTGACGAGAAAGGATTCCGAAAAGTAAAGAATAAACTGGGTATCCCGAAAGAA
Source organism: Fluviicola taffensis DSM 16823 (assembly GCF_943372375.1). Taxonomy (GTDB): domain Bacteria; phylum Bacteroidota; class Bacteroidia; order Flavobacteriales_D; family Crocinitomicaceae; genus Fluviicola; species Fluviicola taffensis_A. The sequence goes on along the minus strand of NZ_CALRYJ010000008.1, from coordinate 7,446 downwards.
ACACCCATTTTCGACAGTCCTGATTTTCCAAATGTGAAAGTGATTGAACAAAACGTAATGGAGAATGGAATTGTCAGTCACAGTATTTATTTCTTGTCAACACCCAGATGGGGAATCTTGAAGGTGGTAGCTTTTGGAACCTCTTGCAGCCGGGTTCCAGCCATTGAAAAAGAACTTTATACGGAAATAATCAAGAAGACCCTTCCGAAAAGTGTTTTCACTTCTCTCACGGTAGATACGGTCATGTTTGCCGGACGACCGGTTGATTTTGGTCCGCCTTGTCAGTGGATGGGGCCGCGAAACCTGCAATGTCCGAATCACGGACAAATGAATTGGTCCGAATTCACTGATTCTGTGCGTGCAAGACAACTAATCACCAATCAGAAAATTCGCAATGATGATCCCGGAAAATATAGTATTCTTGAGCAAAAACAGGTGGATGTTATTTTTGAAGGTCAGGAAGTGAAAGCGCTTCGGTGTACATTGAAAATAAATATTCCGGAACTGATCATGGGAGGAAGTAATGTATTGATTGTGTATTATGTGAATGCAAAAGTCAGAGACCGCTATGTTTCCTGTGTCTTGAGCCAATATACGGATGATGTGGGTGTGAAAAAAACGAAATTAGCCCAGCTTTTGTCGCAAGTCATGCAGTTGAAAGAGTAATCATTAATCGTTTTTTAGTAAGTTTAATTCTGTGAAATAAACATCCGGAATGGAATTTTGATAGAAGAATTTCTGAACAACTAAATGAAAATGGAACCGGAATTTAAACTCATAGCATACGGAAGTGATGGTTGGAAATCCGCCGTTCAACTTCGGGAAGAGATTTTACGTAAACCTCTGGGAAGTTTTTTCACTGCTGAAGAACTGGAAGAGGAAAGGAACCACTTGCATATCGTTGGCTTGCTTGGAAATGAATTGATTGCAACTGCTGTATTGGTGCCTGAAGGAGATGCAATGAAAATGCAGCGTGTAGTTGTTAAGGAAGGAAATCAGGATTCCGGTATCGGATCAAAAATGATGGTCTTTTGTGAAAAGATTGCAAATGAAAATAAGACGCAACGGATTTATTGCCATGCAAGAGATACAGCTGTCAATTTTTACTTAAAAAACAATTACCTCGCAGAAGGGGAGTATTTTCCGGAAGACGGAATTCCGCATCTGTTGATGTATAAGCAAATGACATAGGATGTTCAATCAATGAAGAAAATAAATACCTTTGATGTATTAATTTGACATAATAAATCGCCACTGAAAAGTTTAATGACAGTAGATCAAAAAACGCTTTGGAATAAAATCAATTCATTCCAATTGGATGATCCTGAATCATCATTTACATTTTCTCACCGATTGGCAAGAGAAAATGGATGGACCAGATCTTATTCAGAAAAAGTAATTGAAGAGTATAAGAAGTTCATTTTTCTTTGCTGTATCTCTGAAACCAGTGTTACGCCATCAGATCAGGTTGACCAAGTCTGGCATTTACATCTGACATATACCCGATCTTATTGGGTTGATTTATGCAGAAACACACTATCAAAAGAAATCCATCACAATCCTACAAAAGGTGGAAATTCGGAAGGGGAAAAATTTGATAATCTTTATACCGAAACACTTCTTCTGTATAAGAAAATGTTTAAGAAAGAACCGCCTGTAAACATCTGGCCGGATAACGAAGAAAGATTTTCAGATATTCATTTTCAACGAATAAATACGAAAAGAAATTGGGTGCTTAGAAAACCGAATTTCAAAGGAAAAAACACCACGATCTTCTTGCTTTTATTTTCCTCATTTTTCTTCATTCAATCTCATTCGGACGGAGGAACGATAATAGAAGTTTTGATAGCCATTCTTTTCATGGGATTTTTATTTATACGTAATGGAGGAAATGGGGGAGGTTGTTCCACAAGTGGATGTGGCGGAGATTCAGGACATTCCGGATGTGGCGGAGACTCGGGCTGCGGTGGTTGCGGCGGAGATTAAAATGATTGATATGATAAAAGAGGATTTTATAAATCTTGCAAAGAACTATTCGGATGATATTCATCTGATAGATGAATTATGGGAAGAAATTGCATCAAATTATTCCGATAATACAAGATATTACCATACACTTTCACATTTGGATCATTTGTTTTTTCAATTAACTGAAGTAAAGGATTCCATTTCAAGTTGGGATACCATTCTCTTTTCGCTTTATTATCATGACATCATTTATGATACGAAAAAGTCGGATAATGAAGAACAAAGCGCTTTACTTGCAGAAACGAGGATGAAACAACTGGAAGTACCGCAAATAATGATTGAAAGTTGCAAAGGTCAGATTCGTGCAACCAAAACGCATCAGGAATACACAGATTCGGACACGAATTACTTTACCGATGCGGATCTCTCCATTTTAGGTCAGAATTGGGAAACATATTTGACATACGCAGAAAATGTGCGAAAAGAATACGCTATCTATCCTGATTTAATTTACCATCCGGGAAGGAAGAAAGTTTTGCAGCACTTTCTGGAAATGGAACGGATTTTTAAAACGGATCATTTCTATGAGAAATTCGAGATTCAAGCTAAAGAAAACATATTGAAAGAAATAAGTCTTTACTGAAATGGATGAAAGGATTAAAAAGATAAGGGGAAATCAATACCCTTTCGGTTTTTCAAGCTTTAATTCTTCAAATACCTGATCAAATCCTTTGGTATCGTAATGGTGTTCACTGAAGTAGATGAAATCATTTTTGATTCCTTCTTCCCAGGTATATTCCGGTCTGATCAGTTCCTTGGGATGCGCCTTATAAATCGCTATAGCGCTGGGATAATTAGTGTCGAATAGATAGGCGTGTGCCAGGTTCATCTTGGCGTTCAGATCGTCAGGATACAATTCAACAGCCCGTTTAAAGTAAGGAAGTGCTTTTTTGGTTTCTTTCCGTTCCATTAAATACCAACCGATATTTCCCAAATCATTCACATTTAAATGAAGGGTGTCAGGATTTAGAATTTTAATAGCGTTTGGAAATGCTTTTCCTTCCACTTGTCTTGTATAGCCGATTACATTTCCTTCTTCATTGGTATAAAATTCTTTCTCAGCCCTAAACTCCCGATTGATGAAGCGGGTGGTCGAGGTGAAATACATTTTCGCAGATAGCCCGTCGGTGTAAAAGCGAATTTCCCCATCTTTTTCCTCAACGGAAGCCCATTGATTTTCAAACAGATAAATTCCCTTGTATTTTTCCAGGATAAATTCCGGGATTACTACAGGTCCATTTTCAAGATCCTTTTTTTGAGGCTCATGATAGAAGTTCTTCCAATTGTAAGCTTTCGCAACACTGCTGATCACATCGTAGAGCAAACTTCCATCTTCCGTATTTAGAAAAATGACAACGCCATAACCTTCATCGAGACTTGCATAAAACTGTCCGCAGAATCCATCGTTTCCGGCTCCATGTTCAAAATACTTCGCTCCATCCAGGTCTTGAATGAATGTACCCATGGCTGCAGGACCATTGTTGTAAGGAGTCAGATGCAGTTTCACCATTTCCGGTGTCAATACTTTGGATTTTTTGCCTTGGTAAGCCAATTGCATATCGATGATGTAATTGGATAAATCGCTTGGAGTCATCCACAATCCTGCTGCTGCTTGTTCCGGGTATACATGGAATTTGTTCAGTACAGGCGAGCCATCGGGATAATAAGCGGAAGCATATCGGTTCGGGTTACTTTTTGAATTTGGAATGGCGTACGAACTATGTGTCATCCCAATGGGTTTGAGTACATTTTCAAACATCCATTCATCGTATGCTTTTCCGGTAATGTCGGTAAGGATCACCTGTGAAATAGTTGTTCCACCTCCTGAATATTGGTACTTCAAACCAGGTTCGAATTCGCTTCTTACTGCCGGAGTTACTGCAGGTGTTTTTCCGTCTAATACTTGGTATACCGTCGGAACCGAACCGTTGATGTTGTGTCCCGGGAAGCCATGAACCGTTAAACCGGCATTGTGGCTGAGAATTTCCGCCAAGGTTATTTTTTTTCCTTTGGAAAGCGAATCGTAAGGGAATTTCCAGGATTTCAGGTAGGTATTGATATCGGTATACAGATCCACTTTTTTATCCTGTGCAAGTTTTAGTATTCCTACTGCATTCAGCGATTTACTAATGGAACCGGGTTCAAACAAGGTTTCTGTTGTCATGGGTCTCTTTTCAGACTCATCTGCCCAACCATAAGCTTTCGCCCAGGCAATCTTATGATCCTGGATCACGGCAATACTCATCCCTTTCACATTGTAAAGCTTCATTTGCTCCGGAATGGTGCGCGGCTTTTCATTATTCAGAATAACGTTTCCGGTGATATTATTTTCTACTTCTTTGATCTTCTCAAGTGTCTCCTTGGAATAAGTGGTTTGGGAATAAGTAACCACGCCGGTTGTCAATAATGCAATGAATAGGATAACTGCTTTCATAAATTGGATTTGATACTCACAAGGTAAATCAATTTCGCTTTGAAAAGTAACACCAAGTGTAAAAGAATGTAATTGTCTGTTCCAGGTAATTTCTGAAAAGTGATTTACAAAAAAAACGCTGCAAAGATTAAATCCCTGCAGCGTCAAATCACTTGATGAAATTGGTGTTAGATATCACACTCACGTGTGTAATCTCCAGCGATATCTGTTCCTGTTCCTTCCAGATCGTTACATCTGTCTGCTGCACGAACTTTTGAATCTTTGAATGTGTAAGTTCCATCCGCTGTGGATAAACTGTTTCCATTATCATCTGTGTGAATCTTTTTGCATTCGCATGAATAATCTTTTTTGCAAGATCCCAAGGCAAATCCGGATAGGACTAACAATCCTAAAATTACTTTCTTCATAATCATTTTGTTTTAAAGGTGTTTTTTAGATAAACCAGTAAACAAAAGTGGTTGATTGTTCCTGAAATTCTCTTACAGAAATTTGAATAAAACTTACATGATTCCTAGATTTTCGGTAAATGATTTCAATATCCAATAATTACCTAAATCCATCGCTTAATGTTGTTTCATCTCAAAGATCACGATGTAATCTTTCAAACTAAACAGATTATTTGATGTCACATTCTCTGGAGTAGTCTCCCCAAATATCTGTTCCTGTTTCTTCCAAATCGGCACATTTTTTTTCGGCGCGCAGACGGGTATCTTTGAATGAATAATTTCCATCAGATGAGGTATTCCTATTTCCGTTATCATCTATCCGGACCATTGCGCATGCACAGGTACGATCTTTTTTGCAAGATCCCAGCGTAAAGCCGGACAGCAGGAGCAAGGCTAAAAGTGCTTTTTTCATAACCGTTTTTTTAAGTTTTCGACGAAACAATTGAGGTAAATATGAGCTAAAAGAACAGGAGTTTTGTTACAAGAATCCTGATAAAAATTACATAATCCCAAGATTTGTTGAAAATTTGACAAACCACCTTTCTGTGAATTTTGTAAGCTATTCCAATAATTACGTAACATCCATAGCTAGATTGTTCTCCACCTTTGCTTTATAAGATTGGAACAAGAAATAATACTTGATAGAATAATTAGAACTATAGGAATGAATCCTAAAAAGAGCTTGTAGTGGAGTGACAGAACTTTAGAAGTTGTGTTAGTGTGGTAGGAAGAGAAAAGTGTATTAGACAACTTGTTTAATACACTTTTCTATTTAAAAGCGTATTTCTTGATTGAAACTTACAAAAAAGAATACGTATCTTTCCTTCTAATCCAAAGTAGAAAAGTATGGCAAGTGTTTCATCAAGTATCAAAAAAGAGTTGTATCGAGTGGAAATGGAATCACCTTCCGGAAATGTCGTGATTGCTGATGAACCTTTGGAAAGCGGGGGACAGGATCTCGGGTTTTCACCTACGGAACTATTGGCTTCTGCTTTAGCGGCTTGCACGAGTGCCACACTTCGGATCTATGCCGATAACAAAGGTTGGGATTTGCAGGAGGTGAAGTTGGAAGTAAATCTTCAAAGGGACGAAAAAGCAAACAAGACCATTATCAATCGCACTATGGAACTTTTTGGGAACCTGGATGAAAAGCAGCGGGATCGCTTGATGATGGTTGCAAATGCCTGCCCCGTTCATAAGATCCTTACGAATCCGATTGAAATCAATACGGAATACGCTTGACGGAAAAAGTTCATTTGCACGCATGTGTCATTAAGCTATTCAAAAACAAAGTGATAAATAGGAGGTATGCAATCAAAGGTTAAAGTAATTACGGTTTATAATTGTTCTCTGGAACGTGCTTTCAAAACACCTATGCTTTGCGATGTGTCAAAAGTTCATACCGGATATGGTGTGATGCCCAGGGTGACACATTGTACGGATGATGAACATTGGGGGAAACCCGGCTATGGCAAAAAGGTATTTGTAGCTAAATCACTCACTCAAAAGGGCGGATGGGCTTCGATAGATCAGGTTATTGAACGCGAGGAGAACGTGTATTGGAAAATTGAAGTGAGCGATTTCCAGTCCTGGATGTTGGGCTTTTCAAAATTTACCGGAGAATGGAAAACAACTGAATTGGAACCCAACAAGATTGAGATAGAATACACTTATACCTTGCATTCCGATGTGGCATTGCTTTATCCCTTGAATTGGATATTCACCAAGACCTTTTGGAGAATTTACATGAAGCGTGTATTGGAAAATATCCGTCAGATGACAATCAATGAGGAGCCATACCAATACCAATAGTGATTTTCGGGACTCCGTTTGCAGGGATCGGATTAAGATTGGGAAAGGAGGGGTAAATTACTTATCTTAGTTAGATGAAAGTTCATACAACAAATTATGCCGATACCTTCATCGCCATTGCGGATGATTGTCCTTTTGGAAATTGCCAGGTTCCACCTATGAAAGGTGATACAAAAACGGTAGCGAACAGGCAGTTTGAAATGCTGAGCGAGAATCCGTATAAATATACTTCTGATGAGGTCTTGTTTCAGGTTTTTGCTGCTAGAAAAGACCTGGTAGAAAGCGAATACGAAGAAGCCAGAGTACAGTTTTTTTCTAAGGGACAAGCATGTTTTAGGGCTTCACCATTGACAAAACGTTATGGTTGGGGAGTTCATTTTGATAAACAAGGGAAAATGGCCTTGTACAGTTCGGAGAGCGCGGAATACAAACGATTTATTGAAGACGAGAGTTTGAAAATTGTCAAAGCAATGAAATCAAGTCGTTAGAAGAGTATGCAGATAGTCCGTAAATCAACTTCAAATCCGAAGAAAATTCTTTGTATTCCTTTACTTTGAAAAACTTACTTCTTGGGGAGTGGTACATTCAACTTATAAATGCAACTTTTGGTTAAACATTTCTAATGGAGATCTAAAGTTATATCTTTTTCGTGGTCTATGATTGATTTGATTTTCAACAAAAGCGACCTGTTTGGGATCAATTTTATCAAAGTCAGTTCCTTTTGGG
>NZ_CALRYJ010000007.1:0-230179 GCF_943372375.1 Fluviicola taffensis DSM 16823 | reverse complement strand
GCTCATAGGTTAAATGGCTCATAATTGGCAACTTTGGTCGGTAGTCAATTTAAGCTTTTTATCTCGGGGAAAGAGAATCACTTCTCTTTCCCTTGATTTAACTTAACAACTACCGTAGTTGCATTTATCAATTGAATCTAAGTATCGCTGTTTTGTTATTCCTTGATTTCGGATTCCGTGCATTCGGATTCAGTCACTTATCTCCCTTGAAATTCATTGCTCAAAAAACGGTCACTCATTTTCAATTGGGATACAAGGCAACAAATGAAGCTCCGAAGAAATTCGCAGCTACTGTCGGCTTCTTCGTGGTAGGGATCTTTGTTCTTTCATTATTCCTGGAATATTTCCTTTTCGCAAGCATTATGGGTGGATTTTTGCTGCTTTTTGCAAGTTTGGAGTCCTTTTTCGGTATTTGCGTCGGTTGTGTGATCTATCAGCAACTAACGCGATTTCGTTGGTTCAATTCATTTTGAACAGCAGTTCGGTTATAAATTAGTTACGTAGGAAAAGGTTCACCCTTAAGTGAGCCTTTTTTTGTGCGTGATTTACCAGCTGGGTCAGGTAAGATTTGTGGTGATCGAATAAAAACGGAACGGAAACACTATAAAACACGTAGAGCCGCGATTAATCGCGGCTCTACGTGTTTATCAATATAAATCAAATTACAATTTTCTTGCAACTTCCACTTCTTCGTAAGCTTCAACTAAGTCTCCGATTTTGATGTCATTGAATTTATCAATGTTCAAACCACATTCGTAGTTGTTTTTCACTTCTTTCACATCGTCCTTGAAACGTTTCAATGATCCAAGAAGTCCGGTGTGGATTACAATTCCATCACGGATAACACGGATTTTAGATGTACGTTTGATCAAACCATCCGTTACATAACATCCTGCAATTGTACCCACTTTGGTAATTTCGAATGTTTCGCGAATTTCCGCAGTACCCAATACTTTCTCTTCGATATCCGGAGATAACATTCCCTCCATCGCAGCTTTCAACTCGTCGATTGCTTTGTAGATTACTGAGTAAAGACGGATATCAATCTGTTCCTGTTCTGCCAATTTACGCGCAGCTACCGATGGTCTTACCTGGAATCCGATAACGATCGCATCAGACGCAGAAGCTAAATTCACATCGGCTTCAGTAATCGCTCCAACTCCTTTGTGTACGATATTCACTTGAATTTCTTCCGTAGAAAGTCTCAACAATGAATCGGATAATGCTTCGATAGATCCATCCACGTCACCTTTTACAATCAAGTTCAATTCCTTGAAATCACCAATCGCCAAACGACGACCGATCTCATCCAATGTAATGTGTTTGTTTGTACGAAGACCTTGTTCACGATACAATTGCTCACGTTTCGTAGCAATGGTTTTCGCTTCACGCTCATCATCCATAATATGGAAGGTATCTCCTGCAGATGGCGCACCATTGATCCCCAGAACAGATACCGGTTGTGCCGGACCTGCTTCTTTCAAAGCAACACCATGCTCATCGTGCATTGCACGAACACGACCGTAGTTACGTCCTACCAATACCACATCACCAATTTTCATTGTTCCGGCGTGTACCAGCATGTTTGTAACGTATCCTTTTCCTTTATCCAAGGAAGATTCAATTACGGTACCAACTGCATTTTTATTCGGATTTGCGCGTAGATTCAAGATTTCTGCCTCTAACAACACTTTATCCAATAAGGAGTCTATATTCAAATTCTGTTTTGCAGAAATTTCCTGACATTGGTATTTTCCACCCCACTCTTCTACCAGAATATTCATAGCAGAAAGTTGTTCGCGGATCTTATCCGGGTTTGCACCTGGTTTATCAATTTTATTGATCGCAAATACCATTGGTACGTTTGCTGCCTGAGCGTGAGAGATTGCTTCTTTTGTTTGAGGCATCACGTCATCATCCGCTGCTACAATGATAATTGCAACGTCCGTTACCTGAGCACCACGTGCACGCATCGCTGTAAAGGCTTCGTGACCTGGTGTATCCAGGAAAGTCATCTTACGACCATCTTTCAAAGTAACCGAGTATGCACCGATATGCTGTGTAATTCCTCCGGCCTCACCAGCGGTTACGTTTGCATTACGGATTTTATCCAGTAAGGAAGTCTTACCGTGGTCAACGTGTCCCATCACCGTAATGATTGGCGGACGGTCGATCAAATCTTCTTCTTTATCTTCTACTTCCTGAATCGCTTCCTGAACATCGGCAGAAACAAATTCTGTCTCGAATCCGAATTCTTCAGCTACTATCTGAATGGTTTCAGCATCCAAACGCTGGTTGATGGAAACAAAGATTCCCAAAGACATACAAGCCGAAATAACCTGAGTTGGAGAAATGCTCATCATCGATGCCAATTCCGACACGGTAACGAACTCCGTCAACTTCAAGATTTTTTCTTGTAGTTCTGCTTCTAATTGTTCGATTTCACGACGTTGTGCACGGTCATCCCGTTTCGCACGACGGTTTTTGGAACCTTTTGATTTACCTCCCTGAGAAGATAAACGAGCCAATGTATCCTTAATTTCTTTTTGGATATCCTGTTCAGAAACTGCCGGTTTATCAACCGGACCTCCTTTTCGGAAGTTACTTCCTCCTCCGCGGTTAAAGTTTCCTGGTCCACCAGGACGATTTCCACCCGGTCCACTATGTTGACCCGGAGGGCGATTTCCGCCTGGTGCGCCTGGTCCTCCCTGACCTCCACCTTGTGGATTTGTACCAGGAGTTTTAGGAACCTCTTTCTTAATGCGTTTGCGTTTCTTGCGATCATCACCCGGACGAGAAGAACCAACGGATTTCGGTCTTTCAACAGGTAATTCAATTTTACCCAATACCGTAGGTCCGGATAATTTGGTGCGTTCTACGCGAATTGTTTCTATTTCTTTCGGAGCATCAGGAGCCGGAGTTGGCGTTTCCTTTGCTTTTACTTCTTCTTTTTCAGGCGCTAATGCAGATTTAGGATAATCGCTTTTGTCGATTGGTCCATCTTCCTTTTTGCGCTTGTCCGGTCTTGTTTTCGTATTCAACTTATCCAAGTCGATTCTACCAATAACCTGAATTCCACCATCAACTGATTGAGCTGCCGGTTCTTCTTCTATTTTTGGTTTTGGCTCTTCAGCCACTTTCTCAACAACAGGTTCAGGAGCTTCTATTTTCTCCTCCACTTTCGGAGTTTCAACAGGTGGGGCAACAACGGGTGCAGGAGCAGCTTTTACTGGTTCTGCAGGTTTGTTATCATTACGATAATCATCCGAATCATCCTCGTCATCTTGAGCTTTTGGTTCGTCTTTGATATCTCGTAAGGTAATTGTCTCACGCTTTTCTCTCTTAACCGCCGTCATTTTGGATTGCTCCTTTAAATTTTGGTCTGCGGCAAATTGAGTACGCAACATGTCATACTGCTCCGGATCCAACTTCGTATTTGGATTGGAGTCAATAGCTTGTCCCTTCGACGCCAAAAACTCGACAATCGTAGTGACTCCTACATTCAACTCTCCTGCTGCTTTTCCTAAACGCTGTGTTTTACCAGACATATATTATTTGCTTCTTTTTAATTAATGCTCACCCGATAGTTATCGGAATGAACAGTTTTGCTGTGTAAAGATAGTTAGTGTTAATCAGATTTAGGTGAAAATCGGTCAGGTATTTTTTACCTGACCGAAATCTCAACCTGTTTTATTCTTGTGAAACTCTGTTTTTTGCAACCCGCTTTCGCTTGTTACATTTTAAAAATTTCGCCTTTTTTACTATTCGAATTCTGAGCGAAGGATACGCAATACCTCTTGGATTGTTTCCTCTTCCAGGTCTGTACGTTGAACTAAATCAGCAACCGTCAATTCCAATACAGATTTCGCTGTATCACAACCAACCGCTTTCAATTCATCCAAGATCCAGCTATCGATTTCATCTGCAAATTCTTCCAAATCAACATCTTCGTTGTCAGACTCACCATCACGGAACACATCAATTTCGTATCCTGATAATTTTCCTGCCAAACGGATATTGTATCCTCCTTTTCCAATTGCCAAAGAAACCTGATCCGGTTTCAAATAAACACTTGCACGTTTTTCTTCCTCGTCAATTTCGATATTGGTGATTTTTGCCGGAGACAATGCACGTTGAATAAACAATTTCGGATTGTTCGTGAAATTGATTACGTCGATATTCTCATTGCGCAACTCACGAACGATTCCGTGAATACGTGACCCTTTCATACCAACACAAGCTCCAACCGGATCAATACGGTCATCGTATGACTCAACTGCCACTTTTGCTCTTTCTCCCGGTTCACGAACGATTCGTTTGATGGTAATCAATCCATCAAATACCTCAGGAACTTCCAATTCGAACAAACGCTCCAGGAATTCCGGTGCGATACGGGAAAGGATAATTACCGGTGAACTGTTTCGCATATCCACTTTCGATACAACTGCGCGGATAGATTCACCTTTCTTGAAGTAATCAGAAGGAATTTGTTCTGATTTCGGAAGAATCAACTCATTGTTCTCATCATCCAAAACCATAATCTCTTTCTTCCAAACCTGGTAAACCTCACCAGTGATGATTTCACCGATACGTTCTTTGTATTTCTTGTACAAATGGTCTTTCTCCAATTCCAAAATACGGGAAATCAAATTCTGACGAAGAGACAAGATATTTCTACGACCGAAGTCATTGAAACGGAATTCCTCAGAAACTTCCTCACCGATTTCGAAATCCGGTTCGATTTTGATTGCATCCGAATAAGCGATCTCGGTATTCTGATCTTCTACTTCACCGTCTGCAACAATTTCCTTGTTCACGAAAATCTGAACGTCTCCTTTATCAATGTTTACAATCACATCGATGTGCTCATCAGTGTTGAATTTTTTCTTCAACATCGCACGAAACACGTCTTCCAATACGTGTTGCATCGTTTGTTTATCGATACTTTTGAGTTCTTTGAACTCTGAAAACGATTCTACTAATTCCAAGCTGTTCATAGCTTCTTATTTAAATGAAATAACAATTTTTGCTTCGTTTATATCTGAAAATGCGATCTTGTTCTCGATCACAACCAGTTCTTTTTTCTTTTTACCTTCAATCGCTTGCTTTTCTTCGCGTTGCAATACAAATCCGGCTTCATCAACAGAAATCAACGTTCCCGTCACTTTCTCTTTTGTTTTCAGTTTTACATCCAGATCACGACCAATATTTTTCACATACTGGGCATGAACACGTAAAGGCTTGTCTAAGCCAGCGGAAGAAACACTCAACTCAAAATCAGCATCTTCGCGATCCAGATTGTGTTCAATGTTTCTCGAAACCGACATGCAGTCTTCGATGGAAACATTTCCTTCCGTTTTATCCAACTCCAAGCGAATTACATTCGTTGAACTAATCGTCAATTCCACAATAAACAAACGTTCATCGCGGTCCTTGATTCGCTCTTCTGCCAGTTCTTTTACTTTTTGTTTTGAAATCATATGAGATAAAAAGAGGGGACTTGCGTCCCCTCATTTGCGTTTTTAACCTTAAATGTGATGCAAATATACGTATTTTTTATTGAAAACCAAGTAATAGGAATGAATTTCTTTCTCAAGCTAGTTTGCATTTTTAAATTTAATTAACTTTCAAGTCTCATGGAAACACGTATCAAACTTCAAAATCAATCGCTGGTTGCTGAAATAGATTTATTAGGCGCCGAACTCCTATTTCTTGGAAACGAAAGCAGTGGAAATATCCTTTGGTCGAAACAAACCGATCACTGGAATCGGGTGGCTCCAAACCTGTTTCCGATAGTAGGTAAATTGATGAATGATTCGTTTACTGTTCAGGAGAGATCTTATTCAATGACTCAACACGGCTTCGCTCGTGACAAGGAATTCGAAGTGATTGAACAAACAGAAAGCAGTGTCCGCTTGCGCCTGGTTTCAACACCTGAATCGATGGATGTTTATCCGTATTCTTTTGTTTTCGATGTGTGCTTTTCACTTTCGGAATCCGGGATCACCATTGCCTACGAAACAACGAATAAAGGGAAAGAACCCATGTATTATTCCGTAGGTGGACATCCGGCTTTTCAATTGGATGAACCTTTGGAAAACTACTTCCTGGAATTTGATGAAGCAATCCAACTCGAACGCGAAGATCTGGCGGGAGGTTATTTTACGGGGGAAACTCAGTATTATGGTGTTTCAACTCACTTGAATCTAAGCGACGAATTGTTTGAATCGGATGCATTCGTATTGAAAAGTCCTCATTTCAGATCTGTCTGTCTGAAACACGTGGACGGAAAAACACTCGTGCAAATGAACTGCGATTCCTGGACTGCGATTGGTTTCTGGACAAAAAAAGATGCCCCATTTATCTGTATTGAGCCTTGGTGGGGTTGGGCAGATGATGTGAATTCGACCGGAAAACTGGAAGAAAAAGCAGGAATCAGAATATTAGAGCCGGAATCAAAAGAACTTCTTACCTATTCCATTCACTTGAGGGGTTCTCAAAATTAGAATTCTTCGATTCTCCGAACTGAGCCTCACACCTTACTCCTGCTAGCCAAATAGACACATGTCTATCTGTCTTTTGTAAGGGGTCTAGCAATGGCTGGGCAGATCAAGTATATTCGACCGGAAAACTGAATAGAAAGCAGGAATCAGAGGTTTAAATCCGGGAGAAAGTGAACGGCTGGTGTATGAATTGATTTTGTGACTTCGACTCCGCTCAGTCACCAGCTCTAGAAAAGAACAATTGAACTTCGGATTGAAAAGGTCATTGAGCGCAGTCGAAGTCAGTCTTTTGTCAGTCGAATAACCTCAATTCGTCTGTCGGTCACTTCCTCGACCTCCAATGTCCATTTTCCGATTTCTATTTCTTCACCTCCGAGCGGAATGGCTTCCAAATAACTAATCACTAAGCCACCGATGGTTTCATACGAATCGGATTCAGGTAATTTCAACCCATAAGTCCTGTTCAGGTATGAGATCTCGGCTCTTCCGGAAAACCGGTAAGTTGTTTCGTCAATCTGTTCTTCCAGCCAGGTTTCATCGTCGTGCTCGTCTTCAATTTCTCCGAAGATCTGTTCAATGACATCTTCAATCGTCACCACACCGGAAGTTCCACCGTATTCGTCCACCACCACGGCAATGGATTGGTTTTTCTTTGTAAACACCTCCAATAATTCCTTCCCCGGCATCGCCTCCGGAACAAAAGAAATGGGTCTCAGAATCTGAGTAATTGTAGCCGGTTTTTTGAATAACTCATAGGAATGCGCATACCCGATGATGTTGTCGACGGTATCCCGATATAACAGCAATTTAGACAAGCGTGTTTCAACAAATTTAGCCAGTAAATTTTCAATGCTTTCTTCCACATCAATGGCTTGAATCTCCATTCTCGGAACCATACAATCACGCGCCCGTATTTTGGAAAAATCCAATGCGTTCTGAAGTATTTGAATTTCATTTCCCAAATCAGCTTCGTCTTCCATCCGCTCATTCACGTCCTGAACAAAGTGCTGTAAATCGGTCTTTGAAAACACTTTTTCCGATTGTTCAATGCGAATTCCAAAAAGACGCAACAAGCCATTACTCATCCAGACTATGAGTTTTGTAGGGATGTACAAAACCCAATAAACCAGCCACATAGGAGCAGATCCCAAGCGGAAAATTCCATTCGGATTGATCTGAAAAAGCACTTTGGGGAAAAATTCCGCGAAAGTCAAGACAATCAAGGTGGAAATAACCGTTTGCAACAAAACGACCAGGTATTCCTTTTCGATTCCCCACGAGGAGATCAATGGGTCGAGGGTTTCAGCCATGTACATTCCGAAGATGACAATCCCCACATTATTGGCTATCAGAAGTGTTGCTAAAAAGTGCCCGTCATTCCCATAGAAAACATTCAACAGTTTGCTATACCAGGAGTTTTTTCCGCGATCCAGCTCCACTTTTAACCGGTTGGAAGACACAAAGGCAATCTCCATTCCTGAAGAATATGCAGAAAATAGTAGTGATGCAAGAATAATAATGACGGAAGAATCCATTCAACTACTTAAAGTAGAAAATTAGTAAATTTTACTCAGACCACATCAAATCCGATGTCCTTTCTAAAATATGCGTTGTCGTAAGAAATTTTCTCAATACTTGAATAAGAGCGTTCCAATGCTGCTTCCAGGTTTCGTCCATAAGAAGTCACTGCTAAAACGCGACCTCCGTTGGATAAGACTACCGGTCCGTCGCTTGAAGTTCCTGCATGGAAAACCAAACTATCGGTCACGCTATTGATTCCATTGATGACTTTTCCCTTTTCATAAGCATCCGGATAACCTCCGGAAACCATCATTACGGTACAAGCACTTCTCTCTTCAAATTGAATATCACATTCAGAAAGTGTATTCGTAGCAACACCTTCCAACAGATCAATCAAATCTGATCTCAAACGCGGCATAACCACTTCTGTTTCAGGATCTCCCATTCGGCAATTGTATTCAATCACATACGGTTCACCTTTCACGTTGATGATTCCAAAGAAGATAAATCCTTTGTAGACGATTCCGTCAGCTTTCAAGCCTTTTACGGTTGGAATGATGATCTGATTCTCAATTTTATCCATGAACGTTTTGTCACAGAAAGGAACCGGTGAAACAGCACCCATTCCTCCGGTATTCAAGCCGGTATCACCTTCGCCAATGCGTTTGTAATCCTTTGCTTCCGGAAGTATTTTATACGAATCCCCGTCTGTCAAAACAAAAACGGAACATTCGATTCCTTTTAAAAATTGTTCGATAACCACTCTTGAAGATGCATCCCCGAATTTTGCATCGGCAAGCATACTTTTCAATTCAGCTTTGGCTTCAGTAAGTGTTTCAGGAATCAAAACTCCTTTTCCTGCAGCCAATCCATCCGCTTTCAATACGTAAGGAGCTTTCATTCCGTCCAGGAATTTATATCCCTGTTCCAAAGTATCTTTCGTGAATGTCGCGTATTTGGCCGTAGGAATATTGTGGCGCATCATGAATGCTTTCGCAAAATCTTTACTTCCTTCCAGTTGGGCAGCTTCTTTGTTTGGCCCGATAACCGGAACACTTTTCAATTGAGCATCTGCCAGGAAGAAATCATGGATTCCTTTCACCAATGGATCTTCAGGCCCAACGATTACCATATTAATATTTTCAGCAAGAACAAAGGCCTTGATTGCCGGAAAGTCTATTGCAGACATATCCACATTTGTTCCATGTAGTCGAGTTCCAGCATTCCCTGGAGCGATAAACAACTGCTCTAAATGGGAGCTTTGTGCAATTTTCCAAGCGATTGCATGCTCTCTTCCACCTGAACCCAACAATAATATGCGCATATTAACAGAATTTCAATATTGATTCAAAGAAACGTTTTCCATCTTCATTTGCCAAAGCTGCATCCGCAGCTCTTTCCGGATGTGGCATCATTCCAAACACGTTTCTTCCCGGGTTGCAAATTCCCGCGATGTGGTGCAGTGATCCGTTCGGATTACTTACATCTGAAACTTGTGCTTCTTCATTCACATAATGAAACAATACCTGATCATTATCCAAAATGGATTTCATTGTGTCATCTGCCGCGTAGAATCTTCCCTCTCCATGTGCAATCGGAATCTTATATGCTTTTGCTGCATCCAATCCTTTTGTAATGGCACTGTTGGAAGTTGCCGGTTTCAGATATACGTTCTTGCAAATGAACTTTTGATTGTTGTTGTGCAATAAAGCTCCTTGTAATAACCCGCTTTCCGTTAAGATCTGGAATCCATTACAAATACCCATCACGTAACCACCTTTGTCTGCATGGTTCATAATCTCACCCATAATCGGAGAAAGTTTTGCAATTGCTCCTGAACGCAGATAATCTCCGTAAGAGAATCCACCGGGAAGAACTACAAAATCCACCCCTTTCAAGCTGGTATCTTTATGCCATAAACGTTCTACTTGTTGGCCCATGATTGTTTCAAGGACATATACCATGTCTTCATCACAATTGGAACCTGGAAAGGTAACAACACCAAATTTCATTGATCTATTTTTGCGACGGAAGCCCGCCAATTCATGAATGGCAACAAAGTTAGTCAATCTAGTTAGACAACCATGTATGAAATGAGGAAAAATTTAGCAACAGCTATAATTAGAGTCAGGTAGAAAAAGATACTCGCCACCTTTTGCCAGATCCGATGAATAAAGGCGAAAGTGAAGAAGAAGCTCAAGGGGATAAAGAGCATGCTCACCCATTCGGACTGTTGATAAATAATGATTTCTGCAACTCCTAAAAGCAGGGTTCCAACCAAAATCCACACCAATGCACGATTCAATTTCTTAAAGCGGATATTACTTACACGCACCCGGATCTGAATCCCGATAATACTCAGTAAGAATAGAATGACGATGGTCGCCGTCGTTCCATAGAAAAATACATCTTCATATTTGATGAGGGAAGAATGGCGCAAAATCCGGGTGGAAATAGTGTGTCCAGAAATCCACCAATAGGTCAGACCATTTCCGATGGGAATCAAAAATCCGATGATCATCAGAAGCCACTGTCTGAAACTGAATGGATGCAAAGCCCAGGCTGAAAACCAAAACGGGATGATCAATGCCGCACTCGGCGGAAGGAATGAAGCCGATAACCCAATGAAAAATGCACTATTGAAAGCTGAAGTGAAATTTGTCTCATTGCTTTTTAATTGGAACAGCAAACGCACCGATTGAAGCAAAAACAAATGACAAATCAACACCGCATCGACTTGGTAAAAGGAATGGGAAAAACTCATCAGGACCACATAGAATAAGGAAGGTCCGTAATTGTTCTTGTCCAGAAATTCGTGTTGATTGAATAGAAAGTTCAACTGGATCGCGTTGATCATCACAATTGCAGAAGCGAAGATGGACGTCCACCAGGAACTAAGAAAATCTGTTTTCCCCCAAAGACCCAGGTCGACATGTTCGATCAGGGTATGGAAATGAAACTGTGCATTCAGGAGTTGAAATCCAACAATGATTGGAACCAATAGTAACAAGACTAATGGGCGATTACTCAAAAAAGGGCGCAATATCATGTGGCGAATTTAATTCTAAAATTTAGAATCAAAAAAATAAACGACCATTCACCCATTCAGGATCTAAAATAGCTTGGTGTTTTCTGTAAAACTCGATGGCCGGTTCATTCCAATCCAGGACTTGCCAATCCATTCGTTTTGCATCCCATTTTTTCGCAATTTCAACAACTTGAGTAAACAATCTGGAACCTATTCCACCCCTGCGAAACTCCGGTTTCACATAGAAGTCTTCCAGGTAAAGGCATCTTCCTTTCCAAGTGGAATAGGATTGATAATACAAAGCAAATCCAACCACTTCCTGTGAATCGTTTTCCACAACCAAAGCCTCACATACCCGGTCAACAAATAAATCAACCCTTAATCTTTCAACCGTATTTGTGACCTCGTCGGGAGCTTTCTCATAAAGTGCCAGTTCGGAAATCAACCCATGAATCGCTTCTTCGTCGCCTATTTTCGCCGCACGGATGTTCATCTTACAAACCTCCAAGGTTAAAGCGGAATCGAATACCCGTACTCATGTTACCAGTTGGATAAGATGTCGCGATTTTAGGATTCGTAATTACCTGATCGTAATAGAACTGAACCATCAGATTCGCTCCGATGTTGTAATCAATCGATGACTTGATTGAAATCACTTTCTGCCCGGCAGTTGCTTGTTCTGTAGATTCAACAATCTTACGGATCACAGTCAGGTTATCGCGGAATGTAAAGTCGAAGCGGATGTTTAATGGATTCTCAGGTTTGTTCTTACCGATTCTGAATGGCAATCTTACCTTAGGGAATTTGTACCCTGCACCAATGACAATCTCATTTCCTAATACTTCAGTCACCTGGTTATTGTTCAATGAAAGTGTCGACGAACGGTCTTTCTTAATCTCGAACTTCGTGATCAATCCTTGTTTCTTGATGTTCCATGTCGCATCAAACCCAATCAATGGAGAGAAACGTTCTGAAATCGTCACTGTTTGAATATTTCTTTCCGCAATAAAGTTGTTGTTCAAATCACGTGCAGTTGCCCCGCCGTTTTGGTCGAATGTCGCATTCAGATTTGACTGTACCTGTCCTAATGTCACAGTGGAAGAATAAGCATGGCGAATGACAAAGTTTTTCGTCAACTTCTTCATTTTTTCAAATTTAGCCAAGCCATTGTAATTCACTGTCCAGTTTGGTAAAGGCATGGAGTTAAAAGGATTAACAGAACGCTTGTTCACTTTTCCATTTGTATAAGATGATAGGAAAGCGCCAATCACGACCTCTTGCTGAGAAATATTATATCCATCCCGGTAACCACCTGTAGTTCCGGAAGAATTTGCATTCCCGCTAGCCAACAATTCGGAAACCTGCTTAGTGGTTTCTCTCATCTGCTTGAAGTTCGCCGATTCATAACCTGCTGACAATTTCTCAAATGAACTTCCAATGGAAATCGTAGAGTACGAAAGCGTGGATGTTTGGAAACGGCTTTGTGATTCAAATTGAAAAGTTTGATCATTGTAACGGAAGAAGTCATTGGTGTTCTCTGACATCGTTCTGTTCATTGACAAATCGATAGTAAAATCTTTCATCGGTTCAAGCGTCGCACGACCGGTAAACGTTTGATTGTGCGTCAGTGTGTGTTGGCGGTTCAATGCCGGATTCTCCACTAACCAATTTCTGTCTGCAGCTGACTGAGCAAAATTATAACCTGTTTCCTTACCTGTAACCGAATACGACTGTTGCCCGAAAATGAAGCCGGCCATTCCGGAACTGAACGCAGGATTAAATCCTAGCATTCTGGCTTGCTGGTTGTATCCAGGCAACAATGTACCATCCGTTTGATTATAAGTTGCTGAAACGTTTCGGACACTCATCAACAAACGGGCTCCAAATCCTACTACCGGATTCACCTTGTTTTCTTTTTTGCGCTTCTGCTGACGTTCGTGTTTGCGTTTCTTGCGTTCCCATTGGCGACGTTCCTTTTTGGTCATCTCTTCCAACGGTTTTGGCGGTTTTAATTCCACCACAGGTTCCTTGCCTTTATCCTCAGGTTTTGCATTTTCATCCGCACCACCTGCTTTTTGTCGCGTTATAGTTCTTGGAGCACCATTGCCACCGGTATTCACTTTCTTAAAGAATGGGATCTTGTTATATAAATTGGTCATGTTTGCCTGAAGCGTTGCATTGACCGTTCTACTGTTCTGAACAATATTTCCGTAATTCTCCTGTCCTAATGGTGAACGTTGCCAGTTATATGTTCCTGTATACTTCATATTACCTGTCAACCAATCCAAAGCAGGAATCAGGTTGAATGGCACGTTGTAGGAGAAGGTATAATCATGGGTGTAATCCATGGTTTTTCCAAATGTTCCCAACTGCTTGCGGATCGTGTCTTTGAACTGACGGTACAAGGTGTCATTTCCTTTGCGATTCACTTCTCCATCCTGCTCATCGAAAATTGCACGGTTGTTTGCATTGAATGTAAGCTTCAGGTTTTTAGTCAAATCCCAACCTAAACGATACCCTCTATTCCATTGGAAATTCTTGACATAAACCGGTTTATACTGGAATGCGGTCGCAGAGGTGTCAATCGTATTACGGATCTGGCGTTCATTGTAATTTCGTTGGATATCGTTTGTAAATCCAAGTGTTTTTGGCAAATACCCGATACTGGTCTCTTTCAACAATCCCCACCACTTGGACTTTTGCATGAACTTGGTTTTCTTGAACGGTTCAAACGGCTTGTTTTCAAACGAATAAGCGTAAGCTAAGCTCCCTTTCCATTGTTTCGTTCGATCATAATTGGTATTGAAATCCCGGTGGAAACTTTCACTGTATCCATATCCAAGCGTCCAGTTGGAAACATCGTAGAAATGTGCTGTTTTACCTGCAGCTCTTTCCTTACGGACACCCTGGAAGTTATATGATTTGCGTTCGGTAAAATCCTGCGCAACTTTAGCAATACTTTTTCTTTGCCCTGCTTCATAAGAACTCAATTTGATATCCGGATTGAACGGATCGTATTCCGGGTTGATAATTCCTAATGAATACCCATAGAAAAACGGAACAGAAAGTTTGATTCTATTTCCAAGGAATTGACCCAACTGCATGTTTGTCTGGAAATCCATTCCGATCTTTTGATTTCTTTGTCTTTCCTGAACACGTGAATCAACTGCTCCCCAATTGACACCGGAGTAATTACCGGATAAGGAGAAACTACCGAAATCTGCTGCCTGAACAGTCATTTGGGCAATTGCTGCCGATCCGCCATCATCCACGAAATCCGTTAAGCGTAACTCGTTGACCCAAACCTGGACACACTTGGCAAGTCCATCATCCGACCAAGGAGACGGTTGATTTTTAGCCGGATTGCGAACACCGATCATGATGGTCTTGATCCCTTGTAAGTTCGGACTTCCTTTTACTTTAATTCGTCGATCACCATTCTGTGGATCCTGAATTATATATTCCACATTGGCCGCAACTCCTCCGCCTCCAAGTAAATCATTTCTGCGTTTTTTCAAGTCCAATAGATCCTGGAACACAATTTCCATATTGTTGGATTCCGGCCAAATATCATCTGCATTATTCGTATACCAGGCAGTCAGGTTCAATGGAAGTTCGTATTCGTAATAGTTGTCCACGAAATCGGTTCCTAAACGAACAAATAAGGTTACATCCTTATCGTGCAATGAATTCGCAGTAATTTCTTCGGCGTGAACATACATTTTCAATTTCTTGTATGTACGAACGTCAAACTGAACATTCTTATAAGCAGCTCTTGCATCACCGTCTTGCAGATTACAAACATCCAATGTTAGGGCTTGTTCGTTCATCTGGCGTTGTTGTGGCTGAGACGGGTCAATTTCACGCTGAATTCCCGGAGGAATCTGATATCCGATTGGAGATTTCTCATTGTTCTCCTCAAAGTTCAATGCTCCGATGTTGAATGTTGTAAGGTTTGGATCGACCTGGATGATTTCTCCCGGTTGCATCAGATCCAACAGGTATTTTCTCCATTCCCCACGAACCAATTCCAATTTTGCAAAACGAACAATCACTTCATCGTCAAAATCCTTCATGAACATGCGGAAAAAACGAATCGATCTGAAATCACGGATCCCGTTAATGATTTTCTCCGGCTCCTTGATTGGAACTTTGAATTGGTACCATCTTTCTACTTTATTCGGGTTTGAAGCCGGTGTGTAAGTAACGACACTTGTGATGTGATTCTTACCAACAACCATATCAGCTGGTCGCAAGCTCACCTTATATTGAAAATATGCTTCCGATTCAGATAAGTTATTATCCTGATTGATATCTTCCAGATCCGGTGTGTTTCTCGCCTGAGTCGGATAACCTCCTCCGTTAGGATTCATTCCACTCGACATCTCTGTAGTAGCGGAATTCCCTTCCATTCCGTTATACTTTTTATAACGTTGAAGTATGTTCAATTGCTGCTGGTCATAAAGATCATCTCTGTAGAAGTTATAATCATCCGTCGACGGGTCGGCAATCATTCTGGCTTGTACATCCGGATCCAATCCTGAGTTTTGAACCCAATTCACATATCCTGAATAGGATGCAACCTCTTCCGTTGATTTGTATCCATCAATTCCGACATCCTGATTGACTCTTGAATTCGGATCGTTGTCAAATGCATTCACAACAACTTGTTGGGTGGACACTTTTGCCCAAGGAGTGATAACAACCGGGTAATTCGCACCGGCATATGGTGGGATTCCGTTCTCGAAACTTTTTCTGGAATCCGCCAATACATCTTCTGAAACATTTCCTAAGTTGAAATACAAGTCCCCACCCGTTAAATTAGGCGTTGCCAGCATTGCATCGTCATTGAACGGATCCAAAATCCAAAACTGGATGTATTCCACATTTGCCTGCTCAAAATCGTTGGTAGTCAGCGAACGCATAATTCCTCCCCAATGATCTTCCGGATTTGTAAAGGTTCCATCCGGGTTAATTGGCTGCAAGGTATCGTAATTATACATTCCACGTTCTTTCGGATAGTAACCCAATTCCAAAATCTGGATTGTTGGAATGGATCCGTAAGTTAACTGTTGATTCGGGAAAATATCGGTTTGAAGGACCTGACGCATACGACTGTCAAAAAGTGAACTTGGGTCGTCTTTTAAGTGCTGAGGAGTCAAATTATTTGAAGCATAAAAAAGCGGATCGATCAGGTACCAGGCAATTTTTGATCTCTTAAATCCATTGGACAGGTTTTTTGAAGAACCTTCCGGGAACAAATTATTCTGTCCTTGCGGAGTCGATGCAATTCTCCATGCACTTTGTGTTCTAAGGTCAATCGTACTCTGGCTGCCTTCGAAGTCGTCCACGTATGAAATCCCGGCTTTTGAAATCGCTTTAGGCGTTCCCGGAATCAAGTGGGCAAATTCTCCCTTGAAAGTCATGAATGATTTCTCCTTTGTGGACAGAACGGGCAACAAATCAATGAACTTGGTCAGGAATGGTAATTCTGTTCTATAGTTGATATCAAAACCAATCACGTTATTCTTGTACGGCTCACTTCCAAAATCCACTTTCTGAGTTACCGGACGCTCCATCATCCTCAACCAGGTCGCTCCGATATTGAAATCCTTATTGAACCGGTAATTGAGATGGGTCCCGACCATCGACTTGGATTGGAAGCCAAAGACCGAATTACTTTCGATTGAAATCTTGATGGGCGTATTTGACTCCAAAACACCTGTGTTCAGAATTTTTACACGACCTAAGTTGTAGTCCACCGTATAATCTTGTCCTTCCACCATCGGAATTCCACCGGCAGTTACTTTAACTGCTCCTTCCGGAACGTTCAATGCATTCAGTGAAATGTCTGATGTAACAGAAGATTGGTATTCTCCCTTAAATGTGAAGCGGTTTTTACTTGGAATCTGCTGTGCCGCGGTTTTTGTCGAATCATACAATTCGGTATAAGCAATGGTATTTGCAATCGCTTCAGACATTGGAGGATTGCTGCTCATCAGCTTTTGCTTCAACACCTGACCAAAAGGTTCATTAGTGGAGAACATCACCCGTCCATTCTTGGTATTGATCGTACCACCCGTTTCCGCTTTCTGACCATTGTACATGATTGGTACAAAGTCGAATAATCCATCCGAGAATTGTTGATTATTGACGTTCAAACGATCCATCTCAACCAAGGTGATGATTTGTTTGTCATTCAATCCAGGATAAGGTAAAATAGGCGCCAAAACGGATGTTTCCGGATTATTATAGAAGATATTCAACTTGAAACCTGTCTGATCCACTTGGTAGGCACCGATTGAATAGATGTTTTTCATCATCAAGTCCCAAATCTTCAATGTCGGGTTAGTAATGGTTGGCTTCAACAATTTCAATATCAAGGCATTCTGACCAGCAACACCGTCTGTGGAGAATTCCCCTACCTGTTTTGTTTCTCCTCGGTAGGTATATTCGTAAGCAACAGCCAATACCTCATCGTTATTCAACGGTTGGCTCAAGGAAATGAATCCCAATAATGCATTATAGGTATATTCCGATTCGCTTAGTTTTCTTGCATTTTCTACTTTTTCATATTCAACCGCTTGTTGGAATGGTCCGGGAGTAGAAGTCTGAGATGACAATTCTGCAACAGCCCCGTTGAATCCACGGATAGCTTGATTCCCTGAAACGTAGGCATACAAATTACTTGATCCATTGCTCGGCATCGGAGATCCGGATATGATAGTAGGACCCGGACCAGGCGTAGCGCCCACCAAATTCTGCGTTTGAGATTCCCCCAAATCCGAGAACGCCAAAATGTTTCTCGAGTTTTCCGTATTGTTTATCTTGTTGGTTACCCAAACCTCCATTCTAGTAACATACGTTTCAGAAGCCACGTTCGGCATCTGAGCCATCGCAGCATCGTATTGGTCATGGAAAAATAAATTCAGGAAATAGTGTCGGTTTGCTTCGTAATTATCAGCAGTTACTTCAAAAGGTTGAATTTGTGCTTTCCCGGTGATATTGATTTCTGTTCTCTTCCCTTTTGAAGATGCACCGATTGCATCAACAGTCAAATCCCCAAAGCGCAATTTTGCATACGCCCCAAATAAAGTTTGTGATCCCGGGATCAATGCACCGAACGAAGGAAAACTGACATTCCCCAACTCGATTCGCTGAATGATCTGATCCTCATCCCCTGAGTAACCCAATTTCGTTACGTTATCAAAGTCAAAAGCCGCTTGGGTATTATAGCTTGCGCTCAATTTCAATTTCGTTCCAATTTGTCCAACCAAGTTCATCTGAATCTGTTGCTGGAAATCGAAGCGGGTAATTTTTCGTTGCTTTACAGGTAAAATCGGGTTGTCGTAACGCGATGTATTGACACCGAATGCCAATTCGATCGATCCTTGCGGACGAATCGTGATTTCATCGGATCCGAAGAAACTGGTAAATACTTTTGATGGAATCTTGATTGGAAACTCAAGTGCTCTGTCTTCCTCTGTTTGCTGATCGATCTTATCTTTCCAATTTTCTTTCAATGATTTTTGACGCTCGTATTCGAGATACTCTTCAAGTGTCATCATGGATGGATTCCGATAATTCAGATTGGAATTACCCATCGTTTCAGAAAAGATGTATTTCCCTGTGACCGGATCAAAAACGATACTTTTCTTTACTCCGGTCGGATCACCCAAATCAAAGGTTTGAGTATTGTTTTGAGTCGGATCCAATGGGTTATTGATAGGAAATGGCAATTGATTCGAAGTATCCGGTTGGGCCCAGAATACAAGCGATACAAAACAGAAAACAACCGTAGAAAACAGTTGCATCACTCTTGTGTAGTTAGCGTTCAAAATTTTTTCCAAGTGTTTATAATATTTTCAGTGCCCCTTTAATTAATTCTTCCACAGATTCATCTCCGGTGGCAATTTTTTCAATTGCTTTTTCAGCAGATTTTTTATCAAAACCTAAAGAAATCAATGCAGTTAACGCATCAAATCGATTTGTATTGTTTCCAACAAAAATATTTGTTGCATCACTCCATTCCACCTTCAACATCTTATCTTTCAAATCGATAATAACTCGTTGGGCTGTTTTTGCCCCAATTCCTTTTATCGCTTGTATAGAACGTACATCTTCCGTTTGTATTGCATTCGCAATCTCATTTGGTGACATGGAAGAAAGCATCAGAATGGCAGTGTTCGGTCCGATTCCGGAAACCGATAGCAAGAAATTGAACACATCCCGTTCTTCAGGAGTGGCAAATCCGAACAGCAAATGTGCATCTTCCCTGATAATTTGTTGTGTCAATACCTTTACATTTTCGGTACTTCCGATCGCTGAAAAAGTATTCAAAGATATTTTCACAAAATACCCGACACCACCACACTCAATAATCAAGTTGGTAGGATTTTTCTCTATTAAACGTCCGTTAAGGTGTGCTATCATGAATTACTTTGTTTGTGCATCAACGACTGCAACTTTTACCATATTTACGATTTCGCGAACCGAGGATCCCATCTGCAACACATGAATGGATTTTTTCAGTCCAACCAATACTGGTCCGATTGCATCTCCTTCTGTGATTTCCTGCAACAATTTGTATGCAATATTTCCGGAAGAAAGATTTGGGAAAATCAAGGTGTTCACCTCTTTATTAGCCAATTGGGAAAAAGAAAACTTCTCATTCATCAATTCGTTATTCAAGGCGAAGTTTGCCTGAACTTCTCCATCAACAATCAATGTCGGATGATTTTCATGCAAAATTTTCACTGCTTCAGCCATTTTTTCGGAATCGTCGCCAGGTGCAGAACCAAAATTGGAATAACTCAACAAGGCAATTTTCGGTGTCACTTTCAGTTTTCGCAGTGTTCGTGCAACATTGAATGTGATTTCCGCAATCTGTTCTGCAGTTGGGTTCATATTGATGGTCGTATCTGCAAGGAACATCGGACCTCTTTTGGTGTTTAGGATATAAACTCCGGCAACGGTCTTCACATCTTTTTGCAAACCGATGACCTGAATAGCAGGACGAACAACATCTCTGTAATTTCTTGTCAAACCGGAAATCATTGCATCTGCGTCACCCATTTCCACCATCATGGCGCCAAAATGATTTCGCTCACGCATCAATTGAATGGCTTCGTATTCCGTTACTCCTTTGCGTTTGCGTTTTTCGAAGAATGCTTTTCCATAGATCTGTCGGCGCATTTTCTCCGTATCGGATTTCGGGTCGATGATGATCATATCCGGAATTTCGATCGAATATTCCGCAACCAGCGATTCGATCAATTTTCTTCTTCCCAATAAGATCGGAATACATATTCCTTCTTCAGAAGTATTCTGAGCAGCTTTTAAGATCTTTACATTATCCGCTTCAGCAAAAACAACACGTTTCGGATTGCTTTGTGCTTTTGTCGTGAGGTTACGGACCAATTTATTATCGAGTCCCAATCTCTTTTTGAGAATCATTTCATACTCATTCCAATCCGTGATCGGATTTTTTGCAATTCCGGATTCCATTGCTGCACGCGCAACCGCTGGTGCAACATGATAAATCAAACGGGGATCCAATGGTTTTGGAATGATTTGATCGCGTCCGAAGGAAATGTGTTTTTCGCCGTAAGCTTCAATGACTTCTTCCGGGATTGTCTCCTTTGCAAGGTTAGCAATTGCCTTTACCGCAGCCAATTTCATCTCTTCGTTGATTCCCGTAGCTCGAACATCCAAAGCTCCTCTAAAAATGAACGGGAATCCAAGTACATTATTCACCTGATTAGGATGATCGGAACGCCCGGTCGCCATGATAATATCATTGCGTGTTGCCATGGCATCCTTGTAGGAAATTTCCGGATCAGGATTAGCCAAGGCAAAAACAATCGGGTTCTTAGCCATTGCCGCAATCATTTCTTTCGAAACGATATTTCCCTTTGATAAACCTATAAATACATCCGCTCCTTTGAAGGATTCTTCTAAAGTTTCGTCTTTTTTGTGTGTAGCAAATAACTGCTTCATCTCATCCAAATCAGATCTTTCAGCATGGATCAATCCCTTGCTGTCGAACATGAAGATATTGTTCACCGATGCACCCAAAGCCATGTACAATTTGGCACATGAAATTGCAGCAGCTCCGGCTCCTGAGATAACAATCTTAACTTTTCCTATTCTCTTTTTGGCAAGCTCCAGGGCATTCAATAAAGCTGCAGCAGAAATAATTGCAGTTCCGTGTTGATCGTCATGCATCAAAGGAATATCCAATTCTTCCTTTAATCGGCGTTCTATTTCAAAAGCCTCCGGGGCTTTGATGTCTTCCAGGTTAATTCCTCCAAAAGTGGGAGCAATTGCTTTTACCGTTTGAATGAACAATTCCGGATCCTTTGCATCAATTTCAATATCAAACACATCGATATCTGCAAAAATCTTGAAGAGTAACCCTTTCCCTTCCATTACGGGTTTTGAAGCCAATGGACCAATGTCTCCCAATCCAAGAACAGCTGTTCCATTAGAGATTACGGCAACAAGGTTTGCCTTACTGGTGTACTTATAAACGTCTGCCGGATTTTCAGCAATCTTCAGGCATGGCTCAGCCACTCCGGGAGAATATGCCAAAGACAGGTCACGTTGGGACGCGTAAGGTTTTGTTGGGACAACCTCAATTTTTCCCGGTCTACCGGAAGCATGATAATCTAACGCGTCTTGTTTGCGAACTTTTGCCATATAAATAAGATTGTAAGGGGCGATAAAGTTAATAAATCTTACTACAAGAGCACCAAAAGTTCGGATAAAAAGAAAGCCCGGACAATAAATGCCCGGGCTTTCCCAAATTATTATCTGTGAATTACTTCACCATCAATTTTTGAGTGTAAGATGAACCTCCGTTAGCAACAGAAACAAAGTAGTTTCCAGCTTGTAGGTTATTGATCGGCATCTCAACAGTAGTTGAACCAGATGCAGTAACAACTTGTGTTGCAACAGTACGTCCGGATACATCCAAGATTGAGATTGAATAATCACCTTTTCCTTCGAAGCTAACATTTACCAATCCTGAAGCAGGGTTAGGGTAAACAGCCATCGCGATTTCAGCAGAAGCTTCGCTAATAGATGCCGTAGCGCTTACTTTCATTGCATCTTCGATAGAAGCACCAGAAGAGAATGTCGGGATAGTAGCAACAGAAACTCCATTTACCTGGATTTTAAAGTCCCCGTTTCCAGTTCCAGCATCAAATCCATCTCCATAAGAATCGTAAACAACCGCTTTATAACACTCATTAGAGACCAATGTTACATTAACATCCGGTTGAGGAAAAGTTCCACTTGCAGTTGCATTTGTATAAGGTCCACCTTGTGCTACAACTACGTTAGAAGAATTGAATAATTTCCATGTACTTTCAGCTCCATAACGATCCGTTGTCATTTTAACAACTGCATTCAATCCATCTGCAACAGATGCAATTGTGATTGGTTTTGTCACAACAGAAACTGAACCAATGTTACCAGCTCCACCATTTACAGAAGTGATTGTTACTTGAACGTTGTTTGTTCCAATAGCGTTCACAACCATTGCAGGCAATGTGATTTCTTGAGAACCAAATGCAGGAATGTTTCCGTTGTATGTGAAAGGTACAGCTGTACCACCATTAACAGAAGTTGAGAAGTTGATAGATGTAATTGCAGAACCAGAGTTGTCTACTTTTACAATTGGAGTGATTGATTGTCCGTCACATACATTGAATGTGTTCACGATGCTGTTAGCACTTGCTGTAGCATTTGGAACATTCGTATATGTTGGAGAAATCTCAGCAGCTGTAACAACTGTACTTGTATTGTAAGCATTGTGTCCTGTATGCAAGATTGCAAAGAACTGCAATTTTCCGATGTTCAAATCAACTGCATTGATGCTTGCAGGCAAAGTATACGTAACTGTTTTAGTGATTACACCTGTTTGAGAAGCATCGATTGTTTCTCCCCAAGTTCCACCTACGTTAAGGTATCCACGGAACATGTGTTGGTGCAAGTACTTACCATTTGGCAAAATTGCCGTTGGGTTGTAGTTACCGTAATTCGTTTGAATTGCTTCAAAGTCATTTTGCAACATCCCGATATTCAGGTAATGGTTTGTCCCCGAAGCTTGCGGAGTTGTGTAGTAAATCTCTACATGCAATGTCAATTGACGAGTTGTAGCATCAATTGTAGCATCCATAGCAACATTCGCTGGAGAAGCTTCTGCTAATGTAGAGTTTACTTGAGTTTGCCAGTTTGCACGGCTAGTCGCTAAAAAAGTTTCTGCACCAAACGGTTTTCTTTGAACCGTTCCTGCAGGATATCCTTCAGGATTAAAAAATCCGTCCAAAGCTGTTCCATCCGTAGTTCTTAGATCCGGCTCACCTGCACCTGGAGTAGCATAGCCACCAGCATGTACGTTAACCAAAACTACACGTCCCGGGTTAGCAGTAGCGATATCATTCGCACGTTTGTGTCCATCCGGACAATATCCACAATGGATACCAGTTAGTTCTTCAAGAACTGCATTTTTGTTCAAAGGTGTTTGGGAAACCGGAGTTTGTTGTGCAAACATTGTTAAAGAGCTTGCAAACACTCCTCCCATTAAAAGTAATGACTGTTTCATGTTTTATTGATTTATTACGAAACCAAATATAATTTTTTTCGCGACTTTAATCCAATGATAAAATGATGTAAATGAATCATTAAATTGGAATGCTAAAAGAAGGCTTTTTTTGTAATTTAGGATGATGAAAAAGAAAATTGTGGTCTTAAGCGGAGCGGGAATTTCTGCAGAAAGTGGTATTTCAACTTTTAGGGATTCGAATGGTCTTTGGGAGAATTACCGCATAGAAGAGGTCGCAACGCCTGAGGCTTGGAACACCAATCCGGAACTAGTTCAACGTTTTTACAATCAACGCAGAAAACAAGTAATCGAGTCTCTTCCAAATCCGGCACACCAGTTTTTTCACGAACTTGAATCGGGCTATGAAGTGGTCATAGTGACCCAAAACATTGACGATCTACATGAACGGGGTGGCTCCAAACATGTGATTCATTTACATGGAAATATCCGTTATTCAAAAAGTTCCGGACCAAACCAGGAGCGAAAATACTATCCGATAAACGGTTGGGAGTTGAGTTTGAATGACTTGTGTGATGAGGGTTACACCTTGCGCCCCCATGTGGTTTGGTTTGGGGAAGCTGTTCCGGAAATGGACAAGGCTATTAATCACTTGATTGATGCAGATTACTTAATCGTTATAGGTACATCATTGAACGTCTACCCCGCAGCTGGATTAATCCATTATGTGTCAAATTCTTGCAAAAAAATTATTGTTGATCCCAAAGCTTCGGAGTTGAAAGTCGATTCCAGTTTTATTGTCCTTTCAAAAAGTGCTGTTGAAAGTGTTTCGGAGTTGAAAAAGATCTTTGGTTTAGAATAATTAAGGCTCGGCGAGCTTTTATTATTATCGTTTTATTTAAAAAACAACAAGGTATTACAAACAAAAAAGACCGGAACGATTCCAGCCTTTTAAATATCTATTAAGGTTAATCCTAATGCTTGACTACTATTCTTCGTGTTTGGATAGCTGTCCCTTTTTCAGTGATTGTAACCAAGTAAACTCCATTTTTAAAATCACTTACATCTACTTTCTTAGATGAACCAACAACCGTTTCATTGTAAACCACTTTACCTAATACGTCTGTCATTTTCATATCGTAATTCCCATCCAATCCTTGAGCAGAAATGTTCAACACAGAAGTTGCAGGGTTTGGATAGATCGACATGGAAATCTCTTCTGACTTTTTATCTTTAAGTCCCAACGTTGTTGTTAAGTAAACGTCCACCGAATCTATTTTTGTAGATGCTTCCATCACATAAAAACGGTAATGGATTGTTCCAGGACCAGTTGTGTGAATATCAAATTTCAAGTTAGCCAATCCATTAGCATACAAAATAAAATCATTTGGAGTTGTCCACGGATCAGAATCCGGATTCATGCAAATCCCCTCAAACAGCGTGTCTGGAGTTGGTCCCCAGCAAATTTGTTCAGCAGGAATTCCTTGAGATATATTTCCATTCGACCATACTGGAACATCAATTATCTTATCTCGCATAACAGACAATGTTTTATCAGAACCAAATTTATTGATTATGCCTAAGTCAACGATTACTAACTCATCATCGCTAACTACTCTTGAGATTATGGTCCCATTCAAATTATTTCCGATTGCACTGCCTTGGCTATATTCTTTAATGTCAACTTGTGCAGTCGAAACTGAAGCTGTTAATAAGGCAATACTTAATAGAGAGTATATTTTTTTCATAACAATTAGGAATTTATATGATCCGATTTAGGATGGATGTGATTAAATAAAAAAGACTGGAATTAAATTATTCCAGCCTTCCTATTACAATTCAGTAATAATATTAATGTTTAACTACGATTCTTCGTGTCTGGATAGCTGTTCCTTTCTCAGTGATTGTAACCAGGTAAACTCCGTTTTTGAAATCACTTACGTCTACTTTCTTAGATGTACCAACAACTGATTCGTTGTAAACTACTTTTCCCAGTACGTCTGTCATTCTCACATCGTAGTTTCCGTCCAATCCTTGAGCAGAAATGTTCAATACAGAACTTGCAGGGTTAGGATAAATCGACATGGAAATTTCTTCATTCTTTTTCGTATCCTTAATACCCAATGTTGTTGTAACCATAACATCCACTGAATCCACTTTAGTTGATCCATCCATTACATAAAAACGGTAGTGGATTGATCCTGCACTATTTGTATGGATATCGAATTTTAAATAAGTCAACCCATTATTAGGAACAGTAAAGTCGTTTGGTGTAGTCCAAGGATTACTATTCGGAATCAAACAAACTCCATCAAAATTCGGATCTGGAGTTGGAGCCCAACAAATTTGTTCAGGAGGACTTCCAGCAGACCAAGCAGGCATATCTACGATTTTCAATCGGGTGATGTCCAAATTCTTGTCAGAACCGGATTTATTCGTAATTCCTATATCCAATACAACTAATTCGTCCTCACTTACTGTTTTCGTAATGGTTGTTCCATTCAAATTAGGGCCAGTCGGAGCCCCACCGTTATAGTCTTGGATATCAACCTGTGCAGTGGAGACTGTTGCAGTTAATAAGGCAATGCTTAATAGAGAGTATATTTTTTTCATATTATGAGTTTCTAGTTTTCACAAATATATAACAGCTATACGATACAAACAAGGTGCACCATCAAGCTATTAATTCGTAAGAATACAATTTATTTCCTAAAAAAGCAATACGAAAGGAGTGAATAAGGGTTGATTTTTGAGTTAAGTGCACCTTTTCGGAAGTAAACGGTTCTATTCTAACAAATTTGGAGATCGTTAGGAATACAATTTTTTGGCTCAGCTTAACATTTTTTAGGAATACAAGAGTATCCGATAACACATGTTTAAAATTGTGTTAAGGAAAAGGTATCTTTGGGATTCGGCACGAAACTTGAACTGTGCATGCTAAAATTTAAACTATGAAAAAAATTGCGTTCTTATTATTAGGACTTGTTGTTTCTACTTTATCAATGGCTCAAGACCACGAACCTTTAATCGTTAAACAACTTCCTTCTGTAAAGTTGGTGGATATGAATGGTAAAGCGGTTAATACTGCTGAATTGGGCTTCAAAGGTCCGGTTGTCATTTCTTTCTGGGCAACGTGGTGCTCACCGTGCAAGCGTGAGCTGAATACCATTCACGAATTATATCCGGATTGGCAAGAAGAAACTGGAGTTAATCTGGTTGCCGTTACAATCGATGACGAAAAAACAAAGGCTCAGGTTCCGGTATATGTAGACGGAAAAGGATGGGAATACCTGGTATTGATGGATCCGAACGGAGATTTCAAACGTGCAATGGGTGTGAACAATGTTCCACATACATTCCTGGTGGATCAAAAAGGTAATATCGTTTATTCTCATAACAACTACGCTCCCGGAGACGAAGAGAAGTTGTATGAAGAAATCAAAAAATTAGTCAATAAATAAGTCACTACTTTATAGATGAAAAACTGGATTTTAGGAATCTGCGCATTGTCCGGGTCGCTTACTGCACTCGGACAATCGAATTTATTAGGGAACATCACCGGAAACATGGAAGCCACCTTCCAATACTTAAATGCCGACCCGTTAATTGGAGCAACGCAACCTGCAGAAAGAGGTTTGTTGAATTCATACATGAATGTCTTCTATTCCGGGTCTCATTTTAAAGCCGGTGCCCGATTTGAATCTTACTTGCCAAGAATCAACGGATATCCGAATCGTTTCGATGGAACTGGTATCGGAATGCGCTATGTTGGTTGGTCCAATAATTACATCGATGTAACCCTTGGTAACTTTTATGAGCAATTCGGTTCCGGAACGATTTTCAGAGCTTATGAAGATCGGAATTTAGGTTACGACAATGCCATGGATGGTGCCCGGGTGATCCTAAGACCTTATAAGGGAGTTCAGTTAAAAGGAGTATACGGGAATCAACGCTATGCTTTCCAAGGTGGAAGGGTAGAAAAATCAAGTGGTGTAACTCGTGGTGTTGATTTACAATTGCATATCAATGAATTGATCCCACGATTGGATTCAAGTGGCTTGGATGTGACCATTGGTGGTGCATTCATGAGTAAATACCAAAAGGACGATAATGACCTGTATATCCTTCCTGAAAATGTAGCTGCATACAGCGGACGAATCGGTTTGCGTTACAAGAAGTTCACTCTGAATGGAGAATATACGCACAAAGACAATGACCCTAGTGAGGACAACGGATACATTTACAATCCGGGACATTCTGCTTTAATCAATTTGGGTTATTCCCGCAAAGGATTGGGGATCTCATTGGCAGCAAAATCGGTTGATAACATGAGTTATCGTTCGGATAGAACAAAAGGATTGGCGGATTTGTTCATCAATTACCTTCCTGCAATGAATAAAACGCATACCTATAACCTGGTTGCAACGCTTTATCCTTATGCTACACAACCTTTAGGAGAAGTTGCATTTCAGGCAGAAGTTCTTTATACCATTCCTAAAGGAAAAGGTGGAGGAAAATATGGAATTCCAATCAATGTGAATTATTCCACTGCCTACTTACCAATGAGACACTATTCGGGGTATGGACTACCCGGTGATTCAACACGCGTCATGTATAAAGGAAATCCTTACGACCTATCTGATAGCTTGTTATGGCAGGACATCAATGCGAATGTTACTTTCAAGCTGAACAAAAATTTCTATTTAATTGCCTCTTATTTCAATATTATCATCAACAATGATGTCTCCAAAATCACGGAGGATGCAAATGGTATGATTAGCTCTCACATCGGGGTTTTGGAAGCAGGATGGAAAATCAATAAAAAACACAGTATTCGTGCTGAAGTGCAAGCTTTGTTTACTGCCAACAAAAAAATGGCAGGTTTCAACTACCGTACTTCAGAGGACAAAGGAGATTGGGTGACAGTTGTTTTAGAATACAACATTTCACCTAATTGG
Organism: Fluviicola taffensis DSM 16823; assembly: GCF_943372375.1. GTDB lineage: Bacteria > Bacteroidota > Bacteroidia > Flavobacteriales_D > Crocinitomicaceae > Fluviicola > Fluviicola taffensis_A. The sequence continues at coordinate 201,601 of NZ_CALRYJ010000007.1, read as the reverse complement.
TTCCTGGGATTCATGGATCAATACAATTATGGAAATCCACATAAAGACTTGCGCGTACATTATGCTATCGGATCATTTGGTTGGATAAAAGATGCTACTCGCATAACGGTGAATTATGGTAGACAACGAGCAGGGTTATTCTGTGTAGGTGGTGTGTGTCGTTTTGTACCGGCATCGAATGGTTTGACCGTTTCGTTAACTCAAAGTTTCTAATTAACAACTTTAGAACATGAAAAAGATTTTAATTCTTACAGCAGTCCTGGCAACCGTAATTGCTTCTTGCGACAAGGTCAAAAATGCCTATCCAAGCAATCCCGTTTCAAGTACTTTGGACTGGAGTTTATATCCGGATGGAGATTCCGCTTATTATGTTGCTCAAGGTTTGTGGCCGACATTTGCGGCTAACACCAACACTCAGCGCAATGTGTTGATTGAGGATTTCACCGGTCACCAATGTGTGAATTGTCCAGCTTCAACGGCAAATATGGAACAATTGATTGCAACGAATCCGGATCATATTTACGGTTTGGCTATTCATGCCGGTCCAACAGGTCTTACCGGATTTCAAGTAACTTCTAATGAATACCCAACAGTACTTTATTGTGATGCAGGAATCGAAATCGGGAAGCACTTCGGGCAGGATATTCCCGGATCTACCTTTTTAGGGAACCCGGCATTTTGTGTGAACAGAACGAAAGCAAGTAATCAATTTACATCGAATGCAGGTACTGCCATTGCAAATAAGACGGCTACTTGTCTTGCAAGCCCAATTCGCATCAATATTCAAGCGGTAACAAATTATTTCCCTTCTACACGTGGATTGTTCCTGCATACTGAAGTGGATAAGGTGGACGCTTCCATTACTTCCGATTTGGCTGTTATTGTTTGCTTAGTAGAAGATTCTTTGGTCGCTCCTCAATTGGTTCCAACGAGCATGGATCCCGATGGAAAAGATGATGTCTATGTGCACCGTGATATCTTAAGAGGATGTATCGATGGGAGAACTTTTGGAAGGGTTTTAACCGCAAGTGACCTGGGAACAAATGGAAAATACTTTGTGAGTTATTCTTACAAATTACCAGCCCAGTACAGTGCAGATAACATGAAATTGTACATTTATGTGATTGACAAAACCACAGAGGAAATCTACCAGGTAATCGAAAAACACCTCCTGTAAAAATTTAATATTGGCTAATACCGGTTAGAAGATGAAAAAGCTTTTAATTCTTACAGCAGTCTTAGCAACCGTAATTGCTTCTTGTGATAAGGTGAAAAATACTGTTCCAGCAAGTCCTATGTCAGGTACATTGGATTGGAGTCTATACCCTGATGGTGATTCTGCTCACTACGTTGCTCAAGGATTATGGCCAACATTTACAGCTAATACGAACACTCAACGCAATGTGTTGATTGAGGATTTTACAGGTCACCGATGTCCGAATTCTCCTTCCCCAACGAGTTTAATGCAGCAATTGATTGCAACAAACCCAACTCGTATATACGGTATAGGGATTCATACGGGGCCAAGTGGATTGACCGCGTTTCAAGAAACTTCAGCAGCATTCCCAACTATTCTTTACTGCGATGCCGGCTTAGAAATGGGGAAACATTTCGGACAAGATATTCCTAATTCCACCTTTGTGGGAAATTCTGCCTTTTGTGTGAACCGCACGTTAGCAAACGGTCAGTTTACTTCCAATGCAGGTTCTGCCATTACAAATAAGACAAATACATGTCTTGCAAGCACCTTAAAAATCAACATTCAAGCAGTAACCAATTATTTTCCTTCTACACGTGGATTATTCTTACATACCGAAGTCGATAAGATTGATGCTTCCGTCACTTTAGATTTAGCTCTTGTTGTTTGCCTAGTCGAAGATTCATTGATTGCCCGACAAACGGTTCCGTCGAATCCAACTTGGGATCCGGATGGAACCCCCGGAGATCCGGATTTGTCTCACAGTGATGGAATAAATGAAACATATACTCACCGTAATATCTTAAGAGGATGTATCGATGGAAATGCTTTCGGACGAGATTTAACAGCTGCTTATTTGGGAACGAATGGAAAATACTATATCAATTACACCTATCAATTACCTGCTCAATACGATGCAGCTAACATGCACCTCGTAATCTATGTATACGACAAAATTACACAGGAAATCTATCAAGTAATCGAAAAACACCTCCTCTGAAAATTTAACATTGGCTATAAAGTAGCGTGTGTCTGATTGTTACGGACACACGTTTTTTTTGTAAATAACTTTTAACATTTCCGACATACCAAATAAGAAAAGGGTTCGTTATATTAGTTGAAATTATTAAACAAAGCCCCATGTTTGAACTGACGAAAAAAATCCTGGTTCGGGTAAGTTTTGACCCACTGTTGTTCCAAAAAGAATTGTCTAAAGCAATTAAATGGATGTCCGACTCCGAGGAAATCCAACGTTTGAGGGAATGGTGTATGAAAGAATTTGGAGCGGTTTATCCTTCCATTATTCAAAAGGCATTTACACCACAAAGAAATTAAAAAGACATATATCAATACGACTAACGGCTCCTCTCGGAGCCGTTTTTACTTTAGTCAAATTATTTTCGTAAAAGGTTTACGGACTACTCGAATTCAATCAACAATCCTCCTTTGTCTACTACATCTTGTGCATTGATGGCAATGGCCTTAACAACTCCAACACCTTCTGCTTTGAGAACGTTTTCCATTTTCATAGCTTCTAAAGTGAGCAATGGATCACCCACCTCGATGGATTGACCGATTGTAACGGCAACACTGACAACTCTTCCCGGCATCGGAGCTTTCAATTGCTTCAACTTGCGCAATTTCGGCTTATCCATTCCAAGAGAAGCGATCAGTTCATCCAATGGACCACCCTTCTTCACTTCAAAGACACGGTGATTCAATTTCAGGGTCAACAAGCCTTCTTCCATTCGGTTTGACATGACTTCTCCCCGAAACTTTTTCCCTTTATATGTAATTGTAAAAAACTGCTGGTCTTCCCAACGAATATGAACTCCATCTCTGTTAGCATGAAGGACTTCTCCGTCCGATGTCCAATTTGCTGTTTCCATCTGTAAGAATTTTGCGACAATAATACGAACTATTTGTCCATTCATCTAGAAAAACATTGCAAAAAAAGCATAGTTTCCTATATTTGCTCTTCTAAATATTTACGAATCATATTCGCCCCAGAAATGAAGAAAATATACTACGCGGTTGCTCTTGTCTTGGTAGCATGTCAACCTAAACATTCTGACACTGAACACGCAGCAAGCCAAAGTAACGACTCAAAGTCAACTACAACTGCTGTAATTGACGAGTCAAAACAGGATGAACCTACCGTTTATCATGCTTCCAGAACCGTATTGACGGATTTGATCAATACAAAGCTGGAGGTTTCTTTCGATTGGACGAAATCATGGTTGATCGGTAAAGAGACACTTCAGGCAAAGCCGCATTACTATGCATCCAATGAACTAATCCTTGATGCTAAGGGAATGGAGATCAAAAGTGTTTCCATGACCGGTAAAACAGTTCAGTATGTCTACAAAGACGATGTATTGAAGATCCAACTGGATAAAAAATATACCCGTGATGAAACCTTTACGGTGGTCATTGATTACATCGCGAAACCGGATGAGCGCAAAACGGGTGGTTCAAATGCAATCACAAGTGATAAAGGTCTTTACTTCATTAATCCACGTGGAGAAGAACCGAATAAAATGCCTCAGATTTGGACACAAGGTGAAACGGAATCCAATTCTGTTTGGTTCCCAACCATCGATTCACCAAATTCCAAAACAAAAGAAGAAATCTACATTACTGTTGAAGACAAGTATGCAACACTTTCAAATGGTAAATTGATCAGTTCCACCAAAAATTCCAACGGTACAAGAACCGACTACTGGAAACAGGAATTGCCTCATGCTCCTTATCTATTCATGATGGGCGTAGGTGAATTCAAAGTAGTGAAAGACACTTACAAGCGACCGGATGGTGCAAACATGGAGGTGAATTACTATGTGGAGCCACAATGGGAAAAAGATGCAAAAGCTATTTTTGGCGAAACACCGGCTATGATCGGTTTCTTCTCCCAATTACTTGGAGTTGAGTATCCTTGGGACAAATACTCTCAAATCATTGTACGGGATTATGTTTCCGGAGCAATGGAAAATACAGGAGCCGTTATTTTTGGGGAATATGCTTACAAAACTGAACGGGAGTTATTGGACGAGAATGACAATTCAACGATTGCACATGAGTTATTCCACCACTGGTTTGGTGATTTGGTGACGTGCGAATCCTGGTCAAACTTAACGTTGAACGAATCTTTCGCAAATTATTCTCAATTCCTATGGGATGAACACCGTCACGGTCTGGACGAAGCGGAATACCAAGCCTTGCAAGAAGCCTCAGGTTATTTTGCATCTGCAGATCAAGGTGGTTACCACGACTTGGTTTGGTTCGATTACAAATCTCGGGAAGACATGTTTGACGGACACTCTTACAACAAAGGAGGTCGTATCTTACACATGCTTCGCAAATACATCGGGGATGATGCATTCTTCCTGGGTTTGAAGAACTACTTGAAACAAAATCAATTCAAGGCGGCAGAATTCCATCAATTAAGACTTGCTTTTGAAGAAGTGAGTGGAGAAGATCTGAACTGGTTCTTCAATCAGTGGTATCAAGGAAAAGGACACCCTATATTGGATGTTTCTTACACTACAGATGCAACAGCAAACACCGTTTCTATTACCGTTAACCAAAAACAAAAGAAAGAGTTCGGCTTATTCAAATTGCCTGTTGATGTGACTGTTTACGATGACCGCGGAGCAACAACTTCCCGTCAGTGGTTCAACGATGAATCAACAACAGTAACTATTCCGACACAAGGAACGGTGAAGAATGTGATCTTTGATGCTGAAGCAGCTTTATTATGCAAGTTGGAAGAGAAAAAAGAGGCATCCTGGTATGCTTTCCAATGGAATAACTCGAAGCATTTCATTCATCGGAAAAACGCATTGCAAAAAATTCCATCCTCTTCTCCTGAAGCGAGTAGAATCGCACAAGAAGCATTGAAAGATTCGTTCTGGGATATCCGTTCAACTGCAATTGAGAAAATTGGAAAAATGAGTGGTGACAGCAAAACTGCGTCTATCAGTCGTTTGAAACAACTAGCAAGTTCCGATTCGGTATCTGCTGTTCGTGTTGCTGCGATCACTGCATTGGCCGGAATGATTTCAGGACCTGAATTGGAGCAATTGTGTACTGAAAGTATCCAAAAGGATCAATCGTATTCTGTAATAAATGCTGCTTTACTTCAACTTTCGAAAGTGAACAGCAAGGCTGCATTGGAAGCTTCTAAAAAATTAGAGGATGAGCCTTCTGGTAAAATACAAGCCGGTATTTCCATGATCTACGCAAAATATGGAGATGCAGATCAAATTGCTTATTATGAGCGAATCTTTAAATCGAATTCATTACAAGGATTTGACAAAATAGGAGTGATGAATTCCATGACGTTCTTTGCTTCCCGTCAGGAAACAAAAATTCAAAGACGCGCACTGCCGATCTTCGAAAGTGAATACAAAAAAGGTGGAATGTACACAGAAATGTTTATGCCTCAATACATCAAATACTTGAAAGATAATTTGCAGAATTCAATTGAGAAGTATAAAGCAGAGGAAGAGAAAGCAAAGAAAGACGGAAATACAAATGCGGCTGATATTGCACATGGAAAACTCACGGATGCAGAAGCATTAATGGGTGACTATGATAAAATGATTGCTGGTTTCCCGAAAGAGGAAGAAGGAGGACATTAATATTGATTATTATAAAATCTGGTGGGGACGTGAAGTATCGCGTCCCCACTCTTTTTTTAAAAGAATGCCTTCACCTCCATTCCACCGGCATGAATGACTTTATTCCCTTCACTCTTGCGCCCGTTGTATTGAATGGAAATCTGAAGGTTTTTAGATAAGGAGCGCTGATAACCCAGATTCCAAACATAGTTTACACCGGGTTTCAATGCTTCCAATAACTCAAACCCTAAGGGAGTGTTTGAGTCTCCCCGGAATGCAATCCGAATGACATTGAACTGACCTTGTAAACTTCCCTTTTGCGTTTGGTTAAACTTTCCGGTCATCCCGATATCATAAATATCCGCTTGCTCACCTCCCAGGTTTGCCTCATTTCTTTTCTGGATGACACGTCCATCCAAACTGAAACGGAAAGAAGTTGTCGGTTGATAAATCAAAGATGGTTTCACTTGCCAATAATGCAGACGGTAATTGCGTCCTGTAGTATAATCTACGGAAGATGTCTTTAATCCTGTCTCAAACTGCGATTGGATGCTGAATTTCTTCAGGATGGTGATTCGACCGTTAAATTCATGAGATTCCTTTGTTCTTCCATCAAATCCGGTTGCAAGTAAGGTTTTGGTCTTTGAACTTTCATAACTGTAGTCACCACCACCCACATTGTTTGTCCGATTGAAGTACAAGGTGTTTTTAATGACATTTGCCGTACTGATCAATGAATTATCGTTGATGCTCCCTACGAAAGGATTATAGGCTCTGGCTCCATCAAACACATTGGTTTTTCGTTGTAACCTAAAGCGGGTCTGGGTGGAAAACCGAGCCAATAATTTTCTCACTCCTGTGCTATTCGACCAGACACGTTCCGGACGCAAAGTCAACGATTGATTGTATTCATTGGAATAAGTCTTGATGTAATCATTGGATGGTGTGAATACACGGATATAACTTGCCTGATCGGCGTATGCAGCAATCTCAAACTCATTCAGATCCTTGATCCCATCTGCATTGTAATCATTCCAGGTGTACACTCCTTGTCCGTCATTCACTTTGATGTAAATGAATTCCTTCTTCTGTTCCAATCCGGCACCGACTTCATAAAAGGTGGTCAGATTCACAGCACCTTTCCAAAATTTGATATCGTGATCGATTCGTCCGTTCGTTGTGTTTTCAGGTGCTTGTGTAATCAAGGTGGTATCCAAAATTTTTAATTCACGGTAGTTTGCAACAATATATAAACGCTGATTCTTCCAATTATTCTTGGTCCATTCAGCACGAAGAGTTCGGGCCTTTGCTGCATTGCGCAATCGTGTGCTATCCGATCTTCCATCAACACGTTCCCGATAACTCAGCAATAATTCTCCGGAAGAAGTGTCTCCTAAAGCAATATAACCTTGATAGTCGAAAAAACTATAAGATTGAAGGCTCAACAAGGAATCACCCTGCACAAAACGGTTCAACTCCTGATCATCCTTAAAACCAATCCGAACCTTCTTGATCTGCTTGGAGATGTCTGCCCTATGACGCAAGAATTGATTGGTATTCTCATTCTTTGCATTCAAAAAACTGGCATCGATGTTGATATTGAATCCGCGTTGTTTCCAGGAAGTGATCAGTTGCGTTCTTAGCCCGGAAAAGTCCGATCCGATTTTATACTGCTGGGCATTGATCCCGATTTTTCCGTAATTCTTGTTTTCTATGCTTGTTCCCAAGGAAGTCAATACCTGATTTCCGGTGTAACCCCTGCTTCTTGTATTCCAATCACGATCAAATTCCACAGTCCTATATTGTTCTATCGGTTTGAAATAAGGATCCAGCATCTCGATTTCGGCTTGTTTTTTCCAACTCCAAACGGGAATTGAATCTTTTCCAAAAGGATTCGTATGCTCCACTTTTGTACGCATGGAATAGCCTCGGTCATCAAATCTGTCCTCTGAAGAAAAGGTGTTCAAATCATAGCCGCTCATCCCGAGTTCGGAGGTGACTTTGAGCTTCTCATTGAAACGGTAAGTTGCTCCAGCTGTAAACAATTGTTGTTTTTTCGGAGTGATCAAGAGGGAAACCGGGGCGTAATCACCAACAGAAACACCACCAACCGGTTGCACCCATTTGTATACCCGACCAATCGCATTGAATTTTTCAAATACATAATCTCCCTTTCCCGGTCCGACATAGGAAAATTGTGCTTTGTAATAAGCCAAACTTTGATTTACCGACGCCACCAAAACACTGTCATAACCTAATGAATCGACCATTTGGTACATCACCAGGTTTTCAGAGTACCCTACAGAATCTATGACTGAATAACGTGCCAATTCGAGGCTGTCACCAATTTTCGACAAGAGCAATTTTTGTGGGTTTGTGAGGTTTTGCTGCAAGGGCTGATTCTTTGCATCCTGTTCGGAATAGGCATTGACCCACCAATCCAATTTCTTGCTTTGGGCTGTGGTTGAAAATTGAAAGAGCGATCGCGCATAGTTTTGGTCGGAATACTGAAATTCTACCACGATACGTATATCTTTCGTAATCAGGTTTTTAGCCGTGAACGTCAGCTCTGAAGTATTGTAGTCGATGACATAATCGTATTCCTGACCACGACTCAATTGTCTTCCATCAACATATACCCTTTCCGTACCGGAAAGAATGATAATATAAGGTTCATTTTCATTCCCTCTCAGACGATACGGTCCTTGATTTCCTTCCACTCCCTGAATAATTTGCCGGTTGAATTTCCCTTTTGACAATGCTCCGCTGGCCTGGGTCTTGATTGTTCCCGTTTTATCTTTCTTCCAGAAATATTCTCCCGTAAGACCTTGACCTCTCTTCTTATAAGTTAGAAAGTATCCATCCGGTTTACTGATCCAAAAATCTCCTGCTGTGAGCTTGAATTGATCGTTAAAAAGCTGAATAAACACCTGATCGAATTCCTGCAGCTTATTCGTGTTTCCTTCGGGTTGAATTGGCAAATTATCATCTGTCACGGAAGCAAGCACTTGCAGGTTGGGGGCAATGTATCCGGACAATTCCAAATTCAGGGACGAGTTTACGGACAAATCCTGTCGGTTTCCAAAAGTGATTCCTCTTGAAATACTTCCGGATTTTCGAAGACCGTTTGCCCCCATCAGATCCAAAGGTTCCACCGTTGGTGTGATCAGGTATTTTTCCCGGTCTCCTTTATTTTGGGTGTAAATGATATTTGTATCTCTTAACTGATAGCTTTTACCAAAGGAAAACGGCAAAACACGGTAGGAAACGGTTAACTCATCTGAGCACGGTTGAAACAACTTGAATGTTCCTTTTGCATAGTCAATGATGTATTGATACGGCAAAATGATCTGACCTCCACAGCGCACTATGAGCGAGTTTGGTGCGATACTTAAGGAATCCAGCTGGATTTCATTCGTGGTTGCGGCAAAGGTCTTTTGACGGTACGCGTTTTCCTGTGTCCAACCATGAACCCAACAAAATATACTGCTTAGCAATAGAAGTCCAACCCGTACAGCGTGCATCATGCTAAAGTACTAACGTTTTAAGTGCTACGCTAGTATATAAAGTCGAATTTTACTTCATGAAAAAACAGAATGAGAGGGAGAATGAGGATCAGGACATCATTATGATTCTTTTTACACCACCGATTTGCGTTCCAGGAAAGATTTTCCCGCCGTTGGAAGTTCTTCGAGTTTTTTGGCAATTTCCACTCTTCCTTCACTCCCATTTGCATTGATATAATCCAATTCCTCCTTGGTCAATAGGGTCACATTTACCAAACGAATGGTTTCCAATGTCAACTCTAACTGAGCTGGGATTTGTTTCGAACTCAATCCTAACAATACACCCACTCGTTCGTGTTCATTCAAAAAGGAAGCTGGAACGGTGCAATGGTATAATTCTGTAGAAACATACATATTCTCTTCGATGATAGAAGCTATATTCGGGTTCCCAGCAGCCAATTGAGCAGCCTGATACACCACCGTAAATTGCCAGGAAGATTTGATTTGATCAAACGAACCCAAGTTTTCGTTGCATTCGATGTAGAATTCACATCCTACGCCATTATAGGCTTGGTTATCGGGATTCTCATCGAAATCATTGTATGGATCGCTCAATCCATCGGAAGCTATGATTGTTCCGGAAGGTGTATCCACAATCACAAAAGCTTGTCGGGTAGACGGCCATTCTGGCCCTCCCATGAAAACAGGATTGATCAGATGAGTGATAACATCCTGGTGTAGATTTCCAATCGAATTCCAATGATTGGAACGAATTTGAGCGGATTGATCAAAGTGTTCTTCGTAGTTCATTTTGGGTTGTCAATTTAAGTTTCCTAAAAATACCCATTTTATTAAATTAAGTCGTACTCGAGCCAGTCGGTCAAAAACAAAAAATCCCGCAAAATTTGCGGGATTCTGTGTGTGATATCATAAAACGGCACAATTATTAACATCACAACACGTTCGTAAACAAGTCGGGGCGAAAAATTTTTCGCCCCGACTTGTTTATTTCTTTCAAGTTCTATCCTGAACACATTTCACAGTTGTCCGGATTGTCCAAAGAACATGCGATTGCAGCTTGTTGTTCTTCCAATTCAGCGGCAGATATTGCTGCCGGTTCTTCTGTTACTGCTTTATCTACTGTAAACTTAATTGCATCTGTTGCAGCTTTCGTTCTCAAGTAGTACATTCCTGTTTTTAATCCTTTTTTCCAACCATAGAAGTGCATGGAAGTCAGTTTCCCGAAGTTTGCATTTTCCATGAAAATGTTCAACGATTGAGATTGACAAATATATGCTCCACGATCAGCAGCTTGCTCGATAATTGCTTTTTGAGAAATTTCCCAAGCTGTTTTGTAAAGATCCTTGATGTATTGAGGAATCTCATGGATGTTTTGAACAGAACCATTTGCTGCCATCAATTTCTGACGCATATCTTTCGTCCATAAACCTTCTTTCACCAAGTCTTTCAACAAGTGCTTATTCACGATGATAAACTCACCGGACAACACACGACGTGTATAAATATTGGATGTGTAAGGCTCAAAACATTCGTTGTTTCCAAGAATTTGTGCTGTTGAAGCTGTTGGCATCGGAGCAACTAACAAGGAGTTACGCACACCATGTTTCATCACTTCTTCTTTCAACAAATCCCATTCCCAACGGTTTGTCGGAGTAACACCCCACATATCGTATTGGAAAACACCTTTTGAAACAGGAGAACCAGCGTATGTTTCGTAAGGACCTTCAGCAATAGCCAAGTCTTTAGAAGCTGTCATTGCCGCGTAATAGATTGTTTCAAAAATCTCACGGTTCAATGCTTTTGCTTCTTCCGATTCGAATGGATAACGCATTAGGATGAATGCATCTGCCAATCCTTGAACTCCCAATCCGATTGGACGGTGACGCATATTTGACTTGCGAGCCTCTTCTACCGGGTAAAAGTTTCCATCAATGATACGGTTCAAGTTCACTGTTGCCTGGTAAGTTACCTCGAACAATTTATCGTGATCGAATTTCCCGTCTTCCGTAACATATTTTGGTAATGCCAAAGAAGCCAGGTTACATACAGCGATTTCATCCGGTGCAGTATATTCGATAATCTCCGTACACAAGTTAGAAGATTTGATCACTCCTAAATTCTGTTGATTCGATTTCGAGTTAGCTGCATCCTTGTACAACATGTATGGCGTACCAGTCTCAATTTGAGATTCCAATACTTTGAACCACAAATCTTGTGCTTTGATTGTCTTACGACCTTTTCCTTCTGCTTCGTATTGTGTATACAATGCTTCGAATTCAGCACCAAACGTATCGGAAAGTCCCGGACACTCGTGAGGACACATCAATGTCCAATCTCCGTTTTCTTCCACACGTTTCATGAATAAATCCGGAATCCACAAAGCATAGAACAAATCACGAGCACGCATTTCCTCTTTTCCTGTATTCTTTTTCAAGTCCAGGAAATCGAACACATCTGCATGCCAAGGCTCGATATACATTGCGAAAGAACCTTTACGTTTTCCTCCACCTTGATCTACGTAGCGAGCTGTATCATTGAATACACGTAACATCGGAACGATTCCGTTAGATGTACCGTTTGTTCCTTTGATGTATGATCCTGTTGCACGAATATCATGAAGAGCCAATCCGATACCACCAGCCGATTGAGAAATCTGAGCGCAAGATTTCAATGTCTCGTAAATACCTTCAATACTGTCTTCTTTCATGGTTAACAAGAAACAAGAAGACATTTGAGGTTTTGGTGTACCTGAATTAAATAATGTCGGCGTAGCATGTGTAAACCATCCTTCGGACATCAAGTTGTACGTCTTGATAGCCTGTGCCAAATCATGTTTGTGAATACCGACAGCAACACGCATCAACATTTGTTGTGGTCTTTCTGCGATTTCACCATTTGTTCTCAACAAGTAACTTCTTGTCAATGTTTTGAATCCAAAGTAATCATAGCGGAAGTCACGATCGTAAATAATACTTGAATCCAATACTTCTCTATTACTTTGAATCACTTCAAACACATCATCAGCGATCAATGATGCGCGTTGACCTGTTTTAGGATCTACATATTTGTATAGATCTTCCATTACTTCAGAGAACGATTTTTTCGTCTCCTTATGTAAGTTAGACACCGCGATTCGTGATGCCAACAAAGCATAGTCCGGGTGATCAATTGTCTTAGCTGCTGCAACCTCAGCGGCCAGATTATCTAAAACTGTTGTTGTCACACCATCGTAGATTCCTTCGATGACCTTCATGGCAACAGCCTCGGGGGAAACTAGTGGGTCAAGCCCGTAACACATCTTGATGATGCGCGCAGTGATTTTGTCAAATTTCACCGCCTCTTTTCTTCCGTCTCTTTTAATTACGTACATATAGCGCTCTATTTTGGGTTGTTGTTATTGGTATTATTAATATAATCAATTAAAATTCTTCGTCCAAACTAAATGTTTGGTCTTCCTTGTTCGACATAACACCTGACTTTTGATACTCAGCCACACGTTTTTCGAAGAAATTGGTTTTCCCTTGGATCGAAATCATATCCATGAAATCGAACGGATTTGTTGTGTTGAACACTTTTGGATTCCCCAATTCTGTCAATAAACGGTCTGCAACAAACTCGATGTACTGAGCCATCAATTCTGCGTTCATACCTATTAACTTCACCGGTAATGCATCCGTTACAAACTCTTTCTCAATCTCAACAGCATCCAGGATGATTTCCTGTACCTGCTCCTTTGAAAGCTGGTGAATCAAGTGTTTCGTGTACAACAAACAAGCGAAATCACAGTGTAGACCTTCATCGCGAGAGATCAACTCATTGGAGAACGACAATCCTGGCATCAAGCCGCGTTTTTTCAACCAGAAAATCGAACAAAATGAACCGGAGAAAAAGATTCCTTCCACAGCAGCGAATGCAACTAAGCGCTCTGCAAAAGAACCGTTATCGATCCAACGCAATGCCCAATCTGCTTTCTTGCGAACGCAATCGATCGTATCCAATGCATTGAATAAATGATTTTTCTCTTTTTGATCCTTGATGTAAGTATCAATTAACAACGAATAAGTCTCTGAATGGATGTTTTCCATTGCGACCTGGAAACCGTAAAAGAACTTTGCCTCGGTATATTGCACTTCAGCCAAAAAGTGCTCTGCCAGGTTTTCGTTTACAATTCCATCGGACGCTGCAAAAAACGCCAAAACGTGTTTTACAAAATGGCGCTCATCGTCATTCAATTTTGTTTCCCAATCAATTAAATCCGGCGATAAATCAATTTCTTCTGCAGTCCAAAAACTTGCTTCTGCTTTCTTATAAAAAGACCAAATGTCTTCATGCTGGATTGGGAACAACACGAATCTGTTTTTGTTTTCCGATAAGATTGGTTCTGCGTTTGCCATTTTTAATTGTGTTTTTTTTAGTCAATAATTCCTATGCCATGATTAGTGAAAATCATAGATTTTTTGTTTTTGGTATTCAAATTTCAGTTAGTTTCCCCTTCAATTTTGTTGCGTGTGCCCAACAAATTTTTTCGCTCAAAGGGGATTACAAAAATTGTCATAATTCTTTCCTTTCGCAATTAAAGAAATCCACAATTGTTTGAGGTTTTCAACACCGCTACTTTGAAAGCCTTTAACATGAACACTTAGCGAGTTTATCAACATGACTACTAAAGATATTCACAGTACAGAATCTGCAATTCATCGAAGAATTAGACAGATTCATCCAACTTCAAGTGTATTAAGACTTTCGGTCCTCTTTCCTATAAAATTAGGTGAAAGTTGAATATGTTTTTTTGCTATATTTAGTATGCTATTAACACCTGGTTGTTCATAGATAAGCAAAGCCAAATAAACACTGCTATGTTACTGAATTTCTCATCGAATTTTAACAAATGGATGCGCGATTTGCTCCATGTTCTTTACCCTCAAAATTGCCTCATCTGCAAAAATGAATTCAATCAATCCAAATTGGCAATTTGTCCGATTTGTTCGAGCGAGTTGGCTTACACTCATTTTGAAGATTATAGCCAAGCGACCAACCTGGACAGGTTGTTTTGGGGAAGAATCCAATTGGAAGGGACTTATGCTCTTTTGCGATTCAAGCAGCAAAATTCAACCCAACAGATTCTTCACGAACTCAAATACAGGAACAATCCGGAAATCGGAAAACATTTCGGGAAAGAAATGGGACTGAAAATAAAGGTACTTAGCCGGTTTTCGGATGCAGATGCTTTGATCCCCGTACCTCTTCACCCGAAAAAGGAGTTTATCCGGGGTTATAACCAAGCTGAAATAATCTGTAAGGGAATTGCTGAAAGTAGCGGCATCGCCCTTCGAAAAGATTTGCTCAAACGGGTTTCCTTTACGGAAAGTCAAACTAAAAAAGGAAGGTCATCCCGCTGGGACAATATGCAAAACCGATTCAAGTTACAAGGGGCAAGAAACACCAAGCTGAAGCATCTGGTAGTCGTAGACGATGTCGTAACAACAGGCTCTACCCTTGAAACCTGCGTCCGGATCCTTAGACAGGAGTTTCCAAAAGCAAAAATCAGTATAGCGGTTCTGGCGGTTGCGGAATGACTTCGACTACGCTCAGTCACCCCAAATTAGTTTCATCCGATTTATTCGGAAAGAGTAATTGAATGCTTGCGCTGGAGTTACAACATTGGCGCAGTGGTGTCAAAATTCCTTTTCACTTTCAAAATTTTACATTTTTCGGCTTTCATTTTGAATTTCGAATTCATCATTTTGAATTAAATGCTAACTTTCGGTCATGTTGATTACTATACTTATTCTAATATTGACCTTGGTGGTCGTTCCGCTGGTGTCGTTTTATTTTGGAACTCCTTTGAATGTACTTCAATCGGAAGTGCTTACCGACATGGGAATTGTTCTTGCAATTGTAACAGGAGTTTGCTTTTTGCTCGGAGAGATTACCAGAAATAATTCACAAATCGATAAGATCTGGAGCATTATTCCAATCTACTATGTCTGGCATATTGCCTATGTAGGGGATTTTGCACCACGTTTGGTTTTAATGGCCGTAGTTGTAACCATTTGGGGAGTACGGCTCACTTACAACTTTGCCAGAAGAGGAGCTTATCAATGGAAGTTCTGGACTGGAGAGGAAGATTATCGTTGGGAGGTACTGCGCAAAAGACCGGGCTTCAACAACCGGTTTGTTTGGATGCTGTTCAACTTATTCTTCATCTGCTCTTACCAAAATACCCTTATTTTCTTGTTTACACTTCCGGCGTTGACTGGATTGGGAGATTCCGTACCGGATACCATTCAAATTTGGGATTGGGTCATTGCCCTTGCAATCATTGCTGCAATTGTCATCGAGTATATTGCGGATCAGCAACAATACGATTTTCAAACTGAAAAATACCGCCGAATCAATAATGGCGAAGAATTAGGTCCTTATTCAAAAGGATTCGTTGATACCGGTTTATGGAAATTGGTCCGCCACCCGAATTATGCCATGGAACAAACTATCTGGTTGTTATTCTATGGTTTCAGTGTGGTTTCAACAGGAGAATGGATCAACTGGTCAATGGCTGGATGTCTGTTATTAGTGGTCTTGTTTAAAGGAAGCTCTGACTTCTCGGAAGAACTTACGGCTGCAAAATACCCGGATTACACGAATTATCAGCGAAAAACTCCGCGATTCATTCCATTTACGAAGTTTGGAAAGTGACTTCGACTGCGCTCAGTCACCTTCCCCCCACTAAATTTAAGTACACTGAGCGTAGTCGAAGTGTGAACTTTTTCAACACCTTTGTATCATGAAAATTTTGGTTGTAGGATGTGGGGTTGCAGGAATTTGCCTGACGCATGAATTTCTTCAAGCTGATTGCGAAGTGTACGTTATTGACAACGGAAAAAATGTTTCTTCTGCTGTTGCCGCCGGAATAATCAATCCGTTAGTCTTCAGGAGAATGACTTTGAGTTGGCGGGTTTCCGAATTCATTCCTTTTGCTTACGGTAAATACCGTGAAATAGAGCAAACAATTGGCGTTTCCTTTTTCCGACCTTTGGTGATTCGTCGCTTATTCCCTTCCGAACAGGAACTGGAATTTTGGAAAAAAAAGCAACTGCTTCCGGAGTATTCCGATTATATGGAGGAGTTGACGAAAGAAGATCTGGAATTTCCTTTGGAACAAAACACATTTGGTACCGGTCGCGTAAAACAAGCTTCATACATTGAGGCGAAAAGTTTCATTGAGGCAAATCAGAAGCATTTCCGTTCGCGGGGAATCCTTTTGGAAGAAACCTTCAATCACGACGAACTGGATGCTGAAAATTCCATTTATAAAGGAACGGAGTACGAATTCATTGTTTTCGCAGAAGGAAAAGATTCAACCTACAATCCGCTTTTCGGGTATTTACCTTTGCAGCAGACAAAAGGCGAAGTATTGACCATTCAATCTGAGACAATGTATTCCAATGAATCATTGAATCGCAAATGTTTCCTGCTTCCATTGGGGAACCATCAGTTTAAAGTCGGTTCCACCTATGTTTGGGATACGGACAACACGATACCTACCGAAGAAGGATTGAATACAATTACTGAAAATTTGAAATCACTTACCAGCGAACCGTACACTGTTTTGGAACACCATGCCGGCGTTCGTCCAACCGTTTTGGACCGAAGACCTTTGTTGGGAAGGCATCCGAATTTTCCGAAAATGGTTATTGCAAATGGGTTAGGTGCAAAAGGGTACATGCTTGCTCCGCTTCTGATGAATGAATTGGTAAACCACCTGCTTCACGGTCAGGAAATTCCGAAGGATTCACATATCAGCCGCTTTGGAGACCCTACTCATTCTTGAGAAGATCCCGCAAATAAATCTGGATTCGTTTATTCGACCCGACAATCCAGATCACATCATCCGCCTCAAAAGTGATATCCGGATCCGGATTTACCATTCGGTTATCGTCTCGTTCCAATCCAACAACGATTCCTTTACACATTTCACGCATCCTGGAATGACGCATCGTTTGTCCGATCAGATTCGAATCTTCCGGAATGGAGAATGAATGTAATCCAACCTGAGAGGAATCTGCTTTCGATTCAATTTGTGTTTCCGAAACGGTAATGTAATTCGTGAATAAAGTCAATTGTTCGTCTGTTCCAATGACTGAAATCACATCATTCGGGTAAAGGACGCTTTCTTGTCTTGGGATGTTGATCGTGGTATCTCCGCGCTCTATGATCACGATGTTGATTCCAAAATTCTCGCGCAATTTCATCGTACTTAAAGGCAACCCGATGATGGGCGAGCGCGCATCCAATGTGAAAGTTGTAAGATGAGAATCCCAAGGAGCAAGGTAATTCTTTTCCTTTTGAGCCCGTTCTCGTTCGTGCAGGTTCAATAGGAACCTGGATTCAATCCGACCATAGAATCGCTTGATCCGATGTCTTAGTGTGATGAAGAACAATGCGCTTACAAGAACCCCGATAAGTGCCACCAGCGGGGAATAGTATTTCGCAAATACAAATCCGACAAAGAAGATAGCCAATGCAATGCGCGAGATAATCAATCCTAAAAGCGGACCGCGGTAAAGTGGTTTCAACCAAATACTTGCATAAATATGGGAAGGACCGCGTCTGAATGCCAGGGCATACAAAAACGGTGCGATCATCAATAAGGTGATGACGACGACCAGTAAATCTTTCCATTCACTCTCATCGAAAAAGGGAGCAAGGAAACGATCAGACAACAAGATGATGCTGATGATTACCACTGAAAAAACGAGGGTATTTATCAGGTAAAAGCGAATGAGTTTTTTCCAATCACTTGCTTCGTTCACCTGTTGTGTTCCCAAACTATACTTGTACAGACGATTCTTCCATTTCAACGGCATTTTCAAGGTCACCCAATCCGACATGCTTCCTGAGAACTTGATCATGTATGGTGTCGTAAATGTCGTTATTACTGAAACGGCTACTGCAACCGGATACAAAAAATCGCTTGTCACTTTCAATGTGACACCCAATGTCGCGATGATAAATGAGAACTCTCCGATTTGGGACAAACTCATTCCGGTTTGGACAGCCACTTTAATCGGTTGGCCGGCAAGAAGTGCCCCAATTGTAGCAAAGATGGGTTTCCCAATTAAAAGCACCACGGTTGAAATTGCAATGGGTAAAGCATAGTCTACCAACATTTTTGGGTCGAGTAACATGCCAACTGAAACGAAGAAAATGGCTCCGAACAAATTTTTTACTGACTGCACCAAATGCTCAATTCTCTCCACTTTTGGTGTTTCCGCCAAGATCGAACCCATGATGAATGCGCCCAATGCAGGTGAAAATCCGGCTTGAGAAGACAGGACCACCATTAAAAAACACAAGGCCAGTGAAAGTACAAGAAGCGTTTCATCGTTCAGGTATTTTTTCAATTGTTTGAAAATGGTTGGCAGAAAGAAAATTCCGGAAACGAACCACAATACCAGGAAGAAGATGAGTTTTATAATGGAGTAGATCATTTCTATCCCTTGAAACGAGCGACTAATGGAGACGGTAGACAGAATTACCATCAGGACAACTGCCACCAAGTCTTCGATAATCAGCGCACCCAATACAATTCCCGCAAATTTTTGACTTTTCACTCCCAATTCATCGAACGCGCGGAAAATGATAGTGGTGGAAGCAATACTGAGAATCCCCCCCATAAATAAGCTATCCATCATGTTCCAGCCGAGGATGATCCCCACGTTGTATCCGATCAGAAAAGTCATCCCGACACCCATGAGTGAAGTGATAACCGCCACGTTCCCGACTTTCAACAATTTTTTGAAACTGAACTCAAGTCCCAACCCGAATAAGAGGAAGATCACCCCGATTTCTGCCCAGGTTTTAATCCCATCGGATTCAACGACCGTCGGGAAAAAGTTGAAATACGGTCCGACAAGTACTCCCGCAATGATATATCCTAGGACAACCGGCTGACGTAACATCTTAAAAATGATCGTCATTATAGCAGCTGCACCTAAGATTAATGCCAAATCGATAATTAACTCCGGAACATGTCCCATGAAAATGGATTTGCGGTTCTAACTAAAAAACCTATTTGTGATGATTCTTAAAATTAGGAAAAATGGGCTGATTTTGTATTAAAACGAGATTAAAATGCCCAAAACAAGTTAAAATTGAGGGAATAATGTGGGAATAATTGCGAATTTCTATCATTCGACTTTTTCACTTTTCGCCTGATAGGTTCTCGTGGTAACCTTCGGTTTTATAATTCCAACTTTTGATCAGATACCAGGTAATTATTTTACGATTATCCATTACCTCCTCTTTTCCGCGAATAAGTTCAAATCTTTTCCGGTTTCCTAATAATGTTACTTGCAACATCTTTTCCCAGCTAAAGTTTTTCACATCGGTAAATACGGTGTAATGAATTTTCTTTTTAGAATTGATTGTCAATACCGTATCATTTCCGGGAAACGCATAATCTAACAATACATCATGTTCCAATCTGGTTTTGTTTACAATCAGGAAATCAATTCGCTCTTCTTTTGGTTGGTCCAACACTTGATTGATCTCCACAACAGGTCTGCGGGGTTTAGCCGTATCCCGAACAGGAACCAAAATCTCTAATTCATAGGGATACTTATCTTCATCGAAAGATAGTTGATTTCCAACCTCATCAAATCGAGTTGTAGAATTGTAATATTGAATTCCACCATCCGGTGCATCGCTGTAGTAGATGCTGTTAACCTGTCCGTTCGGAAAGTAAGTTATTTGAGCCGAAGCATGACCTCCAATTGTTCTCAAACCATGAGAAAACAATTCTTTGCCTTGATTATTGAAGCTTTTGAGATTCCCGAAGCGCTTGTCTTTGTCCCACGTTTCAATGGTGGAAATTGTTCCGTTCTTATGAAAGCACTTTTTCACTGTCGAGCCATCGCTTTGTGCCACCATTTTACAATCCAACTGAGCGAAAAGAGCCGGGGTTTGAACAAGCAGGAATAAAAGAAGGTAGATTGTTTTCATAAATCGGGAAAGACAATTTTAATGCCAAAATTAAAAAAACGCGTGCACCCACTTCACCATTTTCAGCGTCCTATTATCACATGAATCACACATTTCTTCTCTTTTTCAAAAAAAGTTTCACTTTCCGTGCAGCGAAAAGAGGTTTTTGTTCTCTACTAAGAAGAACACCTTAAAATACGCATTATGAAAAGAAAACTTTTAATCCCGATTTTTACCTCTGCTGCGGTAATCTTCTTAGCTATTGCCTGTAAAAAGCAAAATCCAACAGAACCCGTTAATAAGTGCGCAGAAGAAACACCTTGCTCCTTCTGTTTCGGAGAAACACTTGAAATGGGGACAGACAACCTCATCATTGCGACTCCTTACTCACAACAGGTTCCCTTCCTTATAGACGGTCAACAAGTGGGGCCGAGTCCCATTCTAGGCGAAACTCCAACCGGTTTTTACGGGTATCAGGGGGGCGTTTCAATAGCATTCAACAGTGAAAATACACTTGCCTGTGTTTCCAACAAAATCACTTTTGCACACGCCCGTTTTGCAAGCAATACTAACCCTTTCCCATCGTTGGTGAATGTACAGTTTCCCGGAACACCACTGATCTCTACGACTCCCGATTCCTTGAGTTACTTCTTAAGTCCTTACGGGTACACCGTGGAGCACTACTTCCAACCGGGCACGGTCTTCATGTCTCAAATCCCCGGGGAAAGTTTTGCAGGAGTAGTCGATTCGATTATCATCCGCGGACCTGAATTTGAAACCGTAACGATCGGAGCAAACTTGTTTGAATCCGAATTGCGCAGTATGTGTGTTGCACACGAATAAACACCCTAAAAACCCTTAAAGGAAGGGGAATTCACCCTTTCCTTTTTTACCATTCCTTTTGAAATTCAGTTCTATCCATAAGGCCATTGATGTGTTTCGGGATTCTCGTGATCCTGAAGCATTCAATGCTATTTATAAAGCTTTTTCACCTAAACTATATTATGTCTGTCTGCGCTATCTAAAAAACGATGCCGATGCCCAGGATGTGTTACAGGAAACTTTTGTAACTGCTTATCGGAAAATAGAATCATTCAACGGGCAAGGAAGTTTTGAGGGCTGGGTTCGGAGAATTGCAGTGAATAACTGCCTGGCCAAACTTCGAATCGATCAAAAACAATTTGAATCGGAAATATCAGTGGACCAAACACAGATCATTTCCGAAGAGTCTGATTATTTGCAAAAGGAAGAAACAGAAGCCAACCTGTTGCGCGCATTAAAAGAACTTCCGGACGGATACCGCACTATTATCAACCTTTCTATTCTAGAGGATTATTCTCATCGCGAGATAAGTGAACTATTGAATATTACAGAGAGTACTTCCCGATCTCAGCTTGCCAGAGCAAAAGCAGCATTGAAACTTAAACTGGAACAATGATGAAAAACAACGAACATAAACAGTTGAACCAAGTTCTGAAAGATCAATTGTCAGAGGGAACGGCACATGTTCCGGATTTTGTTTGGGACAGAATTGAGGAAGAACTTTTTCCTGAAAAGAAACGCCGCGGATTCTTCTGGTGGCTTTTTGGTGGAATCTGTATGCTATTAATTGCTCTTTTGCTTGGTCTTGCGTTCTCAGGAGAAAAAGCACATTCACAAAATTCCTCTTTTTCGCAACATGCTGCTATAAGTGCGTCAAGAAAAGAAGTGACGATAAAGGTTGAAAACGATGGAGTTGTGGCACTAAAATTCTTTAAAACAAAGGAGGATTCGCAATATAACGTTCCAATAACCAACGGGATTGGAGCTGAAAGGATCGAAAATGGCCGTTTCGTCATCTCAAATCAACCATTTAATCCCAATAACACGCATCGAAAAAACAGAAAATACAATCACACTATACCTCCGAATTCCAACCCTTTAATCCTTCTTTCTACCGGGAATTTGCCTTCTGAAAAAGCAGCGATTGAACATGCGATCACTGGTGCGAATCAACCGATTTTGCCAGTAACTGAAGACCCGATCATTCAGTTAACTCCGGAAAAACAGCAGCAACTGTCGAATAGTGAAGTTGAAACAAAGATGGATCCGATTCTGAAAAAAGATCTGAGCTACGACGAAATTCTGGCAATCATCCAAAGGGACTTTCCGGAAAGTTCACACGAATTGAACGAATCCAAACGGAATTCTCCATTCTCGCTTGGGATTTATGGCGGTCCTTCTTTATATAACGCTGCGGTTTTGAAGGATTATTTCACTTCCGGACAATTAAGTAACCGTTCGTTTGCTTCTTCCGGGTTTGAGCTTGGATTGCAAGGTCGTTTTAAAATTGGCAACCGATTCCAAATTTATGCCGGATTTGCTTTCAACCAAAAGCAAACACAATTCAATTACAACCTGGCGATTACGGAGATGGATTATTTCACCTATGTGGCAAATGGTGAAAAGGTTCCTTTTGAACATATTCGTGACGACGGTGCCAATAGTTGTTTCCTGGCAAAAGATGTACATGTCCACTATCAAACACGATCCATGCTGATCTCGCTGGGAACCAATTTCGAATTCCTGAAAATCGGAAAATTTTCTGCCGCGGCGGATCTTCGTTTGTCCTGCAACGTTTATTCGTCCCTTAGTCTTAAAGAGATTCGTGTGCTCGATATCCAACAGCCCAAATCGGAGAACTTCAGTTATTTCCAACCCGGTGCAGGACTCATTTTTAATTACAAATTAAACGACCGGATTTCTGTAGGATTATCCCCTTTCTTCAGTAAACAATTCTACACAAAAAAATCATTTTTACATCGAATGGATGAATTGGTAATCCCTATAACTTGTTCTTTCCGATTATGAATTGAAGATTAGGGCACTCACGAATGATTTTCAATTCATTGAAAAAATTTTCATTTGTTTTTTGTATCTGCTTTTAATTATCTTTATTCTGCATCGAATAGAACAAATTCGGTGCACCCATTATTCACTGTAAAATAAACCCTATGAATTTCACTGAACGTCTGAGCAGTCTGGCGAAACCGGACATTATTTTGATCATTACCGATCAAGAACGAGCAACCCAACATTTCCCGATAGGTTGGGAACAAGAACATTTAAAAAGTTTAACCTTCTTAAAACAACGCGGATTTAGTTTTGATCGCGCATATTGCAATAGCTGTATGTGTTCTCCAAGTCGTGCTACTTTGTTTACCGGAACTTATCCCGCTCAACACCAAGTCACACAAACATTAACTTTTGGAGGAAACCTTTCTCCTGCAGAAGTGCAATTGGACAATTCGTTACCCAACATGGCTCGCATGCTGATTTCCGATGGATACGATGTGCAATACCGTGGAAAATGGCACATGAGCAAAGGAGAGGGAGAAAATGGATTAACAGCATCCGATGTTGCTCTTTACGGCTTCAAAGGCTGGTTACCCCCTGATGCAGGAGAAGATACAAAACCGGAGAATTTCGGTGGTGGATTTGCGAATCATGACAAGGAATATGTCCAGCAAAGCATTGAGTTTTTGGAACAAGTCAGATACCGACGCTCGAAGGGAGATAATCAACCTTATTGTTTGGTTGTTTCGCTGGTAAATCCGCACGATGTATTGTGTTATCCAAGTGGTTTTGACTACGGTTACAACGACTACTTTCTGGAGGGAGATATTGGGCTACCCAAATCTGTTAGCGAAGATTTATTACTCAATAAAAAACCGATGGCACAAGCCCAAACGGTAGTAACTGCCGCAAGTTTACTTGGACCTTTGCCAACCGATTCGGACAAGACAAAATACATCAATTTCTACGGTAACATGTTAAAATGGGTAGACAAAGAAATTGGTTTTTTCCTGAAAGCACTTTATCTGGAAGACGAACAAGGTTATTCTCTTGCGAATCAAGCCATTGTTATTCGCACTGCAGATCACGGAGAAATGGGAATGGCTCATGGAGGTATGCGTCAAAAAGCCTTTGTTGCTTATGAAGAAGCTTTGCGCGTCCCACTGATCATTTCCAATCCTATCTTATTTCCTGCTGACGAATCGGAATCCCATAAAAACACCTTTCATCTGGCTTCATTGATTGATCTTATGCCTACCATTGCACAATTGACAGGAGCTACTCCACCTTCCGGATTAAAAGGAGTTGATCTCACGCCATTACTTCAGGAAAATGCGCCGGTACAAGAAGCGATTCTCTTTACATACGATGATACCAAAGCGGGATCCAATAGTATTCCTTCCGCTGTAAAGGCAGCAAATCGCCTACGAAGTATCCGAACCGAAGAGTGGAAGTTCAATCACTATTTTGATGCTTTGGGTGCTTATCCCGACGAATACGAATTGTACAATATGAAAACCGATTTAGAGGAAATCACCAATTTGGCTTACGATTCGGAATATGCAGGTATTCGGGCTCAACTGGAAGCTGAACTAAAAGCTTTGGAATATCAAAAATTACTGATCAATCCGAAACAAGCAGCTTTTGGAAAAGTTTATGATCACTTGGGAAACAAGTAAAGAAGAAATATTCATAATGAAAGCAGAAAACCGAGCTCTTTCTAAGGGCCCGGTTTGAATAAATACAAACATTAAATATTTCCTACTACAAATGATTTACAGAAAATCCAAATCTATCAATGCATGGGGGACACAAATGTGAACGATTAGCATGTTTCCCATAAAAATCTCCACCACCGCCCATTTTAGGAGGAGATGATAAGAACATGGAGTGTTTGAAGAAAACACTGGGATTTTTTCTAAACTCGGACATACAATTTGTAAAAACAATCTCATCATTATTATTGTCTCGCATTAATGCATAAATTAATTGAAATGGAAAGAGTTGACTTTCCGAGTCTATACTAGAAATAAACGGCGAAAATGGTTGTGTTATGTCAATAGCACGCTTTATAGTTGTATGATTACTTCTATAATTGTTTCTCCATTCCATTTCTTCATCATGTTCATCCTCTTTTCTGCATTCTACAAATCGTGCACCTGAAAAATAATAAACTTTTCCTTGATCTTTCAATGAATAAATATCAGTTAAAGATATTGGATCATAATCATAAAACTGTAATAAAATCGGTTGAAACAAAGGAATAAACTCAAAAACTCCTGCATTATTCTTACAGGCAAAATGAACCAATAATCCTGCAACACATTCGATATTGGCTAAATGGTTTACTTTACTATATAGAACATCAATTTCTGATTTTGGTATTCTGGCAGCTTCTGGAGGTACTACACTCCCGTCTATTAAAAGCCTGTCTTTAAAAGAAACCTGTCTTCTTTTAGATTCTGGACTACTAACATCATCAGCCTCAAGATTTAAAGAATCTTCATTCAATGCCAGATCTTCTAAATTAATTTGGATATAATTTGCCATACTTAAAAATTTAATTATTTCTTCAAATCTACAAAAACAAAGTTTTGATTATCAGAGTTTTAAATATGGATTAACCCCGTTTATCCCCCCCTGAAAAATCACCCCTTACTTCGTGAAAAATCACCTTTTCTATCTCCCCAATAAAAAAGATGTTTGTGCTATGGGAAGAAGCTGAAAATCCAATAAAAGAGTAGGCATTTATAACAAAAAAGTCATTATCATGTATTCAATTTTAATTATTGAGAAAAACCATTCTAATTGGTTTACAGCAACTGTAGATGGTAAACAAATCTATGATGCGGGAGGGTACGCCCCATGTACTAATGTTTTCGCAGCATTACCCTTACCAAATCCACTAAAAAATGAAATCAACTTTCGGATGGGACCGAATGCAGGTGCGGGTTTTGGACATTGGAAAATTAGTTTCAAACTAGTTGGAGAGCATGGCGATATTTCTCCAATTTTTGATCATTCTGGGATTGATTACCAAATTGGAGCCATGTTGTTTGTTGTTGACAAATCAGCTCCGGATTGGAAAAATTACTGTACCAATCATTTCCTTCTATGGAAATACGAAAACCCAACGCTTTCAGATATTGATTATCCTGGTTGCAATATTTCCAGTAATGAAGATTTAAAGGGATTGATTTAATTCTCCAGAAAAATGAAGAGTATAAATCCTCCTGATTTATACTCTTTTATTCAAGTTTTAGTTAAAACCAAGTAAAAATACCTGCATCCCAGTTCAAATTTTATTCTAACTTAGTTCCAACTTAAAACAACACTATTCATGAAAAAGAACACTTTAACCCTAAGCTTGGGAGGGCTAGCTATTATTGGTTTAGCCATTCTCACCAATTGCACTTCCGGAACGGATGAAAAGGTCGAGAATATCGGCTATTCGAACGGAAGTGACTCGCCAGATTCTCTTTGCTTGGTAAATCCAAGTTGGTTCCCACATGCTCAAACACCTGCTCCTGAAGAAGGAATCGGAAGTCCATTTGACGCCTCCAGTACAACGAATCAAATTTTTCACCAATGGTCCTGGAACAAATTCTTGTGGCTCACCAAACCGGATAAAGGTGGAAATCCCTTATTCCTGAATCAAGGGAAGGTGAGACAAGTCACTTCTCACATGGGATCGATTTCCGTTCCTGGTGGAACATCTGTTGTGCTCCAGGATACGGCACAAGCAGGATTTGCAAGCGCCGTACTACAGACCAATCCGAATTACAACAATGGAACGGGTGCAATGGTTTACTATTCGATTCACATGAATCAAACCATGTATGCTGCGGGACTCCGTTTTGCTTCAAAGCTTAAAAGCGGGAAACTACCGGCAAAGAATGTTGCTTCATTCCCGGTTGGTTCGTTTGAATTGAAAGTAGCCTGGGTTCCCCTTTCAGCAATCCCGGCTTCCAAGCAATCGGATTATTACACGACCACTGCATCGCTTTCCACGAACAACGGAGTTTCTTTTACAAACACGGAAGTTGCCTTAATTGGAATGCATGTGGTTGGAGTAGTTCAAAATCATCCTGAATTCATTTGGGCAACGTTTGAGCACGATGATCTGTCACCTGATTATGATTGGAAGGCCAATTCCGCAAGTTCGGATTCGGAACAACTCTTGTTCAAAAAAGGTACTGTCAGCGGAATTAACGGGGTTGTTTACAATTCTTCCACGATGTTGGGACAAACTCCAAATCAAGTGTTCGACCTTTTCCAATACGGAATTCCCCGCAATCCGAATGGTTCGTTTATGAACACTTCGCAACAGGAACCGGCTGATTTCCAAAATGTCGATGGAATCAACCAATGTGTGAAATCACAATTAAAAGATGTGTGGGCAAATTACTTCTACAACGGATCTATTTGGTTGAACACAGACGGGAAGACTCCATTGCAACAAGCTCAGCTGATCGATAGTTTGTCGGGAGGTATCGGAAACGCATCGCCCGGCAGTTATGCACGCGGTAGTTTGAATTGTGCCAATGTCACGATGGAAACCTTCACTCAGACCTTTGAAACTAATATCAGTCAAATCAATGTAGGAACCCTGGCGAATTGTTTCTCCTGTCACAGTTCCCAGTCGTTCACTGATACGAACAATGTTTCTCCGATTTATCTGAGTCACAGTTTCCAGGGATATCTGCTTGATTCGCAAGGAAACACCTTCAAGAAAACTGAAGCGATCAAATCCAAAGCAGAACAACGTTTGTTGAAAGTCATGCAGAAGAAATAGCTAGACAAAAACAGTAGAGGTGAAAAATTTTTCACCTCTACTGTTTCTAGATTAATCCGTTTTTAAATCACTTAACAATTCCGTTTCCGGGAGCTACTTTCTTGAAGCTCACTTTCTGCACTCCGGAAGTATTACTCACTTTCTCGAAACGGAATACCTCATTGCTCACAACACGTTGGATACAAATATCGATCATGGTTGTTGAATTGGGTTGTAATGCCTTTTCAAAAAGCTCTTTTGAAGCGATTATTTCACACGGAAGGTATCGGATAAATCCATCATCCGGTCTTGGCCGAATAATCAATCCAAGCTTGCTGATCCCCTTCAATTCATCCAGTTTGTATCCATTTACGGTCATCGATTTTCTTCCATGAAGTACATCGTAGTTGAAGAAATAAGTAACGGTGGATTTATTGACCCCATTGCACTGTCTGTCTGCGAAAAAACCGGAGGGTAATCCATTCGGATCGTGGTTTTCTCCAGTGAGGATCAGGTCGAAATCGGTTACTGCATGTCCTTCAGAATCCACCAATCGGAATAAGATCATGGAGTAACGGTCGTGCACAAAGTATTTCTTCCCGAAAAGTCGTTTGTCTTCTTCTACCAACCCTTTTTCCTGAACATTACTGGTCTCTTTTGCAAAATCTGCCGTCACTTTTTTATAATCTGTATCCGTCGCGACTGCTATACAACGGAAGATCGCATTGACAACTTCAGTGCCTAATGGATCTTTTGGATCCTTTTTTGGACTTCGCATAATTCCCATTTCTTCTCCTGAATGCGATTTGTAAGTCACGACTCTGAAAGGAGTTGATGGCGCTTCGGTGAATTCTGAGATTTCCAAATTAGCAGCTTGCCACTTCCCGCCTACCAATTTGGGTGTTTCCTGGGTCAATTTAACATACCGGCTATTCTGATTCGCTGCTGCGACACGCACAACTCCATCGCTTCCAAGTTCTCCTGTGTAGGAATTCAGGTGATCGTACAATTTGCGGTCGATATCTTGCCCGATCAATGAAAATGGGAAAATCCCATTCGGACCGATGTATTTTTGGCCGTTCTGGATCCAATCCTTGTTCAATTTCCATGCTTCACCACTTCCCAGTTCCAGCCAATTGAGCACACGTTGTCCGGGTTCTACCCCATCAAACCACGATTTGATGCGACTCAAACGACTTTTCCCTAATTGAGCAAGTGCCGATCCATGATTTGCAGGAGCAAGCATCACCAAGTGGCTCATCGGACAAGTCTTCTTTTGATCTTTGTAGTAATTATTCCACCAAGTTCTTACAAGCGGTCCACCGGTAGAATGCGTGATACAAGCAAAGCGCTCTCCAGCCGCCAAAGTCGGGATCATTTGTTCCTGTACGGCTTGTTCCATCGCACGGGCGATATCTTCCAAACGCACTTCGTCATTGAAACTGATGTAACGCCCCAGGAAAATGTGTTCGATTTTGAGTTGGTAGCCATAAGTGCCGGCTTCCTGCATGAGACGTAAAGGCATTTCTCCGTAAGTGTCCAGATTCGTGACACTGTATCCATGCACAAATGCAAGAGTTAATGTTTTCATTGTAAATAGTTTAAGGTACTGGTTGAAATTAATGGTTTTTTTTGATTCATTTTATTTGAATACAAAAATAGTGATGGGGGTCGTAAGGGATTTACGATGAAGTGAGATGGCTTCGAAAGGAAAATTCAAGTTTATAAAAACAAATAATCTACTAGAATGCAAATGCCCACTCATTTCTTCACGCAGATTTCGCGGATAACATGAAACATCTTCGAATGTTTAGTTAAGAATCAATCTGACCTGACTTCAAAATCGCTACAACTCATCAAACAACTGATGCTTTAAGACAAATAACACCAATCCTGTTTTTGATTTGATGGCAAACTTATCAAAGATTGTTTCGCGGTAACCATCAACCGTCCGTTCACTTACTTGCATTTGTTCAGCAATCTGTTTGTAGGCATATTCTTCTTCATGACAAACCCATTTGAGGAATTCGCGCTCGCGTGGCGTTAATTGCATCAGGATTTGATCTCGTTCTGAAGGTTTAGCTGCTTGTGTATCCAGTCTCAAGGAAAG
The DNA here is from genome assembly GCF_943372375.1 of Fluviicola taffensis DSM 16823. Taxonomy (GTDB): domain Bacteria; phylum Bacteroidota; class Bacteroidia; order Flavobacteriales_D; family Crocinitomicaceae; genus Fluviicola; species Fluviicola taffensis_A. Next base: position 171,552 of record NZ_CALRYJ010000007.1, on the reverse strand, counting down.
GGCTAAAAATTCATTGTGGTAGTAACCGGTTGCCATGATGGAATCCAATGCGCTCTTTAAGCTTTCAGCACTGCAATTTTTCTTTAAAAATCCACGGACTCCATTTCTGAATAGGCGAATAATGGTCTGTTCGTCGCTATCCAAAGTTAAAATGAGAATTACTTGCTCATTTTCCGAATTTTTGATTTTTTCAACCAGTTCGAATCCGCTCATTCCCGGCATGTTCAAATCCACAATTACCAAATCCGGTTTTGGTTGGATGGGTAAGGCATCTAGAAATGCATTTCCTGAATCAAATTGCGCTGTTACAGAGTAAGGACCTAATTTCTCAATGAGTTCTTTCAGTCCATTCCGGACAATTACGTGGTCGTCAATTAGAACAATGTTTCGGTTTTCCATGAATAGTAGCTCGCTATAATGACTACTAATTTGGTGATTTTTTTAGAATATAACTTGTCCCCTCTCCTACTTTTGTTTGAATTTTACATTCCAGTTGAGCCAGGGAAGCTCGTTTTAATATATTCCGAAGTCCGGAAGCTTTATTTTGCTTGAAAACTTCCACATAATCAAATCCTTTCCCATCGTCTTTTACTCGCAATTCAAATCCTTCTGAATTCGATCTCAATCGGATAAATACATTTTTTGCTGCGGAGTGCTTCATCACATTTTGAAGGATTTCCTGAAAGATCCGAAACACCATCAATTCTTCCTCTTTCTTTAGAACAGAAATGGTAGAATCAGCATCCAGATGAACAATAAATGAGTCCCTTCCTCTGTGATTCATACGATTGACTTCCACTTGAATCGAAGAATGCAAACCACTATAAGCCACAAATTCATTGTTTAGCGTTTTACTCAACAATTTCAGTTGCTGAGTCGCCTCATCGAGATAAATTTCCAATGGTTTGTATTCGTCCTTATTATGCGGTCGATCCAATTTTAGACTTTCAATCTCAAAATGAATGGCCGTGAGCTTTTGACCGATGTTATCATGCAATTCATTTGCAAACTGACCCATTACGTGTTCACTGACCTCGGTTTCTACCTGGCGCAATTCCCGCTCAAAAGCCAACTTTGTTTCTATCAGGATTTGTTCCTGGCGCATCCGTTGTCGGCTTGATATGAAAAAAGTGATTGCAATTCCGGCAATCAAGAGCAAAATGAGCAGTGTAGCAGCAACAATACTTAAAATAATATCGTTCATGAGTTTGATTTTTGTTTTTTAGCATTTCGATAAATCATCCCATACGCAAGAGCCAATAAAAGGTATCTGACATTTGCCAGCACACCACTGATTAAGTAGTACAAAAAGGTATTTACCTCCGGGTTTTTTATTTCCAGATAGTGCATCATGGAAACATAGGGTACACTGCAGGCAAAATAAAGCAGGATGCCTAAACATGCCCATTTTTCAGGGGAAGTCCAAAATGGAACATTTCCTCGTTGACCAAATGTGAACAACACCATGGAGAAAACCAAGGTAATGGCTATGCATGCAGCAACATCTGCATAATTGAGATAATCCTCAAATCCCTGATTCCAAACCTGAATTCCAAAAACAATCAAAAAAAAAGAAAATGCTCCGATTGGTAGAACCGTTCGGAGCATTTTCGGGAGTATGAACCATGCTGCAATGAGCAATAATCCTGTTTCAACCATCAAATGTATGTTCATCAGCCACTGATTGTCTATGGGCAACTGATGTGCTTGCTGGTAACTTGTAATCACATGGGAAAATGTATAAAACAAACTCCAGACAATTACTTGAAGCAAGAGAATCTGAAAAAAGCGATCCAACCTGCGAAAGGCAAGAAGTCCAAAAAAAATGGCCAATGAGATACATGAGATTTCCGTAAATAGTGTAAGCATGTCGGTTTCAATGTGATGTGGTGACATGCTAAAGGTAAATTAATTATTGAATCGATCTGAGACTTATATCAATGTAAAACCAAATCTTCCACATGGTGGACATAAGTGAGAACGATTCGCATATTTATTGAAGAAAGGTCCGTTGTTGTTAATTGCAGGTGAAGACATCAACAAGGAGTGCTTCAGCTCGATAGAAGGATCATGCACAAATTCGGTCATGCAATTCTTAAATATAACTTGATCTGCTTGGTTATCATCCATAAGCGTATAGATCAACTGGAACGGAAACAACTGGCTTTCCGTATCAACATTTGTAATAACCGATGAGAATGGTTTGCTCGTATCTTTATTATGGTTAATTGTCGTATACTTTCCATAATCCAATAACCACTGTTGCTCCTCACCATCTATACAAAGTACCAACTCCGATCCCGAAAAGTGATAGTATTTATCACTATGTGTTGTTTCGTATACATACGTCATAGAACATGCATCATATTGTTTCAATGAAAGAAAGACCGGTTGAAACACTGGATGAAAAGTGTGAACTCCGCCATTAATCTTATCGGCAAAGTGGACCAATACACCAGTTATACATTTCTTATTAGTAGCGAGCGGACCTACTTTATCATATAAAAAATCTACATTATCACGTGATAAAATAGCAGCTGTATCCATAACTGTTTTTTTGTTCAGTAATAAATTGGTCTGGAAGTAATTTAATCTGCGAATAGCTTCGACACTATCAACATCATCTGTTTCCAGATTTAATGCATCTTCCTTCATAAAATTCGGACTAACTCGTTTCATTAACGTTTCTAAATCAATTGGTAATACTTTGTACATAATATAAAGTTTAAAGTTTCGAATCAAAACTCCATATTAAATCACTGAAAAACAATTTTTTAAGTCGTGATTTCACACAAAACGGGCACGGGAAAAATCCCCGGGTTATTTGGGGAAAGGGCTCTTTTATTAGAACAAATAAACCAAGAGATTTGAAACGGAGGAACCCAAAAATCCATGAAAAGAGTCGGGAGAATTAATAGCTACTATTTATGAAAAAACCAATGACCCCTCGTAGGGAACACGAATTGATCATTAATTACATGTCATTTCGGAAAATGCTCGGATTTATGGGAATCGGGCTTCCAATCGTATTAATTATATGTTCCATTGTATGGAATAACGGACATATTGAATCATCCATCAGCAACTATTATTACACCCGTTTAAGAGATGTGTTTGTTGTGACACTCTGTGCAATGTCCTTGTTCCTCTTAACTTACAAAGGAAGCGACGAAACAGATCGGTGGATCACTAATTTGGCAGGAATTTTCGGTTTGATCACGGCCTTTATTCCAACAAGCTTTAAACACGATATTGTTTTACCCAATTATCAAATTGTGTCAAAAACACCTCCGTATCCGGGTTTGACTATGGAAGCGCTTGATAAGTTTGAACTCCTAAAAGGAACCTCCCCACACAAAATTATTCCCGGTGACAGCACAGATTTAATGGGTATGGTTCATTTGGTAAGCGCCGCTTTATTTTTCCTGTTTCTTGGTTACATGTCTTATTTTCAATTTTCCAAACCCAAAACAACTCCCCGAAAATTGAAACAGAACTTGTTTAAAGCATGCGGTCTTATCATTTTTATCACAATCCTCGCTTTAATTCCTTGTTCCCTGAACCGATTTGAACCTTTTTACGCTAAATACAAACTCATATTTATAGGTGAAACTATTTGCTTATTTGCTTTCGGATTATCCTGGTTAATCAAGGGTCAATTGATTTTGAAAGATCGGCCTATAAACCAATTAGTAGATCAATCTGGTAATTAGATTAGCATAACTCGGTTAAATTTAGTAACTTATTTTCATGGAATACATTTTGAAAAACATTCTAAATCCGGCATTCCGGGCAAAATTGAAACGCGTGATCACACGGCTGGGAATTGCTCTCTTACTCCTTCTAATACTAGGAGGAGCTTAGAGAAGCAGAATCCGATTTAATGAAAGACCGCCAAATCTTGACGGTCTTTCTGATACTCTCCCATTCAAAAAAGGTGCTGGTTGTACTTTTTTTGAAAAAACTGACAAAATATACGGTGTTTTCTTTTTAAAAATTAAATTTAGTCGTTACTGGAAAACAAACTATTCACTAAACTAAAACGTTATGTCACAATCAATTAAAGATTTGTGTTTGAAAATCGCTACCACTTATAAGTTGGATGGTCATCAAAACCTGGAAATGTATTTCGATTTTATACCGGATGACATTCGATCAATTGATGAACTTGAAGCATTTAAAGGGTATAATGAGTTCAGCAGTTCCGATGTAAAAAACATTGTAGAATCATTTGCTTTACTGCTAGGATCGATCACTACTTTTTTCACACTAAAACAAGCATTGAAAAAAAAGGAAACAAATGTTCATTCTGATATGATAAAAAGTTCATGGAAAAACAGGTTATTAGCGGAAGGAATGAGTGCTGATAAAGCAGAAGCGATTGTTTCATCATTTTCAGAAGACTTACAAAAATTGCTTGGCCATGATTGATGAAAAGAAGTACCTGGCTTCTATTCTGAAACATCAAAGACAAGCCAAAGCACCAAAAAGATGGCTATGGGTCATTTTCCTTTTTTATTTTGTATCGATCGCATTATCTGGCATTAGCATTTTCTTTTTGCATATGGCAATGAGTGAGCTTACATATTCTCCCGAGCCCTTAGATCCATATTACAATCAATTATCTGCGTTATATTTCAATCTTTTTCTATTGATCGGGCTTGGTCTGTTCGTAATCGTCAGATATAGACAAATTGTGGATTATGCGCGATATTTCATTTCGAGACATGAACATCTTCTTAAAGAAGCTAAAAATGTACTCTCTATATATCCGATTTTAGTTGAATTAGCTTCAAAATTAAATGTGTCGCCGGATATTTTAATCTTACCAACCCCCAGCAAGACTATTTTTCCAAGTCTTGAGAGGTATCGTCAAAAGGAAGTATTGATTCTGCCTGTAGGTTTTGTATATTTCCAATTTAAGAATCCGGAGCAGGGACGTTTTATTTTGGCACATGAATTATCACACATCCGCCAAAAGGATCTTCAGCTATTTCGGCAGGCTGAAGCTTATGGAAAGATTCTTCTGCCTTTGATCTTAGCCATCCAGGTTTTGTCTCTTATTCTTAAGGCCTTTTTTCTTGGCAATGATCTTATGATAATACACAAAGCTTCCGATCTATTAATTTCTTTTGGCAGTGAAGCGCTAACAATTATATGTGTTCTTGTAGCCGCTATAGAAGTCCGTAGAGTAAGATTAAATTCTGAAGAACTGGCAGATCGGGGTGCAGCTCTTGCTGTTGGTGCGGAACCAGGAATATCTTTGTTTGAGTATCTGGGGGAAAGTAATCCCTCTGATGACAAAACACATCCCTCGCCTGATGAAAGAATAAAACTACTTTCTAAATTTTTGATAGGTAATTGAATGTAATACCTAGTGTGTTACCAAGCATTACATTCAATGAAAAGTAAATGTGACTAATTACTACAACGACTGAACAGTTTCCACCGCTTCACACATAGGCGTCACCTGCTCAATAGTCAAAGGACTAACACGCTTGTCGTAAAAACGGTAAAGCTGTCCGCCGATCTCAATATATGTTTCGAAATGCACCATCTCACGACCCATCATTGTTTCCTTGAAAATTACGGAATGAGCTTTCGTTGAAAGAAGCTTTTTATCCGGATTTGCAGCAATCTCTGCTTTGGCTTTTTCCAGGGTCATGTCGTATGCCGACTCTACAGAGATGACGAAATTGGTTCCGTTGGAAATGTAGTAACTGTACGTTTCTTCGATGGCTTTCACACCTGTTGGAACGATCATCGTGGCGTTGATCTCAATAGCAGCAAGGCTAATACGTTCCTTTCCGGCAGGAACAGCCGTTGTTGAAGTTGTTGTTCCGTTCTGTGCCGAAACGAAGGTGGTGCAACCCAAAGTTGCAACGATTGCTAATGCAATGGCATTGTTCATGGTTCTGTGATTTTAGTATACAAAGATAAGCTCTGGGAGTTAATACCGTGTTAAGCCGGAAAATAGTTTTGTTTTAAAGGAGGAATATCCGATATAGATTTTGTTGCAAGTGGCAGAGTATAAAATGTAAATGACAAAAACGAATAGGGATTTCCATAAAAGCAAAATCATTTTGAACTCAAACTTACTTGCTATTTTCTGATCCGGCAAACTCCCGAAAAATAAAACGGCACAGAGGCGGGAACCCAACCTCTATGCCATTTTCCACTACATTTTCACCACTTAAAAATCCATGTCATATCTCATAATTAATGAATTTCACACTACACAGGGGGGTGATTTTCCCTGTTCTACGCAAGAGCTGTAGTAGATTATAAAAACGAATATCATTAATCATTATTTGCTCTCAAATATATAAATTAAACCATTAGGTTGCAAACCCAATGGTTGTTTACTTAATGGTTGTTTGCTTTTTGGTTGGTTTACTGTTGCTTTGTAACTATATGGACAAAATAAAAGTGATAACTAATAGTCAATTAATTATTGATCAGGAACTTACAGAGCTAGGTCGGAGAATAAGAGCTCTTCGGATTTCCAAGGGTTATAAGAGCGCGGAGAAGTTTGCCTTGGACCATAACTTGTCACGTGTTCATTACGGTCGATGGGAAGCAGGAAAAAAAAACATTACATACAAAAGCTTACTAATATTGGCTCGGGCACACGGAATGACTTTATCGGAATTTTTAGCTGCTGAAATCTAAACGAATTTACGGAATATTTTATTCTGAAAAAAAGTATTTGTTTCACTAACCTGCTAAAAACCATTTGGATAAACCTAGTTTTTTGATAAAGCTTCTTAATCCGGAATGCTTTACTGGTTTTCCACGTCCAAACGTTTGAATAGCAATTTCTAAAAAAGGTTGCCAAAACACGCTATCGTTCTCCATTCTCGCTCTGAGAAAAAGCGTTGCAGGAATGCCTGTGAGAGCGAGACTAGCCGGAAAGAAAAAAGCGTAACCACTTTCGTAATGACGCTTTTTTCTTTGTAGTGGGGAAATGACCGTTATCGAACAATCAACTAGCCGAAGACACCAATATAAATTTACTTTAGCATCGCAATCAGCATGTCTCAACCAGAAATTACGTTACTATCATGATCTATAGAGTTTATACGAATGAATCCCCGGGAGTCTCTGTGCTCGAATAAGTGTGCTGAGTATTGCAGAGAATGTGCTATAGAATACTTCCCTCTGCTGCTGATTTATTTTACAACATTGATAAGGCTTGTTTTTGTTATTTTTCCTGAGGTGATCTTAAAGGTATAGATACCCTCACTCATGTCTGTTGTTGATACCTGTATCATATGCTCACCTTTAGATATAAGCTCGTTAGTACAAAATGTTTTAATTAGTTTACCTGCTGCATCAAAAACAGTGATCGTATAGGTATTATCACTCGCACTGATAAGTTTTATATTTACTTCCGTATTAGCTGGGTTAGGATACAGTACGACAAAATCTTCTTCAAGCTGTTCCGTAATAGAAACATCTTGAGATGGTCTTTGATTAATCGCGTCTACATATAAATACGTCCAATTACTCGAACTGCTGCATGGATTGCTTAAAGTTACGGTTAGTTTGTAGTATTTTCCAGATGAGAACATCGCATTGGTGTACGAGAAATATCCGCTATAACCAATGTAAGAAAGTGGATTGGAAACGCTACAACTTCCAAATCCAGGATTTATACCCCATACAGAAGAAGGCACACAATAATTATTCAGATTTTCGTAAGTAAAAGTAGAGATGTTGTTCACTGTTTTGGTTTGCTCAAATACCGTGCTCACGGGGCTGCCACTACTGGTGTATTCTTCCACTTTAACTTTCATTTCCGTAATGTTCCCACTGCTACCGCTTACCCTGAATCCTAGGGAAGATGAACCAACGTTGCGGGGCGAAGATATGTTTTGAGATGTAGATAAATATGTTTGAGGATTTGTGTAATCATATACCTGTAGGTTAATAGCCGGTGAAACTCCCTGTAGCACATTAAAAATTCCATAGGTCGATGTAATCGTGCCGCACGCATTTTTTACGTAAACAAATACCTTGTAAACCCCGGTAGTATTACCCAAATTCTTCCCGGCCGCATCGGTCAATGTTCTTAAATCGAGATTCGCGGGCACCGATCCCGCAGTCCAGGCACCATAATAGAGAACATAGTCAGAGTAAGGATAATTGTTTATATAATAAGCGTCACAATCGCTATCCACATACAAAATATCGATCTTATATTGCGTTGGATTGCTATTATTATAAGTTGCGTTAAGAGAAATGGGAAGGCAATTGTAATAACTGTTTGGTATTCCTGATTCGTTACAAAACTGCATGGTATTCCCATTTACCGTTATTTGATTAATGGTAGCATAGGCCTCAATATTGAGATTACTATAATCCTGTCCGTCCAGTTGATCTGGTAAAGTGTAAACGCCTAAATAAGTATGTCTGGAATCAAAATTAACGGTTTGTGATGTGATCACACCTGAACCAAGGTCCAACTCGGCCAATTTATGTGTATTCGAGGACCCCGGAACCATTCCATAAATCTTGCCGTTTTTTGCATATTCCAAAAAGGTCGAGCTCCAATCCAAGGTACTTGAAATGGATGTTTGGATTGGGCTAGTACTGGCAATATCAATTTTCTTAAATACATTTGAAACACTTGTGCCACCGGCAACATATAATACTGGATTAGATATGGAATTATCAAATTCAAGACCTTTAACAGCTGTCAGTGAATAGGTTTGTAACGAGGAAGAAACATAGGTTTGAAAATTGGAGCCTGTAAGTTTTAACACAAATACTTTGTTACTGGATGGTCTGCTCCATGCTAAATAATCTCCTCCGTGGGACAATTCCAATTCAGTAGCTTCAGTATCATAGCTGCTCAAGGGTAAACTTCCAATTGATGTTCCAGCTGAAATCCCCGATGAGCTAATGACATAGTGGTTTATAATACTATTTCCTGATACCGGATCATAGCCTGCTGCATATAAATAGTAAGTCGCTGTTGCACCGCTTCCATTCATTTTTCCACAGGCCAGTGTCATGATATCCGATGCGGAGATACCGCCAAGATTAAAAGGTGAACCTGCATTATAAATTACTACCGGATTTGTTCCGCTGCAATCTACCTTTACGTATGCTCCTATTGCATTACCAATTGGGTTATCTATACTATAAATAACATAGTATTTTTTGCACTCGCCCGGAATAGGAACTATGACAACTTCACCTCCAATATGACCATAGTAACTTGTGAAAAGATCGCCAATACTCGTTCCGTTTTTTTTGTATACCCGTTCATCTTGTACATAAAACAATAGATTCCCTATTGGATCATAAGCACCATTGGCAACCTTGAATGTTCCGCTTGAGGGAGCCCCTGAATACAATGCAGATCCAAAGGGTGTCCCAGACATACTGTATTTGTAAGGAGGAGTTGTCCAATAATTCATTTGCGAAAAGGCCTGTATTGTCATAAACACAGATGCAATTAATAGAAATGTTAGGTTTTTGGTTTTCATAACTTTTTAAGTTTTAAGTTGTATTTAAGTTGAATTTTAATTCTGGGTTGGAGGTCTTTCGATCATTTTATCTTTTTAATTTCCAATGAACAGGTGATGCTTCCCACTTTGAATCATAAATTCCGGATGCTTTACTCATCTAAACTTAAAGTATTTAATTTATCAACATATTATGCTATAATTAAGTTTGTGTACACGATGTTTTGCTACGTATAAACTCCTTCTTCAATAGGCCTTTAATCGGTTATCGGAATGAAATCTATCGATTAAATCGGAGGTATATCCGATATAGATTTTGTTGTAAGTGGCAGAGTATAAAACGTAGGTAACAAACATGAAAAGCTATTTTCTACAAAACAAAAAAGGTTGCCAAAACACGCTCTCATTCTCTTCTCTCGCTCTGAGAAAAAGCGTTGCAGAATGCCTGTGAGAGCGAGACTAGCCGGAAAGAAAAAAGCGTAACCACTTTCGTAATGACGCTTTTTTCTTTGTAGCGGGTACACGTTCCGATTTCTATCGGGACGAACATCCGTCCGGCAGCTAACGGTTATGAGCCCACGAATAAAAATGTATTTATCTGTTTTTCAAAGGCTTGTGTTTTGAAATTGACGGCATTTGAGCGCAAAATGAGGCATTTTGGTACAAGGGGTTTTGATCTATCTTCGTAATAGTCAAATTACCTGACAATTCATTTGGATATAATATAACCAGATGAAAAAGAGTCTTGTTTCCCCAGATTCTTTAATAATCGTATGTTTTTAACACTTTACGAAATTTCGTAGTGCTTTTCTAAGAAAGTTTTAGACCTAGCTGGGCTGGATTACATTTTGTTTATTGTCCAAATCAAACAACGGAACTCAAAAGATTCTGATTCAGCTGAGAAATGGTTTAAAACAAGGTTCTCAATAAAGCTGTAAAACAAGTTAAGAGTACTCACAGTTATTTGGGCTGAACTTGCAACAAAAAACCGGACAAAAAGTTAAGCTACATTTTTGAATTGCCAATCAACTGCATTTCCATAAGTTAGATTTAGTTGAGAACTAATTATTCAAACTTTTTTATTTAACAATAATAAACTCTGTACGTCGATTTAATTGATGCAACTTCTCTTTTTCTTCCCAAGAAACTTTTGCTTCTATCTCCTTATTTGATATTTTCAATTTAGTCTCACCAAAACCTCTTCCAGTTATACGGCTTCTATCAATCCCCTGAGAAATGATATAGTTAACCGATGATTGCGCTCTTTTTTCTGAAAGTGATAAATTTTCAGCATTCTTTCCTCGCGCATCTGTGTGTGAACCTAAAGCAATCTTAATCTCTGGATTATCCTTCATGATTTTGACTATTTTATCTAATTCAATTGCTGCATCTGGACGAATGTTCCACCTTCTATAATCAAAATAAATTGGATTGATTTGTTTCCCCAAATCTGTTACTCCAATCACAATTTTTTCCAAACCAATTTCAACAGGAATTACACTTAACTTATCCAACGTATCCTCTCTTATATATGTTTGAGCTATGTATCCGTTTTTTCTTATTCTAAAAGAATAGGATATTACATCCTTGAATTTATTAGGAACAACATCACTCAGATAGGTCGTATTCATTGAATTAAAATTCACATTTAAAACAGATTTACTTTTCATTTCTATGAGATTAATATCTACTTCAGATATCAATTCATCTGTTTTTTGGTCTTTTACTTTAATTAGATAACGGTAATCTAATATTGGCATTAGAGCAAAGTTTTTTGTATACTCTTTGACATCTTCCGTTATTGATAAAGAATCTAATGTTTCGTAAAAACCATTTCTTTGCACTCTATAATAAATCTTATTCAAAGTAGTTGGTACTTGAAATTCATAGGTGCCATCAAACCTTGTAATTATCGAGTCTAATTCCTCGTTTTCAGAATTCAAAATATAAACAGTTGCACTATCCAACTCTTTTAATGTTACTAAATCAGTAATTAGACCTTTCAACACAATATGATCCAGCAATGGTTCATCCATACGAAAACCGTAAAAATCATCTCCACCTTTTCCATTTAATCGATTAGAAGAAAAAAATCCATAATTGAGCATTTCATCCATCACTACTGAAAAATCATCTCTTTCACTATTTATTGAGTTACCAACATTCTTTATTCCCGAAATACTATAATTTTCATCAAACTGACAATAGTAAATATCCAAACCTCCAAAGCCTCCTAAACCTTCTGATGAAAAAAATAACAACTTATTTTTTTCATCAAAATAAGGAAATACTTCATCTTTTGTAGTATTAATAGACTTACCTAAATTCTCTGGTTCCCCGATTGGATTTCCATTCTGATCCATTCTTACAAAATACAAATCCATCCCTCCAAATCCGCCTGAACGATCTGAACTAAAATACAAACGAGAACCGTCTCGTGAGATGGTAGGATGGGCATTTGAATAATCATTTGAGTTAAACGATAATTCCTCTATTTCCTGAAATTTATTATCAATGACTTTAGCCTTATATATCTTAAGTCTCATCGTTTTATTCGTATCATATCCCTTTTTACCATTTATATAATTGTTTCTTGTAAAATAGATATAATTGGTAGTAGAATTGTATGAAACAGGACCATCGTGGTATTTACTCTGGATTCGGTTTTTCATACGTTTATCCGGTGATAAAAATAAATTGCTGGTATCAATCGTTGAATAATAAATATCATAAAAATACTCGTTCGTTCGAGCGTCTACCTTATTTGCCAACAATTTGCTTCGTTTTGAACTGGAATAAAAGGCATTACCGGCATCTATAAACGACAAACCTATTTCAGAATACTCAGAATTGATGCTTTGTTGTGTTTGAATCGTTGCTTTTTTATTGATTGCTTTATTATCAAAATTCAAAATATTTTCTACAACATCGCAGCTACCATGCTTATTAATATATTCTTGAGCTAGTAACTTAGAAAGGTCATACCTACCAAATTTCCTTTCCAGGAGCATCAATTCTATCAGGTCCTTCTGACTAATCTTTGAATGATAATAAAGCGACCGATACCAATCTAAGGCCTTCGAATCATTTGATGACTTTAAATATGAATGAGCAATTTTCTCCGCAATATCCATGGAATCAACTCCCCTTGCCAATACATCTTCATATGCTTCAAATGCATCAAAATAGGCACCTTGCTCATATAACTTATCGGCATATTCCAATCTCCTTGATTGTCCTAGCGCTTTGCTAAAATTAATAACTAAAACTAGTACAATTAGCAATTTTAAAATTTTCATATTTGGGTTCTTAAATATCTGTTTGATTAAAAAATTGAGAGGTTAGGATCTAAATAATCAGCAACATCTATTTCAATATTGAATTATGGGATGTCTAAAAATATCTAGGGTTCGAAATAGTTGCCTTTCTTAGGTTCAAATCGTAACTTAACATTAGTTCATGTGTCCCTGCACTGTGTTTTCTTATAATTGACGTAGAAAGATCAAAAGAATATCCAAATTTAAGTTGGTTCGATAGCTGATATTGGAAAAGTAATCCGGCACTCTCTTCCAAACGGTAATTAGCCCCCAACCACAACTTGTCATAAAAAATAACCGCCAATGAGACTTCCAAGGCCATTGGTGCTCCTTCGGTAATTTTCAACATGGTGGAAGGTCTCAATTTTAGCATTCTACTCAGTGTTGCATAACCTCCTGCACACAAATAATAGTGTCTTTGATTTTGAAAATAAATTAATCCGTTTGAAAGATTCGTTTCCAGTATTTTTGGACTTGCAGCTCCAACGAACCATTTTTCAGAATAATAATATATGCCAAATCCAACATTAGGATCTAATCTATTTTCATAAACACCTGTAAGTTCTTCATCGGTTATGTCTTGCTTCGTTAAAGCCGCTAAATCATAATTTAATAAATTAATCCCAGCCTTAACACCAAATGAAAGCTTTGCCTTATTTTTTTTAAATTTTAATGAATAAGATAAATCAGCATTGATCCAATTTGATCTTACGGGTCCGACAACGTCATTTAAAACACTTACCCCAATACCTAAGCTTTTGTATATCAAAGGTGTGTTGAAGCTAAAACTGGAAGTCATTGGAGCATTGCTCATTCCAAACCACTGTTGTCTATGTAGACCCACCATATTTAGCATTCCACGACTACCGGCATAAGCAGGATTGTAATACTGCATATTATCCATATACTGGGTAAATTGCGCCTCTTGTTGAGACCATATAACTTTACTCTGAAGTAAAATAATAAGTATAATATATTTTCTCATATTGGTAGGAATTAACGTTTTAAGTATACAAATCCATTATAGGTATTATCAATTGAAGCGTTGCTATTACCTAATTCCAAAATGTAATAATAGACTCCGTCAGGTAAAAGATCTCCTCCAACATTATAGCTGCTTTGACTTCTTCCATCCCATTCATTCAAATAATTATCTGACTCAAACACCGCCTCTCCCCAGCGATTGAAAATAATCAACTTAGAATTCGGGAATCGCTCTATTCCTTCGATTACGAAATAATCGTTCTTGCCATCCTTGTCTCCAGGAGAGAATGATTCATAAAAAATCAGTTCACAATCGATCGGATTAACTGTAAAAGAACAAGAATCAACATTCCCCCAATTATCGGCTGCTATTAACCAAACAACGATCTGCTTTGAAAGCAGTGTTCCCGGTGCCGGCTTTTGACTAATTGTTATATTCGACCCTGTCGTAGAGCAATTGTCGGTTACAACAATCCCAAACGAAGTATAATCAGGAAGTGCAAATTCACAATGATCATCAACAGCTATTTCCTGGTCACCTATACAATTAATTTGAGGTGCAATCGTGTCTAAAACAATTACATTAAATGAGCATGAATCAACGTTTCCAGCGGCATCACTTGCATAAATCCAAATAACAGTGTTGGCTGTTATTAAAGTTCCGGCTGATATTGATTGTGTAATTGTGATATCAATGCCTTGTTGCGAGCAATTGTCTGTGACTATTAATTGTGAGCTTCCTGTGAAATCTGGTAAGATCACATCACAATTCTGACCCAAAAACAACGTAGTGTCCGAAATACAATTCACAATGATTGGATTTGTTTGATCTTCAATGGACATCAAAAAGGAACAGGAATCAACATTACCTGAACCATCCGCAGCATAGATCCACACAATAGTGTTAGCAGTTACCACCGATCCGGCTAAAGGAACCTGAGAAATGGTGATATCAACATTCTGCGTTGAACAATTATCCGTTACAACCAATTGGGAATTCGAAGTAAAATCCGGTACAATTGCATCACACAATCCACCTATGGTAGCCACCGTAGTATCACTAATACAATTTATTATTTGTGGATTCAGGTTGTCTTCAACAGTGACAGTTGATGTACAAGTAGCTATATTTCCATTCACATCTATCACCGTCATTGTTACGGTGTTTGCTCCTAAGTTGGAGCAATTGAAGCTGTTTGGTGAAACCGTAATAGTTGATACCCCGCAAATATCTGTCGATCCATTGTTGATGTTGGAGGGGGTTATGGAAGCATTACCGGATGCATCTAATGCAACGGTAAAGTTTTGACAAATTGCAATTGGCGGAATGTTATCTACGACAGTTACCATAGCATTACACGTTGATACATTCCCGCTACCATCGGTAACCGTTAATGTCACTGTATTGGCACCAACATTGGAGCAATCAAAAGTGTTTGGAGATACAGATATTGACGCTATAGCACAATTGTCTGTTGAACCATTATCAATGTCCGCGGTTGTTATGGAAGCATTGCCCGAAGCATCTAAGTTCACAGTAAAATTTTGACAAACCGCCGTTGGGGGAACAACATCAATTACAGTTACTGTAGATGTACAGGTGGATACATTTCCACTACCATCGGTGACTGTTAATGTTACGGTGTTGTTCCCCAGGTTGGCGCACGTAAATAAATTTGGTGAGACAGTCATGGAAGCAATGGTGCAGTTATCCATAGATCCGTTATTGATAGTTGCTCCTGTTATGGATGCTGTACCTGCAGCATTTAAATTCGCAGTATAGTTTTGGCAAAGCACAGTTGGTGCAATAGTATCAATGACTGTTACAGTCGACGTACAACTGGATGAATTTCCATTCACATCTGTTACAGTCAACGTTACCGTGTTTGCTCCTAAGTTTGAACAATTGAAATTATTAGGGAAAACCGTCATTGACGCTATTCCACATGCATCATTAGATCCGTTATGGATAGTTGCTGGAGTTATTGTAAGTGTTCCTGATGTATTTAACGCACCTGTAAAGTTTTGACAAATCACCGTAGGAGGTAAATTATCTAACAAACTCATATTGAAACTGCACGAGTCAATATTTCCATAGGCATCCTCCGCATACAGCTTTACAATGGTATTACCCTGTCCTGTTAGAATAGTACCTGCAGCAGGAATTTGCGAATAATCTATATTCATAGAAGCACTGCAGTCATCTGTAATTGAAACCGTGCTTTTAAAATCAGGGACAACATACTGACAGCTGTTGTTTAAGTAAAAGGTTGTGTCGTTGCAACCGCTTATGGTTGGCGCCACCGTATCTAATACGATTGCTGTTATGGTGTTATTAATAGTACATCCCGATTCGAACGTTGTACTTAAGGTGTATGTACCGGATTGGAAAACAGGAAAAGTTGTTCCGGTTGAACCATCAGACCATAAATAAGAGGCGTTTGAGGTTCCTAAATTGCCGGTTGTCAGTACATATGGTGCTCCGGTACAATAAAAGGTAGTATCCGATCCTAATCCTGAGATAGAAGCATATGGAAGAAATGTCCAGTTACTGTTTCCACCGTTATCACTACCATAAACTAAATAATCTGAAGCATTACAACCTGATGCTAAATTGGCATTTATATCTTTAATCGCACCATATTTGATTTCTGTATTACAACCATTGTTGGTAAAAGAAACAGGTGTTCCTGCAACACTTGATTCAATTCTAAGTGGATTACACGGCGAGCCGAACGCTATCAATGTATCGTTTACAATGTAAGAATATCCGGCAGAGAGTATATTGACAGATGATGGGGCATAAATTAAGGTATCTATTGTATAATTGCTGTTTAACACACTATTTGTACCTTGCATCTCGACTTTATTGAATCTTACCAGGTTAGAGCCATTAAATTGTGTTATTCTGCAATTAGAAGTCGCTGTACAAATAACATTGTGAAAGTCAACAGGTGTTGATGTATAATTTGAAAGGATTAGATTCCCTGTAGTACAAATAATGGTACTATTCGTAGCAACAAAACCAGCAGAATTAAGATGTGAAGAAGACCAACTTCCTGATCCTACACTGTTTTGTGAATATCCGGCTACATAAACTTCAATAATAGAATTCGAGATATCTGCAAAGTTTGTTCCCAAAGAACCTAAATTAACCGCTCCAATTCTAATATCGTATCCATTTGTATATAAACTACCGGCAGTTAAGTCTAATCTTGAACTCGTTCCGGTTGACGAGATTTTATGTCTTATATCATATCTCCCACCACCCAGCAGTCGAATTGCTGTTTGTATCAGTACGTCATCCGTATTGATAATTTGTCCGTTTACGGAGGTTGATACACCATAAAAAAGTGTTTTTCCAGTATGATTATGCACCATACCTGTACTTAACAGATATGATCCGTAAACGGATAAATCAAGGGTTCCTGAAAATACCGGTGCGAATGCTGTAGCAGAAGCATCCCATGTCATATTCTTACAATCACCGTTAACGTTTAAAGTTACCGTTTGCCCCATTCCGGAAAAAGATCCGCCATCAAAAAACACATTGTCATTGGATGTGGGAATACATCCACCCGGATTAGTTATTGAAGGATTCCCGCCTGAGACGCCTATACTCCAATGACCTATCCCATCACTCCAGTTGCCCGTACCATTCACCCAATAAAAATTTCTTGTAACTCCGGGATTGACGATTACATTCATCAAATTCCCCAAACTGACACCATTATTGACGGTTAAAGTAGCTCCTGTGGCTCTAACATCTTTTATAACAGCATTCGTTATGGTAAAAGGTAAACTCGCTTTAAAGAATCTGGTTTGCGTACCGCTTAAAACTGATTTAATCAACATCAATTCACCACAAACTCCTCCTATTGTGTTTATACCGTTTAAAATGGTATACAAACCTTGATGACTGAAATTATACGTTTTTCCTGAAGTTAAATTCAAGTTATTTACAGTAAACCCCCATATCCCTAAAAAATCAGTGTTATCATTACAAGTAATGTTATTAAAACGAAAATCTATAATGTAAGATGGACCACTAAACGTTGGAGTTGCTAGAGTCCTCATTGTCATTAAACCATTAAAAACAACATCGTTAAATTGTACAATTGGAAGAATGGTATTCGGTGCAGGAATAGTAGTAGGTCCACCCAGAAAAGTTGCAGTTACTGTGGGTCCACCGGTATAAGTAACCAATGAATTAATGGCAGAAAAACCGGTTAAATTAACATTACTAATGATTGAACTGTTTAGTACATTAATATTGGAATTATCAATATTGACAGATCGATTTAAAATACCATCAACATACCAATTAAATGTAGTTATCACTTTTCCATTGGCATTAAAGTTTCCACTCAAAACACTAAAATTGAGTCCGCATGTAAGATTATCTACCAACGAAAAATTACCAGAACCTTGAAAAGTTACACTCCCCGAATAGGTCGTTGTTCCAGATTGCAAAGTATGTACTCCCTTTCCTATCATCATAATTGAATTTACTGCATTCGCACCTGCGAAATTGGCATTTCCCGCTATGGTAATTGTCCCATTAAAATTTCCTTCTTTGGCAGGATCAGTTACTGTTATATTTCGACACAAAGCAAAACCTGAACCTAGTCCAACCAAGGTGTTTACGGTTTGACCCACAGCAGTAAATGAATTTGCGTCAAACACAACATCATCCAAAATCGAAGGAACGCAACCCGTTGCTGCTTGAGGCGCCCCACCGGAACCACTAACCGACCATTGAGTGGGATCGAGCCAATCACCAACGCCACCGACCCACCAAAAGGTTTGACTTGCAGGGCTTGGCAATGTCCAGGAAACGGCTGTCCCTGTATTTCCAACTATGTTATTCTCAATAGTACCGGTATAACCAACTCCTGTAAAATTAACTGCATTAAAATTGATGGTAGAATTACTTACCGCGGATAAGGTATTAACGGTACTCGCGTTTATTGTCGAAAATCCTAAGCAGTTTGTTGGGGTAATGAGATTTGAAAAGCTGATGGTACCATTTAAACTCAAATTACTTGTTCTTGCAAATTTCAGGGTGTTGACAATCCAATTTCCACCGCTATTTTGAAAATTATTGACTTCCTTCGAATCAATGATCAAGGTATCAAGGTTCATATTATATAATCCTCCAAACCCGGTCGCACCTCGCTCAATTTCTTGTGTTGAATTTCCTCCTGCGAAGGTTATTGATTGCATGCTTACAGCCGGACCGGTACCTCTCAATACGAAAACATCAGGATTTCCACCCCCACCTACAGTACCAACCCCCCATACACTTAATCGAGTACCAGTGTAGATACCGGTAAAACCAGTTGTGTTATTGTAAACAAAGATGCGTGTACTAATAAAAGAGTTGCTCAAATTGATGGTATTACCAGAGGATGCATTTAGTGTAATACTCCCGAAACCAGATGAAATTAGTTTGCGACCATTTGAATTAAAATTCGCACTCATCGACAAGACCAACACATTCAAATCGTGGGTTAAATTCACGGTTCCTTGGTTACAATTCAATGTCCCAAAATAGGTTGCTGTCGTATTGACGTTCGGGTCGCAATTGATGGTTTTCGTGGTAGAGCCAACCAAGTTAACTGTTGCACCGGTAAAAAAAGCATTTGTATTTGCAGTAATATTGCCACTGAAGCTACCTGTACCTGTGAAATTGTATGATCCGGGAGAGGAAACGGTTATGCTCCCTGCTGAAATACCGCCTAAATCCACAGTCATTATAGTTGAATTTACCGGAAAGAATAGATCATTACTTGCGGAAAGGGCAGAACCCGGCGCTGTCGCATTTCCGGGAGCGGTCTCCCAGTTCCCGATATTACTTGCCAGATTATTGGATGCATTGGCCCTCCAGTACAAATTTTGAGAAAAACTGTTCAATTTCACCAAGAAAGTTAGAAGGACCAATACTAATCCCCGATTAAAACCTCTAAATCGTAAAATCCGTTCAATAGTTTCCATAGCTAAATTCGTTATAAGGTTTGAATGATTTGCACAAAAAATGGTACAAAATCACCACAACATTACAACGAACAACGCTTTTAGCGGATCTCAGTAAACAAACGGTTAAATAAAGGAATAGATGGTGTTTTTAAGGAATAATCAGCTAGGCATGTTGCTGAAAAAGTCCAATCTTTGTTCCCTGATTTTAGTTACGAATTCAAATGGGCTTGTGTATTCTCAATAAAAACTACAAATTGAAGCGCTGTTGTAATTCATTCTTTTTCCTTCTCGAGATCGGAATTTTAATTCCCTTATTCATTTCAAAAAAGAACCCATTGACTTTATCGATGGATTTTACGAAATTTAGATTAACGATAAATGAATTGTGGCACCTAAAAAAAATGGAAGAATCAAGGTAGGATTCGTATTCTCCAAGATTACGCGAAGAAACAATAAAACTGTTATTGATCGTGTGAAACTCAGAATACTTACCGTCAGATTTAATAAATAGTATATCCTTACTTTTTATAAACTCAATTTTATCGCCAGTAGGTATCGCAATCAATTCAGTATTGCTACTGGCATGTAATTTTTGTAGAGCATTTATTCTGGAGTAATAACTCTCATCAACAATTCTTTTACGCACTCGTTCAATAGCATCTAGCAGCGCGTCAATCTGGATTGGCTTTAACAAATAGTCTATAGCATTGTACTTGAAAGCTTTTATAGCAAAGTCATCATGGGCTGTTGTAAAAACGACCTGATAATCGGATATCGTAAGTTTATCCAGCACGTCGAAAGCTGTGCCATTTTCAAGCATAATATCTAAAATCAAAAGATCAGGAGAGTGTTTATTAATAAAGTCAATAGCATCATTAACGTTTTCCAAAATAGTGAGAATCTCTATATCCGGGCAATATTTTAATAGGAAGTGTTTTAATAAAAAAACATTATCTGCCTCGTCTTCCAAAATTACAGTTTTAAGTTTCATTTGACACAGGTATAATTAATTTGGCTCTTGTACCGATTGAACTATTTTCATTTTTTATTTCTTCAATAGATAACACTATTTTCTTCGAATACAGTTGATTATAAGTTTCTATTCTTTCTTTTAATATTGTTGAACCCCAAGACTTATGATTCGCTTTTTTTCTGATCATATATGAAGCCTCAATGCCTATTCCATTGTCTTCAATTAGGATAATGACTGAATCGTTATTCTCACTAAATCGAACTAATAATGTTCGTTCACTTTTTAAAGGAACCAACCCATGTAAAATAGCATTTTCAACAAGCGGCTGTACTAGCATCGTTGGTATCAAAAGTCCTTTGATGTTATCATTAAATTCAACATTATAATTAAGCAATCCATTTAATCGTTGCTTTTCCAATTCAATGTAAGAGATTAAATACTCAATTTCATCTGCCAATTTTATTTTTTCATACCTACTGTTATCAAGAGTTTTTCGTATGAACGAAGAAAAATTTGTCACAAATCGATTGGCTTCTTTTTCACCTTTTAAAATCATCGCACTTTGCATGGAATTCAAAGCATTAAAAACCAAATGAGGATTCATCTGAGAACGCAAAGCTTGTAACCTTAAAATTGAATTTTTACTTTCAAGCTTCATGCGAATGGACCTTTTTTTAATGATCCAATGAGACATAAAACCGATAATACTTGAAAACAGCAAAAAGACTAAAATTTTAAATAAAATTCCATCAGTAAATTTTGCTTTAATTTGAAAAGAGTATTTTATGTAATTCGTATTGTTCTTGGCACCACCATCTTGCGCATAGACCATTAAGGTGTACTTTCCTGCGTTCAACCCATCATATCGAATCTTCCCATCTGTTGTATAATGGAATTTATAATCATGCCCAACTAGTTTATATTTATATTGGACATTACCAAAGCTTTCATACAACAAACCACAAAAAGAAAATTCAAAATTATTTTCTTCACTATTAAATGAATGTTTATTAATTACCTTTTTCTCGTTACATTCAATATCAGTAAAAAATAAATTTATTTTCCTCGGTTTCGCTTTCAACGCAAGTTTCTTGTCTAAAACAAAAAAATCACGCACACCGCATAAAAATATTTTTTTTTCATCACACGAAACAAATAACAACTCTTTATTCGTATGAAATCCACCAATGTAGAGTTTCTGCATTTTGCTGAAGGTGTTATTTCTTATTTGAGTAGTATACACACCTTTGTTAGTAGCAATAAAAACAACATTCTTATCTACAAAGATGGAATTGATGGAAAGTCCCATTAACGATGAATCTAAAACAGTTAATTTCTGATCCATTAATCTCATCCCGTTTCCACTTGTCCCGAATAGTATTTTGTTTTCAAATTGCGCAACTGTGCTAATAGGACCAATTTTCCTTTGATTTATGATTCTCTTTGATATCCTGTTAATCTCATAACTCATATCGTTAGAAAATAAAAACACTTTATTTCCCAGAATCAAACTATTTCGGACTCTTATAGGATTATTGATCGAATCAGCCTTTATTATTTTTTTAGGATGGATCAATTTGTAGGTTTCAAATCCAGAAATAAATGATAAGCTATCAAACCAGGAAAAGCTATAAAAAGAATTTAAATGATTTTGAGCTCCTTTCCGTGTATTGGCTAATGTCCATTTTCTATTGTTCTTGTCAAGAACCAGTACACTATCCAATTTTAAAACATAAATGTAACTTCCTACGGAATTGATGGATTGAATATTTGTTACACCGGGGACAAAAAAAACAGAATTGCTGTAATCCGATTTTGAATACTTAATCAGAGTTGAATTTCTATTTGCAACAAAAATATTCTGGTTATCAAAGGTGAAAAATTTTGCCACCAAATCTGAGTTTGGGAAATTATACTGTTGCACATTTAAAACATGTTTAAATCGTGGAATTATTGTTACCGAACCAGAACGATTGATCACCCATAAATTTTGTTTCGAATCAATATAAATCCATTTGATCGACTTAGTGTGTTTTAAATAACTATCCAGTTTCGATTCAATCCACTTTACTCTTTTACTTAAATCAAAACCTCTATATACTCTTGACTTACCATTTTTTATTATTACAAAATCACTTGTCGGATTAATAAAAAACACGTTTTGATTGATGAAAGTCTTACCTCCTATTTCTTTTTTTAAAATTTGTTTAAATGCTTTTAAATTCTGTAGAATTATTTCATCTAAGTTTCGAGTCGTTTTTACATCGTATATAGAAAATAAGTCATTTTTATCTTGCTTCAGTTTTACTAACTTTTGCCCGTCATAAGTAACTTTGAATTTTCCATCAGCACTGATAAACGAGAGTGTTTTTCCCTTTTCACTTTTAAAAAGCATCGTAAAATCTTTACACACTGTTTCTGATGATTTGATTTTTTTAACACGATCGTTTTCTATGTAATAGATCCCAGAAAAATAGCCTCCGAGCCAGATTCGATTTTTACTATCAACATTGATATGCCATATATCGTTTATTGGCAGCCCATCTTCCGTATTAAAAACTTTGAACTTTTTGCCATCAAATTTCGCTACCCCGTTCAATGTGGCAAACCACATTAAACCTTGTTTATCCTCTATACAACGATAAATTTCATAGCTTGGTAAGCCATTATTTTGGTTATAGGTTTTTGAAAGATATCCCTGCGAAAAACCGATGAATGAGAACGAAAGTAAAATCTGAATTAGAAGATATTTAATCATAAAAGTTTAGAATAACAACTCAAAAAAAAGATTTTCACAATAAAACAATTGGCACAAACCAAGGATTCAGATGTTCTTATCAAGATCACTCGGTATTCAAAGCTAATAATAGCTAATGAAATCATACACTTCAAATGACCTATTTTAATTAAGGCATTTTAACTTAGAATAAGAATGAAAACAAAAAAAGGTTGCCAAAACTTGACAACCTTTTTCTTTGTAGCGGGAAGGCTACCGGTATCGAACAATGAACTCGCTGAAGATGCAGACATTATTACCTGCTTTTAACAGGAGACCCTATGTTTAATCACACTAGTCCTATTCTTTTATCAGTTTCAAAACGGTCTGCTGACTGTCGGTTTTCACTTCCAGGAAATAAATTCCGGCTTCGCCTGCAATCGAGCAATCTGTTTTTCCGGATGAACCAATTGATTGGGAGCAAACAACCTGACCGATCGCATTTTTAATCACAACCGTTGCATCAGCGTACGCAGCTCCAAGGTCAATGGTAACAGAACCCTTCGTTGGATTCGGGTAAGCCCGGAAGTTGGAATTAGCAGTAAGGTCAGTTAAACCAACCGTTGTAATGTTCACGCAGGCAGAAGTATCGCTACAGTTGCCATTGGAAACAATAACAGCATAAGATCCGTTGGCTGTTGCTGTAAAACTTTGAGCTGTTTCTCCTGAAATAGCAGCGTTAGTAGCACAATTGATCCATTGGTAAGTTCCGGTTCCCAGAGCAGAAATCGTCAAACTGTCCACTGTTACTCCGGTATTCACATCCGGATGAATGGTCAGAGTTGTAATGATGGTACTATCGCATGAATGGGCATCTGTAAAAACATCCGTATAAACTCCGGTAGTGGTGTAGGTATTGGTTCCTACAGTAACAGATCCGCTTCCACAGAACTCAAACGTTTGATTGGTAATGTTTTCAGGTCGAACCACAACTGTAAATGCTAAACGAAACGGATTGATACATGTTCCGTTATCTGCCTGAGCGTAGTAAATTGTTGTATCTGTTAGATTTGGTGTAGTGAACGGACTACTGGATGATACTAAATTACCGGCAGTAATACTGTCATGCCAAGTGACATTGTACCAGGACATTGCATGTATATTAGCAGACTCATTGTAACAAATAGTTGTTGAATCCAAAACATTCCCGTTAATTGAGCCAAATGTTAGATCCGGATATACTTCACTGGCCTGCCAGCTAAAAACCGGGTAACCGTTGTTTTTACATTCCCCCATTTTCCAGATGTCGTCGGTTCCGTTGGCAGATTCATTGATGAAATCCCAGGTAGCAGTTGTAAACGTGCTTTGTGATCTCATTTCCAGGGTGGATTTCGGAGTTCCGCCGCTGCTGACCAATTGTCCGGTTGTTTCCACATCCCAAAAAGAATTATTAACCGTATTACCGCTGGTTAAAGTACCAATTAAACCGCCCACAAATGA
Source organism: Fluviicola taffensis DSM 16823 (assembly GCF_943372375.1). GTDB lineage: Bacteria > Bacteroidota > Bacteroidia > Flavobacteriales_D > Crocinitomicaceae > Fluviicola > Fluviicola taffensis_A. Next base: position 146,607 of record NZ_CALRYJ010000007.1, on the reverse strand, counting down.
AGTACCACTTACTGCTCCTGCGGCGTAGCAATTGGTAATGACTATTGAACCCAAACCAAAATTACCCACCAAACCACCCACATAATTAGTTCCGCTAACGGCTGCAAGGGAATAGCAATTGGTAATGAAGGAGTCATGTATAGTAGCAACAAGTCCTCCTACTTGTTCCTGACCGGTTAAATTTCCGGAAGTCGAACAATTGCTGATGGTTACCTCAGAAGCATAAGCAATCAATCCGGCAACGAGATCGCCTCCGTTCACGTTTACACGGGTGAAGCAGTTGTTAACGGTGGCTAAGTCAACCTCTCCGATCAACCCACCAATGGTTGTTTGTCCTGAAATGGTTCCGGTAACCGAACAATTTAAAATAGAAGCCCCAGAACTTACTATTCCTGAAATCACCCCAATATAACTCTGTCCGGTAATCGTTACGTTTCTTAAATCCACAGCACGTACTTCAGCATTGGGATGATTAACAGATGCGAAAAATCCGATACCGTCCTCGTTTGGTCTGTTGATATACAAGCTATCAATAAAGAAATGGTTACCGTCATACGTCCCGATAAAGTACTGGTTGATGTTTCCTCCGATCGGATCAAACCCGGATCCACCATTGTAAAAGTCACCACCCGGAGCAAAATCAGCGGATGTGAATACGATATTTGCTGTTTGTTTGAAGTGGTAACCTACTTCACTCACATTTTCGCTTAAGTATTTTAAATCGGCTTTGTTGGCAATCAAATACGGGTCAGCTACCGTACCGGAACCACCGGAATAGCTTTGTGCAATACCTGCACTGCTGATAACCAAAAAGAGGAGTGTAAAGAATTGTTTCATTTTTTAAATAACTGATTATGTGATTGAAACAGGAAGAGGATGCGTCTAGACACATCCTCTTTGTTTGTTAATTATTGTTTGATGATTCGGTCGGTGATGATCTGACCTCTTTCGTTGCTCATACGAATCAGGTAAATCCCCGCATCGAATTCCGATAGGTTACACGAAGTAATTCCGGAATCTGTTCGTTTTTCAAAGACTTTCACACCCAGTGCATTGTAAATTTCAATGTTCAGCTGATTGAAACTGGAACTGATCTGTACCAAACCGTTGGTTGGGTTCGGTGAAATCTTATAGTTAAAGATGTTTCCATTCGGATCAATTCCGGTGGTTCCACCAATCTCCTGAATGTACGCACAAACCGAAGTGTCTGCACAAACGGTGTTTGTAATGATACAAGCATAGCTTCCGGTATCCGCTGCGAAGAAAAGACTGTCAGTTGCTCCTGGAATAATTGCATAGTTGTTATCACAATTTACCCACTGGTAAGTTGTTCCGCTGGCCGTATTCAATGCTTTCAGGGTGTCTGAGCCGATCATGGTAATTTCGGAGTTGTTATCCAGGAACACGATTAAGTGCACAATACTGTCACAACCGTATTGGTTTTGGTAATTCAGCGTATACTCTCCGTCTACGGTGTAGCTAACTCCGTTGTATTCGGCAGAGGTACAGCCGAAAGCAAATTCCGTGGATTCGGTGCTTTCACATTCAAACGTAGTCAAAGCATCCGGTGTGGTGGCCATGAAGGTACTGAACTTGGTTACCGGGAAATTCGCTGCCCACACTTGTTTGGAAGTGTTCCACGTTGCGGTTGTATTATGTGTAATAGGTTGGGTATTTCCGCTTGAAGCCGTATGCAATTGCAGGATACTCATTGCCATGGTGCCTGCAGTGGTGTCGTTCGAGAAATCGGTTTGAGTTCCGTTGTTGGCATTGTAATGCACAATATCCGCGTGTGTGAAATACAACTCGATGCGTACGTTCGCGGAATCCATTTTCTGAGAATTGACTTCCGTTGTACGACGTACAAATTTGGTATCTCCTGCGCTGGTAGTGAAGAACGGAAGGTTGGTTGCTACTGTTTGCTTCACTTGCGTGCTTCCTGTTGGATTTCCGTCCGTGATGTCCGTGATGGTAGCCAAAGGCTCACAACCGGAATTGTCGTAGAAATTCACTGCCAATCCATCACCCGTGTTGATGATTGCAGAGGTTTTATTCCCGATATTGTTGGAAACCAGGCTCGAAGGGTCTACAGAGAATGCAAGATTTGTCATCGTGCTATCTGTTGGTCCATACGCAGTAATGGTGTAAGTGGTGTATGGCGCAACCTGTAGTGGAGTTCCGTGAATGGTTCCGGTGTTAGGATCGAAGAATAAGCCTTTCGGCAATCTCGGAGCAATTTTCATCATAAAGTAGGCGAGTTTTCTCATCTCACCGCTTGCTTTATTGGGAATTAGGAGTACACCCGCATTATTCGAACTCATAGCGATGACGTTGATCGGTTCATCCAGAGAGAAACCCGTACTGAATTCGGTCGTATTCGAAAATTTTCTTCCGACAACTGTGGTATCATAGGCTGCATTCGCACCCAATTCATACACCACATTTCGGGCAGAGGAAGACAAGTACATGTATCCGGATTCGGAGTGTGCAATGCTGATTCCGTCGATCTTCAGCGTATCGTTCTCCAATCCCGGGAATACCGGGTAGTAATTGTTGTCTGCTTTGCTGCGTTTCAGGATTTGGTTTCCGCCGATATCTGCCAGGTACATGTCCCCGAAGACGTCAAAGGCCATGCTCACCGGTTTGAAATAACTCAATTGCAGGTTCCCGGGAGCAGGTAAGTTGGTGATGGCAGCAGTTACCGGATTAATGGATGAAATATAGCTCGTTGAGGTATCGGCCACATAAATCAATCCGTCGTCACTACCCATGGCAATGGCAGATACATTGTTCAGAACTCCTGACGTCGTGGGACCCCATGAAAGATCGATGTTACCGCTAGGCTGTAGGCGATAAACAGCAGTTAAGGAAGGAAGTGAATTATCCTGTGCAACGGCATAAATCTGGTTAACGGAATCTGCAGCTATACCGGTAATATTCGTCAGCATGGCAGGCAGGGTTTCGACCAGATTCCCGTTAAAATCGTATTTTTTGATTTCATCATTTGACGTTGCTACAAATGCAAAATTCTGGTTGCGGCAAGCGGCCTTAATCCCACTGGAAACAGGAACAGTTTCATTCGTTATTTGAAGACTCATCTCAGCCCCTGTGATGGTTGCCGGTTGGTCTACCGTACTTCCCAAACAAATAGAAGGAGTAGCATTTACATAAGTAGGTGTGGGAGCTGGAGCTGGAGGTACAAATGTGATCTTGCGGATCAAGTTCTTCATATCATCCAAGATAAATAAATCTCCGGAAGAGTTCTTTACCATTCCGCATGGACCATAGAAACGGGCATTTAATCCTACACCATTTGCATCACCTATTTCTCCTCCTGCAATATCGGTAACCACATTCGTATTGGAAATTTTCGTGATATAACAATAGTTTTTAGCATATTTATAATCATTCGAAAACGCACTCGAAAAGCTCCTGATTACCCTGGGAACACACTCCAAGACGTAGATATCGTTGTTTACCACTTTAATATCAGCGATAGAGCGAAAACGAGCAGCAGTGCCGGGGCCGCTAATATGATTACTTTCTGTTGGATGTCCGGCAACTACCGTTTTTACCATTGTTTGTGGATTTAGTTTCACAACCGAAAACCCTTCTCCAAAAACAAAATTTCCGTTTGCATCGAAACATAAACCGTAAATCGGTTTTTGGCTCGTAAACAGTGTTTCAACTTTTTGATTAAACGGATTGATCCGTCTGATTCTAAAACGTTCAGTTGAAGCTATTTCTCCTATTTCAGAAATATACAGATTCCCAAAGATATCCGATGTCATGGAGTTTAGGAACGAAAAGCGTGCATTTTGACCTTGACCGGCGATGTTGTTGTTTGTATACCCTACTTCTGTAAGAGAACCTGCAATGATCTGGAATGTGTGCTGACCGGTTATTTTTGCAATTGTGTACCCTCTGGACACATAGATATTGGAGAATGCATCCACGTGGATTGCGGCGGATAGTCCACCTGAACCGAAAAAGTTTTGATTCAGATCGCTATAAATAGTTGTGACGATTCCCGATGGGGTAATTTTTCGGATCTTACCATTAACTATCTCAAGTACATACAAGTTGTTATTTCCATCGCTACAAATACTGGTTACGTCTTTAAATCCCGCCTGTGTTAAAGTTCCATCCTGGCTTTCATTCAACCCACTTCCCACATAGTCACTTACCTGAGCAATCAGTTGAGCAGAGGCATTCTGGAAGGTTAAGAGAAAAATAAGAGCGGCGATGATCCGTGAAAAGAATCCTTTCCGGTTCCATTGTACGGAGTTTAGCGACCAATGGCCAGTGCGTAGTTTTTTCATTATTGAATAAGTTGTAATCCGGTTCGAAATTAAGGTGGAATCGGAAAGGGAGCATGCTCCAAAAAGACATTTGTTTTTTCAAAAAGGAGAACGGAAGTCTTCGAAAAACGAAATCCTTGAAGTATCTTTCGCCCATGGAAGGAACGTTTTCGAACATCTTGGCCGCCTGGTATAAAAAGTTTCAGCGTTATAAAGTCGGTTATAAGGATGGAAGTTATCAGTTGAATAATTTGTTTCAGTCGCCTGAAACCATGATTGAGAGTTTTGATCAAATGCCTTTCACCAAGCATGATCCGATCCGAAAATCACTGTCATCTGCCAGTATTTTCCTGAAATCGATGATGTACTATTGCAACCCGGAAACCGAACTCTGGGTCATGATTTCTAACCTGCATTTCCAAAAAAACCTCCTCATGCGCAACTTGTATGACGAGAAACTTCCTCTGGAATATCACTTTATCAATTTACACGTCAAAACAACCACACTCGTCAATAAATCCATGGTCAACGGATTGGTGACCAAAGGAAATACCTGGTCCCTGTTTAAAGCCGGATGTTCACAAACCGAGTACCACTTTAAGAATTCGGAAGAAAAGAATATCACCGTTTTTTTTACCAGCAGGTGGTTGGAGCAACAAAAAGAGGCGAACCAGGTGTCCCGGAACAGCAAGCTAGCTGATTTCTTTGAATCACCGAATACCTTTTTGATTTTAGACGAAACAGACCCGGTCTATGAATCCATCTGGCATGAAATGATGGAGTTGGCACAGAAGGGTGTCGATCAAAATAAGGAAGTCATTCAGCAGTTGACCTATCGGATCTTGTTTGAGTTCATCGAAAAGCTCAATACAGAGATCATTTCGGAGAATCACTTCAAACTCAACGATAATGACCGCAAGAACATTCAGCGTGCAGAACAGTTCTTAAATGATCACTTGTTCGGTGATTTCCCCGGGATTGAAAAAATAGCCCGGAAAGTAGGTGTTTCTCCAACCAAACTCAAAAATGATTTTAAGGGAATGCATGGTACAAGTGTGTATCAGTTTTTTAGTAAAAAACAAATGATGGCTGCCAGAGAGCTCCTTTTACAGAGGAAATACGCTATCAAAGAGGTTGCCGGCTTATTCGGTTACGAAAATGCGAGTAAGTTTTCGGCGGTTTTTAAGAAGGTCTTCGACACAAATCCTTCGGATATCTAATGCATGAAATAACGAAGGGCATCTTTCTGATACCCTGTCGTTCGGTGTAGAGGGGACATACGCCACCGCGAAAACGTGCGACCTTCAAAAATCTTAGACATAAAAAAACGGTAACCAAAAATTGATTACCGTTTCACTAGTCGCGGATAAACGACCGGTATCGAACAAGGAAGTGGCTGAGGACATAAACAATATAAGTTTACTTTAGCGAGATAACTTTTAATAAAAAGAGGGAAACCATTCACTGCATTGAATCCTTTCGGACCTTCTTCCAAATCGAAGTTTACCTGGTCATTTTCCTTTTGATTTGAATTTTAACAATTCGTAGATTCAAAAAGTTCAACATAATAACTAATAATAGCTTTGAAGCCGGAAATTGAATTAATTAACTGATTTATATCATTGTAAACTTGATTTATTCTGGATATCCTTGTTTATTAAATCCCTTTTCCTAATTTAAAACTTCATGTTAGGAATCAGCTAAATATAGCTAAGGAAGATATCGAGTAACCCCATCACTGATGAATTTGTAGAAACTATGAAAAAGAAATCTGAATTACTGACAATTGACAACTATTTGGATAATCACTTTATTCATCGCAGTAATTGGTTAAGAGCAACTGTTTTGGGTGCAAATGATGGGATTATTTCATTATCCAGTCTTGCAATAGGAATTGCAACAGCAAGTGATTCAAGAGAACCTATAGTTTTGGCGACTGTAGCCGGTTTGGTAGCCGGAGCTTTATCTATGGCTGCCGGCGAATATGTTTCTGTAAGTTCTCAAACCGATACCGAAAAGGCAGATATTGAACGGGAAATTGAAGAACTGAAGGAAATGCCTGAACAGGAATTGAATATTTTAGCTCAGATTTATGAAAAGAGAGGGTTGAAAAAGGAAACTGCTATGCAGGTTGCTATGGAGTTGACGGAGCACAATGCGCTGGATGCTCATGTAAGAGATGAATTAGGAATAAATGAGGTAAGTCAAGCGAAACCAATACAGGCAGCTATGGCATCGTGTGGAGCATTTACAATCGGAGGAGCTTTACCGTTATTGGTTGTTTTGTTTGCTCCAGTTCAAGTTATGGAATATTGGCTATATGGTTTTACCATCTTGTTCCTGGCTACCTTGGGAATAATTTCGGCAAGAACAGGTGGTTCAAAAGTACCAAAGGCCGTTTTGAGAATTACTATTTGGGGAACGCTGGCAATGGGCTTATCCGCATTGGTCGGTTATCTCTTTGGAGTGAATGTTTAATAAAATAAAATTGTATTATTATGAATGATGCTCATTTTCATTTGGTGGTAAATCATCTGCCGCTGATCTTTCCGCTGGTCGGAGCAATTGTGTTGGTAACAGATTAGTCGCATATACACTCGCTAATCCTAAATTCATTGAACCGATGAAGGCTATCCTGTTAGAATCTTTCGACGAATTGAGCGAAGAAAGTAAAAAGCGAATTCAAAAAATGCTATTTCCTGAGGGTTTGGTGTATGACTTCAAAAAAGGCGAGTATCGAACATTGAGAGTGAATGTCTTTTTTTAGAGAATCTCAGCAATGGCAAGGGTTTCGGAAGATGCAAAAATAACGAAGGGCATCAGAAATGATGCCCTTCGTTCGGTGTAGCGGGGACATCCGCCGCGGCGGAAACGTGCATCCTTCGGGTTATGCGTTCCCGCCGCAAAACGTATATATTGGTTTTTCAAAGGGCAAGCTTTTTCAAACGACTGCATTTGGGCGCAAAATGATATATTTAGACTCTTAAACTATTCACATGAACCAACAAAGCAATACAAAAGGTTTTTCCAAATACCCTATCTCAGCAACAGACCCAAGATTTCCCAGTTTTTTACAAGGTTTTAACCAACGTTGGCAGGCAGGTTTCTGCGAAGTCGTTTATGTATGCTATTCTCCTCAAGGAGTAGCTGTTGCTTTGGAAGAAGCGATTTCCCTGTATGGGAAAAACGTTAAAATCAAAAGCGGAGGGCATTGTTATGAAAACTTTGTTTTCAGTGCTAAAACCAAGGCGATTATTGATGTTTCCGCAATGAGTGATTGCGGATATGATCCGGAAAAAGGATATTATCTGGATTCGGGCGGAACAAATTGGAGTGCTTTCAATAGCCTTTTCCGGGATTACGGAAAAGTACTTCCTGCCGGATCATGTTATTCTGTCGGTTTGGGTGGACATATTTGCGGTGGTGGTTACGGATTGCTATCGCGCCTGAACGGATTAACTGTTGATTGGTTGACGGGAGTAGAAGTGGTGGTTAAGCCAAATCCGGAAGAACCCGCGTCTGTGATCTATGTTTCAAAGGAATCTGAAGATCCCGATGAACAAAACCTTTTTTGGGGACATCAAGGCGGTGGAGGTGGAAATTTCGGAGTTATTACCCGATATTATTTCAAAGACTTACCAGACAGTCCCGTTTCTGCTTTTATCACGCAACTAAGTATCGATTGGAGTGAGCTCACACCAGAAATTTTAGATGCAGTTTTGACTCGTTTTACTGCAATTGCAGAAGGGTCTGATAACTGGAGGCAATTTGGAATTTTAGCACTGCATCATCAGGCTCAAGGAGCAATTGTCATGACGATTCAAACGGCAGTTTTAAAATCCGAAAACCCGGAAATAATCAGGCAACGTTACATCAACAATATACTTGAGGACTTAAGCGGATTGGTAACCTACCAACTCAACACAAGGCCTTCTGCAACTCACCTGGGCGGATTTGCTCAGCCGGTAGCTCATACCTTGAGTTATACATTTTATGAGGCAGTTCAAACGTTAAACGGTTCAGGAGCCAATCAACGCGGAAAATACAAATCCGCTTATATGCGGAAAGGATTCCCGATGTATCAGATCGAAGCAATTTACAAATATCTTACGCTTGTTCCTCAATCGCTCACACCGCAAGACATGACGCAGTGTTTGCTGCAAGTGGATACTTACGGAGGGGAAATAAATACGGTTTCTCCTACAGAAACAGCAATTCCTCAACGCTCATCAATCCTCAAATTGCAATATCAGGCTTATTGGACAGAAGAAAAAGATGATCATGCTTTTCTGGATTGGATGAATGAATTCTATACGACTGTTTACATAGAGACAGGCGGAACCCCCAATCCTCAACTCGATCCGACAGATAACGTGGATGGCTGCTATTACAATTATCCCGATTCTGATCTGAATGCCTTCGGTGGATTGGAAGGTGCTCTACAACTGTATTTTGGCGAAAATCTTCCGCGTCTGAAAGAGGTTAAAAAATGTTGGGACCCGACCGATTACTTCAATAGTTTTCAATCGATTCCGGCAGTGTGATTCGGATGTCTTAGTCCTATTCTTTTTGTGTATCGCTATTTTAGGACTAGACACCTTCCGCGTTCCCTGAAAATCATGTCGGCATAAACTTCTCGTCGTTTCAAAAAATTGCGCATAAAAAAAGGCTAATCTTGCGATTAACCTTTTTTCCTTGTAGCGGGGACATCCGCCGCGGCGGAAACGTGCGTCCGTCAGCTGACGGATATGAGCCCGACGAGCTATTCTAAAATCTTATTTTTTATAAAATCCCTTCCTCTGGAAGATTTTAGTTCTTTCTCACGCTTCATGGCTTCTTCCTTTGAGTCAAAAAATTCAACATAGATTACTTCCCACGGGCGAAATTTAACCGTGTAACCTTTTGATGCAAATTGGTTGTGAGAATGAAAGCGGTCAATCAGATCCGATGTATAACCAACATAGATTTTGTTGTAAGTGGCAGAGTATAAAACATAGGTGACAAACATGAATAGTGATTTCTATAAAAACAAAAAAGGTTGCCAAAACTTGACAACCTTTTCTTTGTAGCGGGGACACGACTCGAACGTGCGACCTTCGGGTTATGAGCCCGACGAGCTACCAACTGCTCCACCCCGCAATATATCGTTATAACTATTGCTATTTCTTCTTTATTCCTAACAGACGTTTCCGCTATTGGACTGCAAAGATACACGCTTTTTATTGAAATGCAAGCATCCACTCAAAAAATAATGTATTGTCGCTTTTGTTTCAGATTTAACCTTTTCGTTTTCAACTTATTTTTTCACTTTTTTCAATGAAAAAACAGGAGAAACTAACATCATCCATCCGAAAGTTTCATACCTTCGTTGTGCTTTAGAAAAAGCGCGGAACACATATGAATTCAAGGTTTATGAACGTCTTTTCATTTTATTAAATGTACTCGAAAGGACTGATATTAATTGTTGAAGATGAGCTGCTTATAGCAGAGCATATTTCCAGGGTCTTAACGAGTGTTGGTTATACATCTACGATCTGCGTCACCAATGTAGAAGATGCCATTTCCGTTATCGAAAACGAAAACCCTCAAATGGTATTAACCGACATCATGCTGTTAGGGAAGCAAACGGGAATCGATTTGGGAAACTTATTGCACCAAAAGTATCAGATCCCTTTTATTTACATCACTTCTCATTCTGGTATCGATGTGATCACGAAGGCAAAATTCACGCATCCGAATGCTTACTTGGTAAAACCTTTTAAAAGGGAAGATTTGCTGATAGCCATGGAATTGGCTCTGTTCAATTCAAGCACTGAATCGAGGCTTGCAGATCAATACTTACTGGTGAAAGACGGACGAGCTACGGCTCAAGTTCCGTATGAAGAAATTTTATGGCTAGAGGCCGATGGAAATTACACCCTGTTACATACCGAAACACAAAAAAAACGTCTGCTGAGATTCGTAATCACTGATTTACACCAACAATTACCCGAAAACGATTTTATCCGCATTCATCGGTCATTTGTTGTGAATCGAAAAAAAATAATGGAATTTGCTTCCGGGCATGTTGTAATCAAAAACATCAAATTACCAGTCGGAAGAACCTACCGGGAAAACCTGATGGAACTCATCAAATAAAGAACAGCAATGGTTAAATCTGGTAGGATACATACAAAATCAAGCAGTTCATCCCATTCTTTTGTACAAATGCATTAAAATTTGTTGCTTGCACCCCAAATACAAAAATAACGTACGCTTCTACACCAGAAACAGAATGAACAATCGATCATTAGCTTCTTTTCTTCTTACTTCATTGATTGTTGTAATCTCCTGTTTATCTGCTTGTTTCGGGCAAAATGCCAAGCAACAAAAGCTGTTGAGCGAGTTGAAAGTCGCTAAATTAGACAGCAATCAAGTTAATTTGTTGAATCATTTGTGCACAGATCTTGTAGATGAAGGCGATGTTTACAATTCTCTAAAATACGGTTGGAAAGCACTGACTTTATCAAAAAAAATTGATGATAAAAATGGCATTATCATCTCTTATTCAAATCTGGGGTTTACCTATGGATACGACGGGAAATATGATAAAGCTCTAAAAATGTATCGCCGTTCTCTGGAATATAGCAGAAAGTATAAGCAAGAACTTTCTTTTGTGAATGCTTTGGTGAATATTGGAACAATCTATGATATCAACAGCGATTATAAAAATTCATTGCGCTGCTACTTTTACGCACTTAAATATGGTAAACGCACAAAAAACACGGATCTACTTGCGGATGTCTATCAGAATTTGGGCGTTACCTACTATGCCTTAGGGAATCTTCCGGAATCGCTGAAAATGCATTTCAAATCCTTAAGAAACTATGACAAGTTGAGGGACGATAGCGGAAAGGTGGACGAATACAATTCGATTGGCAATGTTTATGCTGATCTGGGCAACGAAGAATCAGCTCTAGGAATGTACCAAAAATCCTTGAAACTCGCTCTTCGCTTACAAGATAAAGATGGAATAGGAAATGCCTATGTAAACATCGGAATCGTTTACAAGGATCTGAAAAGGTATCCGGAAGCCCTGAAAATGTATGATAAGGCAATTCGTGTTTATTCATCCATCGATGATCGACTTGGTTTATCCATCGCTTACAACGACAAAGCAAAATTGTATTACAACACCGGTAAATATCAGGAAGCGATTGCGATTTGTGAGACCTCTTTGAAAAACAGCGTGTATGTTAACGAGGTTAGTGAAACAACGAATTCCTATTTGACTATGTCCAAAGTTTACATCAAACTTGGAGAATTGAAAAAAGCAAAATCACTGATTGATTTATCACTCCGGCAAAGTTTTGATATCCGTGAGAAGCAAAATATTAGAGACTCATACGCGGCATTGATACAATTGGATAGTGCATCAAACGATTTTAAATCTGCCTTCCAACATCAAAAACAGTGGCTTTCTTATAGAGACAGTATTATTAATCAGGAGGCAGAAGAAAAAAGTTACCAGACGGTTCTCCAATATTCATTTGACAAGAAAGCTGATCTGGAGCAACGCAAACACGATAAAGCAATCTCCCAACTCAATCAGCAAAACAAACTGAGCAGCCAGCAAAAAAGGTACCTCATCCTTATTTTGATTGTTTTTTCACTATCGGGACTTGTTATTTGGTACTTTGCCCGACGTTCGATTAACAACCGAAAGAAATTAGCCGCCTTCCTTGCCAATGAAAACCAACACAAAGAAATGTTGCTTCAAGAAGTCCATCATCGGGTCAATAATAGTCTACAGATGATTTCCTCTTTATTGTCTATTCAGGCCGATTCAACGGAAAATAATGAGATCCGTGATTACCTGTTGAAAAGTGAAAATCGCATCCAATCTATGTCCGTAATGCACCAGCTGCTGCATCTTGGAGAGTCGAAACTGGAAGTCAATATGCAAGATTATTTCAACGGAGTGATCGATTTTTACTCATCGTTGTTGGAGTCCAAACCTCAAGTAAAATTGAAGGTCTTCGTTCCATCTGTCTCTTTTCACACGAAACTAGCCATGCCTTTGGCCATCATCCTGAATGAATTAATTACCAACTCCTTGAAATATGCCTTCCCCAATGGAGAAGGTGAAATACAAGTTTCACTGTCTCCCGAAACCGATTCGGGCAGCTGGATTTTCAGCGTGAAAGACAACGGAGTAGGATTGCAAACAAAAAACACCCCTGTGGATCAATCCAGCCTCGGACTTACCTTGGTTCAATTGATGGTGAAACAAATTGCAGGTACCATAACTATCCATAGCGATCAGCAAATGGCCGTTATCATCGTCTTTAAGGACAAGGTTTAACCTTCGCATTCCGCACCTCATCAACACCGTTCTTTTCCCCAACAGGAAGTTCATGTACAGCACTTGGTCGTTCGTACCATATTTTTTATCGCGGCAAATCCTTTCAATACTTTCGTGAACAAGTATGATTTATAACATTTTCATGAAACGATTTTCCTTTTTAGTTGCGTTAGCAGTGAGCAGTCAACTGACAGCTCAAAATAATTTTCAAAAGATCGGACCTCCGCCTCCGGCAATTCAAACCATTGATGAATTGGAAGGATTGAACGGTAGTACTCATGCATCTGCGGATGTTGATAATGACGGGGATGCCGATTTACTCATTGCCGGTCAAAATGCGCAAGGCGCGATGAAATGTAACCTGTATTTGAATAACGGTTCGGGTGCATTCCAATTAGATCCTACGACTCCATTTACAGGCGTTTTCGACGGATCTATTGTCTTTTTAGATGTGGAAGATGATGGCGATCAGGATGCAATTGTTAGTGGACAAAGCAGTTCGAACTGGACAGCCGTTTTATATACGAATGACGGTTCGGGAGGATTTACTGTTGCCAGCACTCCTTTTGATGGTGTCGGATACAGTTCAATTTCTACAGCTGATGTAGATGGCGATACCGATATGGATGTGCTGATTTGCGGACAAGCAAGCAGTGGTGTAAAAGCAAATTTGTACCTGAATGATGGATCCGGGAACTTCACTTTGGATCCGATCGCAAGCGCTACTTTTACAGGAATATACCTTGGTACCTCAGAATTCGGTGATGTGGACGGTGACGGTGATGCGGATTTAGTCTTGATGGGTTATGCGGATTCAGGTACTTTTTCCGGGATGTACCTCAATGACGGAAATGGTGTTTTCACCGTTACGGCGAGTAGTTTCCCTCAACTAAACGGTTCAGACATTGCATTTTCGGATATTGATGATGATACCGATATGGATATGGTAATTGCAGGTAACGATCCGAATACAGGTGGAACAACAAAATTGTATTTCAATGACGGTACTGGTGCATTTACATTGGATAATACGAGTTCTTTTTCTGATTTCGGAAGTGCCTGGCTCGATTTTAATGATGTAGATAGCGACGGTGACGAAGACCTTGTTATTTGCGGAAGTGTACCAGGGTTAGGGAATAATACGATCTTGTATTCCAACGATGGAAGTGGATTGTTTACACCAGTTACAGGAACGCCATTTACAGGCGTTTATAATGGCTGTGTTTCGTTTGAAGACATAGATGGTGATGCAGATGACGACCTGGTTGTTACCGGTTCTTCAACAGCAAAATTGTATCAAAATGACGGAAACGGCGTTTTTGCAGCAATCAGCACATCTCCGTTTACAGGACTTAGTTATGGTGCAGTAGAATTGGCAGATGTGGATAACGACGGTGATTTGGATGCGTTTATGAATGGTCAGGGTGCATCAGGTTTCCACTCGCTTATTTACCTCAACGATGGTAACGGGGGATTCACAGTTGATCCGGCGAATATATTCCCGGGTCTTGCCAATGCTGCAGCCGATTTTGCCGATATTGATAATGATGGAGATGATGATTTAATGATGTCAGGATATGGTACTGGTCAGGTGGTCAAGTTGTTTACAAATGATGGAACCGGATTGTTTACAGAAGTTGCCAATACTCCATTCCCACCCGTTTCTTCCGGAGCGATCCAGTTTAACGATGTGGACAGTGATGGAGATCAAGATGTCTTTATTAACGGATTTACCATTTTCGTTGGAAATGTTGGTCAACTTTGGTTAAACGATGGTTCAGGATCATTTACTTTATCCGCTTCCAATACATTTGAGGGTTCAAATAACGGAAATATTGCTTTTGCAGATATCGACGGTGATAATGACGATGATTTGTTGTTGACAGGTTATGGTGATCTTGGTCGCATCGCACATTTATACACCAATGACGGATCCGGAACATTCACCTTGATTCCTTCTCCATTTCCAGGGATACAGCAAGGTTCGATTGCCTTTGCAGATATTGATAATGATCAGGACATGGATTTAGCCATTGCCGGTGAAATCGGATCTCCAAGCACCTATGCAGCACAATTGTATACAAACGATGGAACAGGAACCTTCACACTAGTTGCAGGAACGCCTTTCGAACCGACCATTACAAGCGGGCTTTTGTTTGCAGATATCGATAATGATTTAGATTCGGATTTATTGACCATCGGACACAGTAGTTTAGGTGGATCGATTGCGAAAATGTTTGCCAATGATGGCTCAGGTATATTCACTGAGATTACCGGGACACCTTTCATTGGAGCTTCTTATGGGATGGCTGCCTTCGGAGATATTGACGGCGACATTGATCCGGATGTAATTATTTGCGGAAATGATGAAGTAACAGGTCTTCAATCAAATGTCTACAGAAACAACAACTGCCAGCAATCGAATGTTATCGATGTACAGTATGCTTGTGGACCATATACTTGGATTGATGGAAATATATATACTCAAAGCACTTCTACAGCTACGATGGTTTACCCCATGCCAAATAGTGAAGGATGTGATTCAGTAGCAATTCTTCACCTAACGATCGGTGATGCGATTGCTGTACCTACGGTTGCAAATCTTGCGAATGTTCTATCAGAATGTGAAGTTGTAAGTCTTACAGCACCAACAGCCACGATGAATTGTACGGGTTTAACAACAGGTACGACTACTCAGGTATTCCCAATAACACTGCAGGATACTACGGAAGTAGTTTGGACATACACAAGTCCTAATGGATTTGTAACCACCCAAACACAATTGGTGATTATCCAAGATATTACTGCACCAACTCCAAGTGCAAGCTTGCCAACTATTACAGATAATTGCCCGATTATTTCGGTGAGTGTCATTCCGACAGCACTAGATAATTGTAGTGGTGTAATAACCGGAACTACTTCAGATTTGCCAATCACAACTCCTGGTACAACCAACATCACCTGGACTTTTACGGACGCATCCGGAAACAGTTCTACACAAACGCAAACGGTCATTTATACTCCACTGAGCGACCAAATCACCTTTGATGGTACTACGTTCATGGCTACCCAAGCAAATGCTACTTACGAATGGTTTGATTGCGATTCGGAAAATACAATCCCCGGAGCGACAAGTCAAACGTATGTTCCTACTGCAAATGGAAATTATGGTGTTACTATCAGCAATGGATCTTGTTCGGTTTCTTCGAGTTGTTTTCTATTGACAAATCTTGCTGTCAACGAATTGGAAGCAAATGCATTCAGCGTCTATCCCAACCCAACTGCCGGTACAATCTACATTGAAACTGTTAATCCGCTTTCAGTTGTTATCACCAATGCAGCGGGTCAATTGATTCACACCGAAGCATTACAATCAGGAAAAACAATGCTGGAACTTGACGGTATTGAAAGTGGGGTCTATTTTGCAACTTTTACGGATAGTAACGGGAAGCAATCTGCGCAAAAAATAATTCTTACGAGATAATTCCCAATACTGCTACTTTACTTAAGACCGTCAGAAACTGCTGGCGGTCTTTTTTTATTGTATTTATCGCAAGCTTCGCTGTTTGGTAACCGCACTAACGTTTGTTACATTATCGCCAGCCGCGGCTGGCTCTTGTACGGAAAATCGCAACTCACTCTTCTCAAGTATTACTAAACCGTTTTACTAAATAATTAGCAAGATGCATCTTTGTCAAAACTTTTAAACTTAAAGGGATGACTCAGAAACCTTCATTTGCATTTATTGCTGCCAGTTGGGTAGCATTTGGAACAGGAATAATCGGATACTTCTCCGGTATTTTCGGAAACCAGGAACTTCAATTATCCGATAAGGGATATTATTTCACTGTGATCATGTTCGCGTTGTTTTCTGTAATCAGTGTTCAAAAAAGTGTGCGCGACCGATTGGAAGGAATTCCGGTGACCGATCTGTATTATGGGATCAGCTGGTTTTGTACCATCTTATCTATCGCGCTACTGGTTGTTGGTTTGTGGAATGCCAACATGTGGGGAAGCGAGAAAGGATTCTTCGCCTTTTCATTTGTACTTGCCCTGTTTGGAGCAATAGCCGTCCAGAAAAATACCCGCGACTCGATTTCCAAAGAGAAACCATTCTAGCCTAAATCAACAATAGAATGAAAAGAAACCTGTTTGTTGGAGGCGACTGCATGCTTACGCTGAAGCTTTAGCATAAGAGTAGCTAAGTCGAAGTCTGATAAACAGGTTTTTATGTTTTATTGAAATCCGAATTAAAAGTCTCGAAATTTGGGATTATTAACGCAGGAATTCACCCGTTTCGGCTATTTTTTAGAATAAGAAGCGTACCTTTGCACCAAATTTCTAGTATATGTCTCACAAATCAGCTTTCGTAAATATTGTTGGTAGCCCAAATGTTGGTAAATCGACCCTTATGAATGGATTGGTTGGTGAAAAGCTTTCCATCGTCACTTCCAAGGCACAAACGACACGTCACCGTATTCACGGATTAGTGAATGGGGATGATCATCAAATCGTTTTTTCAGATACTCCCGGAGTTGTCAACGCTTCTTACAAGTTACATGAAGCCATGATGAGTTACGTGGAAAATTCGTTCAAGGATGCCGATATTTTGTTGTTCATCACAGATATGACCGAAAACGAAATGAATCACAAGGAAACGCTTGAGCGAATTGTGAAATTGAAAATTCCGGTTTTATTAATCTTGAATAAGATTGATTTGGCTGACCAAACGAAATTGGAAGAGCGTGTGCAATATTGGAAAGAAAAAGTTCCCAATGCGGAAATCATTCCAACTTCTGCCTTGCATAAATTCAATATCGATGTAATTTGGGATCGAATTCTACAATTGGCTCCTGAAGGTCCTGCTTACTTTGACAAGGATGAATTGTCAGATCGTCCGGTTCGTTTCTTTATTTCTGAAATGATCCGTGAAAAGATCTTCTTGCATTGTGATAAAGAAGTTCCATATGCTTGTCAGGTGGAAATCGAATCCTATCAGGAAGCAGAGAACATCACGCACATTCGCGCATTGATTATCGTGGAACGGGATTCCCAAAAAGGAATTCTAATCGGTAAGGGAGGAGATATGTTGAAACGCATTGGTCGCGAATCCCGCCTGGATATGGAAGCTTTCCTGGGTCAAAAAGTATTTTTGGAAACCTTTGTGAAAGTGGACAAAGACTGGAGAGCCAGTGAACAAAAATTGAAAAAGTACGGGTATTAGTACCCGGGATTATCTATAACGCAGTGCTGTGAAGTACGTCTAAAAAACAAAAAATGGGAAATATTATTGCCATCGTAGGACGCCCAAATGTAGGAAAGTCCACCCTATTCAACCGCTTAACTGAAAGTAATCATGCCATCGTAAAGGAAATCAGTGGGGTGACACGCGATCGCATCTATGGTCGTGGTGAATGGAACGGAATTCCATTTTCAGTGATTGACACTGGGGGTTACGTAAAAGGTTCAGAAGATATTTTTGAAGGAGAAATCCGCAAACAAGTTGAAATTGCGATCGAAGAAGCAAACGTCATTTTATTTGTAGTGGATGCTACAACAGGAATCGTCGATTTGGATGAAACTGTTGCTAGAATTCTACGCAAATCCAAAAAGAAAGTATTGGTAATTGCCAATAAAGTGGACAACAACGACCGTGTCGGAATGTCTGCTGAATTCTGGTCTTTCGGATTGGGAGAAGTCTTCGATCTATCTGCTGCAAATGGTTCCGGTACGGGAGAAATTCTGGACGAAGTGGTCAAATACTTTGACAAGGAAGACCCTCGTGGAGAAGAAGAAGCGAATTTACCGCGCATTGCTGTCGTTGGAAAACCAAATGTTGGGAAATCCTCCATGATCAATGCCTTTACCGGTGAAGAAAGAAATATTGTAACAGATATCTCCGGAACAACCAGAGATTCTATCGATACACGCTACAAAGCTTTTGGTTTTGATTTCATGTTGATTGATACGGCAGGAATCAGAAAGAAAGCGAAAGTAACGGAAGACATTGAGTACTATTCGGTCTTGCGTTCGGTTCGTACTATTGAAGATTCAGATATCTGTATCTTTATGATCGATGCTACTGAAGGAATCCAAAAACAGGATCTGACTATCTATTATATGATTGAGAAGAATCACAAAGGAGTGGTTGTTTTGGTCAATAAATGGGATTTGGTAGAGAAAGATACGATGACTGCTGTTGAATATGAAAAGAATTTGAGAAATGATTTGGCTCCATACAACGATGTTCCGATCATCTTTACTTCTGCGCTTACCAAACAACGGATCCATAAAGCTTTGGAAAAAGCAATGGATGTTTTCGCAAATCGTACACGCAAAATCTCAACTTCCGAATTGAATGACCGGTTACTTCCGATTATCGATAGCAATCCACCGCCATCATTAAAAGGAAAATACGTGAAGATCAAATACGTGCAACAGTTGCCAACACATGCTCCTGCATTTGCATTCTTCTGTAATTTACCACAGTATATTCCGGATTCTTATAAGCGTTTCCTAGAGAATCGTTTACGTGAAATGTACGATTTTGAAGGGGTTCCTGTTCGGATCTACTTCCGTAAGAAATAATTACGATACCAATAAACAACAAGTCGGGGCGAAAAAATTTTCGCCCCGACTTGTTTCCTACTCTCACTGTTTAACAATCAGCTGCTGCTCATCACCAATGACTAATAGATAAGATCCTTTAGCCAAATTGCTCAAATCAATCGTGTTAGCATCTGTTATCATTAACCTATTTCCCAATAGATCAAAAATTTCTTTGCTGTGCGAAGCATCGGCTACCTCCACATTCAAAACATCTGAAACTGGATTTGGAAACACCTTAATTTGCGATTGAGCAACTTCTTGCACGTTCAATGTTCCAACAATTCCACTTCTTGGATAATTGGTTACAACATCCCAAACCATATTTTGGATGTAAGTTGCCAAATTCGGATCGATCGTCACACTAGCGTGAAGATTATTTGAAATCCCAACGGGTGATTGTCCAAAAATACAGGCATAATGTATCATTGAAATCATGTAAGCTCCAATATCATTTGTATGAACACCATCCGTGAAAATTTGATTCACATGGGTAATGGTAGGTACCAAATTTGCCTGTACATCATCATAAAAACGCGCCATCATTCGATTACCCGGAATAATATAAACAGGCGGGCAACCACTCGTTCTATTATCATTCGCATAGTCCTGCATTGCTTGCCAACCGTTTGTTCCTCCCATGCCACCAACTTCTAGAAAATCGAGCATTTGTCTCCATCCGGCAGCACTTCCATCTGTTGATTCAGGTATTCCATAACCGTCAAAAAAGTAAGCAGAACCATCTATTCCTGGCCAATTGGTCCAAAGCATCGTTGGTGCTCCTGCTCCACTAGCTCCATTCTGCCAAGAATTATTTACAAAGTTCAGTAAGTTCTCTCTTGAAAGGTTCAAACTGTTATTCGCTGGACCTTCAAAATTCTCTGTGACCACCAATAACTCCCAATTGGAAATTTCCGCTGCGGGATTACTATTCGGTTCGTAACAATTTGGCCAACAGGGTGAGGTGGTATAATTCCAATGCATCGTTAACCAAGCACCTGGCAAATCTGCCTTTCCAACCATCGACCCCAAAATCTGCCAACCTGCCAATCCATTTTCATCAGCAACTAACTCGGTATACTGACCGGGCCAGGGTCCAAACAGCGGAGAGGTTAAACTATGACCACAATGCAGCTGTTTTACATTAAAAGCACTCGGTACTCTCGGAGGAAGACTTTGCGCTCCAGCAAGAATGCTTATCACTAAAAAACAAGTGAGCGTCAGTGTGTTTTTCATCGTAACTTTCATAACGGTATCATTTAATAAAATTTAAAAGACTTACTTTTCAAGCTGTCGCTTCTATTCTTTCACAACCTTGATTACCTCCTGGAACGTATCCGAAACAATCGTTATCAAATAAACCCCACTCGCTGTGTTTTCCAAATCAATTTTAAAATTTGGATTGTCTAAACCGGTTGTTGTTTGAATCACTTCACCTCTCAAATTTGTAATAGTCATTTGGGCATTTTCTAGCTGAACATCTGAATTAAGGCTAAAAAGTCCTGTACTTGGATTTGGACTTACCGATAAGTGAGAAAGCGATTGATAATCATTCAAACTAGTTGTTCCCAATCCCAATTTTTGACACCAACTATCTGAACCAGCAACTGCTGTAATGCTGTTAGTACTTGGAGAAGCGTTAAAATCAACAGTGCCTGTAAAGGATCCGGTGATGTAAACATTGCTTGACTCGTCTGCATAAATTCCATATCCTCTTGTATATGCAGCAACGTCTGCAGTTCCATAACTTGTTGCCCAATCAAACGTTCCATCTGAATTTAACGCAATGATATAAGCGTCCTCAGCACCAAGTTTTGTTAATGTAGTAGTAGTCGCTAAATCCGGATTTGCATCCATATTATTGGCCATTTCGCCGGTGATGTAAATATCCCCCGAATTGGTGACATCCATGTCCATAAAATCTTCTGTTCCTATACTTCCAACCGTTTTTACCCAATTCAAAGATCCATTTGGTGCTAACTGCACCACAAAAACATCATCACTTCCATTGGATGTTACATTGGTCGTTCCACCATTCGGGTCAAAATTACAGGTTGAGATAAATGAGCCGTGTATATAAATAAACCCATTGTTATCGATATCAATACTTCTGCCCTCATCCACGGCAATGCCACCCATTTTTTTGGCAAATACAAAGTCATTAGACGAATCCAATTTTAAGACAAAAATATCATTGGCACCGGTTAACTCAACAACCGGAATGCCCGGATTAAAATCAGTATCTCCGCCAAACATTCCTGTCATAAATTGATCTCCGGATGAAGCATCAACTACAATATCTCTACCCCGGTCTGCACTAATACTTCCAACCGTTTTGGAAGTAACATAATTGCCCGCTGCAGATAGTTTTAACATGAAAATATCTGAACTTCCGTTACTTGTTCCATTTTGAATACCTGCTCCCGGATCAAAATCTACGGTCGCTCTAAAAGTCCCAAAAACAAAAACAGATCCGTCAAAATCATCAATGTCAATCGCATTACCTTCGTCGCTATCTGTTCCTCCAACACTTTTCGCCCAATCCAATTGACCAGATGAATTTACCTTTATCACAAAAACATCCTCCATACCTGCCGATGTCAAGTTGGTTACGCCAGCATCCGGATTAAAATCAGCAGTTCCAGCAAAAATTCCTGTGATGTATACATTTCCTGCCTGGTCCAACACCATTTCTGAGGGAATATCAGCATCAGAACCGCCAAAATTTTTCGCCCACAAAAAGTTTCCTTCCGGACTCATTTTTACCAAAAAAACATCATTCCCGCCATTCGATGTGAGGTTGCTAACTGCTGGAGAATTGTCAAAATCTGACGTAGATCCGAATACACCTGCCGTGTAAACATTTCCGGCAGCATCAACTGCCATGCATTTTCCCATTGCCGAAGCGCCTCCGTCTACAGTCCTGGTCCAATGATGGTTTTGCATTTGTGCGATAAGTGACTGTGATGCACAAATCAGTGCTAGTGATGAGATTATTTTCTTCATTTTTTAAAGTTTATTCGTTGACAACTATGCTAACTCAATCGTGCATTTTAATGATCGTTGAATAATGAGCTATTATTCATTTTCCGACCAAAAAATCAGAACCTACTACTCGATTCTAAAGATTGAAGTATCATGCAAAGCTACACCTACTTAAGAAAATGATTCAGGGGGGAATTCTCCTTTTTCAAACTAGGGAATACCCTTGTTTACTCGTGTAACAAGCCCAATAAAAGAGTCTTTTTCACCAAGCCAGTTAAATTAGTTACCTCTAATTTTAACATCAAACTTGACCGGTAATTTTCAATTGTTTTTTCTGAAAGAAATAATTCTTCTGCAATTTTTTTGGTAGTGTATTCCGCCATTATTAACGTCAACACCTGTTTTTCGCGCGAAGTAAGCTGAATATGAGCCTTCCTTTTTGCATCATTAAAAAGAGCTTGATTAGTATACGATGCTTTCGTTTGTTGACTCAAATAAAAGGTATCAAACGACATTTTTTCGATCCAATCCACCAATTCAGTGATGTCATCCGATTTTAAGAAAAATGCTTTAAATCCTGCGTTAACAGTAGTTTGAATGGTTTCTGGATCATCAAAACTAGTCAGTGCAGCAAGTATCAGATGAGCTTGTGTCTTCAACAATTGGGACGCAATTTCCCTTCCATCGGCATTGCCAAAATGAATGTCCAAAAAAACGATGTCATAGTTGCTTTGTTTTGCGGCTTCTAACAAGTCTGCTCCGTTATTAGCGCAATCCACATTTGAAACAGCTGGAACTTTAAGCAGTGCTTCTTTCAACCCATTAAGAATCAACTGATGATCGTCTCCCAATAAAATGTTCAATTGCTTCATGCTTCTAGTTGAATTTTAACCGTTGTACCCCTGTTTTCTGAAGATTGAACGGTGACTTTACCTCGTAAGTCTGAGATACGTTCCTTCACGCTCTTCAAGCCTGATTCAATTTGAGATTTGGTCATTCCTAAACCGTCGTCTTCAACTTGAATGATCAACTCATTATTTAGCAATTCAAATTTCACAAAAATAGAATTACAGCGAGCATGCTTAAGCGCATTTCCTATTAGTTCTTGCAATACCCTATAAATCAAATGACTTTTGGTAGTGCTAAATTTCAAATTCATTGGATGACTTAGAATGATGATTTCAGTAAGTGGCGTAGACATTTTTTTTGAAAAGAGCTCAACGGCTTCTATTAAACCAACCTTATCAAAATCAATTGGCATCAAATTATGGGCGATTTTGCGACTATCTTCTTGTAATCCCTTCAACAATTCAATGACCTCTTTTTTATCCCCATCAGCACCTAGTTTATAACTGATTCCAGCAACTGTTGCCGCAATTCCATCATGAATTTCAAAAGCAATTCGGGTACGTTCCTTCTCTTCACCTTGAATCATGGATTCTGCTATCTTTTGATTCGCTTGCAATACTAAAATAGCTTGTTTATTTCGTGCTAATTTGCGTACAAAAAACAGTACCAATAAAGCAATCAGCAAAAGCAGTAGTAACATTCCAATGAATGTTTGTTTTTCACCAATTTCCTTTTGTTGTTTCGCTAATTGGTAACGTTGTTTCAAGATCTTTTTCGCCTTTTTTTCTGACTCATATTTTAAACGCAGCTCATTGATGTTTTTTTGGTTTTCAACCCCAGCGGTTTCGCTGTACAAATTATATGATTCATTCAAGAATATGAACCCCTTTTTATAATCCCCTTTTTCTGCATATGCCCGCCCAATAATTCGCTTGGAAGTATGTGCTACATCCAGATTGTTTAATTCCTTTGCAAGTAGGAGAATGGTATCACTATTTGCAATAATTTTCTGAAAGTCATTTTGCTCATCATAAATACTCAATAAGCCCATTTGTCCCATCAGCTCAAAATGCTTCACTCCGGACTTCCTGCTTAATCGAATGCATTGATTGTAGTACAACTTGGCACTGTCAAATTGTTTGTCTGTTTTATAAATCTCCGCATATCCGATTGTTGCCGCTAATTTGGCCAATACGTCATCTGTTGAATTTGCAATGCTATCTGCCTTGGCTTCAATGACCAATGCTTTTTTTGGTTGTTTGGTCTTATTAAGCGTGATGGCGTAGGTTGACAAAATATTAGCTTTTATTCGATCTTCCTGAACATTACCGAGCAATTGGTATGCTTTGGACGCATATTCTAATGCTGTATTATAATCCTTCAGACTGAAATAGTTATTTGCAATGTTGTTATAAATCCCCGCAAGAGAACTCAAATCATTCACCGATCTAAAAATCCGTTCAGCTTTCACATAATATTCTAATGAAGCATAAAGATTCCGTCTATAACCATTTGTATTTCCTTTCAGATTGTAAAATTTACCCCGAAATCCTTTTTCATTTGCCTGATAATGAAGATTTAAACCCTCATTTGCAATGGAATCAACAGAATCCAATTTTCCTACGTACAAATAGGCTTTTCCCTCCAAAAACAACCTGGTTGCTTTGCAATTGGTAGATCCATTTTTAATTGCAAGCTCCAATGCCTTCTCTCTGTAATATTGATTGGAATCTGCAAATAACGTGGCACGAGTATAATATTCGACTATTTGAGCAGAATCGATACTATTTCGTGATGAAATTGGTTTTTCATTCACGTGATTTGTCGTACAAGAAGTTAGCACAATTAATACCGCGAATAGTGCCTGAATTTTCATGTATTCATTGGATTAAATTAAGCGAAATTCAACAAGCTGAAAATTCAACATTTTTATTTGTTATTCACTACTAAATGTAAGCAAGATTATGAATTTCTCACAATATTGAAGCGAAATATATCAAATAACTAGATTCTAAGTTAAACTATAAAACATGGTTTGGGTGTTTTTACAGGTGTGATTGTAAAAGGGGTTAAAAACAAAAGTCGGGGCGAAAAATTTTTCGCCCCGACTTGTTTCAATTAATTATATATTTTCTAAAACTGCAATATATAATTCGTTCGCTTTTCCTCTCCAACAGTAGTCGTTGGTCCATGTCCCGGATAAACAACCGTATTGTCCGGCAAAGTGAATATGCGCTCCAGAATCGTCTTCTTCAATACTTCCATCGATCCTCCCGGTAAATCAACCCTGCCAAAACTTCCTTTGAACAGGATATCGCCACCGATAAGCAACTGATCCGCTTCACTGTAAAAAGCGACATGTCCAACTGCATGTCCGGGTCCGAAAATTACTTTCAATTCCAGATCACCGAACTTCAAAACCTGATTATCCGTTAAATAATCTGTTGGTTCAGGAGATGGAACATAAGCAGATAATCCGTACATCTGTGCCGAACGATCCGCAAAACTCAATGTAAACAACTCTTCTTTGTGCGCCATCAAAGGAATCCCAAAATGATTTACAAAAAAGGCATTCCCGGTAATGTGATCAATGTGACAATGCGTATTCAACACGGCGTGAACCTTCAGGTTGTTTTCCTGAATGAAATCAATCCATTCCTGCTGCTCATATCGCTCATAACAACTCGGATCGATGATTACCGCGTCACCTTGTCCGTTATAAACAATCGAACCGTTTTGCTGAATGGGATTACCTGTAAAAATCTCAACTTTCATTTAGCGAATTACATTGATATGTCCATTAAAGGTATACTTTTTATCGCTTGTAAGCTCTCTTGTTTCCAAAGTCCAGGTATATCCACCATAAGGAACGATTTTCCCTTGGTAAGTTCCGTCCCATGAACCTTTCGGATCGTTACTTTCCCAAACCACTTCTCCCCAACGGTTAAATACTTTCAGGTTAAATTGGAAAATATCAATTCCATCAATGTGTAAGAACCAGGTTTGGTTAAACTCATCCCCATCCGGAGTAAATGTGTTCGGTGCATATAAAATCACATCACTCACTACCTGTGCAATCTTAGTCACGGAATCAATACATCCGTTCGCATTGGTAACGATCAAGGTGACATTGTAATTTCCAACAACTCCTTCCGGAAAATCAACACTTACATCCTCAAAGAACGATTGATTTGGAGTAGCACCGGGTATTGACCAACTATACCCCACCACATCTGTCGAACTATTATTGTTCAGCATAACCTGGGTTTCAAAAATCGTTGTCGGATTAGGGGAAATATTGAAATCAGCAAGCGGTTTGTCAAATACCGTAATCATATTTGTAAATGTGTTCGAATAGGTACATCCTGTATCCGAAACAGACACCATGCTTACGGTATAAACTCCCGGATGCTCGTAGGTATGTGAACACGTATCCAATGCATTTGTTGTGATAGTTGGTGTTCCATCACCAAAATCAATGGTACTAAGCAAAGGTGCTCCGGGACCTGGAGTATTATTGGAAAAAATCACATGATGAGGATAACAGCCATCCGCATCATCCGGTGTAAGCACCAAATCGAGTGGTTGAGGAACTGTTACAATCATACAAGCACTATCAGGCATTGACCCGCACGCTTCTGTCAATACCACACAATATTGCGTTGTTGAAACGGTATTAACTGTTATCGTGGAACCGACACCTTGAATTCCGGTATTGGTGATCCATGTAAAAGTATAAGCTGTTGAACCTCCTGTTCCCGCAGTGGTCAATGTTGCAGCATCACCTGAACAAGTTACCAAATCCGGAGTAATCGATGCAATGGATAAAGCGGGTGGTTCATTGATTACGAAATCTACCGTATCCGTACATCCTCCAACATTGTAAACAATAGCTTGGTAATTTCCGGCCGCAAGTCCGTTCACTACATCTGGTGACAGAATTGGTGTATTCGGTCCTCCGTTCAAAGAGTATTCGGAAGCATTGGTACTTGTTAAAACTGCTGATCCATTTGGCATTCCATGACAGTTGGAAGCAGTTGGAACCGCTGTAACCGTAGGATTGATTTCAGTAACTGTAATCGTTGCAGAAGAAACACATCCATTCGAATCCACAGTATAGGTATAAATCCCCGGGTTCATTGTAATCGGATCATAAGGCATGGTAACTGCAGCTCCGGCAGGATTTTGCCAAGTTCCGTTTGGAGAAGCTCCTGGTCCCAAAAGCGGGAATAAATCCGTCGGTGTTCCTTGCGCACAAGTTGTCAAGGTATTATTTGTTCCCGGATTTGCAGAAGCTGAAATATTTACGTTCACCTGGTCTGTAGTTACACACAAAGGATGTCCAGTCGGATAAACGGACAAAGTCAATGTGGTGTTTCCGTTTACAGTAGCTATCGGATCTAAAATAGCCGGATTTGAAACCGACCCGGCAGGAGTCCATGCATAAGTCAAGTTACCCAGGCAATTTCCGGTCAAATTGTGCACTGTTGTTGAAGCATTTCCATTGGTTCCATCAGACAATACCACTGCCCCTGCAGCATCCAACACTTCATATGAACACTCATTGATAAATGATCCTGCACCATCAAACTGAACAGTAAACGCAGCGCCATTTGGAATAGATAAGGTGAATGTTGAAGTCAGACCTCCCGGAATTGTGAATGTTGAAGTTACGCCATTGACAACCACAATCAAACTATTCCCATTCCATCCATCACCCCAGGAATCCTCCAAATTGAAGGTGTAATCACAACTATTATTTCCTCCGATGATATTTCCGTCCAATTGAATCGGTGTTCCGTTACAAATGGTGGCATCCGGTCCTGCATCTGCTTGCGGATTTGCATTTACCGTAACCGTTACACTGGAATCATTCTGACAACCGTAGTTGTCCATAACCACATACGTATAAGTAAACGTTCCTGCAGCTGTCGGATTAACTGACAACACATCACCGTCAGCAGAAACCGTTGCAAAGGTTGCGGGCATCACCCAATAAGATGAATCACTTCCCAATCCAATTTGTGGCTCGAAAACCGTTACAGGCGGGTATAATGAAGGATCTAAATTGATATCAAAAGAAAATAAAGTACCGTCATCAGCAGCCCAGTTATCAATAACTGTAAGTGTCCAGATTCCATTCAAAGGACAACCTATCAAATTCGTAAATGGTTGAATTGGTTCATAATTTCCCGCTGGAATTGTTCCTCCAAAACCATTATTATTGGCCCATTCTACCCAGGTTTCTGTTGCTGTTGGCGTGAAACAATAAGTATATGGAATACCTTGAGTTGCTGGGTCACTGCAATCCACATCATCTGCAGGATTCGGTTCTCCGATTTGGGTACCACCTCCACCTTGTTGGTGTAAAATCTGATTTTGACCATTCGGACATTCGACAATGAGTACTAAATCTCCCATGAATGAATGCTCTAAGTCCAGACACAAACTTTGAATATCGCTCAACTGAGTAATTGTCGACCCGGCTGCAAATCCTGTTTGCATGATTTCGATATCTTGTGATACTCCAAGTAAGGTATCAGGTAAACACCCGTCATCAATGGTTTGAGAACCCGGGAATCCATTCCACAGTACTTCATAAAAATCAGGATCTGCTGTCAATGTTGCATTTTCACCTAAACAAAGGGTAGTATCTCCGGGGAATCCAATAAATGTTGGAATTGTAGCCACGAAAACCTGAAGGTCAATCAAATTGGTGTTTCCACAGCCATTATTATCTGTAAGGAATAACTGCACCAGATATTGTCCGGGAGTATCAAAGGCATGAGAAACCGTTGCTCCGGTTGCCGTACCTCCGTCCATAAAATCCCATTCGTAATTTGTTATCGTAAATCCAGGTGCTGCAAATGAAGCAATCCCTGAAAAATCAACCAAATCTCCAACGCAAACACGGGTACTATCCACTGTTTCACCACCGACAATTATACCTGCAGCAGTTGGTGTCGCACAAGGTGTCGTACAAGTAGCACTTGCTGTGAACATTCCTGTCCCCACGGTATTTGATCTGAATCTTAGAGTGATACAACCTGTCGGATTCAATGCTGTTGCCATTATGATGACACCTTGCAATTGAGTACCTGAATAAGTTCCCAAAGTTGGTGCCGCAGTAGAGTTTCCATCATATACATCCATGTAATCTACATTGGTGATGTTGGGTGCAGGATTGTCATCCGTATTACTCAACTGGAACAAATTAAACACGATGGAAATAATATCTCCGGGAGTATCCGGGCAAATCGTTACAACAACTGTTTCATTATTTCCATATCCAGGACCACCTTGTCCTCCTGAATCGATAACAAATCCATTACACGTATTAAACGTCTGGTTATTGCTTGCCGCCGAAATCGGAATGGTTGTCTGCTGGGAGAATGCGTTATTAGCTACTAATGCTAGTAGCACAAAAAGAAAATTCTTCATAAGGATCAGGTCTATTTAGTATTGGAAGGGCTTGCGATAAAAGCCTTGGTGATTTCAGGAATGGCGTAAAAAACCAATACGCGTTCTTTATCAAGCTGGACGTATTGTCTTTCCGATTTGGATAATTTAATACCGAAATCATAAAAGTTAAAATTGGAAGTTCCAATATTAACCAACGCTGCATCCGTAAAATGAATGTCTTTCTTTATCGAAATCCGTTGTTCCTTTGAAAGTCCGTTTTTGGAGACAATCTCATAAGAATGATCCAATTCGAATAAGAGATAATTGTATGAATTCTTGTTGTATTCATACATCTTTTCGGCTTCTTTGCCTTTGTTCTTGAGGATCCTTGGATCAATCTCTTGGGAGAAAGAGAAAGTTGCGGAAATAAGGAATCCCGTTAGGATAACTAGTTTTTTCAACACGGTTTGTTTTAAGTTCTGTACATGCTAGACAACAAAATGTTGGAGAGGTTGTCATCAAGTGAAACAAATTTAACAAAAAAGACTATTTTTTGTCATCGAACTTAACAACAATAGCAAAGATTCTTTAAATCCTAATAATAAGCAAAGAAGAATTTGATTCCCAAGACAAGACCTGTAAATCCGATTGCAAAACCCACTACCAGTTGAGTTAAGGTATGGAGTTTCAGATACATTCTGGCAGACATGACTATTCCACTGGCGATGAATGCAAGAATCAGGATCCACAATGGGAAAATGAGCATTTTGCTATAGTACATGTATAGGAATCCGGTCAAAATACCCATTCCTGTGGCGTGAAGGGAAACTTTCCAACGAAAGGTAAGAATGGTACAAACAATGACTGAAATCAATGATCCCAGGGATAATCCGAATATGAATCGCGCTCCGGGAAGAAACTCCGGAACCTTAAAAAGGAGAATCGTCAATAACGAAATTCCGAATAGCACGACCATGATTGATGGAACAATGCGTTCTGTTCTTTTTTCCATCATAACGGAACTCACAGAACCCCTGGTTTGAAGAAAGAGAACAGTTAATGCCGGAGCAAGAAATGAAAAGGAAGTGAAGAGATACATGAAAAATTCCTTCGCCCTCGGATCCAGTGAAAACAGACTTTCACCTTGGTAAAAATCAGCTTCCCAACTTTCAACATACATGGCTATAGCCACCGCATAAACCGGAGTAAGAAGTGGTAAGAAAATCCATGAAAGAACCTTGGAGAAAATCTTCATTACAATTCTTTTCGTAAGCGTGCAACCGGTACATTCAATTGCTCCCTGTATTTTGCAATGGTTCTTCTGGCAATATTGTATCCCTTATCGTTGAGCAGCTTTGCCAAATGTTCATCCGTTAAGGGTTTCTTTTTGTTTTCTGCTTCAATGGCATCTGTTAAGATCTTCTTTACTTCTCTTGTAGAAACCTCTTCACCTGAATCGGTTGAAAGGGACTCGGAGAAAAAGTATTTCAATGAATACACCCCAAAAGCCGTTTGAACATATTTTGAATTTGCAACGCGGGAAACAGTAGAAATATCAAGACCTACGATTTCTGCAATGTCTTTCAAAATCATTGGTTTCATATTCGTTTCATCTCCTGTTAAGAAGAATTGATACTGATACATCATGATCGCATGCATGGTCGTAAACAAGGTCTGCTGACGTTGACGAATTGCATCAATGAACCATTTTGCACCTTCCAACTTCGTTTTCACGAACAAGAGTGCATCTTTATCTGATTTGGATGTTTTTGCACCTTCTCCGTAACTTCTGAGTAATTGTTCATATTCCTTCGAAACTTTCAAGTCCGGAGTATTTCTGCCATTGATTGACAACTCTAATTTCCCATCAAATTCCGCAATCATAAAATCCGGAATGACTTGTTGGATACTTTTTGAATTGTCTTTCAACGAACCTCCTGGTTTGGGATTCAATCGAATGATCGCATCAATTGCTTCTTTCAGATCTTCATCCTCAATTTCCAATTTCTTCTGAATCTTGTCGTAGTGCTTTTTCGTAAACTCTTCGAAATGATCTTCCAAGATTTTTCGCGCAGTAAACAACGTGATGTTTCCTTCCTGAATCCGCTCAATCTGTAGCAACAAACATTCTCTCAAATCACGCGCACCAATTCCAGCCGGATCTAATTCCTGAACAATTTTAAGCACATGCTCTATCTCGGATTCGGTGACCATTAGATTCGAAGAGAATGCTAAATCATCCACAATCGCATCCAATTCGCGATTCAAATACCCTGATTCATCCAAATTCCCAATAATGGTATCTGCAATTTGAAATTGGGTATCATCCAAATCCAATAAGTGCAATTGTTCCGTCAATTTATCCTGAAAAGATGAGTCTACAGAAAGTGGAACTCCTCGCTCTTCATCATCCTTACTCTTATTGTTTACCTGTGTTTTGTAATCCGGAGTATCGTCGTCGAAGTAATCACTGATATCGAAATCGGTATCAAATTCGTTTTCATCATCCTTGTAATCGTCTTCCGGATCGTTATCATATTCATCGACTTCTTCAGCTCCTTCATCCAACGCAGGATTTTCCTCCAACTCTTGTTTGATGCGTTGATCCAATTCCATAGTCGGAACCTGCAACAACTTCATCAATTGAATTTGCTGAGGAGAAAGTCTTTGTTCCAGTTTCTGGGTGAGCTGCTGTCGTAATGCCATAGTTGCCCTAAATATTTATCCAAATATAAGCTAAATAGGCGGATTTAATTTTTAAAACACAGGAAAGTTAACGGATTATTTATCGAATTCAACTCATTAACTCTTCTGCAAGAAAGAGGAAGCTTTGCATTGAAATCCACCAAAACATCTAGTAAAATAGTTTACTTTTGTCGAATACATTTGATTTTAAACTGCCATGAAAATCGTTCTTCTCCTTTGTTCAGCAATCTTTTCATTCAGCAATCTATTTAGTCAGATTTCGACGTTTCCTTATTCGAATCAATTTGAAACCGCCTCAGAAATGACTTCGTGGAGTGCAGTTGCTGTTTCGGGAGCAAATCAGTGGCAGATTGGACAACCGAATTTCGGTGCTTTTTCAAGTGCGCATTCTCCGATAAACGCTTGGGTAACGAACCTAACAGGTGATATGGCGCCCAATACTACCTGCTATATTCAAACTCCTGAATTTGATTTGTCGGATGTAACACACCCTAAAATTCTTAGTTTTTACCATGCTATGCAAGGAGGGAATATCATGCGCAAACTGGAATATTCTTTAGACGGAGGGACGACATGGAATTTATTGATCAATGCCGGATCACCATCCTATAATTGGCAAACAGCTGCAGCCGGTTTTTATTCTTCTAGTTCCGCTTTTCAATATTCGGTCATCTCACTGGCATTTTTACAAGGATCTCCTTCCGTAACATTCCGTTTTCTGGCACAAAACAATATGGCAAGCCTTCGCGGATGGATGATCGATGATTTTGTTATCCGTGACCAGCAAATCGATCTAACTGCTACTCCGGATCTACCCATATTGGGTCTAAGTCCGAATTTTACAGAATTCACGGTAAAATACAACCGCATTTATACTGGTGAATACAATCAGGGCATCAACTTCCAGACTGCTTATTATTGGTCGAATGACACCATTTTAGATGCCGGAGATATTTCACTTGGACATGAAGGACAATTTGTGCTCACTACGAATACGATTTTATTGACAAAGATTTTGCCTTTACCACAAGGATTAAATCCCGGAACTTATTACGTGTTTTATGTGCTCGATACTTCCAACGTCGTTCAGGAATACAATGAATTGAACAATGCTAATTTTACCCGGGTGGAGGTTGATCCCATTTTCCAGGTTTTGGATGATGATTTCGAAGGAGGCAGTTTTTGGAAAATTCAATCAGTCGGCTCACCCGAACCATGGCACTTAGGCGATCCGAATGGAAGTTATAGCGAAAATGCACATTCAGGAGATAGTTGCTGGTTTCAGGATTTGAATCCGAATCTGGCAATAAATGCATTGACCATAGAAAGTCCATATGTGGATCTCACAGGAAGCCCTTCCAATTCGATCTGTTTTTGGTATAAATCTTATCATTACAACCTTGCAGTTGTCATGCCCGGAATTCAAGGCCCAACAGTGAGTTATCCTATTTTCGGAAGTAGTATCTCTACTACTCCATTGCCACGTCTTGATGGTTGGGAATGTCATTGTACGGATCTGGCTGCTTATTCTACACAAGCCAGTACTAAAATCCGGATACAGGGATTGAATGCCCAATCTTGGTATAACACAGCCATGATAGACCGTTCGGCAATTGATGATATTTATATAGGCCCTACAAAATGTGATGCTTCAATTGAAAAGGAACTACTGCATCGTTTTATGCCTAATTCATTGACCATTGACACTTTGCATTATCACCTATTCAACTCTGGGTTGGCTGACCTGCCACCGACAGAAACACATTTTTACTGGTCTAATGATTCTATTTTGGATTCGGGCGATACCGATTTGGGATCCAATTTCGAACCACAAGTCGGAGATACGACATTTGTTTCAAGAACATTCACCTTTACGAAACCGACAACAGTACCGGGTAATTATTACATTTTTTTTAAAACGGATGCAAACCAGGTAGCAGATGAGATGCGCGAATGGAATAACGAAGGTTATTTTGAATTTGCAATGGATTCGCTTAGAAGTTTACCCTATGAGAACGATTTTGAAAATAACATCTCCGGTTGGAGCAGTACCTCATCTTTGTTTGAAAATGATTGGAATTGGGGAGCTGCTAATGGAAATGGAAACACTTTGGACACCTGTTTTTCCGGAAATAAGGCTTTTATCACCAACTCGAACGGAAACAAATTAAGCAGTTTCTCCAGATCGCATTTATTTTCGCCTGTTTACAACTTGGCAGAATTGGCTAATCCCGTTCTGGAGTTTGATCTTTTAGCTGATATGCACAATAGTACATCCAACCAATCCCTAGCAACAATTCTCTATTCAGTTGATGGCGGAATGAATTGGAAAGCGTTATTACCTCTGAATGAATCCTATAAAGAAATGATGCGCCAGACTACTTATGACCCATTAGTTGGAGTGGATGGGAATAATCTAACTTATTCAATCATTCAATCTGCTCCCGGTTATATCGGGTTTACGAATCATGAAATGGCATTCATTGCTGATAATGATGAATACCAGTCGCGTTTATATGACGATCACACTCATTATGCGATGGATTTAAAACCTCTTGGAGATCAATTTATTCAGTTCATGTTCGCCACGAATGTATTGGTCAATACAGATTCTCTGGAACTTGAAGGATTACTGCTTGATAACTTTAAGATTACGGAGAAGAAAATTGATTTAATGATCCCCACACAGAAAAAAATAATGGCATCCGGAACCGATAAATACTTAGGTTTCTATTTCCATGTAAAGAATAATGAAAATTACATCAGTAACCCATCCCAATTAAAAGTTTACCTGAGTGTTGACACCATACTAAATGCGGCAGATAATTTGGTAGCCACCAAGAGCCTTAACGCAATTAAGCCTTTCGAAAAGAAGATTGTCGGTATTAGAAAACAGATGCCTGCCAGTTATTCCAGTTATAATTATGTGATTTGTCAGATTGACCCATTGAATGCCAACACAGAATCTAATGAGACAAATAATTTCCATGTATTTGATCTCGCAATGGACTCAAACGTGAATTATCACTATCCGCTCCATTATCAATTTGAGGAAACTTATATTGATGGGTGGAATCAGTACAACGATTCAACGGGTTATTCAGATGGAACATTCAGAACACAGCTTGTAACCGGTGATTATGTCACTGATGCTGCATCCGGCGAATGGTTTATGGATTATATGAACGTTTGGGGAAGCGGATGGCAAAATCTGTATTCCATTTATTACTTAGAATCTCCTTCTTATAATTTCAGTCATGTCGATCAGTTGAAGATTGAATTCGACTTCCGAAGTTTTGGAACTCAAGCCAATTCTCCAAGCGAAAACGGATCGAACTTATCTTATTCGATTGATGGTGGAAACACTTGGAGTGTACTTACTGCTAACCAACTTACTCAGGCTCTGAATTGGTACAATTCTCCCAATATTCCAAATCTGGACCAACAGCCAGGTTGGGGACTCATTCCTAATTGGACACATGCTTCCGCAGAAATGAGTTTTCTAGAAGGGCAGCAAAATGTGAAATTTCGCTTTGCACAACGCGCAAATTATAATAATGGAGGTATGCTAACCGGCTTTAGAATGGACAACTTTAAAATTAACGGAAGAACCTTTGACCTGGAAGCATACAATGAGCCTGAGATCTACATTCCTATGATTCCATCTTCGTTCAATACACAATACTCCATTGCAAATTTGGGGAATTCGAATCTTCCGTCCGCCGTTACAACATTCTTCTGGTCGACAGATTCCATTTTTGATACCGGAGATTCTTATGCGAATCAATTTACAGACGGACCTTTACCGGTTGGAGATACAGCCACATTTTCCCGGTTCGTAAGCTTGCCAAATCCGATTCAACAGGCTACCTATTACCTTTTTCACCGAGTTGACGGGGTTTGGGCATATAATGAAACCAATGAGTTAAATAATGAAGGTAGAATGAAAGTGATCATTGATACAACCGGTTTGGGTTTAAAAAATCCTGAAAACTCCTTTGTGAAAATATATCCGAATCCGGCGGAAAACCTCTTGTTTGTCGAAACCAATAAAGAATCATCGGTCGAATTAATCGGGTTGGACGGAACTCTCATTTATCAGGATGAAATTTCCGCTCATCATCAGATTGATGTATCGCATTTGCAGAGTGGAATCTATTTTGTGCGAATAGGAGGTTCGAATTACAAATGGACAAAACTATAATAAACTAAAAAGGCTCAGAAATTCTGAGCCTTTTTCACTAATATATTTCCTGCTTAAAATTCCGCATTTTGTGGCGTTCTTGGGAATGGAATTACATCGCGGATATTTGTCATACCCGTAACGAACATCACCATGCGTTCAAAACCTAATCCGAAGCCTGCATGTGGAACCGATCCGAAGCGACGTGTATCCAAATACCACCACAAATCTTCTTCGTGAATTCCGAAATCGGCACATTTTTTCTTCAACACATCTAAACGTTCTTCGCGTTGGGATCCGCCAACCATTTCACCGATTCCCGGGAATAAAATATCCATTGCGGCAACAGTTTCCTTACCTGGTTCACATCCGTCGTTTGCACGCATGTAGAATGCTTTGAATGATGCAGGATAATCCGTAATGATCACCGGGCGTTTGAACTCTTTTTCTACCAAATAACGTTCATGCTCCGATTGCAAATCAGTTCCCCAATTCACATCGTATTTAAATTTTTTCTTTTTGTAATGGTTCGAGTTCATCAAAACATCAATCGCTTCCGTATACGTGATTCGTTTGAAATCATTCGTGGTAACAAACTGAAGTCGCTCGATCAATCCCAATTCATTGCGTTCGTTTTGCGGTTTGGATTGTTGCTCCTGCGCTTCACGCTCATTCAGGAATTTCAAATCATCCGCACAATGCTTCATCACGTAATCACAAATGTATTTCAGCATGTTTTCTGCCAAATCCATGTTGTCGTGAATATCATTGAAAGCTACTTCCGGCTCAATCATCCAAAACTCAGCCAAGTGACGAGACGTATTTGAATTCTCTGCACGGAAAGTTGGTCCGAATGTATAGATCTGACCCAAAGCCAAAGCTGCCAATTCGCCTTCCAACTGACCGGAAACGGTTAAATTCACCTGTTTACCAAAAAAGTCTTCTGTATAATTTACCGACCCGTCTTCATTCAACGGCGGATTCTTTGCATCCAGGTTTGTTACACGGAACATTTCTCCTGCTCCTTCCGCATCCGAACCTGTGATGATCGGCGTGTGGATGTAATAGAATCCCTGGTCGTTAAAGAATTGGTGAATGGCATAACTTACCGCATGGCGCACTCTGAAAACCGCTCCGAACAAGTTTGTTCTGAAACGCAAATGTGCTTGCTCACGCAAAACTTCCAAACTGTGTTTTTTCGGCTGTAAAATGGTTTTCTGAACATCGTCCGGATGAGCTTCACCGATGATCTCAATTTCAGTAACCTGCAATTCAACAGCTTGTCCACTTCCTTGCGACTCAATTACAACACCCGTCAATCCAACAGACGCAGCCGTTGTGATTTTCTTTAAAATTGCCTCGTCAAAATTCTCAAAGTCAACTACCGCTTGTAAATTATTGATGGTAGAACCGTCATTCAATTGAATAAATCGGTTGCTGCGAAATGCACGCACCCAACCTTTCACAAGATACTTTTCCCCGACTTTCGGTTGACTTAATAAATCAGCAATTTTTGTTCGTTTCATGTTGTTTTTCTATGAATGCAAAAATAGGAAGAAATTTGAAAGAGGAAAGGATTGATTTTGGTGACGATTTGGGCTTCTTCAGTTCACGCAGATTTCGCTGAAAACGCAGATTTAATAGCTTATTACTTAGACAAGTATATCATGAATCTGCAAAAAGAAGCTAATGTCCGTTTTATTAAACAATTGTTTCCAGAACCAAATACCAAACTCCACTCGTAATAAACGAAAGCAGAATCGTCATAAACACAATCAAGTTACTCAATCGTGGATTCAATCCGAATTGATCATTCAGAATTCCGGCGCTGATCATCGTTCCCATTGAAGCCTCAAAAACAGAAATTTTTGTATTCATTTCACCGGTTTGAAAAGCGAAAGCCA
This sequence comes from Fluviicola taffensis DSM 16823, assembly GCF_943372375.1. Classification (GTDB taxonomy): domain Bacteria; phylum Bacteroidota; class Bacteroidia; order Flavobacteriales_D; family Crocinitomicaceae; genus Fluviicola; species Fluviicola taffensis_A. The sequence continues at coordinate 108,327 of NZ_CALRYJ010000007.1, read as the reverse complement.
ATCCAAGAATAATCAACGGTGAAAGAATCAGTTTATAGATTGAAGCGGCCAAAATGGGTTTCAGTACGTCGCGCATTTTACCCAATTCAAACTGCAATCCAACTGAGAAAATAGCCAAGGGAGAAAGTGTTGCCGCCAAAGTGGTCACCAATGGATTAATGGGTTCAAAAGAAACAAAATGAGGTAAGATCAATGCAACAATAATAACTAAGAAAGGCGGAAATTTAAGTAGTTTCAAACTGATTGTCCTGAAATCCGCTTTTGCTGTTCCTGAAGCCCGCATGGCAACAATAGATGCAAATACTGCTAACACGAAAAAAGACATTTGATCCGTTACTGCAGCTATCGACAGGTATTTTTCGCCATAATAAGCTGAAATTAACGGAAAACCTATGAAGGAAGTGTTTCCCAACCCGGTTACAATCCAAAAAGCCGCTTTTGTTTTACGGTCGAAATGAAAGCGTTTGGAAAGCAATTCAGTAAGTAACCAGGCTCCAAACCAGCAAATCAAAGGTGTTAGAAGTGGAATCAACAGATCGCTCGACCAGGTGATATTCGGAAGGTACTTGAGGGTAGCAGCCGGTAGAGCTACATAAATAATCCAAACATTGATTCCCTGATGACTTCCTTTTGCAAGGATGCTTGTTTTACGAAGTAAAAAACCGGCAAGAAAACAGACAGCTATCAGGACAAAATTTGACATATTACCCCAAAATTAGGGCTTATCAGCGAATTGAAAGAGAAATAAATTGCTAAAAAGCTATAGCTGGTTTCTAACCCACCTCACTCTTAGGAGTTTGCTCTTCAGAAGAAGATATCTGGAGGATTTCTTTCACTTTCAGGGCAATTGCATTCGCATCAAAACCACAATCCGCATGCAGTTCTTCAGGAGTTCCATGATGAACGTATTTATCCGGAATCCCTAAGCGAACCACTTTTGAGTGATAGTTGTGATCGACCATAAACTCAATGATTGCCGAACCAAATCCACCCATGACACAACCATCTTCAATGGTGATCACTTTATCAAATTTGGAGAATACTTCATGCAATAAGGTTTCATCCAATGGTTTTACGAAACGCATGTCGTAATGCGCAACAGAAGCTCCGGTTTCCTTCAATGATTGAATCGCATCCTGGGCAAAATTCCCTACATGACCAATTGTAACTAATGCAATATCTTCGCCATTGGTCACTTTTCGACCCTGTCCGATCGGAATGGCTTTCATCGGAGTTTTCCATTCCGTCATCACCCCATTTCCACGTGGATAACGAATAGAGAACGGTCCATGGTTTTCTGCCTGAGCCGTAAACATCAAATTACGCAACTCTGCTTCATTCATCGGTGCAGAAACGATCATATTCGGAATGCTGCGCATATAGGCAATGTCATAAGCTCCATGATGTGTTGCTCCGTCAGCTCCAACCAATCCACCGCGATCCAAACAGAAAACAACGGGAAGGTTTTGCAAAGCCACATCATGCAATACTTGATCATAAGCACGCTGCATGAATGAAGAGTAAATATTACAAAACGGAATCAATCCCTGCGTGGCTAAACCTGCTGAAAAAGTGACGGCATGTTGCTCCGCAATTCCCACATCAAATGCGCGATCCGGCATTGCTTCCATCATGAAAGTCAATGAACAACCCGTTGGCATTGCAGGAGTTACTCCCATTACATTCTCATTTTGCTCGGCCAATTCCACAATCGTATGTCCGAATACATCCTGGTATTTCGGAGGTTGTGGTGATTTTGGAACAATCTTCACAATTTCTCCTGTTTCCTTATTGAAAACACCGGGTGCATGCCATTTGGTCGGATTTCCTTCTTCGGAAAACTTATATCCGGCACCTTTTCTAGTGATACAATGCAAAATTTTAGGTCCCGGAATATCTTTCAAATCTTCCAATACTTTCGCCAAACTGATAACGTCGTGCCCATCTACCGGTCCAAAATAACGGAATTTGAGTGATTCAAATAAATTACTTTGTTTCAGGATGGATCCTTTTAAAGCTGTTGAGATCTTTGAAACGACAGATTGTGCATCGGGTCCGAATTTGCTCACTTTTCCAAGCAATTTCCACACCTCATCTTTTACCTTATTGTAAGTATGTGAAGTGGTGATATCTGTCAGGTATTCTTTCAATGCTCCCACATTCGGGTCGATGGACATGCAATTGTCATTCAGAATAACCAATAGATTGGCATCCTTTTCAAATCCTGCATGATTCATTCCTTCGAATGCCATTCCTGCTGTCATCGCCCCATCCCCGATTACGGCAATGTGCTGCCGATTTTTTTCTCCTTTGTAACGACTTGCAACAGCCATTCCCAAAGCAGCAGAAATAGAGGTGGACGAGTGACCGACACCAAAGGTATCGTATTCGCTCTCGGAACGTTTTGGAAATCCGGAGATTCCTCCTTTTGTTCTATTTGTATGAAAAACTTCTCTGCGACCGGTCAGGATCTTATGTCCGTAAGCCTGATGACCGACATCCCAAACCAACTGGTCATCCGGTGTATTGAACACATAATGCAAAGCAACCGTCAATTCCACAACCCCCAAACTTGCGCCAAAGTGAGAATTTCCAATTTCAGAAATAACGTCTATGATGTATTGGCGCAATTCATCGGCAACTTGTGGCAATTGTTCCACACTCATTTTATCCCTTAAATCCTGAGGGATAACGATTTGTTCCAACAAGGGTCCTGCTTTATATGGATGCATAAAATCAGAGTTCAATATTCAAAGTTACGTCTTCGTTCTTTGGTTAACAAACAAACGAGGGCTTTATTTTGTCCGGATTTGAATTTAACTATTTTTCGGAAATAATAGCGTAGAAAGTATAAACCAAAACAAATGTCATTTACCGCAAATGCACAAATTATTGGCTCGGCTAATGCTTACGCTGAAGCTTCAGCATAGGCGCACCGCACTCGCTTTTGAGCATAAGGATTAAATAATAAATCCATACATAAAGTAAGGAGGTGACTGGTAAGTGCCTCAAATATTTGGCATTTGTGGTGAAACAAAAATGAATGTAAATTGCAGTTTTCTTGCCTACACCATATCCCAACCAGCCACAAAAATTGGCTTCGATCGCAATTCATCCATCTTCAAGGGGTTCTTTCGTAAAACAACCACATCCACAATAGGTTGCGGTGTCATTTTATGAAACAATCCCCAATCAACGTATTGGCGACTTTCTCTCCAAAGTGACTCCCGTCTGTCAACAAACCACAGCATCATATTCACTTTTTCCGCAGCTAAGATTCCTTCCAGTAAAGCTGATAGTACGCCCGGATCATTGTCCTTGATCCAAAGTGATTCCGGAACCAGAAAACTGTGACTTTTGGGTTTTACGATACGACGTATTCCCGGGGTGATAGTGATCAACTTGGTGAAAATTCCACCTAAAAGACCTGGTAAACGTTCAATCACCCAATTGGCTTTGGTCACTTTAACAAATCCTGTTATTTCACCTGCATGGTTAAAATACCCGTAGAACGGACCTTTCTTTGCATGATGTTCCACGAAATAAGCGTGTGAATGCGATACTTTAGCCAAACATTCATTGATCTCATCTTCCGATTCAATTTGTTTGACATGTGCAACGCTGCGTGGTTTGGTACGACTGAATGACTGCGAGATCAATTGTGCTTCTGTGTGGAAACCGAATTGTTCAGACATCCATTTACTGCGGTCATTTGCCGGGTCGATATAGGCGTAAAAAGCATCTGGTGCTTCGCCTAGTTTTCCATCGAAAATTTCATCAAAAAAACTCGCCATTTCCATTTTCAGGCGGGAATTGCTTTTAGGAACACGATTCACATTCTTGGATGCCTGTTTCTGATTGGCAAATGCAAAATAACGCACATACCATTGTTTCCCGCGATCACATAAGGTCAGATTTCCTTGCACTTTTCCATCCCTTTCCAAAGAGATAAACAGGGGATTATCCGCATCATGTATGCGTGTTGGTGTGTCCAGATGCTTATAACGCGCACCATTTGTACCCAAAGTTGTTTGAGTCAATAAATCCAACAAAGCAGGAGTTGCTTCCCTACGAATGGTGTATCTGTCTGAAAGTCCCATCAAATAGCTTGATTAACAATGTATTCTGCTTCCTTCGGGGTTAAATCCTTATTCTCCCCAAGTCCTAACCAGCCTCGCTGAACAAATCGGTCATGCACCATTTTAGCCGTGTCATGATAATCGTTCGTATATTCCGAAATACGTGTCTTCACACTCAACTTATGAAAAAACGCTTCCGTTTTTGCAATTGCTTTTCTGGCAATCTGATCATCCGAACCTTCCAGGTTCCAAACGCGTTTTCCGTATTGTGTCAGTTTTGCTTTTTTGCTTTCAAATTTCACCTCATACAACCTCGGAGCAATGATCGCTAATGATTGTGCGTGGTCGATTCCATGTAAAGCAGTCAGTTCGTGACCGATCATGTGCGTAGCCCAATCCGTGGTGACCCCACAGCGCAAAACACCATTCAATGCCTGATTGGCGCACCACATCAGGTTTGCAGCCAAATCATAATCAGCCGGGTTTTCCAAAACCTTTTCCCCGATTTCAATCAAAGTGGAAAGAATTCCTTCCGCATACCGTTCCTGCAAGAGATTCTCTCCTTTAAAAGTCAGGTATTGCTCCATCGTATGTGTATATGCATCAATTACTCCGTTGGCAATCTGGCGTTTTGGCAAGGTCGCAACGAAAGTCGGGTCCAATAATGCAAACTTCGGGAAGAACAATGGTCCGCCCATCGTTCGTTTCTCTTTCAATTCGGAACGACTGATCACCGCCCCTGAATTCGATTCGGATCCTGTTGCCGGGATAGTCAGAATGCATCCGAAAGGAACGGCAGATGTAAAAACAGATCCTGGAACTTGAGTTAATACTTCCCATGGATCACCGGCATAATTTACCGCTCCGGAAATAAATTTCGCACCATCAATTACAGATCCGCCACCAACAGCCAGCATATAACCAATCTGATGCTCACGGATATATTCCACCGCTTTCATTAAGGTGGTGAATTCTGGATTTGCTTCAATTCCTTTAAAAAAGTGCAATTCCAAATCGCTCAATTCAGCTTTCAACTTGTCTAAAAAGCCCGATTTTTCAATGGATCCTCCACCCGTTAAAACAATCACTTTTCCATCAACCGCCTGTGTTTTGAGCAACTGAGAAATACGTGGTAATTGATCTTTACCAAAAACGACCGTCGTTGGAGTTGTTATTTCAAAATTGTTCATACACTTCTTTGATTTCTAAAATTAAAAGGATTGTAAAGATACAAAAACAAGCTGTTATTTTAAATGAAAATGACATTTTAGCATGTTTCATTTTAGCTCGATTTTAAAATTGATACTTCGAATAACACGTTTTCTGTTTCAACTAACTATTTATTTTCAATTGTTTTGATTATCAATCATATAGAATTAAAAATTTACAAAAAAATAATTTAAAAATCGAACTCACGTTATCGATTATTTTATATTTTTGGTTCAACTTATTTATGGAATTTAATTTTCAAACCACTCACTTGGTTCTAACCTTCAATTATTCACTGCTATGGATTTTGCCAATAACAACATTCTCCTCATTTTAATTTCGCTGGCATTTATTTATGCCGTTTTGAGTATTCTCGTATCCATTTTGACAGAATGGTGGAATTCTTATTCAAAAGAACGCGGAATTTTCCTAAAGGACGCTATTTATAAATTATTGAAAGATCCCCTAAATAAAGATTACGGCTATCTGTTCTATAATCATGTCACCATTGCCGGATTAAAAAGTGCGAAAGATAAAAATCCTCAATACATTTCTTCCCGCATGTTTGCTGAGGTTTTGATTGATGTTATTGCTCAGCAGGCTATTCATGAACGAAAAGTTCAAGTTGTAATCGGTCCGGAGGGAGCAAAACAATATCAAATAGACAGCACTGAAATTCCTGCTGATATACTTAAACGCTTTCAACTGGGAATCAACAACATGAACACCAGCCAGTTTTCCGATTTAATGCAATCGTTTTTAGATAAGTCCCTAAATGACAAATCCGAACTTGATTACTCCAAATTAAAAACACATATAGAACAATGGTTCAATGATTACATGGATCGTGTTTCGGGTTGGTATAAAACCAAACAGCGCAAAAAATTTCTCTTTGTAGGATTCGTTGTTGCCATTTCGCTCAATGTAGATAGTTTACACCTAATAAAGGTCTTGAGTCTGGACGACAATCTGAGAAATAGATTGGTCGCAAGTGCGGAACAAACAGCAGATAACCTGAAAAAAGATTCCCTGGCACGAAACAATTTGAGTTTAATCCTGAAATCTGTTGAAATAGTCAGATCCTCTAAAGACACCGCCAATAATTCGGATGATTCAATTAAACGCGTTAAAATTAGCAATCTGATAAAATCAATTGACAGCTCGAACCTGGAAGCTAAAAGAAACCTGTATCAATTGGACAGTGCAATCAATCTGGTTTCAGAACTCAATATTCCTATCGGCTGGTCTTCTGCAACCGCTCCCCTATCCTGGTTAAAATGTAATAAAACCAAAACAGCTACAGACAGTCTTTCTAAACCTCAAGCCGGCAGCAAATCCGGATTGGTAGCTTACTTGAAAAACCGGAACAGTACTTCCGGAGGCGGGAATTTTTGGAGGTATCTTATCGGAATCATTATTTCCGGAGTTTCATTAAGCTTTGGTGCGCCATTCTGGTTCGAAATACTTGTCAAATTCGTCAATATCAGAAGATCAGGCAAGGTTCCTGAAGAAAATAAAAAATAAACAGGCAAAACCTTAAAATAACACATGATGAAACAGTACCCGTTTTCAAATATTCATGCACATGTTTTTAACAGTGAATGTGTTCCTGATAACTTCTTGCGTATTCTGCCATTTAAAGTGGTGCGCCGCATGCCAAAAGCGATTAAAGTAATTTTGGATAGTAAATGGGCACGGAAACTGATTGTCGGATTCTCAAAAATTGCCTCCAAAAAAGACAGTAATAAGCGAAACAGCTTTGATAAATACATTGCCTTCCTGAATGTTGCCACTCAACGCAAACAACTCGATGTCTTTGAATTGGAATTTGAAGTGGGGAAGCAGTACGATTCTCAGGTTCGAATTGTCGGATTAACGATGAACATGGATTTTATGGACAATCGATTCTCCAGCCGTCAAATCTCATTTGAAACCCAATTGGAAGCAGTTAAAGACATCAAAAGATATTACCCAAAAAATTTCTTCCCGTTCTTAGGAATTGATCCGCGCCATAAATCAGGAATGGATTTGGTGAATTGGTCCAAATCGTATTTTGAAATGGGACTTCAAAAGGATGGAATGGTTTTTCCGTATTTTTCAGGCATCAAATTGTACCCGGCTTTAGGATTTTTTGCCTTTGATCCGCGATTGGATGAGCTATATGCTTATTCCGAAGCAAATCAATTACCTATAGTGACCCATGTAACACGCGTCGGATCACAATATATCGGAAGTAAAATCACAGAATTGATTCCTTTGAAACCATCCATGATCTTACCCGAAAATCCATCACAAGAAGTTTTAACTGCACGGGACAATATTTACACCCGGATTCAAATCTACTATGACCAAAAGTGGGTCATTGACAATAAACAGGGAGACAACGATAAAGCTTGTGACCTATTCACTCATCCGGAAAACTACATTCCGCTTTTGGAAAAATTTCCCCGGCTGAAAATCTGTCTAGCCCATATGGGTGGTTCCAATGAACTAATTGACAAAAGTGATAAAGATCCGGATTTGAAACAAATTCGTCGCTTTGACAGCCAATTGTGGTGCGATAGGATCCTGGAAATGATGGTGCATTATCCGAATCTGTATACAGATATCTCATATACATTGAGTGATTTGGATGACAAAGATATCCGAGCAGCAATTGTTCGGTTCCTGAATACCTCAGATAATCAAGGGCAGCCTTTGGCAAAACGCGTATTGTTCGGAACAGATTTCTTTATGACTGAACAGGAAAAATGCGAAAGTGATCTATACAAACTTGCAAAAGAAGAACTCGCTGATTTCCATGATTTGCTGACACGGGAAAATCCACAGGAATTTTTACGTCAACCCGTTTAGTTTACATCCCAAACTAAAATATCTGATTTACAGATTGTTAAATCTTATTAAGTAATTTTTTTCAATTCAAGTAGCGTGAAATAAAATTAAGTACGTAGTTTTGCAAAACAGTTTAACCATATGGTTAAACTTAATAATTAAACTATGGGATTAAAAGATTCAACAACGGAAGAAAAAATCTTGGAGGCTGCCAAAGAGGTTTTTATGAAGTATGGTCTTTACGGTGCACGCATGCAGGATATTGCTGACACAGCGGGAATAAACAAAGCATTACTTCACTATTACTTCCGAAGCAAAGAGAAATTATTTGACGCTGTTTTTGACGGAGCATTGGAAAAATATTTCTCTCAAATGACTGTTATCGGAGAGAAGTCCATTCCGATCAAAGAGCGTTTGATGCTTTATGTGGACAACATGTTCGAGTTCTTTACCGAATACCCTCAAATGTCGATGTTCATCATCAAGGAGATTTCCATCAACCCGGAGATGTTTCATGAAAAGGTGAAACACATCAAACAACAAAAAGCTTCCTTGATTCCATCCCTGGAAGAAGCATTTGAAAAGGGCGAGCTGAAGCCTTTCGATCCCGTAATTTTCATGGTTAATCTGCATTCTCTTTGCGCTTATCCATTTTTGGCGTCTCCGCTTTACAAGGTAATCCTGAAAAAACACGGATACAACTGGGATATTGAGGCAAAAGACCAAATCAAACAATCCGTCAAAGAGTTCATTTCCTTCAAACTTCAATAACACAAACAATTATGCGCAAATTACTTACAGTACTAAGCATTGCTACAGCAGGGATTGGGTTTTCGCAAAACTCCATTTCACTGGACTCGTGCATTTCTTGGTCCAAGAAAAACTACCCATTAATCAAGCAGAACGAAATTACCCTACAACAGACAGAACAAAATGAAAAAGGAATCCGTGAAAACTGGCTACCTAAACTTTCATTCTTAGGACAGGCAACTTACAATACAGAGGTCGTTCAATTCGATTTCCCGGGAATGGATTTGAAGTTTCCTCACGATGCTTATTTGACCTCCTTAAGCTTAGAGCAAACAATCATCGATGGTGGACTCACAAAATCGCAACACAGCGTAGAACAATTGAGTTCTGAATTGACCATTCAACAAAATGAGGTGGAGCTTTATAAATTGGTTGAACGGGTAAATCAATTGTATGTCAATGTACTATTAGGTCGCGAGAATTTGCGAATCCTGGAACTCTACAAAGAAGACTTGTCGAACAGAGCTAAAAACATGAAGGCCGGGGTTGACAATGGATTGGTACTATCCAGTTCATTGGATGAGTTAGAAGCAGAAATCCTGAAGACTGAGCAGAACATCATCGAATCCAAGTTTCAATTGGAAGGACTTTACAAGACAATGACACTCTACATCGGCAAACCGGTTGATGAAAACACGGTTCTTGCAGAAACTCCAATTGGAGGAACAGCCGCACGAATTGAAATTCAACGTCCGGAAATGAAAATTTTCGATCTTCAAGCGAAGTTGTTGGACGCACGTTTCAAACAGATCAATGTCAATGCAATTCCAAGAGTAACTGTTGGAGCTGCAGGAAACTACGGTCGCCCGGGTCCAAACTTCATTAACCAGGAATTGCGTTTCTTCGGAAGTGCAAACCTGACCGTTCGTTGGAACATCAGTTCTTTGTACGGATTGAAAAGAGAGAAAACGAAAGTTGAACTGAACAAAAGCCTGATCGACATTCAAAAAGAAGCTTTCTTATTCAACATCGAGTCTTCTCTGAATACACAAACGGCTCAATTAAGTGCGCTTGCCCAGATGATCGAAAAAGACGATGTGATCATTGAAAAAAGACACAGCGTCACAACCACTGCAACATCACAAATGGAAAATGGCAAGATCACCGTCGTAAACTATTTGTCTCAATTGAATGCTGAACTTCAAGCAAAACTCAACAAGAAAGTTCACGAAATCAGACGAATGAATGCCATTTCAACAATCAACGCAACATCAGGTTCAATCAAATTTTAATTCAAAACACTCATGGAAAAGGAAAACAAAAAAGAAAAAAAGGGAAAAGGCTCTAAAATGAAATTCGTTGTTGGAGGTATCGTAATAGCAGTTGTCGTGGGAATCGTGATTTTCATGATGGGCGGAAACACGCAATCAACGGATAATGCACAGTTAGACGCAAACATCATTCCTGTTCGCACATCTATTTCAGGATATGTCAAAGAGGTCTTGTTTGAAGACAACCAGGAAGTGAAAAAAGGTCAGTTATTAGTAGTTATTGACGACACGGAATACAAGGCAAAAGTAGCTCAGGCGGAAGCAGCTTTGGAAAATGCAAAAGCAAACTTAGGTGCAATGAAAAGCAATGCAATGGCTTCCAACCAAAGTGCAAGTGCTGCCATGTTCTCCACTGAGTCAACACAAGAGACTATCAACTCGGCGAAAGCAAAATTGAATAAAGCAAAAGAAGACAACAAGCGTACAAAAAACATGTTCGCGGCAAAAGCAGCAACACAATCGGAACTGGATAACAGCAACGCGGAATTGGAAGTTGCCCAGGCTACATACGACTCCGCATTGAAACAATTGAAAGTGTCGCAATCGCAATCTGCAGGAGTCAGATCTCAGGCAATGGGTCAGGTATCGATGATCTCTTTGGCTGAAGCAATGATCCGTCAACGTGAAGCAGAATTGAAATTGGCTGTTACACAATTGGATTACGCTACCATTGAAGCTCCTTGTGACGGAATCGTTTCAAAAAGAAGCATTGAAGTGGGACAATATGTTTCAACAGGTCAGTCGGTTTGTTCTGCAATTGACAACACCAGCCTTTGGGTAAGTGCAAACTTCAAGGAAACACAATTGGAAAACATGCGAATCGGTCAACCGGTTGAAATCAAAGTTGATGCATATCCGCACATCAAGTTATCCGGTAAATTGAATTCATTCGTAGGTGCAACAGGAGCAAAATTTTCCTTATTGCCTCCTGATAATGCAACCGGAAACTTCGTGAAAATTGTACAGCGTGTTCCGGTAAAAATTACGATTGATCATTTGACGAAAGAGGAATTGAAAATCCTTTTCCCCGGATTAAGCGCGTATGTATCTGTAAAAGTTAACTAATGACAGGAGCTCCAGCTTTAAAAACCCCTATCGTTTATCCGACGGGAGCAGAAAAGTGGATCTTGGTCATCACGGCAATCAGTTGTGCCATTCTCGAGTTACTCGATACAACCATTGTAAACGTTTCATTACGTGAAATCAGTGGGAATGTAGGTGCAACAACAACGGAAATTGCTTGGGTCGTAACGGCTTATGCTATTTCAAACGTGATCATCATCCCACTGACGAGTATGCTCAGCGACTTCTTCGGTCGTCGAAATTACTTTACCGGCTCCGTTGTGATCTTTACGATAGCGTCTCTGATGTGTGGTCTTTCCACCAATCTTTGGACACTTGTTTTCTGGCGATTCGTGCAAGGTTTAGGTGGTGGTGGTTTGCTTTCAACAGCACAATCCATTATCATCGGAGCCTTCCCTCCGGAAAAAATCTCTACAGCGAATGCTATTTTCGGGATGGGACTAATCCTTGGACCAACCTTCGGGCCAACTCTAGGTGGTTACATCACGGATAATTTCTCCTGGCATTGGATTTTCTTCGTGAATATTCCAATCGGAATTACTGCAACTATCTTAAGTTTCCGCTATGTGACCAATCGACCCGGGGCCGTCAAGCCCAGGAAGATCGACTGGTGGGGAATCTTGTTCCTGGTCATGTCGGTCGGTTCGATCCAATACGTTCTGGAGGAAGGAACCGCTGAAGACTGGTTTGAAAGTCATGAAATCACTGCAATGACCATTATTGCGGTGGCGAGTTTGGCTGCTTTCATCATTCGGGAATTAAAGATTGATTACCCTGCAGTGAACATCCGACTGTACAAGAACTACAACATGATCATGGGTTCCATTATGAACTTCTTACTCGGGTTGATGCTTTTTGGGACGGTGTTTATCTTCCCCTTGTTCGTACAAATCTCACTGGGTTGGACAGCTACTCAAACGGGTATGTTTATGATTCCTGGGGCACTTTGTACAGCCGTCGCCATGCCATTGGTCGGTCGATTGCTCGGAGGTGGAATGAATCCGAAAACGGTTATCCTCTTCGGAGTTGGAATGACTTTCACTTTCGTGATGATGCTGGCATTCTCTTCACCCGACTCTTCGGAAAGTAATTTCTATTTACCATTCGTATTGCGTGGTTTCGGAATGGCCTTTATGATGTCTCCGATTCTTTCCCTGGCAGTTCAAGGATTGAATCCGAAGGATATGCCACAGGCTATCGGTTTGGCAAACATGATCCGTCAGCTGGGTGGATCGGTTGGGATTGCTTTGATCAATGTGTATCTGACAAACACCAACGCCTTGGTTCGCGGAAACATGATCGGTTACATCAATCAATACAGCGATGCCGTTTCCGAACGCATTCAATTGCTTACTCAAAATTTCCTTTCAAAAGGATTCGATTCGGTTCAAGCTACTGAAATGGCCAATCGCCAAATGGAAGGACTGATGACCAGACAACAGATGTTGATAAGTTACAACCACGGATTCTTCATGGTTGCCTGCCTGATCCTGATCTGTATTCCTGTCGTATTCCTGATCCGCTACAAAAAAGGTGCGAAAGCAGTTGTGGCAGATCACTAAGTTTGAGTTACACCCCAATAATAAAAAGGAACCTTCCTTTCGATGTGAATAGGCATTGGAAAGAAGGTTTTTTTATGTCCTACCACTTTTGAAATTAGACCATTTCAAAAAAATCGCTATCCCAATAGGGGTAAATTGATTCTCGGTTGTCTTAAAATAAAAGATGATAACTTTGCCCTAGTGAAATACACCGGGGTGGAAGAAAAACAAGTGATAACACAAGTTGTGACAGGAGATTTAAACACATTTGAAATGGTATTTCGCGATTATTATAAACCGCTGGTTCGCTATGGCAGCACCTTTCTGAAAGATTCAGATGAAGCGGAGGACGTTGTTCAGCAGGTTTTCGTTTCTCTTTGGGAAAAGCGGACGCAATTAGATATTCATACCTCTATCCGGGCAGTTTTATACAAGTCTGTTCAGAATGCCTGTTTGAATAAGATCAAACATTTGAAAATTCGCGCTGGTTATGCAGAAGACTTAAAAGCGACAGTTGTTCAACATGATTCTTCTGATCCGGTCCAGGTGAATGAACTCAATGAACGGATTCAAGTGGCAGTGGAAAATATGCCCGAACAATGCGGACGCATCTTTAAAATGAGCCGTTTTGAACAACTGCGTTATCAGGAAATTGCAGACCAATTAGGCTTGTCGGTGAAAACCATAGAAAATCAAATGGGGAAAGCCCTCAAAATTGTACGCGAAGAGTTGAAAGACTATTTGCCATTACTCATCCTTTTTTTCATTCAAACTTTATGAAAATAGTACATGACATGGATGCGCTGATTGGCAAATTCCTCACAGGCGAAGCGAGCCCCGAAGAAGCAATGTTCCTGGAAGACTGTGTTGCTGAATCAAGTGACAATAAAACGTATTTCGAACAAAGTGCCTTAGCTTTCGGTTTGGTAGAGCAAGCCGTTTCAACAGATACTGCCTGGACAAAAGTTCAGGGGCAACTAGCACAAGCTCCGGTTCGAAAACTTGCTGTCGGATGGATCTCTGCCGTTGCTGCCATACTGATCCTCTCTTTCGGAGCGGTTATCTATCTGATGAACTCAGGCGGGGAAACGACTGTTTTTATTGCCGGAAAGGGAAAAAAGAATATTGAACTGAATGACGGAACGGATATTCAGCTGGCAGCCCATTCCAGTGTGGAATTGTCGGCGGGTTATGGAAAGAAAGACCGTTCGGTAACACTGAAAGGTTCCGGTTATTTCTCTGTAAAACACAGCGAGAAGCTTCCGTTCATCATTGATGCCGGACCGATTCATATCAAAGATCTCGGAACAAAGTTCGATGTGAAAACAGCCGACGACACCATTTATGTCCGCGTGGATGAAGGGATTGTGGTCATCTATGACAACAAAGGGATGCAACTCACGCTTCATGCCAATGAAAGTGCTCATTATGTTATTTCCAGCGGGGAGCTGAAACTGGATATTCTGACAGAGGACCTGAAAGCAAAGTATAAAACGATCATATTGGATGATCAGCGATTGGAGGACGTGGTTCTCATTCTCAACAAAACCTATAAGGTGAACATTCGAATTGATAATCCGGAGTTGAATAATTGCCGGATCACGACGGAATTTTTGAATGAAGAATTGGAGACCGTTTTAACAGTGATCTCTCAAACACTCGAAGTCACCATCATCAGGGAAAAGAATAATGGATATCTGATTAAAGGAATGGCATGCAACCAATGATCCGTTTTTTAAGTATTGTTTCCCTTTGCTGTTTTGCCGTTTTTCAATCAAACGCGCAAACTCCTTATTTGGAGAAGGATGTTATTATCCGATCTGGAACCTATGCATACGAAGAATTATTCAAACTGATCTCGAACCAAACCGGAGTAGTGTTCTCGTATACCGGTTTCGACGACAAGCAACGAATATCGGTAAAGTTTGATAGACAGCCTCTTCGGATAGTTTTGAATACCCTTTTCAATAATGGAAATTGTACCTGGAAACTGAAAGGGAAATACGTGATCGTGAATTGCAAATCGGTGACCAAACCGAAGCCGGAGAATGCGGTTGCAAGTAAATCAACGATCGTTGTGAACGGCTACATCCTGAATGCGGAGGATTCAACGGAAATTGTCGAATCCAGTGTCTATCTGAGGCAGCCTAAGCAATCGGCTATCACTAATGAATATGGCTATTTCAACATGTCGTTCCCGAAAACTGCCGATGTACTTTCGATTTCGGTAGCAAAGGAAGATTTTAAAGATACCACCGTTGTGATCGTATCGAAACAGCAGAATACACTTGTCATTTACCTGCAGCCAAAATCGGCGCCCATAAGTGTCCTAATGAATGATTCTATCCGGGTAACGCTTTCTATTGACTCTGTGAAACCGGCAGAAACTTTGATTAAGGACACGACTCCGGTTATAAGCCCGTTTTGGAAACGATTCGGAGAGCGTCGTGCAAACCTGAGAAACATTTCTGACACCTTATTCACCAATGTTTCGTTTTCATTGTTCCCACCGATCAGTACCAACCGCCTGCTTTCGGTGAATACCGTGAATAAATTTTCATTTAATCTACTGGTTGGTTCATCCAAGGGAATTGACGTTTTTGAATTGGGTGGTTTGGTCAATTTCGATTACGGAAACGTGAAATATGTGCAGATTGGCGGCTTGGCTAACCTGGTTTCAGGAACATCGACCGGAGTGCAGGTAGGAGGTTTGATCAATACTGTTGGAAAAGAGGTGAACGGGGTTCAGGTTGCTGGTTTAGTCAATCTTGATCGTGGGAAAGTGAAGTCCGTTCAGGTTGCCGGAATTGCCAATTTGGTGAAGGACACAGTAACTGCCGTTCAGATTGGTGGAATTGCGAATTTGAACCATTCCTATACGAAAGGAGTTCAGGTAGCAGGGATTTACAATCATTCAAAAAATGTATTTGGAGGTCAGATTGCCGGAATTGCCAATGTTGGCGATACGGTTTCCGGAGCTCAGATCTCCGGATTGGTCAATTCTGCCCGTGTGATCCATGGTTTCCAGCTTTCGGGGTTACTCAACAGAGCAGGAAAGGTCAAAGGGTCACAGCTTGGATTCCTCAATGTGGCCGATTCAATCACCGGAATACCGGTCGGATTTTTAAGTTTTGTAAAAACCGGATACCACAAAGTGGAGCTTGCCTCGGATGAGAATCTACTGACCACTCTCAGTTTCCGGACCGGTGTGGATGCGTTCCACAATATACTCCTGGGTGGAGTACAAATTGCCGGAGGACGTTCCTTGTGGACCTTTGGTTACGGAGTGGGATCCGCCGTTCGACTAGGAAAGAAATGGTATTTGGATCTGGACCTGACGGCGCAGCAACTGTATTTAAATAACACCACCTTTAGCTACAACCTACTGACGAAAAGTTTCATAGGGATTGAATACCGCTTTGGAAAGAACTTCAGTATTGCCGCCGGACCAACTTTGAACTGGTACAGCAGCGAAACTACCGACCCGGAAATGGATCCCATCTGGAGTAAGATCAGTCAGAAAACCCTTGAGAATTCCGTTGCTGGTAATTATTCCAATCAGTTGTGGATTGGTGCAAAACTTGCTTTGCGGTTTTTTTAGATTTGAACCACCTAGATTTTATTTTTGTTTCCTTGGAGGGAAATTAAAGTTTCCTCCCTTGAGAAGAGTCCGTCGCGGCGGATGAAGGCGTAACAACGACAAACGTCAGTGCGAAAGTTGTAAGGAGGACTAAGGAGGGTGGCTTACCTATCATCAATCCCTCCACCCCTCTTGATCTCCCCTCAAGGGGAGAAACCTAAAATTCGTTTTTTTTCAAAAAACACACCATCAAATAGGGGTAAACCTTCCTTCAGTTGTCATAGAGATAACTAACAAAATAAAAGTCTTTATGAAAAATTTAAAATGGATGATCCTGGTGGTTTTGGTTCTGGCAGTTTCAATTACATCTTGTAAAAAACACCTGTTTAATTCAATTAAGGGAAAAGGAGCAACTGTTACCGAAACACGTAATTTGAGTGGTTTTGATAAAATTTCATTGTCTATCAATGCAGACGTAACTTATACGCAGGACTCGGTTTATTTCGTAGAGATTTCGGCACAGCAAAATGTATTGGATGTGATTACAACTGAAATCGAGGGAGGAGAATTGAAGATTGATTCCCGTAAATGGATTCGCAAGCACAATGGAATTAAAATCATTATCCATTCCCCTGATCTACGTAAAATTGATTTGGATGGAAGCGGGAATTTTGAATCTACAGGAATGCTTACAACTACCGGTCTCGAATTGGAAATAAGTGGTTCTGGCGATATCCGGATTACCGGTCTCACGGCAGGCAATTTGGATGCCGACATCAGCGGTTCAGGGAACATCTCCATTTCTGGCGGAGCGGTAACCAATGAAGAAGCGGAAATAAGCGGATCCGGAGACATTGAAATGGACAATTTGACTGCGAACATTTCAAAAGTGAAGATCAGTGGGTCAGGATCTGTTTCCGTTTGGGTCTTAAATCAGTTAAATGCGACCATTTCCGGAAGCGGTGATATCAAATACAGGGGGAATCCTGCTGTGAATACAACCATCAGTGGTTCGGGGTCGGTAATCCACATATAAAAATTCAGGAACCTCTTGGGCAGGCGATTAATCGCGCGCATACGGGTGATGACCAAAGGATTCATAATTACAAAAAATAAAAATCATGTTTCAAAAAACATTAACGAAATTCTTCGTATCAGGATTGCTATGCCTTATTGTCAATACCTGTTTCTCCCAAACACAAACGGTTCGAGGCACAGTTGTCGACAATATTTCCCAGTCTTCCATTCCGGGAGCGGTCATTCAAATAACCGGATTAGATTCTGTTATTCATGCCGTAACAGACGAGAACGGTCGGTTCAACCTGTCGCGTGTTCCGGTGGGAAGCAGAACCATTGAAATCACTGCTTTCGATTACAAACCGGTTGTGATGCAGAATGTCACGGTGAATGCCGGAAAAGAATTGGTTCTCACTATCAACATGGAAGAAGACCTAAAAAAAATAAATGAAGTGGTGATTACTGCCAAAACAGATAAAAACAAACCCTTGAACGAACTTTCCACTGTCAGTACCCGAACGTTTTCCGTGGAAGAGACACAGAAGTTCGCAGCTGCGGTCAACGACCCGGCTCGCATGGCAACCTCTTTTGCAGGCGTGGTAGTTGCGGGTGACGGTAACAATCATATTTCGATTCGTGGAAATTCACCAAACGGTCTTTTGTGGCGCATGGAAGGTGTGGAAATTCCGAACCCGAACCATTTTTCGAATGTGGGAACTGCCGGCGGCGGAATCTCTATTTTAAGTGCACAGCTTTTGAGTAATTCAGACTTTTCGACCGGGGCTTTTGCCGCAGAATATGGAAATGCACTTTCCGGTGTATTCGACCTGCGTTTGAGAAAGGGGAATAATGAAAAGCGGGAATACACCGTTCAACTCGGAATTCTGGGAATGGATGTGGCTGCCGAAGGTCCGTTCAAAAAAGGATATGAAGGGTCATACCTCATTAATTACCGCTATTCGACATTAAACATACTCGGAAAAATAGGGATTCCGATTGGAGATGCAAATACCAATTTCCAGGACCTGTCATTCAATTTTTATCTCCCGACCAGGAAGCTGGGGAAGTTCACCCTATTTGGTTTTGGTGGATTGAGCTACCAGACAACCACTGCAGAAAAGGATTCTGTGCGCTGGCAGGAAGACGATTTTCTCCGGTTAAATACCAATTTTTACAGTAATACCGGAGCGGTCGGAGTTACCAATACCAAACTTTTCAAAAACAAATCATACTTAAAAACGGCTTTGGTATTTTCCGGAACTGAAAATGGCTATAAACAGGACAGATTGGGGCTTGATTATTCTTCCCTTACGCGCGAATACGAGCAGCGATTTGTGCAGAACAAACTGACACTTTCAAGTACATACACTCAAAAGATAAACGCAAAAAACAACATCCGAACCGGGTTTATCCTGAACCATCTTGGCTATAGCTTAAAACAAAGCGACATGGGCGACTCAACCGTTCTATTGGAACAGATCAATGAGAAAGGCGGAACTGAAACCATGCAAGTGTTTTTTCAATGGAATACCCACATCACTGAAAAGCTGACAGCGAATGTCGGAGTTCATTACTTTCAGCTATTCCTGAACAACAGTAATTCGCTTGAACCACGGGCATCCATGCGTTATGACATTCATCCGAAACACCATCTTACTCTGGGTTATGGTTTGCACAGCCAGCTGCAGCCAATAGGTGTTTACTTTGTGGAGAATACGGACAATGGAGTAAGGACGCTTCCGAACCGGGATTTGAAGCTGAGCAAAGCACATCATGCTGTTTTCGGCTATGATTTTGTCCTGAACGAACACGAACACATCAAAACGGAAGTGTATTACCAGCATTTATTTGGTATCCCTATCAGTAAAGATCCCACAAGTACCTATTCGATCTTAAATTCTACGGATGGTTTTCCCTCTGAATCACTCAGTAATTCGGGACTTGGGAGAAATTATGGTGTGGAATTGACTTATGAGCGGTTCCTGTTCAAAAATCTCTATTATTTACTGTCTGCTTCACTTTATGAATCCAAATACAAAGGGGCTGATGGAGCTTGGTATGATACACGGTTCAATACCAATTACGCTACTTCCTTAACTATTGGGAAAGAATGGAATTTGAAAAACAAGGAAAAGAAGCGAACCATTGGTTGCAATATTAAATCCATATACGTCGGAGGCTTCCGTTATACACCGATAGATCTGAACGCATCAATCGCAGCCGGCGAAACAAAATACGTCACAGCGCAAACCTATCAAAAAAGAATGCCCGATTATTACAGATTGGATATCCGCTTAAGTCTGAAACGCAACTACAAACGGATTACTAGTACCGTTGCGCTTGACATTCAGAATACAACGAATCGGAAAAATGTCGGAGGGCAATATTTCAATGACAAAACCGGAGAAGTAAAGTACTGGTACCAAACATCGTTGATCCCGATATTGAGCTATCGTTTGGAGTTCTGATAAGTTTTTTTTTCGATACGAGACCTATACCGGGCAGGGACAATTATAAAGTGTCCCTGCCCTATTGTTTCCCAACTTTTTATTACTTTTGCATCTCCTGTTGAAATAACAATTCAGACGCCAAATTTTTTCAATAAACATTCATTCTTCAGGAAAAAACATCAATTTTAGATTTCTATGAAAATACTCGTATCCTATTTAAAACGTTACAAGGTACTCGTTTTCCTTTCCATGATACTAGCCAGTATCAACATGATTTTCTCCTTATTAGATCCTTACATCTTCGGGAGACTTCTAGATAAATATGCCTTACACAAAGAAAGATTCACTCAAAATGAATTTCTGATTGGAGTTGGTTCTCTAATCGCTCTGGCAATTGGTGCTGCAATGGTCAGCCGCATTGCAAAAGCATTCCAGGATTATACTGTGAATCTCGTTATTCAGAAAGTGGGTGCAGATATTTATACCGATGGGTTGAAACACACCCTTCAGGTTCCATTCAGTGAATTCGAAGACAAGCGAAGTGGTGAAACATTAAACATTCTGCAAAAAGTTCGGGGCGACAATGAGAAGTTCATCATGAATTTTGTAAATATCCTGTTTACTTCTTTGGTCGGTTTGGTCTTTGTAATCGTCTACGCTTCAAGCGTTCATCCCGGATTGATCCCCGTTTATCTTGGATCTGCATTGCTTCTAAGTTTCATTACCAATAAACTATCCAAACGCATTAAGAAAGTACAAACCACCATTGTGAAGGAAACCAATCAATTGGCAGGAAGTACGACGGAAAGTTTGCGCAATATCGAGTTAGTAAAGAGTTTAGGATTGGCAACACAAGAGACAGAACGTCTGAACGATACAACACGTAAAATTCTGTTATTGGAATTGAAAAAGGTGCGTCAAATCCGAAGTATTTCTTTCATACAGGGAACTTTTGTGAATTTCATGCGCCAATCCATCATGTTCTTCCTGATGTATCTCGTATTCGGAGATGTCTTGTCACCCGGGCAGATCATTTCATTGAATTTCTATTCCTTCTTTGTTTTCGGACCTTTACAGGAAGTTGGAAACGTGATTATCTCCTACCGTGAAGCAGAAGCATCTTTGAACAACTTTGAGCAAATCATCAATACTCCTATTGAGGAAAAACCAGTAAGTCCAACCAAATTGAATGCGATTGAAAAATTGGCTTTCCAAAATGTAGGATTCCGTCACAAAACTGCTTCTTACGACGCTTTAAGTAACATTTCATTTGAAGTAAATAAAGGAGAAACCATCGCTTTCGTCGGCCCAAGTGGATCCGGTAAAAGTACCTTGGTGAAATTATTGGTTGGTTTGTACAGTGCTCCAAACGGTGATATTACCTATAACGGAGTCAGCAGTAAAGAAATCGACAAAGAAGAATTGCAGCAGCAACTAGGATTTGTAACACAAGACACCCAGTTGTTCTCCGGAACGATCAGAGAAAACTTGTTGTTCGTGAAACCGGATGCAACGGAGGAAGATATCACTGAAGCATTGCGCAAAGCATCTTGTACCAACCTCATCGCGCGCAGCGAAAACGGATTGGATACCGTGATCGGAGAAGGTGGAATGAAATTGAGTGGTGGTGAAAAACAACGTTTGTCGATTGCAAGAGCATTGTTACGTCAACCGAGATTGATGGTTTTCGACGAAGCAACCTCGGCTTTGGATTCCTTGACGGAAGAAGCGATTTCGAACACCATCCGTGAGATTACGGACAAAAAAGAGCACATTACGGTTCTGATCGCACACCGTTTGTCGACTATCATGCATGCGGACCGTATTTTCGTTTTAGAAAAGGGAGTCATTATCGAAACCGGAAAACACAGCGAATTGTTAGACGAAAAAGGCTTGTACTATGCGATGTGGAGACAACAAATCGGTGAAAGACGGGATGATGTGATCTTAGCGGCAAATTAACAACTGCAGGAATCTTTTAAAAGACCAACATTTTTTATTTCCCACAAATGTAAATTTTTAGGGCGCTTACCAGTAGCCCTAACTCTTGAACGAGAAAATTTATATAGTCGTATTAATTTGAATATACACAGTAGGGGCGCGATTAATCGCGCCCCTACTGTTTTTAAAATGAATAATATTTATCGCGCACCTCAACTAGCAACTCTTCCAATCTATCCAAATTTGGTTCTTGCGGAAGTGTACTTTTTTCAAACAGGGATTCAATTAATTCTACCTTTTCTTCAGCCTTGAGAAGTAAATCTTCGTATTCAAATTTCCCTTCCCGGATATTCATTAAGAAATCACGATCAGTTCTGCGTACAAAGATTTTTCCTTCTTTGGCAATTTCTTCAGCCATATGAAGTAATCTAAAAGTATGCATCATGTTTTTTGCATCGTAATTTTTACCGTGAGAAACTGTACTTTGATAACGGCTTTCATTGCGTTTTTCAATCCATTCCCAATATTGCGCATATTCTTTACAATGAATCGAATAGGCATCTTTATTGAAACTCATCAGGCTCAACGGTTGAATTCCCTTTGGAATAGAACTAAGCAATACATCATTTGAATCTGTCCCCGAATAAATCCCCTTCAAAGAGATCTCATTGACCTGAGAATTGTGGAACAAAGCATACACATCTCTCATATGAGGAATTTTCACCAAGCCACAATCGGTT
This sequence comes from Fluviicola taffensis DSM 16823, assembly GCF_943372375.1. Classification (GTDB taxonomy): domain Bacteria; phylum Bacteroidota; class Bacteroidia; order Flavobacteriales_D; family Crocinitomicaceae; genus Fluviicola; species Fluviicola taffensis_A. The sequence goes on along the minus strand of NZ_CALRYJ010000007.1, from coordinate 85,774 downwards.
TCATTCAAATTCCTTGTACCAAGCCACTGTGTTAATGGAATCACATTCATTCCATCAATTACGAAACAGAAATCTGGAATTTCCTTTCTTACAGTCTCTATAGGATTGCTGATTTTCTTGTTTAAACCACGTGCTTTCTTTATTTGGGATTGTGCATAACCGGCAAAAGTTTGACAACACAATTTGGATAAAAATTCGGAAGCATCCAATGATTCAATCAACGGGTGTTTATATAAAACGGAATCTGACGGAGTTGCCAATAATTCGAGGATCGTGGGATTGTTTTTCCCTAGCAGGTCAACGAATTTCCTCCACTCATAATAAACAATATCATTCGTTTCATTGGCAACCTGATCTTGGAAATCAGAACCATAGAATTCCTTTTTGGGAGAGAGAAATATCCCCTTGTAGTCTGTGTCAGATTGAGGCGTATCCAATCCATAAGCACGGCTTCCACTGATACATTTAAGCAGTAAATACTGATTCTCCTCGTGTAAAGTGTGAATACTCAGCATTCCTTTTCTCCCAACAATTGTAAAAACAAAGTGTCCAAATCAATTCGCTTTTCTACACGAGCTTTTAACGAATTTGCTTCCTGTTCGGCTCTCGTAAACTGTTCTTCGATAAAGCCATTCAATTGAGATTCTTTTGGATGAATATAACTTTCATTCTTTCCTGATTTCAATTGAATCAATTCTTCGATATGTTTTTTAAGCGAATCGTCTATTTCCAATTCTTCCAACATTTTTTGGAACACAATCGGTGGAGTTGTTCCTTTATCCAAAATCCACTTACAGGCAAATGCAGCGCGCAAAGCATAGAACAGTTTTTTAAGTTTTATCTGTTCTTCGTCTTTGATATCATCAAAACTATTCTTACCCATATGTAAGTAATGGTAAATCGTAGCAATCGGGGAAAAGCATAAATCAGCAACCGGCCGAATTAATTCCAAAAATCCGGGTTCTGCATAATACACAATCGGTGATTGTAATCTTTCCAAAAGTGCCCCATTCGATTTCCACAAAAGGCGCAAACACTTGCGAATATCCCAACCGGTAATGTCTAAATCACCATCATTCAGCATGGTTTCAATACTGTCTTTTTTCTCAGAAATACTCAAGTACCAATTGCGTTCGTGTTTATAAATTAAACGAACATCATAGTCACTATCCGGTGAGGGGAATCCCCAAGCCCGCGAGCCAGTTTCACATGCAAAAAGAACTTTGATGTTTTTCTCCTGTTCAATTTTTGCAATGGTTTCGATGATTGTAGATCTCATAAATCAGATTAAAAATCAAAGATGCAAATAGTTTTGGAGATTTAAGACTCCATCAGATTCAGGACATAAAAGTTAAAATGCTTTGCACAGTTTTTTGCGGTTTCTCCGGTGATTTATATCATCTTTTCCGGCTTGCATCCTACTGCCAGAATCCGTAACTTAACTCCATAAGGCTAACTCGTATGGACTACATTGATTATTACAAAATTTTAGGCGTCGACAAGCATGCAACTGCGGACGAAATCAAAAAAGCGTATCGGAAATTAGCCCGCAAGCATCATCCCGATCTGAACCCGAACAACGCGGAAGCTGGAAAACTTTTTCAGCAGATTAATGAGGCAAATGAAGTCTTGAGTGATCCTGAAAGCAGAAAGAAATACGATCAGTATGGAAAAGACTGGAAGCATGCGGAGCAATTCGAACAAGCCAAAAAGCAGCAAAGATCATCCGGTGGATCCCAACAAGGCAATCCATTCGGAGGAGGCGAATACTTTTCAGGTGATGATGGCGACTACTCCGATTTCTTTTCATCGATGTTCGGTAATCGCGGGGGAAGCAGACAGGCAAAATTCAAAGGTCAGGACTTTCGTGCATCCGTTCAGTTGAATCTCACCGATGCTTACAAAACCCAGAAGCAAACCTTTACAGTCAATGGAAAGAACATCCGCATCACCGTACCCGCTGGAATTGAAAACGGTCAGGAGATAAAATTGACCGGACACGGTGCTCCCGGTGCAAACGGCGGACCTAACGGGGATTTGTATATCACCTTTGAAATAAAAAACGACACTGCATTTACCCGTAAGGGAAATGATCTGTATGCAACTGTTCCCCTGGATCTCTATAAATCGCTGTTGGGTGGAGAAGAAATCATTGATACACTGGCCGGAAAAGTGAAGATGCCCGTAGCTCCTGAGACTCAAAACGGCACGAAAGTCCGATTGAAAGGAAAAGGATTCCCGGTGTATAAAAAGGACGGTGAATTCGGTGATCTGTATGTGACTTACCAGATTCGGATACCAACAGGTCTGACAGCGAAGGAAAAGGAATTGGTCGAACAACTTTCGAAAGAACGTAAAAACAACTGAACATGGAAACAGCAAATAAGATATCCATTGAACAATGTTGCGTTTATTACAACATTGAAACTTCATTCGTGTACAAGTTGGATGAACATGGCTTAATTGAGTTGATCCGCTCCGAGGAAGCGGTTTTTATCACCTTCGAACAACTCTCCGATCTCGAAAAATATAGGCACCTGCATTACGAACTGGAGATCAACCTGGAAGGTTTGGAAACCATCAAACATCTGTTAGACCAGGTTCATGAGCTTCAGAAAGAAGTGAACAAGTTGAAGGGGGAAGTGGGGTGAAATCCCAAGCGCTATAAAAGCAAAAATCCCAGACTTTGTGAAGCCTGGGATCAATTCTTGCAGAGAGGAAGAGATTCGAACTCTCGATACAGTTACCCGTATACTACCTTTCCAGGGTAGCTCCTTCAACCACTCGGACACCTCTCTATGGTTATTTCGAATATCAAAAAAAGTTGAGTTTCTTTGATCTTCTATTTAGTGGAGTGCAAAAATACACTTTTTCCTGAATAAATAATTTGTATTTGCTTTAAATCCTAAATTTGAGGTATGAGAATTTTAATCTTTATTCTTTTTATACTTGGATGTGTACTAACCGGAATCATGACTGGGTGGAATATTCAATTGATTAAAGCGTTCACATGGAGTCCGGAAAGAACCGCATCATCAACCTGGTTTTTAGACCTCTCTTTTTTCTTATGTGCAGTACTTTTTTTCGTCCCACCTATTTTAGTTTTCTTTAAATCGAGGTTGGCAGGAATCACTGCTTTCATCCTAACATTGATATTATCCATCTGGCAATTAGGATTAATTCAATCTATTGCATTTATGTTTGTATACGGAACAATTGATCTTACTAATTTATTCTATCTGTTTTGTCTTCTGATGTACTTCTTTGTTCTAATAGTATCAGGAATTATGACTTTCGGTGGATTGAAAGACAAGATTGACTAGTAAGCCATCTATTTTTAAACCGTCTGCTCCCCGCAAACATATCTCTGCAAAATTTGATGGTAAAATACAAATAGACATCCATCTATTTACCCAATTACACCGCACTTCTACCTTTATTCTCTGAATTATTCCGATTTCAAACACACACTGAATAATCAAAGATCTTAATCCGTACATTCGAATCTCACAAATGAAGAGATTACATGTTTATTCATCAGGGTAAAACAAGGACAGCAAAACACAACCTGCAAATTGCATCCTTGCTGTCTTTTGTCGCTGGTATTGTCAATGTCGCCGGTTTTTTAGCAGTTGCCAAACTAACTACCAATGTGACAGGGCACTTTGCTTTTTTTGTAGATGAAGTTTTCAAATTGAAATTTTGGGAAGGCTTCATTTACTTTTTATACATCTTCTTCTTTTTCCTGGGTTCCTTTTCTTCCAGTTTTCTGGTGGAAGTCATTTCCAGGAAAAATGAAAACTATGTCTACATTATTCCTACGTCCATAGAATGCTTGATATTGATATTGATCGCTGTATTTGGGGGAGGTTTAGTCATTGAGAATCCAAATCTCATCGCCTTCAGCCTGCTTTTTGCAATGGGTTTACAAAATTCTCTGGTTACCCGAATTTCCAATGCGACGGTAAGAACAACACATCTCACAGGACTTTTTACAGACTTGGGAATAGAACTCTCTCAATTGTTTTTCTACCGGGAAGATGAAACGCGGAAAAAATTGATCACTTCGGTTAAATTGCGCTTAACCATCATCAGTTTCTTTTTTATCGGCGGGATCATCGGTGGAATTTTCTATTCAGGAATTGGTTTGCATGTTTTGTTGATCGGCTCAGCGTCATTGATCCTTGGGATTATTTACGACAATATCAAGTTGAAGATCAACTTGCTCCGGAAGAAATACCGGCATTAATAGTTAAAAAAGGGTGAATCGTTTTGTTAAAGGATTACAGCTTCGAAATGGAGTGAAATCTACTTTCCAATACACATAGACATCCATCTATTTGCCCAGCTATACCGTCACTTCCCCGCAAATCGATTGCTGCAAAATTTCTTTTGCCGCCTCCACATTCCCGGCACTTTTGCCCAAAGCATACATCATTTTAGTCACTGCTGCTTCGGTTGTCAGATCAAAGCCGGAAAGCACTCCATTCTTCTCAAAGAAGGAACTCGTTTCGTATTTCCCTTGCTCCACTCTTCCGGTGGAACATTGCGTGATATTCAGTACGATTCCTCCTGCCTGCAGGTAATTCAATAACAAGGAATGGAATTGCTTATCGGAAGGGGCATTTCCGGAACCGTAAGTTTCCAGGATGATCGCCTTGGTTTTTTGGGCGTCGAAAAGGGACTCGTAAATGTTCCAATTGATCCCGGGAAAGAATTTAATCAAAGCTACCGAAGAATCGAAAGCGGTAAATAACTCGAGTTCTTTGGAAGACGCAAATGTTCCGCCTGTGTAATCGATATGAACTCCTGCAACAGCCAAGGGGCGCAAATTCGGTGAGCGGAATGCCTCAAAGGAAGAGGCAGACACTTTGGAGGTACGGTTTCCGCGATACAGGGAATATTCAAAATAAATCGCCACTTCCTGAATGCGGGAAGTTCCGTCGTCATTTTTGGCTGCGGCAATTTCAATGGCAGTAACCAGGTTCTCTTTCCCGTCTGTCCGGATCGTTCCGATGGGTAATTGAGATCCTGTGAAAATCACCGGTTTCGTCAACCCTTGCAACATGAAACTCAAAGCAGATGCCGAAAAAGCCATCGTATCCGAACCGTGAAGAATCACAAATCCGTCAAAGTCATTGTATTTCGCGAACACCAATTCCGCCATTTCTTTCCACCAAAGCGGGTTCATTTCTGAAGAATCGATAGGATGGGGAAAAGCATGGGTAGTCAGCTGCACATTCAAACGCGCCAACTCGGGAATATGTTTGTATACATCACCAAAGTCAAAGGCAGTCAGGGAACCCGTTAATGGATCATTCACCATTCCAATCGTTCCTCCTGTATAAATAACCAGTACTTGTGGCGTTGTCTTCATGCGCATCTAATTGTGTGCGACAAAGTTCACTGAAAATACCGAAAAAGCAAGTTTCAGGGAAGAACTTTATTCCGTTGCTTTGGGATTGGCAAGCTTTGGTGCTTTCCAAAACGTCTCCGGGTTATTGGTTATATAATTTGTCACGGTGCAATTCACTTCCTTGTTCAAGTAGTCTTGCTTCTGTGGAGTCTGATTGATTCCATCAAGCGGCAACAATTGAATGTAAGCCGTATTCTTCCCCGGAAGTTTTGTTTCGTAATCGTATTGACTTGAAACCGGGCATTCGAGACGATACAGGTTCTTTGCCATGTAATTGTGGATGTAATCCTCCAACCAGACAAATTGTTCATTATTCCAATTCGCGTCCGGGTTCACAATGAGGGTCCGACCGTCAATCAATCGTTGTCTCACCTCTTCAATGCTTAAGAGCATTCCCTTTTCATCCATTACGTATGCGTTATTGGTCGGATCCATATAAACCCATTTTCCCAGCCATTCCGAATAAACCATGTTGATCACATGACAATCGTCAAACTCCAATTCTTTGGGCATGCAAGTCACATAGCGCGATTTGAAACCCATGGCCAGGTAGCATTCATTGAGTGAAATTGCCAATCCCCGACAGTTCAATCCCCGCGAACCGTCACTGCACGCTTTGATGAGTTCATCCGCATTCTTGATCTCAGGATTCCCATGCTGACCATCGTGTCTCACCAGGTTGTGGATCCAATGCATCAGGTTGATGATTTGATTAAAATCGCCTGCATCTCCTGCAATGGAATCAAGGTTGTATTTTTTTCGCAGTGCCTGCAAATGTGCATTACTCAAATCCTGGTAAGTGAATTCGGGTACGGCTCTCAAATCGGAAGGATTGTATTTAGCTGCTCTCTTTAGTGTGTCTCTGTAATCAGGAACCTCTTCATACCGAACACGGGTCCAGCACGTGTCCTTGTGTTGGTAGATCACCAGGAAATCACGAACCGGATGTTTTTTGTCAACCTTGATGTAAATGGAATCCACATCTGTAATAAATTGGATCTTTTCATCCCAGACTACTGTGCTATCCGGTTTTAAATGCGGCGCAATGCTCCATGTATGCTTGGTTAATGGAGAATCACTGGGGAACTTCATCGGAAAGGACTTCACATTCGTATGAAGTACCTGTAGTTTTTTCTGAGCAAAGGAGGAAATTCCTGTAAGAAGGATGGTAAGGAGTAAAATTGAGCGCATAAAAATGGTTTAGATTCCGAATATAATGCGTTTCAATTAAATTGGTTACTGAGGATGAAACAAATTTACCGCATTTTGAGTAGTTGCTTCATAACAGCTTTAAATATCATTAATTTGACATTATAATATCAAATTAAGCCAAAAATTACATATATTTGATATTATAGTATCCTTTTATGAATTACGGAGTAGAAAAAACACCCAAAGAAATGATGTTATTGCTTGGCGAAAGAGTTCGGACATTACGCAAAGAACAGAAAATGAGCAGGCAGGATTTAGCAGATCGTTCAGGAGTTCCCGCTCCTACCTTACGTAAATTCGAACAAACAGGAATTATTTCATTAGAAAGTTTACTTAAATTGACTAAAACATTGGGAAGATTGGAAGAATTTGTCTCATTACTCCAACTCAACGACCTGGAAAGTAAACGCTATTTATTTGATGATTGATGGAAAGCAAGAAAAAATTGGATGTGTTTATCAAATTTTCGGGAAAGGAAATTCCAGTCGGGCAACTAGTGCAGGACGGAAAAAACACTCTATTTAAATATCGCTCAGAGTATTTAAATAATGGATTCAACATTTCTCCTAAAAAGCTCCTGTTCAACGATTCCATTCAAACAACATCCACTTTTCCTTTTCAGGGGCTATTCGGTGTTTTTGCAGATTCCCTTCCGGATGCTTGGGGGAACTTGCTTCTGCGGCGGTGGCTGAGTTCAAAACAATTACTTCCCGCACAATTGAATTCCCTGGATCGTCTTTCATTGGTGGGTGAAAACGGACCGGGAGCCTTGATATATAAACCTTGCGAAGAGTATCAAAGTTCGAATGATGCCGTTGATTTGGATCATCTGAATCATCAGGTAGAAGAAATTATCAGTGGGGAAAGTGAAGAAATTATCGATGAATTGTTTCAAAAAGGAGGAAGTCCTGGTGGTGCCAGACCAAAAATCTATGCCGGTTTTAACTCAGAAACAAACGAATTGATTTATGGAAGCAACAAGCTTCCGGAAGGGTTTGCCCACTGGATAGTGAAATTTGCTGCAACCGTTGATTCAGCAGATATTGCCAATTCCGAAATGGCTTACCATCAAATGGCTATTGCTGCCGGAATACAGATGTCCGAATCCAAATTGCTTTTGGGAAAATCAGGAAAAAAATACTTTACAACCAAACGTTTTGACAGATACCAGAACAATCGGTTACATCTAATCTCTGCTGCAGGAATGTTTCACGACGATTACGAGCACAGTCAATTGGATTATGGGGCATTGATCCATGAAACAAATTGGCTCATCAACGACTATCGGGCAACCGAGCAGCAATTCCGTAGAGCTGTCTTCAATGTTTTTGCTCATAACAGAGATGACCATTCTAAGAACTTTGCTTTCTTGATGGATGAAAAAGGAAATTGGTCATTGGCTCCTGCATTCGACCTAACTTTCTCATATTCTTCTCATGGAATGCATAGTACGACATGTGCAGGAAATGGTATCAATCCCGGAACAAAAGAATTAATGAGTTTGGCAGAGCATTTTTCTATACGAAACGGTGAGAAAATTATTCAAGAAGTAAAATCAGTTATTGAAGAATGGGAATATTTTGCCAATAAATCTGCTGTCACATCAGATACCACCAAAAGTATTTCCAATCGATTGAAGGAAATCAATCGTTAGCTAATTATGAAACAAATTTACCGCATTGTGAGTAGTTGCATCCTGAAGTTTACTCAAAGGTAAATCTAAAATCTCAGCAATCTTTTCAGCTGTATGAATAACATACGCACTTTCATTTCTTTTGCCACGGAAAGGAGTTGGCGCCAAATATGGAGCATCGGTTTCCAATAATAGTTTTTCCAGTGGAATGTGTTTCAATATTTCAGGTAGATCCGATTTCTTGTAGGTCACCACTCCACCGATTCCAAAAAGAAAGCCTTTGTAATCCAAGATCTTCTTGACGTCTTGTTCGTTTCCTGTGAAACAATGGAAGATTCCGCGCAAACGTTCGTCGTTTTCCTGATCAAGCACTTCGTAGATTTCCGGAAAGGAATCGCGCGCATGGATCACGATTGGAATTTGAAGTTCTTTTGCCCAATTGATCTGAGTTCTGAAAGCTTCCTTTTGTTCCGCAACGAATGTCTTATCCCAATACAGGTCAATCCCGATTTCCCCGATAGCTACATAGGGTCTTTTTTCGAGTAAGAGTCTCATTTTTGCCAGCACCAATTCCCAGTTTGCATCAACGGAACAGGGATGAAGTCCCATCATTGCAAAGCAATTCTCCGGAAACTGTTGCTCCAAAGCATGCATTCCTTCCACCGAATCCAGATCGATATTCGGCATATACATGCGCTCAACTCCCGCAGCAATTGCGCGGCGAATCATTTCCGTGCGATCTTCATTGAATTGTTCGGAGTAAAGATGGGTGTGGGTGTCTATATACATAAGATTGCTTCGCTATTAGACGAAAGACAAAAGACCAGAGACAAAATCTGTCTTTGGTCTTCAGTCTGATGTCTTTAAGTCTTAATTAACAAAATTCGTCGTAAGCTGCTTCTAAGTTCTCAGCGATCATAGCTGCAGTAACTCCTTCGATATTGTGTCTTTCTAAGAAATGAACCAATTTTCCGTCCTTGAACAAAGCCACGGATGGCGAAGACGGAGGGAATGGTAAGAAATACTTACGTGCTTGTTGTGTAGCTTCAGAATCCACACCTGCAAAAACAGTTAGCAAATGATCCGGTTTCTTTCCTGCTATCTCCAAAGATTTTTTTACCCCTGGTCTTAAGTTTCCTGCTGCACATCCGCAAACAGAGTTGACAACTACCAAGGCAACACCTTTGCTAGTTGGAATGGTTGCATCTACTTCTGATGCTGATACGAGTTGTTGAAAGCCCACACGTGTAAGGTCTTCCTTCATTGGTTGTACGAGTTCTGGTGGGTACATAATCTTAAATTTTATACTGCAAAGTTACAGTTTCTATCCCTTTGATTGTTCAAATAGGGGAATTGATTTATGAAATATTTGGACTTTTTGTATAGTGATAATCCAAGAAAGTCCTCCCCCTCCATCCCCCTCCAAAGGGGGAAGCAAATAATAATCACGAAAAATTGAATTTTTTTCACTGAAATCCGCACTTATCAACAAATTATTTATTTACTTTGTCACAATTAAAAAGAGAACAGATGAATGGTTTTTGGTTGACACTCGGAAAAATCCTAAATGGTGCATGGTTTTATGACAACATTGGTGATATCTTTAATTATTCAGTTATCGTTCTTGGATTCATTGGATTGTTTTACTGGTTGAACTGGCAACGCAAATTCAATAATCAGGCTGAAAAAGATCCGAATCAATTGAAATAATTGGTGATTTTACTATATTTAAAAGGTCTTCGTTTGGAGACCTTTTTTTGTATGGACGCGAAGCTTCGCGTCCCGACTTTCTTCCTATCTTTAAAGCTATGCTGACATTCATTATTACTGCCGGAGGAATTGGAAAACGAATGGGAGGTTCCATCCCAAAACAATTTCTGTTATTGAATGACAAACCCATCCTGATGCATACCATCGAACGGATTCATGCATTCGACACCGCCGCAGAATTGATTGTCACCCTTCCTGTTGATTACCTCAAAGATTGGGAGGAAATGTGTCAGAAATATGATTTTCTTATCAAACACGAAGTTGTTTCAGGGGGTGAAGAACGATTTGACTCCATCAAAAATGCATTGGAAAAAGCAAGCGGCGATTGGATTGCTGTTCACGATGGTGTCCGCCCTTTTGTAAGTAAATCCGTTTTAAATCAATTGCTTCTTGAGGTTAAAAGTCACCGTGCAGTGATTCCAACTATTCCGGTAAAAGAATCACTTCGACTTGTGGAAGGTGAAAATAGTGCCGCTGTACCCAGAAATCATTATCAAATTGTTCAAACTCCACAAGTATTTGAATCCAAGTTGATTAAAAAAGCTTACGAGCAAAAATATGCCACTGCCTTTACAGACGATGCAAGTGTTGTGGAAGCAATTGGCGCTCGAATTCATTTGGTTTCCGGAAATGAAGAAAATATAAAGATTACCAATCCGATTGATTTAAGTATTGCCGGATTGATTTTAAAGGATTGGGGCGCTAAATCGGATTAGTATTAATGCGAAGTGAATTTGATTTAACCAAATTGTTTTCGAATCAGTTCTTTTCTTCATTCAAATTTTAACTGGTTTACAATTACACAACCCAATCTTACCAAAAAAGTCATTCAACCCCCTATTTCTGATTACATGCTGAACGGAACTTTGTCGAAAGTTTATACAGCAATGAAAAAAACGTTACTATTTATCGGGACGGTTTTAATGAGCATCTCCAGTTTTGCTCAAAACCCGGGACTCGTAATCTCAGAATTCTACATCAATCCGCCTTCAAGTGACAATAATCTTGAATGGGTGGAATTGAAGGCCACGAAAAACATCGATTTTTCCCTTACTCCTTATACTGTGGTTGTTAACAACAATGGAACCGCAACCGCTAACGGGTGGATTGCCGGAGGAACCATTAGCTACGGCTTCCAAATCAGTACCGGAACGGTTACTGCAGGTGATGTGGTGTTTGTTGGAGGAAACGGAATGGTCGTAACCGGAACAAAAATCAGAATCATTGATGTAACCACAACTCCGGGAGACGGATTTGGAAACGCGGGAGGAACAGCAGGTGTTTTTGGTAACGGAGGTGGAAACGCTGACGGAATTGCAGTATTCAACGTTCCGGCAGCAAGCATTACCAACTCTACCGTACCAGTAGATGCTGTTTTCTATGGAACAGCTATCGGAAGTGCATTTGTAACAACTACAACGGGATATGAACTCCCGGTAAACGATTTGTACTCCGGAGGAAAATTGCAAACCACCAGCTTCGTTACGGGTGACCCGGGAGCTTCTACCGGAAAAGCAACAGGTACTTATAACACGCTAACCAATTCCTGGTCTACAGGTCGTACATGGACAACACAAACTTTTGTAGACGATAATGCAAGTAGTATTTCCTTGTCAACCGCTCCTCCTGCAGCAGGAACAGCAAGTATTGCACTCAACACGCAAACCGTAACTGAAAGCGCAGGAACGGCAACTGTAAACGTTAGCTTTGCAAGCGCCAATGCTTCTCCTGCAAAGGTGATTGTTGAAACATCCGTTTATTCCAACGCAACTCCTGTATCAGATTACTCCTGGACAAACGATACATTAACCATTCCTGCCAATAGCAACGGAATATTCCCATTCACAATCAACATTCTGGAAGATCTGATTGCGGAACGTACAGAACGCATTATTGTAAAATTGCGTAGTGTTTCCAATGCAACCATCGCTGCAGCCAACTTCCAGATCATTTACCTGAAAGACAACGATTACCAAGCTCCAACTCCAAACAACGAATTGAGTCTGAACTTGCTTTCAAGCTTTTCTAATGGTCCGGAAGGACCAACTTCAAATTCTGCTGAAATCGTAGCTTTTGATCCGACGACGGATAAATTATACATTGCAAACTCTATTGGTAAAAAAGTAGATATTGTAGATTTTTCGAATCCTGCAACTCCAATCTTGCTTAACTCAATTTCAGTTGTATCCTATGGAAATATCAATTCCTTAACGGTTCACAATGGGGTAGTTGCTTGTGCGATTGAAAACACAGATCCGCAAATGAACGGGAGTATTGTTTTCCTGGACCAGAATGGAGTCTTGATTTCACAAGTTCCGGTTGGTGCCATGCCCGACATGATTACATTCAACAATGATTATACGAAAGTATTGGTTGCTTGTGAAGGAGAACCGAAGTCAGATTATACGGTTGATCCGGAAGGTTCTGTCGGAATCATTGACATTACAGGTGGTTATCCAACTTTAACAGCTGCAAACGTAACCATGGTGAATTTCCAATCATTTAATGGGCAAGAAGCAGCTTTGCGTTCTCAGGGAATCCGCATATTCGGACCAGGAAGTTCAGCGGCACAGGATTTCGAACCGGAATACATTACACTTTCAGAAGATAACTCAACAGCTTATGTATCCTTACAGGAAAACAATGCAATGGCTGTAATCAATATCGCTGCCGGAACGGTGAGTGCAATTCGTCCGTTAGGAACAATGAACTACGCAAACGGAAACAACGGATTGGATGCTTCCGATCAAACTGCAGGTGTCTTCATTAGTTCTGTTCCTGTTAAAGGAATGTTCATGCCGGATGCTTTAGCGCATGCTACTATTGGCGGAGCAGAATACATTTTCTCAGCAAACGAAGGAGACGCACGCGAATACACTGCCATCACAGAAGTGGCACGTTTGTCTGCTACTTCATTGGACGCTTCCATTCCCGATCAAAACATCTTGAAAAACAACCAATTCCTGGGTCGTATCAATGTAACAAACGCAAGTGGTGACACAGATAACGATGGAGATATCGATGATATCCACGTTTTCGGAACACGTTCATTCTCTATCTGGAATGCCCAGACAGGAGCTTTGGTTTTCGATTCAAAAGACCTGATCGAGCAAATCACTGCAAATCACCCGACTTTGAGTGGTCTTTTCAATGCTAGTAATTCTTCGGGAACTGCAGTTTCAAAAAACCGTTCGGATGATAAAGGTCCGGAACCGGAAGGTGTTGCTACGGCAATTATCAATGGAAATCACTACTTATTCGTTTCTTTGGAACGTGTTGGTGGTGTGATGCTGTTCAATGTGGATGTACCAAGTGCCCCGGTTTATGTTGGATATTATAATAATCGCACAGTTGGAGCAAACAGTGGTCCGGATCGTGGAGCTGAAGGAATTATCATCATCAAGAAAGAGGATTCGCCAACAGGACATGATATCGTAATCTTGGCAAATGAGATTAGTTCTACTCTTTCCATTTTTGACATCAATACTTGTGTCGATTTAGCAGGAGCTACTATCACCGTTCCAACAGATTCCATTTGTGCAGGTGATCAAGTTACCCTAACAATTCCCGGAAATGCTCAAAGCACTGTTCAATGGTTGAAAGATGATCAGATCATTTCAGGAGAAACAGGAAACTCTTTGGATGTAACATTGGCTGGAAATTACCGCGTTTATATTTCAAATACAACTCTTGCTTGTGCGGATACAACTCTTGCCGAAGCAATTCATATCCTGGCTTTACCAAGTATTGCAGCCGGATCGGACGTAACCGTTTGTTCAGGTGACACGGTGAATCTATCAGGAACATCTTCTGCAACTGTTACATGGAACAACAGTGTACAGGACGGAGTGGATTTCTTCCCGACTGCAACCATGGATTACATTGCAACAGCCACTGATGCATACGGATGTGAAGATTCGGATACATTGACTGTACTGGTAAATACCCTTCCAACTGTGAATGCAGGTTCTGATCAAACGGTTTGTACCGGAACTTCAATTACATTCACAGCAAGCGGTGCTCCCAATCTTGCCTGGAACAATGGAATCACAAACGGAACTGCATTCAATGCAACGACAGCTGGTTCTTACATTGTAACAGGAACGGACGCTTTTGGTTGTGTCGACATGGATACACTTACTTTGACATTGAATGCGCTTCCAACAGTAAACGCAGGTTCTAATCAAAGTGTTTGTACCGGAACTTCAATCACATTCACAGCGACAGGTGCTCCCAACCTTGTTTGGAACAATGGAATCACCAACGGAACAGCATTCAATGCAACAATAGCTGGTTCTTACATCGTGACCGGAACAGATGCGAATGGATGTGTTGATCTGGACACACTTACTTTGACCCTATTCGCCTTGCCTTCGATCAACCTGGGTGCTGACATGACGGTATGTGCGAATCATTTCCCGGTTAACTTGAATGGTCCTGGTGGATTTCCTGGTTATAGCTGGAGCAATGGAGCAACAACTCAAAATACAACTGGGGCACAGGCAGGAGCCTACATATTAACCGTTACCAATAACAATGGTTGCATCGATAAAGATACTGTTGTCATCATATCGGACCCATGTTTAGGTTTGGCTGAAAACGATGCGTTTGAATACATCATGTATCCCAATCCGGCTTCAAGTATTGTTTTTGTAGAAACGAACGTCATGAACTCAGAAGCGATTGTTTATTCAGCAAACGGACAAGTATTGTTTACTCAACAAAATACAAGCACAACCTTCACTTTGAATTTGGCTGATTTAGCTGATGGAATCTATTGGGTGAAGGTTCTTTCAACTGAAGGTGCTGTTACCAAGCAATTGATATTAAAGAAATAGAATAACCTACACGCTGCGAAACCCTCTCGAAATCACGGGAGGGTTTTTTGTTTTTATAACCTACTCCAAACTTTACTCCAAACTTAAAAGACGGATAGACATGTGTCTATTAGCCCTGTGAGATATGGCATCTTAGCAAGATCCACCCCTGCAATCTTCTCGTTCCGTTTCCAAAGTTACATGTCGGATATTTTGGTGCTCCAGGAGATGCCGCAACTCGTGTTTGATATCAGCTTCCTGTTCACCTTGCACTGTTTCTTCGAGGACCAAATGAGCGGTCATCGCATTCTCGATAGAGCTCAAAGGCCAGATATGCACATGATGCACTTCTTTCACCCCTTCCACTTTCTGAATGAGTGCAATGACTTCTTCGAAATGAATATCACTTGGAACTCCATCCAGGGATAGACGCAGGCTTTCTTTCATCAATTTCCAGGTACTGAACAAAATGATAGCGGCGATGCCCAAGCTGAAAATACTGTCAAGCCAATACAAATGCGTGTAATAAATGACGATTCCGCCAATAACCAATCCGGCCGAAACCAATGCATCTGCCAGCAAATGCAAGTAGGCACTTTTCACATTGATGTCTTTTTCCTTATTGCGGAGAAAAAAGAGCGCTGTAGAAAAATTGATGACGATTCCAATTCCTGCAATGATTGAAACCGTTAAACCAGGAATTATTTGTGGATGAAACAAGTGATCCACCGCCCCATAAACAATCATACCGATCGTAAGCAGGAGCAGCATGGAATTCAACAGGGCAACCAAAACGGACGTTTTGCGATAACCGTATGTATACCGGTTTGTCGACTTGACTTTCATGAGCTTGAATGCCAAAAGCGAAAGTGCCAATGTCCCTACATCGGATAAATTATGCCCTGCATCGGATAGAACGGAAAGCGAATCGATGGCAATCCCTACAACGGCTTCTATGACCACAAACAGGAGATTGAGAATGATTGCAATTACGAATGCACTGTTGACTTTCGTCAATGCTTCCCGATAGCTATCGGGATCATGATGATGTGCGTGATCGTGTCCCATAATTGACTTACATTATTCATCCTTCTGTATTAAAGTTAAGAAATTCATTGAATTCAGATTGCCCGAAACATCGTATAAAAAGTAAGGGGGCGATTAATCGCCCCCTTACTTTTATTTTCATCCGGAAGAATTTAGGCTCTTCCCAATTGTTTCAGTAATCTCAAATGATTGAAGATCGCCCCACCGAAAGTTCGATGATAATTGTATTGGATACCATATTCCTTGGCTGTCTTCTTCACAATTTTCGAAATCTTCGGATAATGGATATGTGAAATGTCCGGGAACAAATGATGTTCAATCTGATAATTCAATCCGCCAACATACCAAGTCAACAAGGGATTCCAATTCTCAAAATTTGCTGTTGTCATCAATTGATGTTTTGCCCAGGATACATCATCATTCTTTTCTGCATAACCCTCTTTTGTCATGAACTCCGTTTCAGGCATCACGTGTGCTACCTGGAATACAAATGCCAGGATGATCCCACAGATGAAATGCATCACCACAAATCCGATCACTACTTGCCACCAAGTCACATCCATCACCAATAAAGGAATTGCAATGATGTATATGTAGTAGAGCAATTTTGAAAAGATCAACTGGATCATGGCTTTTCGGAATGTCGTATTTTGAGCTTCCAGTAAGCCTTCCTTACTGTAGCGACTCAACTGCATGAAATCCTTGTTAGTCATCCAGGATAAAGTCATCAACCCGTAAAAGAACCAGGCATAATACACCTGAAAACGATGTACCTTCTTATGTGGCATATTTGGAGAAAAACGAAGCAATCCGATTGAATCGATGTCTTCATCCATGTCGTGTACATTTGTAAAACTGTGATGAAGCACATTGTGCTGTATGCGCCAGTTCAAATTGAATCCACCCAGAATCTCCATCGAGAAACTCATGATCTTATTGAGCCATTTGTATTTTGAGAATGCACCATGATTTGCATCATGCATAATGGAAAGTCCGATTCCTGCCATTCCCACACCCATGATCATCGTCATGAAGAACATCAGCCAATGGTTCTCAATTACTCCGAAAACCATTAAAAAATAAGGAAGTAAGAACAGGGAAAACATCAACGGAACTTTTAATAGAATCCGCCAATTACCGTAACGCTTTAGATTGTTTCTTTTCAGATATTCATCTACTTGTTGGGAGAGTTTTTTTGTGAATTCATCACTCCTTGTGAGTCGTATGTATTGCATAATTGTATTCTGCAAATGGTATTTATTTGCACTTACAAATGTATTGATAGTTTCAATTCAAAATTCCCAAAAAACACGAAATCGAAAGATTTAATATTGGAACTTGAGTTAATCTGCTGATTATCAAAATCTATTTACCATTCCAATTTGTCATTGTTAATTGAATTCCTATTGAAGCATAACTTTTCAAAAACTCCGTGGCAACAGCGATACGTTCGCTCAGGGTCTCACGTTCTTCCGTGCTCCATTCGCCCAATACGTAATCCACTTGCTGTCCTTTGTGAAAATCAGCACCTACACCAAAACGCAAACGACAATATTCGGTCGTATTCAATGTTGCCTGAATATCTTTCAGTCCGTTATGTCCACCATCGGAACCTTTCCCTTTCATGCGTAATTTTCCAAAAGGGAGAGCCAAATCATCCGTAACTACCACCAGGTTTTCCCTAGAAATTTTTTCCTGTTGCAGGTAATAGTTCACCGCCTTACCGGAAAGATTCATGTAAGTGGTCGGTTTCACTAAAATCAGAGTTCTTCCCTTGAATTTTACTTCTGCCACTTCAGCCGTTTTTTGCAAGGAAAAAGTTCCTCCCAATTCCTTTGCCAACGCTTCAACTACTTTGAAACCGATGTTATGGCGTGTTTCTTCGTACTTCGAACCTGGATTTCCTAAACCAACAAATAGATATTTCATAACACAAATATATAAAGGCGTTTCAGTTATTTCGAGTAAAGAGTTTACTACTTACTTTCTTCACTTTCTCCTTGGAGTCTGAAACAATCGCTGTCTGACTGGATTCAACACTTTCCATCCAACCATCGGATAAATGGATCACCAATCGTTCCGTATTCTCAAAATCTATACTCATTTGATCCACGGGAATCTTTCCTTTACTATCAGGGAAAAGTTGATCGAAAAAGAGTTTCATGTACTTTTTTAATTCTTCCTTATCCGGTTTGGAAACCATCGAGAATGTAGCAATGTCTTTTGCCTTGTTAATGGCCGACAAAGTAATTTTCCCGGTTCCCGGAACATTGATATTCGCAAAACACGGAAATTCAAGATCTGTTTCCATCGGTTTATTCAAAACCAGTTCGATTCCATAATAAGCATGAATCGCCAGAATATCGCTCATATAAAGGACTGCAATATTTTCAGGTTTGGAAAATTGGGCGGATAGTGCATCTATCGTTGCTGTCACTTCTTTTGCTTCCTCCGGTTTCCGGGTACTTACCACTTGTTTTTTGAATTCATTACACGTTTTTTGGAAATCCTTTTGCAACTCGATTAAGTTGAGAATTTTTACAAAAGACCCAAACTCATCTGTTTGGTAACGTATAACCGCCGTTGTTTGGATTGAATTCATTATCTCCTGTAACTGCGGCTCCAAACCCTCTCCCGATCCTTTCAAGTATTTCATTGCCAAAATATACGCATGCTCCGTGCTATCAACCACCGTTATTTCCAAATCATAAGTATCCGACGATTTCTTTACAGGTTCTGTTGAACCTGACTTCGTTGTGGTCTTCGAGTTTATGACATGATAGCTCACCTTGTCGCCTTTATTCCAGTATCCGATTGTTGTTACTTTCGTAGAAGATAGTAGGTTTGGCTGATCCTGAGCAACCAATTTTGAAGATAGCGCCAGAATTACAAAAAAGGCGAAAAATTTATTCATCCGGCAAAATTAGTAAAAAGCAGTAGGTGCGAAAAATTTTTCGCACCTACTGCTAACGTTTGTCCTACATTACTTTAACTTTGAAAGAAAAAACATGCGCATTCTCGGCATCATTCCCGCTCGTTACGGTTCTTCCCGCTTTCCCGGAAAACCACTCATCGATTTGAAAGGCAAAACCATGATTCAACGCGTAGCGGAAGGTGCTTCGAAATCTTCCTTGTTAACGGATCTGATCGTTGCCACAGATGATTCACGGATTGTGGATGCGGTGAAAGGTTTTGGTGGAAAGGTAATGATGACGGATTCCAAACATCCTACCGGAACGGACCGCTGTGCAGAAATTGTCAGAAGTCTTTCCGTACAATACGATGTCGTGATCAATATTCAGGGAGATGAACCTTTGGTGGATGCTCGACAATTGGATCAGCTCCTCCAAGCATTCACCGATCCGGATGTTCAAATCGCTACACTTGCATCCAGGAAAATCGAAATGACGGATATTCTCAATCCCAATCGCATCAAAGTGGTGATTGACAAAAATCAAAGCGCACTTTACTTTTCACGGAGTCCGATTCCGAATTTTGCCAATGCAAAGGGGGAACCTCTGGAGATCTATCCTTTTTTAAGACATATCGGATTGTATGCTTACCGGTCGGAAGTATTGCTTCAACTGAGCGAATTGGAAGAAACACAACTGGAGCAAATCGAATCGCTGGAGCAATTGCGCTGGCTTTACAACGGGTATTCCATTCATGTGGTAGAAACGGAAATTGAAACACCAAACATTGATGCTCCTGAAGATGTGGAGAAGGTGTTGAGGCTTTTGTGATTATAATAAACATGTAGGGGCGCGATTAATCGCGCCCCTACATGTTTATTTCTATTTATTACCCATCAGGAATCCGTTGTGACGAGTTTCCTGCTTACCCTTTATTCCGCAATCAGACCAAATTCCAGATCCTTCCAAATGATTGAATCATAAATCACTTTTCTTTCTTTGGATTCTTTCTGTTGTCCCAAAAGGTAACCAGGGTGATTGTTGTTTTATTGCTGATTCGATAATATAAGGTGCTATGAGGATGGATTACAGCCTTTCTTGTGGATTTATATTTTTTGATTTTAGAAAGTGGATAAAGCTTGGGATGAGACTTAATTACTTTTAAAACTTCATAGGTTTTTAGAACAAAATCATCAACTTCTTTTTGAGTGAACTTTTTTAAAATATAAGCATTGATCTGATCGAATGTCTCATCAGCTTTATCTGTCCAAACAATTTGCATTATAATTTCAAATGGGGAAATTGTTTGCGATGTTTCGCTAAAATTTGGTCATGAGATTTTACTTTTCCCTCCGATTCCTGTTTCAATCCTTCCAATATTTCAGCGTCTTCTTCTTTACTCAAATTGTCAGCCCAATCACTTTCAGGAAGTTCTTTACTACCAGAAAGAAAAGCATAAACAGCACTTAAGGTTGCCTGATCGGTAATCCCTTCAATCATTTTGTGTAAGTCCAATCTTAATTCAGCCGTACTCATAAACTCAAAGGTATGAAAAACACATTTGGTTACAAAACCAAAAAAGCGAAAGATTCCTCTTCCGCTTTTTCACTATTTCTTTATTCCTGAATCCTAACGTGGTTGTGCTTTTAACCCTTGTTTGTCTTTCGGGAAGTATTTTCGTTGTCTGAAGATAATCATGATTACTCCAATGCTGATCGCACCATCTGCCACATTCCAGATAGCCGGGAAAATCTGATTGTCTCCGTTTTTATCATACCATGGAACCCAAGAAGGCCACTCCACGGTAAATTGGAACATATCCACTACATTACCCATCAGGAATCCGGTGTGACGAGTTTCCTGCTTACCCATGATTCCGCAATCAGACCAAATTCCGGATCCTTCCAAATGATTGAATCCGATACATGGATCGTAGTCAAAAATGAAATCATAGAACATGGAATCAATCAGGTTTCCTGTTGCACCTGCGAATACCAATCCGATTGCAAGAAGGAATTCCGTTCTGGCTCCTTTACGCCATTGTTTGATGAAATAATAAGCAATAGCTCCACTGGCAAATATGCGAAAAATACTTAGACCCAATTTGGCCCAGATACTTGCACCAAAAGTGGTTCCAAATGCCATTCCCTGATTTTCGATATACAATAATCGAAACCAAGATCCAAAAACCGGCATTGTACTATTTTCTCCAGTATAATCAAACGTGGTTTTAACCCAAATTTTCATGATCTGATCCAGGAGCAATATGCAGAATACCGTAATTAAAACGATATAGAGTTGTTTCTTCAACTTATTTGTTTTGCATGTTTTTAGCTTCGATGCTCAAAGTGGCATGAGGTACTAACATCAAACGCTCCTTTTGAATCAATTTACCTGTTACACGGCAGATTCCATAGGTTTTGTTCTCAATACGGATCAACGCGTTTTTCAGGTTTTCGATAAACTTCTCTTGACGAGCCGCTAACTGAGCCACTTCTTCACGAGATAACGTCTCTGATCCATCCTCCATCATATTGAAAGTTCTACCCGTATCATCCGTACCATGATTGTTATTAGACAAGGATGCCTTCAACATATCATAGTCATCATAAGCTTCTTTCAGCTTGTCGTTGATCAATTGACGGAATTCTTCCAATTCACTATCTGAGTATCTTGTTTTCTCTTGTGACATTGCAAAATAATTTTTGAAATTCGCACAAAAATAATCGAATTTTCAGAGGAGTAAAGAGAAAAGGTTGAATGGTAACAATTACTTATTCACAGTATCACCTGTTTAACGGTGTGTCTTGTTAGTAAACCATTGAAAACAGTGAGAAAACGAGCATTCAACTGGAAATGTTAAATAGATTTAATCTTCTTCGTTTTCTTTTTTATGATAGTCAATCTGATTCAACATCCATTTCCCATTGTACTGCAAAAAGCAAAGGACTGCAGCTTCGTATTGTGCATCCAATCCTTTTCGGCAAACGATCATGTAGGTTTGTGTCAGGTCGTCACCCATTTTCCAAGCATCGATGGATTCGATGTCTTTTGTACTTAGTTCTCTTCGCAATTCCGGATTGAAGTGTTTATCCATAACCACCCTGAACTGGTCTTTCGTCAGTTTTTTATCACCAACCTTCAAGGGGAAATGAATCTGAGCCAAAACGTCTTCCTTATTGTATTCAACAATGTTCCGGATGTTATCTGTCCAGAAGTTCTTCGCTTCAACTTTATCTGTCAATTGAGAAAATCCCGTGAAGGAACACGCAATAAAAAGGATCAAAATAAATCTGCTCATAAGTCAGTAGGTAACTAGATGAATGTTAAACGTTCGTGCGGTGTTTTTCCACCCAATTGGTCAACTCGATAAATTCTTCCACACCCAATCTTTCCGGTCTTAACTGAAGCATCGGATTCTCTTCATAGGTTTCCGGAAGCAGGGCTTTGATCGAATTACGGATGGTTTTACGTCGCTGATTAAACGACATCTTCACCACTTGCTTGAATAATTTTTCATCACAAGGCAATTTCTCCCTGCTGTTTCTGGTACAACGGATCACTCCAGATTTCACTTTGGGTGGCGGATCGAAAACGTGCTCATCCACCGTGAAACAGTATTCAATATCGTAATAGGCTTGTAATAAAACGCTCAAGATTCCATAGGTTTTTGTTCCTGGTTTTTCAGCCACACGTTGTGCTACTTCTTTCTGGAACATTCCCATGATCTCAGGGATCGAATCCTTGAAATCAATGCATTTGAACAAGATCTGAGACGAGATGTTGTATGGGAAATTTCCCACTACTGCAAAAGGTTTGTCTCCCACAATCGTTGTCGGATCCATTTTCAGGAAATCCCCGAAAGTGATGCGCCCGTCCAATTGCGGATAATGTATTTTCAGGTATTCGATAGAGTCTGCATCCACATCCATCACGTACAGGTCAGTTTCTTTGTCCTGCAACAGATATTCCGTCAAGGCGCCCATTCCCGGACCAATTTCAATGGCTGTTTTCACTCCCTGATGGTGCTTGAACTGCTCTGCAATTTTTTTACAGATTCCTTTGTCTTTTAGGAAATGTTGTCCTAAATGTTTTTTAGCTCTAACGTTCATGTGTGAAGTGTTGAATGACGTTTAATGTGCTTCTGAAAGCAGCAAAACGACCTTCGTACTTGCTTTTATGATCCACTTGCAAACGTGCAGCGTGATTTTTCTGATAATCCTCCAGATGATCCTGACTATATGCTACATACGTCATCGCATAGGTGCAAGCTCCCTCTTCTTCATTGTTCATTTTGGACATGCGGCTTTCCAAAAAGCAACCGGTTGCCATTACTTCCGGGATGTGCACTGTCCGCATCCAGTTCACCCAATCCTGCTCAATTGCCGGATCAAGACTTACCGTGACATTATAAATGATGTGTTCCATTGCTGCAAAGGTACTGAAAGGGAATTCAAAAGGCAAAATGCATACTGCAAATTGTCATTTTAACCGATTTGAATTCTTTTTGAACTTTTAAAACGGCTCGTTGGTAAATAAAAAAAGTCGGGGCGAAAAATTTTTCACCCCGACTTTCTTGTAATAAATCTTTAGTCTTAGTTCTTCACCCAACGAACCAAAGCAGTTCCTGCCTCGGAAGTCAATCGAATGAAATATACTCCTGAAACCAAGCTGTTTGTATTGAATTCCAATTCGTTTGCAGAGACTTGAGTGGAAGTCAAAGCGATTTCTTTTCCATCAACACCAACAAATGTAACTTGGAAACCAGCCCATCCTTCTGTCATGTTCAATACCACAGAACTTGTTCCCGGGTTTGGATACACATTCAGGTGAGCGAGGATTGATTCTTCGATTCCCAAGACACCATCCACTCCATCACAGTTTTCATCCACACTGTTTCCGGTGTTGTCTGTAGCTCCGGGATGGATCGCTGCGTTTGTATCATCACAGTCAGTACTATTAGTAACATATCCAACTGGTTGTGTACAATCTGTTACTGTAGAATTTACATCTCCGTAAGTGTCGTTATCTGCATCTTCGTAGAAGATAACCTGCAACAATCCTTCATCAATATTTCCGTCACAATTGTTGTCAAATCCATCACATACTTCAACAGCACTTGGATTGACCTGATCATCCGTATCGTCACAATCATCTGCATTCGTCACAGATCCTACAATCGGAGTACATGAATTCGTTCCCAAATCAGTTGCATCACCGAATCCGTCTCCATCTGCATCAACGTAATACATTACAATACTTCCGATTTGATTATCGGTATCATCACAGTCTGTGCTATCGGAAACATAACCAACCGGTTGTGTACAAGAAACCTGAGAAGTCCCATTGTCTCCTAATCCATCATTATCTGTATCTGCAAACCAAACTGCTCCAGGGAATTCTTCCGCATTGGTGTCATCGCAATCGGTATTGTCAGTAACATAACCGACTGGAGCAGAACAAGCAGTAATTGTAGCTGCAGGATTTCCAAATCCATCAGTATCTGTATCCGCATAATAAGTTTGAGTTGTTAAAGCATTTATGTTACCGAATATTGATACGTTATCATGACGGTAGGTAGCCCCCATAGACCCGATATCAGTAATGTACCATCTGAATTCAATTGCTGAAGTAACATTGTCAAAAGCAGTACCCAAATTGATTGTATCGGTCTTGTAGTTGCTGTTCGGCAATTGTTTGGTAGCAATATCAGCTGCAAAGTTATCCAGGCTTGAACGCAAGTGAACAATTGGTGTTCCACCGCTACCACTTGTTTTATGCGTAAAGATGATGCGGTTCAAATCCATTCCATAGCAAGATGCCGGAGTAATTGTGAAATTGAAATACTTCGTCAAATTAACTGTGCTTACTGTATCGAATCCTAAAAAGTTAACCACATTTGCTGCCTGTGAACAGGTTAATACCGTTGTATCTTGTACTCCATACAATCCAAAAGTTGCATTTGCAGGCTGAGCCGTTACGTTCCATACCGGAATTGCACATGTATTTCCTTCAAACTGATAAATCCCCAAACTAGTTCCAATCGTATTCAAATCAGATCCGTTACAATCCTCATCAATTCCGTTGTTTGGAATTTCAGTTGCTCCGGGATAAGCTGCATTGTTATTATCATTACAGTCTGTATTGTCTAGCACGTAATTCGCAGGAGGTGTACAAATTGTCTGCGAAACTGCAGCATTTCCATAACCATCACCATCCAAATCCTGGTAATAAGTCATTGCTATACCAATTGCTATATTCGAATCATCACAATCTGTGTTGTTTGCAACATAACCTCCAGGCATCGTACAAGCAACCTGAGAAACAGCAGGATTTCCAAATCCATCTCCGTCTGCATCTGCATAGAATGTAGATCCAATCGTAATCGCATTGTTTGTGTCATCACAATCCGTATTGTTGGTAACATATCCAGGGATTGGCGCGCAACCTGTTTGAGAAACGGCAGCATTACCAAAACCATCCGTATCCAAATCCTGATAGTAAGTAATTGAACCTGCAATTGTCAGGTTAATCGTCAAAATACTGTCACACCCTGCCGCATTTGGAATCGTATCCATATATGTTCCGGACATCGTGTACATTTCATCTCCTGATGGAACGGTGTATGATCCACAAGCTGTAGGAGAAATCGTATTCGTTGTATTTTGCTTAATTGTCAAGTTGATTGTAATGATACTATCACACAACGCCGCGTTTGGAATCGTATCCATGTATGTTCCGGAAGTGGTATAAGTCTCGTCACCAGAAGGAACCGTATAGGTTTCACAAGTTGAAATGTTGATTGTATTTGTTGTATTGCATGTTACTGCACTAGCCCAAGAAACTGTTACATCATCAATTGAGAGACCATGATCTGATCCGGTTTGATCCGGATCATCCCATTTAATCATCAAGTACTCTCCATTGGCAAGAGTCAAACCTGGAATTACGATATTTGAAAGAGATACCTTATTCGCTGGAAGATTCCCATCTAACGCAACACCTCCGGCAGGAGCAACAAAAATTGGGCTGGTTCCTGTCAACGCAGTTACCTGAGTCCAACCAGTATTCACATTTGGATTTAAACTCGTAATTGCTGATGAACTAACCTTATACCAAAATGTCATTGATTGAGCAGCTGGAGTTGCAGCTCCGCCATCTCTCCATTGTTCCAATGTATAACTTACATTAACCGTACCTAATCCTCCTCCAGATGTATTATGCAATAATAATCCATGAGCAAAATTTCCAGCCGCAGCATTACCAGAACCAATAGATCCTAAAGATCGTTCTGTTGCCGCAGTAGTCCCATAACTATTGAGTGCTCCAGCATTACTTCCACCATTATCTGCCTTATATACTGTACCTGTTCCAGTACGTTGAGCAAACCAATTTGGAATAGTACTGTTATCTGTCCACGCGATGTTTGTACCTGTTGACGCAAGTCCATCAAAATTTTGAGTGTAGCTGCCTGCTCCGGTCATTGCAACCTGACTCATGGAAACTCCACTCAAAAGTAAAATAGGTATTAGTAAAAGTCTTTTCATTTTTGAAATTTTTTCCAAAGGTATGAAAAGAGGGAGCTATGTTCCTAAAATTTTTCTAATTGAAACGGGTGAGGCTAAGTTTTTGTGAAAAATCAATCAACTGTTAATCAATTAATTATTAAGTGCTAAATCGATTTTGATTGACGGTGTTATTAAATCATTAAGCTTTTTGCTGCTCCATTAAGCGAGCAACATATTTGCCAATAATATCGAATTCCAAATTGACTTTCGTGCCCACCTTGAATGCGTGGAAATTGGTGTGTTCCTGTGTGTAAGGGATAATGCAAACTGAAAACAATCCTTTTTCCGAATCCACAACAGTTAAACTAACACCATTCACAGTTATGGAACCTTTAGCCACAGTCGGCTGGTCAAAATCATAGCGGAACGTGTATTTCCAACTTCCATTCAAATCTTCAACAGAAATACATGTTGCGGTAGTGTCCACGTGTCCTTGAACAATATGTCCGTCCAAACGTGCACCAAGCAGCATGCAACGTTCCAGATTCACTTTCGAGCCAACTTCCCAATCACCCAGATTTGTTTTGTCCAGAGTTTCCTGAATTGCAGTGACCACATACGAATCTCCATCCAATTTCACTACGGTCAGACAACAGCCATTGTGGGCAACACTCTGATCTATTTTCAATTCGTGGGTAATGGTGGATTCTACCGTAAAATGAACATTGCTTTGATCTTTTTCAATGGCAACAACGGTTCCAAGAGTTTCGATAATACCTGTAAACATCTGTTTATTCTGTTAAATTGCGCTGCATGTGATTCAAGCGCGCTCTTAAGGCTATAAAGATAGCACACATTGCCCAAATAGGAACTGCTGCTTTATCTGTATCGAGAAAATTATTGAGGAATCCGTGAATGAAATAGGTCGACAAGGAAATGATGAATCCCATTAACAAGGTCTTTATTTCCCGGTCTTCCTCCGGCCAATCATTGTAAAGCGTAATTCCTTCATAAAAGATCGCTATCACAATTGCCAGCATACTCAACATTCCGATCCAGCCCATTTCAGCCAAAGGACCCAGGTATTCGCTGTGTGCATTTCCCATATTTCCAAAATTCGTAGAAATAATTGTGAGATTTTCCGGGCGTTGAAAGCGGGCATATTCAAAAGAGTACATTCCCGGACCAAAACCAACCCAAGGTCTTTCCCGGAACATGTCAATAGCACAATTCCAGCGATTGATCCGTTCCAGATTGGAAGCATCTGTCGTTACGTTTGTTGCACTTTGCAGGCGTTCCCCAAATTCTTCGGTGGTGTGTTCGTACTTGTTACGCGCCAAATCCTGTTGGATCGAATCCCAGGAAGCCCAGATATAGATTCCAATCACCAAACTGATTCCCGCAAGCCATGAAAATTTGACTTTGAATCGGATTAAGAGCCAAATCACCATTCCCAAAAAAACACTCAACCAAGCTGCACGCGTATAGCTGAAGTACAGTCCCAACAAGGTGATTACCATGAAGCCAATAAGAATGAATTGTAATAAGGGTGTGTGTTTTCGCGAAAAGTAAAAAGAGAAGATCAAAGGAACAACCAGGGCAACCAATGCCCCATAAATCGTGTGATCCTTAAAGAATGGCCACATTACCCAGTGACTTTCTTTTTCCCCGAAACGATACGTTGCATGAACCAGAATCGTATAAGTAATGGCAACGACCATCGTGGAAAGGAACAACCAAAGGAACCATCGGATCTTTTTCGGTTCATAGAAGATCGAACTTCCATAGAAAAGGACGGGAACAATGAACCAAAGTCGCGCTAACAAAAACTTGAGGGAGGTCATCATATTCTCACTTGTAATCGAAGTGAAAAGAACCCAAGCCAGATAAAAAACAACCGTCCAGACAATAGCCGAGTTCCTCAAATAAACCGGGAAAACCCGATACTTGAGATTTTGGATCAAGAGCAGAAGCATGGTTCCAAAAAGAAGTGGTTCAGTAGGAACAAACAACCCGAAACTATCCGTGTATTCTTCTATGTTGATGGACAAGGGTGTGGCCGCTATAATAAAGAAGAACGTGTATTCGGTATAAAAAAGGGCAACAAAAAGGACAATCAGCGCATAGGGAATCAGTGGAATGTATTCGTTATCGAACCAAAACCCGTAACCCAAAAGACCTACAAAAGCAAGTCCTAAGAATAACAATAAACTATTTTCCCGTAAAAAAGTCACGCTTATGCCAACTTGCGAAGTTCTCTGATCTTATCCTGTATCAACAAGACAAAAACCATGAAAACAAACGTTCCGAATGTAGCCAGGAGCATAATGACCAACCGTTTCGGTTTGTCTTTCTTGTCTGCTACAACTGCACGTTCCACGATGAATTTATGATTGAATTGCGTATTTGCATCCGACTCTGCTTGCTCGTATGACAAAGCAAAGTCTGCCAATTTCATGATCTTTTCGTTACGCACATATTCCAATCCGTCGAACACTGCTCCAAACTCCAGGTTGATATCGATACGTCTTTTGAAATCTGCTTTGTCTTCCGCAGATTTTGCTTCTACATAAGCCTGGAATAAATTCGCCCGCCCTTCCAAAGGAACAACGCCTAAAGCTGCCAGAGAATCCAGCTGGTTCAATACAGCTTCTTTATCCGATTCCAATTGCTCTTTCTTACGCTTGTTGATTTCAAAAGCAGGTACGGTACGTTCCATGACCATTTCATTCTTAACCGTATCAATCAGATCCACAATTTTATTTGCCATATCCGCTGCCAATTGCGGGTCTTTATCCAATACATCAATCTGAATGGAACCGTAACGTGTACGCACAAATAAGATGTGGCTATTGTATTCCTTTACCAATTTGTAATGCTTGTTCGCATCCGAATCATCAATGTCGTAATGTTTCATCAGATCGAATTTCTGAACTACTTTATCACGTACTTTGGAAGATTGTAAGATCTGGATCAATTGTTCTGCCTGCTCCTCTTCACCGAAGTCCATGGAAGACGCTTTAGCATTTCGTTGTTCGGAGAAAGAAACCGTACTTGTA
This sequence comes from Fluviicola taffensis DSM 16823, assembly GCF_943372375.1. GTDB lineage: Bacteria > Bacteroidota > Bacteroidia > Flavobacteriales_D > Crocinitomicaceae > Fluviicola > Fluviicola taffensis_A. The sequence goes on along the minus strand of NZ_CALRYJ010000007.1, from coordinate 56,400 downwards.
GCCGCCGGGAATACAATTGCCGTAGACCGGTACAAAGGTGTCATCAAGAAAGCGATGACAGTAGAAACAACTAAACCGGCTGAAGTGACAATGATCAATATTTTACGCTTAGCCCATAATGTTACGAATAGGTTCATTCGTTGTTCCTGCATTACCTTGGTGCTTTCTTCCATACCTTGTTTCAATTAAGAGTTGCAAATTTATTGATTGTGCTAGATTAACGCGTTTTTTATTCGAAAATTATCCGACAACCAAATTTCACTACTTTTGTTTCCATAAGCTAAACTATGATTACATACAACCCTAAAAGTTGGCTCACATTGATTTTTCACCTCACCAAGAGTGATACACTGTCTATCTTGTGGAAGGAATTGGTGTTCATTTTCATTTTCACGATGGGGGTTGCATTGGCCGAAGATTTCTTTTTCCCAAAGGCTGTTGTACTTGAAAAATTGTTTTCCATCTATTCGATCCTTGGTTTCGTTATTTCCTTATTACTTGCATTCAGGACAAATACCGCTTATGATCGTTGGTGGGAAGGTCGCAAAAAATGGGGCGAATTGGTGAATGATTCCCGAAACCTGGCGGTGAAATTGACTGCTATGGATCTGAGCCTGGAAGACAACCATTATTTTGGAAGGCACATCGGGAATTTTGCCCTTTGCATCAAAGAACATTTGCGTGAAGGAACAAATTACTCACTTCTGGATCTGACAGAAGAAGAGCGCAAATTTTTGGAGGCATTGGATCACGTTCCATCCGGAATTGTGGAATTAATGTATCGCAGATTACATCAACTTAAGAAAGCAGGGGTCATTTCAGAAGAAGACTTGTTGCGTTTGGACAAAAATCTGAATGGTTTCATCGACTGCGTCGGGGCTTGTGAGCGCATCAAAAACACTCCGATTCCTTATTCTTATTCGATGTTCTTCAAGAAATTCATCTTCAGTTATGTCATTACACTTCCCTTCGCTTTCGTGGTGAATTTTGGCTATTATTCCGCAATTATTGCAACGTTTATATTCTACGTATTCGTCAGTATCGAAATTTTGGCAGAAGAAATTGAAGACCCTTTCGGACAGGATGACAACGACCTTCCAACAGATGAAATGGCCGGACGTATTCAGGGAATTGTGAAGACGATTTTGGATAAACCGTGAATATTTATAGCAACTAGTTATCAAAAGTGTTACATTAGCTTTTAGAACAACTTATTCAATCAACTAAGGACCAAGTGTCTAAACCTTAAATTTCCAATCAACACCATGATTGCTGCTTCTCTCCATCTAAAACAAATCATCGCTTGGGCATTCCTTTTCATCGCCATGATCGGGCATTCACAAACTGCAACTGATTCACTTATCCTCTTATCCAATCAAAAACTCTATAAGGTCAATAAGAATGATGGAGGAGTTAGCCTGTATCTGAACATTACCAATGCTCCCGGATTCGACCCGTTCAGTTTGGAATGGAGTGAATCCCAAAATTGCTACTTCGGAATTGAGATTCCTTTGGGAAATTCCATCTTTCAAATTTCCGAAACCGGAGTTTACACCACCTTGGGACCTGTGAATGTTCCCGGACATACGATTTCCACCATGGAAGGGATTGCTTTCAATCCACAAAACAATCAACTGTATGTCTCAGTAAGTCTCAACGGCGGCCCATCAGACGGAGATTATTGCTCGGAATCACTGGTTCAGGTGAACCTTGCTACTATGCAGGGACAGATCATAGGAATCTTCAGTCACCCGACAACGAACGCACTTGAATCGGAAGCTGATGCGATTGATTTTGATGAACAGGGAATGCTCTTCTATTTCGATTGTTCCGTAAACTCAGACAGCCGCGTTTTCAAGCAGAATTTGAACTTTATGAATCCGCCCGTATTGGTTTGCCAGGCTCCTTATTATTCCATGGCTGACTTAACGGTCAAAGACAATGAGGTTTTTATAGCAAGAGGTAGCGGAACCTACATCGTAAATAAATGTTCTGTCAATGGAGGTCCCTTACAAACCGTAAACCTCGCTCCCAATTCGGTATTCAGCGGAAACCATCTCCGAGGGATAACCTGGAAGCCTTCAGACTGTACCCAGCAACCAATTGCAGCATTCACGGCGGACACACTGATTGGTGATCCGGGACTAACCGTTCATTTTTTCAATTCCAGTCAAAATGCCACCTCTTTCCATTTTCAATTTACTCCCAATTTATCGACCAATACAACGAACGTCAACGAAATCGAATCTGCAACGTTCAATGTGCCGGGAATCTATCCGGTTGTGCTAACAGCAAGTAATGGCTCTTGCTCGGATACCAGCATCATCTATGTGACCATTTTGGGGACAACTCCTGAACCGGATTCAACTCATGAAAACCCCATACTCGCCAATTCATTCACTCCGAATGGAGACGGGATCAATGATGAATTTTTTCTGACATTCCCGGATGCTCTTAGTATGCATGTGCAAATAATCAATCGCTGGGGAAATCTGCTTGCCGAGTTGAACGGAAAAAACGAAACCTGGGATGGTAAAACAAACGGAAATCCTGTATCGGACGGAGTTTATTTTTACACCTATGAAGTGAGCTTTCCGGATAAGGCACAATTAACGGGTCAGGGATTTTTAACCTTAATAAGATAGCAGCGTCCCTTTCTTCCAGGAAATTTTGTGCCATTCAACGAGTTAGTATCCCTTCCCATAACTGAAAAAAAAAGCATTATCTTTGCGCCATGAAGCATATCCGCAATTTTTGTATTATCGCACATATCGACCATGGGAAGAGTACTTTGGCCGATCGTTTGTTGCAAACAACTGGAACCATATCTGATCGTGATATGCAAGCTCAGGCTTTGGATAATATGGATTTGGAACGTGAGCGTGGTATTACTATTAAATCGCATGCCATTCAAATGAATTACAAGTTTGAAGGGCAAGAGTATATATTGAATTTGATCGACACTCCCGGACACGTGGATTTCTCTTACGAGGTTTCGCGTTCGATCGCGGCTTGTGAAGGAGCTTTACTGATTGTAGATGCTACACAAGGAATCGAAGCTCAAACAATTTCCAACTTATACCTGGCTTTGGAGCATGATCTGGAAATCATTCCGATCTTAAATAAAATGGACTTGCCAAGTGCAAATCCGGAAGAGGTGACAGATCAAATTGTAGAACTGATCGGTTGTGACCCGAACGATGTAATCCCGGCTTCAGGGAAAACAGGAATGGGAGTTGATGAAATCCTACGGGCAATTATCGAGCGCATTCCATCTCCGAAAGGGGATGAGAAAGGTCAATTACAAGCCATGATCTTTGATTCGGTATTTAATCCTTTCAGAGGAATCATCGCTTATTACCGCGTTAAAAACGGAGTGATCAAGAAAGGCGACAAAGTTCGTTTCTTAAATACAGGAAAAGATTACAGTGCAGATGAAGTTGGAATTCTGAAAATGGACTTGAGTCCGAGGCAGGAAGTTCGCGCAGGTGATGTGGGATATATTATTTCAGGAATCAAGACTGCCAAAGAAGTAAAAGTTGGAGATACGATTACCCTTACTGCAGATCCTTGTGAAGTTCCAATTAAAGGATTTGAAGACGTAAAACCAATGGTATTTGCCGGGATTTACCCGGTAGAGACAGATGAATACGAAGAATTGCGTTACTCCATGGAGAAACTGCAGTTGAATGATTCATCCCTGGTGTTCGAACCGGAATCTTCCGCAGCACTTGGTTTCGGATTCCGTTGTGGATTCCTGGGAATGTTACACATGGAGATCATCCAGGAACGTTTGGAGCGCGAGTTCAACATGACTGTGATTACAACCGTACCGAACGTTTCTTACTACTGTTATACAACCCGTAATCCGGAGGTGAAATTGTTGGTGAACAATCCATCTGAATTGCCGGATCCATCCAGTTTGGACCATATTGAAGAACCATACATTAAAGCTCAGGTTATCACGAAATCAGAGTACATCGGACAAATTATGTCTTTGTGTATTGAGAAACGCGGTGAATTGAAAAATCAGGTATATCTGACTCAAGATCGTGTTGAATTAAGCTTTGAAATGCCTTTGGCAGAGATTGTATTTGACTTTTACGACCGTTTGAAATCCGTTTCGCGTGGTTATGCCTCCTTTGATTATCACCCGATCGGATACAAAACATCTGATTTGATCCGTATGGACATCTTATTGAACGGAGAACAATTGGATGCACTTTCTGCATTGGTTCACCGCAGCAATGCTTATGACCTAGGAAAGAAGATTTGCGTGAAACTGAAAGAATTAATCCCAAGACAACAATTCGAAATTCCAATTCAGGCAGCAATCGGAGCGAAAATCATTGCCCGTGAAACCATTAAAGCTTTGCGTAAGGATGTGACAGCTAAATGTTACGGTGGTGATATTTCCCGTAAGCGTAAGTTGTTGGAAAAACAAAAAGAAGGAAAGAAACGCATGCGCCAGGTTGGTAAAGTGGAAATCCCGCAAGAAGCATTTATGGCGGTATTGAAATTGAATGATTAAACTATTTGTTTGAAAAATATGCGAATGATTCGCAAAACAGTAGGGGCGGAAAATTTTCCGCCCCTACTGTTTTGTTTTGTCAATATTTCTTATTTTGTATAAAGAGTCTTTTTCATTTCAGATAAAGATTACTAACTATTACATTACGAATAAGAAATGGCAAAAAATCAAACAATTGAAGTTCAAGGCACACCAATTGCCATCTATAAAGGTGATTCCGAAGACTATATTTCCTTAACCGATATTGCTCGCTACAAAGATACTGCTAATACAGATGACATTATTAAAAATTGGTTAAGAAATCGCAACACTATTGAATTACTAGGTTTTTGGGAGCAGATGTACAATCCCAATTTTAAACCCGTCGAATTCGACGGGTTTAAAAAACAAGCCGGATTAAATAGTTTTGTACTTACTCCTAAACGCTGGATCGAGACCACAAATGCCATTGGTATTATATCAAAATCTGGTCGTTATGGTGGGACTTTTGCGCACAAAGATATCGCTTTTGAGTTTGCATCCTGGGTTTCAATTGAGTTCAAATTATACATTATAAAAGAATTCCAGCGACTGAAAGAAGAGGAAAGTAATCGCCTCCAGATCGAATGGAGTATTCAAAGAACATTAGCAAAAGTCAACTATAAGATCCATACGGATGCTATTAAGGAAAATCTCATTCCGCAGGAATTGGGCAAGAATCAAACTTCGTTGGTTTATGCAACTGAGGCAGATGTGTTGAACATGGCTCTTTTTGGAATGACAGCCAAACAATGGCGTGATATAAGTCCAAATGAAAAGGGAAATATCAGAGATTACGCTACCATTCAACAATTAGTGGTGTTATCCAATCTGGAAAGTATCAATGCAATCCTCATTGCTCAGGTTATTCCACAAAATGAAAGGTTGATTCAACTAAACAAAATTGCAATCACACAAATGAAATCATTGGTGGAAAACCAAAGTATCAAGAAACTTGGGAAAAGTGAATAATCACTAAATCTTACCGGCAAGATATTTTCCGACCCTATTGTTTTTTACAGGTTTAATCTGAACCGAATTCCTGCCTGAATATAAGGATAGAAACCGGTATTGATTCTGTTCGATAAATCCCGGGCTATTCCTCCTTGAATGTAATAATTTAAGCCATTGTTCCATGCCACTGAAAAACCGAGGTGTACATTCAGTTCGGAAAAAGACCTGTATTTTTTGTTGTAACTGGATCGGAATTCCGGTCCGGCGTAAACTTTGATCCGGGTCGTAAATCTACTATTGCCGAGTTTCTGCCAAGGATCCAACATGCGGTTTGTCATGGTGCTGAAATTCAGAAAGTTAAAATGGTAATATCCCGAATAGTACAACCCAAGCCGGTGATTGATGCCCATATTTACTGCAAGTTCATGCTGTTTCAACTCATAACCTACTCCTGCAGAAACAAATGCAGTTACCGTGTCATTGTGATAAAATGCATGAATTCCAGGCGTAAAAAAGAATTCTCCCGGAAAAGGAGAGCCATCCTTGAAACCGCAAGGCAAGCCATGGTAACCTAATCCTGGTTCACCACCTCTTCCCCGACAATAGGAAGTACGTTGTGGACTTGCAATGGAAACAGATCTCACACCCTTGATTCTAATCTTTGAATAGAAATAATCAGCCCTTTTCTTGCCTCTTTTGGTTTCCCAACTCAACTTTTCCCTTTTGGTGCCACCATCCCAAAGTTCTTTGACCGCATAATAGGATTCATTTTCCTCCATAAATTCCTTTGGGATTCGTATTTGGAGCATATTGGGACGAAACAGTTTCGCTTTGAGTTGTGTGACGCTCATGATGAAATGGTCATCGTTGATGCTTGTTCCTGAGAAAACATTCGTGTCCTTTTTAAATAACTGTTCCTTGCAGCCTTCACATGGCGGATTTTCCAAATAGAACAAACCATACTTATCATAACTGTCTTTGGGAGCAGTTGCAGTTAATCGTTTTTCGCGCCACCACAACTTTCCAGTTGTCTCCAATTTAAAGTTCACTCGCTGAGCTACGGCATTCTTCTGAGACGGGTTCTTGACATAGTAATATTTTCGTGAAGAAAACTCCGGATAATTGAGTACTTGCAGGTAAACAACATTTTTCTTTTTATTCACTTTGATTTTAGCGTTGCTGTACGCTTCAAAATATTGATCGATGAAAAAACACCTTGGGTCATCTGGCTGTATAATGATAGTATCCTTTTCATTGATCTCTGAAAAGTTACTATAGCGAAAGATTATATCAACCCGTCTGCTTAAACTATCTACCTTTCTTGGCAATTCACCCTTCGATTCCGTGATGATTGAAATCCCGGAACTCACATATCCTTTAGTGGCTTTTGAAACGGCTTTTGCTCTTCTTTCAGAAAGTTTTTGGTTCGACTCAATATTTCCAATACTATCTGAATAGCCGATGAATTTTATTTCAATAAGATTGGTATAATCAAGATTCGTGAATAGAGTTTCAAGTGTTTTTTGGGAATACGCGGATATCTTATGACTTCCGGTTTTAAAATAAACAGCTGTTGAGTCCTGAGCGGACGTAAGACTAGCCTTTAGTAGCAAAAAGGAGATTAAAAAAGCAAGCCGATGAAACATGAAATGTGTTTTCTACTAATGTCCGATTCCGGAAAAGGTAAACTTTAGCTGCAGCCCTTCCATGCGAAAAGAGCCACTGCAATCCAAGCTAACCCTTTAATCAGAAAGAACAAAAAACCGGCAATTCCCGCACGCTTAAGCCACTTTTTCCGCTTAAGCGCCTTTTCTTCGTCTGCTTGTTCCGACAGATTAGGGGATGCTTTTTGTTCTTCTTCAACCATAGTATTAAAAAACACCCCGATCTCGTTTGCACGGAATCGGGGCGCATATTTTTTCAATAAATATTAATCTTCGTCGTCTTCCTCTGCTGCTTCGTCCGGAGCATCGTCGTAAGAATCGTCGTCGTCATCGTCAGCAACATCCTCTTCCTCTTCTCCTTTTGCATCCACTGAATCGAAATCATCTTCGAAATCATCTTCATCATCTTCTACAGATGGAGATTTCATTGTTATCTTAGGAAGTTTCACCAGGTAAATAATCTCCTCTGTTTCCCACAAAATTGAATCAAAAATTTCTCCGGTAATCGGATTGGTCATTTTTGTGGTAATTCCAGCAAACCCTTCCGGAAATGCAATTAACAATTGTTTCTTTTGATCGATACTCAGCTTATCATAGCTAATGATTGACTTTTTTTTCGACATGCTATTATATTTCTAGTTTGATGATACGATGAGTTGGAATAAGAACGTGTTGTTTTAAAACGATTGCAACATCTGTCACTGCCCAGATAGTTGTATGCACAACCTTTTCCCCTTTATCGTCTGCAAAGTAAATCTTTACTTTAGAATGTTCCAAATTTCCAAGAGAGATTGCGCGGTTCACATCCGCTTTGCGAATGCTGATCAAATCCGTATCTTCCAAGACTTCCTCTTTCGGAAAATGCAAACCTGCTACCTCCTCTTTTTCAATTTGAACAAAATTAGTTGTGTCCATTTCCATTTTTGAGCAAAATTAAATGAATTGATGAATTGAAAACTGAGTTTTCGACTAAACTTATAAAAAAACATTTAAACGACGAAATGTTTAATACTTTTCAAAGAAAAAGACCCATGAATACATGAGTCTTTAATTCGTTTAGTAGTGTTTTAGTCTGTATGTCGCGTGTGAACAATCAAATTTAATGAAAATCAGGTTGTTTCTAAGTTTTTAAATTGGTCAAGTCTTTGACGGTGATAGAACTGTATACTCTTCAATAAAACTAGAAAATGAAAAAACTGCCTCTCCATTGCAGTATTTTCCGTTTCAACTTTAACCTAACATAGAAAACAACCTGATTCCATTCTCCTTATTTCCTCTCCTAAGATAGCTATGTGTTAAACACAGTTATCAACTAATGAATAAATACCCTTTTTGAATGAATATTTAGCAGAAACAACTTAACAGGCTTTATAAACTTTCCAAAATTTGGAAGAAAATGTCGCGTTTTGCAGGAGATAAAGGTACCTCGGAACCATCTTTCATGACGACCGCTCCTCCATTTCCTTTGTCATATCTATCCACGAAATTCAAATTGATCAAATGCGATTGCTGAACACGCAGAAAGTTGTGTCCGGACAATAAAGTCTCATAATCTTTCAAGGTTCTTGAAACTAAAATTTTCTTGCCCTCCGTAAGAAAGAATGAAGTGTAGTTCCGGTCAGCCTCACAACGGATAATATGATCCAGATCCACCACATGAACACTTTCTTGCGTTTTCAAGACCAATCTGCGTTTTTGATTCGGTTGAATATTATTCTGCAAGGCCTCAAATTGCGACCCTTGCTTTTTATCCGCATCCTTGATCGATTCCAAAGCACGTTCCAATGCTGCTTTCAATTCTTCCGGATCAACCGGTTTCAAGATATAATCCAACGCTGAGAACTTAATCGCTTTGATGGCGAACTCTTCATGCGCTGTTATGAAAATGACTTCGAAGTTTTTTTCCGGGATCGATTTCAATAAATCGAATCCTGTTCCATCCGGCATTTGGATGTCCAGGAATACCAGGTCAGGTTTGATTTCTTTGATGGCAGCTAATCCGGATTGAACGTTTTCGCCAACTGGGAATGTTTGAATGTCCAGATCAAATGATTCGATCATTTTAGCAATCAATTCACGCGTTCTTTGCTCGTCATCAATGATTAATACTTTTTTCATGGTTTGTTGATGGATTTTCCCGAAAGATAAAAATTTATACCCATTAAACGCTTTAGGCAGGAGTTTATTATGCCGGTGCCTTCGACTACGCTCAGTCACCTTGGGAATTTTAATGCCTAAAATTTTCCCGTAATCCGAGAAGGAAACTGAGTGGAGTCGAAGTTTCTAATTAACTATTTCCTCCCTCCGTTCTGAATGGAAGATAGATATTCACGAGCGTTCCTGTTTCTTCCACTTTGTCGTAGTCTTCCATTTCCATCCTTCCCAGAATCTTGTATTTATAGCTCAGGTTATTGATCCGATCCTGGGTGATCTTCATCGCCATACTTTTGTGTTCGGCACTTTTCTTATTGTTCCTGGAACCTTTTCTACCGATTCCGTTGTCTTCGATCATTACATGAAGCATTTCTTCGTCCTTCGTGAATCGCACGTGGATAAATCCGCCTTCAATCGTATGCAGTTGACCATGCTCAATGGCATTTTCAATAAATGGCTGGGTGATCATCGGGGGAATAATGACTTCCTGCTCCAGCAATTGTTCATTCACACTTACCTCGTATTCAAAACGGTCACCAAATCGCAGTTTTTGAGTTTCCAGGTACTTATTCAAGATGTCGATCTCCGTAGCCAATGGAATAAACTCCTTGGAAGAATTTTCCAGGATCAGGCGCATCAATTTTGAAAAGTTGATCAGAAATTTGGTCGAGTTCTTCGTGTCGTTCTCATAAATGTAACTTTGGATCACAGACATGGCATTGAATACAAAATGTGGATTCATCTGTGAACGCAACAAGGTCTGGTTCATTTCCGCTTCGCGCTGCAATTGACGGATATTCCGCTGTTTCCAACGGTTGTAAAGAATGAAAGCTGCCAGAGCCAAAACCACCAAAAATCCGATGATGATATACATCTGGAAAATATTCCGTAGTTCCGTGTTTTCCTTCTGCTTGCGCTGTAATTCGATGGAATCTGCCTGGATGGCGATCAGGCGCTCGCGTTGTTCGGAGCGGTACAACTCGGACAACTCTGCAATTTTCGCGCTTACTTCCACAATCCGCGCACTATCCGAATAATCCGAATACATATCCAGATACTGATAGGCCAATTTCATGTTTCCCGTCTTTTTGTAAACGTCCGCAATCTCTTTATAGGAAGGGTAAATTCCTCCGATATAACCATATTGGGAACGGATGTCAATGGAACGATTCAAATAATTGAGCGCATTCTTATACTTCCCCTGCTCGGCAAAAACAGTTCCTACCAAATGATATACCGATGCAATTTCAGACCGGTTCGAAGCAGATTCAAAGTAAACCAGAGCCATATTATAGTAGCGCAGAGCTTCATCGTATTTTTTTTGTTCGTTAAAGGCATTCCCCAGGTACTTATGGGCTAATCCCAATCCATCCTGATCGTTGAATGACTGAAGTGTTCGAACAACTCCTTTCAATTCAGCAATGGCTTCTGCGTATTCCTTTTTAGCCAATTTGACCAAACCGATATCCGTATCCGCGAGCCCAACTAATCGTGTATCCTGAATTTTTATTGCTGTTTCGCGGGATTGAAGGAAAAAGGTATTCGCATTGTCGTAATTAAAGATTTGGTACTGAGATTCTCCGATCTCCCGCTGATACTTGGCTACCTGAGGAAAATCATTGGCTTCCTTTGCCAATTGAAGTGCAATGAAGTTTTTCGAAACAGATAATTCCACCTGACCAAAGAAACTATAAATAGCAGATTGCATATTCATGCATTTAGCCATCAACGATTTATCTGTTGAGCGACGAGCATATTGAATCGAAGTTTCAGCATACTCCAAGGAAGCAGCCCGTTTATTCTGCTCCATGTTTAGCTTTGCGAATAAGCGATTGGTCTCTGCAATCAAGGCATAGCTTCTCACGCGTTTTGAAAAACGCAAGGCTTCTGTCAGATAAATATCCGCTTGCTCAAATTCGCGATAAGCAATGTGGTATTCCGCCAACAAATGAAAAATATTCACCTGATTCAACTTGGAATCCGTGCGCGACAAATAAGGTTGTAACTGAAGGATCTTAGCGTAGTAAGCGGTCTTATTTCCTTGAAGAGCTTCAATGCGTAAGTCGAAAATCAATGCCTGCAATTTCGCAGAATCGGACTCAGTTCTACTGGCATCAATAATCGCATATCGGATCGAATCTGCCTTTTGGACATTATTCAATTGATAAAACTTACCAAGTGCAACCTGGCGCCAGAATTTTTTGGTGTTGTCTTTTTCAGTGAGGTACGCTTTCCGATAACTCGCTTCGTCTCCATTACCCGCAAAAGCTCTATTTGAAATACCAACAAAGCAAACGAGAAGCAACGAAAAGGAGAGAAAAAATCGAAACATGGATTAAAAATAGTTTTTTTCAAATAGAAAAGATTCTCTTCTGTGAATAGAATCACAAAAAAGAATCAAATCAAGTCAAAACTATCTGTTGTCGTGAAAGGGATTATCCTCCGTAAGCCTCACAGCCTCCGTGTCTTCTTCCTTTTGATTTCTTTTTCTTTTTCGGACGGAAATTGTTACTTGCTTCAGTTGAAGAAGTAGCTTTCATTCCAAGAGTAACTTGTTGTTGTGTAACAACTTGTTCTGCAGCATTTACAGAACCTGCAGCTCCAAAAAGGAAACTAACTGCGAAAAGAGCGGGGAAAATACGGAGAGTCATAAGCCTAATTTTTAACTAAATAACAATAAAAAAAGATTCGGTTACACTTATTTATTATCACATGCGGATAAAAATGTGTGAATGGCGATAACTAGCTCTATTTTGGTATCTTTGACCCACTTTTTAGCTAAGTAAAAGCATGGAATACAATTTTAATGATATCGAGCGCAAGTGGCGCAAACATTGGGCAGATCATAAGACATTTGCCGCAGAAGACAACAGTACCAAACCAAAATACTATGTATTGGATATGTTCCCGTATCCATCCGGTGCCGGTTTGCACGTTGGTCACCCGCTCGGTTACATTGCATCCGATATCTATGCGCGTTACAAACGCCTGAGAGGTTACAACGTATTGCATCCGATGGGTTACGATTCATTCGGGCTTCCGGCGGAGCAATATGCGATTCAAACCGGACAGCATCCTGCAATTACGACAGAACAAAACATTGCGCGTTACCGCGATCAATTGGATAAGATCGGATTCTCATTCGACTGGGAAAGAGAGGTTCGTACCTCATCTCCGGAATATTACAAATGGACCCAATGGATCTTCAAACAGATCTTCAATTCGTGGTATAACACCAAAACGGATAAAGCAGAATCGATTGATTCATTGATCGCCGAATTCGAAAAAAATGGGAACTCAGAGGTAAAAGCTGTCAGTGAGTTTACTGACTTGTTTACAGCTGACGAATGGAAAGCTTACTCTGAGAAAGAAAAATCGGATATCCTGATGGAATACCGCTTGGCTTACCTGGCGGATTCATGGGTGAACTGGTGTCCGGCTTTAGGAACTGTACTGGCGAATGACGAAGTCATCAACGGACTTTCCGAGCGCGGCGGACATCCGGTGGAACAAAAACTGATGCGTCAGTGGTCGATGCGAATCAAGGCATATGCTGAGCGTTTGATCACCGGCTTGGATACGGTTGATTGGACAGATGCAATCAAAGACATGCAGCGCAACTGGATTGGAAAATCGGTTGGTTGTTCTGTTCGTTTTCAGGTTGCCTTCGACTCCGCTCAGTCACCTGAAGCGCAAATCGAAGTCTTCACTACCCGTCCTGATACAATCTTCGGAGTTTCATTCATGGTTTTGGCACCTGAGCATCCATTGGTTGATGAAATCACCACTGCAGAATACAAAGACGCGATAGAAGCCTACAAAACTGCTGCTTCTTTGAAATCGGAGCGCGACAGACAAGCGGATGTGAAAAACATCACCGGTCAGTTTACAGGAGCTTACGCGATTCATCCGTTCTCCGGAGAGAAAATTCCGGTTTGGATCGGAGATTACGTCCTGGCTTCCTATGGAACAGGTGCTGTGATGGCCGTTCCTTGTGGCGATCAACGCGATTGGGATTTTGCGAAACATTTCAATATTCCGATCAAGAACATTTTTGAGAATGTGGATATTTCCGAAGCTGCTTACACCGAGAAAGAAGGAACCATTGCGGATTCCGGTTTTTTGACTGGACTTTCAGTGAAAGAAGCAATGAAAGCTGCAATTGCAAAAATTGAAGAACACCAATTAGGCTTTGGTAAAACCAACTACCGTCTGCGCGATGCGATTTTCTCCCGTCAGCGTTATTGGGGTGAACCTTTCCCGGTTTATTATAAAAACGACATTCCGCATTTGGTGGACGATGCGCATTTACCGATCGAATTACCGGAAGTAGACAAATATTTGCCAACTGAAGACGGCGAACCGCCATTGGCTCGTGCTGAAAAAAGTGCTTGGAAATACTCCGAAGGAGACAGAATGGAATACAACACGATGCCAGGTTGGGCGGGAAGTTCATTCTACTTCTTGCGCTACATGGATCCGCACAATACGCAGGAATTCGTTTCGAAAGAAAAAGCGGATTACTGGAACCAGGTGGATTTGTACATCGGAGGTTCGGAGCACGCAACGGGTCACTTGTTGTACTCCCGTTTCTGGTGTAAATTCCTATTCGATATGGGATACATTTCCTTTGACGAGCCATTCAAGAAAATGATCAATCAGGGGATGATTTTGGGGAAATCTGCAATTGCTTATATAGGCGCAGATGATAAATTGTATTCCTACGATTTGATCGAAAACCAATTGAAATCAGAAAAAGAAATAGCAAATCATGTAGCTGATAAAATTACTGATACAGAGATTCCTAATTCGATTCAGACATATCGTGAAGTACGAATCCTAATTGATTTAATAAATGACGACGAAAGCATTAAAATTGATGAATTAAGAACGTGGCAACCACAATTCGAGGATATTGAACTGGTTCCAAATGAAAATGGAAAAATTACTGTTCGCCGCGAAGTAGACAAAATGTCCAAACGTTGGTTTAACGTTGTTACACCAGATGATTTATGTGAAAAGTATGGAGCAGATACGCTTCGCATGTACGAAATGTTCTTAGGTCCCTTGGAGCAAACGAAGCCTTGGGACACGAAAGGAATTTCGGGGGTACATAACTTCCTGCGCAAATTGTGGCGTTTGTTCTACAATGAGGGTCAACTGATCGTTACGAACGAACCTGCAAGCAAGGAATCATTGAAGACTTTGCATAAGACAATCAAGAAAGTGGAAGATGATTTGGAGCGTTATTCCTTCAACACGAATGTTTCGAATATGATGATTTGTGTGAACGAATTGACGGATCAGAAATGTCACTCGAAAGAAGTATTGGAACAAGTGGTGATTCTCTTGGCTCCCTACGCTCCACATGCTGCAGAAGAATTGTGGGAAGCATTGGGTCATGAGGCCGGAACGGTTTCAACGGCTCAGTTCCCGACATTCAATCCGGATATGTTGGTAGAAGCGAATACGGTTTATCCGGTATCTTTCAATGGAAAAATGCGATTTAATGCCGAATTGCCAACGACTTTCTCTGCAAAAGAGGTAGAAGAAGCAGTTTTGGCCATGCCCGAAGCACAAAAATGGCTGGAAGGAAAAGCTCCGAAGAAAGTCATCGTGGTTCCGGGGAAGATTGTGAATATGGTTGTGTAAACTATTGTTGCAAAAAAACATAAATGGAACGTGGGACGATGAATCATCCCACGTTTTTTATTTTCCCACAAATGCACGAATTTTAAGGGTCGCCTACCGGTCGACCTTCTTCTCCTGAATGGATCAGGACTATTGAGTTGAGAAATTATGAATGACACTAGAACCAAAAAAGAGCCGTTTAATCCTGAAGTGAGTTTTGATTCTTTGTCTTTCAAGAATAAATTGCTTTTATTGAATGCTTTTGGCGAGCACTCTTTCAAAAGTACTTCCGGACAGCTTTTTCCTTTTCAGGTATTATTCATTATTTTGACTTGTCCCATTTTAAGGAAAGTGCCTGTCTTTCTAATCTTGGTTGTCGTTTTGATTTTTATTCATCAATTCTATTTTCAAAGAAAGTTGGTTCGGTATGCAACCCGATTCAAACAGAAAAACGGATTGCTTTTATTGAATTTTAAAGATTCTTACGAGTACCTGTATCGGATTAGCTTGTCGTATTTCATCATCTATTATATAATAATGTCTCCAATCATTGCTGTTTGTGTGTGGCTATTAATATAAGGTAGGGTATATGGTCTGGATGTTATCGCGACCTTTTTCTTTCCCACAAATGCACGAATTTTAAGGGTCACCTACCAATTCTTTCAACATTCCCTGGATATCCGGAACCTTCCCGGGCGTTTAATTAGATGTAGCAGCAAACTCCGCAGTTGTTCCGATAGCCACACCGCCCAAGGTGCTGATGCGACATCGTTATACTTTGCCTCAAAAAGCTGGTGAAGATCCATGAAATTGTCGCCTGATAGATTCCAATAGAATATGTTTTCTTTTTTTCGAAAATTGGTCCAACCGATTACCTCTTTTGCCATTGTAAACAACAAAACCCCCTTTCTACCAATTGGTAAAAAGGGGGTTTGAAATCAAAAAGTGTGTATTTGTTATTTAACGGTCGTTGCTGTTTCTTATTTGTACAGATTCAATTGCTTGCAATCAAAATAAACCGGTGCTCCAGATCCTCCCCATACTGATCTACCGTAATTGGATCCATCGTATGCTTGAGTTATAGAAGCGTTTTCGAAAGCACATTGAGCTCCAATTTTAACAACTACAATGATTCTTAAGGTTCTTTTTATAATAGCTCCAGACGATTTATCACGCACGATATTCCAGTCTTTACCAGCTATGTAGGTATACTGAACCTGCTCGTTTGGATGATTTTTCGCTGCTTCTTGTTTTGCAAATGTTGTTGTTTCCGAAGTTATTTGAGCATCCTTAAACGTTTCCGTAGGCAGGGTTGCAGTCGTTGCATTTCCAGCAGCCTCGATTTTTTGTGAAAGTTCTTTTACTTTATCCCATGCCACATCATTGGTGTATTTTGCCGCTTGGGTCGCTTTTTCAGCTTTGTATAGAACTACAACCACCCCGTATTTTTTAGCCTTTTCGTAATCGGAATACGTTTGAAAATTGCCTGTAATTAACAAGATTCCCGGTTCTGCTTCATAAATAACACCGTCAAAATTCGTCTGCCAATCTTTTCCATAAATGGAATTTCCTTGTAAATCTTTTGACTCACTATGCGTTGTATATTCATATTTCGTGTTGTCTACATTATCCGCTTCACTGGATGCAAAAACACCCTTTTTATCTAACACATTTCTCCAGTAGCTATCCAACCAAAAAGTAGCACATTTTACAAATTTAGCTCGGTCTGCAGTTTCATAGGCATACTGTGTATTGATTGTTAATAAAGGGCTTTTCGCTTTTTCATCGTAGTTGATTAAAAACTTTTTGACGTAGGGATACGGACTCGTTTCATTCGCCAAGCTAAATTCAACTTTAATTGGGAAAGTCGAATAGTATATTCCGCTCATTCCTCTGGAATCTTTCAGAATCTCTTTGCTATCCAAAAAGGTGCTGGTGCTATCCTTCACTGCAAATTCATTTATCTTGCGCATTTTGGCAGAATTTCTCAATCGGTCAAGCATCGATTTGAAATTGGCCAATTCATTTTTATATACTTCTTGTTCTTTGGCAACTGAAATTCCTTCCGCTTTGTCCTTATCACTGGAAGCAACGCCAATAATTTCAACTTGTTCGCCTTTTTTTCGTAACACAATAATTTTTTCATTCTTCTCAGAAATGAATCCCAAATCATTGTCTCTATTCAAATAAAGCACTCCACCTGTGGACGCATTTACAACCCCATAACTGGTGCAATCTTCGCTAAACTTGCAATTCATACTGGAGAAAAACAAATTGGTCTTCTCACTTTCAAAAGTTATAGTAACTTTCTTCGTAATATCTGTCATTTGATTGGCACCATAACAGCCAACCGCCATTTTTTCATTGAGGTAGAATACGGTTTTTTGAGCCAACGTTTGAAACAAAAAAAGTGGACCAAACGCTAGTAATAAGAGTAGTTTTTTCATCAGAATAACAATTAATTTCTTCAAAGTTGAATAACTCTTTTTTTTTTAGTTAAAACAATTCATTAACGACTGCTTCCAGTTTGTAGACAACAATTAACTCTTATTACATGGGTATAAAAAGAGTTGCTTTCGTTTTAATACGATTTAACTTATTATACCTATTACTTGTGTTTCATAGCTTCAGCGCAATCAATGGTAATAATCGCTTGTGTGTTTCCGCTATAATAGGTTTTTCCATAAGCAGATCCGTTGTAATCTTGTTTCACTTCAACCTCTTCCCATTGACAAGCACCATTTGCGTTTTTCAATACTGCAATCATGCGCATTGTTCTACCTTTTATCGCTCCAGTTGCTTTATCGGTGATGATGGTCCATTCTTTACCTTTAATGTAGCAGTATTCAATCTTTTGGGTCCATCCTGCTGTTGTAGCATGTGCTTGAACCGCAACCAATGCCTCTGCACTCAGTTTTGCATCTTTCATACCTGGATCCGGAAAAGGGTATTTACCTGCCAACACACATTTCAAGGCTTGACAATAGCGAATTGCACTTTCTTCTGTCAGTTTTTTCAGCAAATCGCTGTTTTCGGCAATTTCTTTAACACGATCCTTGTTTTTTCCCAAGATGATTATATCATTGTTCGGATCTTTAAAAACAAAATTGTCGCATTCTCCATTACTCACATACGCATTGGATCCTCCAGCTAATGCAATAAAAACTCCTTCTTCAAGTTGCATTAATCTTCCTCCAAATGCACTACTTGCGTTTTCAAAAAACACACCGCATGTTGCATAATATCTTTTGAATGTGGAATTTGTTTCGATATAAAAAGGCGATGAAGATGCGTCGTAGTAAACATTTAATTTGTTGGAGCCCTCTAAAAATTCAAAATTCACTTGAGTAACTGACTGGTCATAAATAGTTACTGTTTTTGAAAGATGGTAAACTCCAGAAATGTTGTACCCATCTTTAAAGACTTTTTCTAAATTGGATTGTGCGAACAGCGTTGCACTGAAAAGTACACCCGCTATAACTAATGTTAGATTTTTCATTGTTTTATTTTTTGCACAAATATTTGCTCAATAAAACTGTTTGGTGGTCAGTGGTTTGTAAACGACCAGTATTGATTTGTATCTGGAATTAGTACCTGTTCAAGGTATCCAAAAATGACAAAACGGATTGTTTGCGTTCTCGGGAAATCGGTATTTCCGAACCGTTTTTCAGCTTTAGCCATCCACCATTACTTTTTGAATGAAACGCCAAATGTTGCATATTCACCAAATACGAACGATGACACCGCACAAAGAAGGACGATTCCTCCAACGAGAATTCAAAATACTTTAAATTTTTAGAAACAACTTTTTCTTTTCCATTCACAAATTTTACGCGCACATACGAACCATCTGCCTCTAAATAAAGAATTTCCTGGATAGGCAAATACTCGCTGCCACCTTGCACCGGAATACAAAGCGTTGAATTGGGCTCATGCAGGTTGTCGCTCAACACCCGAAGTCGATTCAAATTTTCCGCAATTTCATGTTGCTCTTTTAACTTGTCAATGGCTTCTATCAATTGATCTTCTTGTATGGGTTTCAATAGATAATCCAAAGCAGATAAACGAAACGCATTGATTGCATAGGAATTGTAGGCGGTAGTGAAAATAATTGGACACGCAATTCCCTTCTTTTGGAGGATTTGTGCAAACTGCAGTCCTGATTTTCCAGGCATTTCGATATCCAAAAACAACACATCCGGATTCAATTTTTCTGTTAGCTCCAATCCTTCATCCGCATTGGAAGCTTCGCCAATAACAGCTATTTCAGGACCGTACTCCAAAAGCATTAACCTCAATAATCTTCTGGCCTGCGCACTGTCATCAATCAATAATGCTTTCATTTCTATCTTAAATGTGAATTCGTATCGTTACTTTCGTTCCTATCGCTGCACCCAATTCTGAAATCAAGTCTTCAATCTCCACACCAATAACTCCTCCACGTTCAAAATTAAGCAACTCAATGCGTTTCTCATTGGCATGGTTAGCAAAGGACTCATGCGCTGCATGCTGATTTCTATTGATTTCCCCGGCAGCAGTTCTTCCGATTCCATTGTCTTGAATCTGAATAATTAAGAGTTGATTCTCCCGATCTTCCGACACCTGAATGACCAATTGTTTCGATCCTTTTTTATGACGCAAACCGTGTTTGAATGCGTTTTCAACGTAAGGTTGAAGCAACAACGATGGTATGAGAACTCCGCCAGTATCTATGGTATCATCCACGTCCAATTGAAACGCAAAATCCTCTTCCAACAACATGGATTCCAGGTTGATGTACAAGGTTAAGGTTTCCAATTCATCTGCCAATGAAACACTTGGCAAAGCACTCATTTCTAACACCTTTCTCACCAAACTGGAAAAGTCTCCTAAATACCTGGCCGCATTCTTTTTATCATTTTCATAAATATATCCTTTTATTGAATTCAATACATTGAATAAAAAGTGTGGATTCATTTGGGCTTTCAATGCATTTTGCTGGGTCAAACGCAATTCATTTTCCAATTGCAATTGTTTCAACCTTAACTCTTGCCTGACTCGCAATTGCTTGATTCTTCTTTTGAAAATCAAGTAACTCATTCCGATAATCAATCCCGCACTCAACACATAAAACCACCAACGTTGCCAAATAGGTGCTTTGACGACTAATTTGATGCGAAGCCTATTACTAGAATTTCTGTTTTCGTGATCAATCAACTTGACTTCCATTTCTACATTTCCCAGAGGTAAACGCGGAATGGTGATTTCCTTCACGGAAGCGGGAACCAAAATCCATCCCGTTCGATCACCCACAAATCGGTAGGCAAAATTGAAATTTCCGTTTGATCGGAAGCTCAACCCATCCGTTTGAAGCTTTAAATCATCCGAATAATTGAGTTCGTAAACTGGTTTTTTACCGACTTTCTTTCCATTGATTAACAAATTTCTCAAAATGATTTTCCCAACCTGAACATTTTTATGGATAGATGACAAAGGTAATTTATGAAGCCCTTTTCCTGTTGATAGCCAACAACTGCTATTGACAATCAAGCATCCGCTGATGTTATTTGAATTCAATCCGCTGTATCGGTTAACAATTGTTTTTGCCCCCGTTTTTAACCTCAAAACGATCAAGCCAAGATTGGTGGCAATAAACAGTTTTCCACGGTGATAGTTGAGTTGAACAGCATGGTAATTTTCGTCCAATTTGGTAATTAACTTACAGTTTCCGTTTCCTGTTACTTGGTAAATTTTCCCTTCAAATGTGAGTACAAAGATGCTTTTTGAATCTTTTGTGATTGCTGTAATCTGCTTGTTCAACAAAAAAGTACGCTTTGGTTTCCATTGGTTGGATTGATTCGCTAATTCCTTCAATCCGTGGTTTGTTGCAACGAATATGCTCTTACAAAAAGGAGCTTCTATGAATTGCCTGGACCAGTCTTGCAGTAAACAGCGCTGTTCTTTAAATCCGTCCTTAGGTAAGGAATACACATACGTGCCTTGAGAAGTTGCAAGTAAATAGCCATCTTTTAAGCGGAAAAAATCTTTCACTGGTCGTGTAAACGGATTTAATACCTCCACATTTCCATTGCAACACCGATAAACTGTATTCATCTTGTTGAAAAACAAACAGTTATCAATTGAGTCGTAATATAGCGCACCAATATCTGAGCGGATGGAATGATTGACTACTTTAAATCGTTCGTCCGCTTCCCGAACCTCTCCCAATTCTCCATCCGTTGTGGCAAAGAAAATGCTTCCTTTTCCATGGACCACATGGGAAAACTGATCATTGGATATGGCCTCAGTTCGCTCATTCCAACTCAAGTAATCCAAATTTGGCATGCGCAGAATTCCATCGTGAAGCGTTGTAAACCAATAAGATCCTTCCGTGTCCTTTATACAAGCTGAAAAAGCGATTTTCGGATAATACAAGGAAGCCGCGCCCGATTTTTTAGAAAAGCGAATAATTCCACTGTGGGTACTGATCCAGATATCTGATCCTATTTCTTGCACATACGTCAGTTTTTTTCCTTCAAGGAGCTGGATTAACTTTGGAAAGGATTTTCGAACATACTTGGTTCCCTGAGGGACAAAACAATCACCATTTACGAGACCGAACACCCACGGTTTTTTTTCCGATTCTGTAATAAAAAAGGGATTTTGAAGATTGATCGGATGAATGAAGCATTTGCCGTTCTTTCGCTCAATTAAATTGTCTTCAAACAAGTAATAAAGGGTTCCGTTTTTTTGAGCCATGATTCCATTACTGAAACCCTGAAGGTCTTTTTTTCCATCACCATTCAAATCTGCTGTGAATTTCCACTTTCGCGTTTTTTCATTCAGTTGAATAATCCCTTTGCTAGATGAAACCCAAATAGCTCCCTTCGTATCTGCCGAAAGGTGATTTACATCTTTATTCCATCCTTTCAAAATCTCCAAGTAATTGTTTTTCACGATGAGAATCTGACCATTAAAATTGTAGGCATAAATCGTTCCACTGGGTGCTTGACAAAGTCCTGTTACAGATCTGGCTGTGAGTTTCGGGTTGGTATATTGCTCAAAACGAACTCCATTATAGCGATATAATCCTGCGTCGCAACCAACCCAAATATATCCCTGTTTGTCTTGCAGAATGCTGTAAACTTCATTCGATGGCCCACCATTCTCGATGGTATAATTGAAGTAAGCCGGGTACTGTCCGAATACAGACATATAACTAAACCACATTCCAATAACAACCAACCAACTTTTCATAAGCGAACTAAAGATACACATTGTCTGATTTATCAAATACAGATTACTCCGAACGGATTTTTCAATAAAATAACTAATTATCTGATTTTTAGTTTTTTAAAAACAAACGGCTGTTGTTTACAAAGTGAAGTGGGTCGTTTACAAAGTCGGCGCTAAGAATTGAATCCTGATAAAAAGAGCTGTTTCTAAATATCATCACATCCCGAGGAAAGGAATCCATTTATTTCATACATTGGGATTGAAATAGAAAATCAATATGAAGAACAATATTCTGGTTGGTGTTTTAGCGCTACTCTTTCTTGCGGATTTAATCCTAATTACTCAGGAAAATCTTCATTCCCTGCGGTTTTTTACCAAACCACTTTTGGTGCCGCTTATTACTGCAACCTACCTTTTGGACATCAGAAAAAAAGCTGCTTCAATTAACCGCTATTTTCTAGCCGGATTGATTTTTAGCTTTCTGGGAGATACTTTTTTACTCTTCAAATGGGCATTTTTACCCGGATTGGGTTGTTTTCTGCTAGCTCACATTTGGTATATCCTGAGTTTTGTAAAACTCCGGAAAGCAAAAGTGATTGGTTCTTTGCCCTTCATTTTGGCTTACCTCGGAGGTCTTCTCTTTTTCCTGCATCCGTATCTGAAAGAAATGGAAATTCCGGTTATCGTTTACGGAGTGACTATTTCAACCATGGCGTATTTCAGTCTGTGTACGAAAAACAAGCGACTCATTTCAGGGGCGATTCTCTTTGTGATTTCCGACTCCTTGTTATCATTCAATTTGTTTGTCAACTATACACCCATCATGGAACAAGTCGTGATGACAACTTATCTATTGGCACAGATTTCCCTGGTTTATGGAATGACCCCAAGCAAACGTTTCTAATTGGATGAAAGAGCAAATTTCCGACTTATTCAATAAAATTGGCTTATTCAGTCCGCTGGATTTTACTGATCCCGTGACCTATTTCATTCCGGGATTTATCTTGTTGATTGCCGGTGAAATATTCCTGTATCAGATTCCCCATAAATTATTCACCAAACGGATGATCAAGGACGATCTCTCTAGCGTTGGGTTAGGAATCGGATCGGTATTGCTGGATTTTGGGATGAAGGCAATTACACTTTCGGTTTACTTTTGGATTTACAATAACTTTCGGCTGACCGATTATTTCGGGATTGAAAATTTCAATGACTTTTTCACCTGGAAATGGCAATTGGATCACTGGTGGTTGTGGTTACTGGTTCTGATTGTACAGGATTTCGGATTCTATTGGCACCATCGATTAAGTCACAAAATCCGTTTATTCTGGACAGGACATGTGAATCATCATTCGGCTACTCATTTAAGTTTGGCCATTGCCTTACGCCAGGGATGGTTTGAAATCGCCTACCGTGATATCTGGTACCTTCCTTTCATTCTGATTGGTTTTCATCCGATTATGATTGTCATGATGCATCAATTCAATCTCATCTTTCAATTTTGGCCGCATACCGATGCCATTGGAAAACTAGGATGGTTTGATAAGCTATTCAATTCTCCTTCGAATCACCGTGTACATCATTCCCGAAAAATAGAAGACTTGGATAAGAACTACGGTGGAATCTTAATGCTGTGGGACCATCTTTTCGGAACTTATAAAGCGGAAGAACAAAAAACCACCGATTACGGGATTTTGCACAATATCAGCACTTACAACGTTTTCCATATTGTATTTGACGAATTCGGGAAGATGGTCAAGGATGTGAAAAGAGCTCCGAATTGGAAAGCAAAGATGAACTACATCTTCAAAGCCCCAGGTTGGAAACACGATGGGAAGGATGAACGCATTTCGATATTGCAAAATGATTGGAAGAACCAAAAAACAACTCACAAGTAAAACCTGTTAACCATCTGTTTTTCAATAATTAACATTTGTTTTTTAACATAAAAAATTTGCACGGGACATTCCTTTCCACGTAACTTATACCCTCATTATAACACTATTCATTATGAGAACTCAAATTTATCAAATGAGGGCTGCGGCACTCTTGGTTACAGCTCTGTTTCTAGGTAACAACACACAAGCACAATTAGTCAATTTTCCTACAGGCAGTATTTGTACAAGTGGGAATGATTGGATCATTGACGGCACAAATGGCTCCGATAACCGGCTTGGTCATCTTCAAAGCGGAATTTACGGAGATGCATCTTCCCAATGGGCAAACATTGGTACGTGTGATATCGCCAGTTTCCCCCCTGCAAATTGCAAATATTACGGGTTCACTTCCAATTGGTCAACCGACAGGGCTTTCTTCGGGTTGCGCTACGATAATGTGAACGAAGCCAATGCCATCATTGCTTTTGGTGATAATGTAGATATGGCTCCGGATATCAATCGGCTTATTTTCCAATTTGATTCCTGGATTCCATCGCAAAGTCTTGAAATCGGAACCATGGTTGCGACAGGTAACTTCGGATTGCATACCGCTTCTCCAAATGCGACCTTGCATGTGGATGCGGCTTTTAAACCGCTTGATCCGGGAACCAATTCCAATGTCCGCTTTGAAAACCTGCAATCGGGCAAAGGAAACCTGATGGTGATTGGTACAAAAGGATATGTCTATGATAGTAAGATCAATATGGCTTCGGTAGCTCTTAACAACTGTTTTGCGCCCAATTATGTTCCAAAATTCAATGGGAGTAGCTACGACTGTTCACAAATCTATGACGACGGTGCATCGGTAGGAATTGCAACCACAGGACCATTTCCATTCACCGTTACATTGACCAATAACGTTCAGCCGGGACCATGGACATCTGTTACTTCCGGAACATTGAAACTCAAAGTGAATGGGATCACTATGAGTGATGGTTACCTCATCACTTCGGATTCCCGTTTCAAAAAAGATGTGACCAAATTGGAAGGTTCGCTTGATAAAATAATGAAAATGCGCGGAGTGGCTTATAATTGGGATAAAGCACGCAACCCGGACATGGGATTCGGCGACGAAAAACAATTGGGATTCATTGCACAAGAGGTAGAAAAAGTATTTCCTGAAATGGTGTACACGCTTGAAAACGGTTACAAAGCTGTCAATTATACAGCCTTGATCCCGGTTGTTGTTGAAGCTATCAAGGATCAGCAATCAACTATCGCTAGTCTTCAGGATGAAGTGGCTCGTATGAAAGATATCCAGTCCGGAAATTTGGATCCGCTTAGCGCTTCAAGTACCATGACCATTCACCCCAACCCAAGCAATGCTGCGGTTACGATTGCATTTACAGGAATTGATCCGACTGCACAATCTTCCGTTATGATTTTCGACATGAACGGCAAACTGCTTAAAACCATTGAGCTGACAACACGTGATCTGGATAAATTGGAATTGGCAAAAGGAACACTGGATCCGGGAATGTACATCGTTTCTCTGATTTCCAACAGCAAAGAATTACACACACAACGATTGATTATTCAGCAATAATTTGATCCTGTTTTATTGAATTTAAATCCTGTAGGGACGTGATGCATCGCTTCCCTGCAGGTTTTTTACTGGTAACTAATCTCACTTTGGCACATATAAACCGTTGGTCGAATCTCTCTGCGGAAAGCGGCATTCTTTCTTCGCTGATTCTGAACCGCATAATTTGCTTTTTCCTTAAATAACCATTTCAATTCATCTTTCAAATCCATCGGTTTGTCGGTTCGATTCTTATTCAGTGCCGTAATCTTCTTTTCGAATGCTGTTTCACTGATCTCATCCAGAGAAATCACTCCCAAATCTCCCGCTTTCAATTCATTCATCTCGTGATAGAAATAACCTTTCTCGTTCATCCCGATAATGGCTGCCGTATAATTCATGTCGCCATTCAGGTTGTATTCCAACTTTCCATCGTTGAAATCCAAACGTTGGTAGCTGTTGATCTCTTTCGAGAACAGATACAAGTATAGTTTCTCGTATTTCTCCGGGTTTTTCACTTCAAGCGACATGGGTTCGTATGTGATCTGAGCCGTTTTTCCTGTTTCAGGGTCTGTAATGACAGTCGATTGACGCGCAATGGTGGCTTCCTTCACATAGGCATCAATATTGACAACGGTTCCTCCTCCGTGGACTTGAAATCCAAGCGTTTTACCTAATTGTTTTCCAACATTATCCAGATTGAAACCATATTCTTCCTCCAAGTTTGCAGATTCCCGCATCCCTTTTCGAAGCACTTCCTTATCACGCTCTTTCCGGACTTCGTCGTCCCATTTCTGTTCTTTCTTTCTAGCCGCTTCAAAATTTTTCTTTCCTGTCTCACGAATGGTTTCAATCGCCTTTTCATAGAATGCAGTCAGGTTTTTTTGATGTGCATCATCGATCTGGATGACTCCCACTTTCTGATCCGCAAACTGCTGGAATTCGGAATAACCCATCGCCACTACCCGCTGATCTAATTTCCACAAAGGTGTATTCAGGTTGGAGACATAAACTTCCAGCACCTTCTTGTTACAAGTTCCGTGAATAGCCTTCATGCGGTCTTCAAAATCCTGTGTTGCCAGGTTGGTATTGTTGAATTTTTTGTTCCAAATAGCCAACACTTTGGACGGTGGAATTAAAAAGCTTTCCACAGCCGCATCGGATTCTTCGTCATATGGCAGTGCGTCTATATAATCGAAAATGGCATCAATTTCCGCTGTTCTTCCTTCCAAATCAGGGAATGTGTTCATGGCTATAGGTTTCATATTAGAAACCTCCTTGGCATATGGATCTGAACCAGCTGCCTTACTCCAGTCAGCAACCCATTGGTAAATCGAACCGTCTTGTGCACCTCCATCTGTCCATTTTTCGCGAACGCGGAATAATTTTGGACCTGTTCCATCTTTGAAAGGAGAATGACATGTTGCACATTTTCCCTTGAACAGAAGCCTGCCTCTTTTTTGCTCCTCAGAAGGAGCTTCAACTGTATCCGATGGATAAGCAAAATCAATAGCTTCCTGCACTAAGTCATCTTCCCCCGATAAATTCTCCTCAAAACTCAAATACAAACTGTCGCGCTTGGTTTTTTCTTTGAACCATTTCAATTCATTCAACTTCGGTTCGTAGCGCGGCGGGAACAAGTCCATATCCGCCATGTCTTTCGGTTTGGGTAAGCGTTCCAATTCCTCTGGTTTTTGCCAGTCAATTGCACCATCTTTTCCCGGAACTCCGGTGAAGAGTTTCATGTCTTTTTTGAGTTCATCTACCGGGACCTGCACGTAAACTCCTTTGTCGGTTAATTGTAGTTTCTTTCCATCCGGCGTGAATGCGTTGAGGCTGAACATTCCCTGGGTTTCGAGTAGTTTATCTCCCGATTTGGTGCTCAAACCAGCTTTTACAATGTCTGAGGCCTTTTGAGCTTCCTGCCATTGAACAATTGCTTCACCGGCATAAGGCTTTCCATTCAACAAGAATGATTTATCCGTGATACTCAACAACACACCGCTTTCGGATAAAAACACATCGGATTCTCCGGTAAATTGAAAGTATTGCGGATCAATGTTGTCAAAAACCAACGCCTTTTCCATTCGTTCCATCAGAGGTTTATCCAGGAACTCCGGTTTGTTTGTGAGACTGCTCCAATTAACGGTTACATAAACCGCCACTGCTATGACAGCCGCAATTACCAAAGTCAATCCACTTTTCAGTAGCAATTTCTTGAAATGAAACCACTTCCCGGATTCCTTCACCAACCTGCGCAAGGAGTTTCGTTGGATGAGTTGTCTGGTCAGTTTATGCAATTCAAACTCCTTTTGAAGTTCTGTGTTTTTCTGTAGTTCGGTTTCAAAAGCCGTCTTCCCTTCTGCTGAAAGCTCGTTATTCAAATAACGCTCAATCAATTGATTCCAATTTGTTTCCATGGCTTAGAATTGATTGGGTTCAACGGTTAACTGAGCTTCCTGTACCAGGTCCTTTGCTTTTTGGATGCAACGGTATTTTTGCGCTTTGGCAACCTTGTCGTTTCTGAAATCCAGTTTTTTGGCAATGTCAACCATGTTCCAGCCCAAACCGTAGAACAAATGCAATAATTCCTTACATTGTTTCCCAATTTTCGTCAGGGCCGATTCGAGTTGCTTGTACTGCAATTCCTTTTCCATCCACGATTCCGGGACTTCCTCCACATCGGTTTCCAAATTGGTAGTTCCCTGCTTTTGTTCTTTACGTGCAGCGTTATACCACAATAATTTGCAGGTTTGCTTGATGAAATGGATCGGTGCAAGCTGAAAATCAAAATCGGGGTCGTTTTTCTTGCGCAGGTATATGATCAATGCTTCCTGGAACAGGTCTTCTGCGGTTAATCCGTCACAACCAAAAGTTCGAAGCAGGCGTTTCACTTCAGGAAAATGCTTGTACAGAACATTCAGTTCTTTTTTGATTTCCTGAGGGTTGTAAAAAGGTTTCTCCATTGCTGAATTTACTGGTTGTGTTTGGAAGCTGGAAAGGTAAACAAATGAGATCGGAAAAAATTTCTGTCGGGTTGAAAAATTTTTCAACCCGACTCCCGACTGGTCATCCATAACCTCTTTTTATTCAATTAAATCCGCGGAATGAAATCATTTTGAATTCTTTAAACGTCCTTTCTGATAAATAATCGCAACAGATTTTTACTTTTGCACGAAATTAAACCATCAAATGGATACTACAGATTCTCCTGTCCCTGAAAATACTCCTGCTCCAAAACCTAAAAAACGCAAATTCAGATGGCTGAAAATTACCTATTCAGTTGTCATTCACGGGCTTGCTTTAATCGCTCTGGGCCTACTTGGAGTGGCATTGGCCGTTAAAATGAAATGGACCAATGATGGTGGAAATGTGGATTTGAACAGTCGCTACTTTTCAGAAATGGCTGGAAAATACAATCAGGGATTCCAAACCGACAGTCTGACATTCGCCAAACAAGAGCGTTTGATGTATCAAAATGTGGGGCTTTTAGCAAAATATTATCCGCACAATGCCAAAATCATTTTGGACGCTTTTCAACGTTCAGGAGATGTTACCATTGCACTGAGAATGCTCGATGCAGCAAATCTCCGAATGAAAAAACACAAAGGTTACCAGCGTGAATTACAACGCTTAGAGGAACAGGCAAATGAAGCTTCTTTATCCATCTATCCATGGGCAAATTATAAGGAATGGAAAGAGTTTTGCAATGTGGTAAGGGCAGATAGTGCTGCGATCGATTCTGTTTCGAGAATAACAGGCGTGGAATCCAGATTGATTGTCATGTGCCTGGTTGGAGAACAAATCCGCATGTTCAATTCTTCCCGGGAACAATTTAAGAAGTATGTAGTTCCATATAATCGTTTGATTTTGACTACTAACAGAGGATACGGTGTTACCGGAATCCTTCAGAATACGGCCTTGAAAATCGAACGCAACCTGTTTGATCCGTCCAGTCCTTTTTATCCGGGAGATTATTATCAAAATTGCTTGAACCTGAAAGATTCCTTCCCGGAATTGGTGAATGATACGATTGAAGCACACAAACACTTGACCATTCAACGTCTGATGAAAGGTGGCGACCATTTCTATTCCTATTTGTATACCGCTTTTTTCTTGCGTCAATTCCAATCCCATTGGGAACGGGAAGGATTCACTTTGGCTTACAGACCTGAAATTCTAGGTACTTTATATAATCTGGGATTCCAAAAAAGCAAACCGAAGAAAAATCCTTCTGTCGGCGGATCCACTTTCAATGTGGGCGACAAGGAATACACCTTTGGTGGTTTGTGTTATGAGTTTTACTACAGCGGCGAATTGATGAACCTGTTTCCTCTAACCAGCCGACCATTCATTCCTACAAAAGAATTGAAGCGGACCATTGTTTTCCCTGAACCTAAGGAAGAGGAAGAAGTGATTCCAACAGTGGTTGCGGGATAAGAGAAAAATTAAAAATCCTGGTTCGAGCTATTCAAACCAGAATTTTTTTATTCTAAAAGCTTTTAATTAGCTCTTGTAAATTTCGTCAAAAACGCTTTCCCAGTTACTTTATTGGAAACTTTCACCAAATAAGATCCTGCTTCAAGGTTCTTAACATCTAATTCTATAATTCCTTTAGGCGTGTATTCTCTTTTGGATATCTGGCGCCCTTGGCCGTCTATTACTTCAACTTCACTAGTAACCCCATCCCAATCCGAAGGAAGTTCAATATTCAGAATCTCGTTTGTTGGATTCGGATAGACTTTCACCGAACTTACTATGCTATTAGCTATTCCAAGTGACGAGTTTTCCGACTGGTTCGCAACGCCAGCAAGCTGATTGTCCTCTTTTCTAACCTGAACAGGAGCTTTCGGCATTAAGTTAATGTTGCAGAATCCCGGATCAATGTGTGCAATGACATCAGAACCCAACTGAGCTTGGAAACCAGGAGAAAGAGTTAATGTATTGGAAGCTACAACTTCCAGTTGATAATTCGGAGGCACAATGGCATTATTAGTAACCGACACATCATAACCCATGATGGTATTCCAAAGAATACTGCTTAAATTACTTAAATTATTCACTACAGTAGTACCTGATGGGCATGGTGCCTGTTTGTAATATCTGAAATAGTCGATATCCAAGGATTTAGGAAAAACGTCCCCTGCATTAGGTTCATTATCATTTCCATATTGAATAGCTAAATTAAACAGAACCTGCATCTTATCAGTGAACGGCCAGGATTCATTGATCCAAAACGTCTGACCTGATTCCATGGAATTGCAATCAATGTTTTGACCAATTGTAGTATTAAATCGATAAAGTGAATAAAGTGGATTTCCATCAATATACCAAACTAGCTTATAATAATCCCATTCAAGAGCAAAAACATGATACTCATCACTGAAATCAACAGCACTAAGTTCCCAGGTCCCTAAACAACCGTGCAAATCCGCCGCACATTGAGAATCACCCGGATTTATTTTATTCGAATGAATCGTCCAATGAGGGTTCTTTTGATTTCTTTGCGAATTGTAAGCAGAATTGCAATTCGTCTCATTCCAGAATTCAAAAATATCGATTTCGAACCTGTATTGATCCTCATCCAATAGCCAAAATCCCGGCCACATTCCTTTCCCTTTAGGAATTTGACATCTTGTTTCATACCAACCATAGCCAAACTTCTTTTTAGATTCTATCCACCCGGAAGAGAATTGGAAAATGGAACTTTCATACGAGGCCGGGGTATTATCAGGATTCCAACCAGTTACATAGGACGCCGCTATTGGCGTACTTTCTCTTCTTGCAGTAAGGCTAAGATAGCCGTTTTGGGTCGTAATATTATTTGTAAGAGGTGGATGTGGTGAGGAAGTTTGATATGGAGGGATCTCCGGTCCCTCATATGCATACCATTGTTTGGAACCTCCCGCACTGAAATTATAACCCGCCACCAGAGCCTGATAAGGATACTTCCATTTAGATGTATTGAGTGTATTACCATCAAAATTATCCTCAAAGTACATCACCCAACTTTGATTATTACAGGAAGGGAAATTACTGTCCGTGAATGCATACGTATCGTCAAAGCACTGCGAGTGCCCATATCCCTGAATAAACAAAAGGAATATAGCAATCATTTTTATTTTTTTCATAGCAATTTGAATTTAGGTGATTGCTTATTTAGTGATCTTTTTAAGCTCTAATTTCAGCTTTTCAATTTCAACTTGCTGTTGTTTGATAAATGATTGTTGTTCAATTAAATAAAGTGTCAATTCTTCCACTTTCTCAACTAAAACAGTCGTCATCTCACCAACATTAATACCTTCCTTTTCTACTTCAGCAGCAGCAGGAACATTTGGCAAGTGACCGTTTGATTTGATGTAATCACTTACTTCATTCAGCGGCATCAATTGATAATCAGATTTGAATACGTAATCAGGAAATGCAGAAGCCAATTTCACATTTAGTTCAGTTGAGAAAACTCTTCCATCACCATAGATTCTAAAAACATCCTGAGATAAATCAGATCTGTTAATTGAAAACACTTTTCCAGTTCCATCAATTTTTTTAATCATCTCTCCAGCACGATTCAATTCCAGTGCTTTACCCCAAGCCCAATCGTACTGATTACTTGTTTGATTAAATACGATTGCCGTTCGGTAATCATTTGCAACATCACTCTCAAAGAACATGGTTTTGTTTCCATTAGACGAGGAATGAATTGTATTCCCTTGATTTACTTCCAAATCGCCACGGAAGTATCCTGATCTTGAATCTCCTCCAAGAGCCGATGAAAAGAATCCAAACACTGTTGCATCCGTTGAACTGGTGCGCGTTCCGCTATTAGTTACCGAAGAATAAATTGAATATCTAACTGTAGATGTACCTGAAATAGATGAATAAATACCATATCCAACACCGTTACCACCACCAGATACATTGGAATAAATCCCATACTTTTGACCAGTACCCTGTGCAACATTTGTTGAATAGATACCATAAGAACTACCACTTGAATAGTTTGTCACAGTATTATACAAACCATATTTAGTCCCGGAAGTGTTCGTATTGTTTAAATTATTAGATATCCCATATTGGTTACCACTAATTGCAGAAGTTGTACTCTGACTGATTCCACTAGCTGTAGAGGCATTCGTTACATTTAAGCGATAAACTCCAGGGCTAGCTCCGATTCCAACACTTCCATTGGTAGTAATTGTTGAGGTTGTACCTCCGTCCCAGGTATTTTGAGCAAAGGAAACGTTACTTAGGCACACTGCAACGCACGCCGTGATTAGGTGATTGATTTTTTTCATTGTGATTGATTAAATTAATTATGACACAAAAGTAATCGATCTTTTTTTAAAACATTACTCGCTTTTGTGAAAAAATAATTTTTTCACAAATTGATAATCTCGTTAATCGTGATTGCAACCAAAATGGTGTTGAAGAAAAATGCAAGCAGTGAATGAGCCAGTGTCAACCGGCGCAATCCTTTGGATTTGATGACGACATCTGAAACCTGGAAAGTCATTCCTATGGTGAAGGAATAATAAGCAAAATCAAAATAGTCCGGGTTCGAATCGTCCGGGAAATCCAATCCTCCGGCGTGTTTGGCATATTTTTTATTTTCATCACCATAATACAAATGGGCGTAACGAAAAGTAAAGGAAAGATGCAAAACCATCCAAGCTAGGGTAACCGAAGCAATAAAGAAAATTTCGTGAATGGTGCTGTGCTTACTGAAATGAATATTGTTATCGCTATTCCAAAAGATAATGGCAATCAAGGCTGTTGCACACGCTATGACCAAAACAATAAATTGCATCCAAACTCCCAAATCTTCATACTTTGCGCGCATCATAATCTGTTTGGAGGGAATCCGTATAATGGTAATCAAACTTTCCAGAATATACAATCCACCAAAAGTGAGCCACGAAAAAACAATACTTTCTTGAATTGACCACTTTAAAGCATAGAAGATTATCCCAACTATAAAAGAGATTAAAAAGACAAACAAAATTTTAAATCGAATGAATTTCATGAACGCTTAATTACCGATTCTAAATTAATGCTTTTCGCCCAATTCCAGCCGGCTAAAAAATTGCATCGGATGTTTAGGAAACAACTTGAAAAGCTAAGCTTCTTCTAAATCATTTTCGACTAATCCCGTATGTACGGGATCATGATTTAGTTTTCAAAAGCTACGCTTTCTCTTGTTACTTTTTTCGAAATCCGACATTGAGAATAAAAACGATGTTATGAAAATGATAGTTACACTTTGTCTTGCGGTATTTTCTTTTACGATCCATGCGCAAGTGGCCTTAGCCCCGGTTAAAGTCTTTGTCAAAGGATTTGATGGTAAACCTTATTCTAACGATAAAGTTCTGTTTGTCGGACAAAAATCCAAACGAACGCTTTCGGGTGTAACCAATCCGGCTGGTAAATTTGTCATCCAACTTCCGAGTGGAGATATTTATGACATCCGCATTCAAAGCATCAGTGATGAAATTGAGTACAATACGATTGAAATTCCGGCCGCGAAACCCGGTGAGTTTTTTGAAGAGGCGGAATTGGTCATTGAATATGATCCGGGAACGACTTTCTCATTCACCAATCTTCAATTCGAAACTGCAAAAGCGGATTTGAAAGCAATGAGTTATACTCACTTGAAAAATCTGGTGGAAATCATGAAACGCAAAACCGATTTTAAAATTCAGATCGCAGGTCATACAGATAGTGATGGGGAAGAAAGTGCAAATCAGTTACTCTCTCAAAAAAGGGCGGAATCAGTCAAGAATTACCTCATCAGTCAAGGAATCAGTCCAAATCGGATTGTTACGAAAGGCTTTGGGGAAAGTCATCCGGTAGCTGACAACAATTCTGCTCAAGGAAAAGCACAAAATAGGAGAACGGAGATAACTGTTTTATAATTACGAATTACTTATAAAGATTCCAAATACTTCAGCAACATTTTCCGTTGATTCACAGGAAGTTTCTTGTATTTGTCCGCACTTTTCTGAGCTTCTCCTCCATGCCATAAAATAGCTTCTTCTATGGATCTTGCCCTTCCGTCGTGTAACAGATTTGTGTGTCCATTCACTGTCGAAATCAAACCTAATCCCCAAAGTGGCTGTGTTCTCCATTCAAAACCGGATGCTAAATGATCCGGAACATGATCGGCTAAACCACTGCCCATGTCGTGAAGCAAAAGGTCTGTATAAGGAGTTATCTTTTGGTTTTTCAATGGGGAAATATTCCCTCCGAAACCGGTCGTGTAATTCATTTTATGACAGGAAACACATCCAAGAGACTTGAAGAACTGCGCACCGTGTTTTACTTCCGGAGTGGTGGTGTTCCGTCTTTTCGGAACTGCCAGACTTCTTGCATAAAGAATCACCGCATCCAAATCATTATCCTCAATTTCAGGTGTTCCGCCATTCGGCAATCCTGCACACGAAGATTGATTAGCCGTATAATTCTCATTCGGGAAATACGAACTGGTTATCCCGATATCTCCATTGAAAGCACCTGCTACCTGATGCGCGATACTACCAACATTTGCCTTCCATCCAAACCGACCGATTACCAAATTTCCGGATGCAATATCGGTTACATAATTCGCAACTCCGGATATTCCGTCCCCATCCGCATCATTCGGATCGGCATTTGCCAAAAGATCAGACTCAGAAATCAACTCTAAAAGACCTAAACCTATCATCTGCTGTCCAACTCTCGGCGAAATTCCAGTTGTTCCCTGCATTGCACCATAACTTTGACCTGCAACGGTGTAGACTGGTCTTCTTAACGAATAACTCGTCCCATCTGCAAAGTATCCTACTTCTTCGATGTAGTTAATTCCCATACTTCCTTCAGGAGTAACTGCATTATGTGAATAATCTTGTAATTGTCCACCATAAATGGCGTCAGGAGAATTGTCGAAACCTGCACCCAATCTGAATAATAAGCCGGAATTAGCTTGCGGAGAACCCCGTCCGTCCCTGAAATGACAAGCCGAGCAAGATCTTGCGTTGAATAAAGGTCCTAATCCGTCACGTGCCGTTGTGGAAGAGGGCGCTTGCACCCAACTTTGATTAAAAAAGGAATTTCCTACATAAAACATCAATGACTGAGCTGAACTCAATCCATTAATCTGGTAAGAAAAAGCATAGGAGGTTTGATCTCCGGTACTGCAATTCCCTGCAAGGTCAATCAATGTGGAATCATCGCTATATGCTGAAACAACAGCGGTTTCTTCCTTTTTACAGGAAAAAACCACTAGTGATAAAATGATTCCGAGTAGGAAGAACTGTTTCATTAAAATGTTATTGAGAAAACTGCTGCTGCTGCATCCAGATCAACTTGTTCCTGTTGCAATGAAGTCACAACATCCAATACTTTTGGGCGCTCAGCCGGTAAAACAATTGCTTGATCAAATGGATGATACATTACAGCGATATATCCCATTGTAGCTGAAAAACGATTGATCACTGTTGCATTCTTCGCTGCGCTAATTGTCCCTACCAAATCTTCCAATGCATAGCCATTCACATTATTTCCATAAATGGATGTGTAATTTCCTTTGTATAGGTTTTCGACCGCCATTGCGTTCAAATAGATATCTCTGTGTGTATTATCTGAAAAGCAAGAATGCTCGTCTTCCTGATTTTGGTTCTCATAAGCAACATAAATACGTTCCCCTGCCAATTCATCACCGGAAAGTACACGCATGGAGTTGAACATCTTACGCAATGCTGTTTGGTTATTCAAGGCTTGGAAAGTATGGTAATAACTTCCTGTAATTGCCGGATCCCAAGCATTTTTAACTTGATTCAAGGCAGAAACCAATAGATCAACAACTGTTTTCAAATAAGTTGCTCTACGTGCCTGGTTATTTGCAGTACCACCAACAACATAATCAGTATACGGTCTTGTTCCAGCACTTGCATCACTTAAATCTTGCCCCCACAATAAAAATTCAACAGCATGGTATCCGGAAGAAATCTTAGTTTCCCCACCGAATTCATTCGCCTGAACAATTGTCGAAGCATCAATTGTCGGGTAAGTTGCAACATCATTGATGATCCCGGCATTTGGCTCACCGACTACATAATCCACGTAGTTCTCATCCATTGGCCAGGCATTGATCAATCCTTCCGGTCCGTCATTTGTATTGTCAATCGGTCCGTCAACAAAACGGAATATTTCAGTTAACCCATAAATCTCACGTGCATCTAACCAAGCTTGTTTAGCAGCATCCAGATTTACCTGTGAAGGATTATCAGCCAAGTTATGACATGCTGTTTGTAAAACCAATGTGGAAGTATACGAATCCTTGTATACGGCAAAGGCCATATCAGCATACGTTTTCTTGACATCAGTCTTTTGCTGTGCATACTGGTCTGTTGTATCAACCTCTGGGTCTTTCTTTTTCTTACAAGCAACAGCTGCAACTGAAGCAACTAAAAATATTCCGAATACGGTCTTTCTCATAGTAACTAATTTGCGACAAAAGTATCTCAAACACACCTGCTGCTCAATACCGTATTCTAGGTATTTTGATTCATTCGGAAAAAGTGTATCTTTTCACTGTAAATCAGTTATTTCAATAAAAAGGGGAAAGTGTGATTTTTGGCATTTAGTTTGTAAACCACTTATCCAACAATTAGAATTTAAGTTATGAAAACAAGTTTGATCATCTCATCAGCAATCCTGTTAGTGATTGGATTAACAAGTAGCATGCAAATTGCATTACCTACGGTTTCAAATAATTCCTTTCAAACCGGAGAGAAACTCCGATACCGTATTACCTATGGTTTCATTGATGCCGGTGAAGCTGTTCTTGAAGTGAAGGAAACTTCCAAAAAAGGAAACGGAACCAGAGAACTCTATCATATCAAAGGAACAGGTAAAACACTTGGTGGATTCAATGCAGTGTACAAAGTGAATGACGTATATGAAAGTTATCTGGATAAAAAAGGAATCTTCCCTTGGCAATTCGTTCGACGGGTTGAGGAAGGCGGATATAAACTTTCCCAAGATTATGCTTTTAAACAAGACAAACAGAAAGTGCACAACGGTGAAAAAGATTTCTCCACTCCATCCGGAATTCAGGATATGATCTCTTCGTTCTATTATGCCCGTACACTGAATTTCAAATCTGCAAAGGTTGGGGATACTTTCGAATTCAAATGTTTTATGGATGACGAAATCTGGCCTTTGAAGGTGAAATACCTGGGTGATGAGAAAATTTCCATCCGAAAAGGAAAGTTCAACTGCATGAAATTCGCTCCGGTTGTTCAAACAGGTCGTGTCTTCAAAAAACAAGATGATTTGAGTTTTTGGGTAACAAAAGACGAGAACCGAATTCCAATTTTAGTTAAAGCCAAAATTCCTGTTGGATCAATCAAATTGCATTTGGTAGAATGGTCAGGTTTAAAGCATGACTTGGTAAAAGCTAAATAAGAGCCAACTAAGGTGAATTGGTGGGTTTGAAACCAATTCACCTTGCTAAATTTTTAGTAAGCGAATTGGTGCGAAGAGAGAAGTGTTCAAATATTAACGTTTTTGTTCATGATTAATACTTTGCTTTGGCATATATTTGTTTGCTAAAAATCTGGAAAACAAATGGAATTAACTCCTGAAATCTTAGAAAGAATTACTCTTCTTAAAGCGAAGTATGATGCGCAAGGTCAGGATTTAGTGGCTTACCTCGATAGTTTGTTGTATTCACGAATGCCAAACTATTGGGATTATGTTCAGGTCGATACCTTATTATCCTTACAAAAGACGTATACCGACTTTCCGGATGAGGTGGTTTTTTTGATGTATCACCAGGTTACTGAGTTGTACTTCAAATTATGCCTGCATGAGTTCCAGCAGATTTCAGACCGCAAGAATTTGGATGCCACTTTCTTTGTGGAACATGTTCAACGTATCAATCGTTATTTTGAAGCCTTGACAAAAAGTTTTGAGATCATGGTAGATGGAATGCAACGCGAACAGTTCCTGAAATTCAGATTGGCGCTTGCACCTGCTTCCGGATTCCAATCTGCACAATACCGAAAAATTGAAATTTACTCCACTGATTTCCTTCAGTTAGTTCATAAGGATCATCGTTCAAAATACACCGGGAAAGAACCGATTTCTGAGCTTTTCGAAAACATTTACTGGAAAGAAGGAGCTACAGATATGGAAACGGGTAAAAAGACTTTGACATTGACTCAATTCGAAGACCGTTACAGAGAAGAATTCATTCAAATGGGTGAAAACCTGCGTCACGATAATCTTTGGCAATGTTATTTGCGTCTGACTCCTGAAGATCAGGAATTACCCGCAGTCATTCATGTCCTGAAACAAAATGACGTCAATGTAAACGTGAATTGGCCCTTGGTTCACTATAAATCTGCTGTTCGTTATTTACAAAAGGATAAAGGCGATATTGCCGCAACAGGTGGTACAAACTGGCAGAAATATCTTCCTCCACGCTTCCAAAAACGCATCTTCTACCCTCAATTGTGGTCAGAAATGGAGATTGCCGAATGGGGTAAATCTTGGGTGGAAGCTGTATTAAACTAAGATTCTTCATACTTTTGTGGCATGCGAAATGTTGCTCTTATACTTGCAACCCTGTTTCTTGTTGCCGCGACAATGCAAAAAACGAATCGTCTCCCGAAAGATTTGAAGGAGATTTCAGGTTGGGTTTTTGCAAATGACAGCACCCTGATCGCCCATAATGACGGCGGCAATGACCCCAAAATTTTTGTGTTGAACCTGAATGGAAGTATTCGTCACAAGATCAGCGTCACCAATGCAGAGAATACGGATTGGGAAGACATCGCATTGGATGAAAAAAGTATCTACATTGGAGATTTCGGAAATAATAACAATACCCGAACCGACCTTAAAATTCTCAAAGTCAGTTTAAAAAAAGTACTTGACAACCAGGATGTCGAGGCAAAATTCATTGAGTTTTCCTATCCCGAACAAAAAGAGTTTCCTCCCAAACTTGCAGAAAAACAATTCGACTGCGAGGCCATGAGTTTTTATAATGACTCCTTGTATCTGTTTACCAAGTGCAGATCCGAACCTTTTGACGGAAAATGTTATGTGTATACCTTGCCAACCAAACCGGGAACTTACAAAGCTCAGAAGAAGTATTACATGGTCATTGGAAAACGTGATTGGTTCAGAGATGCCGCAACAGGAGCTGACATCCAAAATGGAAAATTGATTCTACTTACATACAATCGTATCATCATCCACTCCTTTGAAAATGGAAGAGCAAAATATGAATCCCACCAGACAATGCTCCCGATCACCCAAAAAGAAGCCATTGCCATTCATCCGAATGGAAAGATTTATGTCGCCGATGAACGTCAGAAAATAGTCGGTGGTGGAAACATGTATATTATTAAACCAGCGCCTTCAGCGAAGGGGCACAGAAAATAAAAAATGAACCTAAGCAATTTTGATGGGGTTATCTATGACATGGACGGAGTACTTACTGACTCGGAACCCTTGTGGAAAATTGCAATGGAGGATGTGTTCAAAAGTGTCGGTTGCCCGCTTACCAAGGAAGACTTTCAGCGCACAGTTGGATTGCGCATTGATGAAGTGATTGTATACTGGTACCAAGTTTCTCCATGGCCTGATGCAAGCCCAAAAGAAGTTGAGAACGCAATTGTCCAGCGCATGATTGAACTACTTACAGCTCGTGCAACTCCACTTCCGGGTGTGGTGGAATCATTGGAATTCTTTTCCTCAAAAGGGCTCAAAATAGGCTTGGCAACATCTTCCTACCAAGTGTTGATCGATTGCATCTTGGATACGCTCCAAATCAGACACTTCTTTCAAACGGTGCATTCTGCGGAATACGAATTATTCGGAAAACCTCATCCTGCAGTATATCTGACCGCAGCAAAAAATTTGGGTCTGGATCCGAGACGTTGTCTGGTTATCGAAGATTCCTTAAACGGGATCATATCCGGTAAAGCTGCTCGCATGACCGTCTTTTGTGTTCCTGAGAAAACGCATCATCCGGAACCGAAATTGATGCTTGCTGATGCACAATTCGATGATTTAATCGGCCTTGTCAATTACTTTAATTAACTTGTATTATGATCGTAGCTATAGATGATAAATTGATTTCCACAGAAGTATTTGACCGCAAATTTGTGTGTGACCTGAATGCTTGTAAAGGAGCCTGTTGTGTGGAAGGTGACGGTGGTGCTCCCCTGACTTTTGAGGAAGTGGACATCATGGAGGAAATCCTGGAGGACGTCCTTCCATTCATGCGACCCGAAGGAATTGAAGCAGTAAACCAATCGGGGGTTTTTTATATTGATCAATGGAATGAACCTGCCACTACTTTGGTGAATGGAAAAGAGTGTGCTTTTGTTTATTTCGATGAAAAGGGAATTACAAAATGTGCTATCGAGCAAGCATATTTATCAGGAAAAACAACTTGGAAAAAACCGATTTCATGCCATTTGTATCCTATCCGCGTGAAGAAACTGAGCGAGGGTATCGCCC
The DNA here is from genome assembly GCF_943372375.1 of Fluviicola taffensis DSM 16823. GTDB lineage: Bacteria > Bacteroidota > Bacteroidia > Flavobacteriales_D > Crocinitomicaceae > Fluviicola > Fluviicola taffensis_A. The sequence goes on along the minus strand of NZ_CALRYJ010000007.1, from coordinate 15,261 downwards.
TTAATTACGAGGAATGGAACATTTGCAAACCTGCTTGTGCTTGTGGTGAGCAATTGAATGTTCCTGTTTATAAATTTTTGAGAGAGCCACTTATTCGGGCATTTGGCGAAGAGTTTTATTCGGATTTGGAAGGAATAGATGAGACTTTGAAGAATGCGAATTTGGAGTAAATTCCCAATAGCGCTATTGAATTTTCACGATTGAACTAGCAAAATAATAGACGTTTTTTTTTTCAATTTTAAAAATGCTAACTATTGATAATCAGAAAATTAACAACAAATCTGTTCGCATCTTTGCGAAGAAGAAAATTCTAGAATTCTCAGCAATGAGTGCCGAAATTTGTAGCTGTTGATTCGTTACTAAAGCAAAGTACTTCGAATCTTTGTTGTGAGGTCTCTAAAGGTTATGCACCCCAACTCTCACCAAGAATCCATTTCTCAATCATTTCTTTATCCAAAAGTCTACCAACCACTCTATAAGCAGATTTAGCGAAAGGATTATCTCCAATCAGAGGTTCTGTTTGTACACCAATTTTTGGATCATAATAACTTGCATGAGTGAAGGTCACCTCATCTCCCGATTTATAAACAAAGCCAACATGACTGTCAAGACCTGTTATATATAATCCATCCGGGTGCTTCAGAAAATAGCTTTTCATGGATTCAGGAGTTTGATTGCTGAACCGTTGCACATCAGACGAAAATCGGGTGATATAATATTCCGAGGCTTGTTGTGCCCATTTTACTCTTGGAATTTTGAATCCGGCATCAGAAAGGACGGTTGTAATGAAGTAGCCACAAGCTATTTTCCCTTTTCGCGGAGTACGAGTTGTTCCATTAAAATCCCATTCCGTTCCATCCCATTGTTTAAAGAAATCCGTTGTAATGGTTTTTAAGAGATACCTTTCCACTCTTTCTAAAATTTGAATGCGAGCCGATTCATCTGCGTCAGTATATTCCTTTTGAAAAATAACTCGTTGGTTCTCCACTGATGATATTAGGTCCTCATAAGCAGGCAGACGTTCTTCCTTTTTTCCCTCAAAGCAGCTAAGAAGCAGAAAACAGATCGTACCAAATGAGATTATTCTTAATTGCATAACAGCTATTTTATTCGTAACTCATTGATGAGTTAAATGTTACAAAACCATTCAATTACAATAAGCACAATACTTCGAATCTTTGTTATGTGTAAACGCCACATTCTTATCCAACATATCCGCAATGGTCTGCTTCAGAATCCCCTCCAAAAAATCAGGAATATCTTCCTTTCGGATGTCTTCCGGCAACTTCAAAAAGTGTGGGCTTTCCTTGATGGATCTGAACGAAAAAATCCCGGCTTGATCAGTCAAAATTCCAGTTTCTTTGTAATAAAGATAACAGTAAATCAACAATTGAAGTACGTGTTTCTGGTTCGGATTTCCTTTGCGTTTATTCGTCAGGATCGCTTCTTCATAGCTTTCCTGATTCGCTGTTTTCTTCAGTTCCACTTTGTCCTGGTTTACACTCCCCGACTTATAATCAATAATCCGATGTACGCCATCAAATTGATCTATCCGATCACAAACCCCGGAAAGACGAACCTCGAATGATTTCCCCGAATTGGAAGTGTCTTCAATGGCAATCGATGTCTCCAATCTTCGCTCCAGCCCCAGAATAAATAATGCTTTTTGCGGGTTTTCTTTTAGGATTGTCCGGTCTCTTTTCAATACGTTTTGAACCATTTCTTTCGCCACCTCGAAATTGATGTGGTTTGTTCCGGTTTGCCAGGAGTTCTTGTCTTCAGAGAAATGGATCTCAAAACTTTTACTAACCAATAGGGGAACGTCTTTTTCCATTCGGAGCAGATCTTCTTCAGTGACTACTTTTCCTGAAATTTTTCTCCCGGCCTCGTCCACACGGTCAATAAATGGTGCGAATAGATTCTCCAGTACATAGTGAATGATTGTTCCAAGTGTATTGCTCTCAATATCTTCCTCCACTTTGTTTTCCTCACCGAAGCGCAATACATAGCGGTAATAAAAATCCAATGGACAACTCATGAATTTATCCAACATGGAGAAACTAATTCCGCCACGAAGCACTTCATAAATCCGTTGGACAATCTCCTCTGTTTTTTGAATCGTCGTAGTTTCGACCTTTTCCTTGTTTCCGGCAGTATAGAATGATTTTTGAATATGAATGTTTGGATTAATTTGAGCCAATTCCAACTCAATCTGTTGAATATACCGGCTTGGTTCACTGGATCCCACAGATTCTGAAGCACTGGAATAGGTAATCAATAACTCTTCCGCGTGGTGCAGCAAACGGTAGAAATGATGTGCAAAAAGTCCTTGCTTCTCCCGCGGAGTCGGCAACCCGAAATACTTCCTCAAATCCATGGGAATAATCGTATTGATCGCATTCTGGGGTGGCATGGATCCTTCATTCAATCCGAAAACAAAGATGCGCTTGAAGTCCAAACCACGTGTTTCCAGTAAACCCATGATCTGCAATCCTTCCAAAGGATTTCCGAAGTAAGCAATCGTTTCGTTACTCCAGTTTCCATTGAACAAACTCCGGAATGAAGCAATGCTCATAGTCGGAGCATCCTTACTCATGATATTTTGCAGGACCACCGTTGCATGTGCAAATCTGCGGACAATGGCACGTTCCAACTCATTCTTTTCGTCCAGCCACAGATCCAGTTTTTCGTTCAGCAATTGAATTACCTCAATTCCTCTCAACCAATCATTTTTCCAGGGTTCAAAGATGAGTTTATTCAATTCGGACAAGCGTTCACTTAAATCCAGTTTCTTTCGATCCAAGAAATGCCAGTTGTGATTGATGATGCGGGATTCAATGTTCTGAATTTCATTTTTTTCCTGGGATGAAAGAACCCCTAAAATAAACGGATGGTGGGCAAACTGAATAAAATCACGGTAGTAAATACTCGAATTTCCTCTTCGCAAAAAGGATTCCTGCAATCGGAAAATCAGATCCACCCAGGATCTTAATGATGTTTGTCTTAAAGGCAAACCAACCGTAATATTCGCTTGTTCGATTTCTGCCGGAAGGTGCTTCAAGATCGAACTCAACAGACTTTCATCCGCCAAAAGCACCAGGGTTTCATTCAATTGTTGGGTATTCAGTTTTTTCAATTCGCTCCCGACAACTTGAGCCTGAGAAGTGAACTGTGGACATTCCACCACCCGAATTTCCATCTCTTTCGTACCGAGGTAATTTTCGATAAAAGGCAAAGCCTTTTGTTCCAATCTCTTGCACAAATCGCGCTGAAACTGACCGGCTTCGTGAATCGGATCATTGAAATAGAACTGGTCTGAATCCATTAGAATAGCTGCTCTTCCCATGATGGAAAGCTGTTTCATAATTGAAATCTCGGATTCGGAAAGTGCATTAAATCCTGCAAAAACAAATTGTGCGTCCTTATCACTTGCAAAGGCCAAATCGATGTTGTTGGCAAAATAACCGTAAGCCTTCCCTTTTGTGGTCAGTGATTTTGCTTTTAATCGGGCTTCCAGCGCAAAGTAATACGGTTTCAATTTATCCCAAAATGCCATGAACTGAATTTGTCCTTTGGACAGCTCTTCCGAGTTAAAGGACCAGTTTTCAATTTCCCGGATATCGCGCAGGTTCTTGAATAGCTGGTCTGCAGGAACAAGGTATCGGTCAATCTCATCAAAATCACTTAATAGAATCTGTCCCCAGGCCATAAAGGAGTCAAAGGAATCTACATTCAATTCTACCGGATCCTTCCTGAAAAGTTCATACAATTCAAACAGCAGGCTGGTTTTATCGAGAACAGGTGTCGGATTCAAATCCTGGATCCAGCGGTCGATCGTCACAATTTTGGGCGATAGGATCGGTTTCTGATAAAATTCAAAAAAAGCGCGCTGCAGGTAGGCAATCATCCGTTCGGAAGGAACCACAATACATACATTCTGATTGCTCAAAGCATGTTCATCGATGTACTTTACGATTCTGTTTACAAACGCCTCCATAATGATTTAACTATCGGAATTTCCGTTCCTAGTTCCTGTAAAACTGAAACTCGAAATCATCCAACAAAACAACGTTCTTGCTCGCATTGTGGATGTAAAAGCTCAACTTGTCTTTTTTCGACTTCCGTTGGGGCAGAAAAACAATGAATTCCTTCTCCGTCCATTCGTTGGATTTTGAAAGTGACGTCAAATCGATTGTTTGATAAAATGAAAGCTCATTCCCTTGAGAATAGGCAATGATAATCCCAATCTGATTGTCATTCTGACGCAAAAACTTCCCTTTTATCTTTAGCACTCGCGGTTTTGTATCCGGTCCCACTTGCTTTGTGAAATCGTGTGAAAACCCATACACTTCATTTTCTCCGATATACCCGATCCGATTCTTTTCCTTCGACGGATCTTTTACAATTCCCACGTATTTCAAACTATCCTCCGTTTCGAAGTTTGTTTTGATGATCTTGTATGGGTTTTTAATATTCATAAAATCCATTAGACTCTGTGAAACGGTATCTTGTTTTCGCTTGCACAAAATCAGGTTTTCATTCGTTGCGATGGATTCCACCCGATTGAGGATATCCGGATAAATTGCATACACATCTTCCATGAAATAGGGTCTTTGAAACACCACATAATCCCATTTCCAATTCAACCCCCGGTCAATGTCATCCGGATTATGACCAACAACTGCCAAACCAACCCGATTCATTTTAATGAATGGGATATTCGGACCGTAAGCATGCATGACCAAAATAGTATCTTCCCTGGAAACTCCTGATTCAGTCAAAAACTCATCCGAGCCAGTGAAATTAATTCCCGAGCCGGTGAAATGGTCATTCGCAACAAAAACGCGGCGTTGTTTCTGAAATTCGGAATCCTCCCTGAACGAGACAATGCCGAAATATGCCACGAATAATGCCATGATGAGCTCCCCAAAATACCATTGCGGCTTCGGAAGAATGGACAAACAAAGCCCTACGAAAAAGACGATCGGCAAATAGAAGGTGTCCAGGAAATAATAATCGTGGGCAACAAATTGCTTCGTCATTGCAAACCAGAACAAACAAGTTCCAATCAACCAGAACAAACAAATGAGCCACCAGCCAACAAAGGATCTATCACTATTGCGCTGTCTGATCAAAAGTGAAATGATCACCAATACTCCTAGCAGGAAAATCAGGAAATACTGTTTTCCGGAAAAATAAGCCAACACCAGGTTTTCCCACATGTGATTCAGAATGTTTTTCATTTCCTCCACATTGTCTGCAGGTAACAATTCGCTTAAGAAATCAGAACCGTATTTTGCCCTGATGGTGCTATTGTAAAACTGTGCGGCGAAAACCACCATAAAAGAAACGACCACTCCGGTTATGTTGGGCCAAAATTTTGCCTTCTTCTGAAAAATGCGAATCAATTCGAATCCCAATAAAGCAAAATAGGGAATGACAAATGTGAAACGTGCAAGTGTCGCCAAGGTGAAAAAGAACAAAGCCCATTTGAACCATTTTTTCCCTCCACCTTCGAAATAGAGGGCATAACAGTAGAACGCAATAATGGTATTGGCTATACTCGGAATTGTCGGTAGAAATCCTCCCTGATAAAAGGTATAAACAGGAGACATAATGGCAAAAAGTACCACTAAAGCCGCCTTCACCTTAGACCCGGTTATTTTCTCCATCAACAAATAGAGAAAGAAGAAGCCGACAATGCTATAAAGCAGGATATATGCATGAAAAACCCACGTTTCATTCGTTCCGAAAATTTTCATGAAGATGGCAGGAACATAATCATGGATCGGGAATTCTACAGCAGTGACGGTGGAATAACTCGGCTCCGCCCAATTGCTAGGGAATTGGTGATTGAGGATGTAATTCTGTGGTTTGAAAAAGTTCAGGTCGTTTCGCACAAAACCATTTGCGAGTGCCAAGCGATCGTTTTGAGCCCAAGTGTGTGTGTAACCTGGAAATTCATTCACATACTTCAACTGAAAAATCGCAGTGATCGCTGTAATCAGTAAAAGCACAATACTATTCCTTATTCTTCTTTTTTTCAAGATCTCCAAATTACATAGAATATTCAGTTGATACAAATATCAAACTATTCTTGAGATAAAATGACTAATTTTCCAGTCAATTAGGTAATAAAACGTTACTAAATTTGCTGCCACATGAACAAAATCCTTAACCGATTCTCAAAGTACGAAAAGTTCCTTTTTCTGGCAGTTGCTTTAGCGAATCTTATTCCGGTTATCAGTCATCATTTTTTTCCGACACTTGACGGACCGGCTCACCTGTACAATGCAACGCTGATCAATCACATGCTCTTTGATGCTGATGTGGATTCTTTTTTCCAATTCAACGCTGAATTGGTCCCCAATTTGACCGGACACGTTCTACTGTGTTTTTTCAAGTGGTTTCTGCCCGGATATTTGGCTGAAAAGATGCTGCTGATTGTTTATTTCATCGGATTGGCGTATGCTTTTCGAAGACTCGTCAAATCTATCAACCCTGAATACCTTGGTCTGAGTTATCTGATTTTCCCCTTAACTTACAATTTCCTATTGTCTCTGGGTTTTTACAATTTCTCATTGGGTTTGATCGGTTTACTGCTGATCCTTTCATTCTGGATCAGGAACAAGGAGACGATTACCGGTTCACCGAAGAAGATCCTTATTCTCAGTGTTCTTTTCATTCTGACTTACTTTTCCCACATTTTAATGTTCAGTATTGCATTATTGGTTTGTGGTTTCTACCTGTTCATGTCGTTCCTGAAAGTCCTTTTTGAGACAAAAAAATTCAAGGACACATTTATCCGTGAGGGAAAAAAGGGGCTTGTCTTGCTTCTGAGCTCATTGATCCCACTTGTGCTGACAACCCTTTACTTTGGCAGCAGACCCGATACCGGAGTAAAGATCTTTCTTCCAAAAGAAGAATTGATTAAGTGGTTGAATTACCTGAATCCGATCATTTGTTATCACGAAGGAATTGAAAGTGGATTCACCAGAAAGATTATTTACATTTTGTATGCGCTGATCATCGGTGGAATCATTGTCCGGATAAGGAATGGCATTTCTTCAACCAAAACCCCTGAGAAAAAAGGATTCCTTCAATTCAATGACACCTGGTTATTGGTAACCGGAATCATGTTGGTGCTTTTATTTATCATGCCGGATGATAACGGAAGCGCAAGTATTATTTCCATGCGCTTCGGGTTGTTATTCTTCCTGTTCCTGTTTATCTGGATTTCCAGTCTGAAACAGGCAAAGTGGTTCGCTTTTATCTGTATGTCACTCTTACTGGCAATTCACGCCAAGAGAATCCGCTATTACGACTCCGTGATGGATACATACGACCCAATCGCCATTAGTTGCAACAAAGCTTCCGCTTTTATCAAACCCAACAGTGTGGTGGCTCCGATGAACCTGACAGGTTTCTGGTTTGAGGCACATTTCTCCAATTATCTTGGAAGTGATAAGTCAATGGTTATACTTGACAATTATGAGGCAACGATGAACTATTTCCCTTTGCTTTGGAATATGCCGGAACTTCCGAATTTCCACATGGGAGGTCAACGTGTTGCTGATTGTCCCTTATTTCCGTGGACTCCTTCAAACAAAGAAAATGAGAAAAAAGAGGTCGATTATGTTTTTGCTTTGGGAAGTTGGGACAGTACCAATGTGGATCATCTCAAAACTTTAGAGTTGATTTCAAGCAATTTCATTCAAACCTATAAAAATGAACATTGCACCTTGTACCGACGAAAAAATTCAAGGGAATAAGGTTCGGATCACCGCAGGTTTATCTAATTATAGCTACCTTCACTGTATGCTAAGTTCTTTTGAAATGGATGATTCCGATGAAGACGAAGATTTCTTTGTTTTCCGCGATTCAACGTTCGCCGAACTGAATTATGGTACCCTCCTGAAATTTGCAGAAGCTTCTGCAATCCAGGCATTGAGTTTCAGTTCCAACTCCGTTCAACCTGTCGAACTTTCCATTGATAAAGGAATCTTCTTATGCAATTATGGTTTTCGTGCAGAACATGAAGTAATCCTGACGCAGGAAAACCAAACGGTGGTTCTTGGCTGCAGCTGTGGAGGTAATGGAACGAAGTTGTGCGACCATCAGGCCTTTGTTCTTTATCGTGTGATGGAGCATGCCGATTTTCGGGCCTTCTTTGATGAAACAGATCGCCGGAAACGCATTTCCGAAATGGCTCTTTCTTATGGAATTTCGGATGAAAGTCAATGGGAAAAACAGTTTCAGCTTTCGTATGAAAACAGACAAGTAAAAGTCACTTCCAAGAATCCGGAACTTATTCGCATGAACCAGGAGAAAATGGACGAACTCACCAAGAAATTGGCTCCTGTTTCCTTTTCGCCGGAAAAACTGCATAAACCATTACCCAACCGATACATTTCTTTCAGTGCTTTTGCGAATGAAAATCATTTTGAATTTCAATTACATGAAAGTGCATTGACCCAAAGTGGTAAGATAAAACCTCCGATCCAATCATTAAATGCGCTGGAGCTCGCCTTGCAGGAAACCAAGCCTGAACTGATCCAAGCTTATACTGCACTGGGAATTTTGGGCGTAAAACATCATTTGTACCGGAACCTGGCTGGGGATGAAGAAACATTTCTGAAGGTTGTAAAATCCATTATTGTTGCCAAACCTCTTTTTGAGGAATTCGATGTCATGGAAGCTTGGGATACCAAACCTCCAAAAGACGCGGATCTCACCCTTCACATTCATGACAAACCAATGCTGCTGCATCTGGATGTCAGCCAAAATCAGGAATTTTACGAAATAACCGGTTTTATTGAATTGGACAATCTCAAAATTCCATTCGACCAGGTAAAAATGAAGAGTGACCTCTTTATTCGTCGCGGACAGGACCTGTATCTGATCAAGAATTGGAATTACCTGAGAACGTTGACCTATTTCAGAAAGAACCACCATAAACTCATCATCCATCAATCACAGTTCGATGCATTTCAATTGAGTTTTTTGGTTCCGCTCGAAAACGTGATCAGTATCAATTATTCTTACGTCAAAAAAGCAACCCGTGCTGTTATCAAGCAAGCTCAGTTAGCGACAATTCAGGCAAAGCGCATTTACCTGACGGATAGTGAAAACTATATCCACATCACACCCGTCATCGAATATGGAAAAGTGGAAATTCCGATTCTTTCCAAACGGAAATTGCTGACAATTGATCAGACAGGGAATTCATTTGAAATTCCGCGGGATGAAAATCTGGAAGTTCAATTCCTCGGTCAGATCATTCGTCTTCACAAAGATTTTGAATTCCAACTGGGTGGCGATTTTTTCTACCTGCACAAAAATCAGTTTTTGGAAAATGATTGGTTCCTCAATGCCTTTGAATCCTGGAGCGAAGCCGAATTGGAAATTCACGGATTCCATGAGTTGACCAAAATAAAGCTGATTCCGAAAAGCATGAAGGTTTCCGTTCAGATTATCAGTGGAATTGATTGGTTCGAGACAAAAGCACACATCAAGGTTGGTGACAATCGGGTGCGTCTGAAAGAGATTCAGCGAAGCATCATCCAAAAATCACGTTATGTGAAATTGGGCGACGGACAAATGGCACTGCTTCCACAACAATGGTTGGAGCGATTCTCCGCTTTTTTCCAAGAAGGCGAATTGGTTGATGAGGTGATTCGAATTCCGAAAACATCCTATCAATTCATTGACGAATGGTTCGATGCAGAAGAAATTGACAGCGCCGTTCGTACACAGATAGAAGACCTAAAGGACAAAATCACCCACTTCGAGCACATTCCTGAAATTGAACTTCCAACCCAATTTCAAACGGAATTGAGACATTATCAGCGGGAAGGATATCATTGGCTGCACTTTCTGAATGATTTCGGTTTCGGTGGAATTCTGGCAGATGACATGGGATTAGGGAAAACCATTCAGCTTTTGGCTTATATTTCCAAGAAGCAGGAAGTCAAAAAAGGAGTCCATCTGATTGTCGTTCCAACTTCGCTGGTTTTCAATTGGAAGGATGAAACCGCGAAATTTACTCCACATTTACGGATTTTAGATCTTCATGGAACCAAACGGATCAAATCAACCGATCATTTCGAGAACTACGATATCCTGTTAAGCACATACGGAACTTTGCTCTCTGATATTCGCTATTTGAAAGATTTTGTATTTGACACCGTTATTCTGGACGAAGGACAGGCCATTAAAAATCCGGATTCCAAACGCTATAAAACTGTTCGTTTACTGCAATCCAAACAGCGATTTGTCCTTACCGGAACCCCGATTGAAAACAATACATTGGATATTTTCTCCATCCTTTCGTTTTGCAATCCCGGGATGTTCGGTTCCATCAAACAATTCAAGGATCATTTTGCCTTTCCTATTGATAAATTCCAGGACAGCCAGCGAGCAAAAGAGCTCCAAAAACGCATCCATCCCTTCTTATTGAGACGCACCAAAAAGCAAGTTGCTACGGAACTTCCGGAGAAAACTGAAATGGTCGTTTACTGTGAGATGGATCACGAGCAACAGCGCGTATATGATGTCTACAAAACAGAATTGAAGGAATACATGATGAGTGAACCCGACTTTCTGGATGGACAAAGCAGCATGCATGTATTGGCAGGTTTGACCAAGTTGCGACAGATTTGTAATTCTCCCGCATTGATCAATGAGAATGGTGTTTCTTACGGAGATCAGTCGGCGAAAATCCAGGAGTTGATGGAGCAAATCGAAGACAAGAAGAAACACCACAAGATTCTGGTGTTCTCTCAGTTTGTAGGCATGCTGAAACTGATTGAAAATGCTCTGGAAGAACGGGAAATCCCCTATTCCTTGCTAACAGGTCAGACCAAAAAACGAAAAGAAGTGGTCAATGAATTCCAAGAAAATGACGCTATTCGGGTTTTCCTGATCAGTTTGAAAGCCGGTGGAATGGGATTGAACCTAACGCAGGCTGATTATGTGTTTTTGATCGATCCCTGGTGGAATCCTGCTGTGGAAAATCAGGCCATTGACCGCGCTTATCGGATTGGTCAGGACAAAAAAGTGGTTGCAGTGCGCTTCATCACACCCAATACCATTGAAGAGAAGATTTTGGAATTGCAAAAGCGCAAACAGGAACTGATCGGTGATTTGGTTCACACGGATGTGAGCACCTTAAAACAGTTGAATCGAAAAGAGTTGATTGATTTGTTGTGATTACTAATTGCTGGATATCAAAAAGATACAATGGAAATATTCTCAAAATAAATGCTTATATTAAGTTATAAATTTAATGTATGCGCGAGATTAATTTCGAACAAGTAAAACTATTCATTGAAACCAACCCACTAAAATTTAATCCAAGCCAGAAAAAAATTAGCTATCCTATCATTGTTCGTATTCACAAAAGGCTTCAGGAAGGTCATAATTTTAGTAATATCAAAGTTCTCAACAATACTATTAATGATGGACACCATAGATTTATTAGTTTAAGTTTATTGAATATGGAAATCTGTCATGATGTTTCTGGAGAAAATAGCACAAAACAATTAGAAATAACTTGGAAGGATGTGGAGTTGGACTCTGTAGATTACGATACGGAAAAACAGAAGGAAGAATTTAGTAAAAGATACGATAAACCGCTGTAAAACAATATTTTGAAATTTTTAAATAAACCCTTAACTTTGCAATTATGTTATTATTGTTGGACATAGATGGTGTAATGGTACAAGCTGCATCGTGGAAGAAAGTTGAAATTCATCCAGATGGTTTTTACCAATTTTTGCCAAATGCTATAAACAGTCTTAAAGATATAATCTCTGAGACTGGTGCTTCTATTGTCTTAACCACATCACACAAATCTACTTACTCTTTAGAGAAATGGGAGGAAATATTCATTAATCGCGGAATTACTGCGACGATCGATAAACTGGATGATAACATCAATTTCTTATCAAGAAAGGGTGAAATATTAAATTGGTTGTCAAAAAATAGACACGTAAATGACTTTGTAATTATAGATGATGATAAGTCCTTACATGATTTGCCAAGTAATCTCAAAGAAAAAGTTGTTTTCACGCAACCACTTATCGGACTAAATAAAGAAGGTGCATTAAATGCCATTGAAATTTTGAATAAAGTTATGTTGGTTTAATTTAGAACTTACTCATAAATCATTAAGACCTTGTAATTGTGCAGGGTCTTTTTTTATTACATAATTTAAAAGTCTATAAATCCCGATATGTTAAATCAGCAAAAATCAGATTCATTCTAAGCGTTTGTTCGTACTTTTGAGGTATGAAAAAGCGTTTGTTTTTACTTGCAATCACATTAATTGTTGTTGATTTTGCTTTTGGACAAGGTTGTTCCCAATGTAAGTTATTGGCAGAACAAGGAAGTGAATTGGACGAAAACTCTTTTGGTTCTTCGATCAATACAGGTATTTTGTTCTTGATTGCAATTCCTTACTTAATCCTGATGTTTTTCTTCCGTAAGCAAATTGCACGTTTATTCAAACGTAAGAAAGCAAAGGCTTAACGGTAAAAATTCATCTCATCAATATACTTGCGTACCGGTTCTGTAAGCAGGTAACGAACATCTTTTCCTTCCTTAACAGCATGTCGTACAAAACTCGATGACACTTTCATCACCGGAGCTTCCTCACACATCACAATATTGGGGTGGTTCTTAAATCCGTTTTCAGGATGGTGTCCGATCTCCTGAACCTCTTCCTCTTCCTGAACGGTCAATACACGCGGATATACATAGAACTTGTAATTGGCTAACAAATGTTCGTGGTTATACCATTTGTGGAACGTTCTCAGATTGTCTTCCCCCATAATGAGTGAAAATTCATACGACGGATACTTCTCTTTCAAATGAGCCAGAGTTGTTGCCGTATAATTCGGTTGGGGTAATTTGAATTCAATGTCAGAAGCCTTCAAATTGTCATTGTCCTGAATTGCTTCATTAACAATTGCCAATCGGTGATAATCGGGTAACAGGGAGGACTTCAATTTCAATGGATTTTGAGGAGTCACCACCAACCAAACCTGATCGATATCGGTATACTCCGCCATGTAATTTGCAATGACCAAATGACCAACATGAATGGGATTAAACGTTCCGAAATACAGTCCTACTCTCATAATCAGGAAATAAAATTTCGAACGATCTCTTCTGCTTCCTTACAAGCTCTTCCCAGCTCGTCATTCAAGAGAATATAGTCAAACTCGGATGCGCGATCCAATTCAATATGCGCTTTTTCCAAACGCATGGAGATTTTATCTTCTGTTTCCGTACTTCTGAATCGCAAACGACGTTCCAGATCTTCAAAGGATGGTGGCTGGACAAAAATTGCAAGGGCATTATCTCCCATGATCTTCTTCAGGTTCAATCCTCCCACAACATCCACATCAAAAATGACCGTTTTTCCTTCTTTCCAGATTCTTTCCAATTCAGAAGTCAGCGTACCATAGAAATTATCGGTATAAACCTCTTCCCATTCAGCAAATGCTCCCTCTTCAATTTTGTTCTTGAATCCTTCAATTCCCAGAAAATAATAGTGCTTGCCATGTTCCTCTTCACCACGTGGGTCACGACTACAAGCAGAAATAGAGAAAGCCAATTCCGGAAGTACTCCTAACAAGTATTGAACAATGGTTGTCTTTCCAGCTCCTGATGGAGCTGAGAAAATGACACATTTACCGCCACTCGAATCAAATGCCATTTTACAGGGTATTTAAAACTTGTTCTTTTATTTTCTCTAAGTGATCTTTCATTTCAACCACCAATTTCTGCATTTCAACATGATATGATTTGCTTCCAAGGGTGTTGATTTCGCGACCGATTTCTTGCGTAATGAAACCCAATTTCTTACCACATAATGGGATATTCATTGTTTCAAGAAAATAATTCAGGTGATTTGAAAGACGCATTTTCTCTTCTGAAACATCCATTTTCTCGATGTAGAAAATGATCTCCTGTTCCAAACGGTTCAAATCAATGGAAATGTTCGTAATCTTTTCCAGTCCTGTTTTCATCCGTTCGCGAACTGCTTCAATACGTGCAGTTTCGTATTTCGGAACTTCTGCCAATAATTCATCAATGCGTCCGATATTTCCTTCGAAATCTTTTCTTAGCTGATCTCCTTCTTGTTTGCGGAACTCATTCAAGTGATGACAAGCTTCTCTTACCAAACTTTGTACAAAAGTCGATTCCTCATCTGAAAGTGCTTCTTTGTCATTCGAGTAAATTTCCGGCATTCTCATAACCATCGACAGGATATCATCGGTTGATTCACCCAATAACTCAGCTGTTTCTTTGATGTCCTTGTAATATGCTTGAGCCAGATCGCGGTTGATCACATAGTTTTTTGTATCACCGGAATTTTCCAGGGAAATAGATAACTCTACTTTACCTCGGTCTAATAATTCAGCAACTATGGAGCGATTCTCCAATTCAATCTCGCGATACAAAGGAATTGCACGCATATTCAGATCCAAGCTTTTGCTGTTTAGGGAACGGATTTCCACAACGATTTTCTTTCCTTGAAAAGAACCACTTGCTTTTCCGTAGCCGGTCATTGATAATACCATTTACTTCAGTTTGAGCAAAAGTAAGGAAATATTGTCGAGAAGGTGCTAATTCAGGTACAAACCTTTAACCACATAGGTCACATAGAAACATAGAAAGGATAGCCCTTCATCAGATTATGTCTCAAATAAATTGGAGTTGGGAAATAATGGTTTTTTATTTTACTCTCATTGAGTTACCACATAACAAGCATAGAAACATACTATATGAACTCTGTTTCTATGAGGTAAACCGTTCCAATACAAGTCCCGCGATTTCTCACGGGACTCATTGGAAACGATATGCAGTTAGTCTTGTGCTACTACCACTGCAGTGGGATTAGCGCCAAGAGCTTCTTTGATCTTTGCTTCTAATTCATCCATTAATTCCGGGTTGTCAGCAATCATATTTTTTACAGAATCTCTTCCTTGTCCCAAACGGGTTTCTCCGTAAGAGAACCAAGATCCACTTTTCTTCAAGATATTCAATTCCACTCCGATGTCGATGATCTCACCTACTTTTGAAATTCCTTCCCCGTACATGATATCGAATTCGGCTTTACGGAACGGAGGCGCCACTTTGTTTTTCACCACCTTCACTTTGATCCGGTTACCGATCACATCTTCTCCTTCTTTAATTTGAGCAGCTCTACGGATATCGATACGCATGGAAGCATAGAACTTCAAGGCATTT
>NZ_CALRYJ010000006.1:0-236845 GCF_943372375.1 Fluviicola taffensis DSM 16823 | reverse complement strand
ATAACCGAAGTACAAATGCCGCCGCTGAATCTTTCAATGCCAAAATCAAGGCTTTCAGATCACAATTTAGAGGTGTTAGGGACATCCAATATTTTTTATTCCGATTAACCCAAATTTATTCTTAGTCCCCAGAATTTGGTCTTGATCCCAAGTTTTGGACTTCCCCGGAATAGTTTCCTTTATCTAGTTTGATTATTTCATGCATCGGTACGAGTGTAGTTGATAGCTGCAGACAACTTATATCAGCAAAGGTAAACAGATTTTGGTTCAGGATTCACTAACACGGAATTAGAAGATTATAATCGTGTTCAATATTTTCTTTTTGTGATGATCCTAATGACAGGTATTTCGAATGATTTAGTAACCGATTTGAAACTTTTATCAAATAGAAAATCAGTCTGAAACCCAATGGAATTCGAACAACTTTGATTCGATAGGAAAACACACTAAAATCAATGGTTTGTGGTAGATTAGAGTGTGCCATCCTCTCTTACAGAGTCTGATACTCGTCAGAGTCATCAAGACCTCGGTCCCCTTCAAAGGAGGAAGTTCAATCTCAGCTTCGAACACGGATCCCGCTCTCAAAACTCACACTCTTCCCTGAAAGAAAAAGCATCGCTGCCAGTGTGAGTGTGGGGTGTGAGTGAAGAGGGACAAAAAGAAAAAGCATCACTATCGCGATGCTTTTTCTTTTTGTGATCCCGCTGGGATTCGAACCCAGGACCCATACATTAAAAGTGTATTGCTCTACCAGCTGAGCTACGGAATCTTCGTTTTATTTCTTCGCTACACTCATTCGTGATTGCGGGTGCAAAGATAGATATCTTTTGTATTTATGCAAGTGCTTTTCGTAAAAAAAACTCAAAAAAATGCACCAAGCCCGCTAACAAGCTGAATCTAAGCACTAATTAAAATCAATTTCCTTAACCTTTTTTTAATGGATTCTTCGTTTTTACTAAATGAACCCACTTTTTCATTTTGAAAATGCCTCTTTCAAATCGACCATTATTTTATTTTTTGGCACACCCCTCCTCTGTCCGATAAGCTTTGTGGGCAGAAGGCTTTAACAGTTCTTCACGGAACTCGGTATGAATTTCGGAAAGGGGTTTACGTTGATATGCTAAAACGTTCAGCCATGAGGAAATCATAATCCATATAGATCACTCCGCATGGAAAGCGAAACATACCAACACCGATTAAAACAAACTAAAAACAAACGTCATGGAAAAGCACCCATTCTTCGGATTACGCATTCAGGTATTAGATGACAATCCGTTTTATACGACCTTGTATAAACTGCAGCTGGAAAGAGAATTGCTTACAGCCTATTCCATGCACCAAAATCACTTCAAAATCAGTACTTACACGGATTCCGCAGAGTTCCTATCTGATCTGCCGGGAATCCATTCCATTGTATTCCTCGATTACAATCTGGGAACGAACCTCACCGGATTGGATATTATGGACACGATCAAGAAGAAAACCTCTTTGGCAAAAGTCTATATTGTAACGGATGAAAACAACTCGTACATTCTGCGTTCATGCCTGGATGCCGGTGCTGATGGAATCATCTTCAAGAATAATGAGTTGATGGAGCTTTCACTAATGGTGATCCAGCAGACATTGAACAGTGAGGATTTTCCTTATCAATTGAATATTCCGCGAATCAATTAATGGGAAATCTCACCAGTTAAGTAAACAAATCCGACCGTTCAGGTTTTTGTTAAAATACGTGAATTCAAAAGGGGTAGATTTAGTTAAACTCTAATCTCAATTTATGAAAACGATCATCCCCTTCAGCCTGTTCATTTGGTTTATCCTGCTTGCAAATCATGCAGTTTGTGAAACCGATTCCCTCTTGATCCAAAATAACATTCCGAATTGGGTAAAACCGGTTCTGGAGAAGTCGGAAATAGCCCAAAAACACATTATTCTCACGGATTTCAACCCCTTCTATTTCGAAGCTGATTTTACAGGTGATGGTCAGGTGGATATCGCCTTCTTTGTAGAGAACAAAATCGACCATACCAAAGGAGTGATGATTGTCAACAATGTGAAGAACCTGGTTTACGTGATTGGGTGCGGAACAGCTACGGAAATGGGGACTTCCCTTTCGTGGACAAAACGCTGGTTCATCTACCGGAGCAAATACATCATGAACGATGGAAACAAGAAAAAGATCACTTTGAAACTCCCTGCAATCCAATTGATCCGAAGCGACACCAATAGCCTGGTCATTTACTGGACAGGAAAGAAATACAAAACGTTTCTTCAGCAGTCATAAAAACAGCAGTGGCGCGATTAATCGCGCCACTGCTGTTTACTAAAATAAATCTTTCAAATGAGGCCCCATCTCCACTTCGATATCCTTGCGCAATTCCATTAAGCGTTTGGCATACTGTTGCAATTGCATTTCGCGTTCCGAATTCGGAATCCATTGATTGGTTGGTTTGGGGTTCCCTTGTTCATCTACGGAAACAAAGACAATCACACAGTGGGTTGTCTTTTCGTATTTATGCTCACTCATTTTTCGGGAGAAAACATCCACTCCGATATGAATACTTGACTTTCCGGTATAGATCACCCGAGCCTGGATCTTCACCAAACTGCCGATATGGATTGGTTTGAAGAAGCGGATTCCTCCAACGTAAACCGTTACGCAGTACCCTTCTGACCAAGTGGAAGCACAAGCATAAGCAGCCTGATCAATCCATTTCATCACAGCGCCACCGTGCACTTTTCCTCCAAAATTGACATCTGTCGGTTCACTGACAAACTGGAAAGTAATTTTATCTTGCATAGAGCGAAAATAGCAAATAGTTTGTTTTAATTGAATTATCAATTAATTTTGTGATAATTCGAACAAAAATACAACCTTTTGATTTTTTTTTCGTTCGAATTATACTGAAAACTAATACCTCGAAGATAATCGATTTAGCAATTTTTGTACTAAACGCAAGCGAGCGCTAAATTTTGTTAAAAAAAGAACTATCTTCGGCTTGTAGAACTAATACACTTCCTGTTACCTTGACTAAACGTATATGAAAAAACTACTTTATTTCCTATCATTCTCCATGATAGTTTCCTCGGCATGGTCACAAACTCCAAGTGGCTGTTTTAGTTCAGGAAACGACGTGTCGTTTAATAAATCCTATAGTAACACCAGAGGAATCACCAAAGGTGATTTTGACAATGATGGTAATTTAGACATTGTTGTTGGAAACTATGGGAATGGTTACTTAAATCGCTATTCTTTCGTAAAGGGATTGGGGAACGGCAAATTCGGGACTTCAATCTCTGGCGGTGGTGGACAATTACCAGGCCAAGTGGAAAATTCTGATTTAGACGGAGATGGAAATCTCGACTTGTTACTATCACACCAAACTGGTATAACCATTTACTTAGGTCAAGGGAATGGTATCTTTGATAGCTTAACAACATATGTACTTAGTTTTCCAAAATGTCTTACTCTCGGAGATATCAATGAAGATGGCACTAAGGATGTTGTTTTCTCGATTGGTACTAATCTCCAGGCTCTTTATGGAAATATAGGAGCCCCTGAAACATTTACTCTTTCAGGTACTTTTAATGTCTCAGGCGCCTTAAGTGATGTCAGATTAGCCGATATGAATGGTGACAATCATCTTGACATAATTAGTGTTGGAACCAGTGGCGTTGGAATATCAATAAATAACTCCGGATCACTTGGAACATTTGCTACCGGGATAATCTATGCAACAGGGGCTGGTCCATTTTCATTAACAGTATGTGATATTGATAACGATTCAGACAACGATGTAATTAATTCCAATAAGACTGCAAATACCATTTCAGTTTTAAAGAATAGTGGATCAGGAGTAATGGGTGCCGCGACAGCTTATGCAACTGGTTTAGGACCTGAAAACTTAGTCAATTATGATATCAATGGGGATGGATTTAAAGATATTGCTGTTGTAAATGGTGGTTCATCAACCATTTCCATATTTTTTGGCAGTTCAACCGGAACCTTAACATTAAACCAAACAACTCAATGTCCGGGAACACCTAGATGTATTGTTGCTGGAAACTTTAATGGAGATTCAAAAATTGATTTCGTTACTGGTCAACTGAATGCAGCTTACATAAATTCATATGTCGGCAATCCATCCAACAATTATGTCCTACCTGATATTTATGCACTTCCAAATTCACCTAGAAGTATTCATTCAAATGACTTCAACGGAGATGGAAATAAAGATTTAGTATTTACCAATCCTTTAAGTAACTCCTTTAGCATTTCCTTAGGTAATGGTGTAGGAGGATTTACATTAGGATCATCGTTTACAACAGGAACGAACCCTACGTCAATTATTTCCGGAGATCTGAATAATGATGGAAAAATAGATGTTGTTACATCAGATAGTACTTCCAATCAAGTTTCTGTCTTTTATGGTAACGGTGCTGGTAGCTTCTCAGCACCCACTGCTTATCCTGCAGGTACGGGACCCGTTTCTGTAAGACTTGGACTTTTAAACGCCGATGCTTTTTTAGATATAGTCGTTGCCAATCAAAGTACCAATAATGTATCGACTCTTCTATCAAGCAGTGGTTCTAGTTTTGGTGCGCCAGTTTCGGTATCTGTTGGAACGAACCCTATTGGCATTGCTATTTTTGATCGTGATGCAGATGGAGATCAGGATATAGTATCCGCTAACAAAGGATCAAACAATATTACTCGATTAACAAATGACGGATTAGCAAATTTCACCTCTGCCGGAGTAACTGCTACAGCAGCTGGTCCAGTAGCAATTGATGCCGGAGATTTTGATAATGATGGAGATATTGATGTTGTGGTTCTTGGAACAGGAGGAATTGGTAGATTATTCAACGCTACCGGAACATTAACAAACACTTCCTATTCCATTCCTTTACCAACACCTCAAAATCCTCAAGACATCAAACTTTTAGACATCAACAATGACAATAAAATGGATGTTCTCTGCCTTTACGCAGAAGGAGCAGGTTATAGTGGAAATGTAATCCTTTTAATGGGTAACAATGCTGTCAATAGCGCATTCAATTTTAGTACCTATGCGGCAAATATTAAAAAGTTCTCAACTGAGGTTTTACCAAGATCTTTTGCCCTTGGGGATTTTAACAATGACACCCGCATTGATCTTGCTGTAACTAATTCAACGAGTAAAAGCATCAACATTCTTTTAAATACCACCCCAAAAATCACCGCGGGTGGACCATTGACTTTCTGTAATGGAAATTCTGTGACACTGACTTCGACCTCTGCCTTGTGGTACAACTGGTCTCCCAATTCGGAAACAACACAAGCAATCAGTGCAACTACTTCCGGTACGTATTATACAACTACTTCCTCTTCCTGGAGTGATTGGTGTTCCAGTAGTTCAAACTCGCTGGTAGTTGCTGTTTCTGCCGGACCTTCAGCACCAACAATTAGCAATAGCGGTGGTTCAACGATTTGTCAGGGAAACACGGTTACACTAACCTCATCTCAAGCCACAGGAAACCAATGGTATAAAGATGGTGTGCTTATTTCAGGTGCTACAAACCAAACCTATTTAGCTTCAACTTCCGGATCATATACGGTAACTTATACGAATGCGGGCTGTACATCACCGCAATCCACTGCAATTGTTCTTACAGTGAGTCAAACTCCTGTAATTACAGCACAAGGACCAACTTCATTCTGTACGGGAGGATCCGTTATTTTGCATTCCACTGTAGGAACGAATATCACTTGGTCACCGGGTGGTGCAACAACACAAGACATTACAGTTTCAACAGCTGGAACATACACCGCAACAAATAATGTTGGCGGTTGTCCTGCCTTAGTATCCAATTCAATTACAGTAACGATTTCAGGATCTTTGGCAACACCGACTATTTCACCTGCAGGACCAGTTACTTTATGTCCTAGTGGAACAGTAACATTGACTTCTTCTTCTGCAACTAACAATATCTGGTCAACCGGAGCAACAACACAATCAATCGTTGTCAATTCAGCGGGATCTTACTTTGTTCATTTGGATAACGGTTCTTGTTCATCAGCGAACTCAACGGCTGTTTCCGTATCAATGGCTACAACTCCTGCTACTCCGACAATCACTGCAGGAGGACCAACAACATTTTGTACGGGTGGATCCGTTACATTGACTGCGAGTGCAGGAACAACCTATTTATGGTCGACTGGAGCTACAACGGCTTCAATCAACGTAACAACTGCCGGTTCATATACCGTACAAGTTACCAATGCCTCAGGATGTATTAGTGCAGCCAGTGCTCCAACCACAGTTACAGTTAATACTTTGCCTGCTACTCCGACAATCACTGCCGGCGGACCAACGACATTCTGTGCGGGTGGTTCAGTAACATTGACAGCAAGTGCAGGAACAACTTATTTGTGGTCACCGGGTGGAGCAACAACTTCATCTATTTCTGCCACAACTTCAGGTTCCTATACCGTACAAGTAACGAATGCTGCGGGATGTTTAAGTGCAGCCAGCTCACCGACTGTCGTAACAGTGAACGCAGTTCCTGCGACACCGACTATTACAGCTGGTGGACCAACAACTTTCTGTGCAGGAGGTTCCGTAACATTGACCGCAAGTGCCGGAACAACTTATTTGTGGTCACCGGGTGGTGCAACAACTTCATCCATTTCTGCAACAACTTCCGGATCTTATACCGTACAAGTAACGAATGCTGCGGGATGTCTGAGTGCAGCCAGCTCTCCGACTGTCGTAACCGTGAATGCAGTTCCTGCAACACCAACTATTACAGCTGGTGGACCAACAACTTTCTGTGCAGGAGGTTCAGTAACATTGACCGCAAGTGCAGGAACAACTTATTTGTGGTCACCGGGTGGTGCAACAACTGCTTCCATTTCCGCGACGACTTCAGGTTCATATACCGTACAAGTAACGAATGCTGCGGGATGTTTGAGTGCAGCCAGCTCACCGACTGTCGTGACAGTGAATACTCTTCCAGCAACACCAACCATTACTGCTGGTGGACCGACGACTTTCTGTGCGGGTGGATCTGTTACCTTGACTGCTAGTGCAGGTACAACTTATTTATGGTCGCCAGGGGGAGCAACAACGGCTTCCATTTCTGCTACAACTTCAGGTTCCTATACCGTACAAGTAACAAATGCTGCGGGATGTCTTAGTGCAGCCAGCTCACCGACTGTCGTAACAGTGAATGCAATTCCTGCAACACCAACTATTACAGCTGGTGGATCGACAACATTCTGTTCCGGAGGTTCCGTAACTTTAACTGCTAGTGCAGGTACAACTTATTTATGGTCGCCAGGGGGAGCAACAACTTCATCCATTTCAGCGACGACTTCCGGATCATATACCGTACAAGTAACAAATGCTGCGGGATGTTTAAGCCCGGCTAGTGCGCCAACTGTCGTGACAGTGAATGCAGCACCTGCCACTCCGACTATCACTGCAGGTGGACCGACAACATTCTGTTCCGGAGGTTCCGTAACTTTAACTGCTAGTGCCGGAACAACCTATTTATGGTCGACTGGGGCTACAACAGCTTCAATCAGCCCGACAACTTCTGGCTCTTATTCGGTTCAGGTTACAAACGCAGCGGGATGTCTGAGTGCAGCTAGTGCGCCTACGACTGTTACGGTAACAACAACTCCTGCTACTCCGACAATCACTCCTGGAGGAGCAACTTCAATATGTGCAGGTGGATCAGTGACATTGACTGCTAGTGCCGGAACAACCTATTTATGGTCGACTGGAGCTACAACGGCATCGATCAACGTAACAACTGCCGGGTCTTATACGGTTCAAGTAACGAATGCAGAGGGCTGTTTGAGTGCTTCAAGTACTGCAACAACAGTAACAGTTAATCCATTGCCAAGTGCACCAACAATCACTGCTGGTGGATCAACAACATTCTGTGCCGGTGGTTCGGTAACATTAACTGCTAGTGCAGGAACAACTTATTTATGGTCGACCGGGGCTACAACAGCTTCAATCAGTGCTACAACTTCCGGTTCTTATACCGTTCAAGTAACAAATGCTTCAGGATGTCTCAGTCCTGCCAGCGCTCCAACTTCTGTTACAGTAAATACGGCTCCTTCCGCTCCAACTAT
This sequence comes from Fluviicola taffensis DSM 16823, assembly GCF_943372375.1. Lineage (GTDB taxonomy): Bacteria > Bacteroidota > Bacteroidia > Flavobacteriales_D > Crocinitomicaceae > Fluviicola > Fluviicola taffensis_A. Next base: position 228,717 of record NZ_CALRYJ010000006.1, on the reverse strand, counting down.
TACAGCGGGTGGTCCAACAACTTTCTGTGCGGGTGGTTCGGTAACATTAACTGCTAGTGCCGGAACAACCTATTTATGGTCGACCGGAGCTACAACAGCTTCCATTCTCGCAACAACTGCCGGTTCTTATACGGTTCAGGTAACAAATGCTGCGGGTTGTCTGAGTACAGCTAGTGCTCCAACAACTGTTACTGTAAATGCTACCCCAGCTGCCCCAACAATTACTGCAGGTGGACCAACAACATTCTGTGCAGGTGGTTCGGTAACACTTACTTCAAGCGCAGGAACCTCTTATTTATGGTCGACTGGGGCTACAACAGCCTCAATCAACGTAACGACTGCCGGTTCTTATACGGTTCAAGTAACAACTGGAGGATGTACAAGTCCGGTTAGTTCGTCTACAACAATTACCATTAATGCAATTCCCGCAACACCGACAATCACAGCCGGTGGATCAACAACATTCTGTGCAGGCGGATCGGTAACTTTGACGTCAAGCGCCGGAACAACCTATTTATGGTCAACAGGAGCTACAACGGCTTCAATCAGTGCTGCCACTTCAGGATCTTATACGGTTCAGGTAACCAATGCAGCAGGTTGTTTAAGTTTAGCAAGTTCTCCAACAGCAGTAACGGTGAATGCTTTACCTACCACTCCGACAATCACTCCTAGCGGTTCTACTTCTATCTGTGCTAGTGGTTCTGTCACTTTGACAGCAAGTCCCGGAGTATCTTACTTATGGTCGACCGGAGCTACAACGGCCTCTATCAACGTGAGCACTGCAGGTTCATATACGGTTCAAATTACGGATGCAAACGGATGTACTAGTCCAATGAGTGCGGCAACGAATGTTACCGTAAATCCAATTCCTTCAGTACCTACGATCACTGCAGGTGGTCCAACAACATTCTGCTCCGGTGGTTCTGTTATCTTGACTTCTTCTGCTTCAAGCAATAACTTGTGGTCAACCGGTGAAACAACACAATCCATTACGGTAACAACCTCCGGTTCGTATACCGTAGAACAAATAGTATCCGGATGTACTTCCGGGAATTCAACAGCTACATCAGTTACTGTCAATCCTAATCCTTCTGTTCCTACCATTACAGCTGGCGGACCAACGACTTTCTGTGCAGGTGGGTCAGTAGTTTTGACATCGTCTGCAGCAACAGGGAATGTTTGGTCAACAAGTGCTACAACACCATCCATTACAGTGACTACTGCCGGATCTTATTCTGTGGATGTTACAAATGGATTCGGGTGCACAACAAGTTCTGCTTCACCTATAACAGTTATCGTTAATCCAATCCCTTCAGTTCCTACAATTACTGCTGGTGGTCCAACGACATTCTGTTCCGGAAACAATGTAGTATTGACTTCATCTGCGGCATCCGGTAACCTTTGGTCGACAGGAGAAACAACGCAATCGATTACGGTAACTACAAGCGGATCTTACTCGGTTGAAGAAATAACAGCCGGATGTGCATCAGGTCAATCAGCTTCAACCAACGTGACGGTTAATCCAACTCCTGCCACTCCGACAATCACTGCAGGAAGTTCAACATCATTCTGTACCGGTGGTTCAGTAGTATTGACATCAACTGCAGGTACTTCTTACTTGTGGTCTACAGGTGAAACGACACAATCTATTACAGTAACAACTTCCGGTTCTTACTCCGTACAAATTGTGGACGGACCTTGTACTTCAGCAACTTCAAATATTATCAACGTAACAGTGAATCCGATTCCTTCAATTCCTACAGTTACTGCAGGTGGTTCAACAACATTCTGCTCAGGCGGATCTGTTGTATTGACTTCTTCAGCTTCTAGTGGAAACCTTTGGTCGACCGGTGAAACAACGCAATCGATTACGGTAACAACTTCCGGTTCTTACTCGGTAGAAGAAATAACAGCCGGATGTGCATCAGGTCAATCGGCTTCAACGAACGTGACGGTGAATCCAACTCCAGCTACTCCGACAATCACTGCAGGAAGTTCAACATCATTCTGTACCGGTGGTTCAGTAGTATTGACATCAACTGCAGGTACTTCTTACTTGTGGTCTACAGGTGAAACAACACAATCCATTACAGTAACGACTTCCGGTTCTTACTCCGTACAAATTGTGGACGGACCTTGTACTTCAGCAAGCTCAAATGTAATTAACGTAACTGCGAATCCGATTCCTTCAGTTCCTACAGTTACTGCAGGTGGTTCAACAACATTCTGTTCAGGCGGTTCTGTTGTATTGACTTCTTCAGCTTCTAGTGGAAACCTTTGGTCGACCGGTGAAACAACACAATCGATTACAGTAACAATAGCTGGTTCTTATACAGTAGAGCAAATACTATCAGGATGTTCCTCTGGAGCTTCTGCTTCAACGAACGTGACTGTTAATCCGACACCAGCCACTCCGACAATCACTGCAGGTGGTGTAACAACTTTCTGTGCAGGTGGTTCGGTAGTATTGACTTCAACTGCGGGTACTTCCTACTTGTGGTCGACTGGTGAAACAACACAATCCATCACAGTAACTGCTTCCGGTTCTTACTCGGTACAAATTGTGGACGGATCTTGTACTTCAGCTACTTCAAATGTCATCAACGTTACGGCAAATCCGATTCCAACTGCTCCAACAATCACTGCTGGCGGACCAACAACATTCTGTACAGGTGGTTCCGTGGTGTTGACATCCTCTGCGGCTTCAGGCAATACTTGGTCGACAGGTGCCACAACGCAATCAATTACAGTTTCCACAAGTGGAGTTTATACTGTAAATGTGACTTCATTGGGATGTACAAGTCCGAATGCAACTCAAACAATTACTGTTAACCCTGTTCCGGCAGCACCACTAATTAGTGCTGGTGGACCGACAACATTCTGTGCAGGCGGTTCTGTCGTATTGACTTCTTCAGTGAGTTCAGGTAATACCTGGTCAACTACAGAAACTAACCAATCAATCACAGTGACAGCCAGCGGAAGCTATACCGTTACTCAAACAGTATTGGGATGTACATCGAGTGCTTCTGTTCCTGTAAACGTTACAGTAAATGCAATTCCTGCAGTTCCAACGATTACAGCTAGTGGTCCGACTACTTTCTGCGCCGGTGGTACGGTCGTATTGACTTCTTCTTCTGCAAGTAATAACTTCTGGTCTAACGGAGCAACTACACAATCAATCACTGTAAGTTCTTCCGGTACCTTTCTGGTACAGGTAATTACGAACGGATGTAGTTCCGGTACTTCAGCTCCAAAGACAGTTACAGTTAATTCCCTACCTCCTGCTCCAACCATCGTAACAGGAACGACGGAATCAATTTGTGCCGGTAGCTCCGTAACCTTGACTTCTTCTTCTACAGGAGGTAATTTATGGTCAAGTGGTGAAAATACCCAATCAATCACTGTTTCAGCTGCTGGTAACTTCTCTGTGACTGTAACCGATGGAAACGGATGTGTATCACCTGCATCGCCAATAACGGTGGTTACGGTTAATCCACTTCCAGCAGCTCCGGTGATCAGTCCAAATGGACCGACATCATTCTGTTCAGGTGGTTCAGTTATGTTAAGTTCTTCCTATACATCTGGGAATCTTTGGTCAAGCGGTTCAACTGCAAATGCCGTAACTGTCAGCAGCAATGGAACTTATTCTGTCACTTATACGGATGGAAACGGTTGTGTATCTTCTCCGTCAACACCGGTTACGGTAACAGTCAATTCAATTCCTGCCGCTCCGGTGATCACGGCTAGTGGTCCTACTACATTCTGTGCAGGTGGATCAGTGACATTAACCTCATCTTATGCAACCGGAAACTCTTGGTCTACATTAGCAATGACTCCAAGTATTACTGCAACTACAAGTGGAGTCTACAGTGTGATCCATATAGATGGAAATGGTTGTGCCTCTCCATCTTCTACTCCGGTAGTTGTGAATGTTCAATCAAATCCTGCACCTCCTTCCATCACTGCGGGTGGAGCGACAACTATCTGTCAGGGATCGTTTTTAACACTTACTTCTTCATACACTAGTGGAAACACTTGGTCATCAGGAGGTGTTTCTCAAAGCATCAATGCAACTGTAAGTGGAAATTACACGGTAACTTATACAAACGTCAACGGATGTACAAGTACAAGCAGCCCGATGATCGTAACGGTTATCCCGGTATCTTCCATCCCGAATATTTCAGCATCCGGTTCAACAACTATTTGTGATGGTTCCAGTGTGACATTGACTTCATCAGATCCTAATAGTACCTGGTCAACAGGAGCGACGACACAATCAATTATTGTAACTACTTCAGGTTCTTACTCGGTAGTTGGTAATCAAACAGGATGTCCATCGCAACCTTCAGCACCAGTTGTTGTAAACGTAAATCCTGCACCTGCCACACCAATTATCACTCCAAGCGGACCAACAACCATTTGTGATGGAGAAGAATTGTTCTTATTCACTTCAGGAACAGGAACAAATACGTGGTCGACAGGATATATCGGTCAGGTATTGCAAGTAACGGTTTCCGGAAATTACTGGGTTTCTGTTCAGAACGTATACGGATGTTCAGCCTCTTCAGTAGTCGTTCCGGTGGTTGTCAATTCAAATCCAATTGTGACTGTGAATCCATTCCAACCATTGTGTAGCTTCGCTGCTCCGTTTACCATGTCGAATGGCTTACCGGCTGGTGGTATCTATACCGGTAATGGAATTACAAGTAACATCTTTGATCCTGGAAATGCAGGTATCGGATCATCCATTGTAACTTATACGTATGTGGATGTGAATAATTGTTCTGCTAGTGCTCAGACAACTATCGATGTAAATGACTGTGCCGGTATCGACGAAAAAGAAAGTACATACTTCTCTTTATTCCCGAATCCGAACAACGGACAATTCAAAGTAATCTCTACCGGAACTCCGATGGATCAGATCATTATCTACGATGCACAAGGAAAAATGGTATTCAACGAATCTTACTCGGGAATCTTTACACTAGAATTTGATCTGAACGCCTATTCAAATGGAGTATACTATATTGAAATCAATAGTGATCAGGAAATTCAGGAACGAATGCCTTTGATCATCAATCATTAAAATAGACCCCGGCATTTATCGCCGGGGTTTTTTGTTAACAAATATTTCTGTTACCTATTTTAGTCGAAACAATTATTAAGATATTTGGATTCCATAATACAGCGAATGAAATACGTTTACACCCTTTTGATCTCATTTGTAAGCCTTGCATCCTTTAGTCAAGGACCAACTGATTTTACAGCAGAAGACCGCGCATACCTTTTCCATATTGTCAAAAAAAGTCCCATTCTGGACAATAGTATCGGACGCTATTTCGAATACTCGGGACCTCAGGTTCGTTTGATGAACAAGGAATTGAATTACGATTCCATAGAAAGCTACATCATCAATAATCCGAATTCACTATTTATCCGAAAAGGGGAAATTGAAAAATCTCCCAAAGGAATTATCGCAGAAGCAGCCAATAAAATGGCACTTTGGGAACTGAACAAAATGCTTCTGGCATCACGTCAATCGGAAAATGACCTGGAACGATACAAAACCCAATACAACCAGTTCGAAGGGATTCTGAAATCAAAGCTCCCTCCTTCTGCTATGAAAACAGAAAACGGGAACCTGGAAATTCAAAAGAAACTGTCTGCCGTTCTGAATCCGGGACTTAGTTTTAATGACAAAGCAGCCATGTTGGCAACGTTCAACTTTTTAACCGTAGATGACCAATTGGCAACAATTGAAGCTATGAATTATGCTACAAATGCGTACGTCGAAAAGAGAGCTTATGAGATTTTTCTTCAACTGGGCGGAACAGCAACTACTTTCAAGAATATATTAATTGCTGCCGGTGACGGCTCGGAAACATCCGGATTACTCAATGAACGGGAGAAAGATGAAAATGGAAAATGGAATAAAGGTCTTCCAAAAGCAATCGGACTTTTCCCTTACGATGCAAAGATCATTGAAGCCTCCAAAAGAAATAAGACCGCATTGGAACCCATCCGAATGCCTGCAATTGATTTTGAAACAGCCGGTGACAATAAACTGACCCAACTTCACTTCGACGTTTGGGGATACAATACGAAAAAGCAGACGACCGTCGTCATTGAGCGAAACGGGCAATCCTATCACCTATTCGGATCGAATGATACGCGTTTCCTTTCACCGGATTCAACCTATAGCGATGGAAAAACATTTCAGGCGGTAGTCAATGAACTGGAAAAGGACAAGGTGGCCAAGCTATGGGATAAAATCTATGGAAAAAGAGGGTACGATTATGACATCGAAACGGCCAAACGAAAAAAGGACGAGACTGAAAAGAAAATCAACGAGGACGAACACAAGTACTCAAACATGACCCAAGGAACAATCACCACCAGCTCGAAAGTTCCCGCTTCAGTGAAAAGAGCAAAGAAGAAAGCATTGAAAAAAACAACCGGTGGCGAATTCAAGGCGCAACCAAAAACAGATTCCGACAAGAAATCCCGCAGAAAAGAACAAACAGGCATTATTTATCTGTATGGTGAATACGAACGCTATAAAAAGATCATTGCAGAATTGGAAATCGAAAAAAAGGCGGCTATCGATCTTTTGGCGATTTATCAGAGAAGATTGGACAACTATAAGGCTGCCATGGGATATCATTGGGTGGATTATACTGAAAAAGACGGACTTTACACCTTCTCCGATTCATCCACATTCGATTTATACACCCAAGAGTTCACATTCAGGGCAGACAGTCTGAAAACACCTTTTGAGGTTCGCCTGATCGCGATTCCTGACGGACCACTTTCGGATAATGCAGATGAAGTAATGCTGCATGTGAACCTCGTAGATTCCAAACCCGGATTCGATGCACGCGTCCAACTGAACCTGGTAGATCAGTTCGAATCCAATAAATGGAACCTGAACAATCAGTTATTCCATGCTTCCGATAGCGTTTCAATCAGACAATTCTTCGAAGCACTTCTGGATAAAAAACTACCTTTTGAAGTCATCAGCCGTGGACAAGGGGTTGGAAAATGGAACGGCACCCTGGTTGTCAGAGCAACTGACAGAACTGAATGGAATGCCTACCAAGGCGGCACAGATCAGGAACGAATGAAAGCGAAAATGGACTCTTCCAATCTTCGTTTGCGTTCAACACAGGTCAATATTTTCCTGAACCGTGGAATTCTATTGGAAGTAAACACATTTACCGATCCTGTGAAGACCAACCTGAAATCCGATGATGAATCCATCCAAACCGAATTGAACAAATACCATTTGAGTGGAAATGATTACCTATCGGCATTGAGAACCGCAACTGTGATTCAAAAATTGAAATCAGAACTGAATGTGCTTGCCGGAACGTATCTGAGCCGAGAAGATGCCAAGATCGTAATCGATCGCTTAAACAAGCAATTGGACGGAGTAAAAGTAAGTTGTGGACCAACTTCATTCAAATGGCAGGAACTTTTAAATAGAAAATAAAGGTGACTGAATACTTGCACTAACCTTGCTTCAGCATAGGCGCAACGGAGTCGAAGTCACTCTTCAATTAGTTGTTCCATCAGGTTAACCGTATACAATTGCTCACTTGCTCGAGTCACTGCCGTATACAACCAGCGTAAAAAGGAGAAGTCAACCTGTTCGAATTCCAGGTAACCATGATCCACAAACACGGCAGCCCATTGTCCGCCTTGTGATTTATGACAGGTCACCGCATACGCGAATTTAATTTGGAGTGCATTGAAGTAGGGTGATTTCATGATTTCCTGGTAGCGCTTCTGCTTATTGTGTTCATGCATGAAATCCTTTTCAATCTCGAAGAACAGATTTTTTAGAAAACCGCGATCCAGATTTGGCTGCTCAATGGTCAAGGTTTCCATGAAAGCAATGGCTTCAAAACGATCCAGGTCCGGATAATCGATCAGGGAAATCTCCAAATGTGCAAACCGGACACCATACAACTCTTCGACTCTCCGGATGTGATGTACTTTTATCAATTCCCCATTTGCAATAAATCCGGCGGAACTGAGCGGATCCAACCAAAAATAATTGTTCTTCACCACCATCAGCAAATCTCCTCCACACAACTCCTCCTCCATCATCAGAATGCGATTCCGGATGTGTTGATTATATAGATTAGCCCGCTTATTCGATCGGGTAACGATCATCACCTCATCTGCCCCGTAATTGCTATAGGAAGATTCTATTTTCTCGATCAATTCATCTCCCGGAACAGCTTTCACATCGGGAAAGGAATGCAGATCCAATTGAGGAACTGTCTCATCCACCTGGGCTTGCCGGATGCGCGTGGCATTCTCCAAAATCCCGGAATCCGTTCGCTGCCTTACAACGGATGTCAATCCATAAATCGTGAAGTGAACCAAGGGAAAGTGCTGATTCATATAAGCGGTGCTTAAAGCCGGACTTTCATCCGAACCAACCGGAGGAAGTTGTCCCTCATCCCCCAACAAGATCAATTTACAATTCTCACCACCCAAGGCGTACTCAAATACATCTTCCAATAAGTTCCTTGAAACACTGCCATCCGCCTGAAGCGAGTAATCTCCAATCATCGAAGCCTCATCAATAATGAAAATCGTGTTCTTGGACTTATTAGGTGCCAATTGCAATTTCACTGTTCCATCCGGACTGGTTCCTGTGAAATAGATTCGTTTGTGAATCGTCGTTGCACCCATTTTGGATCTCAGTGAAAGCACTTTTGCAGCTCTTCCGGTTGGAGCCATCAAAACTGTTTTGCGTTTTAGCACATTCAAAGCCTGAATGTAGGCACCCAGAATACTTGTTTTACCGGTTCCGGCATATCCCTTCAAAATAAAACAAGCCGGATTCTCCTCTTCAAACGTGAAATTGGAAAGGTGCCGAATCAATAATTCCTGTTCCTCGTTTGGAACATGTCCGAAAAAAGACAAAATCAAGCGATAACATTCCTCTTGAAAAGACGGTGAATCCATAATCTAAAATTACGAATAAAATAAGCATCACAGAGCCTTCGACTACGCTCAGTCACCTGTGTATTGACACATTCAGTAAAAGGACACTGAGCGGAGTCGAAGTGAGCCTTTTCTTTTTATCTTTGTTTAAAACGAATTTGTGCAGTTAATCATAGAAATTACTCAACAAAGCATTGCAGCCTTCCAATTGACCGGGAATGAAATCCAGTTATTGGAAAAAGTAAATTGTACGAAAAGAACCGATGTCGGATACAAGGAAGTATTGACTCAAGTCATTGAGAAAATTGGAAATCTGGATCGTTTTGAGAATTTTTCATGTTCTTATTTTGCACAGGAGTTTTGTTTGGTTCCGAATTCCTTATTCTCAGCTTCAACACCCGAAACATTATTGCAATATACAGTCCACAAGCCTATTTCCAAAAGCGACGTGGACTACAACCGCTTACCGGATTGGAGTTCGGTGATCATTTATCAGCTTCCGATGTGGGTAAAATCCGTCCTCATCCTGAAAGCACCCCGAATTGTCATCCAGCACGAAATAGCGCACATCCTCCGTCATCTGACTACCGGTTCATTGATTCCTTTAAGAAGCCATTTGGTCATTCATGAAGAACAATTTTCCTTTGTGGTCCGGAAAGACGGGAATATAGCACACACCAGCATCCAGGAATACCAAAGCGAGGAAGATATCGTTTATCACCTGGCAACCGTTTTTACGCAGCTTAAAATCGAATCCAAGAATGAATTGTACATTCACGGTACCGGCGAACAAGTTGAAGGCATTCAGAAACGTCTGGAAACACATTTAAAGAAAATCAAGTTGTTTGAACAGTCAAAAATCGAAATACAAGTATCCAATCATCTTCAATATCAGACATTGTGCGTATAGTTAGAGGTATCTACAAAGCAAGAAGGTTTAGTCCTCCGAAAAGTTTCCCTTCAAGACCCACAACGGATTTTGCGAAAGAAGGAATCTTCAATGTACTGGAAAACAGGTATAGTTTAGTCAATCTCAATATCCTGGATCTCTGTGCCGGAACCGGGAATATTTCCTTGGAATTCCTTTCACGGGAAGCCGGAAATGTAACTTCTCTGGACAAGCATCCGGTTTGTATCAAATACATGTACAAACTCAAAAAGGAATTGGGAATCGGAGATGAGTGGCACATTGTCAAAAATGAGGTGCGCGGATTTTTGGATAATTGTCCCGAAACATTCGACCTGATCTTTGCAGATCCTCCTTACGATTTGACATTCCACGATACACTGGTTCGAATCATACGTGAACGAAAGCTATTGAATCCCGGAGGAATCTGTTTAATTGAACATGGAAAACAAACAGATCTGACTCAGGAAAGTGGTTATTTAGAAACACGAAACTTCGGTAATGTTTACTTTAGTTTCTTTCAATTTGAATGACATGAAAAAAAGTGCATGTTTCCCGGGATCGTTTGATCCCTTCACCAAAGGTCATGAAGATATCATCCGGAAAGGGCTTTCCTTATTTGACGAAATAGTCATCGCCGTTGGAATAAATTCAACCAAGAACTATTTATTTTCGTTGGAAAACAGGCTGAAGCATATCAAAAGCTGCTTCGAAGGCGAATCCAAAATACGTGTGATCACCTACGAAAAATTGACCGTTGAAATGTGTAAGGATGAAGGATGCAACTTCATTTTACGTGGTCTGAGAGATGTTAAAGACTTTAATTATGAAGTTCCGATCGCATTGATGAATCGCTCTATGACAGAGATTGAAACGGTTTTCTTAATTCCGGATACTTCCCTTTTTGCAATCAACGCAACGATCATCCGTGAAATCTATAAAAATGGCGGGGAAATTGATAAGTATGTAACAAATTTCGAACAGCTCGTTAATTAGACATGAACAGATACCTTATCCTTTTTTTCATTTCCATTGCATCCTTGCAACTGCATGCTCAATCCCTGACCGAAATCAATGGGTATGCCCCTGCTTACATCGGAAAAGAAATGGAAGTTTATCAGATCTCCGATTTCATCACCATGAGAGAGGAGCGAATCGCCTCTTCAACGGTAAAAGCAGATAGCACTTTCAGCCTCGTTTTCAACCTGGATGAAACGCGTAAATTGATTCTGAAATCTGGAAACAACAAAGCGAGCATGTTTGCAAATCCGGCAGGTAAATACGAAGTATTGTTCCAGGAAAAGAACAAATACGACACCTATAATCCTTCCGGAAACTTCGTGGAACTTATTTTCTTCAATCTGGGAAAAGAGGATATCAATTACAAGATTCTGGAATTCAACCGTTGGAATGATGAGTTTGTAGCAACCTACTATACCAAACACAATGCAGACTCCAAGTTTTTCGTTGCACGATTGGATACCTTCAAAATGGCAGTTGAAAAATACTATCATGCAGATACCATTGACCGGTATTTCAATTATCACAGGAAATACACCATTGCCAAACTCGATGATCTGCGCTTTATAGGAAACAGGAACCAGTATGAAAAGTATGATTTTTATATCAAGTCCACTCCCACCTACTATCAGAACGAGGTCTACATGGACTACATCACCCATTTTTACGAAAAGCTCTTGCCTCGCATCAATTCGGAAATAAACAATCAGGTTTATCTTGGAATAGTAAAATCAAGTCCCAGTGCAATCAATCGCGCACTTTCCAGAGAATATACCTTATCGAAACAATACAAACTTCGGGAATTGATCATGCTGAAAACACTTTCAGAGTGCTTTTATGAAAAAGATTATCCTCAGACCAATATCCTGACGATCCTGGATAGTGTTGCCCGATTTGGTAAGTACCCGGAAAACAAGATCATTGCTCAAAATTTGCATTTCCGGTTGACGGAACTAACTCAGGGAGCCAAAGCACCCGATTTCTTGCTGAAAGATGAAGGAACTGACCTGACACTTCCAAGCTTCCAAAAAAAGTATTTCTACCTGTTTTTCGTTGACCCGACCAGTTTGGACAACATGAAGCAGATGAATCTCCTGAAACCGATCTACGAACGCTATAAAGAAAATATCAACTTCGTAATGGTTTACAAGGAAAATCCAGGGGTAGATCTGGCCAAACTGAAGAACGAATTACCATGGAAAGTGATTTCCAGTAAAGAAAGTAATTCCATTTTCAAGAACTACAATGTCGCAAATTATCCCTACTATGTTCTGATAGATCCTTTCGGATATGTCGTGAATGCTCCCGCCTTAGGTCCTATTCCGAACGGAGCTTATGATACGATAGACAAAACCTTCTTTTTGATTCAGAAAGCACTTAAGGAAGGAAATGGGTCAGATCGCTAACTAGAACCATTGCTATTCGCGAATTGTCCTGGTTAGTGTCGCACTAATCAGCCACGGCTGATCATAATTTAGTCTTTCCGCCGCGGCGGACTGAGTCGCTTTTCCTAAATTATTTTCGCACTAACGTTTGTCATAATTTAGTCTTCAAAAGCTGTCGCTTTTTCTTATTTTTACAAAAAAATAAAGAATGCGTTACAATCTAAGTGAAGTAACAGCGATTATTCGCGATCGAAGAACCATTTACCCGGAACAATACAGTACCCGAAAAATTCACAAAGAGCAAATCGAATTGTTGCTGAACAATGCTGTTTGGGCTCCTACTCATGGAATGACTCAACCCTGGAGATTCATCGTATTTCAGGAAAATGCACTGAATGATCTGTCTGAAGCCTTGGGAAGCATCTATCTTTCTGAAATTCCAAAAGAGAAACAGGTAGATAGCAAGCTGGGAAAATTGATGAGCAGACCCAAAATGGCAAGTGCCGTAGTTGCAATCATATTGGATCGGGCTGAAGACACCAAAATATCGGAAGAAGACGATTTCGCTGCCATTTCATGTGCAGTCCAAAATATGCACTTAACAGCGACAGCTCAAGGAATCGGTGGATTTTGGTCTACTCCGGGAGTGATTAAATTCGAGCGTTTCAATGACTTTTTGGGATTGGATAAGGGACAGCGCTGCATTGGCTTGTTTTACCTTGGATATCCGGCAATCGAATGGCCAAAAGGTCAGCGAAAACCAATTGAGTACCTCACAGAGTGGAAACAATAACTCGATCAAATCGACGTTAGTCTACCAACTATATAAAAACAAAACTCGTTAACAGTAGAAAGAGAAAAAGTACCATGCTGAAATCCATATGTATCTTAATTATCTGTACTTTTTCGCTGGTTTCCTATGGGCAAAAACGAAAAAAGGAGCGGTTTCCATCTTATTTTGGAATTGTTGCAGCTCCCGTTATCCCAAATAACTTCATTGGTGCAGTCCATACCGAATTGTTGGATAGTTCCGGCTCCATGACCACTGATTTTCATAATAAATGGGGATTCACATTCGGTGCAACGATCCGGATCGGATTATCAAAGAATATCAGTCTGGAAACAGGGATATCCCAAGTGAGAAGAATCTATAATGTGGGAGTTTCACTGCCGGATTCCGGTATTTATGACAGTCAGAAACTGGCATTCATAAACTACGACGTTCCCCTCAATGCCCTTTTCTACGTTAAATTGACTGAAAAATGGTATGCCGATGCTTCTCTTGGTGTATCAATCACACATTATCCATCAGATGTTCAGGACTCCATGCTTCCCGAAGCAAAAAAGGCCATTTTCATTCAGGGACGAAGAACTGCAAGCACTTACTTTGCTTTCAACGCCGGATTCGGATTTGAATTCCGGACTGAAAAGGCAGGAACATTCTTTTTAGGCTTTGGTGCCAAGGTTCCATTCAAACCGCCACTTTTTGGTGTTTCCATTCTCAGACAAAGTGGGACATCCAAGCAGCTGTTTGCTTATAAGCCGATTTCTGCAGGGTATTTCACCATTGATTTCAGGTATTTCATCCCGACTCCCAAAAAGAAGAAGGATCCTCCGAATAAACCCATCATAGAATAAATGGAAATTCCCCAAAGAGCACAAGAAATTATTGAGAAATTCAATTTAAAAAGTCATCCCGAAGGTGGCTTTTATGCTGAAACCTATCGTTCTTCGCAATCCATTCCTGGAAAAGACCGGCAGCTTCTCACCAGTATTTATTTTCTGATCACCGGAAATAGTATCTCCCGATTTCACCGCATCCAATCAGACGAATGCTGGTATTTTCATGAGGGTTCTCCCCTGCTTGTTCATAGTATTTTTCCCAATGGCGAACACCAGGTCATCGAACTAGGTTTGGACCTGACACAAAATGAAGTTCCATTCCATGTAGTTCCGGCTCTTACCATTTTCGGTTCCCATCTGAAAAACGACGAAGGTTATGCCTTTGTTTCCTGCGCGGTAGCTCCCGGTTTTGACTTCGCAGATTTCGAGTTGTTCACTTCGGAAGAACTGATGAAACAGTATCCGGATCATCAATCCATTATTACTAAATTGACATAGGATGTCAAAATGGAAAGTTTACTTATTGGGTTTTGCCACGCTATTGATGGCTCCTCTTGGCTGGCTTCTTTGCGGAATGCCTGAAATAAGTGATTTTCTTCAATTGGATCATATTGCCAGTGTCTGGACCGGAATTGGAATCGAATACGGAATCGCTTTCGGAATCTTGATGCTCATCTTCACCAACACCGAAACTGCACGGAAGAGTTTTTCAGTTCAGCATCAACTGATCAGATCCCTTCGCTTAAATATCGTTGATATTGTATTCCTCTCACTTTGTGCGGGTTTTGGAGAAGAAATCCTGTTCCGTATTGCAGTTCAGCAATGGCTGCACCCTATTCTGGCAAGCATCGCTTTTGTAGCTATTCATGGGTACATCAATCCACGGGATCTGGATACGACCAAATACGGATTACTCGTTTGTTTGTTTATCCTGGTTCTCAGCTATGCTATTTCAGGTGAACAGGGATTGTGGTTTTGCATCGCCGCCCATGCAAGTTATGACTTCGTATTGTTTTATTTCTGGGGAAGGAACTAAGGCTCGATGTAAATCACCAGGCGGTTGGTTTGCTGGGATAAAAAGCACACCGGGAATACAATCGACGGATCTGCCTTGATTTTCTCAAGCATCCGCAAGGTGCAAGCCGATTCGGGAACACGCAACAAAGCTCCGGCATATTGCAGATTCAGCTCTCTCAACCCTCGCATGAATTGCATGGAATCCGGAAGTTTACTCAGATTGTTGAAACCCAGATCCATGAATTGCATGGAGGACAGATATCCGAGATCTTCAGGAAGCAGTTGGATCGAATTCCGGTTCAAATCCAATTGTTCCAATTTTTTTAAACTCCCCAACGAATCCGAAACATGCACCAATTTATTATTCGAAAGGAATAGACGTTCCAGGTTTTGAAGCCTGCAAATGCAATCAGGAATTGAATCGATATCGTTATAAGCCAGGCTAAGCACTTTTAAGTTCTTCAAACCACAAATTGCCTTCGGGAATGTTTTCATGTGATTACGTCCCAAATAAAGCACCTCCAGATTGGTTAGATTGACAATCTCACTATCAATATCTGTAATCTGATTCCCGAACAGGGAGATTTTTGTAATGGTCGAATCGTAATACAGCTCAAACGGAACTGCAGAAAGATGTTTGTGGTTCATGAATACTTCCGTTCCTTTTGTTCGGGTGGAAGTGATCACCGAACAAGCCGTTCCTGTAATCACAACAAATAGGATGAAAAATAGTTTTTGCATGACAACCCGAAAATACAATAATAAACCTGTCAGGGTGAAAAATTTTTCAACCTGACTACAGATTAATTAAACCAATTGGCACAATTTGTGTCTTAACAGTAATAATCATAAAATAATTTAGAATGAAGACACTTATTTTAGCATTAGCACTTGTAGTTGGTGGATCAGCAATGGCTCAACAGCAAGCAAAAAAAGAGCGTAAACCCGCAGAAGAAAGAGCAACAAACTCTTCTCAAAAAATGAAGACAAAATTGGGCTTGGACGATGCGCAAACATCTAAAATTCACGATATCAACCTAGGAATTGCTCAGAAAAACGATGCGATTCGTGATAATACGGCTTTGACCAGGGAGCAAAAAATGGCTCAGTTGAAAGAAACTCAAAACTCACGCAATGCGCAGTACAAGGAAGTTCTTACCAGCGACCAATACGCAAAATATGAAGCCTGGGAAAAAGAAAAACGTGAGAAAATGCAAGCAAAACATGCTGAAAAGAAAGACGCAAAAGGTGGAAAGGGAACGAAACCTACTGGTCCTCCTCCAGCTGATGAAGATGAATTGTAAAATCTAATATAAAAAAAAGTCGGGGCGAAAAATTTTTCGCCCCGACTTTTTTATTTCAATCTATCTGCAAAAATATTTTTGAATTTCTCATACTTCGGTCTCACAATCGCTTGACAATAAGCATTCCCCGGATTCAATTCCAAATAATTCTGGTGGTAATCTTCCGCCGGAAAGTAATTGGAAATCGGAGAAATCTCTGTTACAATCGGATTCTCCCAAACATGTTCCGCAGTCAGTTTCGCTTTGTAAGCCAATGCTTTCTCTTTTTGTTCCGCATTATGATAAAAAACGACCGAACGGTATTGTGTCCCGATATCATTTCCCTGTCTGTTCAATTGTGTCGGATCATGGACAAACCAAAACACTTCCAACAATTCATCAAATGAAATGATGGAATCGTCATAAACGACGCGCGCCACTTCCGCATGCCCCGTATTTCCATCGCAAATCTGTTTGTATGTCGGGTTATCCACATGTCCTCCGGCATAACCGGAAGTCACCGAAACAACTCCTTTCATATCCTTATAACATGCCTCAATGCACCAAAAACATCCAGCACCCAATGTGGCTTCTTTTATCATTTGTTCTTTTTTATCAAAAATACGTGAAGTTTTAAAATCTGGATTGCCCGTTCAACGAAAGAGTTTACCTATTTTTGCCCCATCTTGAAAACATACGGATCCAATTTCTGGAAGTTAAGCTTTTCCATGCTTCTTTTCACAACGAGTTACAACATTGTGATTCCGGAAATGAATGCGTTTTTAACCGACCTGGGTTCTCCCAATCTAAAAGGATTGATCATTGCTTTGTTCACCATTTCAGCAGGTTTTACAAGACCATTTTCGGGGAAGCTTTCCGACATTATCGGACGCAAAAAAGTGATGTTGATTGGATTGCTGATCTCAGTGGTGGTTTGTTCGCTTTATTCGGTTGCCTTTTCAGCCTGGTTTTTACTCGGATTGCGTTTCTTGCATGGATTCAGCGTCGGATTTTACCCGACAGGAGCCACTGCATTGATTACGGATATTCTGCCTGAAGACAAACGCGGCTTCGGAATGGGACTTTGGGGAACTTTCATCTCGATCGGAATGGGAGTCGGACAAGGACTTTCCAGTTTTATTGTAGAGGTCGGAAACCGGAATGCCTTGTTTTTCACCGCTGCACTTTTTACAGCTTTATCCTATATTCTTTACTTCAACGTCAAAGAAACACTTGCTAAAACTTCGAAATTCCAGTGGAACCACCTCCAAATCAAATCGGATGAGATTATTGAACCGAGTGTTATCCCGGTAGCTGTTGTCATGTTCCTGTCTGCCATGTGTTCCGGAATCATTTTGGTTCTTTCTCCGGATATTTCAGACCACTTGAACATTGGAAACAAAGGCGCTTTCTTCATTTTTTATGTCATGGCAACGATCCTCATTCGTTTGGTGACCGGAAAAGTATCCGATACTTACGGTAGAAGACAAACATTGGTAGCGGGAATGGTGATCTTGTGTGTTTCCATGATCCTCATCGGAATGGCTACTACTGAAACCTGGTATTACATTGCTTCCATCATTTTTGGTATCGCCACAGGAATCATCTCCCCAACCCTTTTTGCCTGGACAGCAGATTTGTCACCAAAAGCCAGACGAGGTCGTGGAACGGGAACCATGTTCATAGCATTGGAATTCGGAATTCTCAGTGGAGCATTGGTTACCAATATCTGGTATCGAAATAACCTGGAATCTATTTGGAATGTGTTCCTTTTTGGAGCAGGAATGGCATTTTTATGCATTGTTTACCTGCTTTGGCATCTGAAGACCGTAAAATCGAAATACTAGTTCTTTGGAGCGATTCCTCCGTAATCCAGACGTTTTGCCTTTAAATAACGGGGAACGTAATAACCACTGTTATTGAATGTGTCAATGATCACACCACGGGAAGTGGAACTGTGAATGAACTTGATCACGCCTGCTTTCACTTCCACAACCATTGCAACGTGTCCAACTCCGGCTGCACGAGTGTTTCTTCCTTTAAAAAACATCAGATCTCCCGGTTGCAATTCGGAAAGCTTCACTGTTTTGCCAAATTCGGCAATACCGGGGCTTGAGCGAGATAAACGCATCCCGAAGTTCCCCATGACATAGTAAATGAAACCACTGCAATCAAAACCTGACGGGGTGGAACCTGCATAATGATAAGGAGTTCCTAAAAATTTCTTTGCGAATTGGATGATATCTTCTACCTGCTTGTTGATTTTAGGAGCCGAATCATTGGAAGTGATTGCCTGCAAAGCGGATGAGTTCCCCTGCTTCATTAGGGTGTCAGAAGACACCTGACTCTTTTGAGGTAAAGACCCTGTTGCTGTTTGTGCCTGAAGCACGTTGCTCACAAGAAGCACAGCCATCGAAAATATGTAAGTTTTTAAAGACATAATATTTCTGACGGTGCAAAATTATCATTATTTTCACAGAATCAAAATGATTGGTCTTGAGCAAATTAGATAATATCGTATTAACCAAATTATATTACTCCATTGGGGAGGTTGCTACCATATTTGATGTAAACACTTCTCTCATAAGGTTTTGGGAGAAAGAATTCACGGTAATTCAGCCTAAAAAAAACAAAAAAGGAAATCGCTTATTCACCGTAAAGGACATCGAGCATTTTAACAAGATTTACCAACTCGTAAAAGAACAGGGATATACGCTGGATGGTGCCAAAAAGGCTTTGAAATCCGGTGAAAAGGGACATTTGGAAGGCAATCAGAACGAAGTATTGATTGACAAACTGGAAAAAATCAAATCACAGTTGTTGGCACTTAAGAAATAATTTTTCTTTTCTCCCCTTGAGGGGAGATCAAGAGGGGTGACCATCCCCATTAGTCCCCCTTCAAAGGGGGAAACGGTTCGCAATCAATTCTTATAATACGCCTGATACAAATAGTTCAATGCAGCTTTGATATCATTCTCATCTATCAAATGATTCCAGGAACATTGCCCGATCTTATCCAAAAAGCAGGTTCTTACTCCCTGCTGATCGTTTTTCTTGTCATTCTTCATTAACTCGATCATGATACCGACTCCGGTCAACAAGTCTTCCGGACAAGGATACAGAGCCATCATCAACTGCACGATCTCATTCAATTCTTCCGTTTCCAGCGTTCCTTTCTGATTCGACAAATAGGATTCTGCAATGATTCCAAGCGCGACACAATTTCCGTGAGAAATCGGATTCAGATCCAGGTAATACCCTTCAATTGCATGACCGATCGTATGACCGAAGTTCAGCGATTTGCGGATTCCCTTTTCAGTGGGATCCTCGTTTACCACTTTTGCCTTGATTGCAATCGATCTTTCAAGCAGCTTTGTGACATTTTCTTCTGAAAACAATTCCTCCTGCTTGCTTGCGATCAATCGATCCCATTCCTTCTTGTCAGCGATCAAAGCATGCTTCATCACTTCTGCAAAACCACTTACCCACTCCTCTTCGGGCAAGGTTGCCAGGAAACGTTGATCTACGAAAACAGCAACCGGATCATAAAAAGTACCTATCTGATTTTTAAAATTCCCCAAATCAATTCCTGTCTTTCCTCCCAGAGATGCATCTACCATTCCCAATAAGGAAGTTGGAATGTGAATACAAGGCAAACCTCTTTTATAGATGGAAGCAATAAATCCTCCCATATCACTAACAACTCCACCACCAAGTGTAATGATCAGATCCGAACGTACAATTCCGTAATCCGAAAGTGCTTCCAATACCTGAAAACAGACTTCCATTACCTTGTTCTCTTCTCCGGTAGGCAATAAAATGACTTCCGCATCTTCCAAAGTCGGAAAAGCGGTCAATAAGTATTCCAAACAAAAATCATGTGTATTCTCATCCACAACAATGACTTTCCGCACATCCTTGTAGGTTTCTTCAAGCAATTTCGGGAAAGATGAAAGCTCCAAATTGCCAGCTTCCACAGTATATGAATTACATTTAATTTTTTTCAAAGCACTAATTTCAATGATGGAACAAATAAATTCAGTTTAAAGGTGAACAAAAATACATGAAAGCGATTAATTTTGCCCCATGATATCTTTTAATAACACGGAAATTGCGTTCAAACACAAGTCCAACAAGGATTTGAAAAGAGCACATTTTTTATTTTCGGTCATGGCTAGTCCGTTTTTGGTTAAAACAGGGAAAGGACTTGCACGTTTCGGATTGAATGTCGGACTTCCAATAAAAGGAATGATCAAAGCAACCATCTTCGAGCAATTCTGTGGAGGTGAAACCATTGAGGAGTGCACTTCAACCATAGACACGATGTGGAAAAACCATGTCGGAACCATTTTGGACTATTCGGTGGAAGGTAAAACCAGTGCGGAAGATTTCGAGCATACGACCAAAGAGATCATCGCTACGATCCATAAGGCAAAAGGGAATCCCGGGATTCCATTCGCAGTGTTCAAAATCACGGGAATCTCCAGGTTTAGTTTATTAGAACTTACCAATACCGGAATTGAAAACATTTCAGAGAGTGATCTGAAAGAATATCATGAAACGGTAGAACGTGTAAACCGCATTTGCAAAGAAGGATTTGAGGCATCCGTCCCCGTTTTTATCGATGCGGAAGAAAGCTGGATTCAGGACGTGATCGACCGAATTACGCATGAAATGATGCTGAAGTACAACAAGGAGCAGGCAATCATATTCAATACGGTTCAAATGTACCGTCATGACCGCTTGGAGTTTTTGAAAAACAGCATCGACTGGGCAAAAGCTGAAAATATCCAGTATGGAGTGAAACTCGTACGTGGTGCCTACATGGAGAAAGAACGAAAAAGAGCCGCAGAAAACAATTATCCCTCTCCTATTCAACCGGACAAGGCAAGTTGTGATTCAGACTACGACAAAGCCCTTGATTTCTTGGTTAAGCCGGAAAATTTAACTCAAATGGCCTTGTGCGCGGGTTCCCATAACGAAGACTCTGCTGCTTACCTGGCAAGTCTGATTGAATCAAAAGGGATTGACAAAGCAAATAAACGTATCTGGTTTGCCCAATTATTGGGAATGAGTGATCATATTTCTTACACCTTGGCTTCAGAAGGATTCAATGTGGCAAAATATGTTCCTTATGGTCCGGTGAAAGAAGTGATCCCTTATTTGTTCAGACGGGCAGATGAAAACACCTCTGTAAAAGGACAAACGGGAAGAGAATTGAAACTGATCAAAGAAGAGATAAAAAGAAGAAAGGGAGCCTGAATGGACTCCCTTTCTTTTTGGGTTTGAATTTTATTAATAACAAATAATCGAATTTGTTAAAGTGGTAGCAAGCAGTTAGCGGAAAATATTCACGTGCCCCAGTTGCTCCCGTTTTTCATCACTTGATGAAGTCTTATACGTGATTTTCCACGAATACATTCCTTCTTTACAAGCAATTCCTTTATAGGTACCGTCCCAACCTTCCAGGGTACTAGTAGTTTCAAAAACTAATTCCCCCCATCTGTTGAAGACTTCCAATTTGTATTGATTCTTATCCACTCCCGACGTCACTATCGGCAAGAAAACAGGATTGAACTGATTCCCATCCGGCGTGAATGAATTGGGCGCGTACAAAATTACACCTTTTTCCATTAAAATGATCTTAGTAATGGAATCTACACAACCATGTTCCGTAATTGCAACCAATGTCACCTGGAAATTCTGTTCCGGCTCCACTACAAAGGTGTGGGTAGGACTGAAATCATTGGAAACTTCCGTTCCATCACCAAAGTCCCAGATATACTGCACTGCACCTGTAGATAGGTTCACCAAATTAGATTCCGGAGAAATCACGGAAATGACTCCCGGATTTGCGGTGAAATTTGCAACCGGATTCGGATAAACACAAATGAAGCTTGGATAACTTTGCGACCACACACAACCCAATGCAGTCGTGGAAGTAACCGTTACATCGTAACAACCTTGGTTTTCGTATACATTTGTCACCGTATCATTCAAACTGGACAAGGTGTTTCCATCTCCGAAAATCCATTGGGTATTCACACTTGGTGTTCCGGTTGAATTATTGAGCAATAGCGCCGTATGAGGTTCACAAGCCGGTTCTGAAGTTGTTGCTATCTGAATGGTAATCGGTGTTTCAATGGAAACCATTACCTGATCTGTATTCACACAACCTGCGGCAGAGGTTCCCGTAACCGTATAAGTCAAGGTACTTGTCGGAGAAAAAGGAACATTATCCGTAACTCCATTGTCCCAGACATAGGTACTTGCACCCGAACCAGCCAAAGTAGCAGACGCTCCGGTACAAATGATCTGATCCGAACCTGCATTTACAATGGGTAATGGGTTCACCGTTAAAATAACCGTATCCAAACCGAAACAATTGGAAGCATCATATCCATGCATGACAATCGTATAAGTACCAACAGCTGGAACGTAAGCCTGCCCGTCTGTAATTCCGTTATCCCAGGTATAAGTTGTAGCTGCTCCTGTTCCTGTGAATGTAACCGAAGTATTCTCACAAACCGTCACGTCTGCACCAGCAGAAACAATTGGTGCCGGTAAGAATGTCACCATGAGTGAATCCTTATTCACACAACCGTTCGCATCCGTTCCGGTTACGATGTACTTCCCATCAACTGTAGGAATAAATGGTGTGCCATTTACAGCACCATTGTTCCAGGTATAGGAAACAGCTCCCGAACCAGTAAGTGTCATTGGAGTGTAAGGACAAAGTTGCTGATCCACTCCTGCTTCAACCGGAGGCAAAGGATTTACCGTAATGTTTCTTACGCGGGTATGCGTACAGCTATCCTGATTCATTGCTACCAATGTGATTGTGAAAGTTCCGGCAGTTTGATAAACGTGTGTCGGATTGGCTGCTGTTTCCAAAGGCGTTCCATCACCAAAATCCCACGAATAAGTCATGGTTTGGTTAATCAGGTCTGTTGAGGTATTGCTGACCGTTACAGGAGCAAGAACACAGGTACTAGGAACCGTGAAATCTGCAGTAGGAATCGATTTGACCGTCACTTGTTTGATCATCGTATCTCTACAACCCGTTGTTTCATAAGATACCAATCGCACATTATAAACACCTGGCGCAGCATACGTATGATTTGGACTTGACTGGGTAGATGTGGTATTATCACCAAAATTCCACAAATTGGCAATAATAGCATTATTATTTACTGTGGAGGTATTCGTAAACTGCACATTCAATTGCCCACAGTTTTGGGTGTAGGTATAATCCGGAAGAACAACGGTTGGTTGAATATTTGCATCAATAGTTACTGAACAGGACCCCGCATTCGTCAATGTTGTTAATATACAAGAATAGGTTGTCCCTGTGGTAGGGTTTGGAATAGCAATGGATGGAGTAGTTGCTCCGTTACTCCATAAATAGCTGCTAAAACCTGTTGGGGCAGTTAAAACTGCATTATTAGATCCTTGACAATACTGAACGCTCAATTTCAAAGGCTGACAACTCATTGTAAAGTAGCCATAGCCAAAATGGGCACTCCCATCACAATCCTTGGTAACAACTTCTACTTGGATTGTTTGACCTATAAAAGCCGAAAGATCAAGTGCCGCTGTTGACCATGGCAGCCAATTAACATCATTACATGTCTGAAAGTTTTGCCCTGTTTGTCCTGCATATACATCGTATTGTCCACAAGCACCAGAAATTTGATTCCCAGCCTGATCACGTATAGTAATTGTTAAACGGGATTGCGAATATTGATCGTGGTTTGATGCAGCTTCTAATACGGCTGCATATTTATAAATTAATAAGGCATTATCAATGGTAACTGGCATGCTATAGCGCAGTGCCTCTGCAAGAGATCCCGTATTACTATCCCCCAATTTCGCAACCACAAAAGATCCCGGAGGCAAAATAGGTAAGCCCCCACAGGTATATGGATCAAATCCCGGAGTTGAAAGAATGGTATGCCTACCGGATACTACTCCGTTTGCCTGGAAAGGATCCCAGACGGCAGGCACAGGGGGAGGATTCAGAGGGTTATTAATTGATTGAGTAATCAATACACCTGTATACGCCTGCCAGTTATTAAATCCGCCTTGAGAGAAATTGGCATTGGGGCAAGCAGGTTGCGTTTGAGTATAAGCAGTATGGGATATAAACATCAAGCCGAACAACATCAGCCTAAAAGAATTCTTCTTCACAATCATTTAATTCAATTATTAAATTGATACATCAAAGTTACGGAAGAATGACCCGATAGTTGCCTACAAATGAAGTTTGTTTTGTTAAAAATAACAGGTATTGAAGGATTCTTAAAGAAATTTACAAAGAATGATGGAATTCTTGAATTTTGGAACAATTATTCGGAATGAGTAGGGGAGAAAAATTTTTCACCCCTACTCATTCATTTTCAATTAAATATAACTGTGTTTCTGCTTTAAATAATTCAAGGTTTGTGCTTCCAAAGAATCTACCTTGGGTTGGTAGTTGTATTCCCATTCTGCAATTGGCGGCATACTCATCAGAATCGATTCCGTTCTTCCTCCTGAGTACAATCCGAATTTGGTTCCTCTGTCAAATGCCAGATTGAATTCCGCATATCGTCCACGGCGGTAATTCATCCATTGCTGTTCTGCTTCCGAAAAGGGTTTGTTCCGACCTAAATCCGCTTGTTCTTCATACAAAAACGGGAAACTTTCTCCTAAATCAACACAAAAACGGAAGATTTGTTCCTTGTTCAGTTGGAAGTGATTATTCAGATGATCAAAGAAAATCCCACCGATACCGCGAGTTTCTGATCGATGTGGCAAATAAAAATAGTCATCCGCCCATTCCTTGAATTTGGGATAAAACGATTCGTCGTACTTATTACAAACCGCTCTTAATTTGTGGTGAAAAGCGATTGCCTGTTCATGAATCACATAATGCGGCGTGAGGTCAATTCCTCCTCCAAACCAATGAATGCCATTATCCAATTCGAAATAGCGCACGTTCATATGAATAATCGGAACATGTGGATTATTGGGATGCAACACAATGGAAACTCCGGTTGCATAGAAGTGATTTCCATCCAACTTCAATTGGGTTTTCATCTCTTCCGAAACTGGTCCGTAAACTTCCGAAAAAGCAACTCCACCTTTCTCGATTAATGAACCGTTGCGGATCGTTCTCGTTTTTCCACCACCACCTTCAGTCCGGTCCCAGGCATCTTCCAAAAACTTCCCGGTACCATCAATCCGTTCCAATTCATTGCAGATAAACAACTGCAATGCCCGAAATTCCTGTCCAATCGTTTCCTTATTCATAGAAAACACCTACTCGAATTAATTCATAATCCTCATGTTTCAGGATGAAACACGATTGATTCTCATATCCGCCACCTGTTTCAACCGATTTCAGGTCAAAGGCATTGATCACTTCATTGGATACGTCTTCTTTCATCAATAACGTTTTCGTGAAGTAGTAAACCACATCAAATCCATGTGCGCCTGCCTTATTCATATCCGCACGGTATTTTGAGCGATACAAACGAAGTAAGGTCTGTGTTTCGGGCAAGGAGTAATTCAAATCACTGGAAGAAGCCCAAGTAATCTTATATCTTGTCTTGTAGTATCCGGCAATATCATCAAATCCACCCCACTCCTTCAATCCGAACACCGTTACATCTGCATTCGATGATTTACCGACCGCTTTGTGCAAGGCATTGATAAAGCTCAGGACACTTCCTTTGTCTCTTGATGGGAAAACCACCACAGATTCTCCGCTCTTTCTGATAAAAGTCGTGAAATCAGACAATTTTGCCTCAATCAACTTCACGTTCCCATTCTTCTTGGAAAGTTCAATGAATCGTTTTCTATAGGCATCGAACAATTCCTGATCTTTCGAGTTTCCCGGATTGATCAATATGATCTGTGCTGTCTTGTATTTATCAATCGTGTATTTCGCTAAGATCTCCTGCTGGGTCATATCCGTTGTTACGGAAGCATAGATGTACGGATTGTTTTTCAATAAGGAACTGTTGCAGGCAGAAGGACAAACCATCCGGATCTTTTGCTGTCCGCACCATCTTCCAACGATATCGGCACTTTGAGGAACCAATGGTCCGAAAATCAAATCCATCCCTTTCATTTCAGCAGTGTTCAGAATTTTCATGATTCCAATGGAATCCAAAGGAATATCGATGACTTTGATTGTTGCATCAAAACCAAGCTTCTCCAATGAATCAGCTGCCAATTCAACTCCCATGTAGAATTCGGTAGCCAAATTCTTTAAGGCTGTATTTGCTGATTTATCATTCAATCCGAAAGGGAGCAATACTGCAATGTTGTATTTCGATTTGGATTTAAAGATCAGGTCCTGATCCACTTTTCGAATTTCTTCTTTCGGTTGAACTTCACGCACCGGAACAGGTTTTACATTTTCCTTTTTCAAGGGAACCCGAATGATGTCGCCCGCTTTGATATTGGTCGACTTCAAGTTATTGAATTTCTGTAGATCGTTTACGGGAACCATGAAACGTTTTGAGATCGTATAAAGGGTTTCGCTGGGTTTTACTTCATAGACCAAAACGGTATCTGTAAATGTAACAGCCGGAGTGCTTACTGTCGGTTTGTCTGCTTGCTTTGGAGGAATGTTTTCATTGGTTGGTGCAATAATCACTTTCAAGACTTGTCCTACTTTCAATCCTTTGTCGATTCCGGGATTGTACTTCAACAAATCATCTACGGAGCAATTGTATTTCTTCGCAATGGAAAAAGCTGTTTCTCCCTTTTCAACGATGTGCTCACGTACAATCGTACCGCTCACAACCTTCATATCTGCTCCTCCAAGTGGAATCAGGTAACGGTAACCTTCTTTTACTCCCTTTTCAATACCGGGATTTGCCGCAACAATATCGTCAACAGGAACGTTATAAGTGGTATGAATTCCCCACAAGGTATTTCCGGGTTGTGCAATGTGAACCGCATATTTTTTCCCGTTTGAGTATTCATAGACCCAATCTTTCGTATCAACCTGGGCAAATACTCCCTTGGAAAAAACGAGTAAGCACAGGATGAGCAAGCACTGCTTATAATGAATGGAGTGTTTCATAATTCAAAAATATGGTTCTTTAATCCAAGAGTTGTGCCAGCATTATTCCCATTCGATGGTTGCCGGCGGTTTGGAACTGATATCGTAAGTGACACGATTAATCCCTTTCACTTGGTTAATAATCTTGTTGGAAATCAAAGCTAAAAACTCATAAGGCAAATGACACCAGTCTGCCGTCATACCATCTGTAGAGCTAACTGCTCTCAAAGCAACGGCATTCTCGTAGGTTCTTTCATCCCCCATCACACCTACCGATTGAATCGGTAAGAAAATGGCTCCGGCCTGCCATACATCGTTGTACAAACCATGTTCTTTCAATCCGTCGATAAAAATGGCATCCACTTCTTGCAGGATGCGCACTTTCTCTAAAGTCACTTCACCCAAAATACGGATTCCAAGACCAGGACCAGGGAAAGGATGTCTATTCAGAATATTCTCAGGCAAATCCAATGATCTACCCACACGTCTCACCTCGTCCTTGAATAACAATCTCAAAGGCTCAACCACTTGTAATTTCATGTAATCAGGTAAACCACCCACATTGTGATGCGATTTAATCGTTTGGGAAGGTCCGCCATTGACAGAAACCGACTCAATGACGTCCGGATAAATTGTTCCTTGTCCCAACCATTTGGCATCTGTCACCAATTTCGATTCGGAATCAAACACATCTACGAATACTTTTCCGATTGCTTTGCGCTTTAATTCAGGATCGGTAACTCCGGAAAGTGCTTGATAGAAATCTGCCGTAGCATCGACTCCTTTGACATTCAATCCCAATCCTTTATAGCTTTCCAAAACGGACTCAAACTCATTTTTGCGCAACAATCCGTTATCCACAAAAATACAGTGTAGGTTCGCCCCGATGGCACGATGCAAAATCATAGCCGCAACAGAAGAATCCACTCCTCCGGAAAGACCAAGGATCACTTTATCGTTTCCAAGTTTTGCTTTTAATTCAGCAACGGTCGTATCTACGAAAGAATCCGGAGTCCAATTTTGGGAACATCCGCAAATTCCAACAATAAAATTCTTTAATAAGATGGCACCTTCCAAAGAATGGTAAACTTCCGGGTGAAATTGAATCCCGTAAGTTGCTTCCCCTTTGATGGCATAACCTGCAACCGCCACATCTTTTGTAGAAGCAATAATCTGATACGAATCAGGAACATGCTTGATGGTATCACCATGACTCATCCAAACCTGGGAACCCATGGACATTCCTGTTACCAATTCATTTGAATTATCTACAAAAGAGAGATTTGCACGACCGTATTCCCGGATAGTTGACGGAAGTACTTCCCCACCGAATTGTTGAGCCATATATTGAGCTCCGAAACAAACACCAAGCAAAGGAAACTTTCCTTTAATTGTACTTAAATCCGGTTTTGGAGATTCAGGGTCTCTTGTTGAAAAAGGACTTCCCGATAAAATCACACCTTTTATATGTGTTCCCAAATCAGGAACTTTATTCCATGGATGGATTTCACAATATACATTCAATTCACGTACTCGGCGCGCAATCAGCTGCGTGTATTGCGAGCCGAAATCAAGGATAAGGATCATTTCTTGCATGCCTGCAAAGATAAGGCATATTCGCGACATGGAATACCGACAGTTTGAATTTGTTTCCAACAAACTAACTGACAACTGAACACCAATCAGGACAATCTGTCAGTTTAACAACTTTTGGAATAATTTATGACAGAGAGCATGCATTAATCAAAGAAGCGTCGGGAATTTCATTATTTTTGGCTTCGATTTATAATAAACACCATGTTAGGAGGAATTTTAAAGAAAATTTTAGGCGATAAGTCAGCTACTGACCAGAAAAAATATCAACCTGTCATTCAACAAGTTAATGACATATACGCTAGTGTACAAACCGATTCTGACGACGCATTACGTGGTAGAACAGCTAAGTTTAAACAACGGGTTCAAGATGCTATTTCAGGTTTAGAAGCAGAAATTGCTGACTTAACCTCAAAAGCAAATGATATCAATATGCCTTTGCATCAAAAAGAGGCGATCTACGAAAGCATCGATGCAAAGGAAAAAGAAGTCAATGTCATCATTGAAAAGGTGTTGGAAGAAATCCTGCCGGAAGCGTTTGCCGTAGTAAAGGAAACTGCAAAACGCTGGGCAACGAATGGTCAGCTTACAGTTACTGCAACTGAATTGGATAAAGAACTTGCTACAAAGAAAGACGGGATCACCATTGAAGGTGACAAAGCTGTTTGGAGCAACAAGTGGACAGCTGCAGGTGCCGCAGTTGAATGGGTAATGGTTCATTACGATGTTCAGTTGATGGGTGGAGCTGTATTGCACAGAGGAAATATCGCTGAGATGCAGACAGGTGAAGGTAAAACCTTGGTTGCAACACTTCCTGTTTACTTGAATGCAATTTCAGGTAAAGGGGTTCACGTAGTAACGGTGAATGACTACCTGGCAAAACGTGACTCGGAATGGATGGGACCTTTATATCAATTCCACGGTTTGACAGTGGATTGTATTGATAAGCACCAACCGAACTCGGAATCACGCAGAGCTGCTTACATGGCGGATATTACATTCGGAACGAACAACGAATTCGGTTTTGATTACTTACGTGATAACATGGCTAGTGCCGTGGAAGATCTGGTTCAACGCAAACACCACTTCGCTATTGTCGATGAGGTCGATTCAGTTTTAATTGATGATGCGCGTACGCCTTTGATCATTTCAGGTCCAACACCAAAAGGAGACCAACACGAATTCCATGAATTGAAACCGCGTGTAGAGTTGATCGTCGAAGAGCAACGTAAATACGTAAACCAGGCTTTGGCTGATGCCAAAAAATTGCTGACTGTCATTAACGGAGGAACTGTTGAAGGATTAGATCAGAAAACAGCATTGGAGCAAGGTGGAATTGCCTTATTACGTGCTCACAGAGGTTTGCCGAAAAACAAAGCTTTACATAAATTCTTGTCCGAACCGGGGATCAAATCTCACTTGCAGAAAGTGGAGAACCAATTCATGGCGGAACAAGGAAAGCAAATGAAGAAGATTGACGTAGAGTTATTCTTTGTGATTGATGAGAAACAAAACACGGTTGAATTAACTGAAAAAGGAATTGACCTGATTTCAGGAAATGAAGATCGTAACTTCTTCGTCATGCCGGATATTTCAACGGAAATTACACGCCTGCAAAAACAAAACCTGGAGAAGGAAGATTTTGCAAGTAAAAAAGAAGTGTTGATCCGTGATTATACCGTTAAATCAGAACGTATTCACTCTGTTTCCCAATTATTGAAAGCATATACCCTTTTCGAAAAAGAAGTGGAATATGTGATCATGGAAAACAAGATCAAGATCGTTGATGAGCAAACAGGTCGTATCATGGAAGGTCGTCGTTATTCTGACGGATTGCACCAGGCGATTGAAGCTAAAGAAAATGTAACAGTTGAAGCTGCTACACAGACATACGCAACCGTTACCCTTCAAAATTACTTCCGTATGTACCACAAATTGGCTGGTATGACGGGTACTGCTGAAACGGAAGCAAAAGAATTCTGGGACATTTACAAATTGGATGTGGTAGTAGTTCCTACCAATCGTCCGATTACCCGTAAGGATGATAACGATATGGTTTTCAAAACTGCACGTGAAAAATATGCTGCGGTTATTGATGAAGTAAACAAATTGGTTGAGGCCGGAAGACCTGTATTGGTTGGTACAACAACCGTTGAAATTTCCGAGTTATTGAGTCGCATGTTGAAAATGCGGAACATTCCTCATCAGGTATTGAATGCGAAATACCACCAGAAAGAAGCGGAAATTGTAGCAAATGCGGGTAAAGCAGGAGCTGTGACGATTGCAACGAACATGGCTGGTCGTGGTACCGATATCAAATTAGGTGAAGGTGTTAAGGAAGCCGGAGGTTTAGCGATCATTGGTACTGAAAGACACGATTCACGTCGTGTGGACAGACAGTTGCGTGGTCGTGCCGGTCGTCAGGGAGATCCTGGGACATCTAGCTTCTTCGTTTCATTGGAAGACGATTTGATGCGTAAATTCGGATCGGAACGTATTGCGAAGATCATGGACCGTCTAGGTTTGAAAGAAGGGGAAGTGATTCAACACGGAATGGTTTCCAAATCGATCGAGCGTGCTCAGAAGAAAGTGGAAGAAAACAACTTCGGTGTTCGTAAGCGACTATTGGAATACGATGACGTCATGAATGCTCAACGTAAAGCAATCTACAAAAAACGTCACAATGCATTATTCGGTGATCGTCTGGGAGTCGATGTTTCAAACATGTTCTACGACGTGATCGAAGGATTGGTGACCAAACATCAGGGAGGTTCTTACGAAGACTTCAATGTGGACATGATCCGCATTATCGGAATTGATTCTCCTGTATCTGAAGAACAATTCAAATCTGCAAAATACGATGATCTGGTAAACGACCTGTATGACGGCGTAATGGATTATTACAATGCTAAAAATGCACGTTTGGCTGAAATCTCCATGCCGCAGATCAAGCATGTTTTCGAAAATATGTCTCAATATCAAAACATTCAATTCATCATTACAGATGGTGTGAAAACAATGCCTTTGGTTGTGAGCTTGAAAGAAGCTTATGAATCAAACGGAGCTTCTGTTCCAAGTGCATTGGAACGAAACATCGTATTAGGAATGATTGACAATGAGTGGAAAGAGCATTTACGTGAGATGGATGATTTGCGTACTTCGGTTCAGCAAGCCGTTTACGAACAAAAAGATCCGTTGCTGATCTACAAATTGGAGTCGTTTGAATTGTTCAAGGCAATGAATGCACGTTTGAGCAATGAAACGGTAGAATTCTTAGTGAAAGCGGATGTTCCGAGAGATCAATTGGATGACATTCAGACTACCAACAAGGAAGTCGCTCAAAATAATTATGAAAAGGCGCAAATCGAATCCACTTCATCAAGCACGGAAATGCCTCGTTTCAGCGGAAGCGAAGGATACGATGAAGCCATGCGCAATTCAGCACCACAGCGTGAGAAACAACAACCGATCGTTTCAACAGAACCTAAAATAGGTCGAAACGATCCTTGTCCTTGCGGAAGCGGAAAGAAATACAAACAATGTCACGGAAAATAAGAGATAAGGCGGTTCGAAAGAGTCGCCTTTTTTATTACATCCAAAGATTGGAAGATCAACACAGTGGTAAATTGAACCACGAAGAGCCTTTAGGTTTAAAAGAATAAAAACTGATAACTTACTGAAGAACCAGAGAAAGTCAGGTGAACTAAACGAAGTCATAGAAAAAATCTATTTTGTGTATTAGACCTCACTTTCTCCGGGACTTTTGACCAATTAGAATCTTAAGCGTTTGAGGGCTTATTAAAGGTTTTAGTCTATGTCCCTTTTTGGTTCAACAGTTTTTACTCATTAAACCCAAATTTATGAAAACATTTTTTGTTGGAATAGACATTTCTAAAGATTGGTTAGATGTGGCTATTTGTGATGAGACAACCTTAGAGATTAGTGTTTCCTGGAAGTGTGACAACACCGTTGAAGGGATTGAGAAAATGATCAAAAAGTGCTTAAAGCGCACTTCTAAAAGTCAGATCTGGTTCTGTTTTGAGCATACGGGCAACTATGGGCTTCTTCTTTCAAGCCTTCTGGAGGCAAATGAAGCAAGTTATACAGCAGTTCCAGCACTTGAGATCAAGCGGTCCATTGGAATGACAAGAGGAAAGAGCGACCAAGTGGATGCGGTCCGGATAGCAACTTATGCTGCGACCCACAAGCTGAAACTAAAAGCTTCCAAACTTCCTGGGAAACAAATCCTAAGGGTAAAGTACCTACTTACACACCGGTCCTTACTTTTAAAAACCTGTGTACAGCTTCAAAACAGTCGGAAAAGTATGCTCATCGCCAGTAAAATGGTAGAGTTGAAGGACGTGGTCACTGATCTTGAAAAGCGTATTGCAGATCTGAAAGCACAAGTAACCGCCATTGAAGAAGCAATCAAAAAAGAATTAGAAGCAGATGACAGCCTGGCAAAGACTTTTAAAAAGATTACATCTGTTAAAGGCGTTGGGTTGATGATTGCTGCAACCATGATCGTTTGCACAAACAACTTCTCAGCTTTTGAGAACCCAAGAGCGTTCAACTGCTATGCCGGGCTTGCTCCTTTTTCATTCAGTTCAGGATCAAGCATACAGGGAAAGACCAAGACCAGTGAACTTAGGAACAGAACTATGAAAACATTATTATTCAATGGTGCAAATTCTGCTGTTTTATCTGATTTTGAACTCAAAAATTATTACAACCGAAAGATCAAAGAAGGAAAACACCGAATGGTTGTAATCAACGCTGTTGCCTGCAAAATGGTCTATCGGATCTTTGCTGTGCTGAAAAGAGAGGAACCGTATGTCAATTTAATGAGATAATATTTGGATATATCGAAACCTTAGAATACACTAAGATCACGAGGAAAATTTGTTTTTTTGAATACTGTAAAAAATCCTCGTGTGCTTCGTGTCCCTTGTGGTTAATTGTATCTACAATGTGCATAAGGGATTTAACCAGTTTATGAATAAATGATAACTTTGATCTATGAGCCAAAAATTAAAAATTGGAATTGTAGGAATGGGAAATGTGGGAATTCATTTTCTCCAACGCCTGATTGACTTAGGATATTCTCATGTAACTGTTTACTCACGTTCAGGAAACAACCTGCCTGATTCCATGAATGTGAAGGATGTTCAATTCACCAATGATTTCAAGGAATTCATCGACTTCGACATCGTGTTTTGCGCAGTGAACGACAATACGATGCTGGAGATGATCCAACTCGTTTCAAAATACGCACCGGTGGTTTCTGTTTCCGGAACGGTCAACCTGAATCACCTGGAAACAAAATATCCGGTAGGTACCTTCTACCCTTTGCAAAGTTTCAAATCGGATCAAAGTATTCATTGGAAAGGATTACCGCTTTTCATTGAAGCGAAAGACTCCAAATTCAATGCTTTTCTGATGAAGCTGGCAAAAGAGTTCAGTGGAAATGCAATCGAATTGTCAGATGACAAACGCCAGTACTTGCATGTTGCAGCCGTATTTGCCAATAATTTCACCAATCACATCATCGATCTGGCAGCACATTACTGTGACGAACATCAAATTGAATTTGACTGGTTGAAACCTTTGATCAATCAGACCATGGAGAAAATCCAAACGAATAATCCACACGATATTATGACAGGTCCGGCAGTGCGTAATGATCAAAGTACGATCAAGAAGCATTTGGAGTTATTGGAACCGGATCAGAAAAACATTTATCAGACATTGACAAAAAGTATCATCAAACACCACAAATAATATGATTAGCTACAAAGAACGGCTGAATGACATTTCTACGTTTATTTTTGATATTGACGGTGTATTGACAGACGGGATGGTTTTCCCTTATCATGGAGAACTCCTGCGCGGATTGAACTCCAAAGACGGATACGCCATTCAGTATGCAGTCAAAAAAGGATACAAGGTATTTATCATCACAGGTGGAAGCTCGGAAGATGTCAAAACCAGTTTGTTGCATCTGGGCGTATCGGAAGTTCATTTGCGCTCTTCTGATAAGGTCAGAGTTTACGAGAACCTAAAGGAAAAACACGGATTCAAAGACAACGAAGTCTTGTACATGGGAGATGACCTACCCGATTACCAAGTGATGCAATTGGTTGGGATGGCTGCTTGTCCACAGGATGCTGCAATTGAGATCAAACATATTTCGCACTATCAATCTCCTTATTTTGGCGGCAAAGGATGCGCTCGTGATGTGATCGAACAAACCTTAAGGGTTCATGATAATTGGTTTCACGAAGAGGCTTTTGTGTGGTAAAATGTGTGCCACGAATTAGCTTCGCTGAACGTTGTTTCACTAATTTCAGCTCGGCTAACGCGCTCACACTTTTGAGCCCCACACCACGCTTTTCTTTTTAACTTAGTTTTCAGAGATATGTCAATAAGTTAAGATTTTAGTATTTCTCTACTTGTTTCAAATGAACTTTTTTATTATCTTAAAGTAAATGAAGCAATTAGTATTAGAAAGTGAAGCCTATGAAATTATAGGTTTATGCATGGAAGTCCACCGAAATCTAGGACATGGTTTCTCCGAAATTGTCTATAAAGATGCATTGGAGTATGAGTTCAAACGAGAGAAAATTCTATTTAATCGGGAAAAGGAATTCAAGGTTCATTACAAGGATATCATTCTACCTCATCATTTTTATGCGGACTTTGTAATTTTTGACTCCATTATTTTGGAAGTAAAGTCTACTAGCCAACTCACGAAATCACATTATGCACAAGTCATTAACTATTTAGCAGTTTCAGATTTGCCACTTGGACTGTTAGTCAACTTCAATGAAGATAGTCTCAAATACAAAAGGTTTGTTCTCTAACTCAATCAGCTGTTTCAATATTAAAATAATAATTTGCGAGCGTGTTAACCGAGCCAATAATTCGTGTATTCGTGGCAAACAGAATTATGCTACCGATTTGGGTTATTTATCCCGTCTATCTTCTCTTTTCTCTTCCCTCGCGTCTTTCCGGTCTTCCCTCCTATCCTGACGATCCTCCCTTTTCTTCTCCCTTTTTGCTTTTTTCTTCGCCTTTTTCTTCACCTCGTTGACTATTTCCAGTTTACCGGAACCAAAAATCACAACCGGAATCCGTTTCATTTTGCCGATATCCAGATAACCGCTGATCATCACCCGAAATGGCAGGCGGTCTTCATCCCTAACTATTTTCATCATGGTTTTTCCGGGATGGGTCATCTTAAGATTTGCCGGGAATTTCAAGATCTGAGACGACTGTGGTCTGATTGAAAGATCATGATATTTCCCCTGCATGGTAAAATCATTGCCAATTGTCATTTTATATTGAAGATCGTGAAGATCCAATGAAAGATTCTTTCCCTCGTTGATTAATTCCAGGAAAAAATCAGCCGTGACTCTCTTCTTAAACAACTTCACTTCCAAATTCTCGGTTTTTACAAGCCGGAACCTGGGCGGAACAGGTACTTCGATCTTCTGGCTTTTAGCAAACGGCACCATAAACCCCGAATAAACGATCATCGCTTCAATTTCAATCCCGGTCGAATCCTGGTTTTGCAGACTCATAATCTTATTCCTCGTGTGACTGATCGGGATATTGACGGAAAACTTCACCGAATCCGACTCTCCACTTTCCTGTCGCAAACCGATGTACTGACTTACCGAAACAATTTTGGTCCCGCCTAAAGACAAGTTACAGATAATGCTATCAATACTCATTTGGTAAGGTGCCCTGTTTTTCACAATCATATTCACTTCAATAAAGGCGGTATCAGCATGTAAATCTGCCTTTATCAAGGTTATTTCCTTCACCTCAGGAATTAAGAGATTGATCATTCTATGCCGCTGGATGAAGAAATAAATGGCATAACCAACTATTCCCAGTATCAGGATCAACAGAACGTGCCTAAATCGAAATTTCAATGTCATTTTTTCTTTTTTCGTTCATTTTTACGCTCTTCGCGTTTTTCCTTTCTCGCTTCTCTCTTTTCTTTTCGCGCTGCCTTTTTTTCCTGATTTCCTCCGAATAATTTTTCCAGGAACGTTTTCTTACCACCTTCGTTCAGGTTATTGATACTGATCGAATTATCCACCGCAGGGCGCAGCGCATGTAAGAATGCATTACGCAATACATAACTGATCGCCCCCCATGTATTCAAATTTGCTTTATCAAAGGTTCCGTTGATCTGTAGTTTGGTTGCAAGCTGTTCCTTTTTCTGGTTCTGAAGGACCTCAGCCGCACTGGCAACCAACGTTTCCCAAAGAATCTGTTTGAAATTCCCTTCTTCTTTCGTCCACTGAACGACGTCCAAATCTCTTAAGAAAGGTTTCACATAGCCACCGAACTTTTCTTCTTTCGTTGCAAACTCACCATACAGGCTGAAGGTTCCTTTCTTCACATCGAAGTTACCATATTCCCGGAGCATATCGTTCAATAAAACAAGGTGCAGGCCATTCAGGGAAACATTCATATCAAAGGTCGGGACTTTTGCCAGTCCGTCGAACTTCGCATTCAGGACAAACTTCCCTTGATATGCTTCAGCCGTCGCCTTCAATGTTGCCGGAAGCAATTCCTTGCTGTCTGTTACATTCGTGAGGTTGGTGGCCGTTATATTGATATTTTTCATGGCAATATCCAGCTTCGGCTTGGCCTCCAGATCGCGGAAATGCACCTGACCGTTGTGAATATCGAAGCGGTTGATGGTTACCGGCATCAAATCATCCACCAATTGTGCGAAATCTGCCGTATCCGCTTTCATATCTTCCCCTTTGTGCTTGTCCTTCACAAAATTGATCACAGGCTCTTCGACACTAATTTCCCCTACTATGGAACCTTTAAAAATGGCACTCCACTCAATGGACAAGTCGATTGAAGGAGATTTGAAAAAGGGAATCGTATCCTTTTTGGCACCTTTATCCACTTTCTTCAGGATTTGGATGTCCTTGATTTCGTATGCTCCACGATACAAGTGGATATCGATATCATCCACGTGACCGTAATATTCTTCCAGGTTCTCGAGTTTTCCGTTTACGTAGTGCAAAACGATATAAGGTAAGAGTAGTCTGAAAATAATCAGTGTAGCCAAGATGGATCCCCAAATAATGCGACGTTTTTTCCTGCGTTTTTTTCGTTCTTCCGGAGTCATCGCTTTCTTGCGCTCTCTCCGACTCATTCTTGGTGTTTGTTTCTTCTCCATGGCAATCGTTTTTTTAATTGTGATGGCAATAAGTGCAAACCCAGTTAGTAAGTGTCAGTTTATAGCAAAGAAGGTAAGTCTATTTTTCGAGGGAAGACGTTAAAATACTCTAATTACGAATTTTGAATGCCGAATGATGAGTTACTGTAGTTCGGAAACTTTGTGATACGTTCAGGAGAGTTTCACACTTGTTCCGCAGATAACACATCTATTCCGGATCATTCGTAATTTATGACTCTTTGGCTCCATGACTCTTAGCAATGTCAATCCAATGCTCGGACAATCCTTTGGCGTCCGCTCCGATTGCGTGTGCTAAAAACAAAGCCACTGCCATCATCCATTTAGCGGTTTCCCGAATGGAATCGAAGGTTGTCAAGCCCGTTACTACTTCCTGAATCTTTTTATTCAGGAGCTCATCGTGAGCTTCAATAAATCCAACCACTTCACCGGTTGGTTCTTCTAACTCAGGGACCATTAGTGCATCCAGCCATTCATCCGGAATCTCCTTTGCTAAGGCTGCTGCATCCATTACTCCCAATTTCCGCCAGGAAGTAAGTGTTTCGGTATCACCTGATTCAGACAAACCGGTATCAAGGAGCAATTCGAAGGAAATATCCGCCAGATTCTGCATGATCTCCAGATAAGTATCCTGCGCCTGTTCAAATAAAGCGGCTTCCTGTCCAACCAGGTATTCTTCCACGGTCAGTTTGGGTAAACCGAGTACTTCCGGACATTCTTTCAAACAAGGAAATTCCGCACCTTCATGGATATACTCTGCTGTTCCATTTTGAATTTGCCGGCCTAAGGGAAATAAGCGGCAAGCCAATGGTCGTGCCGGGTGCACACTGCATCCTCTTCCATCTTCATACAAACCACAGGAAGATTTCCCTGTGTGATTGGGTAAGCCGTTGAAATGTAAAACAGAACCGGATTCGCGGGTGTATTTATCCCGGAATGCTTTCGAAGACATTCCTTTCGCACGTGCTAAACGCATCAACTCCCAAGGATTGAGTCGTACTAAATTCCCATGACAGCAGGTCCCTGAGCGGGAGCAAGTTAAGGAAAGGGAATCTGAGAGACTTAATACTGTGTTTTGCAATGGGAGGAATTAATGTGGTAAAGGTAGGAAAAAGAAAGTGTACCTGATTTGGCATAAATACATCTGCACTCGATTCCATTCCTTTATTCTTCCGGCAATAGGTAATATATTTACTTTAAGTTAGTAAAAAAGTAGATTTAAAATACAGGGATAAATCTTGTTTTTCTTATAAAAAAGTTGTGCTCTGGTTAGAGCTAGCACGAGTATGATCCCGAATTATCGGGACAGGTCACTCGCGCTAGCTTGGGGACCAAAAAGAAAGCCCTTCCGAAAATTCGAAAGGGCTTCTAAAGTCTTATTTCAATAGCAGATAATTTTAATACACTACCCTACCTAAGAACACCACTAATTTCAGAATCCGAAACTTTTACAAATAGATATTGTATTCTATCTGAAAAAAATTCAAGTGTATCCTTATCTAATTTAACAACTTTCAATTTTCTAAACCCCGACATGTTCAATTCTTGATTTTCATTCCAAAACCACTCCTCATTTATAATAGCATCTGATGGCAGAGAATCAAAGCTTGTTTTTTTGTTAGAAAACAATTGATATTCATGATTTTTCTTAAAAACAAGGTGTGTAAAAGGTCGTTCGTAATTTTGAACATTATTAAAGTTTACTTCTCTTAATTCCCAATATTCCCCGGTCTCATTAATTAAAAACCTGGATTCATCATTAGAGCAAGAGTTTAATAAAAAAATGATGATAAAAAAAGATCTTATTGATTTCATTTTAGTTTGTTTTAATTGGGGTTGATTTTACTTCATAAGTTGACTTTCCAGTAGTATTATCAAGAGATACAAATCTAAATGAAATGTGAAATCCATATTCTTTACCTTCATTTGCATTGAAATAATCAATCATACCTTGTATTTTGGCCTTATCTCCTGCTTCGTCAAAACTATCTGATAGTAAATTCGCAGCATCTTGCAAATGTTTCGCATACGATCCTATATTACCTGCTTTAAAATCTGCGGAAGTTCTTTCGTATGTTGATTTATCTTCTATTTGTCTTTTATAAACTTCGACATGTACCATAAGACCATTGAAAGTTTTATCGTTCTCGGTAGAAATCCCGTCTTCTACATCTTTTTGATGCAACCTTTCATGAAAAAGTGTACTTATTAAATTGTGATAATCACTCAAATCCTCATTGATTCCACCATTGGTATTTACGGTGACTTTTTTAGACACTAATTTGCCCCCTACAGTTTTCGATAGTGTTTGTGCCATGGTACTATTAGTTTTTGCCAATCTCTCCAATCTAACTTTACCCGACACCCCGGCTTTTTTCGCATACCCACTCATAACTCTCTCAACAACATATCTTTGTGTCTCGGTTTTAATTGGCATATCTGCAAGCAATGTTTTACCACTCTTATCAACTGATAACACATAAATATTATGAGTACCATTATTGTTATATTTCTTACTCATTTCTCTATTGTAGCTTCCATCTGCATTATAATAATCATCATCTCCACGAGGATCAACGTAGATTATTGGATTATTATTAAATCCGTCGTATGGACTTCTATGCTCTTTAGTGACAGGATCAATACTTAACCAACGTCCTAAACGGGGATCATATTGTCTAAACTCAGTTGAATAGCTATTACCACTACCTTTCACCTCGTCGTCCTTTTCCATGCCATTAAATCCATAACGCAAACGCTTCACCGGGTTTCCACTAACCGGATCCAATAACTTGAGGTTTCTATTTTCCAAGGTCACTCCAAACGGAGAATAATCCGTTGACTGACGAATATCTGCCAGGAAGTAATCCACAAAACCATTTCCATCATCATGTGGAATCGCTTTATCCGAAATCACACTTAATACATTCCCTAAGTGGTTATTCAATTCGAAATTCCTGTTCCCGATCGTATGAATAATGTTATCCATGGAATAGGATGTGTATTCGGAAGCCAATACCGGAACAACCTCCGTTAAGATTCCCAACCTGGAAGCTCCATAGATGTGTTTCTCTACCTGCTGATAGCTCACACTTTCTTCTGTTTCATTTACTGCTCGTTCATAAATACTCAAAACATTTCCCTGAGCATCCAGGATATAGTAGCTCGATTTTTGAAGTACATCCTCATTATTATAAACATGTTTTGCATCCCGATAGCTATCGGGACGGTGCCCCATTCCCTCGGGCTGCGGCGCGAGTTCGTCTGACCTTTGCGTCGGGGCTGTCATAGTCGAAAGATGGGATTCTGCGGAATAATTCACTTTTTGAAAATACTAAAAAATGAAAAATGATTTCACGCTTTTGAGAAAATATTTTTTTTGTAGGATCCACCAACTTTTTAGATACACTACGTACGTGCTTTTTGATTTTAAGATCACTCTAAGAACGAAAAAAGGTGTTCGCATGGAACACCTTCAGTTATTTCTACTTGTTTTTAGATTTTAAACAATAGGTAAAGACCTGATAAATAATAAGTTATGGTTCTGTCTTTTGAAAATCAACTTTTTGACGACACTACCTCAAGAATTGCTCAGGTGCAGATTTGAT
The DNA here is from genome assembly GCF_943372375.1 of Fluviicola taffensis DSM 16823. Classification (GTDB taxonomy): domain Bacteria; phylum Bacteroidota; class Bacteroidia; order Flavobacteriales_D; family Crocinitomicaceae; genus Fluviicola; species Fluviicola taffensis_A. The sequence goes on along the minus strand of NZ_CALRYJ010000006.1, from coordinate 187,029 downwards.
ACACTACCTAATTATGTTTTTGAAAAAGTGTTATCAACATGACTAAAACATACCGCTATTCTTCGTCTCCAAAAGCTATCACTTTTTCTTCTAAAGTTTTAGACGTAGCTGAGTGGATATAGAACTATTTTTTATTATCCAATAAATAAAAAATAGTTAATCTAGATAAAACGAATCCAAAATATATAAAAACAACGCTTTTCGCCAAGAAATCATAAATTTTCATTTCATCCCTTATTAAAAAAAAGGCAAGTAATGGTAAAAAGATTGAGGTACCTATAACCTTAGAATTTATTTTTTCCTGATAACAATAAATTACCTCCAGCAAAATTAGAGCTGACAACAGTATCAACCCAAAAATAGATGAAAGATTAATGAAAGGAAATGTGAGCAAAGCTAGAAGCTCAATAATTAATAATATTTTGGACAAACTCATGATTTGATTATTTGCTACTTAATTACCTAAAATGAAAAACCAGATTAATATTGAAACCTGTTTTTCAATTAATTACACTCCCAAAAACGCTTTAGGTGCAGAAGGGTATATTACCCAATTTTGAAACAGCACCTACTACTTTAGTAAATCATCAATTTCCGCATAAACATCTTGGTATTCTTTATTCATCTTTAGCTCTTTTAATGACAGTCTAAATTCAAAATCTTTTTTTACAATTCCACCATGATTTTCCAAAAAATGAAAAAGCAAAATAGCCTCCTTTAATAAGAAATAAATATTAAATTCCTCGTACTCAGTTGATAGTTTCACTTTGATTGGTAGAGTCGTTTTAGTTGAGTAATGTGTGAATTTAATTTTTGTTTCAGCAGTAATTTTTTTAAAATGAACTTCTTTTTCTTTTAAGAAGTGTAAATATCTTAAATGAAAACTATCTATATTGAATGAAATCGATTTGAAAATAATTTTAAATCGTCTATTCAAAATATAAATTGAATAAATCATTGAGATCAAAAACAAAACTCCTCCGATTATTAATGTTTTATGATTATTGAATATCCCCTGACTAAAACCTAAGATTATTATTATAGTATCGAAAATAATTTCCCTTAAAATTCTATTCCAAAACTCTTTTTTAATTAATTTGAGGTCTTGAGCGTATTCACTTTCAATCATTACTTTGGTTTGCTTTTTCAATTGATTCATAATCTTTTAACACTTTTGTAAAGTTTTTGACATACATATCAAAAGCATCAAATGATTTGTTATTTGCATTGATCCAAGATGCCACTAAGCCCGCACTTGAGATAGCATCTGAAAGAGCATCTACTGAATGTCCTCTAGTTCACCACCTTTTTCACTCCCTAAACACTTCTTTTCTTGTCCAAATCCAATATAAACCAAGCAAATATTAGAATATAATCTAAAAAGAATAATACTGATTGCAAAAATTCATCTCCAAGATACTTGTATGTACTAATAAAAAGAAAATAAAGTATAAAAAGCTTCCCGAAATTTGGCTTTCTTGTCACCCCTAAGCCATAGCTTGAAATAATAGGTTTTACTACAATAACAGGGAACAAAATCATTACAATAAGTATACTCGTATACATAATATAACTTTCATTCCATTTACCAATCAATGTTAATGCAGAAATTAAAATAAAAATAAGCACCTTGAGATATTTCATTTTTTTACTCTAAATTATTCGAATGTATAGTATATTTCTGAATTTCTGAATTATCATATCTGGAAGAAGATTTACCTCCATTGGTAATATCTAAATAATCCGTTGGATTTGTATGATGAAAATCGTGTTTCAAAGATTCTGTAACACATTTTGTGAGACAATACGAGCCACCAGCAAACACACCTCCCGGTAAATACCCTGGGGCGTTCAAACAATGTGTTTTGGTTTTCCATATTATAACTTATAGAAAGTAATTTTTGACAACACTACTGCTGTGACAGGTAAGTACTACCTAAAATGAAAAACCAGATCATTACTAAAACCTGTTTTTCAATTAATTACACTCCAAAAAAACGCTTTAGATGCAGAATGGTACATTACCATATTACTTACTAGCTCTGCTGCAAGTTTATCTGTCTTTTCTATAAAAAACAATAAATAAAATAATACAGCATAAACTAATAATCAATGCTATCCCGTTATAAAAAATATTAAATCGGGGATAATCGCTTAATGCAAAATATAAAAACAGCAATGAAGCGATTAAATAGGATTTTTTACTCATTCCTTGTTTATCGATGTTTTAAAATAAATTCCTACTATAAGGATAACCATTCCTTGCATAACCTGTGTTTTTTAAGGTTATTTGTCAACTGCATCATTGGGAGCTTCATAATAATCTAACTACCTTATCTCACCATTAAATAAAACCCCATTCTTCTTATACACTTCAAAGTTAACAACTAAAGTGTCCTTTTTATTTATGAACCTTATTACAGAATCATTCTTTCGTTTTTTCATGATCGTTTCGTTCTTCACTACAAATGAATCTATTAAGTGTATTACTTCATCTTCTTCAAATTGACAGCCCCCCTTATACCCCGAGAATATATAATAATGAAGACTATGTTGAATTGTTAGATCACAAATCGTATCAGAAATAGAACTATTGTAATAGGCAAAATCGCTGTTAGAAACAGCACTTCTAAGACGTTTAGTTGGGGATTCTACAAAAAAGAATTGATAGACCAGTGAACATAATAAACAGGACAATATAAAAATGTTCAATGTGATTACTTTTTTACTTTTAAAGAAACTATTCATATCAATGTATCCTTGTATTACCTTGCATATAACCTTTAACTGGCGCGAGTTTGAGAGAAATCAGTATTCAGTTATTATCCATACGAACTCCAACATATCGTTCTTTCATTTCCTCACTTTCGTAGTATACAATCCTGCCTTTTTCAAGGATTAGAAGATGTCCGGATCCACTTCCAATAATTTCACTTAACGCTTCTTTCAAATCCATCTCGGTTCCATCCATACTTTTATCCTCCGACATCACGTGGCATCGTTTAGCTGAAGTATGCTGTTTCATCTCATTCAGAACGAATTCAATTTCACTATCATTGCTCATCGATGGTACTTTCTTAAAGTATCTCAAATCCAAATAACGTGTAAAATGAGCCAGATAACCAAAGCCCTCACCTATATTTCGATCTGCCATTAATGCCAAAACACGTGGTCTTCGATCTTTCAAAACAAATCGTTTGATTGCTTCTATTTCCAAGTCTTTTTTATTGTCCATTAGATTTTCAATCTATATTTATTAAGCATTTGAAAATACTAAAAATGAACATTCAATTTCACGCTTTTGAGAAAATATTTTTTTTGTAGGATCCACCAACTTTTTAGATACACTACGTACGTGCTTTTTGATTTTAAGATCACTCTAAGAACGAAAAAAGGTGTTCGCATGGAACACCTTCAGTTATTTTTGCTTGCTTTTTGTTTCGAATAAATTTAAATCGTTGATAGATAATTATTTGTGAATAGCTTTTCCAAAAACCACCTTTTTGACGACACTACCCCTTTTTGATAACATTACCTAACTTGGCATTATTGTCTTTCTAAATAAGAAAATTACCGGATCTACTGTATACGTGATTTTTTTATTAGAATCCACATAGGATGACTTAAATACATTCTTTTTTGACCTTAGGTAAACGTCAAATACAAAAGGATTTGAATCAGGTTCAATAAACAATTGAACTTTATTTCTACTTACTTGATCTAACACTTTCATATTATCACTTACAGGATCAATCGTAATCTCATAATCCTTGTTTAAATTAGGAAATTTCTCACTATGAAATAGTACTCTAAGGAAAATAGTATCCCTGGAAAACTCAAGCAACTTTTTATTATTCTTATCTAAGAATTTTAATTTTTCTAAAGGATGATGGCTTTCTGAATTTTCTTTCAAGTCCAGTGCAATATCATTACTATAAATAGTGTCTATTTTACTGTATTCATTATTAACCTTTAAATTTCTAATCTCTTTTGCTTTATGGTTACATCCCATAATTATTAACAAAAGCGCAAATACACAGATACCTATTTTCATTTTTAATCATTTTAATTGCTTGATTGTGGGACTATTGGTGGAAACAACTTTTTTACCTGATGGATTCGTCCAAGTATGTTTTACAACGGTATTTCCTCCAAGAGTGTCTCCACTGAATCTTTCGTCGTCGCTTGCACCGTAATTTGTCCCACTATATCCATTAGGACTATCATCTCTTTCCCATGTAATAGTATTGGAAGCAGTTTTAGCATTTCCTGGAACTACTGGGAAACTTAATAGTATTCTTTTTCAAGAAAAAATCTATCAACGTATTTATCACTAATTTATCCGAAGAAAAAACTGAAAAAACCTCCATATCACCTTACCATGTCAATTAATTTTGATTCGTCTTTGATCATCGTAATCCCTTCTCCCATCAAAGGCGCTCCTCCTTCAAAAGCAACACTTTTTCTCCTAGTCGAAAATGGGATTCTACGGATAGTTTCACCGTTTGAAATAGCTTTTCATTAGAATTTTATTAGGATTGTCAATTTTTCAATTGAAAAACAGCGTGTTTTGATTACCTCTATTAAATATTAGGTAACGATTTGATGCACTACCACAGCACCCTTAGTGTAAGCTAAAACGTTTTCTGTAATATTTCGATTTACGAAACATTTTAATCAATTTACGCTCTTTACCATCCTTAAAAAGAACAAGATATATAAGCTTATTCTTTTTATGCAATTCATATGAATCATGAACAATAAAGGTATGATAACCTGATTGATAAGAATACTTAACTATTGCAATTTTTTGGTTGGATTCATTTCGTATACTTGTTGAATCATATTTGTCATTCATTTCCTTGGATAAATGAATTTCCAAATAGTCTAAAACAGTATTTGAAACTGACCTCTTAACCTCCATTCTCAAATCAATTTGCCCCACTTTACTTTCATAATATTTACGTTCTCCTTTTTCACAGGAAGTCAGTATTATTAGAAAGAAAAATAATTTTTTAAAATTTTGCACGGTATCTCCTTTTATCTTTTACTTTATTCCTTTCTTCATTACTTAAAACATAAGACTTTGTTTCTTTCATTTCAGCAAATTTTTTAAACTGTTTGATGGTTTTCCTAATAGCTCTATCAACATGTTTTCCCATAGTACAATCCATGTCTGGGTGTTCATATTGATGTCCATCTTTTTCCGCATCCTCTACATGATCCTCATTTTCTTTGTCCAGCCATCTAGTTCCCTTATGGACTTGAGCATCTTGAATAGTATGCAATGCTACTCCAAGTTCTTTCAACTGTCCTTCAGTCAACTGTTCAACAGGAGTTTGCATTAAGCGATTTATCACCTTATAGGCTCCCTCAATTACAACTACATTTCCTGCATCATCTAAAAATTCACCGCCCCATAAAGCACGTTTTACGGCTTCTACTGTTGAAATATTCTCCCAATAAGTCCTCATCCCATGAATACTTACTGATTCTATTTTCTCATCAGACTGCGCATCTTTTGTACTAGAATAATCAATATTTTCTTTATAGTACATTTCATCAGGGTCTAATCCAGCCTTACTCATCATTTCTCTATTAAGTAAAAGCATTGCTCCGCTGAATATCTTCCAATCTGGGTGATCTGCATAGACTGATGATAGATGTGCTACTTTTTTAGATAACTCAACAGAATAACCTAGCTTTATCATTATATTATACGTAATAATATAATGCAATGCTACTGGGTAATCTCCATTTTTATCACTTAAAATAATGGGAGAATTCACTGCATATGAATATGGAGACATTTCTGGGAACTTGGTTTGATAATTGTCTATCGACAAAAATCTTCCTAATCTGGGATCATACATCCTTGCTCCAAAATCATAACTATCTCCAGCAGCATTTCCAGTCGTTCCTGAATGAATCTCATTGTCCATTTCCATGCCATTAAATCCGTAACGTCCTCTTGCAACTAAATTGGAAGTTGCAGGATCTGTTAATCTCAAATCCCTGTTATGTAACATCACTCCAAATGGCGAGTAGTCTGTCGATTGACGCAGATCCGCCAACCAATAATCAATTGTTCCACCGTTGTTGTGTGGGATCACTTTGTCTGAAATGACACTTAGTACGTTCCCCAAGTGATTTGTCAACTCGTAGGTCTTATTCCCAAGGTGGTGATGGATATTCACCATGGAATAGGTATCATTCAGGGTTCCAAGTAATTCTATCCGTTCCGTATGGACACCGAGGCGGGAAGATCCATAGATGTGTTTCTCTGTTTGCGTATACGATACACTGGAGCCACCCGAGTTGATCACACGCTCGTAAACACTCATGGTACCTTGCAACTTTCGCACTAACGCTTGTCGTTGCTGCGTCTTCATTCGTTGTCGCGAACTCTTTTCCTAGACGTTGTTTGAACTGTACACGTGTTTAGCGATTCGATGTCATGTGTTTTCAAAATCAACATATTTGATACACTACCCATTATTTTGCATTTTCTTTTTTCAACAAAACTTCAAGGTGGTTAGATGCTTTAACTTCAACTTGATCTTTATTAAAGATGAATTCAAAATCATAACTATTTTTTTTATCTATGTTAAAAAAAACAAATTCATAAATCTTATTTCCTTTTATAAACAATTGGAATTTATTAATTCCATACTGATTGCCAAAATTAGTATTTAATACTTTTGAATTTGCTACAATTTGCACCTTTTCTAACTCGCTAGTCCAATATATATCAAGCTCCTTTGGAGGATTTAATAATGATATTCTGTTCATATTAAACATACTATTCAATATTTTACCGTACCATCCATCATTATTTCTAAATTCAAATCTTGTAAAATAGACTAGCATAAATAATAAAATAAATAGTGTTGCAAATAAATAATATCCTTTTTTCATTTTTGTATCATAATAATTATTTCAATATCCCTGGATCAATAGGCTCTCTAGTTCCTTCTTGATAACTTGGAGTCAATTTTTTGCCATTTTTTGCTCTTCCCATTTGGTAAGCATCGTTAAAAAATACATCGTCCTTACCACCATCTGAACCTACCATATATACTTCTTTTGTAGTTTTAAACTGTCCAGATGACATATCACTATTGTATTCTCTAGCGTCAGTATAAATAGATGGAAATGAGCTTTTTTGTTGACCAGATATAAGGGTGTTTTTAAAATTATCCAACGCTGAAATATTTAGAGCGAAATTTCCTTCATCCCCGTAGTCTGTATCTGAATTTGCAGAATTACAACCAAAGAAATTCATATTTGCATCTTTCCCCCAGTTAAAGTCTATTTTTGACCAACCCTCAAGTGACATTTGGTATCCCTCAAGTGCATTATGTTTAGATGGTTTTGAACCAATCGGTCCGTCTAAGCCCGAATGACTAAACAAACTTGTTTCAGCGGTTTTTCCGTATTCTTCAGAATATTCTCCAACAGCCCATTCTACTCTATACTTAATATCACTTATATCAGCTACCTGCATGACAACTACTTTATCTGTCTTTTTATTAAATGTGTGATAACTTTCAATATTATTTTTTCTAGTCATTGCTGCTGCTTTAAACATTCGATCATCATCTCCATGATGCCATGTACTTCCACTAACATAAATAATAATATATAAGCTATCACCATTTTTGTCGATAGCAGATATAGGCATATTACCAGCAAAAATATACGGGGAATAATAAGGATAATTTTTTTCGCATGCATCTGGACTCAAAAATCGACCTAACCTTGGATCATGTATACGATTTCCAAAGTTGTAGCTATTTCCTTCACCTTTCAGTTCGTCATCCTTTTCCATTGAGTTAAACCCATAACGATAAGGAGCAAATGTTCCTGAAATACTAGTCAACTTCAAATCCCGGTTATGCAATTTCACCCCAAACGGAGAGTAATCCGTTGCCTGACGCAGATCCGCCAACCAATAATCAATTGTTCCACCGTTGTTGTGTGGGATCACTTTGTCTGAAATGACACTTAGTACGTTCCCCAGGTGGTTTGTCAACTCGTAGGTCTTATTCCCGAGGTGGTGATGGATATTCGCCATGGAATAGGTATCGTTCAAGGTTCCAAGTAACTCTATTCGTTCGTTGTGAACACCCAAACGCGAAGAACCATAGATGTGTTTCTCGGTTTGAGCAAAAGCTACGCTTTTTCTCATAGTCGAAAGATAGGATTCTACAGAATAATTCACTTTTTGAAAATAATAAAAACCAAATGATTACTTCTCACTTTTGAGAAAATATTTTTTTTGTAGGATCCACCAACTTTTTAGATACACTACGTACGTGCTTTTTGATTTTAAGATCACTCTAAGAACGAAAAAAGGTGTTCACTGTGAACACCTTTAGTTATTTTTGTTTGTTTTTGAATCTTGATTCAGGATTAAGCATTTGAAATACAGCTTGTTGAGATACGTGTTTTCAAAAATAAACTTTTTGACGACACTACCAAAAAAAGAAAGCCCTTCCGAATTTTCGGAAGGGCTTAGACTAAAAATTTTCATCTCCTGACTTGACACTATATTTTTTTGCAATTTCATTTATAATGTTCTTTACATTTTTCAATTCGGAAAAATGATAACTAAACAAAAGTATATTTAAAACAGTAACTGCTCCTAATATCTTAAAAATTAAGACGGTTTTATCTCGAATTGAAGTTGCATTAAACCATCCCATGAAAAATACCAAAATCAAGAGCAAATAAATTAAATAAATAAATATAATCCAAGGTACAGAAAGAGAACACCTAATGTCTAAAACTGTCTTATTGGGATCTGAAACAAACTTAATTTTTGATGTTGGATAAATTGGTATTCTATTCCAAGAATCAATACTTCGAGTGAAATAAATCTTATTATCCTCAAATTTACCATTATAGAATACTTCCTTCATTCCAAAAAATGATTCAATTCGAAAACGTTGTTTTCCAACCAATTTTTCTTTAAAGTATGGAAGTGTTAAATCTACTTCACCCTCCACTTCTACTGTAAATTTTGATTCAGGATATAATCTCATATGATTCTTTATTTCTTTTAGTAAAAACTAGTCTTCCCTTGACGCACACCACCCCCTGGACTGCAAACTGTAAATGAGTGAATATTTCCAGTTGCAATTAACTCTAAGTCATCAGTAAATATTTCAATGCGGGCATATTTATAGCCCCAACCTGCAGATATGGTGATTATATTCTTATCATTTAATAATTTAACTATTGATTTGGTGGGGTGTTTTTTTAAGTACGCCTTCTCAACTGTTAGAGTTCCACCTCCAATAGATAATATTTCGACTCCAAAACCAGGTTTCACTGAAACACCAGATCCAGGTTCGAAAAATGAGAAGTCATGCATTTTGGTAGATTTTCCACCCTCATCCCAGCCTTCACCAGTCTTAGAACTAACACTATAGTATTGCCAACCAAGAAGATCAAGTTCTGCCCCCATTGCTCCAACCCCTACAGATGACGACCCTGCCTGAACTCTAAATTCCAAATCTTGTTCTACAGCAATTGGTTTAATAGTTCCTTCAGAATATTTTTCACCTTTTCCTGAGTAAAAACCCATAAATTTTCCACTTGAATACTTTGAAGTATAAACAACTCCATCCAATTCAAATTTATTAAGATCACCAAATTCACCTTCTAATGTTTTGCCATTATAATCAACTTTTCCATTTCCATTTCCATCCTGCAAAGTTTCTAGAACTTTAGCTCTTTGTGGTAATATAACGGTTCCAACAGGTGCATCATAATTTGATGTTCCGTTACCATTATCTTTCTTACGTGATCCTTTGTCGCCTTTCTGGTAACCACCATTCCCCGTAGTACCATTTGCAGCTAATCCTTTAGGATCGTCCATTACTATCGGTTTATTATCAAAAGCGACGTAAGGACTTTGCCATGGAAAATTTTGAGATAGTGGATCAATAGTCAACCACCTCCCTAATCGAGGATCATATTGTCTAAACTCTGTTGTATAGCTGTTTCCACCTCCTTTGACTTCGTCGTCCTTTTCCATGCCGTTAAAGGAGTAACGATAAGGAGCAAATATTCCTGAAGTACTAGTCAACTTCAAATCCCTGTTATGTAGCATCACCCCAAACGGAGAGTAGTCCGTTGCCTGGCGGAGATCCGCCAACCAATAATCAATTGTTCCACCGTTGTTGTGTGGGATCACTTTGTCTGAAATGACACTTAGTACGTTCCCCAAGTGATTTGTCAATTCGTAGGTCTTATTCCCGAGGTGGTGATGGATATTCGCCATGGAATAGGTATCGTTCAAGGTTCCAAGTAATTCTATCCGTTCCGTATGGACACCGAGGCGGGAAGATCCATAGATGTGTTTCTCGGTTTGAGCAAACGTAACCAAACCGTTTCTTGTTCCATTATCCACAATGGTTCGTTCATATACGCTCATGGTATTTCCTTGTGCATCCAAAACGTAATATGTGGATCTTTCTAACACGTCGGCATCGGTGTATACATGTTTTGCAATACGATGACCCATGGCATCGTAATCGAAAGATATGTTTTTCTTTCCAAATCCGGTGTTGCGGCTTATCTTTTTAACTTTTCCATCCACTCTCCAACTGATCACAGCTATTTTCTCTTGGGCATCACTAACCAACCTGCCTTCTGCGTCGTAAGCGTAATTGTTCGTTGCCTGTCCGGGATCGATATCGTTTGCATCGTAATTATAAGTCGGTCCATCCTGTACATTATACAAGCGGTTGTGTTTTTTCGGATTGGTAGTTCCAATCCCTCCAGCTACATCTTTGTAATTGTAGCTTAGCTGATCGATAATGCCTGTAGCCGTTTCATCGTAACGCAATTGTGTCATGATATTCCCATTCGCATCATAGGTGAATTTGTTATAGTACATCGTCGTACCTCCTGTATTCCAGGAATTGGCTCCCAGATCGATATTATTGAAACTTTTGGATTCGGACAGGCGGTTCAACTGGTCGTACTTATAGGCATTCCCTACTGGCAATACCGCGCGGGTATCCGGGTTGGTGATGGTGGTCACCATGCGGCCAATATTCCCATTGTAAAGCTGGGATGAGTTCGTCACGATGCCATTCGTTGCGGTCTGTGTTGCAATGAAGGTGTTATTTCCTCCTATCGCGCCGCCGTAATCGCCATCAAAGTAATGCAAGCTGTAACCGAATACATCCCTCGCTATCGTGTGATTATCTGATAAACTCGCTCCATCCATACCCGGATCACGATTCGCATCTAGCGTATTGGAGTTCACTCCCTTGATCCAACCTTGTAAAGTATAGACGTTGTCTATTCCCTGTACTTCCTGATCTCCCAGAACTGTTCGTGCCAAAGGCCCGTGTTCGTAGTATTGGTAATTGACCTCGCGATCCCATAAGGTGCTCCATTCCAGTTCATCCTGGATGGATGCAAGGGAACTTGAAACTACTGTTAATGGTGTTTCCAGTGTGGTATACGCGTCCGTAATGCGGTTATCCGCATCGTAGTTGTAAGCATGGTGCCACTGATCGGATTGACCGCTTTGGTAATCCACGCGGTGTACATTTCCGGAGATCAGGTCATAGATGTAATCCAGTTTCTTTAAGCGGTGGTCTCCTATACCGGACATGGTACTGATCAAACGGTTGTCCTGGTAAAGTGTGCGTACATTTCCATGAATGTCGTAATCGTAGTGTGTTGCATGGTCGTACACATTTGAACTTGTCGAGTAGACAGAAGAATAAGTTACATGCACAATACGTTTGCGCTGCGTACTTTTATCCAAAGTGGTGGATGTGAAACCAAGATCCGTATTGATCGGACCATCGGTTATATCGTAATAACTCTTAGTGACTTCCTTGCGGGTATTCGTTGCATCGTATAACAACCACGTTCCCAAATTCGCATCATCTACTACACTTGGTACGATTGTACCACCCACATTGGTTCCAAACACGGAAGCAAATTTAGTTCCTCCGCTTCCATTCTCCGATTTCTCTCCTGCTTCTGTTACGCGGCCCAATCCATCATAAAGGGTATACGAGTATTTATCATCCGTAATTCCTGATACACCGGCTTGGCGTGAATTCTGGCTTGCCACAATTCTTCCCAAACGGTCATAATAGAAACGTGCAGAGTACAATTCCTTTTCAAACTTCAGGTAGCGCACCATGGCTCCCCTCGTCGTGATGTCTCCGGAACTGATGAAACCACCACCGTAAACAGCGGTATTCGTAGAACTAAAGGCAAGCGCAGTAATATTGAACAAGGCAGGCGTCACTCCAGATTCCGGATCGGTATATGATTCCGGTGACGCGGAAAATCCGGTAGTCAGGATATCGTGTGTCACATTATCATTATTGGTAGAATACAAGCTGTAGATGGTTCCTGCATCTCCAACTGCCAGCCCCACTTTGTCATCGATGAAAGCAACGTCTTTGAATGCAACCCCTGAAACAGTGGCAAGTGTGTAACTTGTAGGAGTTGTTGGGTCGTTGCGGTAATAATAGATTCCACCGGCATCACCAACCATGATTGCCGATGTATTTTCAAACACATGGATTCCTCGGATCGGATTTGCTGCGGTGTAAACCGTTGCCGGTGTTGATATGTTGTATGTTACTGCAGGTGCTGTTCCTATAGGCATCAAACTTACTCTTGCCAAAGTATTGTTGTTAGCGATATAACCAAACAATGGATCCGATTTTGAGAATTGAATATCATCGATCGTTCCGCTTGTTACAGTCTGTGTTACCGTTCCATTGTCAAGTTTAATGATATAACCTACAGCCCCAACAAATGCAAAATGCTCCCCATTGGGTTTGGATTTGGTCCAGACTTTCGTTAATCCGGTTGTATTTGGAACCGTTACTCTATTGAGCTTCCAATTCAATCCGCCATTTATGGTAGATCGTACAAAGTAATAATCGCCAATCAGTGTTCCGATCTGACTATTTTCAAAATGCACGTCTTTATATTTAGGTCCAAATACACGAGTGATCCGGGTTCCTACATTTAGATTATAGCGGAAAACTTCCGTTCCCGTTCCAACAACCATCGCCTTCTCAGTAGTTGTAATAATGGATACTCCCAGGAAGTTCTGATTGGATTGGATTACGGCTGGTAAGAAAGACTCTGTGTAGATATTTGGGGTATAATAGAGAGAACCCATATCCCCCACAATAAACACTTTAGTTACATTCGAAATAGTTACCGTAGAAATATCATTGATCTTTTTTCCTCCGATATGATCTGTTACAGAAGTACCTGAAGTTGTATACAATGTTGGCGCAAGTAACCAATTGGTCGCTCTGACCACAGCCAATGCACCATCATTACCTCCAAAAATATAATGTACTGCTGAAGCATAATTTACTTCACCCATTGCATTCAAATCAGATGTCAAGCCTAAAGGGCGAAGTGTAGCCACCGACTCACTTGTTAGAAGCACCGGACGTGTAAGAGCTTGCCCATTTTCACCCACCACCAAATTCATTGTAGGGGTATATTTCAATGCTTTTAAGTTGTATAACTGGTGATTTGATCGACTCCCGAAACTAAGCGTACTACCTGCAGTCGCAGTAACTCCGGCAACAGTAAAGATTCCTCCGTTTGTTCCCGCCAATGTAATGTAAGAACCATGAACCGCCATCTTCGTAATCACACTGCCACTTAAAGTGAGGTTGGTCACATAAGCGGAGTAACTGCCTGAAGAAGTAGCTGCCTTTAAATAAACCTTGTTATCCGATGAACGGTAGACCAACATATAATCCAATGAAGAGATGGTAATCTTGTCAATGGATACGATAGACGTCAATGCTGCCGAGTTCGTAAAGGTCGGGAATGTTATTACGGAACCGGTCGTTGTCGATTGTGAGCGGTAAATTACACCACCCGTTGTCAATACTTCGACCGCAATTTCAGTACCTGATTTTGCAACTACCATTTCCTTCGGAATCACCGTACTGTTGCCTAAAATAGCCATCAGCGTATAGCTTACATTTGTTCCGATGTTGATAAACGTATTGGACTTGTACAGGTTGTAATTCGTTCCGTCAAATGCAATTCCATAATAGGTGAGGTTGGTTCCATCGTTATAGGTTGAAACGATTTTCATGTCCAAATTCTGTGCTAAGCTTGGATTTTGATTCAACTCTGAACAAAGACCACCGGTATTCAAGACCACATTCGTAGAATATGCCGCAGGTGCAGGTGAAGGCGCACCTTCATAACCCTGAATCAATACCTCCAGATTCGATGCAGAACGTCGGTTCAAGGATAAAGTTGCGTTGGTGTACTCTTTCAAAAGAGGAATCCAGGTAGCTCCACCATCCGTTGTTCTTCGGATGACTTTCACTCCATTTTCAGTGATTCGTGCAATCCCGATAGTAGCATTCAACATGTGAATCTGGTCAATCAATCCCTTTGCATCCGATTTTTGAAGACGCTGTCTGTATGAACTTGCTGCAGTACCATCCACCCGCGATAAGTTTCCGTCCGCTCCTCCAATAAATCCAGCTGTCGTAGAATAGAATGAAAGTGCATTGAGGTCTCCCACCTGTACTTTATCTATTTTAAGTCCGCCACCGGTAGTTACCGTACTGATAAATGTTGCATCGAAGGTTTCAACACCATCAGAAACAGTCAACAAGTATAAAATACCCTTAAAGTCTGTGACATTTCCCTGCAGTGTAAAATCCTTCACTGTTGAAACCGTATATCCCGGAATACTTCCCAAAGCATTCAGGTAAACACTTACAACTCCAGCAGGAGTAACTTTGAAAATTCGACCGTTGCGATTCAAAATATAAGCATTCACTCCTACCACTTCCATCGCTACGTATTCTCCGTAATTCGGAATGGGACCAGGGCTCATATCCAACAAGTCCCAATTTAATCCCCCATCTTTGGTAATTAAATTCAATCCTTCCAATGACATCGCATAACCGGCGGTGGTAGAAACCATTTGCACTTCTTTTAAATCCGTACCTAAGGTATTCGTTATACGCACCCAGTTCAAACCGCCATTGGTTGTTTTGAATAAATATCCGCGATTGGTCAATGGAGCAACTCCTGTTGCATCCATGAAACCTGTAAGATAACCTTGGTTCGCATCAATCATCTGGATTCCAGTAGTTGTTAACGCAACCGGCAAACCATTCGGCAAAATCGGTTCAAACACCTTGATTGCATCCTGATCCGGCATATTCTGAGCCACCAACTGGTTCAATGAATTATACAAATACGTGGTCGCCATCCGGTGATTCGTGATCACCTTGTGGGTATTATTCAGTCGGTCGGCTTTGATTCCGGTTTTGATAGTAGGATCACTAATATCAACAAATTCAACCCCTTCCGGTGGAATGGTCTTGATCAGATTTCCTGCCTGGTCGTAATAATACAAGGTGAAATGGTGTTCAATTTCGTTGTAAGACAAGGACAGTCCTTCAGTAGCCTTCATACAATGAGCAATGTAATCCTGCCCCAATTGGGTATAAAAGTCCTGAATTTGCTGATTGTAATGGATTTGTGCATTTACCTCGTTGTTACTTGCATAGAAAGCGGTACATGGGTCTTCAAAGGCAATTTCAAATGTTTCAAAATTTGTCGCTACGGTGTCTGTTACGCACGGAACTTCTCTTCCGGATAAACAGAATACCAATAAATCCGTCTGTTCATCTTCCTGCAAATGATTCAATGTCAAACTTAGGCTTGAACAATAATCATCCACACAATAACAGAGGTCATTTTCCACGAACACATCGTAATCCACAATTGGTAAGGCAGTTGCACCGCTATTGTCATTGAAGTAATTCGTGCAACTTACGTATTGATCATATTGTGTGCTGCAGGTATTTGTTGGTTCAGCATCCATTAAACCACAATAATCTGAAATACTCATTGGATGACTCAACTTTTCATCCGCTAAAGCAGATATATACTCTAACAGATAGAATGCATAATTTGCAAAGCAACGACATTTAAAGGCAGATGACGAAGCCACATCAAGATGAACCCCGTTAGCTGAAGCCCATGCAGAATTATTAAAATAACCAATTAACGCTACATATTGGACGTATACTTCAATACAAAAACTACTTCCTGCGTTTTGCCAATCAGGAATAGTACAAGTTGTGATCTCTCCAAGTCCATCAGCATCAAAATTAGCATCAATACTACAACCACTTGTATTTAAAGAATATAAATCATTGAAATAATTCACTACACCATAAAAATTATCCTCGCAGCAATACCCATAGGTAACGAATTGCTCATAAGTCAGGATTGGTTCATTGATCGTAACACTTATGCAACCAGCATGCATCATTTCCTCAACCTTGTTATTAATAAGGGCGAGATAATCCTCATACAAATCCAGACAATACAATTCAGAATCATTGTCAATCTCCGTAATCAATTCTTCATTCAGGGTACTCAGGTCAACAACCCCGTCCGTCTGTTCTGAGGTTGCAGGATGTACTTCTTCTGTATCATTCGGTGTTCGTGTACAAGTCTCACATGTTTTCAATTTGAAACAGGAAGTTCCTAAAATGGAATCCTGGTAGAAATTACCACCGTAAGAATAAGTCACATATAATTTGAAATCGTTGAATGAACCATAAACCGTCTGGTTCAACAATTTAATGTCATTTACAGAAACGATGTTATTGAAATTGAAATTCGGGCTTGATCCGTTGTAGGTCAAAACCAAATCACAGGATCCTGGAAGGTCATAAGTCAAGATATCTCCCGTTGGATTATCAACGTCTCCTATAATAGTAGTTGGTGTGCTCACTAATTGCTCATTCAAAACAGATGTCCAGAGTGGAGTATTGTAAAGGCTGAATGGTTCATTTTGGTTTTCAAGCGAGAATTCCAGCACAGCCATTAAATCATCATAGGTTTCGTATTCCAAACCGGTACAAATAATAGCCTCATCCAATCCGCATTTTCCAACCGGAATTGCTATGTTGTCCGAACGAATCAACTCACATGAAAGGGTTACCAGGTAAGTGTTCAATGAGTTTTTACAAACCAGTTCCATGGTATTGTTTGCTCCTGCTTTCAATTCATCAATAAATGCAATGGTGGATAATGAGGATAAACTGAAAGTACTTGGATTTGTACCTGTAATTTTGATATTGATTGTTCTTGTAGCATCCGTCAGTACAAATCCAGGAATTGCCGCATCGTATTTCCATTTAATAGCTGCTCCTGCATAAGTAGGATTCACGGTGTATTTAACGGCATTATTTAAAAAATTACTATACGGAATTGCCGTCAAATCAATATAACTCGTGCTCGACAAGGTTCCCATTTGAGCCAAAGATTTGGTCAAATTTTGAAGCGTTTTTCCGAAATCATTCAATTTACACACATCCGGGAAAGAGCAATTTCCGATTTTAAAGGTCGTTGTTCCTGTCAGATGCTGTATAACAAAATTTCCACCAATACTCACCTTTACATCAACAGTAAACTCATAAAGTGAACCAGTTAATACTGTGAACTGCAAATTATTGAATGAAACTACATCCGACCAAGCATATGTTGCACTTCCAAGAGCCTTCGACAAACTGAAAGTTGCAAATGTTGAGCTGGTTTCCTCCAGGGCCAATTGCAGTGAGCTACTCGTATTGTTACCTGTTAATACTGTCCAGGTCAAACTCGGAATGGAAGTAGGAATTTCAAAATTTTGCATTGCCATGATCAATCCTGACAAACTATTCATGGTATTCGTAGCCGAAAAACCGGTATTTGCCAAATTATGGTCTGAAGCGGCTTCCGATAAAAAACGTTGGAATGCACTTGCAATTGGACATTGACCGGTCTGCAGATACATCTGGTAAGCAACTTGCGAAGGATCCGAATTGACATTTACCAATTGATTTCCAAAACGCGGTTGTTTGTGCGTGTAATATC
Organism: Fluviicola taffensis DSM 16823; assembly: GCF_943372375.1. Classification (GTDB taxonomy): domain Bacteria; phylum Bacteroidota; class Bacteroidia; order Flavobacteriales_D; family Crocinitomicaceae; genus Fluviicola; species Fluviicola taffensis_A. Next base: position 169,101 of record NZ_CALRYJ010000006.1, on the reverse strand, counting down.
CTAAAGTATAAATGGAACATGGCTGATTTGAGTTAAAGAAACCACCGGAGAAAAAAGGTGTGGTTGCCGGTGCGACAACCAAGAATCCATAATCAAACGCACTAAAGGACGAATTCCCAATACAACCGTTGTATCCAGGATCCGTGTTTATGGCGTACGTTCTTGCAGCTGTATATTGAAGTTCTTGTTTTGCAGCCAGGTACAAACCTCTGAAAGTCATCCATTCCGCATCACGCAATTGGGTGTTTTGAAGAGTTGAATATCCTGCGACATCGATTCCCAAATCCAAATCTGTTGAGGTCGGAACAGTTCCAACCAGGTTATTACCTCCACGGTTCATCATGGCAGCGACCTGCATCATGGAATAATTTGTCCCGTTAATGGTGGCATAATTCATGATTTTGGTATTCAATGCAGCAGTTACTAGTCCGTAAGGATCTCTCAAAAATGCTCCCGGAGAACCAGCCGGTGTATCCCAGAAATGATTGATCCGGTTATTCACAGCAACTCCTGAAAGAGGTGTCGTTGAGGTAATAAAACCAGCAATTTTAGCATCATCCCATGTATTGAAAGTCATCATGTATTGCTCAAATGATTCGGAAGAATACGGATCTGCCGGATTCGCTTTTACATAATATTCTTTGTACTTCGTTAAATAAGGATACTCCGGGTGGTAATAAACCAATGAATTTGCCCATTGTGGATTAACGCTATAATAACTGATAAAATCACTCACCGAATTCAAAAACTGCGGATAGGTATAATAATTTCCGGTAGCATTATCCAGGAATACGTTCGTTCCAAGTACCGGCGTTGTTAACAATGCAGGAGTAGCTCCCGGAGACACTCCTGTAAATACGACGTTAGTCAACGGGATACGTGAACGTGTAACTCCATCTTCATCAAAGTAATAATTTTGAATAACTGATTCCGCATCATAACGTGGATTTCTCCAGTTCGCATTTACTTTCGGAAGTTTATTAGTTGCCGTTGCATTCAAAACAGAAAGCGGATAGATGGTAACATCGATCACATTTTGATTATTCAGGTATTGCCCATATTGTCCATCCGGAGTAACATCCATCATTAAGATCGCACGCATGTTTTCATAGTACGAAGCCCCTTTGCACGGTGCATTACATTGTTCCAATTCATAGTTGTACTGTTCTTCCGTACCACCGGCAGTAATGTATTCCAATAAGCTTCCCAGGTTAGTGACACATTGCGCACAACTGAAATCCTCCGAACAATCATCGATATTCGAGCTTGCGCCTACTTGGTCCAGGATATCATCATATTGGTCGATACACGTATTGATCCCAAGAGAGGAAGTATCCGTATACATTTGCAGGTAAGTTTCCAAAGCCTCCTGGTTTACCGTCAGTGTCTTGGTGATCTGGTAAGTTCCAACCGGTAAGGCATCCGTTACAAATGTGTTCGTGTAATTGTAGTCTTGACAATCTGTCAGGAAAGTAATCGCTCCTCCAGGTCCTTCTGTAAAGCGTCCGACCATCTTGGACGACATCGCGACAGGACTTTCCAATTCTCCACATAAATTTCTTACTTCAATGGAAAGATCGTATACACAGTTCAAACATAAGCTTCCCAAACATGGGCTTGTAAAGCGATTGACTGCTATATCATACCGAATAGTTAAGGTCGAACTGGAACTCAATGAAACAGTCTGACTGAACTCCTTTGCCATCCCATCAAACGACAGCTTGTTAGCTGTTGAATTTCCATTCGCATCCTTTGCAAATAGATCCACAGATAATGGTGCTGACGTTCCTGCTGATGGAAGCGCAACTAAATTACCATGCTCCTCTCCAGCAAGGGAAGTTGCAATCACTCGCCCTTCCTGATCCAAATAAGAAACGCTCACTTGTCCGTTCGGATCCACCACCATATTTTTCTGGTAATGGGCTGCATCTCCAACTTCCGATCCGAACAAACGGTCCAGTTGTTCCTGGAAAGGATGTGAATAATAGTACTCTGTCGGATGCGTTGTTACATCTGCTTCTAGCTGAAAATCTTTCCCAACTCCACCTTGTCTACGAATACGGCCTGTATTGTCAGGAGTGTATTCCACCTGGCTGAACGGGTATCCGTGTGCATCCGGAACATAACCCTGACTTCCTGAGTTATCGGTATTATTTGTCGAATAATACTTGGAAGCCCCGGCACTTGAACTCATCGGATTAATCTCCATTGCGTGACAACTATCTCCCGGATCCGAAAGATCAAAATCAATTTTCGAATACGATGTCGTTCCAGCCTCATTTTTGTTGAACTCCGGATAGAACTTCAATGAATTTTCCGTATCCGGCACTTCACAATCTGCCGGATCTGTAACTGGAACAGGTAGTATCTGAATCGCTGGTCTTCCTTGATGATCATAAATCGTTTCACCAACAATGGCATTATGATCCGTACTTATTTTGGTCACCATCTGACGGTTGCGCAACGAACCGTCATAAAAGGAAACTACCTCTTTCTTCTTTCCTTCCTCAGCGTAAGTAGCACTATACTGCCAGTTTTTCTTGACATCGTAAGGATCCACGTTTTGTTTTGCATCTGTTGAAATGGTTGACATGACTTGAGGTCCATCCAAAATAGACCATGCTGAAAACAATAAATTATAAGGCGAAGTACTTGATCGTCCGACTGCACGGACACGGAAAGCAACAATCCCCCGATCAAATAACAAGGAAATCTTATAACTTAAATCTATCGTCGAAATACGGGTTGAATTATTCTTGAAATCAACCTTCAAATTATTAATCTCCGTTGTTGTGAGACCAACCGTATTGATAAAGGTCCATTCCAATTGATACTCTTCCGCTCCGGGAACCGCATCCCAGGAAACGGTTATCTCATCGTCCACTCCATCACAATCAACGTCAAATGGATGATCAGCAAGCAGATGATAGGAATTGAAGGTTACTTGTGAAGCAAAATCGTAGATGCGATCTACAAATACATCTGCTTGTAAATAGAGGTTTGCAGGTAATGTTGTTTGAATCACTCCATTTACTTTAATCTGAGTGATCGTGACTTTCACCTTCTCCACATTGTCAATAGTAAGGGTGTTTTCATCTACATAACTCAATGAATCAACCGGATAGTAATAAACAGTCATGATCTTCGTTTCGGTCGAAGTTGGAGTTGTCGCGGAATAAGTGCTAAATTTCTCTACAAAAACGGTTATTTCCGTTGTCGATTGACTTACATAACTTGAATAATGGTGATCTACACCAAAGGTAATAACCCCTTTTCGGGTTAAATCAACCGTTGGAGTCAATGACCAACCCGGAGGTGTTATAGAAGTCGTTCCCGAAGCCGTGGAACCGGTTAATACCACTGCAGTATGTGGCACTAATGCCGCAGTTGCATTTAGGCTTGCAAAGAACAGAACTAGAAGTGGTATGAATCTTAAAACAAACATGGATTCGATTATTTAGGTGATTTGTAACGTGAATCTTTTAATTGAAAACCTACCATTTTAGGAGATAGTAAATATTCTCCTGTAGCAGTTTTCTCTAATATATTTTCCAGGGAAATCAGGTTTGCCGTTTCCTTTAGTTTTTTCATGGGTTCGAAAATGATCGTCAGGTAAGGTGATTCGACACTTTCATCTTCCATCGACTCGGAAAAGTAATTTCCGGGCGGATAGAACATATTGAGTTTATACAACTCTGTAGATTGTGTATGGACGTAAAACTCCATAATTCCAATGGAGGCATTTTCCGGTTCTGCCCGCAGTATATAGTAAGTCGGAAAAACAATCTTCTCGAGCTTATACCCCTTCAATGCATCTGCAGGAATTTGCTGTAATTGCGTCACCTGCTGCAAGGTTGAATCCACATTGCTGATAATGACGATTCGTTCCAACGAATCCACCACCACATTCAGGTTTCTTGTTTGAAAACTGATCATTCCGGGATTCACCATTTTATATTCCAATCCTTTTCCGCGAATAATCTGTCCGGAACTAGATTCAATGATTACAGACGAATTGATATCCTTAAAAATCTCCTTCTTGAACTTTACTGAGATCAACTCGGCATTCATTTTTTTGCCCAACTGAACCATTTCGGCGTTGAAGGATTTTGCATCCAATGTTTTTCTTTCCTGACTAAAACAGCCAATTGAAAGACATAAACAAACGAGTAATGTAATTTCTTTCATATTTAATATGATCCTTGTACAGATGAATTTTCCTTATTTTCCTGAATGGTCATGATTCCTTTCTCCGTCTCTTTTTTCACACGAATCAGTTTTCCTTCTTCATCGTATTCGTAGATCTTGGCAAAATTTCGTTCATCCAATTCAGCTATTAAGCGCATGGTCACCGGATCGTAAACATAGCTCACCATTGAACCTGCAAATGGGATCACCCGGATGTCATCAAAGTAGCATTCATTGCCGGCAGATGCACTTAATTCGATAGCAAAATCACCCGTACTGCTCGCAGTGATAGTCTTTTCCATCCGTTGCCAGCCATCAATAATCTGCCCAGAAACCGGAATTACGGTTGGCACGCCACTTACAATAACCTTCATGAAGCATTTGTCATAAGCAGTTTTTGCTTCCCCATCTTTTTCCTTCACCCATCCGGTAACAACATATTCACCATTAGCAGGTTGAAATTTAGGGATACAATTTTCACAGTCAAGAGTATATCTGGAACAGTTTAAACTATAGTCCTTTAATGTGAATGCAACTCTTCCCGCACAAGATTGCGAGGTAACTTCCAACACGTAATGCTTATTTCCGGTTAATGCGGATGTCATAGCAATTACAGCTGCCGAAGGTCCTCCTGCAGAAATCGGAGCAACAGCATTGTTCTCTATCCAAGTAGCGTAATCATCATTTACATTAAATGGTCCAAACAATTTATAGCTGATTGTAACCGGCGTTCCTGTCCCTGCATTTGCATATCCTCTGAAACTGATGGTTGAAGAAGCATAATTGACTTCAGGTTTGAAAAGAAAATACTGCTTTGTGACTCCATTGTTGCAGATAAAACCTGTTGAAGAATTATATAATACTGCTGACGGATCAGAACACATCACCCAAGCCCGGTTGGCCGAGTAATTTCGTAAAATGGTATCTTGTCCGACTGAGGCAAATACATTAAAAATGATAAAAATGAATGCGATATATCTCATAAGTGAAACTGATTTTTAATATTGAATGTTCTCTGTAACAACTACTCCTCCTACTACCTTGTATTTTTTTGCTGTCTTACAACCAGCCGCGTCAGTTAACGTTATCACTAAAGTATTTGTAGCAGGTGATGCACTGATGGTTGGGATGATTTGAGTTGCTGTAGTCATTTCAGCACTACACGTACCTACCACTTCATAATCCATTGTATAGGGAGCTGTTCCACCAGTGATATTGATGGCTGTACAACTTACCCCTCCAGTAGTACAATTCAGCACCAAGGAGCAAGGAGGTGTAACCGTGCAGGTTGTTACTACATTTTCAAACTTCACAGGTGTTGAAGATGTAACTCTGATACTGGTTTTTCCTGTATGGGAGTTTGTTGTAGAAATAGAACCCGCAGGAATAGTTACCAAATTCGTACCACCTGAAATCTTTGCTTTTGAGAAGAAATTCTGGTCCATACAGTTCGTATAGGCCAAATCTTCAAAGCTTCCACTTGCAATCTGTGTTCCTTTTGAATTCGCAGCAACTGCCGAAGTCAAGGTATTGTTATAGCTGAATAAACTAGCTGAATACCTTCCTAAGGCATCTCTTGTCTCCAGAGTCATTCCATTAGGGGAGAATTCCGTAACCTCTGAAACAAAAGTCCAGTTTTGTCCATTTTTCTCCCAACCGGTAGGTCCAATTTTGTAGAACGGGGCGTACCCTTTGAATACTCCGTCTTTGCGGATATTTGTATTCCCATCGTAGTTCGTTTGAGTTCTCTCTGTCAAATAAGTATATGATCGGATTGGTCTCCAATTCCCTTTTACTCCTATAACATAAGGATTTGAAGATGCATTGAAACAATCACAATAAGTTCTCCAGTCTTGTCCAAACTCAATAGCACCGGCATTCAAGACGTCTTTGAATTGATTTAACTTCACCCCCACAATCGGATTATTGAATGAGGTCATACTCGCCATGGAAGTCGTTTGTTTATTTCTATATCCTGAACGAATTACTTTAATCGTCACATTATTTCCCGTAAATGGTGTACCATTCTTCTCAACAATTCGAATTCCGCTTGAGTTGACATCCACTACCCATCCTTTTTTAATGGTGGATCCTATGCTCACAGAAACCTCATCGCCCTCTGCAAAATAATTGTATTGAGAAGGAATCGCAGCAAAACCATTATTGGTCACATTGCTTGCTTTATAAGAGTACAATACGTTTTTCGAGGCTTGACCGAATGAAGGGTATTTCCAATAAGCCGGGTAATTCAATGAATATACTTTATCATTAAAATTCGTGGTTGTTTGAGTGACTAATACTTCACCTGTATTTTTATCAAAAGCCAGATTGTTTGTTTCCACAATACTTCCATCCTGATTGGCAACTGTCTTATCCAAAACCGCAAAACGGTTAATGGTTTTGTTCATGGTTGCGCTTCGGAAACGGTTCGTTGTCTGATCGTATCCCGGATAAACAGGTGGAACTGCAATCACCAACATGGCTAAAAGGAAACTGTTCGTATTAATGTGTATTTTCGGAACGCGTGATTTGGTTTCACTTTCTCTGAAATCTCCAACCAAATCGTAACGAACACCGACGGTTGCTGAAGAACTCACTCCTTTTTCGTCAATAACCGTAATATCATTCTTTAAACGTTTGTTCGAAACTCCATCCAAATTCAAATCCTCACTTTTGTAATAATATTCAACCACCGACAATGGTTTGGTTTGGTCTTCACCATAAACACTTTCCTTCTTGGATTTTCCATGCATGTTGTTTAATTCAATGGAAAAACCTTGGTTTGCGGTCAAAAACTGGTATTTAGGTCCGATCGGGAATAAACTGTGATCCGTAAGCATGTCTACATCTGTGCGCGATACAATCGTTGGAAAGTCTTTGGCTGTATAGAATTCTTTCACCACCTTTCCTGTTGCAGTTCGCTTCACACCTTCATGATACAAGTCTTTAACAACGACTCTTGAATATCCAACGGATGGAGAAGGGAATTGAGATTCCATGATCGGATCGTCAATATACATCTTGTCATCCATTGCCAATCGTTTCTTATTGTTAACCATATAAGCCGTATGCCACGGATTCTCATCACCACCCAATTGTGGTTCATAGGAAGCCACTCCGGAAGAAGTACCGTCTTCCAAAACATACTCGTATTCCTGTCCGTAGGTGCTGGAAGCCCCACCATCCATATCTAACCAGTTATCTTTGATCTCGATTTTAGCGACCCGGCTTCCTCCACCGAATTTGTGACCGGAAGGACAATCCAGACGGACCCAGGATTTATTGAGAATGATGTTCTTTCCTTTTCCCTGATCATAAATAGCCAAACTCGGACCCGTTACCAATTCCTTAAAACTCGTGATCATGTTCACAGTTGCATTCACAAAACTGATGATAGCCTGTTCGCTTTCTCCCGACTCACTGCTCGGTGTAAAATTGTTATTGATTGTTCTTGAAAGTTGTGTCCGCCCCAATAAGATGGCTTGCGCAATCAACGGACTGTAATCTGATGAAAAACCATCTTTTAACCGTTCTCCCTTTAATTCGATACATCCGTAAAACGGACCCGTACCCCCGATTTGGATCTTTGAAATGGATTCAATGACTCCATACCCGGAAACAAACTCTGTCTTTCCTTTAAATCCGTTACCAGTTGGGATCAATTCGGACAATACCCGGAAATAGAGTTGTTGACCGTTCTTGCCATACTGGGAAATATTGTCAGCCTGATCGTTCAATTCAAACAATAGACGTCCATTCTTATCACTGCCATTCACTAATGATTTGGATACGGCAGACCCGTCCGTAACCATATCAGTTGTTCCGTTTGCAAACCGAATCCCCATAATCTTGAACATTTGTCCCGCCTTTTTGTGCTGGACATACGCATAATCATCGGATTCATAAGTGACTTCGATTTGTCCACCGGAAGGTAAATTGATCGTTTTCAGAGACCAGGCACCTGCATTTGCATCAGCGGTTGTTTTATCCTGAATAGCATACGGATAATCCGAGTTGTTTAGTGGTGAATCCATATCGTCTTCACTTTCTGTACTTGCGACTGGTGTTTTATAGGTTCCCCAACGATCAGACCCTTTTAGATTATAATTTGGATTAGCTGCTGTTCCGGATCCGTAATCAAACTCGTAATCCCGGTACTTCATTTTTTTGGAATTCTGGTAAGAGAACTTGATTTTCTTCAAAGTCAGCTTACCCGTTTCAAGCGGATTTGTATTCGATGGACTGGTTTGATCATTTCCCGGATAATTTCTACACAGACTGTAATCGTATTCAAACTCCACTTTTTGGACTGGTGTTGCATTTGCAAGGCTCGTATTTACATTCGCATCGTATTCTGATCTTGTATATAAGGTAATACTATTTAGTTTTCTTGTACTCAGATTGTCGGCGCTATTCAATCCTCCGTTTCTGCCTACAGCACTTCTACCATCATGACGTGCTTCGGTTTCAAAAACAGCCACGTAATTTTTTGTTCTGATGACATGCAAATACTTGAGGTCCTTTTTTCCGTAAACAAAACTTGCCTTGTCATCCGTTTTGTCTGATCGCATTCCCTCATTGTGATATGCTTTCCCAGCTTCAATCGGAGTGCGCCATTCGTGACCAGTTACTGTTTCATAATCGAAAGCAACATATGAACCCAAGTCATCTTTACTTGGTCCGGGTGTAACATCCGAATCCACATAATCATCACTCAACACTGCTGAAAGCATATACGAATGGGCATACGGCGGGACTTTCGAACTACTGAAATAATGGTCAATTCCTCTGTCATTTCCCGGAGAAGCATCACCATATGTCTCATTTCCTGTTATCACACCAGTGATTAGACCGCTTTGATCATTCTGGTAATTAATTCCACCGGATCCTAAAAGTCCATCGCCACAGGCGAAAGTTGCATCTTCCTGGAAATGATTGTACACAGGCATTGCAAATACGTACCTTCTTCCATCCTGTCCCAATTGTGTAATTTCACCAATGTGATGCGCTGGTGCTACTGAAAATAAGTTACCGCTGTTAAAGGGAATCACACCAAGTCCTTTCTCAACTTCAATACGACTTAGAAAATACAGCTGATTATTTGCATAATCACGAAGTGACTTTTGGTTCTTGGTAATCGCTTTAATAGTTCCGCCTTGATTTAAACTATTGTTCAAACGCGGCGAAATTGCACTCCCCCCCAGTACCAGACGCTCTGCTTGTGTACCGAAGAATTGCGTATTCATTAGATCATCTCTCGTCACGGAACTTTCACTTGCTTCAGTGAATGAGAAACTCGGAACAATGTTTCCAACACCGCCACTTCTGAATTTCAGACTGTTGTATGCTGCATTGTCATCAGACCAGGGACCGTTTGTAGAGATTGTAATCGGAATGTCAATATCCACTCCAATATCGGTTAAGTTTCCAAATCCCAATTCAACTCCCACATTGGCCCCAATGTCATTCGCAGAGCTAAAAGGATCGTATACATACCCCACGTCATTACGCATTGGGCGAAAACTTCCCCCCGTTCCCTGAGCCGCTACAGTGAATAAGTCATAAGTTTGAAAAGCTGACGGAAGATTGACACTGTATTTTGAAAATGCCTGATCGTTATCGCGGTTAAAATCCAACTGGTTACTGGTGGAACCCAAACCGTTCTGTGAAAACAAATATCCGTAAGAAGGAACATTGATCGTTTGATGCTCCTCCGGAATCCAGGAACGCGACATGGAAACTCCAATGTTTCCTTGACCATCTACACCAAATACGGATCCGGATATATTCATACGGAAAGCAGCAGATGTAGCAAACTTGCTGTGCTGCGGTGTTGGCAGATATTGAGCCACTCCGAAATCGAAAGCCCCACCCATACTTGCAGATGTACTACCTGATGGCGTACCCCGAAATGTATACTCGTACCCATCCCCAAAAAGATCTTTTTTTGTCGTATTATAACTAATCTTCGAGGCACTAAATCCATAACTTACCTGCTGCAAACCGGCACGGGAGTTAAAAGCAGTACCAATAGTTCCTGTTTTTTTATTGTCCTGCGCCTCACTGACTTTTTCTTTATAACTCAAACTCACGTTCGGTGAAAAAGATGCTCCATTTTCACTACTTCCCGATAAGGAAAACCCGGCAGTCAAATTACCTCCCAAAAATTTTCCAAAGTCAAAAGAAGGACCAATACTTACTGTAGAACTGTACCCTGAATAGTTATTGAAACCCATTCCGACACTCAGGTTCAAACCTCCTCCTCCACCGGAAGGCAAGCTGAATCCTACGATTTCAAGCCCAAGCCCGGCATCAATATTGATATTGAAATTGGGTTTGGTGCTTAATTTTTTCACCACTTGGTCCCCGTTAAAATCATCCGGTAATCCACGAAGTCCACGGGTAATTGCTCCTGCATTCAGGTTCCATCCCAAACCAACCCAGGAAGCATCCTGATCCATGCTCACGCCAGAATTATAAGCAATGTTAATGGGATAGCCTTCAATATCCATCAAGGGAATATTATAGGTGAAATCACCAGTGAACGGATCAACCATATCAGAAACACCGACCGGTGTAAATGCACTCGCTTCCGGTTGTGTAGGTCCACCCGCGTAACTTAATGAGGGTTGAAAAGTTGACCACAGAAATACGATTAATAAAAACCAAGAGATGCTTTTGGTTCCTTGTGATGTTTGCTTCTTATTCATAATTTTTTTAAGATTCAAAGTCGGTACGTTATTTTTGGTTTATTCAGGGATTGAAAACTCAAAAAGTGAGTTATTAATCAGTCTATCGTAAAATTAAAGGTGTACTGCCTTTTGGTTTTTAAATTCCAGGAAACTTTATACACTCCTTTTTCCAGATCCAGGTCTTTCAGATTCAACATGTAAAAACGCTTAGTTCCTTTGTATTCACTTACTTCATCTGTCTTTTCCTCTCCATTCAACAGTTCATTCAAATAAACCGTCTTGACAATCTGACCTCTTGTAGAAAGGGTGACTTTCAAATTCAAGGATCCGGTTTCATCGGTCAACAAGCCGATCTTCTCGTTGACAATCGAAAGCATTTGCCCATCATTCTTAAATGCTACCGGATAAAAATTCGGTAGTGGATCTTTTGGTTTTAGAATGGTAAATTGATACGGCTCCGATTGATCGACTATCAAACTGTTAAACAAAATGGAAACCTGCCAAACATAGGTATGACCTTCTTCCAAAGGAGTTGCACTCGATGAATACGAATGCATGGTATTTTGATAATCATCCAAAACCAAAATAGGAGTATTTGCAGCTATTGCATCTCCCTTTAATTGGTTCTCTTCCAATTCACATAGTACGTAGCGCTGCGAATAACGTGGATCTGTTTGGAGTGCCGTGATATTGGTTTGCCAAATGAAATTCGGTTCCGTCTCTATAATCGTATCGTAATCCATTGGATTTGATAAGGTGACTGGAAAAGCGCTTTGTTGAGCGTTCAGATTACCGAATGCAAACAGCATCAGTAACAATAAATAGCCGGCTAATTTCACTTATTTCAATTTAGTAATGATACAATACTTCATTAAAACCGGGCTTTCAGCGCATAGTAATAGCTGGTAAACAATCAATGGAAAGCATTAATTGAAATCTACTGTAAAACGCACTTTTGAAATTTATTGAAGATTTAAGGGTGGCTCAATGAATATCTGAAAGTTTGGTTTTTATCTATGAAACAAATGTAATAGAAAAAAGAATTACACAACCAATTGTTAATCATTTTTTTTTAGAAAAATTTAACAACTAAAAAAACAGTCGTGACTTTGCCTAGCAATATCAATTCATTGCAGATAATTAAGCACTTGAAAAGTATTTTCTTCTTAGTTCACTTAAAACTTCATCACCTTTCGGCTATACCAAACTCCATTGGATTGACAACGCAAAATATACGTTCCTTTTTCCCAGGCAGCAGTTTCAATGGATGAAATTTGTGAACTGGAAGCATAAACTTGCTTACCTGTTAAATCAAGTACTTCAACAAACTCCAATGAGACGGCAGCATCAATTTGGATTAACTCCGTAAATGGATTGGGGTAAATGGAAATATCGGTGTTGCTTTCCAAATCTTCCACTCTCAAAATGCTATAGATCGATGGGCTTCCACTTGCCGGAAAAGCTGTGTCACTGCCAAGTTTCACAATGAAAAGGGAACTTCCTCCCGTGCTGAATCCCGGATCTGTATGATAACCAACAAGCACAGCGTATCCATCATTGGTTTGAACAATGTGGTTGACCTGATCTTGTCCAACGGCATTGTATCCTGCTCCGTACCCATCCCAAAAGAACCCGAACGCGAAACGGTTGATTACAAAGTCTTCTCCTCCGGGATACGAATATTGCGGATCATTTCCTTGGGTTACCACAAAGTACTTATTTCCGGGTGCAGCAGTGTAATTCACAAATCCGACATAGCGACTCGGATTAGCCATATAATTATCATCCGTCAAAATTAAACCTCCTGCCAGCGTCAGAAAAATATGGTAATTATCGGTATCCGTTTTTCCTACTTTCAAACTTTCTCCAACACATTTCAATTCATTTGAAACCAACTGGACATCATTCAGAATGTATTCACCATTACTCCCTACCAAGGTGTCCCAAATCAAGGAACCATCGATATGATAATAACCCACATATCCTTTTGATTTCAAGGAATCTGCGGAATAACCGGTTCCGACAACTGCAAATGTGGTATCCGTAACCAAAACAGCTTTGTTGAAGTAGTCAATTCCTACTCCTCCCGACTGCTGGTCCCAGATTACATTTCCATCTTTGTCGATTCGAGTGAAATACTGATCCGTAACCTGTTCCGGATTCGCATCTGTTTCTCCCAATAGCACAATGCTTGTGTCAGGCAATAGAATTGCATCATGGAAGCGCTCCCAACCACCGTTATCGTACCATTTTTCCCATTGTTGGTTTCCACTTAAATCCGTAAAAACCACATATCCATCAAATCCACCTGTTCCGTTACTGGAAGAAGTGCCCACGATATAATACCCGTAATTCGGAACGAAAAGGACTCTTCTTCCCTCTTCAAACTCTGCACCACCGTATTCTTTTGACCAAACGTGAAAACCTTGTTTATTCAACTTCAGTAAAAAAGCCTGTGAAGGAGCATCTTCAAAACTGGAGGAAGATCCGGTTACAATGTAACTGCTGTCTGGCAATTGTGCCACACCTTCTGCTTTATCATAGCCATTCCCTCCAAATACGCGGTAGAAAGCAATTTGTCCCTGAGATTCCAAAGAACATAGGAATAAAAGCGAAACCAATAAAACTCTTAGAATAACCATGACAAACGAATTAATGCTGATTGACCAAATCCCTTTTTAGATACCAAACCGTAAATGTCGTCCGTACCCAACTGGATCCCAATTTTATCTCCATGATATCCGAGCATCAAACCTCCACGAACAATGGAAGATCCTCCGAAAGCCACATTGGCAGAAGCCGAAATACGCGGTACAAACCGATAGAACAATCCGACAAAACCTGTCGGAACAATTCCGATTGTCGGGAAAAACCGGATTCCGAAGAAGGTTTGTAATTTCTTAGCTGAAGCCAGATCGACCAACTTCATAATTTGAATGGACGCCGGAACCATTACCCAGCGTTTCACTTGTTTCTTCTCCACATTCAAGGAATCCAACAGCGAGAAATCATCACCGAACAAATTGCCACTATTCTGGATCTGATCCAATGTAAAACCACTATACCGGTAAGTTGAATCCACTTCATAGCGCGATTGCGATTGGAACATGTAAGCCGCTCCCAAATTTTGAACACTGAACAGGAACGTAGCCGAATCCTTCAACCAGGGAACTTTCAAATAGTAATCAAAGTCTATGGCAAATCCGATTCCCTTACTGAAATTCTTGCCGGTCGAATAGGTCATATCCCCATTTAAACGCAGACTGATGGAATCGATATTCGGATCCTGGGATAATTTTCCATTCCGGATATACCCACCAAATTGATTCTGTACATTGACCACATTTAAAGTCAAGGAACTTCCTGTTTTCTTATGATAAAATCCGAAACCCGCTTTTTGGAACTGCATTCCGGAAATGCGTGTACCTGTGAGGTTTGCAGTATCTGCGCCTAAATAACTATTCCCGTAAAAAGTCAGCTTGAATGCATCCTTCGTATAGTTTACATTTCCAATGACGTAATAACCTCCTTTCACCAACCAGGAATATTTTCCTGATTTGAATAAATTGGTTGCACCCGAAACATAGGTCACTTCACCGGATCCGAAAACCCCGATGCGATTATTTGCACGATGCGATTTCAAGGTACGATCCTTCATATCGGAATCAATGGTTCCACCAAATGCCAGGGTGTTTACAAATTCCTTTCGCATGGAAGTTCCTGTCAAATCAAAATTCCCGTTAAACAACAAGCGGTTACTTTGCAATGAACTGTCACTGAAAACCGGGAAAGTGGTTTGACCAAAAAGCGTACTTCCCGCTATGAAAAAAGTGAGTGATGCTAAAACAAGTTTGTTCATTACAAGTGATTTTCAAGAGTTAGATTAGCACCAAGTTTAAACTTGAAAAATGCATTTGCCGGAATAGGAACTTGAGTATTTACACCATTGGCGTCATAGGTATTCAACTTGAGCTTGATCATGCAGTATTTGACCTGACCAATATCGTCACAAACTGTTTCAGAAACAGGAAAATAGACTACACTCTTCTTTTGCATGATTCCATTGATCATGGAACCGAAAATACTGGATTCAATTACACTTGTTCCGGACACCACTGCCACTTGTTGATAATTGGCATCCAATAGATGGAGTTCCAGGTTTCCTTGAAATGGGAAAGCATTCATCGCATTCACCCAAATCTGTCCGGATTTCACATTGGTCTTATTCGGGTCATTCACTAAACTAAGAGCGAAGGTATCCTGAAAAATCAGATCACTTAGTCCGACATTCAACGGAAATAGTCCATCCAGTTTAACACGCAAGGGATACTCATCATAAATTTCATCCCAACCACCGGAGACATTTCCCCATGGATTCATCTGAAGCTGGAAGCTCAATTCGTTCTTCGATCCATGATTCTCGATATATTGTTCGAAATTGCTGTTTCCTGGGGTGAAACTTAAGGTTGTATTACTTGGAGTGATATTCCCATTCGACCCGGTTGCAGCATTAATCGTATTCCAAGTACCGATATTCGGATGAGTCAGTGATACCGAACTGCCCGCTGCATTGATATTTTTAAGTGAGTTAATTTTGAATTTTCCGTTCACTTTCAACCCATTTTCAATTGTCAGGTCAAAAGTCATGGCATCCACATCCAACAATCCGGTCGTGATGTTATTCATCGCATCGATTTGGGCATATACCGTATCCGACACCAATTCATTTCCAAAGTAACCACGTGCATAATCCAGTTGAACATCATTCATTTCGAATTCAAAGATGATGGCATCCGTTGTAAGGACTGTCACGGTTGGTCCGGCAGGATCGGATTTCACCAGCATTTTGGATTGAATCCGGTTATAGGAAGTTCCGAATTCACCGGTCAAATCCAGTTCATACCCACTCAAGTCTACAAATCCGGAAGCAACACCGGGATTGCTTTGTGAACCTGCCGGAGCTATAAATTCTTGTGATAAAACAACTCCGTTCTTTGTAACTCCGGGCAATTGAATCGTGAAAAAAGTCTTTGTCGCAATCGGATTGAATACTTTCAGTACAACTCCACCTTGCTTTACCCGAACTTTCTTCAATTGTACTTCTCCGACATCAATTACATGTTCCTCTACATTGTTTACAAAGGAGGTGCCGGGAGCAGCAGTAATATTCAAAGCCATATTGAATGTATTCCGAACACTTGTGTCAGGCAATTCAACAAAATCACTTAACCGAAACTCGAACAAGGAAGAATTGATATCCAATACATAATTACCGGAAACGACTGTTAACAGTGAATCTGCGACCAAATTAGACATGGTCAGACTATCATGTACAAGTGGAACTTGCCAATCAGTATCCCAAACGGCTTTATCGCGCTTCTTACAAGAAGCAAAAGCAAGACCGATACAAAGCAAAAATAGGAGTTTTTTCATGGTATGATAGAGATACAAAAATTCTACATTGGTTGGAATTAAACCCGTTCAATCACTGTGGCGTAACCTTGGCCTACTCCGATACACATCGTCACCAAGGCATATTTCCCTCCTGTTCGCTGCAATTGATTTGCTGCAGCAAGTAAGATTCGTGATCCGGACATTCCAAGCGGATGCCCTAAAGCAATCGCTCCGCCATTCGGATTGATCCGTGAATCGCGGTCATCCAAGCCCATTGTTCTGGTACAAGCCAGGACTTGAGCAGCAAATGCCTCGTTCAATTCCAATACGTCCATCTGGTCCAAAGTCAATCCGGCACGTTCCAATGCTTTTCTGGAAGCTTCCACCGGTCCGATCCCCATAATACGCGGTTCAACACCCGAAACAGCTGCAGAAACAATCCGTGCAATGGGTTTCAGGTTGTGATTTTTCAATCCTTGATCGGATGCCATTAGTAAAGCTGCGGCTCCGTCATTCAATCCGGATGCATTTCCGGCAGTTACCGAACCATCTTTTTTGAAAGCAGGTTTTAAAGCTCCCAAAGTATCCAGGGTTGTTCCCGGTCTCATGAATTCATCTTTATCAAAAACCAAGGGATCCTGCTTTTTTCGAGGAATGGATAAGCCGACAATTTCTTCAGCCAGGATTCCTGCATTTTGTGCGATCACCGCTTTTTCCTGAGACCAAACAGAAAATTTGTCCTGATCTTCTCTTGAAATTCCGTGCATTTCCGCCAAATTCTCTGCAGTCATTCCCATTGGATCCGTTCCATATAACTCGTCCAGCTTCGGATTGATAAATCTCCACCCGAAAGACGAATCATATAATTGTTGGTCTCTTCCAAATGGAGCTGAAGATTTGGACAGAACCCAAGGTCCTCTCGTCATGTGCTCCACTCCTCCGGCAACATAAATATCTCCGGCACCAACCTGGATAGCCCTTGCCGCATTCACAGCAGCAGACATTCCGGATGCACACAAACGGTTCACGGTTTCTCCTCCGACAGAAATCGGGTACCCGGCCAACAACAATGCCATGCGGGCAACATTTCGATTGTCTTCACCTGCCTGATTTGCGCACCCCAAAATCACATCTTCTATCACACTTGGATCCAAGTTTGGAACTTTTTTCAACAATGCTGCTAAAACGTGTGCTGCTAAATCATCTGCCCTTACCGGAGCAAGAGTTCCACCAAAATTTCCGATTGCTGTTCTTACACCAGCTACTATGTATGCTTCGTTTGTTATCATTAAATCCTTAGTTTAACTTCTTTTCAATTATTCGAATACGAATTTACGGAATATTCTTTGTGATTCGGATTCTGTTAAAAGGTTCTCTGCACTGTTGATAAGTATTGACTTCACTAGGGTGATATTTTACTAAATTCGATACCCTAAACCAAATTACAAGCTATGAAAAAATCCATCTCAGTGATGGCTGGAATGCTATTCTGTAGTTTTATATCTTTCTCCCAGGTGGAAAGTATGACACCCGCAGAAATAAGGTACCGTGATTCAATTACCAAGTTGAATCAAAGTAACGCAGCAATTGCAGCAAGTCAAGAAGCGTACAACAAAGGAATTGAGCTTTTTACCCAAAAGAAGTACAAAGAGGCGATTGCTTCTTTTAACAAATCCATCGCATCCGACCCCAATTTTACAGCTGCCTATTACAATAAAGGAGTGGCGGAAAATGAAGCGGAAATGTATATGGAAGCCGTGGCTACTTTCACCACATTGATCGGAAAACAAAAAGGGTATTCGAAAGCGTATTTCCAAAGAGGAAGAGGATATCAAGGTTTATCGGATTATTTAAAAGCAGAAAAAGACTACGATGAATCGATCAAACTGGATGCAAACAATCCAAAAGCGTACTACAACTACGGAACTTTAAAATTCTTGCAACAAGATTACAACGCTGCAATCAAATACTTTACAAAAACCATCGAATTGGATGCTAACAGTCCAATGGCTTATAACGACCGTGGAAGTTGTTACCGCATGATGGAAAATTATCCGAAAGCAATTGAAGATTACGAAGCGGCACTTCGTAAAAACCCGAATCTTGCTTTCGTATTGAACAATGTGGGAACCACTAAAAAGAAAATGAAGGATTACTCCGGTGCATTGATTGCATTCAATAGAGCTATTTCAGTGGATGCGAATTTCTTTTTGGCATACAACAACCGTGGAGTAGCGTTGATCGAAAAAGGAAGTTTGGACGATGCCATCAAGGACTTTGAAAAAGCTTTATCCATCAATCCGAAATATGCACCTGCAGCTTCCAATTTATCCGGGATCTATTTCAAAAGAAAAGATTTTAAAAAGGCGGAAGATTTGGCTTCCAAAGCAATCAATATCGATCCGAACTATGCCGCTGCTTATGTAAACAGAGGAATGGCCCGTGAAATGCTCCGAAAAATGGAAGAAGCTTGCGGTGATTGGAAAAAAGCAAGTGATCTGGGATCAACAGAAGGAAAAACATGTTATTCAGGAAACTGCAGCAATTAAAATCAAAACGATGAAAAAAATATTGACACTGATCGTTATTGGTTTAACGACAAATCTATTCGGACAAAATGTAGATTTCAAATCTGCAAACTTTAAAGACGACAAGGAAGGTTTAAAAGCGGCAACTACTGCAATCGATAAAGGAGACGAGTTCTACAAAGTAGGAATGGAAGCTGTTTTTGCTGTTCAGGATTATGGAACGAATTTCAAAAGTGCTTTAAGAGAATACGAAAAAGCCCAAAAATTCAATCCGAACAATGCCTTGATCAATTACAAGATCGGAGTTTGTTATGCCAATTCAACAAACCCGGTTGCTTGTATTGACTTCATCAAGAAAGCTCAGACATTGGACCCGAAATGTGATCCGTTCCTGAACTTCTATTTAGGATATGCTTCTCAATTGGAGAGTAAGTACGATGACGCTTCAAAGTATTACACCACGTTTGAAACAGAATACAAGAAGGCGGATAACTTCATGAAATTTGTAAACCAACGCAAAAAACAATGTGCAACGGCTAAAAAATTCGAAGCATCTGCTGTTCGTTGCTGGATTGACAATGTTCCTTCTTTAAATACAGACCGGGACGAAATCGCACCTTCTATCTCTACTGATGGTTCTGAAATGATCTTGAGCTCCAACAGACCGAACAGCCACGATGCGAATGCACTTGGGGTTTACGATTATGAAATCTACTCCTCCACCCTTTTGGAAAACTGGTCAACTCCGACAAAACTGAATGGACCGATCAACTCAAACAACGACGATATCTCCAATTGTCTTTCTTACGACGGTACGAAAATGTTATTGCACCGGGATGCCGGAGGACAAACAGATATTTATGAATCCCGATTGAAAGGAAATGAATGGTCAGATCCTAAAATCCTGAGCATGTTCATCAGTACAGACAAGAACAACGAGCGTTATGCAAGTTACAACGACGATGGTTGGAAAATCTATTTCAGTAGAGACAATGACGTACGTGAAACCGGTTCTGAGGTTATGTTCTCAGGGATGCAGAACAAAATGAAGCAGGATTATATGGTTGCGACCATGTTGACCGGGGTAAACTCGAAGTTCAACGACGGACCGATCTACATCCATATTGATGGAGAAAGCATGTACATCGCTTCTGAAGGACATGAAGGAATGGGTGGATATGACATCTTCGTTTCCAAGAAAGTACAAGGTCAATGGACTACTCCTGTAAACATGGGATATCCGATCAACAGTCCATACGATGATTTCTTTTTTGCTTCAACTGCAAATGGAAAATTCGCATACATCTCTTCCAACAGATCCGGAGGAAAAGGTGGTTATGACATCTACAAAGTAACTTTCTGGGGACCTGAGAAAAAACCAATTTCAGAAACGGAAGATTATCTGCTTGCAAGTATTGTAATGCCGGTTAAAGATCATACGATTGAGAAATCAGTTGAGGTGAAAAAGAAAAGTTTGACTGTATTTAAAGGAATCACCATCGATGCGATTTCTAGAAAACCGGTTGAAGCTCAGATTGACATTACGGATAATGCAACAGGAAAGGTAATCGAGACATTTACCACCAATTCAGCAACAGGAAAATTCATCATTACCTTGAACTCCGGAAAGAATTACGGTATTGCCGTAAAAGCAACTGGTTACCTGTTCCATTCCGAGAACTTCGATATCCCAACAGGTGCTGATGACAACCTGGTAAACAAGGTGATTGAATTGAAGAACATTGCTATCGGATCGAAGATTGCGCTTCGCAACATTTTCTTTGATGTGAATAAAGCGACGCTTCGACCTGAATCGAATGCAGAAATGGAACGATTGGTTCAATTGATGAAAGATGTTCCCAGGTTGAAAATTGAAATTTCCGGACACACCGATAATACGGGGTCTGCAACCTTAAACGAAACACTTTCGCAACAACGTGCTGAAGCAGTTGTAGCATACTTGACTCAAAAAGGAGTTGCTGCCAATAGAATGGTTGCAAAAGGGTATGGTTCATCCAAACCAATTGCTTCGAATAACTCAGAAGACGGAAAACAACAAAACCGCCGAACGGAGTTTGAGATTAAAGGAAATTAAAATCCATCGAAAAAATAGTAGGGCTGCGATTAATCGCAGCCCTACTATTATATATAAATAAGAATAGTTAGTTAATCCATCGGAGTACACACTTCAATCAGGAAGCCGTCCAAATCACGGATATAAGCGACCATTTGACCCCACGGTTTTTCTCGTGGCTCTTCCAAAAGTGTGGCACCTGCAGCAAGCGCTTTATCCACTAATGCCTGCACATCCACCGTTGTAATTCCCAACTCTATTCCGAAAGGCTTTGTTTTCAGGTCACTTTCCTGAAAGCCATCTTTCAAATTGGATTTCGCCAATGGCAGCGCTGCAAAAGACAAGGTGGTTGTCCCTGAATTCAATTCCGCATATTCATCGCCAGGAGCAATGAAGCGAACTTCAAAATCAAAAGTTTTGGAATAGAACTCAGCTGTTTTCTTTACATCTGAAACGTATAAAATGGTATATGCAAATTTGATCATGTTCTTGAGGTTTTAATCGTTTTACAGCCACCTCTCCCCTTATGCTTGCGCTAAAGCTTCAGCCTAGGCGCAGAGTGGAGATTGAGAGGGGTGACCATCCCCCTTATTCCCCCTTCAAAGGGGAAATGAATATTTATTAATCTTCATCATCCTCCGGGGCATTATCCGAATGGGGCAATTCCAAAGCTTTCACTTCCTGCACCGCATTTCCCGCAATCCCTTTAACGGATCCATACATATCGATTGTATTGACAATCACTTTTTCAATTTGTTTTTCACGTTGTTTCCAAATGCGCTGCATGGATCGTTTTTCACTTTCCAAATCGGCCTTCATTTGTGTAAATCCTTCTACAATGGCTTCCACTTGCATTCTGAACGTAGAGCTGGTAAGGAAATCATAAAGCAAATGCATTTTATCACCTTTGTTTTCCTGAGCAACCAATGTACTACTAATTTGAACAATTGTCTCCCTTAGAACCGAGCAAAGTCCTTTGAATTCTTCATAGGTGCAGATCCAGATTCCGTCCTTCAATCCCATTCGCTGCATGTCAGAAGGCATCACTTCAGTAACCAACACCCCGATATCACAGCCTTTGTCGCGAATATCCGCCTTGAATTTTTCGATCCACAAAGGTTGAAAATCTTTCGCTCGTTTGGACTCGTAGTAAATCGTACCACAATTCTGTTGCGACCGGGTATGCACCGTTTGGATACAATCACCGCCACGAGCCCCTTTCCGAATCTCATCAATGGTATCCATCGGGAAATTCGCCATCAGCCACTCCTCTATCGCCAACTCCTGAACTTCACCTTGCAGCTGCATGGAACCTTGCTCCTGCTTGCGTTTCATCTCTTCCGTAAGCTTTTTCTGATCCTCCAGTTGTTTCAATAATTCCCTAACACGTAATTCATTACGTTCTTCTTCCGTTTTTCGGATCTTTTCTTTCTCTTCCTGAATTTGAGCAGTCAGTTTTTTCTGAGATTCGGCTTCCACCACCTCTTTCAACTCGTCTTTCTCACGTTTCAACTTTTCAATTTCAGCCTTCGTCCGGTTCAATTCCTTGATCTGTTCGGATTTCTCATTCAATTCCTTCTGAAGATCTGCAAATTGCTCACCTTGTTCCTGAATCAGTTTCACTTTCAATCGTTCCTCGATGGTTTTGCGTTCCTCCTTCAGTTTTTGATCGAAACGTTCCTGAAAAAGTTCATTTTCTCGGCGCTTCTTTTCCTCAAAGTCTTCCTTTTCACGCAAGAGGACCTCCTGTTTCTTCGCGAATTCATCCCGCGTCTCATTCAGTTGGTTTTGATACTTCCGTTGGATCTGTTCTTCCAGCTGATGAGCCAGAATATCATTCACATCAATCGGGGTACCACAATTCGGACAAGCAATTTGATTCATAATAGCAAAATTGAACAAACTTAAAATTACTAAGGTTTATCAAATAATTTCCGATTATCTGTACCAAAAGCCTAAATTCGTTCTTATTCCATTGAAAACTCAACCTTTAGCGCATGAAAACAGCACGAAATTATTCTTATCTGATAAGAATAACACTTCTCTTTATTCCTTTTTGTGCACTAGTGTCGTTTGGACAAGATTGCACCACCAAACTCACCTATCAATTGGAAAATATCAAAGGAGGTTTTTAAACCTGTTCATATGATCCTATGCGGCTCTTATATTACAAAAGCATAACAAAGTGGGTGAAAAATATGTGGGGACGTGATGCTTCACGTCCCTACATATTTCACTATTTTTACTGAAAATCCACACAATGGCAGAAACTCTGGAAGAGAAACACATTCAATTTTTCAAAAACCTACTTGATAACCGCATTCAGGTTGGATCAGCGATAGATGCTCACTATGCATCAGATCACACGGAAGATTTTGTGTTCTACCCTTCCATCGTTCTAAAACCCGAAACCGTTGAGGAAGTCTCTGCCATCATGAAGTATTGCTATGCCCATGATTTGATCGTAACTCCATCCGGGGCAAGGACAGGTTTAAGCGGAGGTGCATTAGCTAATTATGGCGGAGTTCTGCTCAGTTTGGAGCGAATGAATAAGATTATCCGGATTGATGAGAAAAATCACCAGGTAATCACGGAACCGGGAATTGTGACGGAAGAACTTCAGAATGCCTTGAAGGCGGTTGGATTATTCTACCCTCCTGACCCGGCTTCAAAAGGATCTTGTTTCATAGGAGGGAATATCGCTGAAAATTCCGGCGGACCGAAAGCCGTGAAATATGGTGTCACCAAGGATTGGGTACTGAATCTGGAAGTCGTTTTACCCAACGGGGAAATTTTGTGGACAGGAGCAAATGTGATTAAAAACGCAACCGGATACAATCTTACTCAGCTTATCATTGGAAGTGAAGGAACCTTAGCCATTGTGACCAAGATCGTTCTTCGCCTGATTCCGCATCCGACTCACAATTTGTTGTTACTTGTTCCATTCAGAAATGGTGTTGAAGCTTGCGAAGCCGTCGGAAAAATCTTCATGGCCGGAATCATTCCCAGTGGCTTGGAATACATGGATCGCGATGCGATTATCTTCACTACACCTTATGTGGATGATGCACCAAACCTACTCAAAGACGATCACGATGCCCACCTGCTAATTGAATTGGATGGATTCAACATGGAGGTTCTGATGCAGGAATGCGAGAAAATCATGGAATTGATGGAGCAGTTTGATATTGATGAGATCCTATTTGCCGAAACCGAAGCTCAAAAAGACAGTTTGTGGCGTTTACGTAGAAAAATCGGAGAGTGTGTCAAAACGCATTCCATCTATAAGGAAGAAGATACGGTTGTTCCGCGAAATGAATTACCGCAGCTTCTGAAGAAAGTGAAGGAATTGGAAAAGAAATACGGATTCAAATCGGTTTGTTACGGACATGCCGGGGATGGAAATCTGCATGTGAATATTATTAAAGACAACCTGGATGATGACACCTGGAATAACCAACTTCCTTTTGCCATTCGTGAGTTATTTACCGAAGTCGTTCGCCTGGGAGGAACTATCTCCGGGGAGCATGGGATTGGATTGGTCCAAACACCGTACATGGATTTGGCATTCAACGAATCCGGACTCGGTCTGATGCGTGCGATCAAGCAGGTTTTCGATCCGAAAAACTTATTGAATCCGGGAAAAGTCTTACCAATCGGAAAGCAATGAATCGTGTAGACCGTTTATTTGGAATAGTTACCTTACTTCAATCCCGCAAATATGTAAGTGCTGAACGCATTTCTGAGAAATTTGAGATCAGTGTCCGAACAGTTTACAGAGATATCAAAGCCATTGGTGAAGCCGGAATTCCGGTTAGTTTCGAACCAAATAAAGGTTATTTCATTATTCCGGGATACTTTACCCCTCCTGTTTCGTTCACCTTGGAAGAAGCAAATGCCCTGCTTCTATCACAAACATTAATCGGAGGTTTTGGAGATCGCTCTGTCCAATCAACATTTGATAGTGCATTAACAAAGATCAGAGCTGTCTTGAAGCAGGTAGACAAAGAAAAGGTGGCGCTCCTGGATCAAAGCATCAAGTTACAATTACCGGAACGACTTACTTTCGAATTTGAATACCTCTCAAAAATTCAACACGCGATTACAGAGCAAACTCAGATTAAGATCAGCTATCTAAGTTTGAAGGATGAATTGCTGGAACGTATAATCGAACCGATCGGCTTGGTGTTTTATGCTTTTTCCTGGCATTTAATCGGATATTGTCATTTGCGGAAGGATTACAGAGATTTTAAAGTCGAGCGCATCAAAGATCTCCGTAATTCAGTCACTGCTTTTGAAATCACCTCCCACATTCCGCTCGGTGAATATAAACTTCCGGTGAATTATTAATTCAAAAAGCAAAACAGCAGATCTCCGGACCAACCATTTTGCATTTTTAATTTTGAATTCAAAAAACAGGCTGCCATAGGGTTGTCAGTGCGACGTTGTTTCTTTGTTTAAAATTTAGAAATCATGACAAGAAAAGAGCAATTACAAGCACAGTTAGCTGCCGAGGCAGAAACCACCCGAAAATTCATTCAAGCATTTCCGTTTGATAAAAAAGAGTATCAGGTACATGAGAAAAGCATGAAACTGGGAGATATCTTTCTTCATGTTCTTGATCTTGCTCTTTGGGCAGAAATGGCGGTTACAACCAACGAAATCGATTTTGAAACTGCTCCTTATGATCCAAAGCAATTGAATTCGGTAGAAGAAGCTATGAACTACTTCAATGAATGTGTTGAAAAGGGAATGAATGCTTTAAAAAACACTGAAGATTCGGTTTTTGATGAAAAATGGACCCTTCGTTCTGGTTCAACGATCTATTCTGTAAATACGAAAGAAGAAATTGTACGAATGGCACATAATCAAACAGTTCATCACCGGGCTCAATTAGGAGTAAACTACCGATTGCTTGGAATACCTGTTCCACAAAGTTATGGTCCAACAGCAGATTATCCAGAATTTCAATAACAAAAAATGGCGGGAAGATTTTCCCGCCATTTTGTATCGTGTTTCTTTTTTATGACCTCATTCATTTTTTATTCTTCATACCGGCAATTTGTCATTACCGAACTCAGCTTAGCTTTCTTAAACTTTGTTTACTCTTGCCTCCAGCTAAATCTTATTTCAGCATATTCACATGCCCTTCGAATCTGCGAGCTTTTTTATCGCCTCCTCCTTTAGCAACAATTGTCCAAGTATAAGTACCTTCTTTTACTGTAGTTCCATGATAGGTTCCATCCCAACCAAATTGAACATCGTGAGATTCGAACAATACTTCACCCCATCTGTTGATAACCGTAAATGTGTAGTCATCTAAAACCATTCCTTCCGGAACCACTGGTCTAAACACATTGTTAAACTCATCCCCATCCGGAGTAAAGGTATTTGGCACAAAGATCAAGAATTCTTCAATAAATACTATTGGTTTACAGATATCATTTCGACAACCTTCCGGAGAAGTGACCGTTAAACAAACCTGGTAACTTCCGGCATCGATATCTCCATAATTGATAATTGGATTTTCTAATGTCGATGTTCCAAAAGTTCCGAAGTCCCAATCATAAGTAGCGGCATTCACAGAGTTATCGGAGAAATGAACCGTTGAATTAATCGTTGTTGGGGGAACCGGGCTCCAAGTGAAGTTCGCTATCGGATCCGGCACCACACAAACAATATTAGCTAAAGTGGTATCTGTGCTACAACCATCTGTTGTCGTAATCTGAACCGATACATCGTAACATCCGACCGGAGTATAGACATGCGAAACATTTGATGTTCCATTTCCTGTCGAACCATCACCGAAATCCCAAGTTGCGCTTGCAATTGAACCGGCAACTACCGCAGGGAAATTAAATGTTGTAGTCAATGGTGAACATCCTGAAGCAGGTGTCACTAGGAATTCCGGACTAGGTAATACATAAATTTGAACCGTTACCGGTAAGGTATCGTATCTGTAACATTCATCGCGTGCTACCATCAATACCGTTTCCGAACCATTTGGAGTGTAAGTGTAAGAAGCCCCATTTGCGAGTGTATCAAACGTAGTCGGAGTTAACCATTCGTATGTGTATCCAGGCAAACCATCTACACCGGAACCTGTCATAGTAACTGCTTGTCCCGGACATGCCATTACAGGAGTTGTCACAGATGCAACAAATGGAGGTCTGACAGTTACGTTTGCTGTCTGCGCATTCGATGCACAACCATTCTGATCGTAAACCGTGCAGGTAAATGTTGCAGGTGCAGTCAAGTTCACATTCAAATACTGAGTCGTATCTCCCGTGTTCCAAACAAAGTAATATGGTGCTGTTCCACCGGTTGCATTACCGGATAAAGTACCATACCCGTCATAACAGATCAACAACCCATCTTCAGGAATAAGTCCTTGAACCAATGGTTGTGGTTGACCAACAGTGATCGTACCTGATTGGGTACATCCTGCCGCATCTTGTATTTGGATCGTGTATGTATTGGCACAAAGTCCTGTGAATGTATTGGCAGCTTGGAATGTGGTTCCGTTGTTAACGCTGTATCCAGTTGCCAGATTCGAGTTAATTGTGATTGTACCATTGCAATCACCGCTACACAATGCATCTGTTGCACTTGTACTTGTAATCACCAATAATGGTGGCTGAGTGATATTGAAAGGTTGAACAACAGTACACAAGTTGCTATCTGTAACTGTCACATCGTAAGACGCAGCACACAATGCATTCGTTGTATTAGAACCTGTCGCTCCATTTGACCATGCAAAACTGTAAGGGGTTGTACCACCATTTACTGTAGCAGTAGCATCACCATCACAAACTCCGTGACAACTAGCATTGTTCGTTGCAATATTTTGAACAACCAATTGAGCAGGTTCTGTAACGATTACAGATGTATTTACCAAACACCCATTCGCATCCTTCACAACCGTATTGTAAGTACCTGCACTTAAGAATTGAACAGTAGTTTGATTGGAGAAAGAAACCCCATTATCCGTACTGTAAGTATAAGGTGCTGTTCCACCTGAAGCATTAAAGGCAATTTGTCCTGAATTGTTATTGAAACAAGTCAATGCTGTCGGTGTTACAATAGCAGCCAGTGGCGCCGGTTCGGTAACAGCGATCGGTTGCGTATCCGTACATCCGTTTTGATCTGTAATAGTCAATGTATAGTTTCCGGCACAAATATTTGTAATCAATGATGCAGCCTGAGGAGTTCCTATTGAGTAAGAAATTGCTCCGGTACCTCCTGAAACCGTCACTTGCAACTGACCGTTACAAGCAGCATTACAAGTAACATTCGTAACAGCAGCTCCAATAATGATCGGTGAAGCCAAATTCGAAATCGAAGCTGAAGTGCTTGCTTCACAGTTATTCGCATCGTGAATGAACACATCGTAAACTCCTGCCGGTAATCCGGTATAAGTTGATGTTGCAGAATAAGTAACCGAGTTATCGATACTGTAGGTATAAGCACCTGTTCCACCACCTCCTGTGATTGCCAATTGACCATTGGAAGCAGCACATGTCTCATCCGTTGGAACAACATTCAATGTAACAGCCGTTGGTTGTCCAATCACTTGAACAGCCGTAATGAAACAGTCATTGTCATCTTTTACTTGTAGATCAATGTTTCCTGCACATAAGTTTTGAAGTGTTGCTGAAACAAAATAATTCAATCCATTATCCGGGCTATATAAATATGGAGCTGTTCCACCTGCAGCATTCACAACAATTTGTCCATCACACACACCATTACATTGTGCATTTGTAGGAGTATAAGTAGCTGTTAATTGTGCAGGCTGATTCACTATTGCAGTTCCGGTAATTTGACATCCGACAGCATCCTGAGTAATCAAGTTGTACGTTCCAGCTGCCAAATTGAAGAACGATTCAATTGGTGAAAAAGTAGCTCCGTTATCAATACTGTATTGGTATGCACCGGTTCCTCCCGTAGATCCGATTTGAATTCCTCCTGAGTTATCGTTAAAACAAGTCAAGTCGAAAATAGTAGTTGCCAATGTTAATGGCGGTGCCTGAATCAATGACACGGTTGCAAAAACCATACATCCATTAGCATCCATAACTGCCAAATCATAGGTACCTGCAGCTAAACCTGTGAAGTTCGGACTCGCCTGAAAGTTTGCTCCATTATCAATACTAAATTGATGTGCTCCTGTTCCTCCGGTAACATTGATGAAATCAATTACCCCGGTATTTCCACCATTACAACTGATATCGGTGATGTCTGCAGCAAACTGAATTTCTGCTGGTTCCAGTACATTGAATGGAATTGTGAACACACAGAAACCACCATCATAAATCGTTACGATATGAGATCCGAAAGGCAAACTTGGGAAGAAACCTGAAGATTGAGTAGTACCTGAGTTATCCAATTCATAGGTAATCGGAAGTGCCCCACTTACGTTTTGAACTTCAATGGTACCATCGGCAACTCCAAAGCAATTCGCATCCGTTTGGAAAAGGGTGATACCATCCATTTCAACGTCATTGATACCAAAGAAAACAGATTCAGAACACCCTAATTGGTCCACCGCTGTAATTTCATAAGCTCCTGCGAACAAATTCGTATAAACCCCTGATGGATCAAATGGTCCACCATTCATTGAATAAGTAAACGGTCCATTCGTACCATTAGCAACAACAGTGATTGCCCCATTATTAAATCCACAGTTGGATTCAACAACTACAGTCGTATCAATTCCAAATCCCGGAGGATCAACTAATGCCTGAACAGAAGTAAATTGACAACCATTTGCATCTTGAATCATAATAGTATTGTTTCCACCACATGCTCCGGTAATTGCATTCGAAGCTTGCAAAGCTCCACCATTCAATGAGAATTGGTAGGTTGGTGTACCACCGGAAGGTGTCGCAGTAATCGTACCGTCACAAGCCCCGTTACAAATCGGATTAGTATTAACAAATGTACCTGATACAGGAGTTGGCTGCGTAATAACAACGTTCGTATTAGTCAAACATCCGTTAGCATCCTTAACTACTATAGGAATTGTCCCTGCACATAAACCAGTCAATGGATTCGCCAATACATAAGTAACACCATTATTGGATGAATATTGGTACGGAGCTGTTCCTCCTACTGCATTCACCTGAACTTGTCCATCACATACACCGTTACATGAAGCAGGTGTAAGTACCGTAGTAAATGTTAACTGAGGCGGAGTAGTAATGATAATTGTTACTGTTCCAGTACAGTTATTCACATCTCTTACAGTTCCGGTATAGGTACCGGCAGTCAA
This sequence comes from Fluviicola taffensis DSM 16823, assembly GCF_943372375.1. Classification (GTDB taxonomy): domain Bacteria; phylum Bacteroidota; class Bacteroidia; order Flavobacteriales_D; family Crocinitomicaceae; genus Fluviicola; species Fluviicola taffensis_A. Next base: position 138,951 of record NZ_CALRYJ010000006.1, on the reverse strand, counting down.
ATTCGTGAATGTATTGGATGATTGAAATGGCCCTCCAATAGAATAGGTGAACGGAGAAGATCCTCCGGCAACTCCTAAAATCACTGATCCGTTAACACCTCCAAAACAACTTACGTTGGTTTGATTTAAAATCGATGCAATCGGAGCATTTGATGACGTAATGGTAATTGATAAGTTTTTTGTACATCCGTTTGCATCGGTTACAACCACATTATGAACACCTGCTGTCAAGCCGTTAAATGTAGGACTTAGCTGACTGGCACCACCGTCTATTGTGTATGAATAAGCTGGTGTACCACCTGAAGAAGTAACTGTCACCGATCCATTATTTGCACCACAAGTAGCTGGAGTAATTGATCCTTGTACCAAATTCAATACCGCAGGTTGTGTAATATTTTGATTTAGTAATACCGTACAGTTGTTAGCATCCCTGATCGTTATAGCATATGTACCATTACATAAACCTGTAAATGTATTGGACGCTTGAAAAGCCCCTCCATTTATACTATATTGATAAGGTGCTGTTCCTCCTGAAGGAGTAACTGTTATTGTCCCGTTACAAGCAGCATTACATGAAACATTCACAGCTGCAATAACACCAGTTAATGCGGTAGGTTGAGTAATAATGACATTTGCCGTTGCAACACAACCGGAGTTATCGGTCATTGTTACTGTATAGGAACCGGCTCCTAAACCTGAAGCTGTTTGAGATGTCTGACCTCCACCCGTCCAAGAATAAGTATATGGTGCCAAACCGGTAGGTGTCGCTGTAGCTGACCCGGTACTTGTGCCATTACATAAAATGTTCGATCCAGCTGCTGTTACACTACAGCAAACGATACCTGCACCAATTGTAAATGTTCCATTCGTTGTACATCCATTTGCACCGGTTACCGTATACGTGTAATTTCCGTCCGGTAAATTCGTAAAGTTAGCTGTAGCTCCGGCAGTATTGGCCTCGACGACGGAGCCTGTGGCTGGTCCGGCAATATTGACGGTATAAGGTCCCGCCCCCGCAGGATTATCAATAATCACCGATCCATTGTTATAGTTTGCACACGATTCCGCGGTTGGTGTAACGGTTGGAGGCGTTAAATTCGAGAAATTCACTGTCAGAGCATCACTGGCAGTTACTGTTGTTCCGTCACAACGGTTATAGGTAACCACTGATGTATAGGTTGTTGTGGCGGTTGGACAGACGTTGATCGTATTACCTGTTCCGATTTGCGTAGCCCCTTGAAACCAAGCAACCGAATAATTCGGTGTACCTGTTGGAGTAAAACGCCATCCTTCCGGAGTAACAACCGTCCAGTTTGCCCCTGCATTTCTACCTGGCGCTGCAACTCCCGCAGTACCAGCCGGATTTTGAATTCCGATAATCGCACGACCACCGTTCCAGCCGGCACAAGTAGCTTTATTTTGAACGTAAATATCAATCACGTTTGTCGTCTCATATAACACCATCATAGTCGTACTGCGCAATGCATTACAACTGAAGTGGCCTAAGTCATTGTAAGAAACAACGAAAATACGACAAGGAGCCGTACCTAATAAATACCAATTTACAGTGCCGTTAACAGTTGGATCAATATCATGATATACACCGAAAATATCTCCGGCAGTAGTCAATGCTGTACTTGGACAACTTGCCGTGTAAGACCATGGCTGGAAAGTCCCTCCTGCTGTACCTCCACCAAATTGAATCGTACCATTCGACCCCACATTGATTGTACTATAGTTGGTCCCGTAGTAACAGAAGTTAAATGGCAATGAAATCGGGTTTGACCAAACGTCATCCGTTCCAACCGAAACAGCATTACCACCTGCCTGATTATAAGCAATCGGTGGAGTATGCGGGATAGCACCAACGGAATAAGTTGTAGTTGCACCAGTCGCAAACGGTGTTGCCGTCAAGTTCGTACAAGGTGTCGAACATGGCAACGTTTGATCCGGACCAGCATTAATCGCCGGACAACCAGGGAATTGCGCTGAGGATACTGTTGAAAAACCCAACGTGAACAATAGCAATAGTAGCGAATTGCAGATTGATCTGAAAGCAGTAGTTATTTTCATAGTCATAAGAGTCTAGTTCAATGTATTGACTTGTTTTTTTTAAAAGGGTTGCCTTGAATTGTTAATTATTTCAAATAATTTAAAATCCAAACCTTTTGTTTTTTCTTCATTTTATACTCGGTAAATGTATTAGAAGCAAGCTGCTGGTCTAAAGAATAAAGAATCACAACGTAGTAATAATTATTTGACTCATTGATAACCAGATAGGACGTTGGATATTCACTCAAATTCTTGGACAACATCACATCCGCATTTTGTCGGTTAGAGAAAACACCTGTAATCACATAAAAACCATCCGGAGATTCGCTTTTGTCCAGATTCACAAAATGATATCCTTTTGCAACGGGAATCACTTCAGGTGTTGGAGTTGGCTTTGGAGTTGTGACTTTCGGCTTCACCGTATCTACTGGCACAGGTTTTACTGGTGTAGGCGTGACCTTAGCCAAATTAGCCAATGAATCTTTTTCTTGTTGTAATCGGTCCTTTTGCGCCTGATCTTCCAGGATGCGTTTTAACTGATCTTCCAATTCATCCTTTAACTTCTGAACGGAGTCACGCTCTCTGGCAGCCAAATCATCCACAACTTTCACTTCCTTCTCCACGATCTGAATTTCTTTCTCGCGTTTCCCCTTGAATGAAAATCCCAGGAAAATCTCATGGTTCATCCCCGTACTGTATTGCTTGATGGAACCTATTAATAACTCATAGCTATAACCGACTCTCAAGAAATCGAGTACCCGAACACCTGCATTGAACTGAACGGCATAATCCGATTTATAGGTTGCTGAAGCCCAAATCATATTATTATACAATGCCATCGCTGTCACATCGTATTGAAGCGGAATATTCGGCATGTATCTCAAAACAGCATTCGGTCGGACAATGAATTTTTCCCCAACGTGAAAATCATACTCCAAGGACATCATGTAGTGTCTTTCCAACTGATAGTATCCTCTACTCTTTTCACGGGCATATTTCACCTTTCCACCAATGATTTGCGGTACAGAGATCCCAATTCTTAAATCTTTCCAATTGTACATCAATCCGACATTCATATCAAATACCGGAGCCGTTGGTCTTAAACCTGTCAGATAAGGATCGTTTAGTTCTTGCGCATTGATCTGATTGTAATCGATTCGATTATCCAAAACACCGGCTGAAACTCCAAATCGGATATTTTGTTCATCGTTGATCTTCAGCTTATAGCTGTAATTCAGACTGGACATCAACTGTTGCTGAATCCCTTGATTCTGATGAGCAACAATCAAACCCAACCCCATATTTCCTTTTGCAATAGGACCTTCAACTGTCAAATAATTATTGACTGCTGTTGAACCAAAAGAGGAATAACGTTGATTACGAACAAAACTGGCATTCACATAATCACTCGCCCCAGTTGAAGCAGGATTATAAACAAATGGATTTATTAAATAATGATTGTAAAAAGGAACTTGTTGTCCGTATAAATTTCCCCAGCACAAACAAACACAAAACAGTAGTAATTTATTCATTTCCCAATAGTGTAATTGTTCCTTTATATTCTTCTTCAGTCCCACCTTTCATAACAACGTAATAGTAAGTTCCGTTCGGCAATTTAGAACCGTTAAAACTACCATTCCAGTCATTCTGATAATCTCCATTCTCATAGAGCAATTTTCCATATTGGTTAAACACTTTGACCGCTGTCATCGGGAAAAACTCCACTCCGGTAATATTCCATGTATCATTCACATTGTCATTATTCATTGTGATGACGTTTCTAATATTGAATTGAATCGGATCCATTACGGTAATCAGCACAGTATCACTTCCAACACATCCTAAACCATCAATCACATAATAAGTATAAACGATAGATGAAGTTGGTGTTGCTATCGGATTGTTGATTGTTGAATCTGAAAGAGTTGAACCTGGAATCCATATTCCTGTAACTCCACCAGATCCATTCAGTGTAACAGATTCTCCAAGATAAATAGAAGTATCTTCACCTGCATCAACAATTGGCAAAGGAAGCATGACAATTGCAACAGAATTGGAAGTTGTGGGGGAGCAAACACCATTTAAACCGACCACTTGAAACTGAACATTTTGAATAATCGGGAATGTATTGTAATCTACTGTATCGGAATCAGTTATCGTTTGCCAAGTTACTCCGTTATCCACCGAATATTGCCAGAATAATGAATCAGCTGCTGAACCTACCAGATGCAAATCTTCTGATCCATACTCACAAACACTTCCCGTCTGATTCAAAACACCCATAACAGGTACTGAATCTATCTGAATAACGGCTGTGTCAGAATAATAATCCGGACAAAGCTCTCCGTCCAATCTTGCACGGTAAATGGTCGTTAAACCTTGTCCGCTATAATCGTAAGAAGTGGTTGTATTTGCAATAGTTGTCCAGGTATTTCCGTTGTCAACGGAAGAATCCCAGTTCAAAACTGACGTTGTCGCACCTGTCATATTCAAGATACCGGCTACGGAAGAAACGCAAAGCGTATCTGAAAGACCGATTGAAGGTGATACCGGAAGTGGTTGTACATAAATAACTGCCGTATCGGAAACCACATCCGGACATTGACCACCTTCAGTAATCATCCGATAGAATGTCGTTTGTGTCAGATTAGTGAAACCTTGACTTCCTGCGGTATTACCATTCGCAGTCCAAATAATACCATCAGTAGAATATTCCCAGTTCAATACAGTTCCAAAGGTTCCTGTCCCACTGACGAAACCGGTTGCATTTGTGATACACAAGGAATCACTACCTGCTAAAACTGTTTGCGGATAAACCGGATCAACATAAATCATAGCTGTATCTGAATAAGAATCAGAACAAGCTAATCCATCAACAAGCACGCGATAAATGGTTGTAGTTGTAAGCGAAGAATAATTATTGGTTGTTGTTGTATTCGCAATAGTATTCCATGTTCCACCACCATTAGTAGAGTATTCCCATTGCACAACACTTTGGTTATTTCCTGAAAGATTCAAAACACCACTCGCCATATTTTCACACAAGGAATCCGCCCCCGAAATAGTTCCGGTAATTGCTGGCATCTGAGAAGTTATAGTGGCATATCCGGAAGTATCGTCCGGACAAAAACCTCCATCAATTACTACTTGATATTGCGTATTTTGAACCACATTCGTGTATGCGTAAGAAGGTGTTGTATTAGCTATTGGAGTCCATGTTGATCCTCCATCCGTAGAAGATTGCCAGTAAGTAATTGATCCATAAGACCAACCGGACAAAGACAACGTTCCTGCATTTGCTCCTTGACAAACACTAATATCTGAAGTTACTGTTCCCGGAACAATTATACAGTCGTTTTGAACCACCCATTCCATGGTATCATTATCTTGATCCAAATCTCCAGGTCTACTAACCCAAGCTTTCATCGTATGAGTTCCACAGGCAGACAAATCGGCCTTTACCGCAAAACTAAAATTCCAAGATGACCAACCAATAAGATTTGAAGACAGTGCCTGATTAACCGGAGCCCCACCATCAACCGTATAATACATTTGAATGGTATTTGACGGCATGAGAACTGGAGAATTATTATTTACTAGAACAGTAACTGTTTCTATGTTTGATAAGGCACAACCTGAATCAGGAGAAAAAGCATTTTGTAACCAAACATCCTGCGCTCTAGTTATAGAAGAAAATGTGGTAAGTAAGATCAACAAAAATAAGTATCGGCGAAGCATAGAGTATAAGTGTTGATGAGCTATAGTATTTATATTCTCTAACATTAACTATCGAAATTAACAGTTTTTTACAATTATTCCAAATGGACAATGTTTACATTTACGGTAGAATAGGTGTTTTGGTTTCCAAAAAGAGGATATAAACTAACAAAAGCCTATTTTCATTGTGTAACAGACCTTTGAAAATCAATGAACTACATCAAACATTTCACAAAGCAGATTGCATTACTGTTTTTTTTAACATTTTTATCCAACTCATTCGCTCAGAAGGCTGAATTGGGTGCTAAATCGTTTTACGACTCGATTCAGAGCAAAAAAAATCAGCTGCTGGACGTAAGAACATCCAATGAATATAATCAAGGTCATATTGCAGGTGCTTTCCAAGCAGACTGGAACAATCCGGACCAGTTTAAGGAACGTGTAGCTTCGCTAGACAAGCAACAACCACTTTATATTTATTGTCTCGCCGGATCCAGAAGTTCAGCTGCACAAAAATGGCTTATCAAAGAAGGTTTTAAAACGGTTTTCAATCTCCAGGGAGGAATAAATGCCTGGAATTTGGAAGATTTACCTCTCGAAGGAAAAAAAGAAGTGAAACAACTAAGTATCACTGAATTTCTCGCCTCTCTTCCGGCAGACAAAACCGTGCTTGTTGACATAGGGGCTGAATGGTGTCCACCTTGTAAAAAAATGAATCCAATTATAGATGAGTTAGGTCAGGAAGGGATTGAAATCATTCGTGTGGATGGCGGATCGCAAACTCAATTGGTAAAAGAATTGGGAGTGATTGCTTTTCCTACATTTATTACTTTCAAAAATGGCGCTGAGGTAAAGCGAATTGAGGGTGTTTGTTCTAAAGAGACTCTTAAAAAACTGCTAGATTAATACTCTTAAAACATCATTCAATGAAAACATGATATCATGTTTTCATTATATCACGAATACGTGTATTATCGAATGCATATTTGTGAAATCACTTCATTACTGACTCAGCAAACCAATCGCCTCTTCCCGATCCTTCCAAATCTCGTCCAAACTCATTTGAATTACGGGATTTCTATTGAGCCAACCTTGCAAATAGTGTTTATGAATCATGATTTTCCAGTCGCTGACCTGATTCGGATCGATTCGCTGTTCACGGACTATTTTCGGAGCAATTTTCTCTATATCCAAATCCAAAGCGGTGAAATCCAGTCGCTCCCCTTTATAATTCAGATAGCAATGAGCTTCCGGAATCGATGTATATGATTTATCACTGAAGAAGCCTTCCAATGAAGGATTTGTTTCGGGACTCATCAAAAAGATACCGACGATCAACTCCAGGTGTTCTATTCCATTTTCCAGAGCCAGAGAAGCCAATAATGCATGTTTGGAAGAACAAGTTCCCTTTCCTTCGCTCAACACCAATAGAAAGTCGAATCGATTGGCATTTCGCCCGTAAGGTAATTGATGAATGAAGGTACAGGCATCGGAGAACGTATGAATTCCCAGCTCACGAAAAGCAGTTGAATATAGTTCGTTGGATGTGAGATTGAAGTCTAGCATAATTGAAAATGGAGAATTTTAGAATTGAAAAGGGACTTCGACTAAGCTCAGCCACCTTCTTTTCAATTTTGAATTTTGCATTTTGAATTAGAACGCAAAGCATTGCGTTCTTACTACATTCCAGGCATCCCGCCTTTCATGCCCTTCATTTGTTTCATCATGCCCATCATATTCTTCGGATTACTCATCATTTTCATCATTTTCTTCGTATCCTCGAACTGTTTAAGCAATTTGTTCACCTCCTGAATATTTGTTCCCGAACCATTTGCAATGCGTGTTTTACGCTGACCATTCATCAATGCCGGATTTGCGCGCTCCTTAGGAGTCATGGAATAAATGATAGCCTCAATGTGCTTGAATGCGTCATCTTGAATATCGACATCCTTAACAGCTTTCCCCATTCCCGGAATCATCCCCATCAAATCTTTGACGTTACCCATCTTTTTGATTTGTTGGATCTGCCCTAAGAAGTCATTGAAATCAAACTGGTCTTTCTGGATGCGCTTCTGTAATTTGCGAGCTTCTTCTTCGTTAAATTGTTCCTGTGCACGTTCCACCAATGAAACAACGTCACCCATTCCCAAAATACGATCTGCCATACGTTTCGGATAGAATACGTCCAACGCATCCATCTTTTCTCCCGTACCAACGAACTTGATCGGTTTATCAACAATCGTTTTGATAGATAAAGCAGCTCCACCACGTGTATCACCGTCCAATTTGGTCAATACGACCCCATCAAAGTTGATTCGATCGTTGAATGCTTTTGCAGTATTTACGGCATCTTGTCCGGTCATGGAATCCACAACAAACAAGGTTTCAGTCGGATTGATCGCCTGCTTAACGCGTGCAATCTCATCCATCATCATTTCATCGATAGCCAAACGACCTGCTGTATCGACGATGACCACATTGAATCCTTTGCTTTTGGCAAAAATGATCGCATCGGTAGCAATTTTAACCGGATCCTTTTCTTCTTTATTAGAGTAAACATCAATTCCCAGTTGTTCACCCAGAACGTGAAGCTGATCAATCGCAGCCGGACGGTAAACGTCACAAGCAACCAATAATGGTTTTTTATTCTTTTTTGTTTTTAAGTAGTTCGCCAATTTCCCGGAGAAGGTAGTTTTTCCGGAACCTTGAAGTCCGGACATCAATACAATTCCCGGATTCCCCTGAATTTGGATTTCACTTTCGTTTCCACCCATTAATTCTACCAATTCCTCATGACAAATCTTGATCATCAATTGGCTGGGAGAAATCGCCGTTAATACGTTTGCACCCATTGCTTTGTCTTTCACACGAACCGTGAAATCCTTGGCAGTTTTAAAGTTGACATCGGCATCAAGCAAAGCTCTGCGAACTTCTTTCAATGTTTCTGCAACGTTAATTTCAGTAATTTGTCCTTGTCCTTTTAAGACTTTAAAGGCGCGTTCAAACTTATCGGTAAGATTATCAAACATGCTATTGAGCGATTTTTTTCGAATACAAAGATAGTCAGTTATTAGTGATTAGACAATAGTTATTAATGATTAGAAAATTTGGTTCTCCGATAAAGTGCAACTTAATTGAAACGCAATCACCATGGCTCTCAAAATGAACAAGGAATTATACAATTTACCAAAAGACGATTCCACTATAAAATCTTTTCAATTGTCCATTCTTAATTTTGAGTTTAAATTCGTGCAAAAAAATTCAGACATGCGGCTTTTTGTTCTTTTTCTATTCTTCTGTTCATTGAACGGTGCTTTTGCAAGCGAGCGTGAATTTATTATTCAACCAAATAAAACCACAGAAGTATACCTGAAAGACACCCTGTCAAAAGATCTGAAAAATGCTTTCGGGCTTATGAGTCGCCACTTAGCAGAATTAAACAAAGCAGAATTAAAGCAAATAATAAATCCAGGACCGACAACACGTATCTACCTGAAACAAAACAGAAAACTACATCCTGACGGATTTAAAATCACTATTCGGGAAAATAAAATGACCATTGAAGGTGGAACAAGAAAAGGAACAACCTATGCTGTAGTTCACTTACTTGAGATATTGGGATGCAAAAAAACAGGTCCGAATATGGGGCATCATGGTATTTGGGAAGAAATTGCTTTTTCCTGTGGAGTTATTGAAGACAAACCTGCCAATGACGTACGGATCATCAATCTTTATTATCCGGAAGATGCTGAATATCGTGACTGGATGCGTCTGAATACGATCGAAGAAATTTATCCGGATGGTTATTTTGTTCATACCTTTCACCGCTTGGTTCCCCGTGAAATATACTTTCAGGATCATCCGGAGTATTTTGCTTTGGTAAATGGTAAAAGAACGGCAGATCAGGTTTGCCCAAGTAATCCGGAAGTTAAAAAGATCATTTCAGGAAAGCTGCGGGAAGAAATGAGTAAGCAACCTGATAAACAGAAATGGTCCGTCAGTCAAAACGACAATTTTTCTTATTGTCAGTGCGACAAATGCAAAAACATCATTGTAGAAGAAGGAAGTCCGGCAGGACCAATTATTCACTTGGTAAACGATATTGCAAAACAATTTCCGGACAAAATCATTTCCACACTTGCCTACCAATACAGTCGGAAAGCTCCAGCTAAAGTAAAACCACGAAAAAATGTAGAGGTCATGCTTTGCACAATTGAGTTGCACCGACATGCTCCCATTGAGACAAATCCGGAATGCGCCGATTTCAAAAAGGACATGGAAGACTGGGGAAAAATCTGTTCCAATATTTTCCTTTGGGATTACACTATCAATTTCAACCACAGCATCTCCCCGTTTCCCAACCTACACATTCTACAACCCAACATTCAATTTTTCACTAAAAACCATGTAAATGCATTATTTGAGCAATCGAACAGCACCATCGGATATGAATTTTCAGAATTAAAAGTTCATTTACTTTCGAAACTCATGTGGAATCCAAAGCTGGATTTTGAGCAGGAGAAGCAGTCCTTTCTTCATACTTGTTATGGGGAAGGATATCAGTATATCTCTCAATACATCGATGCGCTGGAAAAAAACCTGAAAGAAACCGAAAGCAAACTCTGGATCTATGAACACCCGGTAGTACACCAAAACGGTCTTTTTTCAGAAGAACGCATGAAAGTATACAACTCGTTTTTCGACATGGCGGAACAAGCTGCCAAAACCAACCCCTTATCATTAAAAAATATTCAATTAGCTCGTTTATCACTTCAATATGCTGAAATGGAGATTGCTGCAAACAATATGTTCTCGAAGCGCGGATGGTATCTTATTTCAGATGGAAAAGCCCTTCCAAACTATAATCTACGAAAAACACTCGACCAATTCGAACAAATCTGCCACCAAAATCAAGTTCCCACCATCAATGAATCTGAAATGAGCCCGGAAAACTACATTCGTTCCTTGCGAAGAATGATTGATGTCAATATTGAAGGAAACCTGGCTTTTGGTAAGAAAGTAAATTCATCTTCCCCACCCGACAAAAAATACCAGAGCGGAGATTTATCTTATCTCACCAATGGGGTCAGTGGTGCAAGCGATTATAACATCCATTGGCTGGGATGGTTTGGAAATGACACCGAGCTGATTTTAGACCTCGACACGCTAACTCAGGCAAAAAACATTTCCATCCACTCACTTTGGAACGGAAAAAGCTGGATCCTGCATCCCTCAGAAGTTTCGTGCAGTATTTCTGCCGATGGAAAAACCTATTCCCCAATCGGCACTATTCGGGTAGAAGGAGAACAGCAGAAGGAAGATCCAATCCGCAATTACCCGTTTCAAACAGAAAATAACGTTTATCGTTACGTAAAATTCACAGTGAAAGGCACCGGCAAATTATTCAACTGGCATCCATCTGCCGGAGAACCTTCCTGGTTTTTCCTCGATGAAATAACTGTGAAAGATTAGCCTTTTAGCTTAAAAATGCACCAAAGAATTGTACCCGACCAAACCGAGTGATTGTGTAATCATTGATAAAGGACACCGTTCCTGCCAGGCGATAGCTATCAGGATTTAAATTTCAGGCCTAGCTTGGAGTTCTTTCTACTATAAACAAAATAGATCACCAAACCGACACAAAGCCAGATCACAAATGCGATCCAATTCCGCAATTCAATCTGACTCATCATATAGAGACAGGAAAGCAAACCTAACAGAGGAATCAAGGATAAGTTCTTGCGGATAGTCACGACAGTGATAAACAAAGTGAACAAGATGAAAATCCAGGTCGGAATCTTATGTGCGAAATGTGAAAAACCACTATTATACAAGCGTTTTCCTGAAACATCAATGGTCTTCAAAGCCGATTCAATCTTCACTTTTGGCCCCTGACCATAATATTTTTCAAGGTCTGAATCCATTAGTTTCAATCCTTTCTCGTCGTATCCTTCCAGGAAATGAATCAATCTATCTTTTGTTTTTTGATCCAATTGAGAGACTGTTTCCGCCTTGGATGGACTTTTAATTCCTTTCAAAGAAGATTCCAAATCAATTTTCGGCGCCTGCTCAAAATAAGCCAGTAAATCTGAGCCAACGAGCGCCAACCCTTCTTTATCCACATCAATAATAATCTCTTTCAATTGGGTTGATTCCGGTTCCGATAGATCCACTATCAAATCTTTGGTTTCTTTTAATTCTGATTCATTTTTCAGGAAACCAGTCAGTTGATCCTTATATTCTACAAATCCATAAATAATTCCTCCAATCACTAAAAACGGCAATACATATTTTCCGTTCACATAAGGCGTTCTGAACTTTCCTCTTGGAATATCAGTTCTGTTCTGAAGAATCAAAACTCCTCCACAAACCAATACAAATGCAAACAAGGTTCCGATACTGCACAAATCCGTTACCATGGTCAAATTCATAAATAATGCAGGAACCGCCACTACAAAACCAACAACGATGGTTGCAAATGAAGGCGTTTTGTATTTCGGATGTACTTTGGAAAATTTCTTAGGCAAAAGTCCGTCTCTACTCATGGACATCCAGATACGCGGTTGCCCCATTTGGAATACCAATAAAACAGAAGCCATTGCAACGACTGCAGAAACAGCAATAATTCCCGACATCCATTTCAGATCAACTTCTCTAAACACGAAAGCCAATGGATCTCCCACATTCAATACATTGTACTGAACCATTCCAGTTAAAATCAAAGAAATAATGACATATAAAACGGTACAAATAATAATTGCCCACATCATTCCACGAGGAAGATCCCGCTGCGGATTCTCACATTCTTCGGCTGTTGTAGATATGGCATCAAATCCGATATAAGCAAAGAAAACGGCAGAAACTCCTTTTAAAATCCCAGAAACTCCATTGGGCGCAAAAGGACTCCAATTTTCGGTATCGACATAAAAAATACCAACTGCAATGACCAATAGAATGATTGCCAATTTAATGACTACCATGACGTTACTGGCATTTCGGCTTTCCTTCATTCCGCGGTAAACCAACCAAGTAATCAATACAATAATGAATAAAGCAGGAAGATCAAAAATGATGTGAAAACCAAAAATAGTGGGAGAAGTTGTCCATGCCGTATGTGCTGCCTGCAAACCAGAATCCAGATTTTCAAAGAGTTTCCCTCCCTGTCTCAAGGCATTTGCTTCCTCGAATCCGTTATGTGCAGTGAGGTAATCCGTTTGAATCCATTGCGGAAGATGAATGTTTATTCCTTCGAGCATTCCTGTAAAATAATCACTCCAACTGATGGCGACGGTTATGTTTCCAATGGCATATTCCATAATGAGTGCCCATCCGATAATCCAAGCAATAATTTCTCCGAATGCGACATAGGAATAAGTATATGCTGAACCAGCTACAGGAACCATGGAGGCAAATTCTGCATAGGCAAATGCTGCAAATCCGCAGGCAATGGCGGTAAATAAAAACAAAAAGATTACTCCGGGACCACCTTCGGCACTAGCCGTACCAATCGTACTAAAAATACCAGCCCCAATAATTGCAGCAATTCCAAAAGCTGCCAAATCTCTTACTTTGAGATGCTTCCCAAGTGCTTCATGTCCATCAGCATGTCCCTCTTGTGTCGAGGCAAGAATATCCTGAACTGTTTTTTTCCGGAAGAGTGAGTTTTGTTTCATAGTATTTCGCAAGGGAAGCAAAAATAAGAAGAAAAAGCATAGCTTTTGAAGACGAAAGAATGCTTTTCAAAAGCATTGTCTTGAGGTAAGCGTTAGCTTTTGATACAGGTCCCGAATATTCGGGATCAGAGCAGCCATTATTTATTCTCCAAGCACGAAAAAAGTGCTTTTCAATCCGATGATTTCTATCTGAAAACTAAAAAAGCGTTAGTTATTGATAAAGACCCACAATAGTGCATAAGTGCAGTCATTCTTTGCTTAGTCAACGAATCAATGGACGTTTTCAAACTAGTTATTGAACCGGTTGATTCATAAATATCATTCACACACACCTGATATTTTAGCGGATTCATTACTTTTGGGAACAATTACCTAAAAAACTGGTTATGTTACAAAAAACATTCATACTAACTTTCCTAATATCAATCATCCTCCATAGTGGATCATTTGCACAAGGCAAGACAGATTTCAACCATTATAAGACCTTAGCATCAACCGGATCGATTCCGGAAGATTTCAGTCTTTCCACCTACCAGAAAGTGGATCGTGACATGAAAATAGACCGTCCGGAACTGGCCATTTCATTGAGACGGAAATTCTACACCGGAATTCATACGGCTATCGACGAGATCATCCATTCGGAAGTATGTGTTTTTGGCGACCCGATTTCCGAATATGTGAAGGATATTGCAAAAAAACTATTGAAGGATGATTCGGAAACATTCAATAGACTTCGATTTTACACCCTGAAATCCAATGAAACAAACGCCTTTTCAACAGACCAGGGAATCATTTTTGTTACAACGGGATTGATCTCACAAGTGAGCTCTGAGGCACAAATTGCATATGTGCTTGCTCATGAAATTTCACATTACAAGCGCAAACACGTATTGGAGCGATTCAAACAAAAAACGGTCCTCAAAAACGCAAATTACTATGAATTAAGCACCTATAGCAAAGAACGTGAGTTGGAAGCTGATTCCGATGCGATTGAATTATACAAAAAGGCTGGATATGATGAGGCATTGATCGAACCAACTTTCGATGTTCTGATGTATTCCTACCTTCCTTTCGATGAAGTAAGAATTCCTGAAAACTTTTTCAACTCAAAGGATTTTTATGTGCCGAACTTTAAATTTCCAAAAGAGATTTTTGCAATCACAGCTGAAGAAAACTACAACGATAGCAAGAGTTCACACCCCAATATTTCAAAAAGAAAAAAACAGGTATTGGAGGTCCTTGAAAAAGGAACAGGATGGTCCGGAAGCCCGAACTTGCTGGGTGCGGAACGCTTTAATGAAATCAGAACTATTGCACGTTTCGAATCCATCAGAAACAGCATTCTGGCTTTGGATCTAACCAATGCATTGTATTCCGTATTCGTTTTGGAAAGAGAATTTCCCAACTCTGCTTACCTAACCGCCATGAAAGCGAAAACCTGGTTGGCATTGGCTCAGACAAAATCGGCATCCATATCCAAACCTTACGAATCCAAATTGCATAAGGAAGGGGAAATCGCCACTCTTCATGCCATGTTGAAAAAAATGGACAAACTCGAAATGTCTTCCATCGCATTGAGACAGATTTATGATATCCGTTCTGCAAATGCATCAGACCTGGAGATTCAAGCTATTTATGACCGAATGGTTGAAACGGCTGCAAACACCAAGCAATTTTCATTGGAATCATTCTCCAAATTCGATTACCATCAAGCCATCATCAAAAACAAAGCATATAACGATTCAATTGCTAAGATCCCTGTTGACAGTTTAACCAAAATAGAGGCTTCCAAACCAACAGAGTCCAAGTATGACAAGATCAAGAAAAAAAGATCCGCTGACGGGAATATCGATGCTCAGGTTTTTGACTCGACTTCTTATTATTTATATGGAATGAAGGATATCATGTCGGATAGCAGCTTTGTGAAATCATTCAAATCTGCCCAGAACAAATCCCTGAATGCTGATAACAAAGAGAACAAATCAAAACTGATCCCTGCAATTCCTGACCTGAAAACGAAAAGCATTGCCTTGGTTGAACCGGAAGTCGAAATTGTAGAATCTTCCAAAAAAACCATTCAATTATCCGAATCAATCAAGGAGAATTCCACCGAACTCATTATCCAGGAAGCAGCAGACAACGGTTATAATCTCAGCACGGACAATGCACCGAGTAACCTTACGATTGAAGGAGTGAATGCATTTATGTTCCTTAAATCTGCCTTGAGACAAAATGACGGATATTCCAAAGTGAATTTCTTCCCGGTTGACTATGCAGAATTGGAAAACATGTCGAAAAAGTACAATTCGGATGTGATCATGATCCCTACTATTTTCTATATCGACAATAAGAAAAGTGATCCCATGACAGTTGCAAGACCGGTACTGGCAACCTGGTATGTTCCGCCAATGGCGCTCATTCTTCTTACAGGTAAATTGCTCGATTCACAAAAGACATTAATCAATTTTATTGGCGTTGATTTAAAGAACGGACATGCTGATTACTCCAATGTATATATGATCAGCGGCAGACCTTCCAAGATTCTTTTGGGGTCAAAATTCTACGAAATTTTCAAATCAACTAACTAAATCCATATGTTACGAAATATATTCATTTTAATTGCAGTCTCCCTATTGAATTCTGCAAATTCCTTCGCTCAGACGAAAAGCACTTCGGAGCCAGGAAAGACAAAAAACCTGAATACCGGATTCTATGGAAAACGGTTCATGCTTCAGTTAGGAGGTGGAATACACCACAACACCTTATTGAAAATAACCAGTTCAGCCGAAAAAAACCTAAGGAATACCGCATACTACAGCAGATATAAAGATCAGATCAAACCCGATCAGTTCAATTACAGTCTCTATGGAAACCTGGGAGTTGTCCTTAAGGAACGTTTCGCATTATCCTTGGATTTCAACTATTACATGGGAAATACTTTCCTTACAAACATTGGAAGAAAGGAAACCTATGATCAAATGGGAAATTACATCTATTCTCCCGGATATGACAGTCGTGTGAAGTATACTACTTTGCGGATCATGCCACGGATTGAAATCGGGTCGAAAGGTTCAAACATGCCTGTCGGTCTTGTAAATGTCTTAGGATTGGGTATCGAGCTTTCCAAATTGAAATCGGGAACATACAAGTCTATTTCTGCATATGATTCCTACTCCTATTACACTGATTCTACGCAAATAAGCAATCAACAACTCAAATTTGAAGATGAATTTGCATTCAATCTGACTTTAATGTACGGCTTGGAATACCGATTGGCGATCTCTAAGAACATTGCCTGGAATTTTGGAGGGTATGTGCATCTAAATATTCCTATCCAGGAACTGATTTCAGACATCGGATTTTATGATCTCTACGGAAACCCTAATTATAATGATGAATACAGACTTCAATTATCGAGATATCGTGCGCAGAATCTATTCAGCGTGCGAACAGGTCTGGTCATTATGCTTTGATTTGGAAAAAACAATAGTTTTCCAACCTTTTTGTTAAATATGTATTCAATAAGTAAACAAACGTTACCATTTAAATAAAAAATGGAATTGGTAACCTTGTAAAATTGTAATTTTAGAAAAAAATAAACTATGAAATTAAATTTACTCTTAGCTACTAGCTTAATTACAGGAGCTGCTTTTGGTCAGTTCACAGATTCAAACATCCCTGTAATTGGAACAAGTACAACTATGTACATTCTTGATTCAAACGCAGTTGATTTTGCAGCAATGACAGGAACAGCTCAAACTTGGGATTACAGCACAACACCTGGAATTTATGGTCAAACCAAAGTGATTTCCGTTGTTGCTCCTTCTTCAACAGCTTATTCCGGAGATTATCCTTCTTCTGAATTTGCAATTGATATCCCTGGATTCGTTACTTCATTTTTCACTTCATCTGCAAGCACACGTAATTCTCAAGGATTCGTATTTGATGCCGGATCATTTGGTGGAACTGCAATTGTTAAACTAAATTCAAATGATGAATTGTTAATGAACTATCCATATGCTTATGGAAGTTCTGCTATAGCAGACGCTTTCTCCGGAAATGCGAACGTAATGGGTACAGATTATCCAACAACCGGAACAGTTAATACGATCGTTGATGGTTCAGGAACGTTGAAATTAAATGCTGCAACTACTGTAACAGGTGTTTTGCGCTATAAATCACATGATGTTGCAGATGTAACTATCCCATTTGTTGGAGCAATTACAATGGATCGTACACAATATGAGTACTACGATTTAGCTAATTCTTCTCTTCCGATCTTTGTTCACGCGAAATTGGTTATCACACTTGCTGGTTCACCAACGACTCAAAACATCGTTATGAGCAGCGTGGTTCCGGATGAATACTTAGCTGTTTCTGAAAATGATAAAGCTACATTCGGTCTATACCCGAACCCTGCAAATGAGTCAGTAGTTATCTCTGGTTTATCAGGAAACGAAACAATTTCAATTGTTGATATGGCTGGAAGAACTGTAATGACAACTCAAAATTCAGGAACTTCTCAAACATTGAATGTTTCTGATTTCAATGCAGGTGTTTACAATGTAGTTGTAATCGCTAACGGAAACAAAACAGTTAAAAAATTGACTATCAACTAAGAAATAGTCTACAAATACTTAGAAAAAGTCTCGCTTCTGCGGGACTTTTTTTTTGCCTTCCAAGGAATGTTTTCTTTTTTACTTTTAATTCCATAAATTAGCCACCAATAGTTTGAAAGACAATTACTATTACTACAATTGAGGTATTTGAGGTTTGGAATTTATTTTCATCCTTTGTACCAACTACTCAGATGAAAATGAAGCTCTCTCTTCTTCTTCTTACATTATACTTGCTGGTCCAAACTGATTTGTTTGCGCAATGCAATGCAGACGCAGGTCCTGATTCAACAGTTTGCGCCGGTGCTTCCATCCAATTGGGAGGCACACCGGCAGGAACAGGTGCAGGCACACTATCTTATTCCTGGTCACCGGCAATCGGGCTATCTTGTACGAATTGTCCCAATCCAACCCTCACAGCAACTACAAATCAGACATACACACTTACTGTCAGTTCATCTTTAGGTTGTACGGACAACAACAACGTGAACATTTCCGTTGCTCCACCACCAACTGCCTCCTTTAACTTCGTTGGAAACAACAGCTGCTCCAATGTTCCGATTCAATTCACCAATACCTCATCGGGAAGCGGGCTAAGTTATTCCTGGAACTTCGGCGATCCGGGTTCAGGTAGTCAGAATACCAGCAATCTCATCAATCCGATCCATCAATACAATGCCGTTGGAGCCGGTTCACAAAATTATACGGTCACCTTAGTTGTCACTAATTCAACCGGATGTACGGCAAGTTTTAGTCAAACAGTCACAGTCAATGCACTTCCGAATCCTGCATTGATCGATCCGATAGCCGGAATGCGAAACTGCGACGGTTCAAACTTCGCTCTGACGGTTTTCGATGCTTCATCCACGACATTGATATCAAACTATACCATTCAATGGGGAGATGGATCTCCGGACTTCAATTCGAGCACTTTCCCCGGAGCCGGAGTTCCACATAATTACACAACTGCAGATATTTTTACATTGAATTATACCGTAACCGGGAATAATGGATGTGTCCAATCCGTTTCATACAACATTGCAAATATCACCAACCCGGCGATCGGTGCAGCAAACCCCGGAGCAACAACCGGTTGTGGACCTGTCACCCTTTGTTTTCCGTTAAGCAATTATTCTTCCAATCACAATACTACTTTTTATGTAGTTGACTATGGAGACGGATCTCCGAAAGACACACTTTCTCATCCACCACCTGCAACCATTTGTCATACTTATACAACATCTTCCTGCGGACAAGCCGGAAACCAATTTGTGTTCCGTATCAAGGCGATTAATTTATGTGATAGCAGTGAGGCATCGATTTCACCTATCCGTGTTTATACAGGTCCAGTAGCAAATTTCAATGTTGCAGCACCCAATAATTGCGTCGGCTCTCCGGTTTTGTTTCTGAATACCACTCAGGCCGGATTCAATAGTGCCTGTAGTTCCAGCACCTTATTCCAGTGGAATTTTGGTGACGGACAAACCTTGACAACTGCAACAGCCACAAATCCGACGCATGTTTATACTGCCCCCGGAACCTATACGGTCACATTGACAACCACCAATAGCTGTAATGTCAATGTAATCACACGAACAGTCTGTATTGAAAATCCTCCGACCCCTTCCTTTACCGTTACACCCACTACAGCATGTATTCCATTCATAGCGCAGGTCACAGACGCATCAAGCTTGTTAAACACTTGCAATGTAACACGGGTTTGGACCGTACTTTTCAACGGAAGTCCCTGCTTGCCTTCTTCGGGAACTTTCTCATTCGTAGGAGGAACAAATGCTTCATCTGTCAATCCACAGATTCAATTTACACAACCTGGAAATTATACCATTCGTCTAACACTCACCAATTCGTGCGGTTCTTTTATAGCAAACCAGGCAATCGTCGCTCAAAAACCACCACAGGTTACAATCAACACTGTGCCAAGTGTCTGTGCCGGATTAAGCGTCAGTCCGACTGCCGTTGTCAATGATTGTCTGGAACCATCCGATTCTTATGCCTGGTCTTTTACGGGTGGATCACCAACTAGTGCAACAACCCTTATTCCGGGATCGGTTACTTATCCGACAGCCGGTACTTACCCTATATCCCTGGCTGTAACGAACGCTTGTGGAACAACAACTGCCAATACGACTGTGGTCATCCGCCCTATTCCTCCACTTCTTAATCCGCAAGTCAATAGTCCGGTATGTGCCGGAAGTACGGCTAATTTCACATCTGATCCTTCGGCTTCCACCACCTATTCCTGGTCAGGACCGAATTCATTTACAAGTAACCAACAAAATTTTAACCTGACGAATGTCACTTCCGCTCAGGCAGGAACCTATACCGTTTTTGGAACACTCGCCGGATGTGTTGGACCCAGTTCATCCGTAACCTTAGTAGTGAACCCGATTCCGGTAATTACAGTAACACCTCCGAATGCAACGATCTGTAATGGTCAGTCCGTTTCTTTAACGGCCTCCGGAGCCACGAATTACACCTGGAGCCCTGCAACAGGTTTGTCAGCGACCAATACTGCTACTGTAACGGCAAATCCAACAGCGACTCAAACGTATACCATTGTCGGATCCAATGGAACTTGCTCAGGTTCCACAACTGCTATTATTACGGTAAATCCATTACCTGTTGTAAACGCCGGACCAAATGTGACGCTTTGCGATCAAGCGATTCCATTTACATTGACCCCTACTCCAACAGGAGGAACCTGGACCGGTCCAAATGTGACATCCGGAGGAATATTTACACCCAATGGAACGGGAACTTTTTCCCTGGTATATTCATTCACCAATGGAAACGGATGTACGAATACAGATACTGTTCTCATAACTGTGGTAGCTCCAACTCCCGCTTTTGCAGGACCGGATTCCTCCACTTGTTTCGGTTCAGCTCCGATTACATTGACGGGTGCTCCAGCTGGAGGAACCTGGTCAGGCACAAGTATTACAACTGCCGGAGTATTCACTCCAACTATCATTGGAACCCATTCGTTGGTTTATACTTTCGGAACGGGAACTTGTTTATCGAGAGATACCATGAGCATGACGGTGAATCCATTACCCATTGTGGATGCCGGTCCAAATTTCTCCCTGTGTATTGATGCAGGAATTCAAAATTTGAATGGAACTCCTTCAGGAGGAACCTGGTCAGGAATTGGGATTACCAATCCGATAGGGGAATTCACTCCATCCGTTGCAGGAACAGGAAACAAAACACTTACTTATTCCTTTACAAATGCAAGTGGCTGCACGGCTTCAGATATTTTGGTGATAACTGTCAATCCATTGCCTATCGTGAATGCCGGACCGGACACTACTGCCTGTGACCAACCGAATCCATTCCAATTAAGCTCTTCTCCTGCCGGCGGAACCTGGACAGGAATGAATGTAACTGCTACCGGTCTATTCACACCTGCCGGAACCGGAACTTTCACTTTGACATACACGTTCACGAATGCGAATGGATGTACAGCAAGCGATACACGAATTGTAACTATCATAAGTCCGACGCAACCCGACGCAGGTCCTGATTTTGCGGTATGTATCGATGCGCCGAATGTTACCTTATCACCTACTCCAACCGGTGGAACCTGGGCAGGTTCATTTACAACTCCGGGAGGAATTTTCAATCCTACAATTGCAGGGAGTTTCAACCTGGTTTACACTTTGGGATCAGGAGCTTGCTTACTGCGAGATACGGTTGTTGCCTTGGTAAATCCACTGCCAATTGTAAACGCAGGAGCGGATTTCCCTATTTGCATTGATGCAGGGATCCAAAACCTGACAGGATCGCCTTCAGGTGGAACCTGGTCGGGAACAGGAATTACGAATCCGGTAGGAGAATTCACTCCATTAGTTGCGGGAACCGGAAACAAAACGATCACTTATTCATTTACAGACCCAAATGGCTGTACCAATACGGATACGAGAATCATTACGGTCAATCCATTACCTGTCGTAAACGCAGGAAATGATACCACTTTATGCAATCAGCCATTTCCCATTCAATTTACTGCAACTCCGGTGGGAGGAACATGGACAGGAACAGGAGTTACAGCTTCCGGATCATTTACACCAAGTTCTGTCGGCACATTTAATCTGACCTATACTTTCACGAATGCTTTTGGTTGTACGAATTCAGACATACGTGTCGTAACGGTTGTAAATCCTACCCAGGCAAATGCAGGACCGGATCTGGAAGCATGTATTGATGCCCCTAATGTGCAATTGAACGGAACTCCTATTACAGGAACCTGGACAGGAAGTTTTGTGAATGCAAGCGGATTATTTAACCCTACAATTGCGGGAACATTCCCATTAGTCATTTCAAATGGAGCAGGAAATTGTTTGACCAGGGACACGATGCTCTTTACGGTTCACCCCTTGCCAATTGTAAGTATCGGGATCGATCACGAATTCTGTCCGAGCGACAATCCTGTTAACTTTTCAGGAAATCCAGCCAATGGTATTTGGAGCGGAAATGGTATTACGGATGCCGTACTGGGAACATTTGACCCGGGAATAGCTCCTGTTGCAACAAATACAATCATCTACACCTACACCAATCCAATTACCGGATGTATTAACCGGGATACTTTATTAGCAATTGTTCATCCGATGCCAGTAGCGAATTTCACCTACAATGCGATTACCTGTATCGGTTTTAATGAACTCTTTACGAATACGAGTACGCTGGCAAATCAAAGTGATTGGAGTTTCGGAGATGGTACCTTTGCCACAATGACTAATCCAACCCATTCTTACAGCGCTTCCGGTTTCTACGATGTCGAATTACTGGTGACCACTTCATTCGGTTGTTTGGATTCCATTACTCATCAAATCGAGGTACGGATTCCACCTGTAGCAGATTTTAGCCTGGCCCCTGATTCCGCCTGCGGACCAATGACGGTGAATTTTACAGATCTGTCACTCGGGCAAAGCCTGACGTACAATTGGAATTACGGAAATGGACAAACCAGTACCAATCCGACTCCGGTTTCTCAAACCTATCCGGCTAGTATCTATACTGACACCAGCTATACCATTACATTGAATCTGACCAATTTCTGCGGAACAAGCAGCCATTCGGAACAAATCACCGTGATGCCTTCACCCACAGCAGTCTTTGGAACTTCGACAAATATCCTTTGTACCCCGCTTATTCTGGATATGGTGAACAACAGTTACGGATTACCGGACACCTATGAATGGGATTTTGGTGACGGAACTACTTCCGACACTTCCGGAACGACGCTTCAGCATACGTTTTATACCGGAACGCAAGACACCACTTATACTATCCAACTGATTGTAAGCAACGAATGCGGTTCGGATACCATACAGCATCAAATCACGGTACTTCCTCCTCAGGTCAATGCATTTTTCAATATTGACAATCCTTCAGGCTGCGTTCCTCATACGATCAACCTGACACAGTTTTCACAAGGCGCCAGTTTTTCTTCCTGGGATTTCGGTGATGGAAACATTTCAAGTGCTTATAGCCCATCTCATACTTTTACTGCTCCCGGAACGTATATTGTATCCCTTTTCGCTGCCGGTTGCGGATTCGACACTGCGACGACAATCGTAACGGTTCACCCACTCCCGCAGATCGATTTCACTTCGTTGGATTCCGTGTGTCTGAACCAGGTATTTGCATTTACCAATCTGAGTACGGGAATAGCTTCTGTCAATTGGAATTTCGGGGATGGAACGAACTCTTCTCTAACGAATCCAACACACAGTTATTCCAGTCCGGGATACTATACGGTCACCTTATCCGGAATCAGTCAAACTTACGGTTGTACGACACAAATGACCAAAACCATCAAGGTGAATGCTGGTCCCAATTCACAGTTTACACTGGGTCCGAACTCAGGTTGTGTTGATTTGACAGTCCAAATGAATAATACCAGTGTCGGTATTGTAAATCATATCTGGAACTTTGGCGATGGAAATTCCTCGATCCAAAATAATCCAAGTTACACCTATACAATAGCCGGTTCTTACGCAGTACAATTGATCGTTTTGGATAATATCGGATGCGCGGACACTGCAACGCAAGTCGTCACCGTTTATCCATTGCCAACAGTTGATTTCACCTTCAATCCTGTTGATCCTTGTGTTCAGCCAACTGTCATCAATTTCACCAATCAAAGTGTCAATGCTGCCAGCTACATTTGGAATTTTGGAAACGGACTTTCCTCTACATTTACAAACCCAAGTTCTACTTATCAGCAAGTTGGAAATTATACCGTTTCCCTGATTGGAACTTCCATTCACGGATGTGTCGACAGTGTACAAAAAACTGTTTCCTCTTACCAAATGCCAAGCGCTTCTTTCACTTTGCCAACGGATTCACTTTGTGTAGGAGAAGAAATCCTGTTACAGGCAAACACACCATTCGCCAATTCTGTTTCGTGGTTCCTCGGTAATGGAATTATCCTAACACAGAATCCAGTCCAGACTTCATTTAATGCAAGTGGAACTTATCCGGTCACTCTGATCGCTTATGGAAACGGAGGTTGTAATGATACGGTTTCTGCCGGTACTTCAATTACGGTATTACCTCAACCAACTGCTGATTTCAGTTACACCAATGTGGAAGGTCCGGAGCCTTTGAGTGGAATCGTCGATTTCACCAACCTGAGCAGCCTGGCAGATTATTATTCCTGGAGTTTCGGAAACGGGAACTTTTCCTCGGAAGAAAATCCAACCGAACACTATAAGCAAGATGGTGAATTCCAGATTACACTGATTGCCACCACCAACTATGGTTGTGCTGATACAATCGTGAAAACCATTACGGTGGATTTCTTTTACGGATTGTTCATACCAAATGCCATGAGTCCGGGACATACGGACTTTGAAGTGGCGAATTTCATTCCGAAAGGAGTCGGTATGAAAGAATTCGAGTTATTGATCTACGATGATTGGGGGAATCTGATCTGGTCAACGACCGCTTTGGATGCGGACGGCCGACCAACGGAACATTGGGATGGAACCTATCGTGGAGAACCCGTACAACAAGATGCGTATGTCTGGAAGGCAAGTGCAACTTTCAAAAACGCCAATGTGTGGGAAGGAAAAGAATATCCGAAAGGCAGGATCAAACGATCCGGAACAGTAACCGTAATCAGATAAGTTATGAGAAACCTGCTTTTATATACATTATTGGTTATTTCAACGGGAAACAGTTACTCGCAAGATCCGAATTTCTCTCAGTTCTATAACAATCCTGTTTACTACAATCCATCCATGACTGCCGTAAACAATGGAATTGCCATTCGTTTGAACGCACGTTCCTTGTGGGGACCGATTCCCGGGAGATTCAATACCTTTTCGTTCTCAGCCGAAGCACAGACAATGTACAAAATGGGATTGGGAATCATGGCTTATTCCGATGTCGGTGGTGAAGCTCTTTTAAGAACTGCCGGAGGTTATGTCAACTATTCCTATCGACCTGTCGATACCAAGAATTTCATTCTTCAGGCAGGTGTCAGCGGTGGTTTCGTAACGAAAAACATCGATTGGTCAAAATTGACATTCTCAGACCAGTTGGACGAAACGATGGGGAAATACAAGGAAAGTAATTTCAACAGACCCAATTACAATAGTGTTTCCTATGCTGATTTCAGTGCAGGTCTGGTTGCTCGTTTCAATGGATCCGCGCGCAAACAAAGGACTTCTTTCAAACGATTCAATGCAACACTCGGAGGAGCGATCCATCATTTATCCCAACCGAAGGACGCTTTCCTGGCTGATAGTGACAAGTTGCCCTTCAAATTGGTCTTTCATGCTTCATCGAATTTATTGTTCAATGACTTCGTGGTTTCTCCGGGAGCGGTATTCGAAATACAAAATCAATTCAGGACATTCAGTGTCGGAAGTAATTTTATAAGCCAGCCTTTCATTATTGGAATTTGGTTCCGAAACCGCACTGCCGCCTTGAATATCAAACAGTATGATTCCTTCATTTTCACTCTTGGACTGAACATGCGCACCAAATATGAAACCTTATGGCGTGTGACTTATAATTTTGACATGACTATCTCCCGTTTGAAAACAAGCAGTTACGGAAGTCATGAACTTTCCCTGTTATTTGAAATTCCGAATAAAGTGTTATTCTCGAAAAATGTGAATAGCAAGGCTATGCGCAGACGATATCAGTGTCCGAAGGAGTTTAGTGGATTTTAGAGAATTACGAATTACTTAATTATAAATCATTCGAATAAAAGTTTCCTTCCCGCCAAAAAAGGCTCAGTTATCTTTTGATTTATTCATGAATCACTTGAAATTTATCCCTGTAGGATACAAATTTAGACAGATAAGCAAGTCTATCATTTCGGAATTCGGCATTAGGAATTCGTAATTAATTTAGACCCATTTTTTCTGCATCGCCAAACGAACTGCTTCGACTTTCGAATTCACATGTAATTTCTCGTAGATATTCGTCATGTGCTTGCGGACTGTATGCGGACTAATGAACAATTCATCTGCGATTGTTGTGTAGCTTTTTCCTTGCGCCAGGCAATTCAAGATATCCATTTCACGAGAGCTCAAAGGTGTTGTTTCCGGTAGAGCAGATTCCCGGGTTTGATTCTGGATAAAATTATACGCTTTTTTTGCAATTGCCGGAGCTAAAGGAGCTGCTCCGAATTCCAATACATTGTCGATTGCCAAATGGAGGTTTGCGATGGATTCATCTTTCAACAGATAACCGCTTGCCCCTGCCTGTATGGCTGAGAAGATGCGTTCTTCATCATCGAATACCGTGATCATGATAAAATGAACATGTGGATACAATACTTTCGCCTGCTTCACCGCTTCTATCCCATCCATGACAGGCATATCAATGTCCATGAAAATGATTTCGGGAAGTGGTCTCAATGTCGGAAGAAGATGAAGAAATGCCTGTCCGTTAAAAGCCGTCATGGTGATTTTCACCCCCGATTTAGCTTCCAGCTTCTCAGTCAGGATTTGTACATTGTACACTTTGTCGTCGACGATTCCTATTGGACAGATTCCCATAGCAACAAATGTGAGGAATTATCCGACCATTTCCAATTACGCAATTGTGCTATTTTTTTTCCATTTCAACGACAGGATCATCCCATTTTGACTAGCACTTTTCTTTATGGAATAACTAGCTCCGATCTTGTCTACCCGCTGTTCAATACTCTTCAAACCATAATGAAAATCGGGCTTGACATCCGGGTCAAAACCAACTCCAAAATCTTCGATCGTCAATTCAAGAAACTCCCCGTTCTCAACAAGTGTTATTTCAACTTTCTTAGCCTTGGAATGTTTGTAGATATTGCTGATTCCCTCCTGAAAAATACGCATGACATGCAAGGAAACTCCGGGATCCAATTCGCTATCCTCTATTTTTACATGGAATTTCACTTGGATGGAGTTATCTTCCAGCCACTTCTTGGCAACATTCTCCATGCGATTCAACAAGACTTTCGAAGACATGTTTTCGGCATGCAAAGCCCAAACAGTATCACGCAAAGAACTCATAGCTTCCTGGCTCATCAAAAACGTTTTATTGACGCGTTCATTTCCCTTATCACTATGTGAAAGCAACTCCAGGTTATTGACCACAAAGCTCAACTGGGAACCTACCAGATCATGCAGGTCGTATGAAATGCGTTTCCGCTCTTCATTGGTTGCCTGAAATACCTGTTGCTGTGCGATGAGTTCTTTCTTCAGGGCGCGGCGGATGAAATAGAATATCAGTGTAAGCACTGTCAGGAACAAGATAGCGACCAGAATAATCCAATACGTATTCTCCAATTTCCTGCTTAGCTGCTGTTCCCGCAATTCCGTATCTTTCTTTTTTCGATAAAGTTCCGAACGCTGCTTTTCTGATTTGATGTCGTAAATGGCGTTGGTTTTAGCTATTGTTTCATCGCGAAGTTGTTTATAATAGGTCAAATGATACCTTTCATAATTCCTCCAAAACTTCTTTGCTTTTTGATACTCTTTTCGATCTAAGTAAATCAAGCCGAGCGCTTTCGAAATTTTATACAATTGTTCATAAGCCTGAAGCTTTTCTGCTATTGGCAATACTTCCAGCAATAAGCGTTCTTCTTCCTTCTGATTTCCCTGGTCCTTGTAAATCTGAGCCCAATTAATCACCGTACTGAGATACAGATAGTCGTTTTCAATGTCTTTTGCCAACGAAGCGCTTTCCCGATAGATCTCTTCCGATTCCTTGAATCGTTTGTTATCTTCCAGCACCATTGCCTTATTGCACAAAACGATAGCGAGTCCGTATTTATTGGATGTTCTTCTGTATCCTTTGATTGCCAGTTCCGAATAATACAAGCTGGAATCTTTGACCCCGGAAATATTGAAAGCGGTTCCCAAATTGGAATAAACATCCAAAATCTGATCTTTGTCTCCTCCACGATTATAGGACGCTATACTTTTGCGATACCAATATAATGCAGTCTTGTCTGCGTCCAGTTCTTCGTAAATCAGCCCCAAGTTGTTCTGAGTGGCCCCAACATTGAGATAATCATCCATCTTCTCAAAAACCAACTTCGCTTTATGGAAAGATTGGATGGCGCGTTTCAAGTCGTTCTTACGCCAATAGATCAATCCCAGGTTGTTCTCGCAAGAGGCAATCCCTTTGAGATAATGGTGCTTTTCAGCGATCTCAAGTGCTTTTTTATAGTTGGCAATCGATAAATCGATTTGTGAAAGTACATCATACGCGATTCCTATTCGGATATATGCCCGGATCTCTCCAATGTAAAATTCACATTCATTCGCCTGGACGGCAATTTTCCTACATTCCTTTAAAGCAGCCTGGGGATTCTCGTAGCACAAATCCAGCACAGCATCATTACGCAGATTGATCTTATTGGTATCGCATTGCGAATAAGCCCTCACTAATGAAAGATTCAGAAAGCATGTAAGTAGTAGTAATCGTCTCATAAGTTCGCTTTAACCGAATTACTTTAAGTGCATTTTTTTCAATCTTTTTCTACGTTTCAAATACAGCAACCCAAAGAAACCAATGAAAACACCTCCCATGAACCAAACAATGATATCCTCATACCAAGAAGCTTTCACATTGAAAGTCGTAGTGCTTGGGTTGGAAAACTGACCGGTTCCGGGGTCAAAAAGACGCAGTTCCAAACTATAGGACCCGGAACTCAGATGCTCGAAAGTCAATTTCGTCAATCCTAAAGAAGTGTTGGACCAATGTGTCTGATCTCTCTCCTCATTCCGAATCAGGCGGTATTGCAATTGATACGGGTGATTCCCCATCAATTCTACCAACTCATACGGAATATTCACTTCTGTATTTGCAGCTTCAAACTTGTCGGTTTTCTCCTTTTGATAATCTCCGGTTGGTTTTCCTAAGATAAAAGTCGGGAAGGTCATTTTCACCTTTTCCCACTTGAATTCAAACAAACCAAACTGCGTGGCAACGAAGATCTTATTGTCAAGCACCACAAAATCCCTAAGAAACAAGTCATTCATCCGCGACAGTTCCTCCAAACGCTCCAGGTTACCATGCAGATCTGTCGTTCTATAGAGTGTTTTATCGGAAAGGATATAGAATTCGTCTGCATAGATCTTCAGTTTCGACACCAACAAATTACTTCCGTTTTCACGGAAATTCATTTCATGCGCCACTTTTCCATTTCGGATGGTGAAAATCTTGTTTGCCGAGCTCAGGACATACCAACTATTTTTGTGAAAAAGGATTTGAGAAGGATCAATGGCTTCATTAAAAAAGCGAATCGAACGGTATTCTAATGTATTCAGGTCCAAGGAAAACAATCCGTCCAGATTCGAGAATAACACTTCACTCGAATCCGATTGCTGAAACAGTTTCACCGGACTTTCTAAAATAACAGTGCGGGGCTTTCCTTTCGTCAGTTTTTCGCGCAATTCCCTGGTTGATTTTGCTTCTATGCTGAACAAGCCCCTGGACGAGACAATCAGAAAATTTCCTGTATTCAAAGGAAGAATTTCTTTCACAAACTCATCTGCCAATATCAACGGCATTTGGATTCCACTCTGTTTGGCATCCGGTTTCAATTCATTTTTATGAACGGTGTTCCGTACTTTATTCCCAAACTTGTTCAAAACCATCATTTCGCCGGAATTACTTCTGGCTATGATGTTATTGTGGTAAATATCCAGGGAACTAAACTCTGTCGAATTCAACACTTTATAGGTTCCAGCCGGTATACAGTATAATCCTTTCGATTTTGTACCGAGCCAAATATTCTTATTTCGGTCCTGAAAAACAGCCGTCACCTGAAGTCCAACGATAATTGACTTCACCCGCATGTCTCCCGCCTTCAAAACAATCATTCCCGTTTCGGAAAGCAGGTACATTTTCTGATCAATCCGAACCACTTTCTGAATTGAATGATTAAATGCCCCAATCAGTTTATTCAGGTTTTTAAATCGTTTGTTTGAGTACTGAAGTGAAATATTTGAATTCGGTTTTGCAGGAAAAATAATCAGGTTGTTTTTCTGTCCCATCAGCCAACGCCCTTTCATTCCAGGCAATGTCCGGGAAGCTTGATCGTTTATATCCACCAATTCATTACTGGAAAGCAAGGCAAAACGTCCTTTGTCATTTTCACAATAATCAATCAATTCCGATTTTCCTTTTTCATAGAATGGAATTGCCGTTTTAGAAAGGAATGAAAAGGGATTCACCTTGAATTGGTAAACCGCATCCGAACAAAGTATCCTCAGGTTTCCATCCTTGGTTTTTTCCAATTTTAAAATGGGATTTTTGATCTCAGACAAAGTGATCAGTACCACCTCATCGTCCTTGATCTCAAACAATTGTCCCGTCTTGCTCAAGCCGATGAATTTATTTTTCAGCTTCAAGAGCTGGATGATATCTTTCGAATAGAGTTTCGATGAGGAAATTTGCTTTGATTGGAATCCGTTGAAGCTAAAAACACCTTTATCGGTTCCGAGGATTAAGCGACCAAACTCATCCTGTTCTATTGCCGTGATGTAATGGTCTCTCAAAGAGGTTTCAACCGGATAATAATACGATTTTGTTTGAGCAAAAATGAAAGATGTGAAGAGTAGAAAGAATGGAACTAATTTCATTTTTTTGACTTTTTCATTTCAGTTTCAAACCATTGCCATAGATTGTCCTTTGGCACCGGCGCTATTACTTTTACTGTTTCCTTCGACGTTGGATGTTCAAACTCCAATTCCCTTGAATGCAAATATATGGAACCATCTGGATTTGAACGCTTAGCGCCGTATTTCAAATCTCCTTTTATGATGCAACCGATTGCAGAAAGCTGTGCACGAATCTGATGATGTCTCCCTGTTTCCAACTCCACTTCCACTAAGGTGTAATTATCTGAACTCACTAAAACGCGGTATTTCAGGCGAGCTTCTTTCGAATCTTTACGCGCTTCGTTATACGAGTAAGTTTTATTTTGCTTTTCGTTACGAACCAGGTGATGGACCAAAGATCCGGATTTTTCTTTCGGGGCCTTTTCCACCACCGCCCAATAAATCTTGCGCGGATGTTTCTCTGCGAACAATTTGTTCATCCGGGTCAATGCCTTACTGGTTCGTGCAAATGCAATTCCACCTGAGACCGGTCTGTCCAAACGGTGAATCAACCCACAAAAGACATTTCCGGGTTTCTCGAATTTATGTCGAATGTACTCGCGTACTTTTTCTACCAACGGAAAATCACCTGAAATATCTCCCTGTACATTTTCGCCGGCATGTTTATTCACCACGATTAAGTGATTATCCTCATACAGAACGTCTTCCGGACGGATTTGCTCCATGTATTAGTATTGTTCGTTTTGATTCGGGAAGTCTCCGCTTCGGACATCTTCAATGTAGTTCTTCACCGCATCCAGCATGACATCGTATAAGTTGGCATATTTGCGCAAGAATCTGGGAGAGAATTCGTTGTTGATCCCCAACATGTCGTGAACCACCAAAACCTGACCGTCGACCCCGTTTCCAGCTCCGATTCCGATAATTGGAATCGAAACCGACTTGGCAACCGTTTCTGCCAAAGAAGCCGGAATTTTTTCCAAGACAATCGCAAAACATCCTGCTTCTTCCAATGCTTTGGCATCCTCGATCAGACGTTGCGCTTCCCCTTCTTCTTTTGCCCGGACTACATAGGTCCCGAATTTATAGATGGATTGCGGAGTTAGGCCTAAATGCCCCATCACCGGAATTCCCGCTGTCAAAATACGTTTGATGGATTCAATAATCTCAATTCCTCCTTCCAGTTTCACCGCATGTCCACCCGATTCCTTCATGATGCGGATTGCATTTGACAAAGCTTCTTTGGAATTTCCCTGATACGAACCAAAGGGCATATCGACTACGACTAAAGCTCTTTCCACTCCACGAACCACAGAACCGGCATGATAGATCATCTGATCCAGGGTAATTGGCAGTGTCGTTTCATGTCCGGCCATGACATTTGAAGCGGAATCACCTACCAAAATGATATCAATTCCAGCAGAATCGATGATTCTAGCCATGGAAAAATCATACCCGGTAAGCATGGAGATTTTCGCTCCGGAATTTTTCATTTCTTGTAAAACGTTCGTTGTAACGCGCTTTACATTTTTGTGCACAGACATGAGCTCTAATTTTATCTAACAAATTTACAAATTCCGTCCCGATAATTATCGGGATACGAATGCCGAATTACGAATTGAAAGGTTCACTTCGACTCCGCTCAGTGACCTTTTCGAGAAACCATTTAGTTATACACGGTGACTGAGCGGAGTCGAAGTCACTCAAACCACACATCGTGGATAATCTTCTTCCCTGCGGTTTGATTGACACGTTCGATGATGATTTGTTTTCCATGCAGCAATTCGTCGCGCATCACGGAAGAGTTCAAGGCCACAATCAGGACTCCGGATCGAATCTGGATATTGGTTGTCCGTGTGGAAACGGCTTTCCCCATCATTTCCTCCCACTTGCTCAAAACGTCCATTTCGGTCAGTTTTCCCTGCAATTGGTAAGCACTCATGAGTTTATCCACCAATTCTTTCATGGGTTGTGCATTTCCGGATCTTTTGCGTTCGTCCCACTCTTTCATACCAATTCAGAATTAAAAATGATCATATTCGGTTTCACTTGAATGGTTTCAAAAATAGCTGAAACGCGGTTTTCATCCGTATCTGTCACCAATACCTGACCAAAGGTATTTTTTGAAACCAATTCCATCAATTGTGCCACCCGCAAGTTATCCAATTTATCGAAGATATCGTCCAACAATAAGATCGGAGTTTGCTTCAAACGCTCTTTTAACCAATCGAATTGGGCCAAGCGCAAAGCAATCAGGAAGCTTTTTTGCTGACCTTGCGAACCAAAGCGTTTAATCGGTAAACCTTCCAACAGAAAGGTGATATCGTCCTTATGGATTCCAACAGAAGTGTAATGAACACGCATGTCTTTCGGATAAGCCTGCTGAATCAACTCTCTGAAATCTGTTTCGGACAGTTTCGATTCATAATTCAGGGAAACAGCCTCCTGTTCCTGTGAAATCCATTTATAGTAATGTTGAAACAACGGAATAAATGCTTCAATAAATGAAACACGTTTGTTGTGGATTGCAGTTCCGTAACGAATCAACTGTTCATCCCAAATCTCAATCGATTCACGTTCAAAGAATCCATTTTCATATTGCTGTTTCAACAAAGCATTTCGCTGATCCAGCACTTTATTGTAACGCTGCAGATCATTCAGATATTCGTGATCAAATTGAGAAATGATCCCGTCCATCCATCTTCTGCGTACTTCACTTCCTTCGGAAATCAAATCGGTGTCGTAAGGAGAAATCATCACGACCGGGAAATGACCGATGTGATCTGCCAAACGGTCGTATTCTTTTTTGTTCTTCTTGAAGACTTTCTTGGAGCCGGCTTTCACACCGCAATACAGGTTGAAAGGTTGTTCATCCTTCATCCAACATCCCTGAATGACAAAGAACTGTTCGTTGAAGCGGATATTCTGTTTGTCTGTAGGATTCAAATAGGAACGGCACATACTCAGGTAATGAACGGCGTCCAATACGTTTGTTTTTCCGGATCCATTCTTCCCCACAATGCAATTCACGCCACTTTCAAACTGGAATTCAGCTTCGCTGTGATTGCGAAAATTGACTAATGAGAGGGATTCGACGAACATGGTACAAAATTACGAATTACGTCCCGATAATTATCGGGAGCGAATTACGAATTGAGAGGATAAAATTATCAATTGAGTAATTCGCAATTATGAAGTTGTTTTAACTTTAAAGAATGTATTCAAAGTATCTGCTTAAACTTTTTCTGGTTATTTGTTTTGTCGGTTCGTCTGCAATTGCTTCAGCGCAGGTTGAACGCAGTTCGGAGTTATATCAAACGATTCTTTCGAAAGACAGTTTGCTTTTCACTATCGGTTTCAATACCTGTGACATTTCCCAGTTCGAATCTTTGCTGAGTGAACATTTCGAGTTCTTTCACGATACGGACAGTATTTCGAATCGAAGTCAGTTCTTAACGGGTATCCGGAACGGTTTGTGCAAATCGCCCGCAACCTACCAATCACGAAGAGAATTGGTTTCGGGAAGCACGGAAGTTTTTCCACTATATAAAAAAGGGAAATTGTATGGTGCCATTCAACATGGAAGACACCGGTTCTATGAAAATATCCAGGGAAAGCCGGAACGATTTGCAAGTGAAGCACGGTTTACACATGTTTGGATTCTGGAAGATGGTGTTTGGAAATTGAATAAAGGATTGAGTTACGATCATCAGACTGGGGATTGAATCCTGATCATTATCGGCAAGAAAAACACTTTTAAGATGCATTTTTTACGTATTTTTGCCGATAACGGCATATTTGAGAAAAGCAAATGAAGTATATTTCGGTAAATCAGTTCGCGAAAAAATGGAATGTTTCTGAAAGAACGGCTCGCAACTACTGTTCTACCGGCAAAATTAAAGGAGCTTTTTTAACCGGTAAAACCTGGAATATTCCGGAAGATGCCAGATTACCTGAAAAAGGGAACAAGAAAAAATTTAGTGATAATTCCTTATTGAATCAGCTCAAAGAGCAAAAAGAAATGAAACTAAAAGGGGGTATTTATCACCGCACCCAAATTGATTTAACATTTAACTCAAACCGCATTGAAGGTAGCAAGCTTACTCACGACCAGACACGTTATATTTTTGAGACAAATACCATTGGAGCTTCTGGTGAAAGCATCAATGTAGATGATATTGTTGAAACCTCTAACCACTTCCGTTGTATTGACTTGATTATAGATAAAGCAAAATCAAAACTTACCGAATCCCTAATCAAGGAACTACACTTTTTATTGAAATCCGGTACTTCTGATAGCGGAAAGAATTGGTTCAATGTGGGGGAATATAAAAAACTTCCGAATGAAGTTGGAGGCAATGAAACTTGTCCTCCTAAGGAAGTTCCTCTTAAGATGAAAGAATTGCTTTCAGACTATCATCAAATTGAAAAGAAAACGATTGAAGACATCATTGCTTTTCATCATCAGTTCGAAATTATTCATCCTTTTCAAGATGGGAACGGACGTGTAGGGCGATTAATTATGTTTAAGGAATGTCTTGCAAACAATGTTGTCCCATTTATTATTGATGAAGATTTGAAATTATTCTATTATCGGGGATTACAAGAATGGTCGCAGGTAAAAGAATACTTATTAGACACTTGTCTAACTGCACAGGATAACTATAAATTAATTTTAAACTATTTTGAGATCAACTTCGAATAATTTCATCAATGAATGGTAAAATGCATTAAAAAATCAGTTCTTATAAATGCTTCCTCATCTCATGTTTGGCAATTCCTAACGAATCCGGATTTGATGAAACAATGGATGGGTGATCCGGAAATGAAAATAGAAATACTCACAGATTGGAAAGTGGGAGATGTGTTTATTATCAGAGGTTTTCATCACGAGCAATTTGAAAATAAAGGAACGATTCTTCAGTTCGAGAAAGAGAAAGTATTCCAATATGAATACCTGAGTTCGCTTTCAAATTTAGCCGACACACCGGAGAATCATACAATCGTTACCTTTACCTTGGTTCCGAAGGAAGGAAAAACGGAATTGACCGTAGAAGTTACCAACTTTCCAACTGAAGTCATTTACAAGCATCTGGAATTTTATTGGAATGGAACGATATACTTGCTTAAACAAGTAATTCAAAATGATAAATTCAATCCCGATAATTATCGGGAGCAAAAGTGAAACCCGAATAAATATGAATTTATTAAAATCAATAACCTACCTATCCCTAGTGATTTTTGCGCTTCCCGGATGTAATAATCCAACTCCGAAAAAGGGAATTCCTGAGTCTGGTAAAACTTCAGATACTCTTCTGGTAACTTCCGAACATACTGATTCCATACAAGAAGACACCACTGTCTTTCCAATAACCATTTTAACTACAGGGACATTTCATAACGATGAAGTCGGGGAAAATGTGGGCAACATGAAATGGATCGGATTATTTAAAGGTCCGAACGGAAATTATCTCAAGGAAACAAAACTAAAAATCAGTCAGGTTTACGATCCCGTTTTGGATGAAGATGAATCCATCAAAACCGGTTGGGAAGTCTCAACTAGTGGAAAAGACACCACTATCATTTTAATACAAGCCCTTCCCTATTTGAAAAACGGAAAAATAAGAAGTGTTCCAATAACGAAAAACTACATTTATCCGGGTGAACAAATTTCATTCAACTACCTGGGAATTGACTACGAGTTATTTGCCACAGGAAACAAAAAGAAGGAAAACCCCGACAGTGACTGGTATATCGTTTCGAATTACAAACTTTACTTAAGAGCCAAAATCAATGGGAAAACCCAAAAAACACTTCTTACAAGTCACAACAGGTTTGACGAAGCAATGGTGAATCTGATTTTTGCAGGAGATCTCGACGGTGATGGAATAATAGACATCATTCTTGATAATACTTATCATTACAATCTGACAGATCCAACCCTTTATTTGTCCAGGCCAGCCGGAAAAGGGCAAATTGTCAAATCAGTTGGATCGCACTACAGTGTTGGATGTTAAGTAGAATAAAAGCGTATTTTTAACCTCAAAAATCAATCAATTCCATCTAGTATGAATCCATTAGAAACCAAAGGCAGAAACGGAACCATCGCTATTTTTTTGAGTGTATTGCTCATTTCCATCTTCACCATCACATTCTACCACATTCCGGCGGATTCGGTAGACCCTAAAAAATTCTTCCAGCAAATTATCCGGTTTGTGCTCACGCTCATGCTCTTCTATTTTTTATTCCAGGGGAAAAACTGGGCCAGAATAACTCTGATCGTCTTGTTTGTACTGGCAATCGCAGGAGCGCTCATTTCCTTATTCTTACCGGTTCCGTTACTAGCCAAAAGTCCTTTTATCGTCATGATCATTATTTACTCCTTTGGCGCCTACCATTTCAACTTTTCAAAATCCTTCAAGGCATTTTTTGCTTATTTGATGCGAAGAAATTAGAGGGGAATTACAAGAAAGTCATTTTATAAGCTAAAAAAACGATGAGACTAAAATTCTCCCTAATCTCTATATTTGTCAATATACTTATCATTATAGGAATCATTTATCATAATTACCAATTAGCTTCTCTTTACCAGGAAACGCAAGGAAAAGAAAGAGCTTTATTTGCTATAATAGAATTAGCCCAACTTGACAAGAAACTTTATCTGGGATACTGCATTGTTTTCACCTTGATTTTAGGAATTGTTGCCTGGAGAAAAAAAGAACCTAAAAAACACTACCTTTTTGCTATCGGATTAAGCATACTTTCAATCAGCTTATTGTTTATTCGTTTATGGGTTTATGGGTTTATATGGTGGAATTTTAAACTTGAAAAAGAGTAGTATGAAATTTATTTTCAGCTTATCATTAATACTAGTTGTTCTTTCATCCTGTAAGGACAAAGTAAAGCCTTTAAATGAAGATTTCAATGCCATTTGTTTTATAAGTAACGGTGACGAAATTGAAGTTGGGAACGAAGTTTTTATGAATCTGCCAAAAATCCACTATATCCTCTTTATATACCACGATACTGTTTTCCAATCTGTCATTAAAAATGGGGAAAGTATTTACTCTTACCTGAAATTGCGTAACCACGGAAAAGACAGTTTACAAGCAATATTAAAACAATACGATAAAACTTCTCTGAAAAAACAATTGAAATCCATGAAAGTGCACAATGATAATGGAATAAATTGTGCACCTGCCGGATATTTTCTTTCCGGAAGCAATAAAAAATTGAACTTCGGAATCTTCCGATATAATGATTATAGTTATTGGTCAAGAAAATACAGTTATAAAGAAATCAAGCTGGAATCAAACCAATTTCCAAAAATCTATCAAACCATTTATCATACCTTGAATTCCAAACAATGGGATTATTTTATGAGTGATGATTACTATTATAAAGAGATTCGAACATTTCGTCATGGTCTATTTATAGGAGATACTACAAACTATGGAAATCAATAACAACCAACATCATACCCTCGTTTTTCTTTTGACACTTTTACTTGTATCGTGCAGTCAATCGCACGAAACAAAAAAGCCGAAGGAAATTGATCGTGCCACGAAAAAGGAAATTACAACTACATCGACTGATTCCATCCAACCAAAGAAAGGCAAACAGATTCTTGTGGGTTATTACGATAACTATGAAAACCTACCACAATTGGTGTTCGATTCTGTTTCGGAAAGAGAATTCAACAAACTGAAAGCAAGCAAATTCCTTCGTTCAATCAAACCCAAACAAAAAGGAAATGACTTTTATGTGGAAACAGCTGTCAGAACCCATACTTTTAAAAAGTACAAGAATTACGGCGAACCAAAAAATTGGTACGGTTATCAATTAAAAGGAATTTATCCGGCATTGAAACTATTCGTATTAACAAAAAACTCAACGGCCGATCATCTGGGTTTCGGCGAATTGTTTTTACTC
Organism: Fluviicola taffensis DSM 16823; assembly: GCF_943372375.1. Classification (GTDB taxonomy): domain Bacteria; phylum Bacteroidota; class Bacteroidia; order Flavobacteriales_D; family Crocinitomicaceae; genus Fluviicola; species Fluviicola taffensis_A. Next base: position 99,864 of record NZ_CALRYJ010000006.1, on the reverse strand, counting down.
GACAGCGTTACGGACCATCAGTATGTCATTTCTTCCATAGGTGACGGAAGTGTGGAAACCCCTATTCCTTCTCCCAACAACCAATATTTCGTTTATTACGATAACACGATGTATGAACTCCAAAACTCGGATATCCGAATCCTGAAAATAAACGACAAGGAAAATCCTGAAAAATACCTGACGGAATACGCATACTTCAACTCCACTGAATTTGCCGTAGAGCAAATCATCTGGAAGTCGGATCAGTGTTTTTATGTGAAAGGATATAAGCAAATCTATGATGAATCATCAGGTCAATGGTTCAAAGAATTCAAGTATTATCGTACGAATTTCAAATAAATATTCGAAAGAAACCGGGACTTGATAATCATCAACTATTCTCCCCAAAATAATTTTCTAATTTCCCACCGAAACCCATTAACGAACCTTGTTATCATGAAACAGTTGATATCAATCATGCCATTTGCATTTTTATGCCTGAAAGCCAATGCCCAAAAAAACGATTCTATTTGCGCCAATAATTATACTTATCAGCAAGTAGCCGACTTAGTGAAATCTCCGCAGCTTCGTTACTTGAAAATCTATTCTTACAAGGACTCGATTCTACCAGACATATTTTCCAAACTCAAAAACCTGGAATACCTGGAGATCAACGATGCAAAAATCAATGCAATTCCCTTAAGTATCGGAAGTTTATCCAAACTAAAAACATTGATTATCTGCAATGGTTGGTCGAGAAAAATCCAAATTCCTTCTGAAATAGGAAAATTGACACAACTTACAAACCTGCAACTTTACAACTATCATTTTGAATCGCTACCTCCTGAAATCGGGAATTTAGTGAACTTACAGGAAACCATGCTTTGCGGTGACCTGACAGACCTTCCTTCTTCAATCAGCAACTGGAAAAAGCTTAAAAGTCTTTATTTGGCGGGAAATCAATTCACCAAAATTCCTGATCCTATCTTTCAGTTAACTCAATTGGAATCTTTAGACATGAGTGATAATCAACTCTCCCAACTCAATGATTCGATCTGGATGCTAAAGCAATTAGAAGAATTGAATCTGAGTTCCAATATCGAGTTGGATCAATTACCACCCCGAATATGTGAATTACAGAAATTAGAAATGATCTATTTGCAAGACACCAAGATCAGCTTTCTCCCACTCTGTCTGAATGAAAATCCGTCACTCAAACAAATCAGAATGTGCAACACCGTCATTGATAACCCCGCAGCTATCGACTCTGTATTCAAAGACAAAATGGATTGGGAATGGGGTTGCCACGGATTAGAACGTCACCTGGTTGACTTCCATGAAATTTACGGGCATTACATTTTAAATCTGGATAAAGAGAAGGATACAACTATTCTCCATTACAACTATTCTTATAATCAACCGAACTCCATCGACGAAGAATACACACGAAAAATTACCATTAAAATTCTCCATAAAGACAGCCTAAAAACGAATAAGGTCTATACAGCTACAAATCCCCATTTCATTATTTCAACATCACACTCCAGTGTTTGGGATTGGGAGCCTTCGCAAAATCAAAAAGTAGTTGGCTATCTTCAATTCGTTGAGTTAACCGATAAAGAATGTAAGGTTTATTTAAATCTGGAATTAATCGAACAAGGAGAGAAAAGGAAGCTCGTAAATAAATTACTGGTCTTTAAATAAGAAAGAAGAAAGCAAATCCAACCAAAATGACTGAATTCACGACAAAATTCTTGCTACTTTCACGAAAAATTTGGGTTATGAAAATCACAATCGTACTTCTTTCACTTTTAACTGTATTCGCTGGGTGTAATACTTCGAAACCGGTTGCTACCGATGAGCAAATTATCAGCGTACTTCACGGAACGAACTTCGGTCATTGCAGAGGATACTGCAGAAAAGACGTCGTTTTTTATCCGGATCAGGTGGATTACTTTGAAGTGAGTGTTGATACTGCCAGAAACCCGGTGAAGGTGGAGAATTTCAAGAATTCAACTGCGTGGAAAAGCATTGTCGATAAAATCGATTGGAATAAATTCAAGGATCTGAACGAAAGCTACGGTTGCCCGGATTGTGCGGACGGTGGTTCGGAATACATTGAGATCAAAACGGTTAATGGAACAAAACGTGTGACCATCGAATTCAATAAAGAGATGCCGGAATTGGAGCCATTGCTTACCGAATTGCGCGCCCAAAGAAAGAAGTTGTTAGAGAAGTAGGTTTTTCAACTCATTTTAGATCTGAATCAGGATGCCCTTCAAAGCTTTATTCATCGGATTAGTCGGTTTGCTTTTGAGCTCTTATCATTCCTTTTGCCAACAGTCCAATTCCAGTATTCAAATTGTAGGTGCAATGAAAAATGTCATGTGGAAGGGACAACTTTACGGAACACTAGACCTGGATACGATTTCGAACAAACACCATTTATTTGGACTTGGCCCGGTAGAATTTTTGACGGGAGAACTGTTGATCATCGATGGTAAAGCCTATAAATCGAGCGTTCTTACTGACAGCACCATGCAGGTTGAAGAAACGTTTCAAGCCAAAGCTCCGTTTTTTGGATATGCCAACATCAACAGCTGGTCAGAGCAAGATTTACCTGATCATATCCGAACCATTTCTCAATTAGAATCATTTCTGGAAAAAATTACCAAAAAATCCAATCGTCCCTTTTTCTTTCAATTGAAAGGAAGAATTGAAAAGGCTCAAATTCATGTTGTAAATCTTCCCAAAGGTTCAACGGTCAGTTCTCCGGAAGAAGCCCACCAAGGACAAACGAACTATTTCCTGACCAATGAAGAAGTTGATATTTTAGGCTTTTTCTCTACAGAGCATAAAGCTATTTTCACGCACCACGATACGTATTTACACATGCACCTGATTACTTCTGACAAACAAAAAATGGGGCATCTGGATGATTTCTTATTCCGAGAAGGAACTTTCAAACTTTACCTTCCCACTCCATAAAAGTAGTATTTAATCTCTTTGAGAAATAGTAACTTTACTTCATGGAATTAAATACGCTATCCGAATTCAAATCTTCTAAAGGACTCAGGGAAAAACTTGCCGATATTGGTTTTGCCAAAACATTTGATGAGGGGGAAACCATCCTCAATGAAAATGCCTATATCAAAGCAATTCCGATTGTCACGAAAGGAAGTATTAAAGTGATGCGAACAGATGAAGACGGGAGGGAAATCTTGCTTTATTACATCAAACCCGGTGAAAGCTGTATCATGTCTTTTTTAGGTGGAATTCATCAAGATACGAGTAAAGTCAAAGCAATTGCAGAAGAAGATACCGAAATTCTTTTTATCCCAATTGACAAAGTTGGTTTGCTAATTAAAGACTATCCGGAGTGGCTCGACTTTATATTCCGCCTCTATCACAAACGTTTTGAAGAACTATTGGAAATAGTAAATGCCGTTGCTTTTAAAAAAATGGATGAACGACTTTTGAACCTCCTTCAAAAAAAATCCGAATTAACCGGTAATCAGACGCTTTCCGTTACACACGAACAACTGGCTAACGAACTTGGAACAGCTCGCGTGGTTGTTTCCCGACTTTTAAAACACATGGAAGATGAAGGCTTAGTGCAGTTAGGTCGAAACAAAGTTTTGCTTCTCTAACAGAATAGTAGGTTTACTCTTTTTTCGTCTTGCTTTTCCACCTATCATCCGGATGATTCTTCTGATCCGTTCGGTTACTTTTTCTTGTTGCCGAGCTTTTCAATTTAAAATACCTTCAATTAGTAATTGAAAAAAAAAATTCGTCGTGTAACTTAAGTCACTGTAGATCCCAAAAGAAGGATGCAACTTTGTCCTATCGAACACAAATCAGACAAAAATGAACGTAGAACAAATCATCAAAGAAGGACAAGGTACAATCGTAGATGTAAGAACCATTGCAGAATTTAGAGGTGGGAATGCAGCCAATTCAATCAATATTCCTTTACAAGAACTGGAACAACGACTGGAGGAAGTGAAGAATTTAAAACAACCTTTGATTCTCTGCTGTGCTTCCGGAGGAAGAAGTGGTCAGGCGACCCAATTTTTATCCCATAAGGGAATCGAATGTTACAACGGTGGCTCTTGGTTAGATGTCAATTATTTTCAAACACGTTAAAGACATGATGAACTCAATCAAACAATTATTGGGCTTTGGTCCAAAAATAAATTATGCAGAGTTAGTGAAAAATGGAGCTATTATTTTAGACGTTCGTTCTAAAGGAGAATATGCTGCCGGACATATCAATGGCTCTCTGAACATCAGTTTGGATTCTCTGGGAGCTAATTTGAGTCGGCTTAAAGACAAAAACAAGCCCATTATTACTTGTTGTGCCAGTGGAATGCGAAGCGCTTCTGCAAAAAACATTCTAAAATCAAATGGGTACACACAAGTTCACAATGGCGGTGGTTGGTACGGTTTACAAAACAAAATCCGCCAATAACTCAAAAAGTGGATTAAACCAAGCTCGATTTTATCTGACGGGATCGAGCATGGTTTAATTCACGTACATTTCAACTATATGAAAGAACGCATCTTAAAAAATTGGACACTTACAAGAGCTTTATTTCTTGTTATGGGAACTATCATTATTGTTCAATCCATCCTTAGCCAACAATGGTTCGGGGTTTTGTTTGGCAGTTACTTTGCCTCCATGGGCTTATTTTCATTCGGTTGTGCAGCTGGAAATTGCTACGGTGGAAGTTGCGCAGTAGATTCTGAAAAAGCCTCTGAGAACGCGAACAAAAATATCAACTTCAAAAATTAATTGAAAACACAATGAAAAAACTTCTTTCAATAGCCTTATTGACCCTTGTCTTAATCAGTTGTTCCAATGGACAAACAGCAAGCTCACTTTCTGCACCCAAATTTTCAGCAAAACTGAAGGAACTTCCCGATGCTCCGATTCTGGATGTAAGAACACCAGAAGAATTTTCAAATGGTCATCTTGAATATGCGCTAAATTACGATTGGAACGGAGCTGAATTTGAGCAACAAATCGGATCTCTGGACAAATCAAAACCTGTATTTGTTTATTGTTTAAGCGGTGGACGAAGTTCTCAGGCAGCTAGTAATATGAGAGCGGAAGGTTTCAAAGAAGTTTATGAACTGGAAGGTGGACTCATGCAGTGGCGAAGTCAAAATCTTCCCGAAACGACCAGTAATGAAGTACTCCCAAAAGGAATGAGCAAACAAGATTTCGAAGCACTTACAAACTCGGACGAATTGGTTCTGATTGATTTTTATGCCGATTGGTGTGTCCCTTGCAAAAAAATGGAACCTTATTTGAATGAAATTGCGAATGATCTGAAAAGTACAGTTACAGTTATCCGAATCAATGTGGATGAAAATCAGGAACTTTGCAAAGAACTTGGAATAAGTTCCATTCCGGTATTGCAAGTTTACAAAAACAAAAAAATCACTTGGACAACTACCGGGTTTATTGAAAAAGAAGAAGTATTACAGCATTTGAAGTAATTACAGTACTTTTTATTTATTGACATACATCAAAGATTAAGATGAATGATTGCAACATCTTTGCAACATAATTCATCTTAAAAACAAAACAATGAAAAAAAGCTATTTCAAATACATCAACACCCTATTTGTAGTGGTTCCTATGACTTTAATCATGGCATTCGTAGGATTAATGCGAAACTATGGTTTAGGAGAAGGTTGGTTCCTGAAATTCTTAAAAGCTTGGAGTGTCATGTTGCCAATTGCCTATGCTGCTGCATTTATTATTATTCCAAATGCGCGGAAATTAGCCGAAAAGGTGACTTCAAAACCTTAATTTTGAAGAAATAATGGGTTGAATGAAGGAACAATTAGCTGATTATATTCAAAACAAAATCACCGTTAGTGCGGAAGAATTGGAAATTGTTCTTTCTTATTTCAAGCAGTTAAAGCTCAAGAAAAACGAGCTACTCCTTCTTCAAGGACAAATCAGTCAGCAAACTTTTTTTGTTTGTACCGGCTGCTTGAGAATCTATTTCAATACGGAATCCGGACAAGAAGCAACACGTTATTTTGCATTTGAAAATCAATTTGCTACTGCCTTGGTAAGCTTTATCACGAGCGAAGCATCTGAAGAATTCATTCAGGCAGTTGAAACAAGTGAAATTCTTTACATTTCCCATAGCGATTTCCATTTTTTACTTGAAACAATTCCTGCCTGGGAGAAATTTTATCGGCTGTATTTAGAAAAAGCATATGTCAACAACACCAATCGGCTCATGTCATTTCTAACACAAGATGCTGCCGAAAAGTATAAACAATTACTAGCAGAAAACCCCGACATCGTGAAGCGGTTACCTAATAAATTGGTCGCCTCTTATCTAAATATTTCGCAAGAAACACTGAGTCGATTAAAATCAAAAATTTAATTTTTCACATGCTTTCATTTCATCTTGCTGAACTTATTCCGACATCGATTGTAATGATAAAAAACAGCAACGATGAAAACAACACTCTTAAGCTTAATCATTTGCATCAGTTCTTTTTCTTTTGCTCAACCGGTTCATCCGAGTGATGAATCCCGTAAAATCCAAATCGCTATCCTGTTCGATACTTCGGGAAGTATGGATGGTTTGATCGAACAAGCCAAATCCACTATTTGGAAGATTGTGAATATCGCCTCCAAAATGTCGGATAAAGGAAAAGCTCCTCAGTTGGAAATAGCACTTTACGATTATGGAAATGATGAGATCAAAACTCCCAATTGGATCCGCAAACGAACCGATTTGATAGCCGATCTGGATTCCATTTCCGGACAACTTTTCTCACTGAAAACCAATGGAGGAACTGAATACTGTGCAGCGGTGATCGAATCTTCCATCAATGATTTGAAGTGGTCTACCAAACCAACCGATTTACGTCTGGTGTACATTGCCGGAAACGAACCCTTCAACCAAGGACCAATCGACTACAAGAAAATCTTGAAAATTGCGGCTACAAAAGATATCATAGTGAATACCATCTATTGCGGACCTTATGATCAGGGAGTGAAAGAATTTTGGTACGACGGAGCTCAACAAACACAAGGTTCTTACTTCAACATTGAATCCAACAATGCAATCAAACACATTGATACACCTTACGACAAAGAAATTATCTCCACAAACGACTCTTTGAACAAAACGTATGTGGGTTATGGAAGAGATGGCATTTACCGTGCAAGTAAACAAGCAACTGAAGATCAGAATGCGAGTTCAAAGGGATATGCGGTTATGAGTGAAAGAGCTGAGGCGAAATCCAAATCAAACTACAAAAATGGAAGCTGGGATCTGGTAGACGGAATCGAACAAGGAAATGTAAAGCTAGATAGTATTCGGGTGGAGGATTTACCTGCTGAATTGAAAGGAAAAACAAAAGAAGAACAGACAAAATACATCGAGAATAAAAAAATGGAGCGAACCAAGTATCAAAACAAGATCGGGGAGCTTTCCAAGAAACGAGAAGAATACATCGCTGAAGAAATGAAGAAAATCAATGAATCGGATGCGAAAAAAGATCTTGGATCAGCAATCATTGAATCCTTAGTTGCTACCGCACAAAAAACAGGATTCATGGTTATGGTTGAATAAGAAGAAAGTCCCCTGAGATAACATCGGGGGATTTTTATTTCCCACTGACGAGCACTGAGGTACACGGAGGTTGAACTTCTTATATGGTTTAATCGAAAAACGCTAGAAAGCTAAATGCTATAAATGCTTCCGTGTTCATCCGTGTTCCTCTGTGGGAAAAATTAAGAATCGACATGAATTGCAACTGATTCCTTATCTTTATCTTTCCAAGAATACCCCATGATTGAATTTGAAACGGATATCAAAGCACTGGATTATTTAAACTACTGGTTTGTCGAAATCACCCCCGATATTTTGGCTCAACTCCCTGGTAGAAAAGAAAAAGGAGATTTCAACCAGCGACTGCTGATCACATTGGATCAGAAAGTTCAGTGGCAGGCAGGAATTTTAGCTTTGGGTGAAGGAAGTGGCTTGATTACAGTGCAAAAGGACCGATTGAAAAAGATTGGAAAGACTTTGGGCGATGTGGTAATTGTTCAGTTACAAAAAGACGATTCTGAATTCGGAGTTCCTGTTCCGGAAGAAATAAAGGAATATTGGATTCAGGTTCCGGAGTCAAAGGACCGGTTTGATGCACTCACACCTGGAATGAAAAGATATATCCTCAATCACATATCGACAGCCAAATCGACAGAAAAAAGATTGGAACGTACCCATTTCCTGATGTCCAACCTCCTTTTAGCTCCCCAAGGAAAAGAAACATTTCGATTTCTTCTCGGAAAAGATTAACGCATTCATTTCCCTTGAATCTATTAAATTTGCAATAAAAATAAAGTCGATGCGAGTATATTTAGACAATGCTGCAACCACGCCTCTTGCGAAAGAAGTTGCCGAAGCTATGATTCCTGTTTTACAAAATGAATTTGGAAATCCTTCTTCTACGCATTTCTATGGTAGACAAACCAAAGCATTGATTGAAACTTCCCGACGTTCCATTGCCAAACAACTGCACTGTTCCCCAAATGAATTGATCTTCACTTCAGGTGGAACGGAAGCTGACAATATCGCACTGAATACGGCTGTGTATCAATTAGGTGTTAAGCGCATTATTTCGACGACAATTGAGCATCATGCAGTTTGTCACACGATAGAGCACTTAGCCGAAAGAGAGCACATCGAAGCCGTTTGGTTAAAAGTTGATTCTAAAGGAAACATCGATCTGAATGAGTTGGAAACTTATTTGAAAGATGAAAAACCGACCTTGGTTTCCTTAATGCATGCAAACAATGAAATTGGAACCTTGACTCCAATCGGAAAAGTGAGTGCATTATGCAAAAAATACAACGCCTACTTTCATACGGATACGGTTCAAACCATGGGGCATTATGCCTTTGATCTGGAACAATTGGGAATCGACTTTATTACCTGCGCAGCTCATAAATTTCACGGACCGAAAGGAATTGGATTTTTGTATGCCAATAAACGCATCAAAACGGATATCCTGATTCATGGTGGCGCGCAGGAAAGAGGTTTACGCGGAGGAACGGAAAACGTTTACGGGATTGTCGGTTTGGCAAAAGCAGTCGAATTGGCTTACAGTCATCTGGAAGAGCATCAGGCACATGTTCAGGGATTAAAATCATACATGATCGAGCGTTTGAAAGAAACACTTCCCGACGTTAGTTTCCACGGCGAAATTGACCCCGAAAAAAGCTTGTACACCGTGTTGAATGTGTGTTTACCAGCAACAGAAAAATCAGGAATGCTTTTATTCACATTGGATTTACAAGGAGTTGCCTGTTCAGGAGGTTCTGCTTGCTCATCAGGCGCTTCGAAAGGCTCCCATGTATTGGAAGGTATTCAGGCTGATCATTCAAGACCAAACGCACGCTTCTCATTTTCAAGATATACCACCAAAGAAGAAATCGATTTTGCCATTAAACAATTGGAAGCGATTTATGAAAAAGTGCTGGTTTAAACCAAATTGAAAAAGTGTTATCTTACATGAAAAATTTTGATCCTGATCCGCGGCGGCGGATTGGATTTCATTTTGAATTTTGAATTGTTATGAAACAGTTACTACTCCTACTAACTTTTACACTTGGTTTTTCAAGCCTACAGGCTCAAACATACTTCCCTCCTCTTACGGGAACAACTTGGTCCACAACCGATCCTGCAACTTTGGGATGGTGCCAAGATTCCATCAACAAACTATACGATTGGCTCGAAGACGGTGATTCAGATGCATTTCTTCTTTTGAAAGATGGAAAAATCGTTTTGGAAAAATACTTCGGAACATTTACTGTAGACAGTTTTCACGTGTGGAACTCGGCAGGCAAAACACTAACAGCTTATGCCGTTGGTATTGCACAAAACGAAGGTTTTCTGGATATTGATGACGCCACAAGCGATTATCTTGGAACCGGTTGGACTAGTTTGACTTTGTCGCAAGAGAGCGCTATTACCATCAAGCATCAATTAACCATGACAACCGGTTTAGATGACGGGGTTCCTGATTTCTACTGCACAGATCCGGCTTGCTTGATCTACAAAGCAGCTCCCGGAACCCGCTGGGCTTACCACAACGGACCTTATACCCTTCTCGACTCAGTTATTGAATCAGCAACAGGAATGAACCTGAATGTTTGGGTGAATCAAAAAATAGGAACCAAAATTGGGTTGACCGGTTTGTATGTTCAATCGGGATACAACAACGTATACGTATCAAAACCAAGAGGAATGGCACGTTTTGGATTATTGCTTTCCCAGGATGGATATTGGAATGGAACTCCTGTGCTTCCCGACCTGACTTACCTCAATGAAATGCGAAACAGCAGCCAATCAATCAATAATTCTTATGGCTACCTGACCTGGTTGAATGGGAAGGCTTCCTATATGATTCCTCAATCCCAATTCGTATTCACCGGAAGTTTAATGCCCAATGCACCAAACGATGTCTATGCTGCGGAAGGAAAAAACGGACAAATCATCAATGTTTCACCGTCTGACGGGCTGGTATTGGTTCGAATGGGAGGTAGTTTGGGCAACAGCTTGATCGCAACCCAATACAACGATACCATCTGGCAATACATCAATCGCTTGAATTGTGTTGCCGGTGTGAATGACCAATCTCTTGAAACCATTCAAATTTCACCAAATCCAACAAATGAGATCATTTTCATTTCTAATTTACAAGGAGATGAACTTTTTGAACTGAAAAACCAACAAGGTCAACCCGTTCCATTTCAACAAATTGGAAATCAGATTTCATTAAAAGACCTTCAATCCGGCGTTTATTTCCTCACAATCTGTAAAGAAAACAATACAAAAACTTTGATGGTCATGCGCAATTAGTGAAAAAATCCACTAAATTTAGCCTATGTCCCACACGAAAAGACATATTCTTATCATGAGTTCATGGTTTCCGACACGCGTTGATCCGTATGCCGGAAATTTTGTTGAGCGTTTTGCGAATTTGCTCTCAGACACCTATGAAGTTACGGTTCTCCACACAATGGGAGACAAAAACTGCAGCTCCATTGAGGTTGATGACCAGCAGCTTGATAATTTACGTGTTATTCGCATCTATCATCACATTTCAAAAAACAGGTTTGTTCATTGGTGGCTCCAACGTAAAGCATTGGGGAAAGGATTACTAATGCTGGATCACATCGATCTGATTTTTGCTCATGTATTCCTTCCAAGAGCAATGCAATTTGCACGTGTCCAGCGTTATTTCCATGTCCCGCTAATTGTCATGGAGCATGGATCATACTACCGGAAAAAACTCCGCAAAAGTTTTATTTCACTTCATCAACAGGTAATCAAACGCGGAAGCAGGCATACCAGTGAAATTGTAGCCGTTTCGAATGTGCTTCGAACAGATATGAAGCCACTCTTCCCCACCACAAAAATCCAGGTGATTCCAAACTTTGTGGATGAAGACATCTTCTCCTTGAGAAATACAAATCCAACGCAACGAAACAAGTTCATCCATATTTCAACATTGGACAAGAACACCAAGAACCCAAGTTTTCTTTTTGACGGCTTTTTAAATGCCTATTTGGAATCCGGGAAAAAAATCAGTTTGACCGTTGTTTCAGATCAAAATACGGATGAATGGGAACGCTGGGCAAAACTGAATAGTTGCAGTGATGCAATTACATTTACAGGTCCTTGCGAATGGCAAGAGATCAGCAGACTTATAAAAGAGCATGATGCACTTATCCTGACATCGGAATATGAAACTTTCAGTATAGTCATTGCAGAAGCCTGGTTAACCGGCACACCTATTATTTCAACCGCTGTTGGCATCGCTGCAAATATGACCGATTCACTTGGAATTAAGATCGAGCACAATAATATTGCAGAATTGAAGCACGCCATTTTGGATATGATGAATGGAAAATTTCAATTTGATCCGGATTTCCTGCGTTCTTTCGGGATGCAATTTTCGAAAGAGAGTGTCAAAAACCAACTCATCGAATTATTCAACAAGCACTTTATTATCTATGAATAATTAAAGACACTTCGACTACGCTCAGTGTCCTTTAATTAAAAGGAGTAGATCAAAGTTGACTGAGCGTAGTCGAAGGCAACTTCTTTCAGCATGAACAAAAAAGCATTCTTTCAACACCTCTCAAATTCGCTTTCTGAAAAGATTGCTCGATTGCAATTGGATATTGCAGACCTACAGAAAGACATTGCAGAGGACAGCAAGAGTTCGGCGGGAGACAAGTTTGAAACTTCACGTGAAATGGCTCAGCAGGAACTTGGAAAATTGAGTACTCAGTTGAACGAACAACAACGGATTAAAAGCCTGATAGAGAACCAACCCCTGGATAAACCGGTTCAAGCCCAATTGGGAACTCTAATAGAAACAAACAAAGGATTGTTTTTACTCGGTATTCCAATCGGAACAAGTTCATTTGAAGGAAAGAATATTGTTGGAATCGGTTTGGGTGCTCCCCTCGGGCAGTTAATGCTTCATAAAAAGAAAGCAGATCATATTTCATTCAATAACCAAGACTTCATCATTGAAGAAATTTATTGACATCTAAACAATTATGCACTTCTGCTTTCCACTATCAAAAGCGATCCGTTTACCTCAAGACAATGCTTTTTCTTCTTATTTTTGAGTCCTAACAAAATCCTTTTAGTCAATATTAATTTAATGTTAATTGACTTAATAATTTGTTTACACAAGCCTCACAATCCAATAATTTTACACTTAATTTAGAATAACCTTATAGCAGTTCCTTTGTAGCAAAATTAAAGCTATGAAGTTATTTCTTTCCGTTGTTTCATTATTGATTGTTGGTTTTGCCTTCTCACAAGACAAAAACACCGGAGTAATTCAAGGAAAAGTAATCGATTCTGAAACGGGAGAAGGTCTTCCTTCTGCTCAGGTGGAATTGGTTGAACAAAGTAAAAAAGTACTATCTGACATTGAGGGTATTTACAACTTTAGCAAATTGGAAAAAGGAGCCTATACAGTTCGTATAGTATATCCGGGATTTCCAACTCAAGTTGTAAATGACGTTAAGGTAAAGGACGGTGAGGTTACAACTATCGATGTTATTATGGCTCCGGCAGTTGGAGACTCACTGATAGAAGTTGTCGTAGAAGCGAAAAGAATCACAGACACCGATCAGGGAGTTGCATTGAAACAAAAAAATGCAATTAGCGTTGGCGATGTGGTATCAAGCCAAACCATTCAAAGATCAACAGCAAGTAATACGAGTGACGTATTGAAAATGGTGAGTGGAGCTAGTATCCAAGACAACAAATTTGCAATTATCCGCGGATTGAATGACCGTTACAACGCAGCATTTTTAAATGGATCTCCCCTTCCAAGTTCGGAAAGTGACCGGAAAGCATTCTCCTTTGATATGTTTCCTGCTAGTATGCTGGAAAACCTGACAATCACCAAATCAGCTACTCCGGATCAACCCGCAGAATTTGCCGGTGGATTGATTCAAATCAACACGAAAAGTATTCCGGAAAAGAACTTCTTCTCTTTTCAAGTTGGAACAGGAATCAATACGATTACGACATTCAAGGATCGTACTTCTTATAAAGGAGGGAAAATGGATTGGTTAGGAATCGACGATGGATCTAGAAAAATCCCTTCAGCGGTTGCTCCTTTCGGTGAATATCCATTGAATATTCACGATCAGGCAAAAGTGGCTCAACAAGTGTCAACCAATTGGGCAACAACTGAAAGTAAATTCCTTCCAAACTTGAGTCTTCAGGCTTCAGGCGGTTTCAATAAAAAATTCGGCAAACGTGAATTCGGAATGATTGCTGCTTTGACATACAGCAGAAGTTTCAGTTACAACGAAACAGTTCGCAACAGTTATTTGAACAGTACAGATCCGACATCGAGTCAAACTACTCAGATGGAAAATGATTACCTGGATAAAAACAATGTAACGAACTTATTAGCCGGAGCATTGGCTAATTTCGCTTTCAAGATCAACGACCTGAACACCATTACTTTCAAGAATATTTACAGTATCAACTCTTCAGACAAACTGATCAACAGAACAGGAGCTACAAATGCTTCGGAAAATAATCCGATTATTATCCGTTCAAACGCACGTTGGTTCACTTCAGACCGTGTTTATTCAGGACAGTTAGAAGGTCAGCACGGATTAAGAGCAAAAGGATTCAAATTGAATTGGTTGGCTGGTTACAGCAATGTAAACCGCACTATACCAAACTTGAGTCGTTCAGTATATACGCGCAACAAAGACTTCATCGATCCATCAAATCCAGATCCGAGAGATACCATGTACACGGCAAACATATCCTCATCTAGTGTAGGTCCTGCTTATGGTGGTGGAATGTTCTTCTCTGAAAACAAGGAAAGTTCAGTTAACAGCCGTTTGGATTTCTCTTATGCAACTGACCTATTCGGAAAATTCAAAAGTGAATTTAAAATAGGACTTTACAATCAGATTCGTACCCGTAAATTTGCTGCACGCCAATTAGGTTTCACAAAATATGGTGTAAGCGGTGGAAACATTGAATTTGACCAAAACCTATTGTATCTTCCTGAAGACCAAATCTTCTCTTCTGAAAATATGGGATTGCTTGAACCGGCAGCAAACGGAAATCCAGGAAAAGGTGGATTCAAACTAACTGACGGAACAAAACCTTCTGACCAATATAACGCTCAATCTGTCTTGAATGCAGCTTATATTCAATTGGATAATCGTTTTGGTAAAAGATTCCGTTTCATTTACGGTGCACGTTTAGAATACTTCCAACAAGAACTAAATGCATTGAAAGACGATCTTTCCGAATTAAAAATCAGCACCAAAAAATTAGACGTTCTTCCTTCCATCAATGCAATCTTTGAAGCCAACAGACGCTCGAATATTCGCTTGAGTTACTCTCAAACATTGAACAGACCGGAATACCGTGAACTTGCTCCATTTGCATTCTACGACTTCACAACCAACTTCGTAGTTTCAGGAAACGATACACTGAAACGTGCTTTGATTCACAACTTGGATTTGAGATATGAAACATTCCCTGGAAGAGGTCAATTGTTTTCAGCTACAATCTTCTACAAAAACTTCATCAATCCGATCGAGCAAAAATCCCGTCCGGATGTGGTGGGTGAAATTTCCTTCCAAAATGTACCTTCAGCAACAAACTATGGTTTAGAACTTGAAGCAAGATCATTGATTTCAACGATCTTCGGTTTGGACACTTCTTCCTTGTTTGATGATCTAACGGTATATTCCAATTTATCAATCATCCGTTCTCAAGTAGATGTTTCCAGTGTCGTAGGAAGTGTGGCAGATTCAAGACCACTTCAAGGACAATCTCCTTATGTATTCAATGCTGGAATTCGCTACGACAATGCTCGTAATCAATGGGGGGTATCCTTGAACATCAACCGCGTAGGTCAACGAATCTACATTGTAGGGAATGTAAACGAACCGGATCTATGGGAACAAGCAAGAACATTCCTTGATCTACAGATCACAAAATCCTTTATGAAAGGACGTGCTCAATTCAAATTAAATATCCAAAACATCCTGGCACAGAATCAGATTTTCTACCAAAACAGCTCAACAGCCAGATCGGAAGTTAAAGGGATGAATGGATTCTTTAATACCGTTTTCGTTGGAGATAAAAACAACAATCAAGGTTTTGATAAAGAAATTGATCAGCAAGTATGGAAAACAAACTTCGGAAGAACATTTAGTGCTTCATTGAGTTTCAGACTGTAATTTCATAACGATGCCTGAGAGGCCACCCGTGATGCGGGTGGCTTTTCTTTTTCTACCAAATCCGAGCCAGTTCAATGGTTCAAAAAGTTCCTGAACACTTTTAACTTTTAGACCTTTGAACAGATACTTTCAACGGAGATGAAGCAGCTTTACTAAATCGATTGAGCTAATATTAAATTAATGCTACGCGAGTTAAGATGAACTTAACATTTATTTACTTGAAACGTAACTTAAAGTAAAGGATAGAACAAGGTTAACGAGGCAATTTTGTACCAAGAAAAAAAATAGAAAAATGAAAAAAATTTACTTAAGTGCATTGTTCGCAGGGTTAGGAACCTTGGCAGCATTTGGACAAGACTTTTACGAAACAACTTACCGTGGAGCTTTTGCTCCTGCTCCAACAGCAATGTGGACAGAAGGATGGGCAAACTGGGACCCGCAAAACACAAACTACGGTACTCCAAACCAAACGATCTCAACTAACATTACAGCAAACACAACTTGGACTGCTGGAAATGTTTACTTGTTACAAGGTCAGATCTATGTAAAAAACAACGCTACCTTGACTATCGAACCAGGTACAATCATCATGGGTGATAAAGCGGTTCTAGGATCAGGTTTGTTTATTACTAAAGGTGCTAAATTAATGGCTCAAGGTACTGTAAATGCTCCAATCGTATTTACTTCTAACCAAGCTGTTGGATCTCGCTCTGCAGGTGACTGGGGAGGAATCATCCTATTAGGAAAAGGTGTTAACAACCAAGCAAATGGTGTTGCAAACATCGAAGGTCTTGCTCCAACAACTGATACTGAATTTGGTGGTGGAATGACTTCTGATAACGCTGATAACTCAGGTAAGTTAACATATGTACGTATTGAATTCCCTGGATACGCTTATCAAACAGATAAAGAAATCAACGGTTTGACATTAGGTTCTGTAGGTTCTGGAACTGAAATTAATTTCGTACAGGTTTCTTTCTCTAATGATGACGCTTTTGAGTGGTTCGGTGGAGCAGTAAATGCAAAACACTTGGTTTCTTACAGAAATTTAGATGACGATTTCGATACAGATTTCGGATACTCAGGAAATGTTCAATTCGGTTTGATCGTTCGTGACCCAAATATCGCTGATAACCCTGCAGTTTCAACTTCAGAAGGTTTTGAATCAGATAATGATGCTACAGGATCAGCAAACACTCCTCAAACAAATCCTACTTTCACAAACGTAACTGCAATCGGACCATACAGAGGAAACACAGCAAACACAATCGCTAATGGTTACCGTCGTGGAGCTCGTATTCGTAAAAACTCTGCAATTGACATCCGTAACTCAATTTTCATGGATTTCCAAAGAGGAATTTTCCTTGATGGAACTGCATGTGAAGCAAATGCTACAGGTGGTTTGATCATTTACAAAAACAATATCGTTGCTGGTAATGCAGTTGGTAAAGTAACTGAAAGAGCAGCTACAAGTACCTATAACGTTCAAGCATGGTTTGCAGCAGGAATGAATGATTCAATTGCTTCTACAGCTGGAATCTTAACTACACCTTACAACTATTTAGCTCCTGATTACCGTCCTGCAGCAAGTTCTCCACTTTTAACCGGTGCAGATTTCACAGGAATGAGCGTAGGACTTGGAATCAAAGAAGTTTCAGCTATTGCTGGTGTTTCTTTATATCCTAACCCAACAAGCGGTATTACTTCATTATTCGTTGATGTTGCACAAAACAGCACAATCGAAGTAGTAGTAATGAATGCAAACGGACAAGTGATGCAAACGGTAGCTACTAAGTATGCTGAAGTTGGAACACACGAATTCACAATCAACGCTACAGATTTCGCACAAGGATTGTATTACGCAGTTGTTAGAACTGGTGATGCAGTTAAGACTGTTAAATTGAGCGTCGTAAAATAAGAGAAAGCATAGCTTTCGATAATAACAAGCGTTAGCGCGGAATAATTAGTGCTAAGCTTAAAAGAAAGTATCTCTGTTAGTTTAGTTTTATAGCAAGTTAAAGGGTCCGCTGCGGTGGACCCTTTTTCGTTATCCACAAATTCAAAGCTGCCTTCTACTCCGCTAAGTCAACTTTTGGTCCTTCAGCCTAGATGAAGGACACTGAGCGAAGTCGAAGTGTGAAATCTGCAAATAAAAGAACCTTATTAATAAGGGAATATCTCTATCTTCGTGAAAAAATCACCGATGATACATATCGGGATCTAAAGAAACTCACATGAAAATATTAGCATTCGGAGCAAGTACAAGCAAATCTTCCATTAACCAACAATTTGCGCATTTCGCTGCACATCAATTTAAAGGTGAAGTCAATATGATTGATTTGAATGATTTCGAAATGCCCGTATTTTCTGTTGATAAAGAAAAAGAAGACGGCTATCCTGTACAAGCCCAAGAGCTACATGAGATTATTGAAGAGTCTGATTTCCTGGTCATTTCCATGACAGAACACAATGGAAGTTATTCTGCCGCATTCAAAAATACCTTGGATTGGTGTTCCAGATTGAATAACAGCGTATTTCATGACAAACCGATGTTATTGATCTCTACTTCTCCGGGAAAACTGGGAGCTAAATTCTCATTGGAAGCTGCATTGAACCGTTTTCCGCGTCACACGGCTAATATCCTGGGACATTTCAGTTTGCCAAGCTTTGAAGAAAATTTCAAAGACGGTATTATAAACGAGGAATTGGCAAAAGAATTCAATGACTTGATCCAGAACGTTAAGGAGACCTTAGCGAAGATCAAATAAGGAATCGACACCAAGAGTACGTTCGATGGTAAATCCTTCGGCATAACGCACGCCAATGCCTCTTCCGAACTCCGCCATTCTACCACGGAGAAATTCAAAAAACTCCTCACCTGAAATAGGCGTCTTCGGTTCGGAAGAATTCGGATCCCAAAATTGGGTTTTATATGCCTTGATGGAATCAAATTTTTGTTCCACAAATTCAGTCACATCGATTACAAAGTCGGGCTTTAGAAAATGATCCTGGATGTAATGATAAACTGCCTTTGGTCTATGCGCTTCCTGAGCCATTCCATCCCAGGAAGTTTCTATTCGGCGCAAACCTGCCAGGAAACATGCTTCAGAAGCCAGTTTACTTCCTTTTCCATGATCGGGATGACGATCGGAAACCGCATTCACTAAAACGATGCTGGGTTTGAACCGGCGTATTTGCTCTATGAGTAATCTTAGATTCTCCTCCGAATGCTCGAAAAAACCATCGGCCATCTTCAAATTCACTCGTGCAGAAAGTCCCAAAATATCGGATGCAGCCTGAGCTTCTTCCTTACGCGTTTCTTTCGTTCCCCTGGAACCTAATTCTCCCTGGGTCAGATCGATTATTCCCGTAGTGAAACCCAATGCGCGGTGTTTCAACAAAGTTCCTGCTGCAGAAAGTTCCACATCATCCGGATGTGCACCAATTGCTAATACATCAATCTGATTCATGACTTCTTGATCCAATCTAAAATATGTTCGTCACCCGGTTCAGTTTGCGGAGAATAAAAACCCGTCACCTGACCTTCCTCATCAATCAGGAATTTTTGAAAATTCCAAGTGACCTCTGCTCCAGTTTCTTTCAACAACCAACTATAGATCGGATGAATTTCAGCTCCCACCGTATGTACTTTTTCCGAAAGCGGAAAACTCACGCCATAGCTTGTAGAACAGAATGTAGCGATTTCTTCTGCTGTTCCAGGTTCTTGTCCTGCAAAATCATTACACGGGACTCCCAAAATCGCGAAATCACTTCCACCAAATTCTTCGTTCAGTTCTTGTAACTGCGTATACTGAGGTGTCAATCCACATTGGGATGCGACATTCACCAAAAGGACCTTTTTTCCCTTAAAATCATTCCAATCAATGGGCTGGCCATTTAACCGGTTCAATGAAAAATCATACAATGTCATAACAATTCTCTTTGAGCTTTAAGATACTGTTTATTCCGAATTCCGGCAACAATTGTCAGGATCAAAAATGCAAGGATCGATACCCAGACATACCAGGGAAGATTCACAGAACCATCTCCATTAGCATACGAATGCAATCCGACCAGGATGAAATTCACACCAAAGAAAGTAAACAAGATTGCCGAATATCCCCACATACTTGCCACATTGAAAGCAAACTTACCTTTCAGACCGGGAATGTATCTGAAATGCAAGATAATTGCATAGACCAATACCGAAACCAAAGCCCATGTTTCTTTCGGATCCCATCCCCAGTATCTTCCCCAGGATTCGTTTGCCCAGATTCCACCAAGGAATGTTCCGATGGTCAACATGAATAATCCGATAGTGACAGTCATTTCACTGACCGCGGTAAGTACTGAAATAATCTTTGTAACCTCTTGCCCACTTCTGGTATCTCTTGCCAGGTACAAAATGATATTGACAAAACTGATAATAAATCCAAGTCCCAGGAATCCATAACTACCGGTAATAATAGCAACGTGAATCATCAACCAATAGCTTTTCAAAACCGGTTGTAAAGGCGTGATCTCGGGATCTAGCAGGTTCAATTGAGATACAAAGATGAAGAACCAGGCCAACAATGCAGCTGCGGCCAAAATAACCATACTAACACGTGAGAAGATAAATCCTGCCAGAATGATCACCCATGCGATAAAGACCATTGCCTCATATCCATCGCTCCATGGAGCGTGCCCCGAAATGTAACTTCTCATTCCCAAACCAGCGCCATGGTAAAGGAAGACAATCCCCATCAATACAAACAGAATCTTGGCAAGAATGGAATAACGTCGTTCGGATTTTGCAGAAGGATTGAAGAATACCCGAATAAAGAAAATAAACAACAGCAGGATTCCAAACGTAAAATAACAATTTCCGGTATTCTTGAATATGTTCATTTTGTTATACGAAACCTCCATTTTCACATGTGTATCCGTAGGTAAAATGGAGGAAGGAGATAATGAACGCTGCGCTTTTTTCAATTCGTTCAACAGTTTGGTCGACTTGGAAAAATCATTATTGGACTTCGCCGCATCATTCAACGAACTGATGTAGTTCAAAGCTAACCTGCTTGTAACACTGTCTTTCATCATCAATTCCTGATTGAAAGGCATGAACCAACGATTCGCCAAATCAGCTCTCAATGGAATGATTTTCATGTAATTCCAGTTGATGACACCCAATAATACCTGGTACTTCTCCCCTAACTTGATCAGTTTCTTTTGAACTTCCGACTGCTGGGATTCCGTTTTTTGCAACGCTTTATTGTAGTCATTGATCCATTTGAAATTTCCCGATTCATCCGTTAATTCCCTGAATGAAACATATTTTGTCAAGTTATACTTATCAAACAATGCTGAAGGAACCAAAATCACTTTTTGATCCAACCAATAATCCGGATACATGTGCATACTGACCACCGTCTGAACAGCGTTTCTTTCTTCGAATTTATTTGCGCGGTATAATTTGCTCAATAACTGGTCACACAAGGTATGCATCGGAATAATTCGTCCTCTGTTATCCTGAACCAATAAAGTTGCCAATTCATCACTTTGATCTTCCGAAATGAAATAGACAACCGGTTTTACGGGGGCTGCGGGTAGTTGCTCCTCGGTATGCTCGTGGTGATGTTCGTGATCATGCACGTGTGTGGAAGAATCCTGGGCAAATGCGGTCAGCGAACCCAGAGCGAATAAAATACTCACTACCGTTTTAACACTGGAAGTTTTCAAATTCCCAATTAACTCTCTAAAACGAGAAGCCGGAGCAAACAAACTGAAGATCATCCCGATAAACATCATTAAATAGCCTAGATAAGTTACATTTGTTCCCCAAAAATCATGGTTCACACTCAAAATAGTTCCCTTTTCATCCGCATCATAAGAAGATTGGAAGAAACGGTAGCCACCATAATCCAATACATGGTTCATGAATACGTGTTTTGTGCCGAATTCCTTATTCGCAGTATCCAGTACTTGTAGGTCACTGGAATAAGAAGAAGGCATATCCGAACCTGGATAGCGATCCAACATAAAATCATTACATTTCATATAGAATGGGATTTTAATGCGCTTCATTCCGTATTCCAAATGATAATTCAATCCGTTGAATTCAAAGAAAACCGGAACTCCGACCATTTTCGCCCCACCTTCCAGTCGAACTATTTTCGATTTGGAACCATCTGTGATCTTTACTGTCAAATAATCCGATCCTACATCTCTCATTCCGGAAGGACGCAATATTTTACCCACATTCGGGATTTCCTGTTTAAACACAAATTGTTGTCCTGCGATCTGATACAAAGTAGTTGTAGCAAAAACAACTTCCTCTCCGGGAGCCACTTTCACAAAAACAGAATCCGGTGGAGCAATTCCACTCTGACGAGCCTTTTGCATTTCTTTCATCGGGATATACTGCAAAGGCATATTCGGTCGCAAGCGCAGGGTATCATTCTTTCTGTAAATATTGACTCCATTGACCAATTGCTCTGAGAATGCAATGTTCAAGCCATTCAGGGAGAAAATATCGTTGTCAATGATGTAATTGGATTTCATTCCGTCCGTAACGATATCCAACGCACTTGTCTTGTACTTCTTGTCCATCTCAATGGTATCAATCTGCTTCGATTTGAAATCGACATACTCAATTGAAATAGGGTTTTGATGTTTCGGGAAATCGATATCCATGGATGCCGAATTGAATGGATAAGATTCAGCCAAAATGGTTTTCACATCATGTGTCAATTGAAATTCCTTTCCATCATTCACATTCACCCACAAATAAGGATCTGAAGTATAAACGATATTGGATGCAGCACCTTCCCGGATCATCATCATTCCTTCGTAGCTGATATAACGCGTGATCCATGCTCCGAGGATTATGACGATAAATGAAATATGGAAAAGCAATACGGCAATTTTCTCCCGTCTCCACATTTGGTAGCGGAAAATGTTCGCTACTAAATTCACACATAGAAATGCCAACAATAATTCAAACCATTTTGCATTGTAAATCCAAAGCTTTGCTGCTTGTGTGTTTTCGTATGATTCAATAAATGTAGCTATTGCAATTGCTGTAAGGAAGAGGAATAATCCCATTGCCATTGCCCTCATTGAAAAAAGGCCTCTTGCTAGTTTTTCCATGTAAAAACGGATTGATAATTTTCAGTTGCAAAAATAAGGATTCGTTTGGTTTTAGGTCTAAATAATACTGCAATAATTTCTCCCGCAGATCCTGTAGATTTCGCAGAAGAAAGACCATTGTCTGCCAAGGCGGAAAGACAAAGATATTTGTTCGCATAAAAACACCAATTTGAGTCACCTGAAATTTTAAAAATCTGTGCGTTCCGCCGGTGTCAGACGAGTGCGCGCAATCAGCGGGATTAAAACACACCTGATCCTTGGTTAAGTTTAAAACAAAAAAGGGATTACCTGAGCAATCCCTTTCCAATTTCATTACAAGCAAGCCTCTTTGCAAAACTGCACTGACACTTGTTTTTTCATCCGCTTCGCGGACTTTTATCCAGCGTCTACTACATCAGCAGGGACTAAAATTCTTCCGCAATGTTCGCAAACAATCACTTTTCTACGTGTATCGATATCCAACTGACGTTGAGGTGGAATCTTATTGAAGCAACCTCCACAAGAGTCACGATCAACACCAACTACAGCCAATCCATTTTTTGCATTTGTACGCAAACGATCGTATGCCTCAATTATACGGGCATCAATCAATGCTTTTGCTTTTTCAGATTGTGCAATCAATGCATCCTCCTCCTTTTGTGTTTCTCCAACGATCTCGTTCAACTCATCCTGTTTCACTTTCAAATCGCCTTTACGAAATTCCAAACGCTCTTTCGCTTCGTCCAACACCTCTTTTTTCGAAGAAATCTTGATTTTAGCCTCTTTCATGCGTTTATCGTGCAATTTGATCTCTAATTCTTGGTATTCGATTTCTTTCGCCAACGATTCAAACTCACGATTGTTACGTACGTTATTTTGTTGATCCTTGAACTTTACAATAGCAGCTTCTGCATCTTTCATTGCCATCTTACGATCAGCAACTTCAGTATCCAGTTCTTTCGCTTCCTCTTGTAGGTTCTTGATTCTAGTCTCTAACCCTTCGATCTCGTCCTCCAAATCCTGAACCTCCAAAGGTAATTCACCACGTACGGTTCTAATTTTATCGATTTGA
Organism: Fluviicola taffensis DSM 16823; assembly: GCF_943372375.1. Taxonomy (GTDB): domain Bacteria; phylum Bacteroidota; class Bacteroidia; order Flavobacteriales_D; family Crocinitomicaceae; genus Fluviicola; species Fluviicola taffensis_A. The sequence continues at coordinate 75,898 of NZ_CALRYJ010000006.1, read as the reverse complement.
GAATCAATCTTTTGCAACGCATACAATGCGTCCAACTTTTCAGCAACTGTTGTTTCTTTTGTACTTGCTTTTGCAGCCATACTTTAGAGATAATTTATCGGATTCGTATTTACACTCGTTAAACGAACCGCAAAATTAGTAAATTTTTTCTTCAATTGTGCTACTAACCACTCAGAAGTATATTGTTCCGACTCAAAATGACCGATATCCGCAATCATTAACTGATTTTCAGCATCGAAAAATTCGTGGTATTTGAAGTCACCAGTGATAAAAACGTCTGCTTTCGCCCGAATTGCATCTTTTAATAAAAAACTTCCGGATCCCCCACAAACGGCGATGGTTTTAACCACTGATTTGGTCGGATTGGTATATCGGACAGCTCCGCAATGGAATGTTTTCTTCACAAAATGTAAAAATTCCATCGCTTCCATTCCCTTTTCCAAAGATCCGATCATTCCACTTCCAATATATTCGTTGGTGTTAGATAAACCTATCAGGTCGTAAGCGATTTCTTCATAAGGATGTGTTGCTTTCATGGCGTGAAGCACTGCAGAAATAGCGTGTTCAGCAATGATTACTTCAATCTTCACCTCCTTGACCACTTCCAACTCACCTGCTTTCCCCAGGAATGGAGTAGCATCTTCGTCGGGTCGGAACCTTCCTTCGCCTTCAGAACTGAAACTACACGAGTCATAGGAACCGATCATTCCGGCACCGGCTTTTGCCATTGCTTCCCGCAATAGATCCGCATGTGTTTGAGGAGCAAAAACAGCCAGTTTATAGCATGTGGCGGCTTTCGGACTCAGTATTTTGACATCAGTCAGCCCTAATTTTTCGGAAATGATATGATTCACCCCAAAATGTACATTATCGAGATTGGTATGAATAGCAATTAAGCTGATATCATTTTTAATCGCTTTTAAAACGGTCCGTTCCACATAATTTGCACCCGTTATCCGTTTCAATCCCTTGAAAATAATCGGATGATGGGTCAGCACTACATTCGCACCGTGAAGAATTGCTTCATCGATTACTGTTTCAATACAATCCAAAGCAACCAAAACTCCTTTGATTTCCGTATTCGGGTCACCGACCAACAACCCCGAATTGTCATAGGATTCCTGATAAGTGAAGGGCGCTATGTGATTTAAATACGAAACGAGCTCTTTTACCTGCATTTTGAATGAATTGGATTATCAAAGGTACGAAATCAAAAAGTAAATAATCAGTAAAAAGATAATAATCAAGATCTCCTAAAATGTACTTGCAGTCACCTGGATGAGTCACGCATCAGAATTCATTCTAAAAAAGCATCGAAAGAAACAAGAATCATCTTTTCCTGTGATTTGCATCATGTTTTCCTATACCAAGTGCTCCTATTTTTGTCTTGTAAGCAATCGTACAATCAATAAACTAAAAGTCATGAGTAAAAGCGAATTTATTTCTGAACAACATAAAGAAAACGTTGAATGGTCCAGTAAATTGGATTTCTATAAGGATGAAATAGAGATTCTTCAAAAACGTCTGGATGAAATTGCGGTTAAAAATAACAAGAAGGAAGTCCTTACTTCTATTGAGTATTTCCAGAACCAATTGATCATTCACCGAAATACCATTGATGAGATACAGCATGGGGTAAACGTATCGGAAGATGCCCTCGTATCCGAAGTAAAGAAAAATCCAGTGGCGTCGGATCATAGAAAAACAAAATACCATCAAGCAGAAAAAGAAGAGATCCAAATCCTTGAAAAAGTATTCAAAGAGTTACGTGAAGAATTCAATCGATTTGTTTCTAAATGGATTTGATAAATCCATCACTTCAATAACCAACAAAGGGAGCTTTTAAACAAAGGCTCCCTACCTATTTCCCAATTTCTACAAAATGAAAATGCGCCTTTGGATCACTCGTTCCTGATACAATTGATGCAGCACTTCTTCCCGAAGCAAAGTCGTATTTAAGATTTGTGCCTGATTGCAAAAAGGTATTTCATTCAGACCAACCAACGAATGTCCTAAAATACCTTTCCGGAATTTTTCAGCTTCATGAGACACCCAAACAAATGGAACTGCTTTCCCGATCAATATTTTCGCCGTTAAACGTCCCTTCTGCCCTGTCCCATTGACAATCAACTGCTGTTCCGGATTCCAATCCAACTCGATGAACCGGCTAACTTTCAAAGAGAAAAATGCCTTCTGTTGATAATCTTCACTGGTTTTGGATGTCCGCAGATCGTGATCGCGCCACAAATGTGTCACCAAATCCAATCCTGTAATGGAAAATCCAGCTTCAACCCAACGAAACAACAAATCATAATCCTCCGGATAATTCAACCCCGAAAAACCACCACATTTTTCCAAATCCGTCTTTCGCATCATCCAATTTCCGGAAGCAATGGAACATTCCCGATAAATCTGCGCATAAAAATCCGCCTGATCTACCCGGTCATTCAGCCACTTCTCATACGCCAGATAACCCGGAGAAATCGAACCTGCTTCTGAGAAGTATTTCACTTTTCCGGTTACAATCCGGTCTTTTCCATTCTCCAGAACATGCAGGAATTGGGCTAATTTGAAAGAAGGCATCACATCATCCGCATCCATGCGGGTCACATATTCTCCTCGTGCTTCCGAAAGCGCAGTGCAAAGTGCATCCACAATTCCTTTCCCACTATTTTCAAGCAATTTGATCCTCGGATCTTGCAACAAATCAGCTAGCGCTTCCAATTCATTTTCCATGCTGTGGTCGTTGACCAGGATCCATTCCCAATCAGTATGCGCTTGTTCCAGAATAGACAAAGCCGTTTCCCGGATGTATTTTTCCGCATTGCGGTAGGGCGTCAAAATGGATATGAGAGACATGGTGTAAAGTTAATTACGAATTACGAATGCCAGTGCCTTCGACTACGCTCAGTCACCTTTTATTCGCAATTCGTAATCCGCAATTCGCAATTCTATTATCTTTACCTGCATGTATTCATGGCGCATTGTTTTACTTCCTTTTTCCTTACTCTATGGATTAGTTGTTAGCATTCGGAATTGGATGTATACCATTGGAATAAAAAAATCGGAACCCATTCCCGGGGCTTCCATTTGCATTGGAAACATAACGGTTGGCGGAACCGGAAAATCTCCACTCACAGCTTATATTGCCAAACTTTTTGAATCTAAAAAACCAGTTATTTTATCCCGCGGATACGGAAGGAAAACCCAAGGATTGGTTATCGCAAATGCAACTAGTACCGCAAGTGATTTGGGAGATGAACCGATGATGTACTGGACAAATTTCAACCAGAAAATCCCTGTCGTAGTGGCTGAAAAAAGACAGATCGGTGTAGACTGGATCTGTGAAAACAAAGCAAATTCCCTGATCCTTTTAGATGATGCTTTTCAGCACCGAGCGGTAAAACCGGGTTTGAATATCTTATTGATGACTTACGACCGACCTGTATTCAAGGACTTTGTTTTTCCAGCAGGAAACCTGAGAGAACCCAGAAGCGGAATGAAGCGTTCAGATATCGTGGTCATTACGAAATCACCAAAAGATCTTGCCGAAAAATCAAAAACTATTTTTCACCAAAAAATTCCACTTTCAAAAGACCGCATCTTCTTCAGCGAGGTCATTTATGGCGATTTGAACGGCTTATTTGGAGAAATTTGGGAACCCATCGATCAAATAATACTGGTGACAGGTATTGCCCAACCCGAACCACTATATCGTTTTTTAGCTGAGAACCATCCTGTTGAAGCGATCAAATTCCCGGATCACCATGCTTTTACTAGCGAAGACATTCAGCAAATTCAGCAAAAAGTTGCTACTTTTGCCCACCAACGTTGTGCAGTGGTTACAACGGAAAAGGATGCGGTGCGTTTTGCAGAGTGGAAAGAAGTGATTTTAGAAAGCAAGATTCCATTTTTTGTACAAAGTATTTCGCTGAAAATAGATAGAGAACAAGATTTTAAAGATTTACTCAAAAATTATGTTGTTAGAGCAAATGAAGGAAGCTGCTGATTATATCAACAGCAAAACACAGGTTAAACCAAGTATCGGAATCATTTTAGGAACCGGATTGGGTGGATTGGTTAAAGAAATTGAGGTGATTGATGAGATTTCCTACCAGGATATTCCTCATTTCCCGGTTTCTACCGTAGAAAGCCATTCCGGAAAATTGATTTTCGGAAATCTAGGTGGTAAAAAGGTGGTTGCCATGCAAGGTCGTTTTCATTTTTATGAAGGTTACAACATGCAACAGGTCACGTTCCCTGTTCGGGTTATGAAATTATTGGGAATTGAACGCCTGTTCGTGAGCAATGCTTCCGGTGGTGTGAACCCGGATTTCGTAGTCGGTGAAATCATGATTTTGGATGACCATATCAATTTGTTCCCTGCACATCCGTTGATCGGTAAAAATATTGATGAATTAGGACCTCGTTTCCCTGACATGAGTGAGCCGTACGATCATCAGATGATTGAATTAGCAAAAAACATCGCTGCTGAAAACAATATCAAGGTTTCAGTTGGAACATATGCTGCATTGACGGGGCCTACATTGGAGACTCCTGCAGAATACGGATATGTTCGTGCAATCGGAGCTGATGCGGTCGGAATGTCGACTATTCCTGAAGTGATTGTAGCCCGTCACATGGAAATCCCCTGTTTCGCAATCTCAATCATTACAGATTTAGGGGTTCCGGGAAAAATTCAAAAAGTGAGTTTACAAGATGTGATCGATGTAGCTAGCAGACAAGAGCCTAAAATGACTTTAATCATGCGCGAATTGATTGCCAAAATATAATTCGGTTAAACATATTGCGAAAAGCCCCGACGATAAATGTCGGGGCTTTTTCATTTCCATTAAGTCACTTCTTTTCAATCGGATGGATGACAATCCATTTTCTTCGTTACATTAGTAAAAAAAACATCCATGAACCTAAAGGACTTTTTAGAGGATTGTAAACAGGAGAATATCATCGACCAAACTACTGTGGATCGCATGTATTCTCATTTTTTGGCGCAAAGTGAAAAGCGGTCGATCAATGCACAGAATCAATCTCAACTCAATCAGAACAAAAAGAACGACGGATTAATCATTACGGTGAGTATCATCGGAATATTTTTGATCGGATTCGGGATCATTTACCTATTTGCTCACAATTGGGATAATCTTTCACGCCCTACCAAAACCATTCTCAGTCTGCTTCCGGTATTCCTTTCCGTGCTGGCAAACATTTTCACGGTGACGAAGCGGAAAGACAGTGTGATTTGGCAGGAATCAACGGCCATTTCCAGTTTTTTAGCTGTCGGAAGTATGCTGGGGCTAATCCTTCAGATCTACCAACTACCGGGAATTGAAAATTATTTTTTCACCTATTGGTGTATTCTCTGCTTACCCATTGTCTATTTACTCCGATCACATAGTGCGGTTTTTTGTGCCATGGCACTTATGTTCATGAACCTTTTCAGTTATCCGATGGACCAAAGTGCCATCTACCAAATTCCCTGGTTCGGAAGCCTGATCATGTTCTTAGCTCTCGTTCCTTATCTAAAACGACTGTTTACACTTCGTCAACCGGAATCACTTTATGTGACACATCAGATAGTTGTTCCATTGTTAATCTGTTTCAGTGCCATTATCAGCATGAGTGGGTCCGATTCATCCATTTGGCTGATCCTATTCTTACTACTGGCTAATTTTCATCTGTTCGGAACAAGCCGATTCCTGCGCAACAGCGATCACCAGCCCAATGCCATGAGCATCCTGAGTTACATCGGAGTGAGTTTGAGCTTAACATATCTGTTATTCTACAATAAATGGGGATTTGCTAACATATTGCAGCTCAAGACTCCCGATTACCGACTGATCTTCATTCCCATTCTATTTGCACTGGGTCTTGTGCAATTGTTCCGTTATTTCTCCAAAGAGAAAATGACCCCACAAAACCTCTATAAATGGATCTTGCTTTTGCCTGTTCCTTTCATCGCAATGGATTATTTCGGACTCAATGCATTTCCATATTATCAGCTCACTATTTTAATCAGTACGGCTATTGTCGTTCATTTTGCTCAGAACCGGAAAGACCCCTGGCAAATTTATCCGGCACTGGGAATCATTGCCGTGCTCGTTTTTAGTCTTTCGTATATCAACGGAGGAATCATGGCCTTTTTCTTATTCTCACTCATTCCAAGTATGTACTATTTGGTACCGGCTTCTCTTCTTGATGAAAAATCAAAAAATACTTTAAGCTCGGATCAGATCATTGTTCTTTCCTTTCAAATCTTGTTCCTAATCATTGCAAGTTTCGGCGGATTCTGGGCACTATTCAACTACACCCCTCTTGTTCTAGCGGATTACAAATATGTACCTCCATCCATGAGTTCTTTCCAGGTCGCGCTTACCGGTTTGATTTGCATCGGGCTTGTTTTGAATGTTATCAAACTTCGAAAACAGTTGTTCAGTCATTTGAAAGGCTTGTTTGCTCTCTTTAGTCTGATAGTCCCGGTCATGATTTGGATCGGCTGCATATCGACCACCGGTTTGCAGCATATGTACTCTGTTTTTCTATTATTATTGGGAATTATCGTTTTGGTATATAGCGCGAAAAAGTCCAATTTGACCATAGCAAATTTCGCACTTGGACTAATTGGTCTGGTGATGCTTTGCCGCTTTTTCGATCTGAAGATGTCACTAACTGTCAAAGGAATTCTCTTCATTCTGATCGGAAGTTCATTTTTCGTTGCCAACTACCTAATTCTAAAAAACAGAAAGCATGAAAACAGTAAATAAAAGACTCATAGGGCTGATTGCCATATCGATAGTTCAGCTGACCTTTCCGCTTTTTTTCATTGTTGCCAAAGAACATGTTATTGAAACCGGAAAGGAATACCTCTTTCGGATCCAGCCTGTTGACCCTTACGACTTTTTTCAGGGGAGGTATGTCAATCTGAATGTGCAGCCATTGTCCTATGAAACCACTAAATCTGATGATTTCAAACAAAATGATATCGTTTACGCCGAATTTGAACAAGACACTGCAGGAGTGAAGATCACAGCTATTTCGCATAAAAAAACGAAACATTCATTGAAGTTGAAATTGTTTAGCAAGCCCAACAATCCGATGTATGTGAGACTTCCCTTCAAACGATTCTATCTGGAAGAAACCAAAGCCACCACGATCGAAAAACAACTAGCGACAGATCGAAAACATCCCAATTTCGTGCATGTAAAGATCCTGAAAGGTGACTTTGTGATTACGGATATCAGTTCTAACGGAAAATCCTTAATCACAGGAAATTCAGTACAATCACCCGATTTATCCAAATGAAGTTTGCTTATTTCACCTTATCAAACAAAATTGGACCGTTAGTTCAAGTCCAAATTGCATTATAATTCAAAAAAGAATCCATTTGAGGCCATTATTCGGTGAAAAAACTCGAAATTTGCGACTCAGTTAAAATACACTATGTCTACAAGAGATAAATACGAAGTTGTCATTGGATTAGAGGTCCATGCCCAGTTGCTGACCAAAACCAAAGCTTATTCTTCGGATATCAACGAATACGGGGCTCACCCGAATACAAATGTGAGTGTGATTACTTTGGGACATCCGGGAACTTTACCCGTGATGAACAAAAAAACAATCGAATTTGCGGTTAAACTTGGTTTGGCTTGCGGATGTACCATTGCGGAACATCAGCATTTTGCTCGTAAGAATTATTTCTATCCCGATCTTCCGAAAGGATACCAGATCACTCAGGACACCACTCCTATCTGTACCGGAGGATCCATTGTCATCAAGACTGAAAACAATCAAGATAAAACCATTGGTTTGACGCGTATCCACATGGAAGAAGATGCTGGTAAATCCATTCACGATGTAGACTTGTATGACACATTGGTGGATTTGAACCGTGCAGGAACTCCGCTATTGGAGATCGTTTCCGAACCTGAGATTCGTTCAAGTCAGGAAGCTTATAACTATTTGACAGAAGTTCGCCGATTGGTTCGCTACCTGGATATCTGTGACGGAAACATGGAAGAAGGTTCTTTGCGTTGTGATGCAAACGTATCTGTTCGTCTGATCGGTGCTCCGGAATTCGGAACAAAGGTCGAGGTGAAAAACATGAACTCCATCCGAAATGTGCAACGTGCCATTGAATTCGAAGTGGAACGTCAGATCATTGCCGTGGAAAAAGGGGAACGTATTTCTCAGGAAACTCGCAGTTTTGATGCCTTAAAGGGAATCACCATTTCCATGCGAAGCAAAGAGGCAGCGAATGATTACCGCTATTTCCCGGAACCGGATTTACAGCCAATTGTTGTTGATGCTACTTATATTAATCAGATAAAAGCAAAAATGCCTGCACTTCCACGAGAATTGTATGCAAAATACACACAGGACTTAAAGCTTTCCGATTACGATGCTGGTATCCTGACAGATTCAAAATCCATTGCTTTGTTCTTTGAAGAAGTGATTTCGGACACCAAGAATTACAAAAGTGCTGCAAACTGGGTCATGGGTGAAGTAAAATCGTACTTGAACCAAAACGGTTTAGAAATCGAAGAGTTACCTATTTCAGCGAAACAAATTGCAGGGATTATCAACCTGATTGAAAGTGGTAAAGTTTCCAACTCCGCAGCGGCACAGAAGCTTTTCCCTGCGTTGATTGAAAATCCAACTGCAAACATCGATGAATTGGCAATCTCTTTGAACATCATTCAGGAGTCCAATGCTGATTCGTTAAAAGAAGTTATTTTAGGTGTTTTCGAGCAACACCCAAGTGAAGTTTCCCGTTTTAAAGCCGGGGAAAACCAATTGACCGGATTTTTCATGGGACAAATCATGAAAGCTTCAGGTGGTAAGGCTGATCCCAAAACAACAAGCGCGTTATTGCGTGAATTAATACAAACCGTTTGATGAATCGTTTTTCGTTTTTTAGCATCCTTTTTTTAGGATTGTTCATTTTTACTTCTTGCGGGGATTCTTCCGTTGATGAAGAAACGGGTCTTGCCAATAACTTTCACATAGAAGGTCAGATAACAGGTGCTGCCAATCAGAAATTGAAGATCGAAGCTCAATCCCAACAAGGTGTCATTGAAGTAGCTCAAACGGTTACGGATGCTTCGGGGAACTTTGAATTGGACGGAAACATACCCGGAATGGGAATTTATTCCTTGTCTTTAGGAGAAAACGGAAAAAATGCGGTGGTTATCCCCATGGATGTAGACGATCAGGTCGTTTTGAAAGCAACGAAAGAAACCTTTGCTATCACTCCTGCTTTCTCCGGAACGAAATGGGCGAAACCTCTAACGAAATACATGCAACTGTTCAGTGATTTTGCCAAAAAGCAGATGGAACAGATGCCTAAGATTACGGATCAGGAAAAGCAAATGGCGCTCTTTGCGCAATTGAAAAAGCCCATTTTGCAATTTTCCCGGAAACAAATCCGCAAGGACCCGGGAAATCCGGTAAATATTATTCTTGTCAATCTGATCATGCCATCCCAGGAAACGGGCTTTACTGATTGGGATCCTGCTAACCTGGACGATTTAAGAGCAATGGAAACTGCATTCCAGCGAAATTATTCGGATTCACCGATCACCGGAATGTTATCCCAACAAATTGCCGCAATCGATTCCCAATATCAAAGCTACCAGCAAACCAGTTCGGGAACGATGGCTGCTTCAGAAATTGCTCTGAAAAATCCGGCCGGAACAGAATTGCGTTTATCCAATCTGAAAGGTAAAGTAGTATTGATCGACTTTTGGGCATCCTGGTGTGCACCGTGCAGAAAAGAAAACCCGAATGTGGTGCGTTTGTATAAGAAATACCGAGGGGAAGGATTTGAAGTATTCTCCGTATCCCTGGATCAGGATCAAAACGCCTGGAAGGCTGCAATTGACAAGGATGGATTATTTTGGCCGAACCACGTTTCTGATCTGATGGGTTGGCAGACGCCACTTGTTCAGGCTTATGGAATCCAAGGTATTCCGCACACTGTTCTTCTAAATAGAGAAGGAAATATTGTGGGAATTGGATTGAGAGGTGCGCAATTGGAACAGAAATTGATAGAACAACTAGCAAAAAAGTAACTACATGAAACAATTTATTCTTTGTTTGACCCTTATATCCGGATTTGCCTTTGGTCAAAATCCGGCGAATGTAGAAGTAAGTGGTAACATTTTCAATACCAAGGGAGACAGCATCAAGATTTCCCAATACTACGGATCACATTACATTGATTACGTCAAAGGAAAGTTGGATAAAAAAGGAAATTACAGTTTAAAAGGCAAGGTTCCCGTTTCAGATTATTACGTTTTGCGCCTCGGACAGCAGCATATCAATATTATCCTGAAGGAAGGTTCTTCTATACGGATCAACGCGGACGGAAGCAATATCAATGCATTTCACACCATCACGGGTTCTGACGAGAGTATCGCTTTGAATGAGTTTGTCGGTCAAATGCAGTATTTCAATCAGAAAAAGGATTCAGCTATCAACGCAATGAAATCCACTCCGGAGAATCAGGAAGCAATCAATAAATATTATCAGACCGAATACTTGAAATTTTCTGCTTACAGACAGAAGTTCATTGCTGAAAATGCGAATTCACCTGCACTTTTACCGGTAGTCAGTACATTGGATACGGATAAAGAATTGAACATTTACGAAGCAGTTGTGAACCAATTGCTGGCAAGTTTCCCGGCATCTCCAAGTGTTCAGAATGCAAAGAACAGCTACGACCAATTAAAGGCACAAAAAGAGAAACAAAACTTTTTAGGCTCCGGAAAACCGGCTCCGAATTTCACTCAGAATGATGTGAATGGAAAACCGCTTTCCTTGTCGGATCTGAAAGGAAAAGTAATCCTACTTGATTTTTGGGCTTCCTGGTGTGGACCTTGTCGCAAGGAAAATCCCAATGTAGTTGCATTGTATCAAAAATACAAAGACGCAGGATTTACGGTCATGAGCGTTTCTCTGGATAAAGACAAAACTCCGTGGTTGGCAGCTATTGAAAAAGATGGACTGATCTGGCCGAACCATGTTTCTGATTTGAAATATTGGTCCAATGAAGTTGCAAAGGCATACCAGGTTTCCTCGATTCCTTTCACGGTGTTGATTGATCGGGATGGAAACATCATCGATACCAAATTGAGAGGTGTGGAATTAGAACAAGCACTTAAAACAATCTTCGGATTCTAAAATATGGAAGTTCCAACAGGGAAAAAAGTCTATTTTGCTTCTGATTTTCATTTAGGTGTACCGGCAGGAAAATCAAGCTTTGAACGTGAAAAGCGGATCATTGATTGGTTGAATCACATCCAAAAAGACGCCTTTGAAATTTACCTTGTTGGAGATATTTTCGATTTTTGGTTTGAATACAAGCATGCAATTCCAAAAGGTTTTGTGCGGATTCAGGGAAAAATCGCAGAACTCGTCGATTCCGGAATTCCGGTTTACTTTTTCACGGGCAACCACGATATGTGGATGTTTGATTATTTCGAAAAGGAACTGGGAGTAAAAATCTATCGTGAACCTATTTACAGCGTGTATAACGACAAAAAATTTGTTATTGGACACGGAGATGGTTTAGGTCCCGGAGATCGCGGATACAAGTTTATCAAGAAGGTTTTTGCTGCAAGATGGTCCCAATGGTTATTTGCTCGCTTACATCCGAACTTTGGAATCGCTTTGGCGAATTATTTTTCCAGAAAAAGCAGAATCGCCACCGGTGATTCCGATAGCCAATTTTTAGGTGAGGACCGGGAATGGCTTGTTCAATATTGCAAGGAACAGGAATTAATCAATCCGCAGGACTATTATATTTTCGGTCATCGTCATCTTCCAATGACTATTCAAATCAATGAACGTGCAGTATACATCAATCTGGGCGAATGGATCAACTATAAAACCTATGCAGTTTTTGACGGGTTTGAAACGAAATTATTAGAATGGAAATAAAATAAGTAGGGGCGAAAAATTTTCGCCCCTACTTATTTTCTATAATTACTGTCCTTCCTTCGGTTTTGTCTCCTCGGGTTTCGGTTCCTTCTTTTTCTTCTCTTTCTTCTTCTTAGTCGTTGGCATGGCATCGTCTTCTTTTCCGGAAGCAGCAGTGCCGCCAAACGTTCGGATTTCTCTTCCTTGCTCATCGAAAACGTGTTCTTCCACCAAGATATCTTTCTTGTACAGCGCACGACTTTTCACTTTCTCATCCGGGAAACGCTCTTCAAACCAACCTTCTCTCAATCCTTTTTTATAAATCTCTACACTCTGCAATTTCTGATTGTAATACAAGGTCTTGAACTCGCCATTCCTTACATCCATGACCCAATTTTCGGTTCTAAGCAAAACACCGTCATCGTAGTAATAATGGAAAACGCCATTTTTCTTCCCTTGCTTGAATGAGAGTTCCTCGATAATCTTACCTTGGCGGTTGTAAGCTATAAAAGGTCCGTCCAACAAACCGTTGACATAGTTCACCTGTTTATTCCTTACTCCTTTTGAATCAAAGGTGATTTTCGGCCCGTTTAAAACGCCATCTACGTAGTTCTCTAATTTAACGGTATCTCCTTTTGCATTATAAGTCAATTGTGGTCCTTCAAACTGCCCCATGGCATAGGTTTTTTCCCAAGCCGGAATTTGGGTGGAGTCGTTAAAATAAGTCCAATGACCATTTTCCATTCCCTGAATATGCGAACGGATCACCATGATACAACCCGATTTATAGAAGGTGGTATCAATTCCATTTGCAAATCCGTCAACGAAGGTCACACGACGTTCGAGGATTCCATTCATATGACATGTTTCACAGACTCCTGAGAAAGGCATCTTTTGAGAGCTAGTCACAACTCTTTTACCATCTTGGGACATTTCCAGTTTCTGATTGCAATCCACAACCCCGGCAATCTTTCCACACTCCCATTCCGTGTATCTTTGCTTGGATCGGTCCGCACCTTTTTGATAACAAGGAACAGAATCTTTTCTTGCAACACCGAATTTAGGCTGAGCGGAAACCGCTAATGAAAAAAAACAAAAAATAGCAACTAGAATTCTCATATCTTTTTAGACTTTTAGACTTAAGACCAAAGACACAGGACTTGTCTTAAGTCTCTTGTCTAACGTCTTGCAGCCTTCATTAATCAATTATTGTTCCAACTTCAAGGAAAGCCTTCCTAAAGCGTCTCTCATCCTCTTCGGAATCGGAATAGAACATTTATTTACACTATCATAGCATACCAATACCGAGCTTCCGGTCGTTCTAACCTCTGTCAGTACTTTTACTTCGTAAGATAAAGTAAAGCTTTTTTCACCGACATGTTTTAAGTAAATGAAAATTTCCACCGGTTCATGAAGGAAAATCGGTTTCAGATATTCCAACTCATTTTTTCTAAGGAGTACACCTGTTTTTCTCCAATCCCAATCATTACCAAGCATTTGTCGGAAATAGTGAATCCGTGCTTCTTCAAAGTAATTTAAATAGACAGCATTGTTTACATGCTGCATCATATCGCAATCAGAAAATCGAACTTGCAATCTATACGAATCTAACATAACTTATTTTTTATCTAACACACTATATTCAGAGTTGTTCGAAATAAATTCCGGAACAACTTCTTTCATTAATTGAACCAACGAAAGATTATCCACTTTCCCAATCACTTCCAGCAGATTCGTGATTGTTGCATAGGTCTTTCCGTCTACTTTCCGCTCGGATGCGATCAAAATTTTCGGATGATGTGTTTCCTGAACATTCTCCGCATCATTCAAAAGCTCTTCGAACAATTTTTCTCCCGGTCTCAACCCGGAAAACCGAATTTCAATATCTTTTCCAAGTTCCAATCCGGATAATTGGATCATCTTTTTTGCCAAATCAACAATTCGCACGGATTTCCCCATATCGAACACGTAGATCTCTCCGCCGCTTCCCATGATTCCAGCTTCCAAAACCAATTGACAAGCCTCCGGAATCGTCATGAAATAACGCGTGATACGTTCATCTGTTACGGTAATCGGTCCTCCCTGTTCGATTTGTCTCCTGAATAATGGAATTACAGAACCATTCGATCCCAAAACATTTCCAAATCGGGTGGTAATGAACTGTGTTTTTCCCTGATTTGCAGCTTGCGCGATGATTTCAGCAATCCGCTTGCTTGCCCCCATCACATTTGTCGGATTCACCGCTTTATCGGTGGAAATCATGACAAACTTGTGAACTGATTTTTTATTCGACAGGTCAACCAGGATCTTGGTTCCTTTCACGTTGTTTCTAACTGCTTCTGACGGATTCATCTCCATCATCGGCACATGTTTGTAGGCCGCAGCATGAAAAATCCAGGAGGGCTTGAATGTATCAAACAGGAGCTCCATTCGCTCTTCATTGCAAATATCTCCAATGACTATTTCGAACGGTGGAATATCCTTTAACTGCTTGAGTTCAAATTCCAGATCGTACATTGCAGACTCTGCCTGATCCAACAGGACAACCAACTTTGGTTTATATTCCAATACCTGACGAACAATTCCCGAACCGATAGAACCTGCAGCTCCCGTAATCAAAATCACCTGATCCTTCAAGTTCTCTGCCAATTTCTCCTGATTGAGGATGATCGGTTTTCTTCCCAAAAGGTCTTCAATATTGACTTGAGCAATCTGTTTTGCAGTAAATGAACCATTGATCCAACTTTTCGGACTGGGAACTTTTTTCACTTCCACACCTGCATCAATACATTTTTCCACGATGGCATTTCTCCGCTCAGGATCCAAATCCTGAATGGCAATAATCACCTGATGAATGGTATTTTTTTGCAGGATCTCTTCCAATTTGGAAGTATGGAAAACCTCCGCTCCTTCGATTCGATTTCCTGAAATGCGATTGTTATCATCCAAAAAACCAAAAACCTTGAAATTGATTCGCACATCTTTCTCAATGATCCGTTTTGCAATCAGACCTGAAATACCTGCTCCGTAAATAAGCACAAACTTCTGTTCACTGCTCGATTTCACCGATTCCAGGTACAATAGTTTCACTACAAATCGCGAAACTGCAAGAAAAAAGAAACAAAAAACGTATTCGATCACCAGAATCGAGATGGGAAAAAGGTAGTAGCCATCAATCCAATTATATCGGACGATTCCCAAGAGAATGAAAATGAAGGATGATGCAGTGGTTGCTAAAAATAAGCGTTTAAAATCAGAGGTTGAAGTATGTCGGACAATCCCTTTCTGAATCCCAAAGGAAAAGAAAACAATAAGCCGCACGATAAAGAAAACAATGATAGAGTACTTGACAATTCCAATTTCAAATCTCCACTGAGAACTATCTGCCTTGATATCAAAACGAATGAGATAAGCAATTGCCAATGAGAATGCCGAAATGAATAAATCAAACAGAATTATTATCCATCGGGGCATATTTTTCTTAGGAAACATGTTGATTGCGTTATTCATTTGTTTACTACAAATTTAAGGTAATAAATCAGGTAAACAACCCGCCATTCAAAGAAATCGTCTGACCTGTAACATAATCCGAATCGTCTTTTAAAAGCCAATCGATCGTTGACAGAATCGTTTCCACTCCTCCTAAACGGTGCTTTGGTATCTGGGAAATAATATGCAATTGCATTTCAGCTGAAACCTCCGAAATCATTCCCTGATCAAAATAACCAAGGGCTAATGCATTACAAGTTATCGGTTGATTAGCAAGTTCCTTTGCAATGGTTTTCGTTAGCCCCAGAATCCCTGCTTTACTTGCCGCATAAGCAACTGTTCCCGGAACACCGGTTTGTGCTACAACCGATGAAATATTGATAATCCTTCCAAAATCATTGGTACGCATACCCGGAATCAAGCCATGACACAACAAGAAAGGAGCTGTCAGATTAACTGCCATCACCTCATTGAAATCTGCAGGAGAAAGCTTCCAGCTCATTCCGTTTTTTGAAATTCCTGCATTATTGATCAATACGTCCACTCTACCGAAATTGGCAAGCACACTTGAAATGAGGTTCTTAACCTGATTTTCATCACGCAAATCTGCTTTGAACCAAGCATGCTCGCAGTTCACATCAAATGGATCTTGCTGAAAGGTATGTAAAGCCAACCTCACATCCTGCTTCTCAAAATGTTTCACCATAGCGGAACCTAATCCACCGGTGGATCCGGTAATCAGAATTACTTTTTTATCCATTTATCTCGTATCAATTTTACAATTTTCCACCAAAACGGAGCGTTGTTCCAGCTTAATCGCGAATATACACTATCTTCTGCACCAAAATTCAAATTAAACCTTCTGACAGATTCCACATTGGAACCTCCAAAATCGAATACCTTCCCTTTTGAATGCGCATATTCGATCGCAGCCAACATCAATTTATACATCCCACCGGATTTCTTTGCTTCCTCCGTTGTCGTTCCTTTCAAATATAAAACCGTCGAATCGTTTTCCAAAATCCAAAGCCCGCCAAGCCATACGTTTTCCTTGTGCAAATTGAACTGTCCCATTCGCCGACTTCGATAACGGGTCACCAGGTCTTCCAGGATTGGGAGTGTCTGTTCATTGATCCCATGAATCCGATTCGATAATTCATTGCGCACTAATTCCATCATGGATGAAATGTCTTCTGCTCTTGTAACGGTATATTCTGTCGATTTATTCAACGATCTTTTAGCCTGTTGATTCAATTTCAATTTTCCCGGATCCAATTTCTGATACATCTGTTGATTCAAGCTGAATCCTCTTCCAATCTGAAGATCCGAAACGGGAAATTCCTTTTTCAATGCCTCCATGATCTCTTCTTCCGGAATCAAATCACCAACCCATTCCATATACCGGTTGAAAAAGGGTGTAACCAAGATTTTTACTCCGCCTTTCACCACAAACGGACAGGCTATTCCCGATTTGAAATCATCCGTATAAAGAACAGCCCAGTTTTCTGCAGTTGCATCCAGATAAATCGACTCTGAAAACACGGAAGCTCCATGCAATGACACCAATTTGTCCCATTGTTTCTTTACTTCATCCGAATTTGCCTGTATCAATTGCATGCCTCGTAATTAATGAATTCAACTTCCCTTTTTGTATTTGAGACGAATAATTCCAATTGTCTCAAGGAATAATTTGTCATTCCCTTTGGATGACCTATCACCACGAAGGCCTGCAGGTCTTTAGCATGATAGTATTTTGCCTGCTTCATCAATTGCGATGCATAATATCCGTCCGAACTGACATGATTCCATGTCCTGTTCAATAAAACGGATTTTTTTCTTCCCGGTTGAGCCAAAAAAGAACCGTCACCAATCATCTTGTGATCTCTGGGGTTCAATCTTCCCAAGATATACAAACGCCAATAAAACAGTGGAGAAAATTCCCAGGATGAAATTGGGACCTCCAGGAAATGACCATTCTCAATAGCCTGTGTGACATCCGATTGAAACCGATACGGATTCCCAAATGGTGAAACCTTGGTGAAATCAAACTGGTAATGTTCCGATTCGAACTTACCTCCGGGAAATACGGTCGAATCCTTTGTTATTTCGAGTTCCTGAAAAACTTTTTCAACTTGACTGAAAGGCTGAATACACCAACCTCCAGCGCGATAAGTGGTTATTTTATTCTTGGTGAGACCACTTAAAAAGTGATGGTATTTTCGCACGATCGATTCCGCTTCCGCATCCGGAAAATCAGAAAGTTTATAACACCCGTCGGTCACTATAACCCATTTTTGTCCGTCGTAGAAAGATTTTTCCCAATGAGGATGAATATGCAATTGGATTTCGCAATTCAGCTCCTGCATTTCCTTTAACTGAGTCGTTATTTGCTCAAAATCAGCATTCAGGGTCGGATATTGTTCTTTATATTCCTGGAGTTTGATCAGAAAACCTATATCAACAAAGAAAACAAGGGGGATTTGATGTTTTCTTGCTATCGCTAACAATCGGTTACTTGGTTCAATCATGCATTTTTGAACGCTTCCAGTATCGGTCCCGAAGAACAATTCGTAATCAAATGTCAGAATCACCTGCATTATGCGAAGATAGCCAAATTACGAATAGACAGGCTTCTTCCTTCGATGTATTGCTGAAAGCCCTATCAATACTAGGCAAATAGACACATGTCTATCCGTCAATTCAAGTAGGGAAATTATGCCTTTTTCCGAAATGTGTAGTAAATTAGTAGACTATAGACATGAGACTAAAGACGTAAGACATCGATACAGGTAAAGTCTTTCGTCTTTCGTCTCATGTCTTTTGTCTTAAGTCTATAAAAATGAAAGAAATTGAGCGGAAATACCTGGTAAGTGAGCACATCATGGATGTCATCAAATACCTTCAATCAAAAAAAATAAGACAGGGATACATTGCCGATTTGGATGGCAAGACTGTTCGCGTCCGAACAAAAGGTGAAAAGGGATATTTGACCATTAAGGGAAAATCAATCGGTATTTCAAGAGATGAATTTGAGTATGAAATCCCTTTTGAAGATGCCAATCAATTACTAGCCAATTTCTGCCCGAAGGTTCTGGAAAAAGAGCGCTATGAATTAATTGTCGGTGAAAAGAAATGGGAAATCGATATTTTTCATGGCAAGTTGGAGGGATTGATCATTGCAGAGGTAGAGTTGGAATCCGAAGAGGAAACATTCGAGCTTCCGAATTGGATTGAAAAGGAGGTCAGTTCGGAAATTCAGTATTATAATTCCAAGTTAATAGAGAATGCATAAAAACATGTAGGGACGAGAAGCATCACGTCCCTACTGTGTTTTATGCCTTTATTTATTCAATTCCTTATCAATTTCACCGAAAAAGTAATTACATGTATTTCTTCCCCACCAAAATGGTTTATCCACATCCGTATAGGTGATCAGATCGTATTTCACTTTTGCTTTATCAAAATAGGTTTTCGCGTTTTTTGCTCCTCCACCAAACATTTTAGGTGTGTAGAAAGTCGAAATCCCTTTTAGCAAATAGATATGCGGATTGTTCTCATTCAGGGCTTTTGCCGATTTCAGGTTCTCATCAAAGATCTTTCCGTATTTCTGCCAGCGATTTTCCGGATCTGCTCCGATACGCGCATTTGCAATCATCGCTTTCATGATATGGATTTCATCTGTTAACGGACAAGCTTCGATCTTCCCAAGTTGCTCTTCTGCATTATCCACCAAGGCATCCTTGATTGCTAAAGTAGGCTCGAAATACGACATCTGAATACACGAATATGCATAGTAATAAGCAGGCATCCAATTTTCCGGATACTTTCCTTTCACCAAAGCCAACTGATCTGATTTTGCCTTCCAACCTTCCAAGGTGGCAGTCGAGTCAAAGGTTGCACAAATAGGCTCCAATTCCTTTTTGATTTCATCCTGGGCATTTGCTTGTAGTGTAAATGCCAAAACCACTGATAAGATTACTTGTTTCATAGTCTATAATTAAATTTCGTCCTTATTGAATTCTTTCAATGACATGTTAAATCCGAAGAATACATTAAAATAAAACGGAGGTTTCACATCATATCTTTGGCTACCATCGTAACTGTATCTGTATCCCAACACATTGTGCTGATTGGTAATATTATCTAAGCTAATATAAAAGACTGTGAAAATCTTTTTAATCGTTGTTAAATATGCAGCTGTGAAAGCCAGATTGTGGTAATCCGGTGAACGGTCTCCCAGGAAGCGCGTGTTGGTCGGATTGTAATACGGTCTTCCACTTGCATAACTGTACGTCATGGAGAAACTAGTTTGCAATTTGGTGGAGAAATATTTCATGACCACATTCAAGTTGTGATCGGAAACATAATCCGGTGTTACTTTGCTGACATAATTTTGATACAATCTTTTGGTATCGATGTAACTATATGAAATCCAGTAATCAAAATTTTTAATGCTTTTCTTATCTCTCCAGAAAACATCAATTCCCTGAGCGTAACCCGAACCGCTGTTATCCACCATTCCATAATTGAATCGGAAAGCATTTGGTGTGTAAGCGACTCCTTGTTCTCTTACAAGTTGAGCATAGGATTTGTAATATCCTTCCAATCGGAAAATCCGGTTCTTGGCGATAATCTGATAATTTGCCATCAAATGCAATGCTTCCTGGAAATTCGGTCTGTATCCTTGCATCAGGTAGTTTTGCGAAGCCAATTGGTAGAAATATCCCGAGGCCAATGAAATCTGACTGGTCTTACTGGTCTTGATGGCCATTGCCAAACGCGGGGAAATATTTCCCTTCGCCAACAATTTCGAATATTCAGCCCGAACGCCCGGTTTGATTGCAAAGTTTCTGAATGGAATGATATCCGCTTCTACATAACCTGCACTCAACATCTCCGTGAACTGACCGGTCAAGGTATCAAATGTTTGTTTATACTGAAAATGCTGCAATTCTGTCCCAATCACCATTTTGAAGCGATTTCCGGGTGTATAAACCAATTCTCCTCTTCCTTGAACCCGTTTATCATTTCTGGTGGAAACAAGTGTATCCCAAGTGATGTCATCGTCATTGTTGCTCAATGAAAATCCGGTATAATACAACCATTTATCATTGATAAAATTCTTAAATGTGGTATTGACATAGGTATTCTGATTCTTCAACCCGAATTTCATGGTTGCTCCGGCAACTCCGGGATTTGGAATCTCCAGACCGGAACTGTTATATGTTTGATTAAACGTTGTCTTGAACATTCCTCTCGTAGATGTTTTCGCAACATATCTGCCCGAAAAACCGAATCCCTGAGGAGCTTCATAGAATTTCACATTTGCTTTTGCAAGTGCCAAAAAAGGGGATAGGTTCTGATAATATCCGGTAAACTCAACCGCACTATTCTCCATCAATTTCGAACCACCCAGAAAAATTCCTGCAAAGTTTCCCCCGATATTGATATTGGTCTGATCGGGTAAATCCAAGGTACTCAAATCCAAAACGGAAGATAATGCCTGTCCGTAGCGTGCGGTGTAACCTCCGGTACTGAAAGCGGTCCCTTTGAATTGAAACGGATTGAATCGTGTCCGTTGTGCAACTCCCGGAACGGAACTTCCAAATGCATTCTGAGCAACCAGTCCATCAATGATGAAGGATGTTTCACTTACATCTCCTCCACGAACCATCAAACCGGTCTGATCTCCTCCGTTTCGTTGAACACCGGGTAAGGTTTGAATTGCCCCGGCAATATCGCCTTGTCCACCGGCAGTGGTTACAATATCCAAGGGATCCAAAATGGCAACTGAACGGTCATTCGATGCAGACATCGTTCCTGCGGAAATAACAACTTCTTCAATTGCTCTTGATTGACGTACCTTGATGTTCTGAACGAGCGGAGCTCCTGTCAGATTGACTTCAATCGTTTGCTCTTCCAATTCTTCTCCACGAATAACAAGTGTTTGTTTTCCAGTAGTGGTGGTCGTCAATTTATAAAGACCTTTTTCATTCGATTGCGCGCCATCGGTTGTTCCTTTAACAAAAATAGTAGCCATTGGAACCGGTTTTCCACTTTGATTCAATACTGTCCCTTCAATCGAAGTTTGAGCGATCAAATAGATTGGAACCAAACTTATAAGCAATAGTAAATACTTCATAACAATTAATTACGATGCTAAATTAGATTGAAAAACCAGAAAATAAGGATCAAAATCGGTGAATTGATTTCACCAATCGGTAAAACGTGAATTATAACTTGTCACTTTCCAAATCCGTTTTTTGTGTATCGAACACACTTGACCCAACTCGAATAGTGAACCATTCCTGGAACATTTCCAAAGTGGGTTTCGGGTATTCATCCTCAGAATCCACCACTGCCATACATTCATTCTTCATGATTTTCTTGAAGTGAGATTCGATCAATGGTTCGTATTCGAAGAAGTCTTCCTCTATCAAATACAGGTTCCCTTCCAAATCATCCGATTCATCAAAATCAAAATCGGCATCGTGTTCTTTTGCCCAATCACAAAATGGTTGTTTCGGCTCTACGTAAATGTATCCTCTGTTTACTACTTTCATATTTTTCTTTAATGGGAGTCAAGACATTGTGAGGCAAGAGGCAAGACCAAATTCATCTTTCTTGACTCTTGACTCTATAAGTCTTGGCTCTAAAATCTTTTTAACTCTTTTAATTCTCCTTCTTTCATCGAAGACCAACGCGTTTTCTTCTTCCCGGGAATTTCCAACACATACATCCAATTCTGATCTTCTTTTTCTTCATTCAGGATTCCAATCAGCTTATCCAACGCAATCGGTGATTTCGCTTCCAAATAAACCAATTGATTCTCTCCTACCAAAAACAACGAATTCCTACTTTGTTTCTTGAATTGCGAACCGACCTGATACGAGGTACATGTTGGTCCATAGCAATCCAGCCAGTTGAAAAATGCATTTTTCGTTCTTAAACTATCCTTGAATTCATAGTGCAATGCGACAATACTATCCTTTTCATTCAGCAAATACCATTTCTCCATTTTGGAAGGTCCGAAACGATCCGGAAAGAGCAAACTGTCCAACTTAAACCAGGAAGCATCTTTGTAAATGGAATCAAAAGCAATGAGAAAATACCCTTTTTTCGGTTTTTCATCTTTTATTTCCGGAATCTCCTTCTTATCATCGATCTTGTCAAATTTATCTGAAGTATGCGAGATATCTTCTAATGAAACCGTTTCTTTTTCGTTATCCGAACAGGAAACAACTGATGTAATCAGAAATGCAAGTACAGCTAATGTGAATAGTTTCATATCTTATCCAGTTGTTCTATCATATAATCTACATCGCTTTGCGAAACATCCAAATGTGTCACCAAACGAATCATTCCAGGACCAAATGCAGAAACTTTCACACCACACTCACCTAGTTTTTGAATGTACAGATCCCGTTTTGCTTCCTCCTTCAAAATTACAACTAAAATATTTGTTTCAACCGACAAACTGCTTTCAACCCAATCACATTTCAAAAAAGCATCTTCCAGTTGTTTTGCTTTTGCATGATCTTCCGTTAAGCGATTCACATTGTTTTTTAAGGCAAATAAACCTGCTGCAGCTAAAAATCCAGCCTGACGCATTCCCCCACCCATCACTTTACGCACTCTTCTGGCTTGATGAATAAAGTCTTTTTTTCCAAGTAACAATGAACCCACCGGAGCTCCCAATCCTTTTGAAAGACAAATTGAAATGGAATCAAATTGAGCAGCATATCTTTTGAAATCAATTCCATTTACTGCCAAAGCATTAAAAACACGTGCTCCGTCCAAGTGAAGTGGAATATTTTTAGATTTTGCCAAACGTGCAATCGCTTCAATATCTTCGAAATTGTAAACTGCTCCTCCACCACGATTCGAAGTATCTTCCAAAGAAATCAGTTGGGTAACAGGAAAATGAATATCATCCGGCATAATCCATTTTTCAATTTCAGTTGCCGTTAATCTTCCTCTGTTTCCTTGCAATAATCGAACAGAAGCGCCTGAATTCTTTGCAATTCCTCCTCCTTCGTATTTGTATACATGACTTTCTTCGTGGCAAATCACTTCTCCCCCCGGTTTCACATGGACATTAATAGCAATCTGATTCGTTTGGGTTCCACTTGCGCAAAATAACGCTGCTTCCATCCCAAAAAGTTGTGCTGCATATTCTTGCAACTCGTTCACTGTTGGGTCTTCTCCATACACATCATCTCCAACAGCAGCCTGAAACATGGCTTCGAGCATTTCTTTGGAAGGTTTAGTCACTGTATCTGAGCGAAAATCAACAACACGAGTATTCATACTTTTTTTAAAACAAACTTAGATCAAATTCCTTGTAAAAAAGACACCAACCGGACTTTTTTTTAACTTTTCAGCAAACAAAAAACCATTCTCCCGAATGAAAGAATGGCTCTTTAAATACGTTTTGGTTCTTCCTAACGATTGTTATTGATTATGATCGTAGAACCGCCTCCGGATGACTGCTGTTGTTCCGAAAATTTCTTTCCGTTTATCAGCACAAAATTATTCTCTGCTTCCTGGTCAATCGTTCCGTCTTTGATCAATTCATTGTCCACGATACATTTTGCCACACTTTTATAGGTCGCCATACTAGGATTGATCTCACATTGTTGTTTGTCGTTATAGAAAGTAACTTGAAAATAAGTCACACGCCCTTTTGAATTGGAATTACTCACTTCACGTGGGTCGTTAAAATCCTGAAACTGCCAGTTCATCAAAGGAGTTCCGTCCAGCGATTTGATCGTATAGACCGGTGTGGCAGGAGTTTTTCTAAAAATCAGTGCATAAGCAGCTCCGTTTACTTTAATCGTATCGCCTTCAATTTCCACTTTTTTCTTTTGAGAGAAAGCAAGAGATGAAATGCAGATCATTAAAGCCAGTAGTAAGATGTTTTTCATTTCCGATTGATTTTCGGTAAAAATAGGAAAATCGAGGTGGATTTTCTACAATTTCAGAAATTCTACCCGGCGATTATTGGCTTTTCCAGCAGGCGTTGTATTTGAATCCGTTGGTTCACTTTCTCCTTTTCCATCTGTTTCCATCCTGGAGGCTTCGATTTTAAATTCACTGATCAACGCTTGCTTTACCGCAAGAGCTCGTTTTTTGGACAATTCGACATTGGCAGACTCTTCCCCGTCCGAATCAGTATGCCCTACAATCTTCAACCGTACAGCCGGATTTTCGTTTAACACCGTTGCAATCTCTTTCAGTACTCCATAAGATTCCGGTTTTAACTGATCCGAGTTTGATGCGAACAAAATCCCTTTGGTTACCAATTTCCCTTCTGTAAGCAGTTTGCTTCGCATGTCCTGCCCGCCTTCCGCATACCTTACGTTGGAAATCATAAACAGATCTTTATCCTCTGCAGTAGCAAAATTCATATAATGCGATCCTATCTTAAACGCGTTGTACTTTCGTGTCGGGCTAAATGCTCGCGGAAGGTCAATGATCTTCAGACCATCCGCATAAATACGCAAACGTGTTTTTTGCCGCCATATAGAAAAATGTACTTTTGCAGGCATATTTCCATCCTCCGGGCATTTTAGTGGCGGGACGATCAGTCCCTCATTCTTAGTCATTTCTTCTCCCCCATCGTAAATAACATAAGCTGCATTTTCAAGACAGCCGGACCAGGTAAACTGAAAACTTCCCTGCGTCAGATATTTTTCTGACAAATCTCTATTGGGATTGTCGGTACTGTAAATATCAAAACCGTAAGCCAGTATATTGGAACTCTTGTACCTTGTCAGAACATCAAATTCAATAGTGAAATTTTCAGGCATATTGGAAATAAAATCAGGCTGCAAATAACCATCAGTAGTAAGCATAAGCCAACGCTGCTCATTTTGGTCTATCCTGATGACTTCGGCGGAGCTGTTGGTATTCCATTCGAGCGGAAAATCCCCCACCGGAACCCCGGTAAAATCATCGTAACCCAATACCTTCTCACCTGAAATAAAATCAAACTTCGAATAGACTTTGAACTCCGGATTATCACTTCCTTTAGAACCTGACTTAGCATTTGCTGCTGCTGCCCCCTCTTGATTCGTTTCTAATTTCCCTTCGGGAGAAACGGGTGTCTCCGATTGTGAATCCTTTTCTGTTTTTTTCTTCTGCCCGTCCTTGATCCCGCTTTCGATTTCTTCTTCGGTTTTGTCGAGTGTTTTATCAATCCCTTGTTCCACTCTGTTTTCTGCTCGCTGCTTGATTTTTTCTTTTGTTTTAGCAGCCTGCCTTTCTAAAAGTGTTTCCTGACCGAATAGCAGTGACGAACACGCTAATGCTAATAATAATGTTATGTTCTTCATGATTGTTTTCTTTTATCCTAGATCCGATAAATTTCAGTAAACCGGTCAGATTGTTCTGACCGGTTCGCAGGTATTCAGTTACTCAATCATTAATTTCACCTGTTTGCTTTCCCCGTTTTTGGTTTTGACGGAAAGAATATATACTCCGGAAGAAAGATCAGGCAATTCACTTATTAATAATGAGTTTTGACTGGAAAGTGAATAATTCAAAATCATTGACCTGCCGGATAAATTCTGCAAAGACAATTCGTAAATATCATTCAGATCAGAGGAGGTTTGCATAGTAAACTGATCTGTGCAAGGGTTTGGGAAAACAGTCAAATCTAGTAAAGCCGTTTCTTCCAAACCAACTGTTTGCGTATTCTGATTGCACACGGTATAAATTTCTTCCCCTGTGGCTCCGTTATTATCGCCACGAACCAATAAACATCCATTTACCAAACGCAACGGTTGAAACTCATATGCATCAAATGTGGTAGCTGTGAGTAACGTATTTTGGTTAGGTAAATCAGTCGTCCGATAAACTCCATCATTCATATTGCCACTCACATCATTGTATGCGGTGTAATACAAATAATTGGTGGTTGCCAGCAAGTTCATGGGGTGGGAATTGTATGCTGCCGGGACATCTGCTTGAGGTGATGTTCCTGCTGCAGTTCCATCGGAATACCAAATGGATGAAAATCCTTGTCCATTAAGACCATCATTCGCTGCAAAAAAGAGTTTACCTTTGAATATTACGAACGGATCGTCTAATGAAATAACCGGACCGCCGCTACCCGGAGGTTCTACAGCCACTGTTCCTGCATTTGTTCCATTGGATTTGTACAAGGTGTAATTTTGACTTGGGTAAAATGCTGAAAAATAAAGCAATCCGTTGTATTCGATCATATTTGAAGGAGAACCACTGCCTGCAGCCAGATCTTTCACCAATACTGTTCCGGCTTCCGTTCCATCCGTTTTCCACAATTCTCTTCCATCAACTGGTCTGTAGGCTGAAAAATACACTTCGTTATTGTACGTACAAAAATAGCCCGGATTACTTCCTAAGTTCGGAACAATTGCTTCGGAAGTATCGATATTGGCTACCAGGGTTGTTCCTGACTCTGTCCCATCGGATTTCCACAACTCTGCACCGTTCACAGGTTCGGCAGCTCCGAAATAAATAAAACCGTTTAGCTCTGCAAAATACTGTTTCTCTGATGTTATCAATAAACAGGATTCAATTCCCGGATTGATATCCTTTACTAAATAAGTTCCGGCATTTGTTCCATCTGTTCTCCACAATTCAAAACCTGTTACCCCATCGTTTCCCAGGAAATACAGTACATTGTTCATTGTAATGGTCATCGGATAAGCAACAAACAAATCGTTGCCCTGGTGATATTCTGCAACCAACTCCCCTGCTCCGGGTGCACCGTTTGTTTTGTAAAGTCCGAATGAACCTCCGTTAAAATAATCACCTGCTATGTACAAGAGATCATCTCCCAGAAAACCCAGGATCAGATTCACATACATATTGCTTCCTCCCTCCAGTAAGACCGTGTTTCCTGATGTTCCGTCTGTTTTATACAATCTTCTGGTGATTCCGTCCGGAGTTGCTGCAAAATAGAGTTCATTGTTTTTTTGAAAAGCATTCCCAAAATCAGGTTCAGAACCATCCAATCCAGGTCTTAAATCAGTGAGTAGGTTTTGACTGTGTACGAAGGCTAAATTGCTTAACAAAATCAGCCCTAGAATAACTATTTTCTTCATAATTTCAATTTCAGACAAAATTGAGAAGTTATTCAAAAGTTATCTTTAGGGGAATCACCAAAAGACCTGTTAGGGAAAACCCTAATCTTGCCAAAAACCTAAGAAAATGGCTTTCTTCACTAAGCCTGTCACATTTTTAACATTAAATTTCACAAATAAAGTAGCCCGATAGTGCTCCACTGTTTTTTCTGACAGGAACAAGTGTGCAGCAATTTCTTTGGTAGGCAATTCTTCCAGTATTGCTTTTAGTACTTCCTTCTCACGAATCGAGAGCTGAATTTCAGGAGAAGCTTGTGTTTTAAAAAGGGCTTTTTGACTCTCAATACTTAAGGCCTGACCTTCGGAAAGGACATTTTTAATAACTGATATCAATTGGCTTCCACTTTCAGATTTTACCACATAGCCATTTGCTCCGGCGTTCATAACAGAATGAATACTGGCGCTATCGCCCAAACTGGACAGGGCAATTATTTTCAGTTCCGGGTATTTATTTCTGATATCGGGGATAAAAGATCTTGCATCGTCAGCTCCAAATTTGACATCTTGAATGAGTACTTGAATTTGTTCATTTTGCAAAATTCGGAGAACATCTATTTTTGTTCTTGCCTGGTGAATTTGAGCAATCCATTCTTCTTCAACCAATAAATTAGCTAAACCTTGTAAGATTAAATCGTGGTCATCTGCAATGAGTATCCCTATTTTTGACATTCCGAAATTTACTTAAAGAAATTCAGAAATGGGAATGGTAAACCGAAAAACAGAGCCTTTTCCCTTGGAAGACTCTATAAAAAGTGCTGCATGGATTGATTGTAATCGTTCTTCTAATGATTGAATTCCCTGACCTGTTCGTTGTAAACTGGTATCGAAACCGATTCCATTATCTTCCACCATAAAAAGCAACTGACCACCCTCTTGCAAAACGTTTACATTGATTTCAGTTGCCTTGGCATGTTTCACTGCATTTTGAATCAATTCCTGAAGGATTCTGAATACTACCTTTCCGGTACTTGATTTACTTAATTCGATGCTGAGATTATGAAACATTAAAATAGGACAAGATGGCGTTGCTGCTTCTTTACAAAATAACTCCAACGCTCCATTCCATCCGTTTTCAGACATTGAAACAGGCATCAGGTTATGCGCCATTCTTCTGGTATCTTCCTGTACCGTTCTCAACTGATCCAAAACGGGTTGAAATGAATTCGTTCCTTTTGTTTCTTGTTCCAGTTTCAACTGAATCCCTACAAGCGCTGATTGAATGCCATCGTGAATTTCATGCGAGAGCCGCTTGCGTTCGTACTCTTCTCCTTCCACAAGAGCGCTAAACACAGCCCTTTCCCGTTCTCGTTCTTTCTCTTCCAATTTGGATTTTTGACGACGAATTAAAACAAAAACAGCAAGTACTATCGTCAATAATATCAAACTTAACCAAGCCACTAATTGATTTCGCCTGACCAGCTCCAATTCATTTTTAGTCAATGCCTTTTCTTTCTTCTCTGTTTCGTACTTAATCAATAACTCATTGATTGATTTCCGATTATCCCTGGAGGTTGATTTTCTGTAGATCTCATGAGCAGTTTTCATGAGTTGAAATGCTTTTTCATGCTGCCCTGTTTTCGCATAAGCAAATGCCAGGTTTTTATAAATCGAATATTCCGTATTTCGATTATGTAACGCTTTAGTGATACTCAAAGCTGTTTCTCCTGCTTGAATTGCTTTTTCATACTTTCCTGTTGCATTAAAAACCGTGAGAAGACCAATATTTGCCAACATCATGTAATTGGATTGCCTGTATTGAGTTGCTATCATTAAAGAAGAAGTATAGTGTTTCTCAGATTGCTGATATTTCTTTATTTCGAGATAATATTCTCCCAAACTATAATTTCCGATAATTAATCCAAGTGGTTGTTTGTATTTTTGGGATAATTGGATGCTTTCAAGAGCATGTAATTTCGCACTTTCCAATTTGTTCATTTTCACTTCAGACACCGCCAAAATTGCTTCCATGGAAGGCATATAAAGTGTATCATTCAATTCTTTTGCTTCCGTAAAAGCCTCATTTGAATAGGCATAAGCACTTTTATAATCCGTGAGACTAAAAAATGTATTTGCAATGTTATTCTTAATGTAAGCAGCTTGCAGTTTATCTCCATGAAGTTCTAATAATTCCAAAGACAACTTGTAGTAATGAATAGCTCGTTCGTAGTCTTGCCGAAGAGCTGCAACGGAACCCAAGAGATTATAGAATTTGGCACCATTCTTTTTCTTGGAATCAAACAATTTCAATCCTGATTTCGCAACCTTTTCTGCGGCTTCAAATTGTCCGGTCTGGACTAAAAACCGAGCCTCCAAATAGAAACAGCTTTCTTTCCAGGCAATTGTTTGCACTTTTGATTGAGTGAGTTTTTTTGCTTTACTAAGTATTTCAAGACTTCCATCCGGATGAATCAACGCATCCTGATAGTAAGCTGCCAACTGCAATGAATCTGTGTGAAATGATCCAAATACACTTGAGCTTGTTACTAAAAAGAAGAATAGAATTCTAATTTGAGTCATAGTGATTAAAAATATAAAAACAAAAAAACCATCTCTCCGTAAAAACGAAAAGATGGTCGATATCTTAAAATAAAGATCTTACGAGCGATTAACGCTTGTGGAAACCTTCGTCAGAAACTGTCAATTTTTTACGGCCTTTAGCACGACGTGCAGCTAATACTTTACGTCCGTTCTTAGTTGCCATACGGCTACGGAAACCGTGCTTATTTCTTCTCTTTCTTACAGACGGTTGAAACGTTCTTTTCATGATCTATGCTTTATTCGAATGTTCTTATTGCTTCTTAATAATTCTGGAAATGTCAGACATTTGTCAGAATGGGGTGCAAAGATAGGTAGATTTTCTAATTTTTCAAGTTTTAATCGAAAATAATCGAAAAAAAAGTTTGTTTAAGCCAATCACCGATTACTTTTGTGAGACAAAAATAGGAAAAAGATGTTGCGACCAAAACAAGCTAAAAAAGAAAAGATTCATTTAACACGCGACAGTTACAAAAAGGCACGTAAACTTTTTCATTATTTAAGGCCTTATCGCTTTGAATATGGCATCGGTTGGATCTTTCTGGTCCTTTCCACTTCTGTGGGTTTGATCTTCCCCATTTTGCTAGGACAGTTACTCGGATTAAGCAGCGGTTCTCAAACCAGTATGGCCGAAGCAATACATGCTATCGACCTATCCAATATCACCACAGTCGCGGTAACCTTATTTGCACTATTCGGTGGACAAGCAATCTTCAGCTACTTCCGGGTTGTCTTATTCACAAACGTGACCGAAAAGGCTTTGCGTGATTTGAGATCCGACGTTTTCCAAAAAATGCTTCATCTTCCAATGGATTTCTTCAACAAGAATACGGTTGGAGAACTGACTAGCAGACTTTCTGCCGATATTACACAGATTCAGGAAACGCTTCGAACTACCGTAGCAGAGTTTTTCAGACAAATCGTCATGGTAGTCGGAGGAATTGCTTATCTGACTTTTGTTTCCTGGAAACTTTCATTGATCATGCTCTCAACTGTTCCCATCATTATGATCGTAGCAGTGTTATTTGGAAGATTCATCAAACGCCTATCGAAAGAAGCCCAGGATCAAACTGCAACCTCCAATGCAATTGCCGAAGAATCACTAACCGGAATCGGGAACATCAAAGCTTTCACAAACGAAAATTACCTCATCAAGCGATTCAGAACTTCCATAGAGGAAATTAAACGATTGAACATCAAAAGTGGAATCTGGAGAGGCTTATTCATCTCCTTCATGGTTTTCTGCATGTTCGGTTCAATCGTATTTATCGTTTGGCAAGGATTATTGATGACCCAGGGTACCAATCCCGAACTGAGTGATGGTGACTTGTATTCTTTCCTGATGGTTACCTTATTGATGGCTGCCAGTATTGGCTCACTTCCTGATTTTTACAGCGGAATTCAAAAGACGATCGGAGGAACGGAGAAACTAATGGATATCATCAATGAAACGAGTGAATCCGATTTATTCAAGGGAAGCAACAAACCTGAAATTGATGGTTCAATCCGATTTGAGAACGTTCATTTTTCGTATCCTCAACGTGCTGAAGTAGAAGTGTTAAAAGGAATTTCATTTGAATTGAATAAGAATCAAACCCTGGCCTTGGTTGGTACATCAGGAGGGGGGAAAACAACCATTTCTTCCTTGGTTTTAAATTACTATCCAATCAACAAAGGAGCAATTTATTTTGGAGATTCCAATGCGGATTCCATTGATATCAAATACCTGAGAGAGCATATTGCAATTGTTCCTCAAGACGTCTTATTGTTTGCAGGAACCATTTTGGAGAACATCGCATTCGGAAGACCCGATTCAAGAGAAGAAGAGATCATCAGTGCTGCAAAACAAGCCAATGCGTACGATTTCATTATGAGCTTCCCTGACGGCTTTAAAACACAAGTTGGAGACCGTGGAATTCAACTCTCAGGTGGACAAAAACAGCGTATTGCAATTGCAAGGGCAATTTTGAAAAACCCGACAATTCTGATCCTGGATGAAGCTACCTCAGCCTTGGATTCCGAATCAGAGCGCGTAGTTCAGGATGCTTTGGAAAAATTGATGAAAGGAAGAACGTGTATTGTCATCGCACACCGCTTGAGTACCATCCGAAATGCGCATAAGATCCTGGTTCTTCAAAATGGAATGATTGTAGAAAGCGGAAATCATGCAGACTTGATGGCAACAAGTGGGGCTTATTCGGATTTGGTGAAGATTCAGGTGAATCTGGGATAAAACTCTTGACACGAGTTAGAAACTCGCGCCAACTTAAGAGGTAATTACGAGTTCCGGATGCCGGAAAAACTTATTGCATCATCAAGGATGACTATTATATCAAAACCAACTAATAAAAAATAAAAAAACGCAGACCGTAAAGTCTGCGTTTCCTATTTAAACCGAAAATCCTTCTACTTCAAAATCACTAATTCCTTTGTAATCGCGCTGCTTGAAGTTTTAATTCGAATGATGTAATCACCCGCGTTTATTGCTTGTGTTTCAAAAAATGCAATCGTACTTCCCGCAGGAATGATTTTCTCCAAAACGGTTCTACCCGTCATATCTGTCAGTTCGACCGTCAGATTTTCTTTCACCAAACCATTCACCTGAAGGGTCACTAAATCCATTGCCGGATTTGGAAACAAGTCAATGTTCAGACTTTCCAACTCTGATTGTGTCAATCCGGCTGGTGTCGGTGTATAAGTCGTTGTAGCCTCTCCTACTGATGTCACTTTGGTCACCACTTTATTTCCGTAGAATGTTGGTCCGACTGCATAGGGATAAGCGGAATTCCAATTTTCATCCACTGTTGCAAAATAACAATAGATTCCGGCAGGGTATTCAGGAGTGACACAGAAACGACCATTGTGAATATCCAAATAATCTGCACTTGCAGGTGCCGTAAACTCATAATCCTCTCTGAAATAACCCAAAGGATACGTAGCATTTACTGCTGGTCCTGCCGTAACCGAACTTCCATCGTAATAAGTATTTCTTACCGTAATATTTCTCAATGAGAAAGAGGATTTCATACGAACAATTCCGCCGGTTCCGTCTGCATTTTTATAGGCATAAGCTCCATAAATCGGGAAACCATCATAAGCGTATCCGATCAAAGGCGAATGCTGTGTGCTGTCAATGGCATACAAACCATCCGAGTCATAGAGATTACAAACGGTCGAAATCACCTGCAAATCCAAATCAAATGCGCTTGGACTTTGGTGATGGTGATAATTCCCCATTGCCGGATGCCCTTTCGCGCAATCAAAACCACCGCGTTCGGCAACAACAGCATCTCTATTCCAAACACCGTCTCCCATTCCACCCAATGGACCTCCCGCAAGTGCATTGGTAGAATTTTTCCATGAGACACCATCCCGATAATCAAACAAAGCAACTCCATTAATGAAAACGCCAATATTTCCACCTGTTGTTGCGGTGAGTGTTCCCGTATTCTGAGTTGGATTCAATGGAATTTTAAAGATCGCATTTTGATCTGTTGCCAGACTTGGATTTCCATCTAGAAATGGTCCGGTGGGATAAGAGGGAATACCGTTTGTTGTAACATACACCCACGAAGCGGAATACTGAACTAACTGGGTGTTTACAGGGATATTGTCCTGAATAGCGGTAGAGTTTCCACTTACATAGTGACTTCCCATCAATGTCGTGTTTTGTAACCAGGAAGTAATAGAAGGTCCTTGAGAAAAGGACAATCCGGAGGAAAGAGAGAATAGAATAATTGCAGCTGTTTGTTTCATAATAAAAGCATTTACCCGATTAGACGACACTTTGGAATGAAACCCTCGCATATCAAAAAAAAGTCTGCCCATCAACAAATGACGGGCAGACCTTCTCCTATCTTACGCAAGTTTGGATAGGTAACAAATGCTATTCAAGTGTTCGCGGGTATTGAAATTGTTTATTGTTTAAAAAGGTGTTATCTGTCAATGTTTTCAGGAAAGCAATGAGATTTCGTTTATCGTCTTCACTTAGATTGATTCCATTCCGGAGCTGCGATGCCAATGTCGGGGATGAATGGATATCCGACGAATAATGAAATAATACCATCTGCAGACTTCGGTACCTTCCATCGTGCATGTAGGGAGCAGAACGTTCAATATTTCGAAGTGTAGGAACTTTAAACTTCAGGGAATCCGTTTGCCTCTGAGTGATTTTCATTCTTCCGATATCCTGAAGAAGCGAATCCGGAGCCAATCCGTTATTCTGAAATGTGTGATTGGTGAATAACGGTTCCGTATGACAGGAAGCACAATTTGCCTTAAAAAGCTCATAGCCCTTTTTCTCCTGTTCCGTAAACTGAATTCCCTTATCGCCACGAGTCACTTGATCGTACTTTGAATTGGAACTGACTAATGTCAGCATGAATTGGGAAATCGCTTTCAGGAAACGTTCCCCGGTGATGGTTTCAGAATGAAAAGCCAATTTGAAAAGTCGTTTGTATTTCTCTTGCCTGCCGATTTTCTTTAGCACATGTGAAAGGTTCTCATCCATTTCCAAATGATTCTCCAAGGGCGCCAATGCCTGCATATCCAGATGATTTACCGCACCATCCCACATGAAGCTTTTTCCCCAGGCCAAATTCACCAAAACCGGAGAGTTTCTTGTTCCTATCCGATCTTTTATTCCATGACTTAATGCATGATCCACATGTGTGAACGCATTGTATGGGGAATGACAGCTGGCACATGAAATTGTGCTATCAGAAGACAAAACAGGATCATAAAACAGAACCCTTCCCAACTGGATAGTTGCAGAGTCCAATGGATTTTTCTTGAAATTATAAACGGGTTCCGGCCAATCCGTGGGAGTTTTCCATAACTGTTCCGTATACCGGAAGGAAACCAGAACCAAAATCAGGATCAAACAGGATACCTCCAATCGCTTCATGGTTTCAGGTCAAAAGATTTTGCAAGGATTTGAGCATATTCAACGGCTTTGACACACGGCGACATCACATGCAGGTTGGATTTTGACAAAACCACTTCTCCCATAATTGATTTCAGGTCTATATTCAGCTTGGTTGCACTGGTTTTACTATTTTCAATGACAATGTGCTGTGCTGCCAAAAACGGTGAAGTATAACCACCCAGATGTAACTGAAATGCTTCACGCTTCGGGGTTAAAACTATTCCTTCCAGTTTACAATTGATATAACCGCTTTGCCAACTCCAATACATTCCGTACATCGGATCAAGCGCACCAGTCATTGCACCGGAAGTATTCGTCACACTATCTATACCAAACAAAAATCGGATCTCGTCTATTTGATCCGCTTGAATAGTCGGGAAATTGATTTTCCGGGTAGAATCGATTTCGAAGTCGACCAAATAAGCTTCCATCGAATCGACAGCAACCAACCGATTATTTTGGAAAAATTCAAACTTAGACAGGTAAAAACGGGCTTGTTCCAACTGAAACGACTGCTCATTCAAGGATAAGGTCTGATTCAGTCCGATCAATTGTTTATCAAGGGTCAGGTTTACATCAATCGTAAGCTGTCCCCAGCTAAAAAGCGGAAGCAAGAACAACCAATATAGAAATACTCTGATCAACGCTTAGGTCCGTTTCCAGGTGAAAACAAGTGTGCGATTTCCCGATTCAATTCCTTGAACTGTTTTTTCTGATCTGGTCTGCACAATTTTTCAATATCCTTAAAATGGTTGAAATGAATGTGTTCAATCTTTGCTTCGACTTTCAAAATTTCATTCAATATGCTATCTGAAAAAGGAGCTTCCAAATTTGAATACAAATGTTGTTTTTGATTCTGCAACTGATGTTCTGCGCCTTCAATCGCTTTCCGATGTCCGCGAATCAACGCATCGTATTTCAGAACTTGTCCTTCATCAAAATGCAATTTCTCAATGATTTCATTTCTTGGTCCACGGTGCCTGCGTTCCGGAGCCATCCACCATTTATAAATGAACAAGGCATTGCTTAAAAGCAATACGACAATGAACCCGTTTCTGACGACAGACTTTTTCATGGATACAATTGATTGGTTGGAGCAAGATTCATTTCGGAAACAAGGTTCTCATTCTTATCCTCATTCTTTGTTCCCAAAACCATCACATTCAATGCAACAATCAATGCAATTCCTGTGAGGTAAACAACCGTTTGTCTTGTTGACAGCTTATCCAGAAACTGTTCTTGCACCCTCGCCTGAATGCGTGTGAAGAGAAATGGAGAAACTTCCACCCTTTCAATCTTTTCCAAACTATGTAACTGATCTTTTTCCATGTTGTTCATTTTGTTAGACGACACTTTGTAGCTTAACCCTCGCTACCTCCTATTTTTTTTGAAAGATTTGTTTTCGCACGTTGAATCAAGGATTCTACTGCCTTTGCCGATGTTTCCATAATTCCGGCAATTTCAGCAATCGGAAGATGTTCTATTTTGTTCAGGATCAAAGCTGTTTTCTGATTATCCGGCAATTCATTGATACACGAAAAGATAAATGCAGTCTCCTCCTGATTTTCAATCAGAACTCCCGGATGATTGAATTCCACAGAATCATTTTCAGAAAGTTCATTGGTAAACCAGAAAAAACGTTTCTTTCGCTTTTTTGCTTTGAGAAAATCCAATGATCTATTGATTGTAATCCGATAGAGCCAGGTACCGTGATTCGATTCATTCCGGAATTTGTCCAATGATTTGTGTGCAGCCAGGAAAACATCCTGCGCAATTTCTTCCGCATCGTTCGCATTTTGAACATACTGCAATGCCAGATTATAAACCTGTTTGGCATATTTTTCATACAGTAGTTCCAGTGTCATATCCGTTTCCGAGTAGTCTTAAGAGTGGTAATGATAGCAAAAGTTTAAATAAGACTTAAGACATTAGATCAAAGACTTAAGTCTTAATTATCTTCTTTGTCTTCAGTCTTTGAATGAAATGGTATCATGTCTTCAGTATGAAAAGAACAACTTCGTAACCATTTAATAACATTATCAACTCAAAAAGGTAATTTATTTCACCGTACCTTTGCCGTGAAAAATTGAATTTGTAATCCTTGATGCACGGATCCGTTAGTTCCTTAGTTGCTGAAACCAGATTCAATTAGAGTTTTTTTTACGTTAAAAAATGCGTTCTCTCCGCGTAGTTACTGGCTTAATTTTATTTTTCTCATTCCAGTCTTATTCACAACAACTAATCATTAATGAAGTTTCACAGGGAAGTGGTTCACAAGAATATGTTGAATTATTAGTAGTTGGAACCCCAAGTTGTCAAACTCCTACTCCTTGTATCGATTTAAGAGGAATTGTTTTAGATGACAACAATGGATATTTTGCAACCGGGAGTGGAACCGGAATTGCAACCGGTGCTGTTCGTTTTTCAAACGATCCTTTCTGGAGTTGCATTCCTCAGGGAATTTTAATTGTGGTTTACAATGAGACTGATAGAAATTCTGCCATTCCACCGGATGATTTAAGTATGACGGATGGAAACTGTCGCCTGATCATTCCTGTCAATTCAACATTATTCGAAGGTCAAAGCACAAGTCCTACAAGCGTGAATATGACTTATCCTGCAAGTGCCAGTTGGATTGCCGGTGGAGGAACATGGAATCAGGTAGCCATGTCAAATACAAACGATTCCTTTTTGATCCTTTCAAGCATTAACGCCACAACACCTTCTCATGCAGTCAGTTGGGGAAACAATTCTACAAACAATATTATTTATTTCGCCGGAGCTGCAAGTAGCAAAGTATTCTCCATGACAAATAACACGAATAACAACTCCGCACTTCAAGCAAACTGGACTTCCGGAACGGTTGGAGTGAATGAAACTCCGGGTGCAGCAAATAATGCCGCAAATGATGCATGGATTGGATCAATGAATCCACAATGTGGGGTTACAACAGGGATTCAGGTTACAGCAAGCGCAACTCCTACCGGATGTGGTGCTACATGCAACGGAACTGCGACTGCAACTGTTTCAGGAGGAACTGCTCCATATACTTACTCTTGGTCGAACGGAGCTACAACTGCTACCATCACTAATTTATGTGCCGGAACGTATACCGTTACTGTTACGGATAACGGAGGTTGTTCCATGGCAGCTCAGGCAACAGTAACAAATAATGGAAGTACCATTTCCGTTCAAGCAACTTCAACGAATGAAACCTGTCAAAATGCTTGTAATGGAACTGCTACTGCTACCATTTCAGGAGGAACTGCGCCGGTTACAATTCTTTGGTCCAATAATGCAACTACCGGAACAATTTCAAATCTTTGTCCGGGAACTTATACCGTTACAGTTACAGATAACGGAGGTTGTTCTGCAAGTGCTTCCGCAACCATTCTGGCAGGAGCAGCTACTCAAGATCCAACGATTCAAACAACAGGACCCTTCTCAACTTCAGATGCTCCAATTCAATTTGTAGCAAATTCTGCAGGGGGAACCTGGTCTTCCGATTGCGGAACCTGTATCTCGGCTTCCGGAGTCTTTAATCCTGCAAATGCCGGAGCCGGAACGTATCAAATTTGTTATTCCGTTGGAGCCGGATCTTGTGCTTCTCAGGATTGCCAAACGATTATCGTAACTGGTTGTACTCCTCAAACAACCAATGAATCACACAGTATTTGTCCAGGTGACACTTACTCATTCAACGGTCAGAATTTCAATGCAGCAGGAGCTTATCCGTTTGTTTTTACCGGACAAAACGGGTGTGATAGTACACATACTTTAAATCTTTCCATATTCTCAGTGAATCCAACTTCACAAACCTTCACACCATGCGAAGGGGATTCAATCTTTGTAGAGGGATCCTGGTATTTCCAATCGGATAACGTAGTGACGAATATCGTCGATGGAAATGGTTGTCCGACCACACATACGGCTCAAATTGTGTTCGAAGATTGTAGTATCGAAGATTATGCGGTTTTCATTCCCAATGTATTCACCCCAAATAATGACAATGTCAATGATTTCTTTTCGATCAGCATTATGGGAGGATTCCTTGCAGAAGGGTTCATTGTAAATCGCTGGGGAAATATCATCAAGGAATTACATACGGACGATTTGAAATGGGACGGTAGAACCAGCGAAGGCTCGATTGTTCCGGATGGAGTTTACACGTATATTTTCGTAGTGACCAGTAATTCAGGGATGAACACCAAATACAATGGGTTTATCACTGTCATTAGATAAAAATTACCCGTAGCTGCGCGATTAATCGCGCAGCTACTTATTTTTCACCCGCACCCCAATCACATTGGGTAATCGCCAGAACGTTTCATTGGTGTCTTTGGGATAAGTTCCTGAAACATAACTTCCCACCTTCTGCAAACAAAAATCACCGATATTGACGTATAAACTGGTTTCCGGTCCTCCTTCCATGTAAATCGCATTGTGTAACGGAGTTGGAAACTGTTTCATGAACCCAATCATCTGATTCTGGGAGAAAGGAGAACGATTAAAAAGGATAATCAGATTTTCCTGATCGTCATGCGCACAAACCAACATGCTGCACGATTGATTTTTCTTCCAGTTCATCGGATTTCCGGAACAATCCAGCATACGCAATCCTTGAGCGAAACTTGCATATTTATTCCGTATCGAATCGAAAGTGATGCACTGCATGTCATAAACCACGGCATCCGGTGCATTGACAGAATCCAGCGGATTGATAGCGAACATGACATTCCATCCTTCCTTGTAACTGAATTGATTATCGTGATTTCCATTTTTCAATAATCCCCTGCTGATTAATGGTTTTCCCAGATCATACATTCCGGCATTGAAAACAATATTCAAATTCATGGTATCGGCCCAGACATTAACGGGTTTTGACAAGCTATCCATTGCTGAAGCAGTGAATAGATCAAACTCCACTTGCTTGGGATTTATTTTCAGGATTGTCAGTTTGGAATCTCCCATAATGGACCTTACCGGTGCATCCGTTTCACAAAAATGAACCCCTTTACCGATCTGCTTCCACTTCACAACCAAGTCCATCGTATCTTTCGGACGTTTATAAAGCGTATCTGTCCGATCCTGACCAAAAGCCCAGCTCGAACCCAATAAAACAAGTGTAACGATTCCCGTACTAAGTTTTCTCATTCCAATCAAACTTCTTTTTTTCAAATGGGAATAACTCAAAAAGCTCGCCGGAATAATAGAACTGGTAGGCAATTGCTCCGAAAGAATAGGGTGTTTCATAGATTTTAATTGTAGAACCTCCTACTCTAGGATTCGACTTTGGTTTTGATTGAGGATATCCGACATTGAATAGTGTCGCCAAAATTTCAGGACGTTTATCAATAGGGAAACCTGCTTTTTCCCACTGAACTTTCACCTGCTTCAAGAACAAAGCTGCATACATGTAAGAATAATAGTGATTATGGAAATCGGTCAGGCGGTCGATGCGTTCCTTATTGATTGTTGCGGTATCTTGTCCCTGAAAATCCAACAACCCTTCGTATTGAGGTCCCAAATAATAAATGCTGCCTGGGTCTTTCAGGTGTTGTTCGATGTTCTTTGCCGTCAATTCTTTGATTCCGGTCACACCGAATGAAAATTGTGATTCCACGGAAAGTACTTTCAATGGTCCTATCCATTTTTTATATGCTTCACGGGAAGAATTGAACAGGCGAATTTGCTCCCCGACCAGGCAGGAAACAATCAATCTTCCTTCAACTCCTGTTTGACGGGCAACAGAATCGATCAGTTTTTTATCTTTTGAAACCGCTTCCTTAAATGTTTTCCACTCAGCGATATTCATCCATTCAAACGCACTTAAGGTCGTCACTTCCTTGGTTCTTTTTGCATTGAATTTGATTTTCGACAATGCTTTCTGATACGATTTATTTTCCTTCAACTGCAAATCCACCGCATCCAACATGCGGATCACTTCATAGCTATCCGTTCCTTTTTGCAAAACGGAAAGAATGTATTGTGCATTTTGCGGATAAAACTCATTCAAAACGATGATGCGCTCCATTGCTTCGTAACGCTTCTGAACCATGGTAGCACTATCCACTTTGAAGTCCTGATTGTATTTATCCTGCATCTCCTGGAAGTAGCGATTGTTGGAATCCACAATACCTCCTTCTTTTGTCCATCCCATCTGAATGGCAGCGTAAGAAACCGTTAAGAAGAAACCAATTGCAGCAAATGCAAAAGTCAGGGTATAGAATGGTATTTTAAACCATCTGCTTTTAAAGAATTGTTTCACGAAAGTTCGAATTTTCTGCAAAAATACATTGTATTCAATGAATTTGATTCGAATTAGTGAATAAAAATCAATTAGTTAGATTTACCCCCAATACATTTGCTAAAATTTCAATTATCACTAAAAAGAGTTACTTTTATCATTGAAACACTTAATCATAAACCTATGAAAATCCTTCTTCTCCTCTTGTTGATCATAAGCACCACTTCCTATGCGCAAGATTCGCTTTATTCAAAGGTGATTGTCAGTACAACCAATAATTATTATGTAGAATCAGGTTCTTTGGATAAGTACCATCACATTGGTCAAACAGGGTCAACACAAACACAAGGCTTCTTTACCTATTTAGATAGTCTGGGAACTATTCTGTACAATCAATATTACAGCGTTTCCAATGATAATAATCAAACACATTTCGATCAAGTCATTACTAGTTTCGATGACAAGTTTGTACTATGCGGAAGCAGTCTTTTAAATTCAACGAATAAATGGGTCGGTAACTTAACCAAAGTAGATTCAACAGGTTCAATCATCTGGTCAAAACAGCTTAAAGGAACAAACGGGAATTCATTTAATTTGACGGACGTATCTGAATCAGCTGATTCTACTTATTTAGCAGTAGGAGTTGACATGGAGGAATTTAATGCAGCTTTCTTTGAGATTGACCGAAATGGAAACACACTGAATTCATTTACATTAACCAGTTCTGCAGGATATTTTTCCTTTACGGGTGTCTTAGAAATTTCGGATACAAGCATGGTACTTATCGGCTCTGAAAACACGCCATTCCAAGAACCGAAAGCAATCATCATTTGTTGCAGTAAAACAGGAAATATTTATTGGACCAACTCGATGAATAACGCCACTTTCGCAAAAGGGGAACAAGGAACGCAATCCATTTGGATACCAACGAGTTATAATTATGGATTGGCAATTACCTCTATTGATAAATCCGGTCAATTCAACTCATTAAACACATATAGCTACTACAACTCGTCTAATAACGAAGCCGAAATCTGTATAATTAAGGATTCCACAGTAGTCTTATCTTCCGGTGAAATTCATGCCCCGAATGCCATCATCTTAAAAACAGTAGTTGGTTCGAGTTCCTTTTCCACGTTATATCCTCAATTTTGCCCAACCGATCTAATCAAGCGGGAAAATGAAGGGATTTATGTTTTGGGAACCGGTCCACTTTATGGCATTAAAAATTTCAATTCTTTTGATCATTCTTCGATCATCCGGATGGATAGCACTTTGTCTGCTTCTCTTTGTCTGAATGAAAATGGATCGGCAAATGCAATCAATGTTCCTGTAACAAATTCCCCTTTAACATCACTAAGCGTGGGTGCTGCCGGATCAGTTACCAGTTTAAACTTAATGAGTGAAACCGGAACCTTAAACACCTATTTTGGTTGTGTTGACTTCCTGGGTTCATTGGATGAAAATGAAGCAAATTTCCTAAGCATTTATCCGAATCCCGGAAATGGCAAGTTGACAGTTGAAAACTCAAGTAATCAGCTTTGTCGATTGATGGTCAGAAATTCTCTGGGCGTTTTATTGTATCAGGAAAAATTGATGCTTGCAAATCAGTCTGTTGATTTATCCGAATTAGCAGCCGGATGGTATGTTCTCGAATTGGTTGAAATGGAAACCGGAAATCATTTAGGAAAACAAGTATTTATCAAAAACTAAATTGCTTTCTACTCTTTGAGTCTCACAAAATGACTGTATTCAGGCATGTGGAAGGGCTGAACTCCATAACCTTCCGTACTTGGATACGAGGAATGCAACCACAATACTTTGTTCTCCAAATCCATTTTTGCAACAATGCCACAATGTCCCCAAGAATTGGGATACCAAAACTGTACAAAGTCTCCTGGTAATACTTGATTGGGATCACATATTTCAACTCCTTTTCCTTTTGAAACCAGTGCATAAACAACACCGGTCGGATAAGGAGAACCATTTTCAATCTGCCGATAAACTTCTTTCAGATTTTCTCGTGGCTGGTCAATTCGGATATTTATGGTGTCTTGAGAAGTCAGCCCCATGAAATGTCCCAGAACACCTATCACAAATTCAGTACAAACGGCACTTTCATAAGTTGGGGAAATCACTCTGCCATACTTGACAGCAGTGTCCAATACCTGTTGATTCAAAGGAGGAATCGGGATAGAATCATTCAGAGCTTGCTGAGCTTTACCGGCAAGGGAAACGATACAGGTGATTATTAAGATGATTTCTTTCATGTTGACAACTGGAATTCCAAAAATACTTCAAATGAAAGATAGTTTAAAATTGGTAACTTTGCCACATGGATAACAATTACATCTTTTACAAGCTTCGCAAAATTTACCAATGGGATGAGGAGAAAATCGGAGACCTTTTCAAATCGGTGGAATTCATCGTTTCTCCTCTGGATATTTTTGCCTGGATGAAACAAGAGCAATACGAAGGATTCAAGGAAATGCCGGATCAACCATTGGCTGCACTTTTAAACGGGTTTATTGTTGAACGAAGAGGATTGAAAGATGGAGTGATTCCGGAAGCGGAAGAAAAGCTAACCAACAATATCATTTTCAGAAAGTTGCGCATCGCCCTAAATTTCAAGGATGATGATATCATCGAAACATTGAAGACGGCTGACATCCGCATTGGAAAACCCGAACTGAATGCATTCTTCAGAGATCCGAAACACGCACACTACCGGGTTTGTGGAGACCAGTTTTTACGTAATTTCCTTCGCGGATTGCAATTGGAAAGCTATAAAAATCAGAAATAGCTCATGTTACTATCGCCTACTACTTTTGATATCATCCGTTTTGGAACAGGAATTATCTTGTTCGCAGGTTGTTTTTACCTGATAAAACAACGTTTGGAATCCAAAAAGAAAACGGTCATCAGCATTATCGCAGGAATCATAGGTTTCAGTGCTGTGCAGTTTACCTGTTCCAAAATCTACCTCATTGACAAGGATC
The DNA here is from genome assembly GCF_943372375.1 of Fluviicola taffensis DSM 16823. Lineage (GTDB taxonomy): Bacteria > Bacteroidota > Bacteroidia > Flavobacteriales_D > Crocinitomicaceae > Fluviicola > Fluviicola taffensis_A. Next base: position 31,633 of record NZ_CALRYJ010000006.1, on the reverse strand, counting down.
TTGTTTATGAACAGTTTTATTTGATTGGAAGTACCAAGCAGCAATTGGGAAATGGAAAAACAATTTCTGTTTCTTCAAGCCGCTGGGATCGTGCCAATATTGTAAACAAATCAGAATTCAAATTGATTCTGGAAGAGATTATCTACACCGACAACGTTAATAATGTCAGTGCAAACGGAGACTATGAAATAGTTCCTTATTCATCATTGGAAGTATTTCTGCCAACTAACGAAATCACGTATTTCTTTGAGGATAATATTCCGGATGCAGTGGAAGTTAGAGGCGAAAGTTCCAAAAAACAGTATTGGCTGCGTTTGGAAAGTGAAGCTGGGAATAATGAGTGATTTTTAAAGCCTCCACTTCGTCATTTCCAAGCTTAGCAAATAGGAAAGGTGTTGAGGTTGATTTCAGATTCTAACCAAACATCTCAAAGTCTCCTATTCTATACCGACAAAAAACTTCCTCTTTTTGCGAACCGTTATTTCCTAACTTCCAAAATCGGTGAAACTAGCTTTACCAGTTTCGCAGGGAACTAATCCGAAAACATTCAAAAAAGTTCCTAGTTTTGCATTTGTTATCAGCAGCATAGTGCAAAATTTATTAGTTACAGGTCTCTTCTTATTATTCTGTTCTCCTTTGATTCATGCATCAGGAGGAGATATGAACCTGCCGTCAGCCAGGAAGGTTTATGAACTAACATTAGCTAAGAACAAAGGCGACAAAACAAAAACCAGCCTGACACTTGTTTCCAGATGGGGTAAAAAAGAGTTTTTTGCAGATCAGGAATGGATTGCATTCCTCGATTTTTGCGAACTGCAAGCCAAAACGGAAAAACAGAACGGATACGCGGAAGTATGTTTCAGGATTGGAGAGAACCTCGATCTCAACGGTTTTCCGCACGAAGCTTTTGTTTACCTCATCAAGACGGAAGACCTTTTAAAAAACAAGCCGGCAAAACAGATCCCTTTTTTCTATGAATTTCACAACCGGATTGGAATGGTTTATCTCGGTTTTCGGCGTTATTCAATGGCCGAAAAACATTTTCGAATTCTGATCAATGGTTCCGCATCCTATCAGATTGAGATTGGTGCCTTTAATGCAATCGGATTGATCTACCGGGAGAAGAACGAAGCTCTCAGTAAACGTTATTTCGAGCGAGCGCTGAAACTGGCAAGAAAGCATAACCGAATGGATTGGATCGGTGTCCTTTCCGGAAATCTCGGCAATTATTACTACACTAAAAACAACTTTAAACGCTCACGTGAACTGGTTTCCAAAGACTTTAAGATAAGCAGTGAAACCGGTCAGTGGGAAAGTGCAATCAATGCGCTTGCGCTTTTGGCAGAATTGGATGTTCGGGCACATAACAGAAATAGTGCCGCAATGAAACTCAAGCAGACGCAGGAGCTTATGAGAACACACGTTCATGCAATGTATTCCGAACTGGCGTTTTACAAAGCAATGACGATGCTTGGTGAGTCAACGAATGATTACCGGATGGCCTACGACAATCAGAAACTGTATCTCTCCTATCAGGACAGTATCAATCAGCGGCAGAACCTTGAAAACTTTCACAATACGGAATTTCAAATTCGATTTCAGAAAAAGCAGGCGCAACTGAAACTAATCGATGCACAAAAAAAACGTGTAGAACAGCGATTCCTCCTACTCGCAGTTATCGGTTGCTTCGTCATTGTAGGATTGATTATCATTCTGAGACAGATCGTGCTCAGAAGAAGAAAAGAAAAAGAAGTACTGGTGCTTCAAAAACTGAGAGCGGAGGACGAGCTAACAAACATTGAAGAACAAATGCATCAGGTGCTTTCGAACCTGAGCGAAAAAAATAAACTCGTGCAAGAGCTACAATCCGAAATCGAGCAATTCAACAAAGATTCCGAAAACCAACTCACCGTTGCGGAAAGGGAAGCTTTATCCAACCGGTTACAATCCTTTAAGTTGCTTACGGAAGACGATTGGGATGTATTCCGGAAACTCTTCGAGAAATTGAATCCCGGCTTTTTCGACAATTTTCAAAAGTTGGCAGACTCCTTATCCAAAGCCGATTTGCGCTTAGCTGCCCTCATACGCATGGACCTTTCTACTTTTGAAATAGCCAGGCTACTTGGGATTTCTACTGATTCTGTCAAACGAACGGACTTAAGGCTTCGCAAAAAGCTGTCTATCGAGCAATCCAAAGAACTGAATACACTTATTAAATCAATCTAACTTCGATTCTGTAAGATAATCGTTGTAAGTGTTAACTAATGCTGAACCCCTTAATGTCAGAGGGGTTTTGTTATTTGTCGGGGTTTTGTCGGACTAAATAAGCAGGTTCTTTTCATCAAATGGCTTTGTTTTGTTGAAAACTACAATTGACTTTATGAAATTTCAAATCATTACCCTTGCGTTGGTTTCCTTTTTGGGGTTTCCTGTTTTCGGACAGGTAAGTTCGAATACAGTGACACAATCTGCCGGAACTTTTACAAATTTGACAGGAGGAACAGTTTTGTGGTCCGCTACATTTGACGACAATATATCCAGTGCTATTACGATTCCTTCCTTTACCTTCAATTGTGTCGCCTATACTCAGCTTTACGTATCTTCTAACGGTTTCATTTCATTTGGTTCCGCTCCAGCCTCGAATACTTACACCCCCATCAGCTCATCAGATGGTTCGGGGATTGTTTCCGCATTTGGAGCAGATTTACAGGAAGCAACTACGGGTACACCTGAAGTTCGTGTCCAAGACCTAACTGCTTCCAACGAATATGTTGTTCAATGGAGAGACATACGACGTTTCGGAATAACCGGTGAACGGATTACCTGCCAGGTACGTCTGAACTATGCAACAAATGTTGTCCGCATTGTATATGGTGGTACTATCACTGCCAACGCAGCAACAACACCTGAAATACAAGTCGGTATCCGGGGGTTGACCAATGCGGATTTCAACAACCGCACAACAACAACCAACTGGAGTGCCACTACTGCAGGAGGAACAAATGCCGCAACCTGCAGATTTGCAGGAACTGTAAAACCCGCAGTAGCTCAAACCTATGCATTTACACCGGCTGCAATGTCCTATGTTTCCAGTACATCCATTCAGTCTTCCACTAATGGAGTTGAGAAATGTAATGCAGCGCAGGATATACTTCGTGTAGAAATTGTGACTTCCGGCTGCACCGGTCCGTTGTCATTGACACAAATCATATTCAACATGACCGGATCTACAATTCCGGGAACCAATACCAATGATGTTTCCCTTATTCATGTATACTATACCGGAAATTCCGGCACCTTTTCGTCAAGTTCTCCATTTGATGGTGCTGGAACTACGGTTGCTTCCGGAGCAATAACGGTAAACGGAAGTCAGGTATTGACTTCAGGAACCAATTATTTCTGGATTGCTTACGACATGAATAATGCCACTTCCACTATTGGTAATGTCGTCGATGCACAATGTACGAGTTTGACTGTAGGAACCGTAAGAACTCCAACAGTTACAAATCCTGCCGGTTCAAGATCAATCGTTGCCTGTGCCGGTTCACCGGGTGGTGTTTCATCCGGACTGAGCGTTTGGTATAAGTCGGACAATACGTCCAGCATCACCATGGGAACAGGTGTTTCATCCTGGAACAGTTCTGCGGGTTCTGCGGGAACATGGCCGATCACACAAGGAACTGCAGCACAGCAGCCCGGAGTTATTTCAGGTGCAACAAGTCCGCGATTATTCAATTACAATCCCCGAATCGATTTCGTAGCTGCATCTAATACTACGCTGGGAAACGCTTCCACTGCAACCGACCTGATGACCTCATCCGGCAGCTATTTTATTGTCAGCGATAACAGTGTCGACGATTTTACAGGTATGACTTACACATCCAACTTGTCTGCTTACCGACATCAGTTTAAGCCAGGTTTTCGTGCACAATCTTCTGACGCAAGTATAAATGGCTGGACATTTGACTGGGTAGCACCTACTGAATACTCTGGTTTAAGCGCCTGTATGACTACTGTAACAGGTAGCGGTGCAACAATGCTCACACGCAAAAATTCAGTAGCATTAACAGCATCCAATTCTAACGACATTACGTATTCGCCAAGTATCAGTAGCGGTCTGTACATGGGTCGTAACAACTCCGGTGGAGAAGATACAGATGCCAATATCGGAGAAGTGATCCTTTATTCGTCAACACCCTCTGCGGCAAATCTGAATAAAATAGAAAGTTACCTGGCTATCAAGTACGGACTTACTCGTGGTGGAAATACAGGTACAACCGCAACATACAACTACCTTTCCTCCAATGCTACCACCATTTGGAACAAAACAACCAACTCAGGCTTTAACTTTGACATTGCCGGAATCGGGCGTGATGATGCTTCCGCACTCATCCAGAAACAGTCTATCAGTGTAAACAACAATGAGCCCGTAACTGTTGGACTTGTGTCAATCGCAAGCAGCAATGCAACCAATGCAGCTAGTTTTAGTTCTGACCAGTCATTTCTTATCTGGGGAAATAACGGTCTGTTGAATCAAATCACCACAAATCCGGTGTGTTTTGCAAATTTACCGGCTGGTATTTATGGTCACATCGAACGCGTTTGGAAAGGACAGCTCACGAATTTTGCGCAAAATGTTACGGTGGGCTATGAAACAAGTATGCTTGTTGCCTACACGCCGGTTTCTAACTTACGATTGCTTGTTGACAATGATGGAATTGACTGGACAAATGCCACTATCTATTCAGGTGCTGTCATCAATGGAAGCAGGGTAGAATTTTCAGGGGTGACGATCAGCAGTGCAACACCATTTTTCACGCTGGCTTCCATCACGTCACTGACTCCTCTACCTGTTGAAATAACAGAATTCAAAGCTGAACTGAATACTTCCCGTACCGTAGATTTGACATGGGTAACGGAATCCGAATTCAACTGTGATTATTTTACCATTGAAAAAAGTCAGAACGGATCTTCCTGGACTTCTTTGGGTTCACTGAATGGTGCCGGAACAACTACAGAAACAAATACCTATGAGCTGACTGATTTTTCTCCTTTTAACGGAGTTAATTATTACAGGCTGATACAAACAGACAATAACGGGGCGGTTAATTCTCTAGGAATCCGCTCCGTTAATCTGGACCAGGAGGATTATCTCGTAGCGTATCCCAATCCTGTAAACGGGGACCTTTACCTTTCATTTGACAAAAAAGGTAATCATGTTATTGAATTTTTTGATTTATCGGGAAGATTGATACTACGTAAAGAGATCGGTCAGTTCTCAACCATTCAGATGGATGATTTTGCAAAAGGGGTTTATACAATCAGAACAGAGCAAGGTAAAGAGATCAGAATCATTGTTCAATAGGTTTCATAGGTGCAACAAGACCAATGAATCGATTAATTCTAAGAAGTTAAACGTAAGGGGGAGAAGAAGAAAATTTAGCTACAGACAAGGGTGTGGTAAAAAACCTCTACCTCCGATTCTCCCCCATTTTACTTGTTCTTTCTCTTAACCCAAAAAACATGAACCTCCTGAAAGAGCCATTCAGTGTTCACCCACCGCTGGTTAGACTTAAAACCTCAACTTCGTCATTTCCAAACTCAGTAAGTCGAAAACATGAAAGGTATTGAGGTTGATCTCCAATTCCAGGATGCATTTCAAGGCTTCATTTGCCATCAAGGTACCAATCACACCAGGAACGACTCCCAAAACACCGTTATCGGAACAATTTGGAACGTCTTCGGCATTGGGTGGTTCCGGGAAAAGGTCTCTCAGATTTTTACTTCCGTTGCAATTGAAAATAGCCAGTTGACCCTGAAAACCCAGAATACTTCCATAAACCAGGGGTTTATTCAGTTCCACACAGGTGTCATTGACAATGTATCTTGTCAGGAAATTGTCGCAACCGTCTATCACCAAATCAAATTGTGAAAGAATGAACTCTGCATTGTCATCATTTAAGGCACAATCAAAAATCTCAATGATGGTATCCGGATTTTGAGCCAATGCTCTTTCTTTGGCAACCTCCGCTTTCTTCTTTCCAACATCTTGTGGCGTGTACAAAACTTGTCTGTGCAGGTTGGAATGCTCAATCACATCGAAATCTACAATTCCAATTGTTCCTACTCCGCACGAAGATAAATATAGGATAATGGGACAACCCAATCCTCCGGCACCGATTACAACGACACGCGAGTTCTTGAGTTTCACCTGACCAATTAACCCAACCTCATCCAGAATGGTTTGTTTCGCATAGCGTTTCGCTTCGTTCGGACTAAACATAATGCATATTTATTCGGTTGATACACTTTTTTCTGCCACCCTCCTCGCTCCTCCCTCAAGGGAGGAGGAAGTGAAACTGCGATCCCAATCTTTCCAAACAGCTTCGTAACCTGCGTCTTGAATCAATTTGGCTATTTCCTCCACCGAACGCTCGTCAGAGATTTCAAATTGCTCCAATGATTCCGGTTCCACTACATATCCTCCCGGATTGGTTTTAGAACCAGCACTCATAGTCGTCACTCCCAAAGGAATGATGTGATTCCTGAAATGCTCCGATTCACGGGTGGAAACCGATAGCTCCACGTCTTCATTCAACAAGCGATATGCACAAATCAACTGCACTAGTTCACGATCTCCGACAATCACATTGGGTTCAATAATTCCTTCTGCCGGGCGCATCCTCGGAAATGAGATGGAATATTTGGTTTGCCAATAGGCTTTTTGCAAATAATCCAGATGTAAGGCACAAAAAAACGAATCCGTGCGCCAATCTTCCAGGCCGAGTAAAACTCCTAAGCCGATTTTATGAATTCCAGCTCTTCCGCAACGATCCGGTGTATCCAAACGATACTCAAAATTAGACTTCTTCCCTTTCGGGTGATATGCCTTGTAAACATCCTGATGATATGTTTCCTGGTAAACCAATACCGAATACACTCCAGCTTCATGCAAAACACCGTATTCGGCTTCTTCCAAAGGTTGAACTTCTATTGAAATATTGGCAAATTCGTTTCGAATCAGGTCCATGACCCGCTTGAAATAAGGAACATGAACGGTCTGGTTTGCTTCTCCGGTAACCAACAGAATATGATTGAATCCGTGTGCTTTCAGATAAGCTACCTCTTGTAAAATTTCTTCATCCGTCAATGTTTTACGGCGAATTTTATTGTCGAAACTAAATCCGCAATACGTGCAGATATTGTTGCATTCATTGCTCAGATACATGGGAGTATAAAGCTGAATGGTTTTTCCAAAACGTTTTTTGGTCAGCGCATGACTTTCTTGTGCCATCTGCTCCAAATACGGTTCAGCAGCTGGAGAAATCAATGCTTTAAAATCTTCTAAATTTCTCTTTTTAGAAGACAAGGCGCGCTCCACATCCGACGCATTTTTTGCGTAGATGGATGCTTTGGTTTCATCCCAATTGGTATTTTGAAAAAGTGTTTTGAAATCCATTTTGCATTTATTATTTTTTGAATATTAAGTATGCACGCGATGCTTCGCGTGCTTACACATTCAAAAATCCTGTCAGTGGACTTGAAGCATTTGCCGAACGTGAAATCGCCCCCAAACCTGCTTCATAAGCCATTCTTCCTGATTCCACAGCCATTTTGAAAGCCAAAGCCATCTCCACAGGATTCTTTGCAACTGCGATTGCAGTATTTACCAAAACTGCATCAGCTCCCAATTCCATAGCATAAGCTGCATGAGATGGGGCTCCAATTCCGGCATCAACAATCACAGGAACGCGACTTTGTTCGATAATTATCTCCAAAAAATCAACGGTTTTCAATCCTTTGTTTGTTCCAATTGGTGCTCCTAGAGGCATGACAGCCGCAGTTCCCACATCTTCCAAGCGTTTGCACAACACAGGATCGGCATGAATGTATGGAAGAACAACAAAACCCAACTTAGCCAATTCCTCTGTCGCTTTCAAGGTTTCTATCGGATCAGGTAACAAATACCGTGGGTCCGGATGAATTTCCAATTTCAACCAATTGGTCTCCATCGCTTCGCGCGCCAATTGAGCAGCGAAAACTGCTTCTTTCGCATTCCTGGCGCCAGAAGTATTAGGCAACAAATTGATATGTGTGTGTTTCAAATGCGCTAGCAAGTCGTCTGTTTCCGTTTCCAGGTCTACCCGTTTCAACGCCACAGTGACCAGTTCCGATCCGGAAGCCAAAACAGCTTCTTCCATCTGTTTGGAGGAACCGAATTTTCCTGTTCCCAAAAACAATCGCGACTTAAATTCTCTATCTGCTATTTTAAGCATAACTCAATTTTTGTTCAATTTCACTTATGAGGGTCATTTTATCTGCCGAATCTGAAATCATTCCGGAAACAGCAATTCCATAAACCCCTATTTTTTTCAATAACTCCACGTCGTTTCGGACAATTCCACCAATTGCATAAATAGGAATGGACAATCCGAGCATATCCAATTCTTTTGCGACTCTTTGATACCCTTCAAATCCCAAAAGTGGACTCAGTTTTTCTTTTGTTGATGTAAAGCGCAATGGTCCCAATCCGACGTAATCACATTTTTCGGTGATTCGCTGTAAAACATCTTCCAGGGTATTGGCAGTACCTCCTATTATTTTTGTTGGTCCCAGTATTCTTCGAGCTTCTTCCACCGAAGAATCCGTCAGTCCCAAATGAACGCCATCAGCGTCCACTTCCCGGGCGATTTCAATTGAATCATTGATGATTAAAACCGCATTTCCGTAAGTGCACCAAACGCGAGCCTGTGTCGCCACTTCCAAAACCGCATGTCTCGAGCCATTTTTGAAACGGACCTGAATCATCTTGCAACCAGCCTCCAAAGCATCCAAAATGTTTTTTTTCTGCTCTTCAACGGTGTCTCCGTGAGAAATGTACTGGATTCTATTCAACATGATATGCTAATAAATGTTCGTTACTTGATAATCTTTTTTCGATATACTGTTTTGCTTCCTGACACGCTTCAAACAAGTGTTTTCCGTGAGCCAGATTGGAAGCTATTGCAGCTGAAAGGATACAACCGGAACCATGCTTTGGGGAAAGATCCGTTGAATCCGATTTCGAAGGTATTTCTCTTGGAACGCCCTCTTCAAATAGTAAATCAACTCCCAGGCGTTCAGAACTATGTCCTCCTTTTAATAATACACGAGTCAATCGGGCTAAATGAAATCCTGCTTCTATTTCATCTTCCATCCGGGCAATCCGTTTTACTTCATTGACATTCGGGGTAATCAGATCGATCATTCCCAGAATTTGATCCAGTGATTCCTGATTCCAACTTGCGTGCAATTCAAATCCGGATGAAGCGGACAAAACCGGGTCCCAGACGATCGGAATCCTAGGAAATACCGATTTCACGACCGTAATGACTTCCACTAATGAATCCAGGTTCTCTATGATCCCAATTTTCACAGCTGAAATTTCGTATGTCTGTAAAATAGGCATCAACTGATTGATAATTGACTTTCTATCAAACCAATCAACTGCTAGAAACTCCGTTTCCGTTTGAATCGTATTTGAAGTCAATACCCCCATTCCCAAGCAAGCATGTTGCTCACAGGTTTTTACATCTGCAAGCACCCCAGCTCCACCCGTGGGATCGAAACCGGCAATACTAAGAACTATGGGATGTTTGTATTTCATTGTTTTCATTATTTAAATCACTCTTAAACGTCCTCCCCCTTAGTCCCCCTCCCAAGGGGGAAACCGGGAAATCGCGTATCTACGAATGATTCCACCGGATTATCCGAATTCCAGATCGCTCCCAACAATGCCACTCCTTCAAATCCCATTCGGATCGCCTGGGCTACATTATCTGACTGGATTCCACCCAAGCCGATCAATTTTGTTGCTTTATTCTGACGCTTCGTCAAATCAAACTTCACTCCTTTGTAATCCGATTTCGAAATACTGTCAAAAACAGGACTTAAAAACGCGTAGGAGAAATGATCCGGCAAGTTGTTAAACTCTTCCATGCTGTGAACGGAAGTGGAATAAATCCGATCCGAATTCATTCCTTTCCAATTCGTTTTTTGCCATTCGGTTCGATCTCTTTCCGAATAATGAAAGCGTTTCAAACCCAAATTTATCCCCAATTCATGGTGATGATTCAACACCAATCGCTGTCGATACTCCGGTTCAATTTGAGCTATCAGTTCGGAAAGTTCCTTTTCACTTGCATCGTATTTCCGGATATGAAACAAATCCAAACCAGCTTGAAACAACTCGTTCACAATGGCTGCTTCCTGAGGTCTGAAATCAGATTCGGAAATGACAATCAGCATTACAAATAAATTTGACTTCCTTTGGTCTTGAATTCTTCCGATTTCTCAAACATTCCGGATTCTGCTGCATCACGAATATCCTGTGTGATTTTCATGGAACAGAATTTCGGTCCGCACATCGAACAGAAATGAGCTACTTTTGCTCCTTCCGCAGGTAGTGTCTCATCGTGAAACTCACGAGCAGTATCCGGATCCAAAGACAGATTGAACTGATCTTCCCAACGGAATTCAAAACGCGCTTTACTCAAGGCATTGTCGCGGTATTGAGCTCCCGGATGTCCTTTCGCCAAGTCGGCAGCATGTGCAGCCAATTTATAAGTGATGACACCATCTTTCACATCCTTGCGATTCGGTAATCCCAAATGTTCTTTTGGTGTCACATAACACAACATCGCTGTTCCGAACCAACCGATCATAGCTGCTCCAATTGCAGAAGTGATGTGATCATATCCCGGCGCAATATCCGTTGTCAATGGTCCAAGTGTATAAAAAGGTGCCTCATGACATTCTTTCAATTGTTTGTCCATATTTTCCTTGATCATATGCATTGGAACGTGTCCAGGTCCTTCAATCATCACCTGCACATCATGTTTCCAGGCAATTTTTGTCAATTCACCCAAAGTTTCCAATTCACCGAATTGTGCCTCATCGTTAGCATCTGCCAATGATCCGGGACGCAATCCGTCACCCAAAGAAAACGCCACATCGTATGCTTTCATGATTTCACAAATATCCTCGAAATGCGTATACAAGAAGTTTTCTTTATGATGAGACAAACACCATTTCGCCATGATGGAACCACCACGCGAAACGATTCCTGTAACACGTTTAGCCGTTAGTGGAATGTAACGCAACAAAACTCCAGCGTGAATGGTAAAGTATGAAACTCCTTGTTCTGCTTGCTCAATCAAGGTATCACGGAAAATCTCCCATGTCAAATCCTCAGCTACTCCATTCACTTTTTCCAAAGCCTGATAAATCGGCACTGTTCCAATCGGAACCGGTGAATTGCGGATAATCCACTCACGTGTTTCGTGAATGTTCTTACCTGTCGACAGATCCATGATCGTATCAGCGCCCCAGCGACAAGCCCAAACTGCTTTTTCCACTTCTTCTTCAATGGAGGAAGTAACAGCAGAGTTCCCGATGTTCGCATTGATTTTCACCAGGAAGTTACGACCAATAATCATCGGTTCAGATTCCGGGTGATTGATGTTATTTGGAATGATGGCACGTCCTGCAGCAATTTCATCCCGAACAAACTCAGGTGTAATGAATCCTTTCGGCGTATTCGCACCAAAGCTCTCACCCGGGTGCTGAGCGGTCATCGCTTCATAATTCCCATTCAATTGAAGTTTCAATTCATCAAACCGTTGATTTTCACGAATGGCAATGTATTCCATTTCCGGAGTGATGATTCCTTGTTTTGCATAATACAATTGGGAAACATTCATTCCGGCTTTTGCCCGCATAGGTCTGCTGATGTGTTCAAAACGCAATGCATCCAATTTCTCGTCGTTCTTGCGTTCTTTTCCATAATCCGAACTCACATCTGTCAACTCTTCCACATCTCCACGATCCAGAATCCATTGCTGACGAATACGCGGCAATCCTTTCTTGACATCAATCACTGCGTTATTGTCCGTATACGCACCACCTGTATCATAAACCGTAACAGGATGATTCTCTTCGATTCTTCCGTTTGCATGTTTGGTAGGTGTCAGCGTAATTTCACGCATCGCAACTTTAATATCGTGGATTTTACCAGATACGTAGACCTTCTGAGATCCTGAAATAGCTCCTATCGTAAGGCTTCCTTCTTTTGGTGTTTGATCTGCTTTCTTCATATTTTTTTTTGAGTTTTGTCGTACTTAATTTAATATCTCCCTCCTTGAGGAGGGATAAAGGGAGGTGGAAATTCTAATTCACACGCCACCCTCCTTGATCCTCCCTCAAGGGAGGAAAGGATTACCCGCCCTGCGTCGCTTTAATTATTAAAATATCGTCATTCTCACTGACTTTGATTTCAATCCACGAATCTTTTGGGATCACCTGTCCGTTAACGGCCACGGCGATTCCTTTCGGGTTTTCTCCCATCTGGTCAAACACGATTTGTTGCAGCACTTCCTGCGCTACCACTTCAACTTGTTTATTATTGATTGTAATTGTCATTCCAATACGCATTAATTACTTTAGGAATGACCAATGAGAGATCATCATCACTTTTCCCTACGCTGGTATTAACCAAATCAGGTTCAAAGGGTATTTCTCAGTCCGTATGTCACGGGCACCCCTAAAGTTTGGTAAAGATAAGAGAGTTAATCGAGAAACGGAAAAATGAATAGTTAAAATTACCCTCTCGAGCCAGCAACACTTTTATTTTCAATAATTTATTGTATTTTCAATCATCGAATCAACAAATCATTTATGAAAATCTTCCTTATAAATCTATTTTTTATTGGTGCAATACTGCTCTCAAGTTGCAAGAAAGAAATATCTAAAAGCACCAATACACCTGCAAATCCGAACAGTTTTACATTGAAGAAAGATGGAGTATCCTATTCTCCGAACTATATTTTTGTATCTCAAGTGGATGAAGATGCACTTGCTGTTGAAACTTACATGGTTTATCAACAAGCTGAGAATAATACCTATGGATTATTCGTTAAACGGTCAATTGTTCCCGGTACCTATGTATCAGAAGCCGGGGGATCAGAATATTTCTCTATGATCCATATTCAGGATTCCTCTAATTATTTCGGATGGGAAAATAGTACATTAACGGTACTCTCAAATGATACAGTCACCAAAGTGTTACACTGCACTTTTGAAGTACTCCTTTACAATGATGACTGTGATGGAAGTTGTCCGCAAATTACGGATGGAGAGATGACTATTCATTATTAATCTATAGCATAATGAAAGCAATTCACTTTGCCCTTTTTACTTTTTATTACAATGATTGGCTTTTCTTTAAGCCTGACTAATTAAACCAATCCTTAGATTTTGTCGAACTTCCTATCACTTGCATTCTTTCAGATAGTTCAATTCTACCGGATATCCCATTTGGTTTGCCCGTTTAAAATCTTGGCAAGCAGATGCCCTACCTAATTGACGATTCACATAGGCGCGTAAATAGATTGCAAAATAATCGGAGGGATTTATGCGTACGGAAGATTCCAAATATTCTAGTGCCTGATTGAAATATAGCGATTCCTTCGTGATTTTAGGAGGTAAATCCCAATGCAATTCAGCCAAATCGATCAAGGTCTTTATTTGAAATTTATTCCTGTAAATTGGAATTGATTTTGCCTGAGCAATCAATGAAAGCGCAATATAATCCTTACAAATGGACCATTCCGGTGATAAATCAGAAGCAAGCTTGAAAGCCTTTCCGGCCTCGTCATACCTGCTTTTATCCATCAACAGAATTCCTCTCATGAATTGAGCATCTGCCACATGGTATTCTTTCATGTTCGGTTGATGCGTGATAGAAAGATCAATACAGCTTAATGCTGAATCCGTTTTATCCAGATTGAAATAGCAGAACGACAAAGAGATATAGGTAGAAGATTTAAAGGCATTGATTGCCAATCCCAACGAGTCCTTTGAAGCAACTGAGGCATAATTTGGGCTCTTTATTAGCTCCTGAACAACCTCATCAATGTGAATCAGACTTTTTTGATAATCCGAGATTGCTTCCCGATTCTTTAATAAGCTCAACTGCGCATTTCCCCTGAAAGAATAAATCATATACTCATTTGGAAATTTCGCTATTCCCCGATTGTAATAGTTGATTGCTTCTTGTGGCTTCTCCAAATTGAATTGGGCAATTCCCCGTTGATAGAAATAACTGGATCTCAAACTATCACAAACATCCTGTTGATGGGTCAATAAATAGGTGTAAAATGCCTTATCAACCTGCTCTTCTTTTTGGACCAATTGAATGGATTTGGAGATTTCCGTACAAAAATCATCCATTCGTTCCTGTTTATAGTAAGCCTCCGCCAGGTAATAATAGGCGTGATAATTTTCCGGATCCAGTCGAATGACGCGCTGATAATCCTGAATAGCATTGGGAGAATCTTCCATTATCATATACACTTCTCCTCTTGTCAACAAAGATTTTGTGCTGGCTGAATCGATTTCAATGGCTTTGTTAATCGAACTCAAAGCATTGGGATAATCATTTTCGTACGTATAGATCTGCGCCAGGTAATTGTATACATTCAGATTCTTCGGATCAATTTCCTGCGCCTTTAAAAAATCCCTTTTCGCAGAAAAATAATTCCCTTTCCTGAGGAAATAGTCTCCACGTTCCATGTAATAAGCTATTCCGTTCGGATCAATCAGGATTGCTTTGGATAGATCATTTAATCCACCAATCTCATTTCCCTCATAAAGTTTAAACTTACCGCGCAGCAGGTAAAGCAAAGGCTCTTTTGAATTAATGCTCAGTCCTTTTTCAATAGCTTGGTAGGCTGCATTCAGGTTTTGTTCACTGGCGTATGCATCGGCAATATAGAAATAACATTTCGCGCATTCCGGATTTACAGCCAATGCCTTTTCATAATAGAATTTGGTATCCTTCAGATTCCGGAGTTGCAAATTCAAAGCTCCCAATGAACGCAGAATGAATTCATTCTTCGGATATTTCTTTAATTCCGATTCAAAGAAGGTAATACCTCCCTTCTGCTCATTTCTTGCTACAACGGAATCAAACACCTGATCATAGTAGGTTTCATTTTGAGTGAATGCTGTTCCAAAAGAGGAGATTAAAAAGCCAATCAGTAAGTATTTCATTGAAGCAAATTTCCAATTCAAAGATAGAAGTAATTGATTCACTCCTACTTCTTTATCCAAAGTCTTAAAATTCGTCCATCAAAATACTGGATCCGAACATATTTTCCTTCATCAATCGGACCACCATGGGATTGAGGCTTATCAAAACCGAAATTTATTTCTGCAGGAGAGTATTCAAAATAAATTCCCTTTACCGAGAATGATTCATTTCCATGATCTCCGGGAGGTATCGGGACAAAATTCTCCACAATTCCAGATATTTCTCCAACCGCTCCCTCTTCCAAAGCTTCTTTTGCATCCAGATAATGTCTCATTGAATTAATCCATATAACCATCGTCCAAATAAACGAAATCAAAATAAAGAGTCCCATTCGAAGCTTGCTTCCTAAAGACTTTCCCTTGATCATCAAATAGAACCAAATCGCAACAGTGGTTATCAGGACTGTTAAACCAATCCAGAAAAACCAAACCAGATTAGTTCCAGTTTCGCTGATATCGTAATACTTTATCATGAATGAATCAATTAAACCTATTCCTTCTCAAAAATTTAAACGTAAAATACAACATGGTCAGGAACAAGCCCATGAAAACCGTCACTCCCCAAGTTCGGGTATGGTCGAAGGGATTAATGAGCCGGTCTCCGATATCGCCCATGAGTTTGGTCGGATGATGCAAGATATCCCAACTGTTCCAACGCAAGTATCTTCCGATGTAAATCCCAAAACCACTTACAAATAAGAGAAAAACGGATAACGCTGTAATGACTTTTGAGGAAAGGAATTGCTCCATCAGTTCTTCCAGATTCCACAAACTCAGAAAACCGTAAAGCAAACCGGTCCAGGCAAAGGATAAGATTAATACCAGATCAAACCAGATCGGCATGGAAGAATTGTGACTCAGGTGAAAAAGATCCGTTAGAATGTAAGATGCATTCGGGAAGAACAACAACCAAACTCCCAGCATTCCAAAAACAGCCCAACGGCTTTTCTGCAGATTCGGACTCATAGTCAAAATAACCGTGAATAACCACGGCACAAATGCCAGGAACAAGTTCCAGTTCAAAAAGAGAAAATGTTTTGTTCCGGAATATTCCATTCGGAAAAGGGACAATCCAAAACAGATAATGGATAAAACGCCCATGAACAGGGCAATTTGAAGGCGGTTATTTTTGATTAGTTGTGCGTACATGCTTCGGTAATTTTAGGATAGAAAATGATGATTCCAACTAACAACGCAACCACTGCACTAATTAGTACGGAGGCCGCTGCCAGATCTTTTACTTTTTTGATTTGAGGATGTTTTTCAGGAGAAGCGAAGTCGGCCATGGCTTCCAAAGAGGTATTGATCAACTCGCAAATGAATACCAAACCCATCACCACGATTAATGAAATCCATTCATTCAGAGAGATCTTCAATGCAAAACCCAAACCAATTGCAATCACAGCCGAAACCAGATGGATCCGCGCATTGTGTTCTTCAATGAAGAGTGTTTTCAAACCTGCAAATGCGTATTTGAAGCTTTTGAGGCGTTGAGTAATGGAAAAACGGTTGGAAGATTTCATTTCGCATAGTTAACTTTTACAGGAACGCAAAGAATCAGAGATATTGTGGAATTAGCATTTATTGGGAAATATTATTTCCCACAGATACGCAGATTTAATAGGCACCTACCGGATGCCTTGTGCTATTGGCGAGACCGGTAGGTTCGCTTTTATCTGTGCATCTGTGGGAAAAACTCAAACAAAAAGCCCCGACATTTATCGTCGGGGCCTCTTATTTTATGCTAGTTCAAATTACTCAGCTTTTGGAGCTTCTGCTGGAGTTGATTCAGCAGCTGGTCTCTCTGGTCTTGGCAATAAAACTTTACGAGACAATTTCCATTTTTTCGTTTTTGGATCTTTTCCAACCACTTTAAATTTCAATACGTCTCCTTCTTTTACTACGTCTTCCATTTTCGCTACTTTCTCCCAAGAGAACTCAGAAATGTGAATCAATCCGTCAGTTCCCGGAAGAATCTCTACGAATACACCGAAATCTTTGATTGCTTTCACTTTTCCTTCGTATTCTCCACCTTCATCAACTACTGGAGGGAATGCGATCATTCGGATACGTGAATTTGCAGCGTCCATATCTTCTGCATTGTTCGACATAATCTGAACACGACCTTCACCTGTTTCCAATTCTTCAATTGTAATGGTTGTTTTCGTGTCTTTCTGAATTCCTTGAATGATTTTTCCTCCAGGTCCGATGATCGCTCCAATCATATCGTTAGGCACATTGAATGCTTCGATACGAGGAGTTTGCGGTTTGAAGTCCGGGTTTGGAGCTGCAATTGTTTCTATGATCTTGTTCAAGATATGTAAACGTCCTGCACGAGCCTGATCCAATGCCTGAATCAATACTTCGTATGGTAAACCGTCTACTTTGATATCCATTTGACAAGCTGTGATTCCTTTGGAAGTTCCTGTTACTTTAAAGTCCATATCTCCCAAGTGATCTTCATCTCCTAAGATATCCGACAATACGGCAAATTTACCTTCGTCAGCAACCAATCCCATTGCAATACCGGAAACCGGTGCTTTGATCTGAACACCACCGTCCATCAATGCCAATGTTCCTGCACAAACTGTCGCCATGGAAGACGAACCGTTTGATTCCAAGATATCCGACACCAAACGAATCGTGTATGCGTTATCTTCCGGAAGAACCGGTTTCAATGCGCGCAATGCCAAGTTACCATGTCCGATCTCACGACGGGAAGTACCACGTAATGGTTTCGCTTCACCTGTTGAGAATGGAGGAAAATTGTAATGCAACAAGAATTTCTCTGTTCCGTGGAAAGTAACTCCGTCAATCAATTGCTCGTCCATCTTACCTCCTAGAGTCAATGTAGTCAATGATTGCGTTTCCCCACGTGTAAATACTGCTGATCCGTGAACCATCGGCAAATAATCCACCTCAGCCCAAATCGGACGGATTTCGTCAAATTTACGACCATCCAGACGTTTCTGCTCGTTCAACATCACCCAACGAACTGCTTTCTTTTTCACTTCAGAGAAGTAAGTAGAAATAAATCCGCTAACCTCAGCCAATTCTTCTTCCGAGAAAGCAGCTTTCACTTCGGTTTTGATTGCGTCGAACAATTCTGTACGTTTCGCTTTATTAGCAAGCCCTTGACGAGCAACTTCTTTACATTTGTCCATTGCCAATTCGTACACTTTCGCTTTCACTTCCTCGCTATGAGTTTCGTGAGAGTAAACGCGTTTCGGATTAGCTGTCGGGATCAATGCTCCAAGATCCAATTGGAATTGACATTGCTCCTTAATTGCAGCATGTGCAATCTTGATCGCTTCAACCATTTCCAATTCGGAGATTTCTTTGAATTCTCCTTCAATCATGTTCACATCTTTCATGGTACCGGCAACCATCATGTCGATATCTGCCGATTTCATTTCTTCCATTGTAGGGTTAAGCACCCACTCACCATTGATACGACCAACACGCACTTCGGACATTGGTCCGTTGAACGGGATATCAGATACTGCAATTGCTGCAGAAGCTGCCAAACCACACAATGCGTCCGGATTGTTTACACCATCGTAAGCCAACAATTGAATCATCAACTGTACTTCAGCATGGTAATCGTCTGGGAATAACGGACGTAATGCACGATCCACTAAACGCATTACCAAGATTTCGCTTTCAGACGGACGAGCTTCTCTACGGAAGAATCCACCTGGAAAACGTCCAGCTGCTGCGTATTTTTCACGGTAATCTACCGTTAACGGAAGGAAATCTACTCCTTCTTTTGCCTCTGGTGCTGCAACTACAGTTGCTAATAACACCGTGTTGCCCATTTGTAACACTACTGAACCGTCGGCTTGTTTCGCCAATTTCCCGGTCTCGATGGAAATTTCTTTCCCTCCAGTAACGATGGACTTTTTGATTCCTATATTCATATTTATACTTTACATTTTTGTATGGATGCGATTAATCGCATCCCTTCTTTCAATCTTTGTACGGACGCGAAGCATCGCGTCCCCAACATTCCGCCCTACGGTCGGATTAAACAAAAAGGGGGACACCGGAATAATCCGACAAGCCCCCCTTTTAATATTTTTCCAATGGGATTCATCCCATTGAATTCTCGAATTAACGACGTAAACCTAATTCTTTAATTAACGCACGGTATTTCTCGATATCCTTTTTCTTAAGGTAATCTAACATACTACGACGTTTACCAACTAACAACTGCAAAGATCTCTGTGTTCCATAATCTTTACGGTTCTTTTTCAAATGCTCTGTTAAGTGAGCGATACGAAATGTGAACAAAGCAACTTGTCCTTCTGTTGAACCTGTGTTTGTTGCTGAACCTCCGTGTTTAGCGAAGATTTCTTCTTTAACTTTTGAATCTAAATACATGCCAATATTACTTGAATGATTATTATGTAGAATCCCAACTCTTGGAATTACGGTGCAAAGATAGCAACTAATTCCGAATTACGAATGCCGAATTACGAATTAGTTGATTTTTGGTTCAATAACAAAAGCATTTTGAATTTTGAATTTTGAATTCATAGCTACTTTTCATAATACACCTTCAGAATCCGATTGTACTTCTTAAAGCGATTCGAATAAGTCACTACTGCATACGAACTAATCCAATACGTCCATTCCTTTCCATTACTCAATTTTGTTTCAAATGCTTCCGGCTTTTGGAAATTGATCTTTACCTGAGAATCCTTGGATCGATAATGAATGGCTTCGTATTTGCGCTCATCAACAACAATAAATTCTTGTTTGGTGGTATCCAAGAATAAATCAAATCCATCTGAATCTGAGAGAATCCAGTTTTTAAGCAAGTCGAACTTTACATGAATTTCCTGGTTCGTCGAATCTTTTGCATGTATTTGAATTCCTGCTACAATGCGTTTGCCTTGCAAGTATCCTGATGAAATATATACCGCATACTTCCCATCAAATAAATGATTATTCTGCGAATAGGAAAAAGAAATAAATGTAAGTGCTAGTGAAAGAGCAAAAATAATCTGCAATTGGCAAGTATTATAATCCTCCGTCGGAAACGTAAAGTCCATCCTTGAAAATTCGGACTTTCAGTAACACACCATCCCGGTCATAGACGAATACTTTCCCTTCTTTCAACTGACCATTTCTAAATTGTCCATCGATCCAGATTTCATCGGATACGGTGTACAACTTATTGAATCCATTCGGTTGGAAAGTAGCTCCTTTTGCAACACGAGGGGTATGAATAAACGGAGCATTCATAACGGCATTCCGAACGTGAGGACTTGGATTTGAATCTTGAATCTTCTCAATTTTACTCACCACATTTTGAAGTTCCGGGTTTTCAACATTCACTTTACGTGGTGTTCGAACACTCAGATAAGTGGAATACAATTGAGGATAATTTTGTGATAACCAAGCAAAATTCACATGTGCATTCTGCGATTGATTCTGATTTAACGATTCCTCTACCCAAAACTGGTAGGAGAATGGAACACTGAATGCGCGTTTTGCAAAGAAAACCTGACCAGCCACCATTTCACGGTTGTGAAACATCATGCGGCAATCAAATAATCCGTTATGTACCTCTAAATTTTGAGATTGTGTAATTTTTCTTGGGACAGTACTTGCTTGAAGTAATTCTCCTTTTTTATCAAAACGGAAATAAGCTCCACCGGGTCTGTTATCTAAATATTCTCCAATCAGACGAGGAGTTTCACCATCAGGATAATAACAGATCCAAGCTCCAAACTTACGTCCTTTGATGTATCTACCCTCTTTTCTTTTTGATTTGCTTTCTAAGGAAGTGGCGTCATTCTCATCATCAAGAACCCAATACCCTGTTCTTTTTCCATGACCGTCAAGTTTATTCAACGTATCAGCCTCGCTAACTTTTGCAGACCAACCAGTGTTGGAGAGTAAAAGTAAAAAAGTAAATATGCTAATTAATTTGTTCAAGGTAAGTGTCTTTAGTTCTGTATTAGTTTCCAGTAGAACGAATATATACTTTTCAGCCATATTTCGAAGCACCTGATGAAAATATTTTCCGAACAAATGAATATTCAACCTATTTCAACGAATAATGAATTGGAGATGAAATTTCTCTTAATTCATAGTCAGAATGGAACTTCTCTTGAAAAAATGAAGTTGATTAACCCAGCAAATTCATTTCAATTGAAATAATTCTCGAATTAGCCTTACAGGTAATTTCAGAATGTGTGTGGGTATCATTCACGATCAATGCAGGTGATTGGATCACTTGATCGTTCAAGACAAACGATCCGGATTGAAGAAATAAAATGGAAGTGATGGTTTCCAAATCCAATGTGGTATCCTCGGAAAAATAGGCAACCTGAACCTTCGGATGGTAATTCGGTTTGAAGATCAAATTGAAGTCTGTAAGCTTTCCTTTTCCCTTTGTCGGCCATGATCCGTTAAAACGGGCCAATTCGAATTCATTCACATTTTGCTGAATGACTCCATTGGGTGTTTGGTGTTCCATTTCCAATTTCCCACTCAAGGGAATGAGGATACGCTCATATCCATCAAAAGAAGTGAATTCAGATTCTTCCACTTCCACCGAAGCTGAACTGATTCTCCAATCAAAATTTCGTTCCTCCAAAGTTGTTCCTTCCGGAAAAATAAACAATTGAGCAGTTGTTCCACCACTCCAATTCGAAATTAAAAAATCAGTTTCTGTCAGTATCTTCATATCAAAAAAAATCCCTTAGGTTAAGCCTAAGGGATTTATAACGTATTATGATCTAAAAAGTTTCAAGGAGTGTCCTAATTTCGTTTTCAATTCGGTTCTGTCGACAATGTAATCCAGAAAACCATGTTCCAAAACGAATTCCGAAGTTTGGAATCCATCCGGAAGATCACGACCGATGGTTTCTTTTACCACACGAGGTCCTGCAAATGCGATCAATGCTTCCGGTTCAGCAATATTGATATCCCCCAACATCGCAAACGAAGCTGTCACCCCTCCTGTTGTCGGATCTGTCAGATAGGAAATGTAGGGTAATTTATGTTTGGACAATTGTCCTAGTTTACCTGAAACCTTCGCCATTTGCATTAGGGAGAATCCTGCTTCCATCATTCGGGCACCTCCTGATTTGGAGATGATCATAAACGGAGCTTTCATTTCAATTGCCTTGTCAATAGCACGTGCAATTTTCTCACCCATCACAGACCCCATGGATCCACCAATGAATGAAAAGTCCATTGCAGCAACAACGAACGGTTGTCCGTTCAAATCTCCATAAGCCGTGCGAATTGCATCCTTCAATCCTGTTGCTTTTTGGGTCGCTTTGATACGGTCTGTATATTTCTTCGTATCCGCAAATTCCAATGGGTCACCGGAGGTCACTTTCTCATTGATCTCGGTATATTTCCCTCCATCAAAAAGAATGTGGAAATACTGTTCCGAACCAATTCGCTCATGGTTTGAACAACGGTCACAAACCCATGAATTTCGCTCCAAATCCTGTGCTGTGAAAACAGTTTTACATCTGGAACACTTACTCCAAAGACCTTCCGGAGTTTCTTTCTTATCTTTCGTTGAGGTAGTGATACCTTCTTTGGAACGTTTAAACCAACTCATATCAATCTCTTATTTATTCAATGTACCTATATTATTCAAATCAGAAAAGGATTGCTCCAGGCGTTTCACAAAAGTCAATTCACCTTCACGCAACCATTTTCTAGGGTCGTAATACTTCTTATTCGGAACGTCTTCCCCTTCCGGATTCCCAATTTGGGTTTTCAAATAATCAATTTTCGAAGAAATGTAGTCACGAACTCCTTCTGTAAATGCAAACTGAAGATCTGTATCAATATTCATTTTGATCACTCCATAACCGATTGCTTCACGAATTTCTTCCACTGTCGAACCTGAACCACCATGAAATACAAAATCAACCGGATTGTGACCTGTGTTGAATTTTTGCTGAACAAAGTTCTGGGAGTTCAACAAGATTTTCGGAGTCAACTTCACATTTCCAGGTTTGTAAACACCGTGCACATTTCCGAATGCAGCTGCAATGGTGAAACGAGGACTGATTTTCATCAGTTCTTCGTAAGCATAAGCAACTTCTTCAGGTTGTGTGTACAATTTAGATGAATCCACATCGCTATTGTCCACTCCGTCTTCTTCTCCACCTGTAATTCCCAATTCAATCTCCAAGGTCATTCCCATCTTGCTCATACGGGTCAAATATTCCTTGCAGATCTCAATATTCTCTTCAATCGGTTCTTCTGATAAGTCCAACATGTGGGAAGAATACAAAGGTTTACCTGTTTCTTTATAGAATTGTTCTCCTGCAGTCAATAATCCATCCATCCAGGGCAACAGATTCTTTGCACAATGGTCTGTATGTAAGATCACAGTCGCTCCATACGCCTCTGCCAGTGCGTGAACATGTTTTGCTCCGGAAATACCTCCTAAAATAGCAGCCTTCTCATCTTTATTCGACAATGCCTTTCCCGCAAAGAAATGAGCTCCGCCATTTGAAAATTGAATGATTACGGGAGAATTCAACTTCGCCGCTGTTTCCATAACAGCATTCACTGTGGAGGTACTTGTTACATTCACAGCTGGTAGTGCAAATCGGTTTTCTTTTGCAAAGCGGAAAATTTCCTGAACCTCATCTCCAGAGGCAACTCCGGGTTTAATTGAATAAGCCATTTTAGTCATTATTTGGGGTGTAAAAGTAATGAAATGCGGTGAATAACATAAGTTCGAGATAAGAAAATTCACAAGCCTCCATTAGAATGGGAAACCTATCCCGAAGTTGATGCGCATCGGATAAAGGAATTTGGGGAGATCATTTTTGTAATCCGAACCGTAAATCGCTTCTGCCTGCGAGTAGAACTTTGGTTTTTTGGTATAAATCCATCGTTCTCCTTCCGGAAGACCCGGATTGTGGATCGGCACACCCAAATCAAAACGCAGCACAAAATAATTGAAATCAAAACGAAGTCCGTATCCGACAGTAACAGCCAACTCTTTCAGGAAGTGCGCGGAAATTTGCCCACCCGGTCGATTGCTATCGTCTTTTCTCGTCCAAATATTCCCTGCATCCAAAAAGAATGCATGATTTAAAATCCCTCCTCCACCAAAGCGGTATTCCAATGAAACGTTGAAGCGGATGTCTCCGATTTGAGTTGCAACCGAATTCGTGTCCAAAAGTGTCTGATAAGCTCCAGGACCTAAATTTCGTGCAGCCCAACCTCTATTATCATTGGATCCTCCTGCAAAAAAGGAGTAATCATAAGGTAGTGAAGTTGGTGAGTTCTTCATAGGGAAACCGATTCCTGCCATGGTTCTAAAAGCAATCATGCTATGCTTACCTGTATTAAAATAGGCTACCACTTTGTTATCCAACACTGAAAATTGCGAATAAGGGACACCTAGGAACAATTTATGTCCTAAAGTGTCATACTTCGGGTTAACCGAGGTGATTGCATTCAACACATTTCCGGCAATTGAAAAACTTCCTGCATAAGTGAATCGCAATTTCTGAAAGCGCTTGATGGTCTTCTGCGCATTGTCAAACTCAAAGGTCACTTTGAAATCCTCCCAAATAAACTGGTCGCGGTAGGCATTCTTCAGGAATAAATCGTTTAACAGATTAATCTTAGCTTCAAATTCAGGCTGGGGATCCAGTGAAACATATTTGATTACCGATGCCCCGGGAAGACCAAAAGAAACCGTTTGTGTTTTACCATCACCCACCAAAAATTTATAGATGTAGTTAAACTGTAAAACACTTCTGTTGAAATCCGGTCGTGCCTGATGGTTGTATGCTGCAGAAAGTTCTGTGCGAGGTCTCTGTCTCTTCCCTAAAATGGTTACTCCAAAAGGAAACAATCCGGGAATATCCAATTTTGCGGAAGGACCGAATTCAAAGGTGTTGAAGCTTCGTCCCTGCGTTTTAATTTTATTCCCTGTTTCATCTGTTGAGAATACACTTGGATTGGATTCAAAACCACCTGAAATGGAGAAAATGAAGTTGGTTCCGGTTCTAAAAATGTTCTTGTTCGTATAATTCAGGGATGCACTCAACCCGAGAAATCCATTCGAGTTCTTTGCCCTTGGCTCGAAACTGAAACTTTGTTTCGTTGCCGGAACGAGGTAATAATGAACCCGAACTATTCCACTTCCGGGAGAGGTTTCTAAAATTTCAGGCTTAATGACTGAGAACAAGCCCAATTGAACCAATCGGGTAAATGAGCGTTCCAGGTAATATTCCTTATAGTAATTGGCATTTTCCAAATAATTCTGAGCCTCAATCAATGTCGGACTTACAAATGGTTTGGTATTGTAGTGAAAAGTTGCGATCCTGTTGGGATCATAATAAATACTGTCCTTCGCTTTACCAAAAACGGTATGACGTGTTGCGCTTTTAAGGTAAACCCGTTTACTTTTGGGCAATCCTAAATCTTTGGTTGCCGGATCTTCCACCTTCTTTTTGACTTTCTTGTAAAGCAAATGATCCAATGTGACAATAAATCCATTCTCCCTTAACTCCAACCCTTTTTCAGCAACAGTCTGTTTAAAGTTGCCCTTGAAAAGGCTGGTATCTGCAAAATGGAAAAACACACTGTCAATTTTGGTGGATACATGTGGGATGTACCTGGTTGAATTCGTCTCCTTATCTTGAATTAAACGCTCACCTATCACCACAGTCAATGTCATTTTCAATTCCTTATCCGGAGAATTCGTGACACGTGAAGTATCTGCCTTATAACTGATATTCGATTCCACAAAACCATAATAGGTCCGATCCCGCATGTTCCTTGCTAATTCTCCCCGATAAGAATTGAACTGGTCTGCATCAAAAGGGAGATTGACGACTTTTCGATCGATGAGACTCGCTTTGAAAACAGGGTTTAAGCCGTTTTTATCGGGAATTTTCTGGATAAATCGTTTAAACTCATTTTCTATGGTCGAATTTTTACAAATCAATTTAATCGTATCAATGTAATATCGAATCCCTGTCTTGATCTCGTAATTCGCAATGACTTTTTTCTTCGTCTTGTACTTGTTTAACAGACGATGAATGGTATCAAAGCGGCTCGTTACTTCAGAATGGAAATATCCTTTTGAGTGCATGTAGGCCTGAACCTGAAAAAGTGATCGGCTCATGGCACTCGTATCAGCTATTACAGGCGCCTCCCCAAACTTATATTTGATCAGCTGTCTTAAAGTAGAATTCGGATCCAGAGTATCCCTGAGTTTGATCTGTCTGTAAATGTAATCGGTATCTCCTTTGCGGATTGCTCGTTGTCTTCGTCTTTCATTGATCCGAATTTCACGTTTGAACTTCTTTACATTTTTAGCTTTGAGGCGATTCAACTTCCGGATTCTTCCATGTTCCGTTTTTGCACTGTCAATGGAATTGTAAAATTTCAAGCGAAGTGGAATTCCGATTACCTTCAAATTCGGTTTCTGCTTGAGGACATCTTCCACTTCTGATTTACTGATTTTATCCCCTTCGACCTTGATTTTATTCTTTTTGAGCAAATGTTTATTCTCCGGAACGAGTTTTGTCGATAAACAACCTTGAACTGCGAAGGCAATCGTAAGAAATACGAATAAGTGTTTTAGTTTAAATTGCTCAAATGGCCTCAACATAAAGACAAAAATAAGAAACGAAAACAAAAATTCATTTTAAACGAGGCGAATTTGGTATGTTTGACAAAAAAAAGTGGAGGCTCTTTCTAAAGCTAAACAAAAATGGATCCGATCCCTGCAGTTGAAAAAAAACAGGGATCAGGAAATGGTATTCGTCGTAGAAGGCGAAAAATCAGTACTTGAGGGACTTTCTGCATTCGCTTCACATTTGGAACTATTGGTTTCAATCGATTCATTCCTGTCCCAGATCCCACCTCAATTTCTTTTTAAAACTTTAACAGTAACAACTAAAGAATTAGAGCAAATTTCCGAATTGAGGACTCCAAACAAATGCATTGCCGTTTTCAGACGTTCGAATTCATCTCTGGTAATGAATCAATTCACCATCGTTTTGGACGGAATTCAGGATCCCGGAAACATGGGGACGATTCTTCGTTTAGCTGATTGGTTTGGTGTGAAACAGCTTGTTTGTTCAAAGGATACGGTTGATTGCTACAACTCCAAGGTCATTCAGTCTTCCATGGGTGCAATTTATCGGATTCCGGTACACTATACTGATTTGGCAAGCTATTTGACCAATACACCGCAGCAAAAATACGGCGCGATGTTAAATGGAAAAAACTACAAGGAAACAGCCTATCCGAAAGATGCGATCCTGATCATGGGCAACGAAGGAAAAGGTGTACGTCCTGAAATTGAAGCGCTGATCGATTTTCCGGTGACCATCCCGCGTTTTGGAGAGGCGGAATCACTCAATGTGGCAACAGCAACCGCTATTCTTCTGGCAGAAATCATTCGATAATCATGAAATTAATAAGCGCCCTCCTTTTTATTTGTGTTTCTTTCACCCTGTTTTCACAGTTTGAGCAATCCATAGATACCAGTAAGTATGCTTCCTATCGTTTATCGGTTCGGATTGCAAACAACCGCATCAAGGTCGACAGCAACAATGCCGAAGCCTATATCCAAAGAGGTTACTACTTGAATTTACTTAGGGATCACGATGGAGCACTTCGGGATATTGATAAGTATTTATCCCTGAAACCGAATGAAGCGACGGTGTATAAATCGCGGGCAAAAGTAAATTTCGACAAAGGAGATTTACCTCAGGCAATTGTGGATATTACAAAAGCTATCGAACTCAAACCTGATTTCTACGAAGCAATCAACGACCGATCTACTTTGTATTACAAAACGGGTAATTACGAAGCCTGTAAAGCGGATTTACTTACCTTATTGAAACACAATCCGAACGATTATTCGCAGCTTCTTTATTTGGGTTATTGCGAGACCAAACTCGATAATTTTGAGAAAGCAATCAGTTATTTTAAGACCATCCTGTCAAAAGATTCTCTCTATAAGGAAGCCTGGAATAATATAGGCTACTGTTATTTCCGATTGGGAGATAACCAGAAAGCCCTTCAAGCAATTAATAAAGCAATCCAAATTGATCCTCATTACCCGGAAGCGTATGAAAAGCGCGCGCAGGTTAAAATTTCCAATGCTGACGGAACAGGTGCGCTGGAAGATCTGACTAAAGCACTTTCCTACAATCCGTTCCTAACAACTTCTTTGAACAACCGGACCTTGGTTTATATCGCAGCAAAGCGCTACAACGAAGCGCTCGGAGATATCAACTTATTGCTTCAATTGGTACTCCCCACCCCTGAATTACTTCGAACGCGTGCAACTATTTACAAAGAACTTGGTGAAACAAAACTAATGGAAGAAGATTTGAAGTTCGCTGAAGCCATTGAGAAAATAGAACATTAATACACACCAAATGATAAAATACCTGACAATCACCTTTATTCTTTTGACCCAAATGTCCTTATTTGGTCAAGGAGACATTGATACCACTTTATATCCCAGTTATCGCACGAGTGTGAAAACCCAAACGTTTCGGATTAAAATGAACCCGTCCAACGTAGGTGCTTACCTGGAGCGCTATTATTACTACAACCTGCTCCACATGTATCCGGAGGCGTTGGCAGATATCAACAAGGTAATCGAATTGAATCCTTCGGATCACTTGGCAGTCAACACATTGGGGACACTTTATATGGATATGAATGATTATCCAAAGGCAATCGAAGCTTTTACCAAATGTATTGCCCTCAAAAGCGACCTGATTGATCCCTATTATGGAAGAGCACTCTGCAATCACGAAATGGGCAACTATCAAATCGCATTGGATGATTTGAATAAATTGGCTTCTATGAAATCGGATTTTATGGAGTATCATTTGGTCATGGGGCATTGTAAAATCCAGTTGGGTGACTACAAAGGAGCTATTCTCGATTACAATATCATCCTGGAAAAATATCCGAATTCCAATGAAGCTTACAATAATATTGGGTTTGCTTATTTCCTTTTGAAAGACAACATTCTTGCGCTCAAGAATATCAACAAAGCACTGGAAATAAAACCAGACTATGCCAACGCATATTCCAAGAGAGGAAACGTTAAAATGGTCGTGAATGATTTAGCTGGTGCGATTGACGATTTCACACGAGCTATCGAGTTAGACCCAAATGACTTTTACAGTTACGCAAACAGAGGTTCTTCCAAATTACAGATGAAAGATTATCCCGGAGCTATTAAAGACCTGAATAAATCAATTGAATTAAATCCATCAGATCCGGCATCCTATTGGACAAGGTCTTTGTACTACGAGGAAATGGGCGAACCCGAGCTTGCTAAAAAGGATTTGAAGAGGTATGAGGAACTGAAGAAATAATTCCGAATTACGAATTGAAGACAAGAACTAAAAGATGATTTTTTTTTCAATTTCGGTCTACTCAGTTATCAACCAATTAAGCTTTTCTGATATTATTAGTGTGAAAAAATAGAACTGATAACTTTGTGAAATCCAAAAATTAGGAATTTGGCATTCGTAATTCGTAATTCAAATCGTAATACGATTTGACAGCATCCACACATTTCATTCCATCAATTGCTGCGGAAATGATCCCACCGGCGTAACCTGCACCTTCCCCACAAGGAAACAATCCTTTCGTATTGATACTCATGCAGGTTTCATTGTCTCTCGGTACTGAAACCGGACTTGATGTGCGGGATTCCGGAGCGTGAAGAACCGCGTCGTTTGTCAAAAATCCACGCATTTTGCGATCGAAATCGACAAAAGCTTGTCGCAGCCTTTTTGCTATAAAATCGGGTAAAACGGTATTCAGATCCACTGAAACGATTCCTGGTTGGTAGGAAGTTCTCGGAAAGTCTTTCGATTTCTTTCCCTCCACAAAATCTTTCAGTCGCTGAGCCGGAACTGCTTGTGTACTTCCTGCCGCTTTCCAACAGGTTTGCTCCACTTGCTGCTGGAATTCCAAACTAACCAATGGATTATCCGGAGAATAATTAGGCAATTCCGTAGGTTCCACGCTCACCACTATTCCGGAATTCGAGGTTGGATTGTTTCGTTTGGATGGCGACCAACCGTTGGTAACCACTTCCCCGTTTTCGGTTGCGCATGGGGCAATGATTCCTCCCGGACACATGCAAAAGGAATACACTCCTTTGTCGGCAACCTGAGTTACTAAAGCATAAGATGCCGGTGGAAGATATTCGTCATTGTGTCTGCCATGGTATTGAATTTCGTCAATAATGGCTTGTGTATGTTCCACCCGAACTCCCAATGCAAATGCTTTTGCCTGAATGGCGACTTTTTTGTCGTGCAACAAATGAAAAATGTCGCGTGCAGAATGTCCGGTTGCCAAAACCAATGCTTTACATGGAATTTTTTCCTGACCGTTGATCTCTATTGCCTCCACTTCACCATTGGTGATTTGCATATCGGTGAGTTTAGTCTCAAAAAGCACTTCTCCGCCAAATTCACGGATACAATCACGCATGGCAACGATAATTTGTGGCAACTTATTGGTTCCGATATGAGGATGTGCATCTACGATAATGTCTTCGTGTGCCCCGAAATGAACAAACCATTTCAATGCTTTCATCACATCTCCACGTTTTTTGGAACGTGTATACAATTTCCCGTCCGAATAGGTTCCTGCACCACCTTCACCAAAACAGTAATTGGATTCGGGATTCACGACATGCTCCTTGTTCAGCTGAGCCAGGTCGCGTCTACGGGAGCGAACATCCTTTCCTCTTTCAAAGACAATCGGTTTCAATCCCAATTCCAATGCTCTCAAACCGGCGTAAAGTCCAGCAGGGCCTGCACCAACAATGTGAACCACCTTCGAATCAGGTCCTACTTTTTGCGGATTGAATTCAGCTTCAAAAGAGGGTAAAATTCCATCCGGAAACACTTCAAAACTTGCATTGATTTTGATTTCCCGTTTACGGGCATCGATGGAACGTTTGTGCCATTTATATGCAAATGAATCTATCGGAAGTTTCAGTTCATTGGAAATTGCCGAACGGATGAACGAATCATCTTTGGCTTCTTCGGGAGAAAATTGGAATTGTACCTGCATTAAAAAGGATTCTAGCCTTCAAAGATAAGGAATTACCGATAGAAGTATCTTTATCGCTGCTATCTCAGCGTTTCTTTTCCCACAGAGGTACACGGAAGAACACAGATGTTTATTATAAATGGATTGAAACTTTGCGGCGTCTTTGCGGTTCATTAAACCCATTTTCTTTTTTTACCGCTAAGATGCGAAGAATGCGAAGGATTGAACCTGACTTTTGTGGAACAAGAATGAGAAACAGAATCAGAATGAGGATTTAATTCATCATTCTCGTTTTCATTCTCTTTCCGTAAAACTTAGCCCTCAAAGATAAGGAATTACCGATAGAAGTATCTTTATCGCTGCTATCTCAGCGTTTCTTTTCCCACAGAGGTACACGGAAGAACACAGATGTTTATTATAAATGGATTGAAACTTAGCGGCG